>NZ_VWWL01000006.1 GCF_011752995.1 Burkholderia sp. Ax-1724
AGCACGACACAGCCAAAGAAGGAGAGAAAGAAGACCCAAATACCCACTGAATAACACGAAAAGCTGGTCCAACGGGTGGGTCAGAATTCAATGCAAATCGTGGGTCAGGATTCCGTGCAAATCAACACTTCGCCTTCGTCGCGAAAAGATCACTTCCCCTCCCCCTTACCCATTCAACGAGTTTCGGCCTGGACCAGCCGTCGAGATCAGTCTTTCGAAGTGCCTGGCGGTTTCGACTACAGCGTCGAGCATGAGAGTCCTTAATAGCGGTACCGGCCGTCGTCTCGTCTCGCCTCGGACATTGCTCATGCGACCCTAAAGAATTGCATCGATGAAGATAGAATGTCTGATAAGGGTTGCCCCCGTGGAACGCGAGTATGTTGAGGAGTACGCTCAAAAGACGCGCAAGCGCCTCCAATAGAAGTGGCGCTGCAGCTAGAGACAGGAGACAAAATTGCCAAATGCTTCCAACGAGTGGTCAAGCGAGCTAGTTCCCATCAATGACCGCACGGACGCCTGGGAAGACGTCCTCAGCCAGAGCTATCGTGATTGGCAAGTGCCTCAACGGTTACCTGCAACGTTCTATGCCCACGTGAAGCATCATCACTTCGCCGGCGCGGGTATCGTCGAAACGATTTGCGACCCCTGTGTCGGTGAACGCACTCGCGGTCAAGTGCGACGAGACGACGAGCTCTATGTCGGTGTGCAGCTCACAACCGGAGGTCGGGAGCGGTTCAGGATTGGCGATTCCGGCGTCGAAGTGGCTTCAGGAGATCTGGTGGTATGGACGACGAACCAGGTCGTCAAGTTCGAAGTGCTGGAACGGCTGCACAAGGTAACGCTCATGATTCCGTGGTCACTCATGAGGGAGCGCTTACCCGAGCGTAAAACGCCACCATCGGGTGGCAAGATTGAAAGTCGCACTGGCGTTGGCTCACTGCTCGCCGTGCATCTGCTCGCACTATCGAATCAGATTGGCTCGCTTGACGAAACCGTTCAGGGCTCAGTGAGCCGCTCGACGCTGGAACTTCTTGGGATCGCGCTCTCCGGCCAGCAACCCGCAGCGACATTCGACGCGAGCGCGGCCACGCTCCGGCGCGTGCAGGATTTCATTCTGCGACACCTACACGAGGAAGACCTGAACCCGGCCCGCATCGCCGAAGCGAACAATATTTCGTTGCGGTATCTGCACATGTTGTTTCAGCGCAGCGATTTGACTGTATCCGGATATGTCCTCAACAGTCGACTGCACATGTGCAAACAGGCACTGACCGACCCCGCGTTCCACAGATTGCAGGTTTCCGAAATCGCGTTTAGATGGGGCTTCAATTCCGTTAGCCACTTTTGCCGGACATTCAAGGAGCGCTACGGATTGTCGCCGGGCGACATGCGCCGCTCGGCTTTGCGCACAAGCTTGAACGGAGTTTCGGAGTGATGCTTTGCGGCGGCTTCCGTCGAAGTCGCGGCCGCCTGCGGTGTCAGACCCGTACTCGCCTCGCTGGCTTCGCCATGTCGAGTCTCTCCGCGAAGATTATCAGCACGTTCATGGCGAGATAGTCACGGCCGTCTTCGTGGCTTCTCTTCAGAACTTCACGCGTCGATTGAATACGGGCACCCACGCCGTTAGACGTAGTGGCCTGCTCGCTGGAGCACTTCGATTTTGTAGCCATTGGGGTCCTGGACGAAGAAAAAACGTGCAAGCATCTCGTCGCCGCGCTTGAACTCCTTCACCGGCATCGGGTTAATGTTGAGCCCCGACATGCACGCATGCTCAGCTTCCAGAGATACGAATACCGACTCAGCCATGGCAACCGTATCGGTGGAAATAACCTAGACCGAGAAACGGCAGAGCGTTTCGCCACCGTCAATACGAACGAGGTCGCCGTGGATGTAGCTCGACTCGTCCGACGCAAGGAAGACTGCCAGGTTCGCGATGTCCTCGACTTCGCCCCAGCGCTTCAGCGGTATTGCATCGGTGAACACCTTGTCGAAGTCCTTGTCGTCGAATAGCGCACGCGTGAGTGACGTCTTCGCGTAAGTCGGGCAGATGCCGTTGACGCGAATCTTGTCGCGGCCGTATTCGATGGCCAGACAGCGCGTCAGATTCGCTGCCGCCCCCTTCGAGATGTTGTACACGGACTGATTAGGGTGACCTTGAAGGCCCGCGGTCGATACGATGTTGACGATATTGCCGCCGCGACCCTGCCTCAGGAATACCTTGATGGCCTCCTGGCAGCCGAACCACGTACCTCGCACGTTCACGTCGAAGCATGCGTCGAGGTCTTCGACAGCGAACTCGTGTGCCAGCTTGCCTGCCCGATAGATGCCAGCGTTATTGACGATGACGTCGAGGCCTCCGTACACGCGCACCGCTTCCTGTACGAGATTCGCGACTTCGTTTTGCTTTGTCACGTTGCACGATACATACGTAGCCTGGCCGCCGGCTTCCCTGATGGCACCAACGGTGGTGAATTGCGCGTTACCCTCGAATCCGCCCTTGTTCGGCTCCTCGTGGATGTCGCTCACTACGACTTTTGCGCCTTCTGCTGCAAACGCGAGTGCAATACCGCGGCCGAAACCCGAACTTGCGCCGGTGACGATAGCTACCTTGTCTTTCAACCTGCTCATGGTATTCCTCCTGTGAAATGGTCGATGTCTCCTTTTTTCAGAGAGCGCTATCGCGCCGTAAATGCACCATCTACGGTCAGCATCGAGCCGGTCATCCATTCGGCGTCGTCAGACGCGAGGAACACCGCCGCACGTGCCACGTCTTCGGCGGTTCCCACACGTGGCCACGGTGTGAGGTCATGGAGAAGCTTGTTGGTGTCTTCCTTCTCGAGGAAGGAACGAACCATCGCCGTTGCGAGGAAACCTGGGCAAATGGCATTGACGTTGATTCGCTCCGGCGCGAAATCGATTGCGAGCTCACGTGTCAGGTTGACCACCGCCCCCTTGGAGGCACAGTAAGCAGGCTCGAGTGCGAGTCCGACCAGGCCGCCAATGGACGCGATGTTCACGATACGGCCCCGCAGTTCGGCACCGGTCGAGCTTTTAATCGGCTCCTGCTTCATGAACTGCGTGATGGCATATTTACACCCCAGCCACACACCCTTGGCGTTGACGTTCATCGTGAAGTCGTATTGCTCTTCGGTTTCGTCGATGATGTTGTGCAAACCGGTGAACACGCCCGCGTTGTTCACCATGATGTCGAGCCTGCCAAACTTTTCTACCGCATCAGCGACGACGTTCTGCACGTCTACGGCCTTACTCGCATCTGCCGCGATGAACGTCGCTTTCCCACCGTTCTGACTGATGAGCGCGTCGGTATCGACTTCGAGGTCTTTTTCGTAGCCACCCGGCAGCGCCTGTTTCTTCAGGTCGGAGCACACCACGTGAGCGCCCTCCCGCGCCAGGGCCACTGCAATCGCGCGACCGTTCCCGGAACTGGCGCCCGTAACGACCGCGGTGCGGCCTTCGAGTTTCCCTGCCATGCCTGTCTCCCAAGATGTTTTACCGGCATCGAACGCAGGCTTCGCGCTCGCCCATCGCAGCCTCTTTGCAGTCAGCCCGAAAATGCAGTAAACGTCTGGACCGCAATCTTCCCGTTCCTGACGTAAAGCGTGTCGGTCGCCAGTTCGATGAATGGCCGGGCTTCCCAGGCGAGGTAGGCGATTTCACCCTCCGTACTCTTGCTGGTGACCTTGAATGCGTCCCAGAATGCTGGCTGGGCATCATCGAGAAATGCCTTAAAGAAGCCGCGGATTTCCGTAGTGCCGCGATAGGTCTTCTCAGGCGTGACGATGACGGAACCGTCGTCGTAGTCCTTCAGGAGTTCGTCGAGACCCTGCGCGAATGCACCGAGATGGTGGTCGAAAATCTGGCTGGTTGCTGCGGCAGCCGGAACGGTGGTGACTGACATGTTGACCTCTGCGTTGAGTGCAAATTTTCTAGTCGATGTAGGCACGCTGGGCTTCGTCCCACGTCACAACGACGATGGGAGTCCCATCTTCCTTGATGAATTCGAGGGGCCCGAGGAACGTCATGTAGAACTCGGAATCGACAGGGAAATACGTCTTGTCGTGACGGGCGTTCGCCGATTCGTAGCCATACGCGGGTGCGACGACAGTGTCGCCACCCTGTTCGGCGCCACCGCGCACGTCCATCCGACCCCTGGTAAGGAAGTATTCGCCCGGCCCGACGTGAAAGTGTGCGTTGAACGAAGAGCCTGCAGGACAATCGAAGATTGCCGTCCATCCACCCATTTCCGGCGATGCGTGCAAGAATTTCCAGCGGATGCCACCGACGGACAGCGCATCGGGAAACGGTTTCCAGGGAATATCGTCAAGTTGCACTGCTTCTTCGGGCACGTGTGGCTTGATTTTCAGTGCTGATTCGGTTGTCATTTGCATGACTGCCTCCTTAAGTCTGTTCGGGCCGATAGCCGGGGTGGGTTACGGTGTGACTCAAGAATATGTGGATGTTGCGTGGTGCAATTGCACGGCAGCGCAAGACCCGTTGAACGGGAGTGCAGTCGAGCAACTCTGTGAGTTGCGAAAACCACCCAGGCATCGAAAGCGCCCGGTTCGCGTGGTGAAAGAAGCGCGGAGCTTCACGTTGTGCGCCGTATAACGACGCCGGGAGGCGTCAGAATTTCCGTGTCCAGGGCGAGGTTGAGATTCACACGGATGATCGAACAAATAAAAGTCCATTTGTGTTGCGATCTCGCAGAATCGGTTTCAGGCGCGAACCTCGTGATTGAGGCAGCGCCGGAATGTACTGCGCTCAAGCAGAAGCTATTACTTGAGGTCTTAGAGCGTGTCAGGTACTTTAAACAATCGCCGACATCCTCTTAGGAAAATGCCGTAGGGGCGACCGGAAAGACCAACGATGACAAGAATTGAACTGACTGCCGTAAGAATCTGCAAAAACCTGGCGCCATTCAATGCCAATATCAGTGAATAAAGAGGAATCTGGAACGTCAAATTGATGAAGGTATCCAGCAGGATTTCTTGTAGCGGCGTCTTTTCTGCACTACCTAGTCGCCTGAACACCCAGTCCCTATAAATTCCGTATGGCCTTCCAACTAACAACGAGACTGGTATGGCAGCAGCACGTATTTTGATGGTTTGCTCTATCGTGAGCCCCGTGATGACAATCTCAACGAAAGCACCTATGGCAATCGAAAAAATCACCATTGCAAATGTGTCGGCAAGATAGCGTCTCATGCTCCCCCTAGGGCGGGTTGGGCACTTTGCATAATCGGTCCAGTATGAACGAGCATGGGCATGGCGAAGACGACAAAGTGCAAGCCTGTCCAGGTTTCGGGCAAGCGTTCGTAGTCGCGTGCAGCCGCCTGAAGCGGTTGAGCCAGCCGAAGCTTCGTTCGACCACCCAGCCCAGCTGCGAAGCCACGGCACGAAACCCTTCTTCGCCTCGGGAGCTTGATGACTTGCAACTCAATGCCTTCTTCACGTGCAGCCTGTGCAGCGGTGTTATCCGTATAACCCTGGTCAGCGAATGTAAGTTTTACCGTCTGTCCGGTTACGTGTTGGAGCTGACGCGCCGGCTCGGCTACCTGTGCGCGCTCTTGCTCGTTGGCCGGCGTAATGTGCGCTGCGAGCAGCAGGCCCAGTGTATCGACAGTCATATGGATCTTGCTTCCGCGCTTGCGTTTATGCCCGTCGTAACACGCGCGGACAGCTTTCGCATGTGGACTGCAGCGTACGTCCATCCAGGATAACCACGCTGGGTTGCTCCTGACGCTGTTGCACCACGCGCGGCGCCGAACGCAAGTCGTTGACCATTGTCTCAAAGCAACCCGCGTTCAACCAGCGTTGCGTTTGCTGATAGACCTGTTCCCAAGGCAGGAAGTTGGTCGGCAGCATTCTTCAGGACGCACCGGCTCGCGCCATCCAGCGCAATGCGTTGAACATCTCGCGCAATCCGTATCGCCGCTGCGGCATGTTCCCGGCTTCCAGTTCCTTCATCCGCGCGATCAGCGACACGTCCATGCCGCCGTACTTCGAGCGCCATTTGTAGAACGTCGCTGTGCTGATACCCAACTCCCGGCACAGCTCCGGCACCGCCAGTCCAACATCTACGCGCTTGAGCGCGCCCATGATCTGGCTGTCCGTGAATCTCGACTTCTTCATTCTGTCCCTCAACGAGAAAACTCTACTTCCGATCCCAGTGGTTCTTCGGGGGGATTACCACTGCAGGTGTACTACATTGATTTTTACCACCATAGCCAGCCGCCGCATTTGAGACAGGAAAATGTACTGATGGCAAACCAGCCGTGACGCACTACCTGCGAAGCGCATAAGCCACGCACCGATCACCCGGAACCAACACTTATTGTACGTATACGTCATTTATGATAATACCAGGAAAGCAACGGCACCCTGTCAATCAATCATAAGATCTTCAGAATCACCGAATCTAACGGGTAATCTCAATAGCAAAGATCACCGTTAAGATGCTTCGGAGAGAACAAATTACCGTGTACGTACTTTTTTCCTCTTCCAGCCGGCCAACCCTATCTCCCGGATCGCAGAGACAACCAGGGCGTCGCCCCAAACCGTCATCAAGAGAAGAAGGCCGCCTGAAATTAAATTGTTGAGGTGACAACTAGCTTGAAAATTTCCGTAAGCCAGATTAGTCTGTATTAAATATTCCTAGAGCGTGTTAGGCGCTTTCAGCCAAACGTGGAAACCTGGCGGAATTGGACTTGACCCAGCAGGATCGGACACAGCATCACAGTAAGGATTACTGAATCCATCGAGCGCCGGAACTCGCGAGGCGAGCGGTATTTCAGCGCGCTATGGGGATGCTTCTCGTTGTAATTCTCGACCGCGATGGTACAGATTGCGTGCCGCAGTCGCCGCGTCTGGCTTTCACATGAAGGCGACGTCATCGCGTTTCATGGCCTTCACGGAGCTCTCGGCCATCCCGTTACTTTGTGGGCTGCGCACCGGCGTGGTCAATGGCTTCAGGCCGATGACCACTGCGAACCGGCGCGTGTCGTCGGCCGTGTAGCCCGAACCATTGTCGGTCAGCCACTCGATTTCGGACGGTGTATGCAACGCATTGCCAAACCGATTTTCCACTGCAGCAAGCATCACGTCACATACGATGTCGCCGCTGCGGCCCGCCGTCGTGGCCGCCCAGTTCATTACTTTACGATCACAGCAGTGCAGCGCGAACGTCACGCGCAGCGGTTCGCCGTTATCGCAACGGAACTCGATGCCGTCCGAACAACGCTGGTTGCTGCGCGCCACGGCCACCTTGCCATCGTGCCGACGTTGCGACCGAGGCTGAGTCAGGCGGCGTTGCATCAGCAGACCATGCGCACGCATGACGCGATAGATGCGCTTCACATTGAGCGGTACCTGTCCGGCAGCAACGCGTTCATTGCGCAACGCTTCCCAGACGCGGCGATAGCCATAGCTGGGCAAATCACCAACAACCCGGCGGATTTCTTCGACCACCACCGCATCATCGGTCTGCCTGGATTACCGCCCATCGCGCCATGTGGCCGCGCCCCCCCGGCGTACCGATACGTTCGGGCGCGACACGCCGGAAACTTCACAAACCAGTTTCACCGCTCATCCTCCGGCAGCGACGGCGAGTACGCCATCCATTTTTTTGCAGGACCATACTCGACCGCTTCGCGGGGAATCTCGTCCTCCATCGTCTTTTTGCCAAGCATCCGCTGCAGCTCGCGAATCTGTTTGAATGCATCGGCCCGCTCCGATGCGGGAACCACTCCCTCGCAAACCTCGACCGCCAACAGGCTCCTGTCCTGGTACAGCGTGCGCCAGTGGAACAACTGGTTCGGGGTCACGCCGTGCTGGATGGTCAACGATTTGCGCTCGGTGCAGCGCGTGGCGCAGCAGGGTCATTCTCGATTGCCGCACGTTGCAGTCCACGCGCAAAAGCGGACCGTGCGCGGGCTATGGCTCTCACAAGCGCAGGCGGGGCAGCAAGGTTCATATGGCCGTCGACACGCTGGGCCTGCTGCTCGCTGTACACGTTACGCCCACCAACGAACAGGAGCGCGCACAGGTCGACGAGCTTGCCCGCCAGCTTGAGTACGTCACGGGGCAAACGGTAAAACACGCCTTTGCAGACCAAGGCTATATCGGCGACACAGTTGCGCAGGCCGCACACGCCGAAGGTATGGAGTTGCAGGTCATCAGATTGCCCGAGGCAAAGAAAGGCTTCGTGCTGCTGCCCCATCGCTGGGTGGTCGAGCCCAGCTTCGGATAGCTGAATCGCTTCAGGCGACTGGCACGCGATTGCGAGCGCCTGCCCGAGACCCTCGCAGGCAGGCGCTTCATCGTCTTCGCCATGCTCATGCCTGTCCACGCCGTGCCAGTACTTCAAGGTATTTAACACGCTCTAAAGTGGCTGGGACGAAAAACGAAAGTAGTAATTTTTACATATAAAATATCGGAGTGCTAATAATATGAACCGGATCTACCGCGTCATCTGGAATGACGCGCTTGGTACATGGGTTGCGACATCGGAAATCGATTCGGCGCGTGGCAAGCCGAACAAGTCTTCGGTTGTTGCCACTGTTATTACGGCATTGGTGATCGGGATACCTTCGCTTGCCAATGCAAATACTGTCAATACAGTGCAGTCGTGCAATACCGGAAGTTCGGGTGTAGTTGGTCGCGTCAATCCAGGACCAACGTCGAGTAATGCCGCGGATGGATCGGGTACCTATTCGATGGTGGTTGGTTGTAACTCAAGCGGCAACGGAAATTTGGGGGTAACGGTATCGGGTGCGTTTGCCAAGGCAACGGGTACCGGTGCGACAGTTTCTGGCCTGCTGTCGTCCGCGGGACTGTTCGGGACGGCGGCGGGTCTTGAATCGACCGCGAGCGGCACAGCGGCTACTGCGCTTGGCTTCGGTTCGACTGCCAATGCGTTGAATTCAGTTGCAATTGGTGGTGCGGGTGGTAACGGTACGACGCCGTTGTCGCAAGCTAATTCCGTCATCGCGTCAGGTTCTGGCGCGATCGCGATCGGTAGCAATGCGACGAAGGGGGCGCAGGCGGCCGCATCGGATTCGATCGCCCTCGGCGGCCAGTCGTCCGTTGCAGCTGCGGCGACTTCGGGCGTTGCAGTTGGCCGTGCGGCGGCGGTCACGGGAGCATACGGCATAGCACAGGGGGATGGGGCTACGGCGGGCGCGAACGGTACTGCAATCGGCAAGGGTGCGACGGCGGTAGCGAACTCGGGTGATGTCGCATTGGGTTCGGGATCGGTGACGGCGGGACCGAATGCGACTGCGACGGGCACGGTTGGGGACGTGACGTACAACTATGCGGGAGCCAATCCGACGAGCGTGGTAAGTGTCGGCGTATCGGGCGCGGAGCGTCAAATCACCAACGTCGCAGCCGGACGAGTCAGTGCTGCGAGCACGGACGCGATCAACGGATCGCAACTGTATGCGACTAATCAGGCTGTCGGCAGTTTGTCGACGTCGACGTCGACCGCGGTGAGTTCGCTGTCGACAGGTCTGAGTACGACCAACAGCAACGTGTCGTCGCTGTCGACCTCGGCGTCGACGGTGGAAAGCTCGCTGTCGACGGGCCTGAGTACGACCAACAGCAACGTGTCGTCGCTGTCGACGTCTACCTCGACGACGGAGAGTTCGCTGTCCACTGGTGTAAGTTCGTTGTCGACGGGTCTGAGCACAACGAACAGCAATGTGTCGTCGCTGTCGACGGTTGTATCGGCTACGCGCACGCATTATTACAGCGTCAACGACAACGGTGTTCAGGGCGGCAATTACAACAATGATGGTGCGACCGGCATCAATGCACTCTCTGCGGGTGTGGATGCCATCACCAGCGGTGCCGGTGCAACGGCTGTAGGCAATGCTGTCAATGCAGCCGGCGATCAGAGCGTGGCGATCGGTCATCAGTCTACTGCCGCAGCGGCTTCAACGGTCGCGATTGGGGACGGCAACACCGTAAGTACAACTGCCGGACCGGGATCGATTGCGGGTGGTCATAACTCGACCGTGGCGTCGGGATCTGGCGCGATTGCACTGGGGGAAGGTCAGACCGCTTCAGGTAGCGGGGCGATCGCGCTTGGTGATCCGAATACTGCAACCGGGACGGGCGCTGCAGCGCTGGGGGCTAACAACACGGCAAGCGGCGATGGCGCGCTGGCGATTGGCAACACGAACACGGCACAAGGACCGGGTTCGGTTGCACTCGGTCAAAACACAATCGCTGGTACTTCGACGTCCACCACAGGAAGCGTCGCGATCGGCAATGGTGCGACAGCTACGGCGAGTTCGGGCGACGTGGCGCTCGGCTCGGGATCGATCACCGACGTACCTCATCCAACTTCCAGCGGGACGGTAGGTGGTACGACCTATGCCTATGCGGGTACTAATCCGACGAGTGTCGTGAGTGTCGGGACGCAGGACGCGGAGCGTCAGATTACAAATGTCGCAGCGGGACAGGTGACGGAAACGAGCACCGATGCGATCAACGGATCGCAACTGTATGCGACTAATCAGGCTGTCGGCAGTTTGTCGACGTCGACGTCGACCGCGGTGAGTTCGCTGTCGACAGGTCTGAGCACGACGAACAGCAATGTGGCCTCGCTGTCGACCTCGGCGTCGACGGTGGAAAGCTCGCTGTCGACGGGTTTGAGCACGACCAACAGCAACGTCGCCTCGCTGTCGACTTCGAGCTCGACGGTAGAAAGCTCGCTGTCCACCGGTCTGAGCACGACCAACAGCAACGTGGCGTCGTTATCGACAACCATCAGCGCGACGACCAGCAACGTGGCGTCGCTGTCGAGTGGCCTGAGCACGACGAACAGCAATGTGGCGTCGTTGTCGACCTCGTCCTCGACAGTGGCAAGTTCACTCTCGACCGGCCTGAGCACGACGAACAGCAACGTCGCCTCGCTATCGACCTCGTCCTCAACAGTAGCCAGTTCACTCTCGACCGGCCTGAGCACGACGAACAGCAACGTGGCCTCACTGTCGACCTCGTCCTCAACAGTAGCCAGCTCCCTGTCGACCGGCCTGAGCACGACGAACAGCAACGTCGCCTCGCTGTCCACCTCAACCTCATCGGTCGTCAACGCCCTGTCCACCGGCCTGAGCACGACCAGCAGCAACGTCTCCTCCCTGTCGACAGTCGTCTCGACCACCCGCACGCACTACTACAGCGTGAACGACAACGGCACACAGGGCAGCAACTACAACGACGACGGGGCCAGCGGCGTCAACTCGATGGCCATGGGCGTCAATGCAACGGCGGCGGGCGCGGGCGGCATCGCTCTCGGCTCCAGCGCCAGTGCATCCGCGGACGGTGCGACAGTGATCGGCGCGAACGCGCTCGGCAGCGGCACGAACAGCGTCGCGCTCGGTGCCAATGCGTCGGCGAGCGGCCAGAACTCGGTCGCGCTCGGCGCGGGTTCCGTCGCCAGCGAGGACAACACGGTCTCGGTCGGCTCGCCGGGTAACGGGCGCCGGATCACCAATGTCGCACCGGGTGTCAACCCGACCGACGCGGTGAACATGTCCCAGTTCAATTCGCTCCAGAACTCCGTGTCGTCCGTCGCGCGAACGGCCTACTCGGGTGTGGCCGGTGCCACGGCACTGACGATGATTCCGGACGTCGACAAGGACAAGACCATCGCCGTCGGTATCGGCACCGGCGCCTATCAGGGCTACGGAGCGGTTGCGCTCGGCTTCACGGCCCGCATCACCGAGAACGTGAAGATCAAGGGCGGTGTCGGGGTGAGCAGCGCGGGCAGCACGTACGGGGTCGGGGTGGGCTACCAGTGGTAAGGCGCCGCGCGGGTGCCGGGCGTTTCGCCTGGCCCCCGCCGGTTCAGCGGCATCCCCGCGATGGAAGATAAACGACATGAAACATGAGGTTCAACATGCGTAACACGATGTTGTGCGTAGCGGCGATGGTTGCTCTCGCCGGTTGCTCGTCCGCGTCAGGGCCGTCGTTCAGCGCCTGGTCGGTCGACCGGCAGGACGGCCAGCAGACCTATCGGGTCGAGTGCAGCGGCCTGCTCGAAAGCGCGGAAACCTGCTATCGCAAGGCGCGCGAGATCTGCCATGACGAGGCCGTGCGTCCGCTCGAGGGCGCGGCACCGCTGGGCTCGACGACCACGGACGGCAAGCCGGACTTTCGCAAGCTGATATTCCAGTGCGGCGCACCGGCACCGCAGCCGTCCACGGCCGCGCCCGCTGTTGTCCCCGCTGCCGTCCCCGCGCCGGCCCCCCTGCCGACGCACGTCACGCTGGCAGGCGATGCCAATTTCGATTTCAACGAGGCGACGCTGACTCCAGCCGCTAAGGCTCAGCTCGACAAGCTGGTTGCAAACGCGCAAGGCATGAGCTTCGGCACGGTCGCGATCGACGGCTACACCGACGGTATCGGCTCGCCGGCCTACAACCTGCGTCTGTCGCAGGCACGCGCGCGGACGGTGGCGGACTACCTGAAGTCGCACGGGCTGAACGCGGCGCGGTTCGACGTTCAGGGCCATGGCAGGACGCATCCCGTCGCGACGAATGCGACGGCCGACGGCCGGGCACAGAACCGGCGTGTCGGGATCACGTTGTCGGGAAACTAGCAGGCTAACCCCTCGGGACTCCTTGCTTCCGGATGATGTCCTCGTGTATGTCCGGAAGTTACCTGAGGTTTGGGGGTCGATTCTCCGGTTCGATCCTCTTTTTTATTCGCAGTCGACGCAGCGGGGGCGTCATGACCGGGGGCCGTCGATGGACAGGGCGGCACCGCCCGATCCGTCGGGCTACGCACGAGAAGTATCGGAACACACAAAAAAACACGAGGACTGACCTTCAGAAGGCGGAAACAACATGCGTATTGGCATCTCGCTGGCCACCCGGAATGGCCAGACTGTATGGGACAACGGGCTGGGGCAGAACGTGTTCTTCCTCGCGAAGCTGCTGCGGGCCTTGCCGGCGGTCCGGGACGTCGTGCTGCTCAATTGCGGACCCGGGCCGCGCCTGCCCGACGACGTCCGGGCGTTACTGCCGGACCTGAAGCTGCTGCCGGCCAGAGAGGCGACCGAGCTGATCGACGTCGCGATCGAAATGAGCGGCGGGCTCGATATCGAGTGGCTCGATTATTTTCGGGCGCGCGGCAGGCGCGTCGTCTATTTCTGCTGCGGGCAGCCGTATGCCGGATTGGTCGAGCCGGGCGTGTTCAGGCGGGGCGGCTATTTCGCGCGCGCGGACCGCTGCGACGAGATCTGGATTCTGCCCAAGGACCGCGTCTTCCGGCCGATGCTCGAAACGCTGCATCGCTGCCCGGTCGTCGAGGTGCCGTATCTGTGGGACCCGATGTTCATCGACGGGCGCGCCCGTCTGCTGGGCGACGCAGGGCAGCGCTTCGGATTCGAGCCGGCGAGCGCTTCCACCGACACGCCGCGCGCGCTGCGCGCCGCGATTTTCGAGCCGAACATCTCCGTCGTGAAGTGCTGCATGATTCCCGTGCTGCTCTGCGACATGGCGTTTCGCGCCGAGCCCGGCGCGATTGCCGGTCTGAGCGTGCTCAACAGCGCCCAGTTCGAGCAGCATCCGACGTTTTCGTTCATGCGCGATTCGCTCGAACTGAATCGCGCGGGCCGCGTGCATGTCGACCACCGGCACGGCTTCGTCGACTTCATGAGCCGGGCCGCCGACGCGGTCGTCTCGCATCAATGGCAGAACGACCAGAACAATCTGCATCTGGATGCGCTGTACGGCGGTTATCCGCTCGTCCACAACTCGGCGTGGCTCTCCGGCCTCGGCTACTACTACCCGGAGTTCGACGTGCAGGCCGGCGCGCAGGCGTTCCTTCGCGCGGCACGCCAGCATGATGCGGGCTTCGCGGACTATAAGCGCCGCGCGCGCGAATTTCTCGCCGGACTGCACCCGCTCGCACCCGGGAACGGCACCCGCTATTTCCAGCAGCTGCTTCACGTAACCGCCCGCGCTCATCGCGGAGGTGCAGCATGCTGAAGCGCCAGCGCATCAAGGTCGGCATCACGATTTTTCTGCGTGCCGGCGAGCAATCGATCTGGGAGAACGGCATCTTCCAGAACTGCTACTTCCTTGCGATGCTGCTGCGGCAATCGCCGGTCGTCGAGGCGGCTTGCCTCGTCAACGGCGGCGACGGCAACCCGTCGGATGCGAAGTCGTTTCTCGAACATTCGCCGGTGCCCGTCATCGATCTCGATACCGCGCGGGAACAGCTCGACGTCGTGATCGAACTGAGCGCGCAGCTGAATCCGGACTGGGCGCGCAGCTTCTGCGACCGCGGCGGCCGCGTGATCGGCATGCGCGTCGCGAACGACTATGTGATCGACATCGAGCGGATGATGTTCGGCATGTCGCACGGGCTGCTGTTCTCCGGCACGCCGTACAGCGCGATCTGGACGCTGCCCGCCTTCGCGAAGACCTGCACCGGCTATTACGAGGCCGGCTCGCGCGCGCCGGTGAAGGTCATGCAGCACCTGTGGAATCCGGCGCTGCTGGAGCGTTCGCTGAAGCCGGCCCACGCCGGTGGCACGTTCGGCTATGTAGCGGGCCGCTCGCGCTGGCGCCTCGCGATTCTCGAACCGAACATCTGCATGGTCAAGACGGCGCATATCGCGATGCTGATTGCGGATCTCGCGTACCGGCAGGACCCGGAATGCGTCGAGTATCTGCGCGTGTTCAATGCGATGCCGCTCAAGGAAGAGGCCTCCTTTGTCGGCTTCGCGCGCAGTCTCGATCTGACGCAGCACGGGCGGGCGACCTACGAGCCGAGATTGCCGGTCTACGAGATCCTGACCGTGCAGGCCGATGCGGTGATCTCGCATCAATGGGAAAACGCCCAGAACTATCTGTACTACGAGGCGTTGTACGGCGGCTATCCGCTGATTCACAACTCCACGCTGATCGGCCATTGCGGCTATCGCTACGACGGCTTCGACTGTCAGGACGGCGCGCTCGCGTTGCGGCGCGCGTTCGCGGAGCATGACCTGAGACTGGACGACTACCGCCGCGAGGCGGGAGACTTTCTCGCCTCGCTGGACCCGGAGTTGCCCGCCAACGTCGAGCAGTACAGCGCGGCGCTCGCCGCGGTTTGCGAGGGGGCATGATGAACACGAAACGTCGTATGCCTTCCCGTACCGCGATGGCCGCGGGCTTCGCGCTGGCGCTCGCATGGGCGGCCGTGCAACCGGCCGGTTTCGCGCAGGCGCAGCCGCTGCCCGCGGCCGGTCCTGTCGCGGGCCCTGTCGCTGGCCCCGTCGCCGGTCCCGCCAACGGGCCGGCCGCGAGACCCGCAGCCGGCACCGTGCTCGCACAGGCCGCGCAGGAAATCGGCATCCACCGCTGTTACGACGCCGTCGCGCAGATCTCGGCGCGCGTATTCGACCGCGCCTCGCGAGCGGACGTGCTGCTCGACTGGCAGCGCTCGGGTCCCGATACCGGGCCGTTCTTCTCGCTGTCCGGCATCGCCTTTCCGCAATCGTCGGCGTTGCTGTCGCTCGTCACGGTGCCGGGCGCCGGCGGCGGCTGTTCGGTCGTGGCCGAGCGTATTTCCAGCGCACCGTTGCCCTGCGCACAGGTGGCGCGCAGCGAACTGAGCGGCTATCGCGCCACGCCGCTCGTCAGATCCGTCATGGTCTATACCGAAGCGGCGCATCCGCGCGAGGCCGTCGTGCTCGTCGACACGCCGCCTTCGTGCCTGATCCTGCGCCGTCAGGTGCAATTCCCGCGGGAGGCCGCACAATGAACGCACTGCATGCTTCGGAGCACGAAGCTCCCGGCCCGCGCCCGCTGCGGATCGGCATCACGATCGGCCTGCACCATGAGGCCGAGAGCCTGTGGGTCAACGGCATCAAACAGAATGCGCTGTACCTGATGCGGGTGTTCCAGCATTCGCCGCTGCGCCACCAGGTGGTGCTCGTCAACACGACTTCGGTGGCGATTACGGCGAAGCTGCCGTGGGATCTCGAACGCTGCCCGGTGCGGCGCTTCGAGGACGTCAAGGACAGCCTCGACGTCCTGATCGAGCTCGGCGGCCAGATCAATGCCGGTCAGACCGGGTACATCAGGGCGCGCGGCACGAAGCTCGTCAGCTACTGCTGCGGGCCGGAATACGTGCAGCTGATGGAAGCGATGATCTTCAACCGCAGGATGGCCGACTCGATCTTCATCAATCAATGCTACGACGAGGTCTGGGTCATTCCCCAGGTGGTCGAGACGAGCCTGCCGTTCTTCAGGACCTTGCGCCGCTGTCCGGCGCGCGAAGTGCCGTTCGTCTGGGACCCGATGTGCATCGAAGCGCGCACGCGCGAGCTGCCTCATCACGGCGAATACCGCCCCGCCAGGGGGCCGCGCCGGCTCTCCGTCATGGAGGCGAATCTCGACGTGCTGAAGTTCTGCCTCTATCCGATGCTGATCGCGGAGAACGCGTACCGGATCGTCGGCGACGGGATTTCGCATCTGCACGTCACCAATGCGGAACGTCTCGCGACGCAGTGCCCCGAGTTCATCGGCATCGCGCGTTATCTGGACCTCGTGCGCGACCGCAAGGCGAGTTTCGTCGGTCACTTCGAGACACCGGAGTTTCTCGCGGAACATACGGACATCGTCGTGTCCCATCAATGGGGGCTGGCACTGAACTACTTCTACTTCGACGTGTGCTGGAACGGCTATCCGTTCGTGCACAACGCGCAACTGTGCCGCGAGCTCGGCTACTACTACGCCGGTAACGACGTCGACGAAGGCGCGCGCCAGCTCGTGCAGGCGATCCGCCATCACGATGCCGACTGGGAAGGGTATCGGGACCGTCAGCGCCGCATCATCGCGCGCTATCTGTCGACGAACGCCGAAGTCGTGGCGCGCTATGACGGGTTGCTGCTGCAGCTGAACAGCAGATAAATGGCTGGCGCGGAAAGCCGGGAGACCCGCATGACCAGAACCAGGAGCCGTTCGCAGCGTCGGTGCATGCTTCATCGCTGTATCAGTGCCGTTTCACAAGACGCGCACTCCAGCAATCCAACCTTATCGCGACAAAACCGTTTTTGCCCGCTATTCTTCCGGCTCATTCTGCGTCTATGAAAGCCCCTTCCCCCTACTTGTTCCCTCGACATCGATGATCGGCGCAAGCCGCGCGGCGACGCGCAAGAGCTTCGCATCCTCATGCCCGGCACCGATCAACTGTATACCGACCGGCAAACCGTTTGGTCCCGTCGTGCACGGCACGGCCAGGCAAGGCACATGCAGCAGCGACCACATCGCGTTGAACACCGCTTCGCCAGTGCTTGCGTGGCCGTGCGGCGCCTCACCTCGCGCAGCCGGCGTGACCAGCACGTCGTAATCGCCGAACACGCGGTCCAGCTCCGCGCGGCAGTGTTCGGCGACGCGATACGCATGCCGCAGAACCTCAGGCTTATCGAGCCGGTCCGGTGACAATCGTTCGAGCATCGCAGGATACATGCTGTCGCGGCGGCTTTCGAGCAGGTCGAGAAACGCGGCGGCGCCCTCGGTTTCGATCACGGTCAGATGCGCGGCCGACATGTCGTCGAACGCTGCGGGCAGCGTCACATCGGCAATCGTCACACCAGCATCACGCAGGCGTTGAGCGGCAGCTTCGAGCGCACGCTCGCCGGCGGGTTCGATCGACGGCCATTGCGGCGAGCGGCAGATGCCGACGCGCAGTCCGCGCAACGGCGCGTCATCCTCGGGAGCGGCGTCGGCACCGGGCGGCAGCAGACGGAACACCTGCGCGACGAGCGCGAGATCGGCAACACTCCGGCCATACCAGCCGACCGTATCCAGACTGACCGCAAGCAGCTTTACGCCCTCGGCGCTGACGCGGCTCCACGTCGGCTTCAACGCATACACGCCGTTGAACGACGCCGGCCGGATCAGCGAGCCGCCTGTCTGCGTACCGAACGCAAACGGCACCTGCAGATCGGCCACCGCAGCGGCGGAACCCGCCGACGATCCGCCTGGCGTATGCGCGGCATTGAGCGGATGCGTGGTTGCCGCGACGCGCCCGAACGCGGCAAATTCGACCGTATCGGTCTTGCCAAGCAGCACCGCGCCAGCATGGCGCGCACGCGCGACACAGGCAGCGTCATGCACGGGCTGGTTGCGCTGGAAAGCGGGCGAATTGTGCGTGGTCGGCAGATCGGCGGTATCGATCATGTCCTTCACGCCGAACGGCAGGCCCGACAACAGCCCGCGCGCGCCGTCGCGACGACGTTTGTCCTGCTCGCGCGCGGCCTGCACCGCCCGTTCGCGGTCGATCGCGAGCCACGCCTTGACCACCGGATCACGTGCGTCGACCCGTTCAAGGCACGAGCGCATCAGCGCCTCACTGGTCAGGTATCCTTCATGAATCTGTCGGGCGGCTTCAGCCGCGGAAAGCTGGTGCGGTTCCATGAATACTCCTTGTCCCTATTCAACCGGTTGGACTCACGCAAAGCCGTAGAGCGCCGCGGGATGGTCGACGAGAATGCGCGTGCGCATCGCCCGGTCGGGTACCCAGCGGTCGAGCAGCGACCGCAACGCGACCGTATCCGCGTTGCCGTGCTCGGTGACATGCGGCCAATCGCTGCCCCAAACGAGCCGCTCGGGCGCCTCGCGTACGAAGGCCTCGGCGACCCGCGTCGCGTCCTCGTACGGCGCGCCGGTCAGCGTGTTCAGATAGGCGCCGGACAGCTTGAGCCAGCAGCGCTCGCGCGCGAGCAGATCAGCGACGACGCGAAATGCCGGATGCGCGGCGCCCTGCTGCGGCGCGAGTCGCGCGAGATGATCGAACACGATCATGCATGGCAGACGGTTCAGCACGTCGCGATGCTCGACGATCTGATCGCCGGACATATGCAATTGCACATGCCAGCCCAACCCGGCGATGCGCGCCGCGAGCGGCTCGAGCATATCGACCGTCATCACCGTATCGCGTGCGTTCCAGACGCTAAAGCGCAGCCCGCGCACGCCACAGGCGTCGAGTTCACGCAAGGCGGCAAGCGGCGTGTCCGGCGCGACCACCGCGATGCCGCGCGCCGCGCCGCCGAACTGCGCGATGGCATCGACGAGGCAGGCGTTATCCGTGCCGTAGCGCTTGGCCTGTACGATCACCGCACGCGTCGTGCCGATCTTGCGCTGCACACAGCGATAGTCGTCGACAGTCATGCCGGTCATCGGTGCTCCGTTGCCGGGCTGCTCGGGAAAGCGCGGATCGTAGATGTGCAGGTGGCAATCGCACGCGCCTTCGATAGACCCACTCATGGTTTCGGATGCCTGAAGATTCATCGTCACGTTTTCTCCGGTTGATGCGCCCGCTCTGACGGGCGTCCGGTCAGCCTCATCAGCTCAGTTGCCGCCCGCGCGTTTCCGGCGAGATCAGCACCATCCCCCACGCGAGCAGGAACGCGACCAGCGTGGTCAGCATGCCCATGCGGAAACCGCTCGCCGAGGTGGCCAACGCGCCGATCAGATACGGCGCGATCATGCCGCCGATGCGGCCGCCGTTGTAGGCAATGCCCATCGCGAAACCGCGCGCGCTGGTCTTTGGCACCAGTTCGGCGGCGAACGGCCCCATGCCCGCGAACAGGCCGGTAATGCCCATGCCCGTGAAGAAGCTCGCGACCATCACCGTCGTTTCGCCGCTGCCGGTCACGAACGCGAACACCGCGATCGCGCCGATCAGCAGATAGATCGAGAAGGTTGGCTTGCGGCCGATGCGATCGACGAGCAGCGCGAACACCGCGAAGCCGAAGATCGACCCGAGCTGCTGCGCGAACGTGAAGCTTAAGCTGTGCACGAAGTTGAAGTGCTTGACGGTCAGCAGGAACGTCGGCGTCCACGTAAAAACTGCCCAGTACACGTACTGCACGAAGAAGATGAAACCGAACGCCTTCGCGAGTCCGCCGAAGTTGCCAGGGCGCAACAGATCGCCGATCTGTCCGCGCTCGCCGCCGGATTGCGCGCGCGATTGCCATACCGGCGATTCGGGTGTGCGGCGCGCGATCGGATACAGCAGCACGATCGGCAATACACCGAGGCCGTACACCCAGCGCCAGCCGCCGTGATCGAGGCCGCCCGAGAGGTTTGAAATCAGCGCCACCACACCGATCGCGAGCAGCGAGCCGAGCGGCAGGCCGAACTGCATCATCGCACCGCCCTTGCCGCGATGCTCGGGCTTCCATGTCTCCGCGACCAGCGCGGCACCCGCGGTCCACGCGCCGCCCATACCGAGGCCCGCAAGCGTGCGCAGCACCGCCAGTGAAACCGGGCCTTGCACAAACGCGGTGAGCCCAGTGAAGATCGAATAGACGAGAATGGTCAGCATCAGTGTGCGCACGCGGCCAATGCGATCCGCCACCCAGCCGAACGCGATACCGCCGACGATCAATCCCGCCGCGGCGATACTGCCAATCGCCCCCGCCTGCGCACGCGTCAATGCGAAGTACGCAATGAAGGCGGGCACGGTCAGCGAGAACACGAAGATCTCGTAGACCTCGAACAGCCAGCCGAGCCCCGCGAGTGCAAGCACGCGCCACGCGCCGCTTGTGACCTGCCGATACCATGCGACCTGACTGGCCGGTCTGGCATCCGTTGCGGATGGGTGCGGAGTCTGGTCCTCCTGTGCTTGCTGCTGCATGCTGGTGTCTCCTGGGGTGCTCTTGACAATCGGGGTCTTCGTCGTACCCATTCTGCTCATGCGGCGCGTTGTATGTGTTGTCGCCGTCCTTGCCCTGAATCAGCCTGCTCTCGCTTCGGTATCCTCATAGGTCGCCGCCATATAGGTCTCGACGATACTCGGCAGATTCATTAATACATGCTCGCGCTTAAGCGCCGCCGCCTGCGAAAAATCACGCGCCTTCAACGCCTGCATGATCTTCTTCGTGTATTGCAGCGAGCGGCTCTTGTCGAGCCTGCGCGACAGCAGGTTATAGCGCAGCGGCTCAGCGGTTTCGTAGAGCCGGTTTAGCGCGTCCTGCAATGGCTTGTTGCCGAGAAACCGCGAACTGGCGTCATAGAAATTGCGGATCTCCTGCACGTACTGTCCGACATTGCGGGTTTCGAACGCCGACGCCATGCGCTGATGACACTCGTTCATTTCCTTCAGCAGCGGCTTCAGATCGTCGATTTCGCCGAGACTTAGCATCGTGTAGCTTTGCAGCTCGGCGCGCAGCAGGTACATGTCGCGTATTTCACGCTCGCTGTACAACGTCACGCGAAAGCCGCGCCGCTGGATATGGCTAACCAGACCGCTTTGCTCCAGCAGACGCAAGGCCTCGCGGATCGGCCCACGGCTGCTGCCATAGCGCCGCTCCAGATCCTGCTCGCGCAGCGGCTGGCCGGGCCGGAACGTGCCGTCGATGATCGAGCGGCGAATCTGTTCCTTCAGAAAATACGGGATGGTGCCCGGAATCGATACCTGCTCCATCACCCGGCATCCTTGTTGACAACGATGCCGGCCGATGCGAGCACCTCTTCGGTATGCTCGCCGAGCCTCGGCGCGGCGCGTTGCGCGGCAAGCGGCACGGTGCCGAAGCGAAACGGACGCGCGAGTCCGCGATACGGGCCGGCGTTGTCATGCTGGTAGGTTTCCACGAGCCCTTGAGCGAGTACCTGCGGATGATCGAACATGTCCTCGATATCGCGCGCGGCCGAGCAAGGCACCCGTTCGCCGAAAATCAGCTCCCATTCCTGCGCCGAATGCGCGCGTAACGCGTCGCGCACGACCGGCACGATTTCGTCCGCGTGCTCGGCGCGCTTTCTGACGGTGTCGAAACGCGGATCGGCGGCGAGCTGCGGACGCCCGATCAGTTCGCACAGCGCAGCCCAGAAATGCGGCGTGTTGGCCGAAAGATAGATGCTGCCCTCACCCGTTGGATGCAAACCGGTGATACCGCCCGAGCGCATGTCGCGAAAGCATTCGCGCGGCTCGCTGTCCGCCCATACGAAGCGCGCGGACTGCATCGCGAGCGCGCTTGCGAGGAGCGACACGCCGACATACTGTCCGTGCCCGGTGCGTTCGCGCGCATACAGCGCCGAAGCGACGCTCGCGGCAAGCATCGCTGCCGCGTAATAGTCGACCACCGATCCGTATACGATCTCCGCGTCGCCCGGCGCCCCTTGCAGCGAACAGATGCCGGACATCGATTGCAGCACCTGGTCGTAGCCGGCCTTGTCGCGCATCGGCCCGGTATCGCCGTAACCGGTGAGCGCACAGTAGATCAGACGCGGGTTGCGCTCGCGCAGCGAGTCATAGGCGATGCCGAGCTTGGCCGGCACGGCCGGGCGAAAGTTATGCACCAGCACGTCCGCCTGATCGACGAGCTTCATCAGCGCGTCGTGCCCTGCTTCCGTTTTCAGGTCGAGCACGATGCCGAGCTTGCCGCGATTCACGCCGAGAAAGGCGCGGCTTTCCCGCGGCAGCGTAGAGGGGTAATTGCGCAAATTGTCGCCTTGCGGCGGCTCGACCTTGATGATCTCGGCGCCCTGATCTGCAAGCAGCGTGCACCCGTATGGACCCGCGATATAGGCGCTCAAATCCAGCACCTTGATGCCGGCGAGCGGTCCGGCGGAGTGATCGGCGGTGGCCGGCGTGGCGGCGGATTCGTGCGATGAAGACGTCATGTTGAACTGTGTAAGAGGCAACTGCGGGCAACTGCGCGGTGAATACGAAGCAGCCCGAAGCAGCCGTGGGTCAGCCGCAAAAACGATGCGCCGGTCGCCGGGCACGAAAACAGCACTCGTGGTTGTGCGGAACACGGTACCAATGTAGAGTACAGAAAATAAATTGTCTACAATTTTTGAGCGAAGCCAACCATGTCATCGAATGCCGGCCATCTACTGATGCGCAGCAAGCTGTTCGTCCCCGCGTCACGTCCCGAACTGTTCGCAAAGGCCATGCAAGGCCCTGCCGACGCGATTTCATTCGATCTTGAGGACGCCGTCGAGGAAAGCCGCAAGGCCAGCGCGCGCGGCACGTTGCGCCAGTATCTGTCGACGCCCGAGGCCAGCGCGGCCGGCAAGACGTTGATCGTGCGCATCAACGCAATCGACACGCCCCACTTTGCCGACGACGTAACCGCGTGCACGCAAGACGGCCTTCATATGCTGAATCTGCCGAAGGTCGAAGATCCGGACGCCGTGCGCCAACTGGCGGCGAGGCTCGATGCGCTCGAACGCGAGCGCGGCATCGCGGCGCCGATCGGCATTCTCGCCAACATCGAATCGCCGCGAGGATTGCGTCACGCAGCGCAGATCGCGCTCGCGCATCCGCGTGTAAGAGGCTTGCAGGTCGGCTTCGGCGACCTGTTCGGGCCGCTTGGCATCTCGCAGCGCGACACCGCCGCGTTGCAAACGGTCCGCTTGCAGGTACGGCTCGCGGCGGGCGAAGCCGGCATCGAAGCCTACGACGGCGCTTTCGTCGATATTGCGGATCCCGAAGGATTCACGGCGGACGCGAAATCCGCGTTCGCGCTGGGCTTCGCCGGCAAGAGCTGCATCCATCCAACCCAGGTCGCACTCGCCAATGACGCGTTCCGCCCCAGCCAGGAAGAAGTGGATCATGCGCTGCGCGTCGTCGCCGCGGCAAAAGAGGCCCTCGGCGAAGGCGTCGGCGCGTTCAAAGTGGACGGCAAGCTCGTCGACGGACCATTCATCACACGAGCGGAAAAACTCGCGGAGTTGGGCCGCGCGCTCGGTATGGCGTGATGAGCCCGCAGCGGGCAATCGATCGCGTTGCCGGCGTTGTCAACTGCACGGTACAGATATTTCCACTGCCCCCTCACCTTTTTATATAGGTCTCCTCGAAAGATTGCGACGTCATCCCCATACTTCGTCGGGCAGTGGCAGGCCTGCGAGATCGGTGTCGGTGAGCGGGCCGTCAGGCGCAATGCCGTGGCTCTCCAGCATCAGCATGATCTGGCGCGTGTGTTGCGTCGCGTGCCATGCGGTGCGCTCCAGTACTTCGTGAAACGGCCGCGTGCCGTAATACGTCGAAACCGTATAGTTCACGTCCGGGTCTTGCTCCGCAGCCCACCACGCATCGAAGCGGCGATGCACGTCGTCGCCCCAGCGCGCGATATCGTCCGCCGTCCATGTTTCGGGCGGCACCTCGTCGAAGCTCTCGAAGCGCAGCGCGATGCCCTGCGATGCTTCCATCCCCATCCCGGCGATGCGATACACGTGATAGCAAAGCTGCGCCGGCGTGCGCCGCCGGTTGCGGAACGGCTCGTTCAGCTGTTCGGGCGTGAACTGATGCACGTAGCGCGAAACGGCGCTCATCACGTGGTCGAGCCGCTGCACCAGCACGGCGGCGGGCAACGGATCGGCGAGCGTCGTGCGCAGGTCGAGAAACTTCACGACATCCTTGAGCGATTGCGCGAGCGTGTAATGCTTGCCGATCGACACCACCGGCACGCTGCGCACGCCCAGTTCGAACAGCTCGGCCTGCGCGCGCGGATCGTTGTGCACGTCGCGCGACTCGTACTCGATGCCCTGCTGCGTCAAAAATTCCTTGGTGCGCAGGCACGACGAGCAGCCGGGCTGCCAGAAGACCTTGATGCGCACGCCAGTCGCGGTATCAGACATGGATCCCTCCATTGCAAAAGCTTGCTTCGGGCCTGCGTGCTCCTGTCCCGCACGCTGGCGGCCCGACCGGTTGAAGCGAAAGTTCAGGCGAGCGCCGCCTGCTTGCCCTTCGCGAGCACGGCCATCGCGTCGGCGCTAGTCATGAGGTCGGCATACTTCTGGCCCATGTCGAAGAGGCTCTGCTCGTGCGGCGCCTGCGCGCGGTCGCCCACGCAGTCGGTCACGACGATCGGACGCAGCCCGTGCGCGGATGCATCGACGACGCTCGCGCGCACGCAGCCGCTCGTCGTGCAGCCGGTGACCAGCAGCGTGTCGATGCCCGCGGCCATCAGCCACGACGCGTAGTTGGTTCCGAAGAACGCCGACGAATGGCGCTTTCTCGATACGTATTCGCCGTCGAGCGGGCTGCACGACGACACGATCCGCGTGTCCGGCGCGTCCTCGGTGAGCTCGCGCAGACGCGGTACCTTCTCGCCGAACGTGCCGATATCGAAGCCGCCTTTCTGCGCGGCGAAGTACACATGCGAGACCGGCATGGCCTGCCGGCGCGCGAAGGCGAGCAGCTTCGCCGTCTGCGCGATGGCGTCGTTGATGTTGTAGCCGCCGAAGCCGTCCTCGCGCGTGAAGCCTTCCTGGAAATCGATCACCAGGACGGCCGTCTTGCGGCCGAAACCGAGCGATTGCCCGAACTTCTGTTTGACGAAGATATCCGTATCCGACATGTCGACCTCGGCGAGAGAGAGTGAGAGTTGCGGCGGGAATCGGGAACACCACGCCGGCCTCTCACCGAAAATTGCATGCAAAAAATCAGAATGTCAACATTAAAACTCACGCTGAATTTGTATGATTTGGTTAGCCACTTCAATAAAAGCCATAAAACCAGAACAAAAATTAGTCATCTCATCATATTAGATTGAATATCCGTACAAATTACAAAAATAACTTCATGCCGACACCCGAGATTGGTGTTTTGGAGACCTTGCCCCACGAATTTTTGTATGCGATTCTGATCTGGTGCTCTCCCGACCGATTCGATCGCTCTCCGACCGGTGTTTGCCATGACCACAAAAGCCTCGTGCCACAGCCTTTCCCGTCGTCAATTCACCCTGGGCGTCGCGGGGGCCGCCGCGCTGAATCTGGTGGCGCCGCTCGCCCGGGCGCAGGGGCAGCCGAAACTCCTGCGCGTGCGCCTCGGCTCGGACATCGCCAATCTCGATCCGGCGCATATCTTTCAGGTCGAAAACCAGACCGTCGCGACGCATATCTACAGCGGACTCGCGCGCTATGACGAGGCGACCAACAAGATCGTCCCGGATCTTGCCTTGAGCTGGGACGTCTCGCAGAACGGCACGGTCTACACGTTCCACCTGCGCAAGAACGTGCAGTGGCACAAGAACTTCGGCGCGCTCTCCGCCGACGACGTGCGGTTCTCCTTCGAGCGCGTGCTCGATCCGAAAACCGGCAGCAACTATGTCGGGCAACTCGCCGCCATCGCGAAGATCGATACGCCCGACGCAAACACGGTCGTCATCACACTCAAGGCGCCGAACTCGGGCTTCATGCATAAGGTCACCAACCTGAATCAAGGCTGGATCGTGAGCCGCAAGGCCGTCACCGAGATGGGAGATCGCAAGCACGCATTGAATCCCGTCGGCACGGGGCCGTTCGTCTTCGAAAGCTGGACGCCGGGGCAGGAAGTGCGCGTTTCCGCCAACAGGAGCTATTTCGGCGGCCCGCCGAAAGTCGATGGCGTGCTGTTCCGCGTGATCCGCGACGAGAACGCGGCGGCCACGGCGCTCACCAACGGCGAGATCGATATCTTCTTCGCGCTGCAGGAGCCGGGCGTGATCGCGCGCCTGAAGGACGACCCGAACGTGAAGGTGCACGACCGCCCCGCCGATCACACTATCAACTTCGTGCTCAACATGACGCACAAACCGCTCGACGACCTGCGCGTGCGTCAGGCAATCATGTACGGCATCAACCGCGACGCGATCATCGCCGGTCTCTTCAAAGGCACGAAAGGCCCGGCGTACAGCGTACTCACACCAGCCTTTCTCGAATACACCGAGGACGTACCGAAATACGCCTACGATCCCGCCAAGGCGCGCGCGCTGCTCGCCGCAGCCGGGCAGACGGATTTTTCGATGGATGTCATCGGCGTGGGTTTCAGTCCTTACGACAAGATCGTCGTGCCGATTGCGAGCGACCTGTCGGCCATCGGCATCAAGACGCGCATCCAGGTACTCGAACGCGGCGCGTACCTGCAGGCGCGCTCGGGCGGCAAAATCCCGACCGCGATCACCGGCGTGGTCGGCGCGCCCGATCCCGACAACCCGATCATCTCGATGCTCGCGAAGTCATCGTTTCCGCCAGGCCTCAATACCTCGCATTACGCCGGCGTCGACGACCTGATTGCGAAGGCCGCTGCCGCACAGGACGAAGCGGCGCGCAAGGTCGCGTATCAGAAGATCCTGCAGAAGAGCATGACGGACCTTCCGTTGATCCCCCTGTATGCGGACCGGCTGTTCATCGCGCATTCGAACAGGGTTCAAGGCTTCGTGCAGAACTCGCTATTCACGATGAACTCATATCCGGTCTCGCTCGCCTGAGAGGACACCCGCAATGGGACGCTATCTGGCCAGACAGACGCTGCACCTCGTCGTCACGCTTGCCGGCATTCTCACCGTGACGTTCTTCCTGGTCCGCATGATTCCGGGGGACCCCGCGCAATACATGCTCGGCGATTACGCCACCAACGATGCACTCGCCGCACTGCGCGAGCAGCTCGGGCTGAATCACTCGCTGCTCGTGCAGTACGGGCTGTTCATCGGGCACGTGCTGCACGGCGATCTCGGCACTTCGGTCGTCACCGGCCGACCGGCGCTGCTGGAGATCGTGCAGAGCCTGCCCGATTCGGCGATTCTCGCGGTCGCCGGCATGACGATCGCCGTGCTCGTCGGCGTGCCGCTCGGCATCGTCACGGCGGTGCGGCACGGCAGCTTCATCGACATCGCCGTGATGCTCGTCGCGCTCGCTGGCATTTCATTCCCGGTGTTCTGGCTCGGGCTCGCGGGCATCCTCGTGTTCGCGCAGCATCTGAAATGGCTGCCCGCGCTCGGCTCGAGCTCCGACGGCGGCTTTATCGAAGCGCTCCGGCATCTGGTGTTGCCCGCCGCCGTGCTGGGCGTGTCGGTGGCGGCGTATATCGCGCGGCTCACGCGCTCCGCGATGCTCGAAGTCATCGGCCACGACTACATCCGCGTGGCCCGCGCGATGGGCGTGCGCGAAAGCACCATCGTCTGGCGGCTCGCGTTCAGAAACGCGCTGGTGCCCGTGCTGTCGATCATCGGCGTGACCTTCTCGTATTCGCTCGGCAGCGCGATTTTGATCGAAGTCGTGTTCAGCCGGCCGGGCATTGGCACGACCATTCTCAAGGCGGTCAGCTCGCGCGATTACCCGCTCGTGCAGGCGGGCGTACTGGCGCTCGCGGTGATCGTCGTGCTCGTCAACACCGCGCTCGATCTGCTCTACGCGGCGGTCGATCCGCGTCTACGCACGCGCTGATCGAACGAGGACCCGCCAATGAGCTCGCCCGCCGCTTCCCTCAACCCCGCGCACCGTAACGGCAACGCTTCGTGGCGCCGCTATGCGCGTCATCCGGGCTTCATGACGGGGCTCGTGATTCTCGCCGCGATGGTCATCATCGCGCTCGGCGCGCGGTGGATCGCGCCCTACTCGCCCGTCGCCGCCGACATGACCAACACGCTCGCGACGCCTTCCGCCGCGCACTGGTTCGGCACGGACCAATATGGCCGCGACGTGCTCTCGCGCCTCGTCTGGGGCACGGGCATTTCGCTGCAAGTCGCGTTCTCGGTCATGGTCATTTCCATCGTGCTGGGCGTCGCGCTCGGCTCGGCGGCCGCGTTCTTCGACGGCTGGCTGGCGCGCGTGCTGGTCGCGATCATCGATATCCTGCTCGCGTTTCCGGGCTTTCTGCTGGCGCTCGCACTGGTGGCCGCGCGCGGCTCGTCGCTGAGTTCGGTGATCTGGGCGATCGCTATCGCGTTCGCACCGCGCGTCGCCGCCGTCATGCGCGCGGTCGTGCTGACGATCAGGCCGCGCATGTTTATCGAGGCGTCGACGTCGATCGGCATGGCGCGCTGGAAGATCCTGCTTGTGCACGTGGTTCCGAACAGCCTGCCGCCCGTGATCGTGGTCGCGACGGTCGGTGCCGCGAACGCGGTGCTCGGCGAGGCCGGTTTGAGCTATCTCGGTCTTGGCGTTCAGCCGCCCGCGCCGACGTGGGGCAACGTGATCGCCGACGGTCAGGGCTTTCTCGCCTCGCATCCGATGATCTCGCTCTCGGCGGGCGCGTGCATCGCGCTGCTCGTCATCGCCTTCAACCTGCTCGGCGACGGACTGCGCGACACGCTCGATCCGCAGATGCGCCGCCGCGCCGACGCGAGGACGTTATGAACAGCAGCCTGCCGGCCGTCTTCCGGATCCCGCGACGCCACGCGCCTGCCGACGCCGCCGATACATCGGGCAGCATCCGGACAGGCGAGACGCGCATCGATCCGGAAGCCGTTTTAGAAATCGACGGAATACGCACCGTATTTCCGGGCGCAGTCGTGGTGGACGATGTGTCGCTGAGCGTGCGGCCGGGGCGCACGCTCGCCGTGGTCGGCGAGTCCGGCTCGGGCAAGTCGATGACGTTTCTTTCGGCACTCGGGCTCGTCGCGCCGCCGGGGCGCGTGACGCACGGACGCGTGCTGCTCGATGGCGTCGATATCGCCCGGCTCTCCGGCGAGGCGTTGCGGCGCGTGCGCGGCGCATCGATCTCGATGATCTTTCAGGATCCGATGACCGCGCTCAATCCGGTCTTCACCATCGGCGAGCAGATGACGACGCTCCTGCGCGCGCACGAGCGCGTGAGCCGATCGGCGGCGCGGGCGCGGGCGGCGGGGCTGCTGGAACGCGTGCGCATACCCGAGGCGCGCGCCCGGCTCGACGCCTATCCGCACGAGTTGTCGGGCGGCATGCGCCAGCGCGTGCTGATCGCGATGGCCGTGGCGCTGCGCCCCAAAGTCGTGATCGCCGATGAACCCACTACCGCGCTCGACGTCACCGTGCAGGCGCAGATCCTCGACCTGCTCGCGGACCTGCAGCAGGAAACGAACATGGCGATGGTGCTCATCACGCACGATCTCGGGCTGGTGGCGCGCTACGCGCAGGATGTCGCGGTGATGTACGCGGGACGCGTCGTCGAGCGCGGTTCGCTGGAGCGCGTGTTCGGCGCGACGCGGCACCCTTATACGCAGGCGCTGTTTCGCAGCATTCCCGATCTCGAAGGCGAGCCGGGTTGCGCGCTGCGTGCGATCGAAGGCAATCCGCCCGATGTCGCCGCCCTGCCCGCCGGCTGTGCGTTCGAGCCGCGCTGCGCGATGGGACGCGGCCGCGCGAACTGCGGCTCGATGCGGCCGCCGCTCGTCGAAACGGACGCCGCCGCGCATGTCAGCGCGTGCTTTTTCTGGCACTCGCTTGCCACGACGGGGAGCGCATGATGCTGTTCCAGATCGATGCCGTGAGCCGCAGCTTCGGTGCCAAGCATTCGCTTTTGCAACGCAGGACACCGGTGGTGCAGGCGGTCGACGGCGTGTCGCTGCATCTCGATGCCGGCGAAACGCTCGGTCTCGTCGGCGAAAGCGGCAGTGGCAAGAGCACGCTCGGGCGGCTCGCCGTGCGTCTGCTCGAACCGAGTGCGGGACGCATTTTTCTCGACGGCATCGATATCGGCACGCTCGGCGGACGCCAACTCCGCGCGATGCGCGCGCAGGTGCAGATGGTGTTTCAGGACCCGTACGGCTCGCTCGATCCGCGGCGTACGGTGGGCGCAGCCATCGCCGAGCCGATGAAGGAGCACGGCGCGTGGCGTGCCGACGGTCCCGCAAAAGTACGCGAGCTGATGTGCACCGTGGGCCTCAATCCCGAGCACGCGACGCGCTATCCGCATGAGTTTTCGGGCGGGCAACGGCAGCGCATCGGCATCGCGCGGGCGCTCGCGCTCAATCCGAAGGTACTCGTGCTCGACGAGCCCGTATCCGCGCTCGATGTCTCCATTCAGGCGCAGATCATCAATCTGCTCGGCAAGCTGCAGCGCGAGCGGCAACTCGCGTATCTGTTCATCGCGCATGATCTGGCGGTCGTGCGCCATGTGAGCCATCGCGTCGCGGTGATGTATCTCGGACGCATCGTCGAACTCGCTGCGCGCAACTCGCTCTATGCGTCGCCGGCGCATCCGTACACCGAATCGCTGCTGGCGGCAGTGCCGGTCGCCGACCCGGCCGCGGCACGCGCGAAACCGCGTGCGCGCGTGCTGGGCGAGATCGGCTCGGCCGCCAATCTTCCGGGCGGATGCCGCTTTCATCCGCGCTGCGTGCGAGCGCGCGAGCTCGTCGCACGGCCCGGCAGCGCGAATCGGGCGACGATTCCGATCCGCCCGGTCGACACGCGCTACGGCCCACTGCCCCATGCCTGCGTGCACGTCGATCCGGCGCTCGCCGATCGCGGTGACGGCACGTTCGTCGCGTGTCACTATCCCAACGCCGCCGCGGCGGCCTGAAAACGCTCATTCGATATACTTCGTCCGTTCGATGCACTATCGGTACGTCACGCCCATGGAAACTGCGGACAGCAGCGAAAACTCACAAGACGAAACCGTCGTCACCGGCTTGCAGGCGATGATTCTGAGCGGCACGCTCAGGCCCGGCGCGAAGCTGCGGGAAGCCGAACTCGGCGAGTTGTTCAACGTGTCGCGCACGCCGGTTCGCGAGGCGCTGGTCGCGCTGGAGACGCGCGGCATGGTCGTCTATGAGCGCAATCGCGGCTTCAGCGTACGTTCGTTCAGCCTGCGCGACCTGCGCGATTCATACGAACTGCGCGCGGTGCTCGAAGGCTATGCGAGCGCGCTTGCGGCGCAGCGCGGCTTCAGCGACGAACACGTCGAAGCGATGCGCGCCTATCTCGCAGAGACGGGCCGGATGCTCGTCGGCGAACGCACGCTCGACAAGGAAGAAGTGCAAGCGATGCGCGAGCGCAGCGACTGGTTCCACGCGCAGATTAACGATGCGTGGACCAACAGGCTCTTCAGGCGCAGTCACGAGATGGTGCATCGCACGCCGCACAAGCCTTTCACGGAACCGCTGATGGACACCGCCTCGATGCGCAGGTATCACGAGGAGCACGTGCGCATCTTCGAAGCGGTGGCCTCGCGCGACAGCAGCCGCGCGGAGCATCTGATGCGCGAGCACATTTTGCGCGGGTGCTTCGAGATCGACCAGCGGTTGAAGATCGAACACCATCATTGATGGCACGATCAGACGCATGCAAACGCAGGGCTCCGTTGCGATAAGGATGGACGGGATGGAGCGATGGTCCCGTTCGTCATGGCGCCCGCTTATGCGCCGTTCCGGAAACCGCAGACGCCATTGCCATAGTCGCTTGCTGTTGGCCGAGTGAGCATCTGGGCGTTGAGACTTTTATGCAATTGTCGGTTGGTTCAGCGCCCGACGTCCCGGAGAACGCACGAAAATCGTGACGAGCATTGCTCCTGACACGGCGATTGCTCCAGTCACCAGAAAGGCACTCTCGAAGTTGCCGGACCACTGTACGAGGAAGCCCGTCACCGTGGGGGCAACAATGCCGGCCAGGTTCGCGACCAGGTGGACGAATCCGCCAACCGCTCCAACGCGATTTTTCTCAACCGTGTCCAGCACCAGAGCAAAGTAAGTGTTGTACGAGGCGTACATGAAGAATACGCCGATAGCCATCAGCGAAACCGCGCTCGTCATGTCCTTCACGGTCCCGGTAATGCCGACACAGATTGCACCTGCGCTCAGGCAGGTAATCAGCACCACCTTGCGCGAAAAGACGGCCCGACCTGTCTTGCGGAAGATAAAGTCCGACAGGAGCCCACCCGCAATCAGACCGGTGGCGCCAACAGCCCAGGGAATCACGCTGACCACCGCCATTTTTTGAATGCTGAGGTGATGCGCCATCGTCAGATAGCTCGGAAACCAGGACAGGAAAAAGTACAGGATGTACGAGTAGCCGAAGAATGCGAAAGCCGTCGCGAGAATGGCGGGACGAAGTAGGAGTGTGTGCAGTGGAGATACCGGGGGGCTGATCGAAACAGCCGTCGATGCGTCATTATCGATGACGCCTGTCGCCACATCCGGAGGCACCGCAGGCCTGTCTTTGGCAAGCGCAACCCACATGACAACCCACAGAACGCCGACTACGGCAATAGCGACAAAGGACAATCGCCACCCTATGCTCACGGCCGCGAAGCCGACGGCGGGTCCGGCAAGGGCGGCACCCAGCGAAGTACCCGAGTTCGCGATGCCTATGGCACTGGCCTGCTCCTCACGCGGAAACCAGTTGGACACCATCTTGTTGATGTTTGAACAAAGCGGCCCCTCCCCCATGCCAAAGATGATACGCACGACAAGAAGGCTCACCATGCCAACGGTCAATGCAGTCATTCCGCAGAACAGTGACCACACCAGCATGGAGACGGCGAGAACCCGTTTGGGTCCGAAGCGATCGGAATAGTAGCCGCCCACGAAACAGAACAACGCATAGCCAACGAAGAAGCTGCTGAACACAATCCCAAGCTGGGCAGGATCAAGGTGTAGCTCCTTCGCGATGAGCGGTGCAGTGATTGAAAGTGCGGCCCGGTCCAGGTAGCTGATAACCCCTCCTAGAAATAGCAGGCTAATCAGCATCCAGCGCGAACGTGTCGTGCTCATTTGTCTTCCTCCGTTTTGAAAATCGGGTGTCTCAGCGTATCGCCGTGGATTGTCGCCACCGGCTAACTTTCGTTCTTCAGACTATGGATTGCGGTTATTTTTTAATTAGGAAAACTTCTCAATCAAGACATGATGCTTTCTTGAGAATGCAACGCGTTTGTGTATGAAGTTGTCGTCCGTCGTGCCGCGCGCGAGCACGACCGCCTAACCGCCCACGCTGCGGGCCGCAACTTAGACGGCGGCCGTGCTTGTCGCTGCCTCGTCCTGTTCAGGGATAAAGCCGCTTCAACAACCGACGATCCTCGACGGCAAAACCGCCGCCGTACACGTCCGACGTCATGAAGTGCGCACTCAGCACTTCAGGCTCCAGGTCCGCGATCGGATCGAACGCGCTCTGATGCAGCGTCCAGTCGATCCGGCCACGCACCGGCTCGGTGTAGCGCAGTGGCGTGCGTCGATAGACGACGTCGGCATAGGCAATGCCCAGCTTCGACGGGTCGGGCAGACGGCGTACGTGAATCTCGCCTGCCGGCTGCTCGGCTTCGTCCGTGAGCAGGACTAGCGGCGCGTCCGGATCGGGCGTGAAGCTAAAGTCGGCGAGCGGCACCTTGCGGCGGCGGACCCAGCCGCTCACCTTGCCGTCCGCGGTTTCGTCAAACGCGTAGTCGGTGTCCTTCTTCGTGTAGCCGAACAACTCGCGGCCCGCCGCAATCCCCATCGGGTCGCTGCAATACATGAAGATGTGTGTCTGGGTGAACAGGTCGTCGTAACGCACGGGCACCGTCACCATCAGGTCGAACATCGCCCCCGCATGCACCGCGAGCGTATGCCCCGGCGACAGCATGAAACGGAACGCGACGCGGTCGTTAACCAGTTCGAAAGGCGTGTCCTTCAGCAACTCGCGAACCTTCGCCTGATCTACGCGGGTGACGACTTCGAGCGTGCGCAGCGGACACTCCCACTCGACCGGATACGCGGACGAATAAGGCGGATTGACGCCGCTGTTTTCGTGCATTTTATAGTGACCAAACATCATACGTCTCCTTGACAAATAGCTGATTCAAACTAGGCAATAGCAGATAGACCACCTTCTCCAGCGCGGCGGCATGCGTTCTCCGGCCGCGCGGATACGGCGACAGGTGTGGGTGTCACAATGGCGTCACGGCTGACGTCGGCGACGTCGGTGATGCCGCACAACGCCATCGTTGATTCGAGTTCCTTATGAATGAGTTCGAGCGTGCGGGTAACGCCCGCTTCGCCGAGCGCGCCAAGGCCGTACAGGAACGCACGGCCGATCATCACGCCGTGTGCACCCCGCGCGATCGCACGCAGCACGTCCTGGCCGCTGCGGATACCGCCATCCATCAGTACCTCCGTCTGCTGACCGACGGCTGCGGCAATGGCGGGCAACGCGCTGATCGACGACGGCGCGCCGTCCAGTTGCCGTCCGCCATGATTCGACACGATGATCGCGTCGGCGCCTGCCGCAACCGCGCGGCGCGCGTCGTCCGCGTCGAGTATGCCCTTGACGATCAGCCGCCCGCCCCAGTGCCGCTTGATCCAGCCGATGTCGTCCCACGTCACCGTGCGATCGAACTGACGGCTCACCCACTCGGCGAACGCGAACGTGTCCGTCACACCCTTGGCATGCCCAACGATGTTGCCGAAGGTGCGCCGCCGCGTGCCGAGCATCCGCACACACCACGCGGGATGCGCCATCATCATCGACAGGGTACGCAGATTCAGCTTCGGCGGCACCGAGAGGCCGTTGCGCACGTCCTTGTGACGCTGCCCCTGGAGCGGCAGATCGAGCGTCAGCACGAGCGCGGAGCAGCCCGCGTTGCGCGCTCGTTCGATCAGCCGGACGATGAAATCGCGGTCCTTCATCATGTAGAGCTGGAACCAGAACGGCTCTTCGACATGCTCGGCGACGTCCTCGATCGAGCAGATGCTGACCGTCGATAGCGTGAAAGGCACGCCGAATCTGGCCGCCGCGCGAGCGGCAAGAATCTCGCCGTCGGCATGGATCATGCCGGCGAGGCCGGTCGGCGCGAGCGCCACGGGCAGGCTGCACGGACGGCCGAGCAGCGTGACAGCGGTGCGGATCATGTCGACGTCGCAACCGACACGTTGACGGAACTTCAGTTGGCCGAGATCGACCTCGTTAGCGCGATAGGTGGATTCCGTCCACGAGCCGCTGTCCACGTAATCGTAGAAAATCTTCGGCACGCGCCGGCGCGCGAGCCGCTGCAGATCGCCGACACATGTCACGGTATCGGCCATGTCACGCCTGCAATGACGCATCGAACGCAACGACGGACGAGCGCTGCTCGCCGAGGCCGGCGATACCGGCGCATACCGTTTAAACAGGCGGTTTCAGGCCCATGCCAACACCGGCCGGCGTGCCCGTTGCGATCACGTCGCCGGGCTGCAGGCTCATGAAGCCGCTGATGTAGGAGACCAGCTCCGCGACGCCGAAAATCATGTCACGCGTATTGCCGTCCTGACGCCGCACACCGTCGACGTCGAGCCACAGCGGCAACGCCTGCGGATCCGGCACCTCGTCCGCCGTGACAAGCCACGGCCCCAGCGGACCGAACGTATCCGCCGCCTTGCCCTTGTCCCACTGTCCGCCGCGCTCCAGTTGATACGCGCGCTCCGAGACGTCGTTCACGACGCAGTAGCCGGCAACGTACGACATCGCGTTTTCCTTCGCCACATAGCGCGCGGTCTTGCCGATCACGATGCCGAGTTCGACCTCCCAGTCCACTTTCTGTGCGTCGCGTGGGATCTCGACAGAATCGAAAGGACCATTGATCGAGCTCGTGGCCTTCAGAAACAGAATCGGCTCTTTCGGCAGTGCCATCCCGGCTTCCGCTGCATGGTCCGTGTAATTCAGGCCCACGCAGACCAGCTTCCCTACCGCGCCGACGCATGGCCCAAGCCGCTCGCCTCGCGCGACGAGCGGCAGCGCACGCAAATCGGCCGCCGCGACGCGAGCGAGCGAGCGAACCCTCCGTCAACGCCTCGCCGTGCCAGTCGTCGACGACGCCGACGAGGCTGCGTACCTGCCCTTCGCTATCCAGCACGCCCGGTTTTTCATCACCCGGCTGTCCCCACCGTACCAGCTTCATAAGAATCCCTGCCTCCGGTTTTCACCTATAATGTACATAGTGTGCAATGTACATTTTTAAGATTATCGATCCAAAACTGCGATGTCAAGTCGTGTTTTCAGCCGTAGTTCCCGGGGCAGCGGAAATGTGGCATCAGATCGGCTAACATTTCGCAACTGGCCACCCGAAGCGCGGGCGGCGGAATCGAAGCGTTGCGAGAACCGCGGCGTTCGCCCTGTGGAGAGGCGCCGCTCATTGAGGACCATGTCAGAAATCATCGAAAAGCATTCCGTCCAGGAGCGCGCGTATGCACTGCTCAAGGCCATGATCGAGGACGGTCGCCTTGCGCCCGGGCAAAAGCTGCTGGAAGCGCAGGTCTCGAAATCGTTTGGCATCAGCCGGTCGCCGGCGCGCTACGCATTGCAGGCGCTATGCAATGAACGGCTCGTGAAGGAAGCAAGTGGGCGCGGCTATGAGGTGGCAGGCAAGGTAAAGCCCGGCGTCCCGCGCGAGCGAGCGGTACTCGACGAAGTCAAGATCACCTCCGTGCAGCAGTGGGAGCGCGTCTATATCGAACTCGAGCGCGAGCTATGCGCCCGGGTAATGTTCGTCTCGGTACGGATCATCGAGGAAAGACTGGCCGAACACTTTGGCGTGAGCCGCACGGTCGTGCGCGATGTGCTTGCGCGCATGCACAGCGTCGGGCTCGTGACGAAGGATTCGATGGGCCGCTGGATTGCGACGCGCGTCACACCTGACAAGACCCATCATTTGTATGAACTGCGCTGGCGGCTCGAGCCGGAGGCACTGCAACAGGCAGCAGCACATGTGAGCCGCGACTACGTCGGGCAATTGCGCGAAACGGTGGTCGAAGCGCTGGACGGCTTCCCGCGTGAAGGATTCGATACCGACGTCGTCGAGCATGATCTGCATATCCGGTTGCTGTCGCATTGTCCCAATAGCGAGATCCTGCAGGTGCTCGCGCGTACGCGCATGCTGTTCGCGCCGACCCGCTATCTGTTCGATCCTGTGCTGCGCATTCCGCTTACGTCGATCGAAGATGCGTTGAAGGAACACCGGACTATCTACGACCTGCTGCTCGCGAAGAAACCGGCGAAGGCGGCCGCCGCCCTGCACGAGCATCTGAAGCAGGCGGACGCACGCTGGCTGCAACGCTTCGAAGGCGCCGCGAACGCGACGCTCGAAGAATTACCGCCGTATTTGACGCGTTTGTGATTTATGCAGCGTAATCCGGTTGGGGCTCCGGTGCTGCAAGTGCCTCAAGAACGTTGACTTATCACGCGCATCCCGATGCGCCCGCATTGCCTCGTGAGCAACGTCCTCGTTCCCTGCGCCTGTTGTCGATTGACGGTAGGCAGCGCATACTTGCCGGCGTCGCCAGGCAGGCGGCAGTGACGCACGACTGCCAGCCTCACGGCACACGATATTTGTTCGAGGAGAGATGATGCAGGTTTACGGAAGACGAAATTCGATCAATGTGCAGAAGGTATTGTGGTGCCTCGGCGAACTCGGGCGAATCGAAGGCCGCGATTACGAGCGGATCGACGCCGGGCTCGAATTCGGCGTCAACGATACGGCGGCCTATCGCGAGCTCAATCCGAACGGCCTCGTGCCGGCGCTGGTCGACAATGGACGGTCGATCTGGGAATCGAACACGATCGTGCGCTATCTCGCGACGGCCTATGGCAATGGCGACCTGTTGCCGCAAGACGCCGGCGAGCGCTCGGAAGTCGAGCGCTGGATGGACTGGCAGCTCGGTGCGTTATGGGCGACGTTGCGCATTACGTTTCTCGGCTTGACTCGCGTGCCCGAGGAAAAGCGCGATTACGCCGCGATACGCAACGCATTCGCCGAGTCCGCGCGGCTGCTCCGGATTGTCGACGCGCGGCTCGACACGCATTCGCATCTCGCGCTCGATCGCTTCACGCTCGCCGACATCGGCGTCGCGCTCGCCGCGCATCGTTGGTACTCGCTGGCCGAGCGCTTCGCCTCCACGCTCGATGCGCAGCCGGAGATGCCGTCGGTGGCGCGCTGGCTCGACGCGCAGCGCGCGCGTCCGGCGTTTCCGGACCAGAACTGACAATCGATCAACCAGATCGCTAAACCCACCCACGTATCCGGGTTTAGCGCGTCCTTCGGACAGCGGCCGTACGCAAGCGCGGCAATGAAATTGTCGACACTCGCCGCGCGGCAACAGAAGCGGTAAAACCCATTGCGTTCATCAACGGTAACCCGTCGAAAAGTGTTGCTGCGCGGCTTCAACTGCCGTGGCGCGGCTTCAGAGCCGCAGCCGGAACATCGCCCAACGCAGTCTCATCCGACTCGCCCCCTTCGATGCGCTCGAGCCTGCCGACAACAAACAGATACGAAAAAGCACCGAGCAGCGAAAGTGCCGCGACATAGGTCAGCGCGACCTCGAACGAGCCGGTGCGCTTGATCATCCAGCCGATGGCCAGCGGCGTGACGATGCTCGCGAGATTGCCGCACAGATTGAAGATGCCGCCGCTGATACCCATCGCGTGTTTCGGCGAGACGTCGCCGACGATACACCACCCCAGGTTGCCGACACCCTTTGCGAAGAAAGCGAGCGACATCACGAGAATCACGATCACGGAAGAATGCACGTAATTCGCCGCGACGATCGTACTCGACAGCACGAGGCCGCCGATGATCGGCGTCTTGCGGGCCGCCGTAAGACTGAAGCCGCGCTTGAGCATCCAGTCGGACCACAGGCCGCCGACGAGTCCACCGACGCATCCGGCCACGGCGGGTATCGCCGCCGCAATGCCCACCTTCAGTATCGACATGCCCTTGGCCTCGACGAGGTAGGTCGGGAACCACGTGAGGAAGAACCACGTAATCGACGTCAGGCAGAACTGTCCGATATAGATGCCGATCATCATGCGGTTGGCGGCAATTGCGCGGACCTCGCGCCAGCGGAACGGCCGCGGGCTGTCGCCCATCGTCGGGAGTCCGCCGCCGGCGGCGATGTAGTCGAGTTCGGCCGCATTCACGCGGTGATCGGACTGCGGCTCGCGCACCGATTTCAGCCACCAGAGCCCGATCAGCACACCGATCGCGCCTGTCGTGAAGAACACGTAGTGCCAGCCCCAGCGGCTGACCGTATAGGTCATGACCGGAGTGAAAACGGCCAGCGCGAAATATTGCGCCAACTGGAAGATCGACGTCGCGAGGCCGCGTTCGGTACTCGGAAACCACATGACCGTCAGACGACTGTTGCACGGGAACGCCGGCGATTCGGCAGCGCCCATCAGGAAGCGCAACGCGAAGAGCGCGGCGAACGCCGACGCGAACAGGTGCACGTATCCCTGCAGAAACGTGAGCACCGACCACGCAATGAGGCTCAGGCCCAGCACGATCCGCGCGCCGAACCGGTCCAGAATCAGCCCGCCGGGAATCTGCATGCCGGTGTAGGTCCAGCCGAATGCCGAAAACGCAATGCCCATGGTGAGCGCGTCGAAGCCGAGTTCATGCCGCATGCTCGGCGCCGCGATCGACAACGTCGCCCGGTCCACGTAATTGAACACGGTGACGATAAAGATCATCGCCAGGATGAACCATCGCACGTTTGTCCGTCTGGTTGTATTCGCTACCACTGCCCTGTCTCCTCGATTCCTTGCTGATCCTGTTCGATTGCCGGCGGCTCGTGCCGGACGGCACGCCGCGTCCACGTATCCATGCGGACTCGATCATACAATGATTGCGCAATCATTCAAACGAAACTGATTACGCGATCGCCATGGTTTGCACCGATCTGCCTTGATGGTCGTCAACCGGGGGATTCAATTTGCAGCGGCGGCAGATCATCCCGCAGCGTTGCAGCCAGGTATGGGAGCCGCCGGATAGCCTGGCAGCGACGACGAAAACACACCGGCAAGATTGCCGGGCGCGCCGATCAACGCCAGGCGTTGCCGATCCCTATTGCAATTGGGCGCTTTGCCGCGTTGCCGTCTCTTTCTGTCCCAATGCAAGCGCGGCAATGAGGCTAATCGCGGCATTGACCGCCAGCCAGACACCGACCATGGCATTGCTGTGGAAGGTATGCGTCAACCACGTGAGAATGGCGGGCGTGAAGCCGCCCAGAACCGCGGCCGCCACCGCCTGTGCGAATGCATAGCCGGACGTGCGCGCGCTCGGCGGCACCAGTTCGACCATCGCGGCCACCTGCACGGAGCTGTACGCCGCGTAGATGAACGAGAACCACAGCTCGACGACCGCGAACTTGAACACGGTGGGTTGCGCAGCGAGCCACGACATCATCGGATAGGCGCTCAGCCCTGCCAGAAGGGTCACGACGATCAGGACCGTGCGGCGATTGAAACGATCCGCCACCACGGCCATGATGGGCAGACAGATCAGCACCGACAGTCCGCCGAAAAAGAGAATGATGAATCCCGCGGATTCTCCGAGGTTCAGACTCTTGATGAACGTCGGCGCATACGTGGTAATGGTCTGTGAAGTGACGGTGGCGAGCGCCACCATGCCCATGCACAGGGCAATGGTTCGCCAACCCGAAACGAGGCTCGTGCAGATCTCCCCTACTGTCGGCGTCTTCTTTTTCGCGGCGAACACCGATGTTTCGGCAAGACTGGAGCGCAACCAGAACATTACGGGAATGACCGCGCAGCCCAGCAGAAGCGGAATCCGCCATCCCCATGCGTGCAACTCGTGCGGCGCGAGCAGATAAAGCAGGACGAGGCCGACGAGCGAAGCCGCCATCACGGAGAGTTGCTGGCTGCCCGCCTGCCAGCAGGTGAAGAACGCGCGCCGCTTCGGCGGAGCGATTTCCGCCAGATAGACCACGACGCCGCCGAGTTCGGCTCCCGCGGAAAAGCCCTGCAGCAAACGCCCAAGCAGCACGATAACCGGCGCGGCCAGCCCGATGCTCCGGTATGAAGGCGTGCACGCGACGGAAATGATGCCGAGCGACATCAGCGACAGGGCGAGGATCAGGCCGTTGCGCCGCCCATGACGATCGGTGTAGGCGCCGAGCACGATGGCCCCGATCGGCCGCGCGAGAAACCCGAACGCGAAGGTCATCAGCGACATCATCAGGGAAACGTACTCGCTGTCGCTCGGAAAATACGTTTGGGCGATGTACCTGGCGTAGTAGCCATAGATCATGAAATCGTAGATTTCGAGCGCATTGCCGGCCACCACCTGGATGATCGGCCTCATGGCCGCGCCCGGCTTCCCGGTCGCGTCGGCGGCGGCCGTAAGCCCATGGGATGCAACCGTCACGTCCTTCATCTCCCGCTCCTGTGAAAGTGAGATGTATCCGTCGATTGCGCCGCACCTGTCTCCGGCAAGGCGCGAGAGTCACGCCCTTTCGCCTGAATCTCGCTGTCTTGCACAGGGTCGCCAGTTACCGCCCGGCACCAGAAGGCAAAAAAGATTGCGCAATCATTTCAGTCAATGGTTGCGCAATCTTTCATCCGGTGCAACTCGGGTTAACGTGCAAACGTCCCGCCCGGAGGAGCCATCTGTCAGCCTGTCAGCCCCCTGCCCGTCTCCGCCGTCAAGCGCTGTCCCGGTCGACGATTGAAAAGCCAGTATCGATCTTCACGGTATCGAGGCCCGCCTGCGACTTGCCGGCGAAGCGCGTGAGGAGCGCCGTCGCGGCATTCCTGCCGATCGTCGCCCCGTCGACCCGGACCGTCGACAAGGCCGGAAAAACGTGCGCGGCGGTGCTCAGATCGCCGAACCCCATCACCGCGAGATCCTTGGGTACGCGCAGGCCGCGGCTCGCGGCTTCCGCCAGTACGCCTTGCGCGAGCGTGTCGGAACTGCAGACCACGATCTCGGGAAACCCGGTAACCATCATCCGGCCCACGCCCTCCCTGCCTGCCTGCAATGTTGCCGGTGCCTGCAGCACCTCGAACGGCACGTCGGTCAGGCCATGGCGGCCGAGTTCCCGGATAAGGCTTTGGCAACGGCGCAGGCCACGCGGATCGTTGACCGAGAGGACCCCAAACCGCTTGTATCCCTTGTCGAGAAGATGCCGCGCCACCTTGATGCCCACTTTTTCGTGTGAAAAGCCGATCACGATATCGATCGGCTTGTCGGTCAGATCCCATATCTCGACCACCGGTATCCGCGCATTCTTGAGCCGCTCGACGGTCGCGTCGGTGTGACTCGTGCCGGCCAGCACGATCCCGTCGGGCCGGCGTCCGAGAATCGCTTCGACAAGCGCCTCTTCCTGGGCGCTGGAGTACCCGGTCAGCCCGATCAGCGACTGATAACCCGAGGCTGTCAGGCCGTCCATCAACGCCTGTACGGTGTCGGCAAAAATCGAGTTGGCGATCGTCGGCAGCAGAATCGCAACCAGACGACTCCGGCTGCTCGCCAGGCCGCCCGCCAGCATGTTCGGCACGTAGCCCGTCGCTCTCACGGCCTCGAGCACTTTTCTCGCCGTATCGCTGCGCACGAGCTCGGGACGATGCAGCGCCCGCGACACGGTCATGGGCGCGACCCCTGCCACGCGGGCGACATCGATTAACGTCACGCTCCCCGCCTGCTCGGCGACGGCGGCGGGTTGGCTGCGCGCGGATTTCTTTGCCATTCAGGCTCCTGTTGTCATGCCCGCAATTCTAGCGATGATCTGCCGGAATCCCGAATCCCAATCCGGCTTCGACACCTCGGGCTTCCCCCCATTTCAGGCCCCCCTCCTCCGTTGAATCGGCTCGCTCAGTGTAAACCACGACGATTTCGCCACCCGCCATACTTGAATGATTGCGCAATCATTGTATGATCGAGGCATGCGCTTGAGCCATACATTCGCGGCTCGCCTTTTCAATCGCACAGGAATCTCGCTCATGAACATCAACGACAATCTGACATCCGGCACGGCGACAGGCGACCGCATTGCCTGGGTTCGTATTGCGTCCACCTTTCTGCCGCTCGCCACCCCGATCAGCGATGCCAAGGTGCTCACCGGCCGTCAGAAGCCGATGACTGAAATCGCCATCCTCTTTGTCGAAATCGAAACGACTGACGGTCATCGCGGTCTGGGCTTCAGCTATTCGAAGCGTGCCGGGGGCCCGGGCCAGTTCGCGCACGCGAAGGAAATCGCGCCGACGCTGATCGGCGAGGACCCGAGCGACATTGCCAAGCTATGGAACAAGCTCGCCTGGGCCGGGGCCTCGGTCGGCAGAAGCGGCATGGCGGTGCAGGCGATCGGCGCATTCGACGTCGCACTGTGGGACCTGAAGGCCAAACGCGCCAACCTGTCGCTCGCGAAGCTGCTCGGCTCGCAGCGGGACTCCGTGCGCTGCTACAACACCTCGGGCGGCTTCCTGCACACGCCGCTCGACCAGTTGCTGGCCAATACCGACGCATCACGCGAAAAGGGCATCGGCGGCATCAAGCTGAAGGTCGGGCAACCCGATTGCGCGCTCGACATTCACCGCGTCGAAACGGTGCGCAAGCATCTGGGCGACACGTTCCCGCTGATGGTCGACGCGAACCAGCAATGGGACCGCCCCACCGCGCAGCGCATGTGCCGTACGTTCGAGCCATTCAATCTGGTCTGGATCGAAGAGCCGCTCGACTGCTACGACGCGGAAGGCCATGCCGCACTGGCCGCGCAGTTCGATACGCCGATCGCCACGGGCGAGATGCTCACGAGCGTGGCCGAGCACTGGGAGTTCATCAAACTGCGCGGGGCCGACTATCTGATGCCCGACGCACCGCGTGTCGGCGGCATCACGCCGTTCCTCAAGATTGCCGGGCTGGCCGAGCACGCGGGCTTGATGCTGGGGCCGCACTTCGCGATGGAGTTGCACGTGCATCTCGCGGCCTGCTATCCGACCGAGCCCTGGGTCGAGCATTTCGAATGGCTCGAACCCCTGTTCAACGAAAAGCTCGAAACGCGCGCCGGCCGGATGATCGTGCCGACGCGGCCCGGGCTCGGCCTGACACTCAGCGACCGCGTCGCCGGCTGGACGGCCCAGGAAGTGGAATTCGGCCAGCGCGCCTGAGGTGTGCCGCAGGGCGGTGTCCGCGAAATCCGGACGCCGCCCTGCGGCCGACCGGCCAACGTCCTGTCAGAGCCTCTGCGTCGCCGAGGCATTCACCGGAAAACAGCCTGCGACGAGCATCACGAGCGCCACGACCAGTCTCTGAAGTTGAATCAGAACGACGCTCACCCAATGCAGAGACGCTCGCGAAAGCGACACGCCAATCCCCATCGCTCAACGCGTCTCTCTCTTCCATTTTCCGTTGACAGCCGGCATCGACATCGCTCGATCTCGTCCATCCCTCTCGCCGGCTAAACGCGCCTTTTGCGTGCTCTGAAAATGCTGAAACCCGCTTTTTAAGATGTCCGATTGAGCGCACAGTGCTCTCGAATCGAACGTCGCGAACGCCTTGCCGGAGTCTCGATCAATCAGCGTGCGCGGTGTTGACCAGCAATCAGAAGAGTCCGGCGCGAGCCGGTAAAGGAGACAGGGATGTTCAGATGGATGCGGGACTTGACGCCGCGGGAGAGCAGCGCTCTTCGTGCCTGCTTTGCAGGTTGGACCCTCGATGCGCTCGACGTGCAGATTTTCAGCTTCGTCGTGCCGACACTGATTGCCGTGTGGGGGATCAGCAAACAGCAGGTAGGCTTTCTCGGCACCGTCGCGCTGGTGACGTCGGCGATCGGCGGCTGGCTCGCGGGCGTCATGGCCGATCGCTTCGGCCGCGTGCGGGTGCTGCAGATCACAATAGGCTGGTACGCCGTTTTCACGTTCCTATGCGGCTTCGCCCAGAACTTCGAGCAGTTCTTCATCTTCCGCGCGCTTCAGGGCATCGGCTTCGGCGGCGAATGGGCCGCCGGTTCCGTGCTGATCGCCGAGGTGATTCGCGATAAATATCGCGGCCGCGCAGGCGGATTCGTGCAAAGCGGCTGGGCAGTCGGCTGGGGTATCGCCGCCATCATTTACACCGCCCTGTTTTCGCTGGTGCCGGAAGGTCAGGCGTGGCACTGGCTGTTCTGGATCGGTATCGCGCCCGCCGCGCTGGTGTTCTTCCTGCGCCGCCATGTCGACGAACCGGAAGTCTACGCACGCAATAAAGCACTCGAAGGACAGCGAAACGAATCGCTGCTGGCGGTATTTCGACCGGAGTTCTTCTGGACCACGATCAAGCTGTCGATCTTTACGACGGGCTGCCAGGGTGCCACCTACATCTATCAGGTGTGGCTGCCGACCTATCTGCGCACTGAACGAGGCCTTTCGGTCATCGGGACGGGGGGCTTTACCGTCGCCCTCATCGCCGGCGCGTTTGCGGGTTTCATGATCGGCGCTCACCTCGGCGATGCCATCGGCCGGCGCAAGACGTTTTTTATCAGCACGATCGGCGCGGCCGTGACGCTGGTCGTCTATCTCGTGCTGCCCATCAGCAACGCTGTCATGCTGCCGAGCGGCTTCTTCCTCGGCATGTTCACGTACATGGTGTTCGCGCCGCTCGGCCCCTATCTCAGCGAAATCTATCCGACCGCCATGCGCGGGTCCGGCCAGGGCTTCTGCTATAACGTGGGACGCGGCATCGGTGCGCTGTTTCCGTTGCTGATCGGCATGCTGGCATCGCAGATGCCGCTCGGAAAATCGATTGCCCTCTTCGGATTCATCGCCTACGGCTGCATGTTCCTCGCGCTTTGCGTGCTGCCGGAGACCAAGGGGCTCGGCCTGCGCGACAGCGTGCCGCCCGGCGAGCACGATCTCTCCGCCGAGTCGCGCAAGCATGTAGCGCCGCGTGCCTGAAACGATCTTCTGCCGACGGCACATGACCTGCATGACCGTCGAGCCGACGCATCCCTCTATCGATACACCAGCCACACCATCCGGGTCCGCCGCTGCCAGCAAAACAGCGGCAAGACTCACGAGACGCTCATGACCCTCGCCTGTTTGCCCGCGTTGCCTTCTGTTCGACCACCTCGGAACCCGGCACCCCGCTTTTCGTGCGATTGCCATTTTCACGTGTTCGGCGATCCGCTCGCGTATCCGCTTAGGTATCCGTTCACGACGCCGCGCGACTACACGCCTCCGGCGGCCTCCCTGCACGCATGGCGAGACATGGCCGCGGTACTCGGGCTGGAACGCATGGTCATCGTGCAGCCCAGCGTGTATGGCACGGACAACCGCTGCACGCTGGATGCCTTGCAGGCAGTGGGCGTCGAACGGGGCCGCGCGGTTGTCGTATTAGGCGACGATGTTTCCGATGAGGCGCTCGAGCGCCTGCATCGGGCCGGCGTGCGCGGGGTTCGCTTCAACCTGGTCAATGCCGGCGGCTTGACGCCCGACCGGATAAACACAATCGCACACCGGGTCGCCGCGTTCGGCTGGCATCTGCAGTTTTACGTCGACGGTCCTCAGCTCCCGGCGCTTGCGCCGCTGATCGCCGGGCTGCCGACACCGGCCGTCATCGATCACATGGGGCAGATTCGCGCCAGCTCGCCGACCTATCGACAGGAAACCGAAGCATTGCTGCGCCTGCTGTCGAACGGCAAGACTTGGGTCAAGCTGTGCGGCTACCGTGCCGCGACGACAACCTACCCCTACGACGACGTCCTTGCGCTGGCACGCGCGCTCGTGGCCGCCGCGCCCGAGCGTTGCGTCTGGGGAACCGACTGGCCGCATCCGGGCCTGGTCGACGGCATGCCCGAGGACGCCGCGCTGCTCGATCTGCTCGACACGTGGACCCCGACGCGCGCGGTGCGCGATCGGATTCTGGTGGACAACCCGGCCGTGCTTTACGGCTTCGCGGATTGACGCGCGCCCCGGCGCCCTGCGCTCATTTCTGTTTCCGTGCCTTTGGCGGCTCGCTGCAGGCAATCTGAACGAACGCTTCCACGAGCGGCGAGCGCACCGACGTGCGCAGCCATACCATTCCCACGCGACGTACGGGAGACGGTTCCGGCAACTTCCAACGCCGCAGTTGCGGGTCGGCCGGGCCGATAATGGGCCAGTCCGGCAGCACGGAAACGCCAAAGCCCTCTGCCACCAGCCGGGCAATGTGCTCGATACCGTCGAGTTCGAACTGCACCTTGGGACGCACGCCGTGTTTGCGTAGATATTCATCGGCCATTTTTCCGGCCACGACTCTGCGGTCATAACGGATGAACGGCTCGTGAGCCGCGGTCGCCAGCGCATCCTTCACCTGCAAACGCGCCTGGGTCAGGAGTATCAGCGGCTCTTCGCGCAACAGCCGCCATGCGCAAGTCTTCGGCAACTCGAATGCGGGGTGCACGACGATCGCCGCGTCGAGCTCCCCCGACATAACCCGGTCCAGCAGCACGGCCGAGGTGCCGGGCTCGATATAGATCGGGATCTGTGGATGCGCCTGCATCCAGCGCCGCAGAAACGGCGGCAACAATCCCATCAGCGCCGAAGGTGTCGCGCCGAGGCGCAGCGGCCCCGCCGGCAGGCCCGTATCGGAGGCGGCGGAGCGCAGGTCGCGCACGTCCCGCAGCAGATCGCGCGAGCGCTCGAGAATGCGGGCGCCGACCACCGTGGGTTTGACCGTCCGCCCCGCGCGCGTCAGCAACTTCGCACCGATATCGTCTTCCAGCGCGTGGATCTGCTGGGCCACCGTGGTCGTGGCGACGTCGAGACGGCGCGCCGCTTCGGCGATAGAACCGGATTCGACGACCGCGACGAAACTCTGAAGAAAGCGGGTATCCATAAAAACGTATTTTACAGCTTCTGAAGAGGCTGGAATCCACTTTTTCAGATGTCCGATTGAGCGCACAGTATCTCCATTGCCCGATCAATCCGTATCTGAAGGAGACATGCCGTGCCCATCATCCAATCCATCGAAGTCTGCGCAGCCCGTGTCCCGCTCGACAAGGTGACGTCGTTTTCCAATCGCACGGTGACCGACCGGCACTACGGCCTCGTCAAGGTCCGCACCGTGGACGGCATCGAAGGGGTCGGCTTCTGCTACGTGGGCAGCGCCGCCGGCGAAATCTTCCGGGTGGCCGTGGAGCAGTTGCTCGCGCCCGTCGTGATCGGCCGCGACTCGCTGGCCGTCGAGGGTCTGTGGAAAGACATGTATCAGGAGTCCCTGCTTCAGGGACGCATGGGCACCGTGATGCGCGCGCTGAGCGCCATCGACATCGCGCTGTGGGACATCAACGCGAAAAGCGCCGGCCTGCCGCTGCACAAATACCTCGGCGCCGTGGAAACGGAAACCGTGGCGGCTTATGCGAGCGGCGGCTACTACGTCGAGGGCAAGACGGCGGAAATGGTCGGCGAGGAAATGGCCGGCTACGTGGCGCGAGGCTTCAAGGCCGTCAAGATGAAAACGGGCCGCTGGTCGCCGAGCGGCGAGGAGTCCCGCGTGAAGGCCGCGCGCGAGGCGATCGGCCCCGATGTGGAACTGATGCTCGACTGCAACAACGGCTGGATCGATACGGTGCAGGCCATGCAGTATTTGAGCCGCATCGAGCAGTACCAGCCCTACTTCATCGAAGAGCCGTTCAGCCCCGACGACATCGAGAGCCACGCGCGCCTCGCGAAGCTCACGCGCATCCCGGTCGCCACCGCCGAGATCGGCTACGGCCGCTGGTATCACAAGCAGCTACTCGATATGGGCGGCGCGGCGATCCTGCAAACCGATGCAGCGGTCTGCGGGGGCATCACCGAGTGGAAGCGGATTGCCGCGATGTCGGCCGGTTATGGCGTGCAGGTGTGCCCGCACTGGTTCCACGACGTGCATGCCCCGCTCGTCGCCGCCACGCCCAACGCGCGCTACGTCGAGTTCTTCTGGGACGACCAGGTACTGAATTTCCGCCGGCTTATCGATCGGCAGCTCGAACATAAGGAAGGCCGCGTGGTGCTGCACCAGACCCCGGGGCTCGGCTTCGGCTTCGATGAAAAGGAAGTGGCGAAGTACGGCCGGTGGAGCACCGTGTCCTGAAGCCGTGTGCCCGAAATCGTGACGCCGCGAGGCAACGCGATTCCGGGCACGTGCCGGCGACACGCCTGGCGCAACTGCCGATGTCGTGACGGCGCGAAGTCACGCTTGAAGTCCTGAAGACATCCGCACCGCCGAGGAAGTATTCTTTAGCCTCTTCGAACCCGGATACTTCTATCGATGGATTCCCGCTACCTGCAAAGCTTCGTGTTCGTCGTGGAACTCGGCTCGATTGCAGAGGCCGCGCGCCGGCTCGATCTGACACCGGCCGCGGTCGCCCAGCGGGTGAAGATGCTCGAAACCGAACTGGGCGCGACGCTCGTGCGCCGCTCGGGCCGCACCGTCGGCGCGACGGAAGCCGGCGAGCGCATTCTGGCGCGGGCGCGCTCGGTGCTGCACGACATCCGCGATCTGCGCTCGGACATCGAGGACGCCGACGAACCCGGCGGCCAACTGCGTCTGGGCGGCATGGCGACGATGATGGCGAGTCTCATCCCCGATGCGCTCGCGCTGCTGCTGAACCGTTATGCGCGCCTGGACTTCTATCTGGAGCCGGGCACCTCGCTCGATCTCTATCGCAAGGTCACGAGCGGCGATCTCGATGCCGCCGTGATCGCGCAACCGCTTTTCAATCTGCCGAAAAGCTGCGACTGGCACACGTTCAGAAGCGAGCCGCTGATCCTGCTCACGCCCGCTTCGATGCACGTCGCCGATGTGCACACGACCCTGCAAACCGAACCGTTCCTGCGCTACGACCGCAATGTGGTCGGCGGACAACTCGCCGACACCTATCTGCGCCAGCACGGCATCAGGCCGTCGCAGCGGTGCGAACTCGACGGGCTAGGCGCGATCGCCACGCTCGTCGACCGGGGGCTCGGCGTATCGCTCGTGCCGGACTGGTCATCGCGCGAACTCGCCGGGCTGTCGCTGAAGAAATGGGCGTTGCCCCATGCCTCGCCGAGACGTCTCGTGGGGCTGCTATGGGGGCGCTCGTCGGCGCGGCTGCGCCTCGTTCAGGCGTTTCTCGCCGCGGCGGAATCGGTGAGCGGCAGTTGATCGCGAGCCGGTCACGGTGGGTCGACAACGCGTTGCAGGCAAATCATTATGGGCCGATCATGGTCAGCAACGTCGGGACCTCAGAATCTTTATCGTTTGAAGCAAGCGTCAGTTCGACCTCGCCCTGCCCGGCACTGGCGATAATCACCGGTATCCCCTCATCCTTTCACGAGACGGTAGCGCAATCATGACCGACACATTCAAGAAGCAGCCCGACGACGCGCCCGCGCAACCCGGCGGCCTGCGCAAATCGCTCACGAGCTACGGCGACAACGGCTTTTCGCTGTTTCTGCGCAAGGCGTTCATCAAGGGCGCGGGCTATACCGACAGCGCGCTCGACCGGCCCGTGATCGGCATCGTCAATACGGGCAGCGCCTACAACCCGTGTCACGGCAACGCGCCGCAACTGATCGAGGCCGTCAGGCGCGGCGTGATGCTCGCGGGCGGACTGCCGATGGACTTCCCGACCATCTCCATCGCCGAGTCGTTCTCGCAGCCGACCAGCATGTACTTGCGCAATCTGATGTCGATGGACACCGAGGAGATGATCCGCGCGCAACCGATGGACGCCGTCGTGCTGATCGGCGGCTGCGACAAGACCGTGCCCGCGCAGCTGATGGGCGCGGCATCGGCGGGCATTCCGGCAATTCAGCTCGTCACCGGCGCGATGCTGACGGGTGCGCATCGCGGCGAGCGCGTCGGCGCCTGCACCGACTGCCGCCGCTACTGGGGCCGCTTTCGCGCGGAAGAGATCGACGAGGCGGAAATCGCCGCGGTCAACAATCAGCTCGTCGCGAGCGTCGGCACCTGCTCCGTGATGGGCACCGCGAGCACGATGGCCTGCGTGGCGGAAGCGCTCGGCATGACGGTGCCGGGCGGCGCAGCGCCGCCCGCGGTGACGTCGGACCGGATGCGCATCGCGGAGATGACGGGCACGCAGGCCGTACAGATGGTACGCGATGGCCTTTCGATCGAGAAGATTCTCACCGCCGACGCATTCGAGAACGCGCTGCGCGTGCTGCTCGCAATCGGCGGCTCGACCAACGGCATCGTCCATCTGACGGCGATCGCCGGACGCATGGGCTACGACGTCGATCTGAAAGCGCTCGACCGGATGGGCCGCGAGACGCCGGTTCTGGTCGACCTGAAACCGTCCGGCTCGCATTACATGGAAGACTTCCACAAGGCCGGCGGCATGGCGACGCTGTTGCGCGAACTCAGGCCGCTGCTGAACCTGAACGCGCTGACGGTCACGGGCCGCACGCTCGGCGAGGAAATCGACGCCGCGGGGCCGGCCTTCGAGCAGGACGTCGTGCGTCCGTTCGACCGGCCGATCTATCCGCAAGGCGGCATCGCGGTGCTGGAAGGCAATCTCGCGCCGGGCGGCGCGATCATCAAGCAGTCGGCCGCCGATGCCGGCCTCATGGAACACGAAGGCCGCGCGGTCGTGTTCGAGAATGGCGCCGACCTCGCCGCGCGCATCGATTCCGACGATCTCGACGTATGCGCCGACGACATTCTCGTGCTCAAGAACATCGGCCCGAAGGGCGCGCCGGGCATGCCGGAAGCAGGCTATATTCCGATTCCTCGCAAGCTCGCGACCGCGGGCGTGAAGGACATGGTGCGGATTTCCGACGGCCGTATGAGCGGCACGGCGTTCGGCACCATCGTGCTGCACGTGACGCCCGAGTCCGCCGTGGGCGGCCCGCTGGCTCATGTCCGCACCGGCGATCGCATCCGCCTCAGCGTGTCGCGGCGCGAGATCAGCCTGCTTATCAGCGACGAGGAACTGGCGGCGCGCGCCGCGAATCATCCCGTGTCGATACCGACCGCGGAGCGCGGCTACCGCAAGCTCTTCTTCGACACGGTGACGCAGGCCGACAAGGGCGTCGATTTCGATTTTCTGCGCGCGACCGAAACGCGTGGCGTGACGCCGCGAAGCTAGGGCACACGGGTCGTTCCCATTCGCAGGCCGCCTTGCGCGGCCTTTTTTTCGTTGATGCTTCGGCATGCCATGCATTCCGGATCAAGCACCCCGCCCTATTCCGGCCGCGGTCCGAAGCGTCCGCGAAACATCAAAATTTCTTTTGTTTGAAACAAGCGCACCCGTGTACTTCGAGCATCGACCCACGGCGATACTGGTCCGATCTCATCGCCACTCACGGAGACGCTTTTCATGACCTCGTCCAGCCACTTTCAACACGTGCTTTCACCGGTCGTCACACCGTTCGACGAAAGCGGCGCGCCAAGCGCGGAACGCTTCATACGCCATTGCCGCGCACTGCTGAGCCATGACGTGGACCTCGCGGTGTTCGGCACCAACTCCGAAGCCAACTCGCTATCGGTCGGAGAAAAACGCGGCCTGCTCGACGCGCTGCTCGCAGCAGGCTTGCCCGCCACGCGCATGATGCCGGGGACCGGCGCCTGCGCGCTGCCCGATACGATCGAATTCACGCGGCATGCCGTGGCGAGCGGCTGCGCGGGCGTGCTGATGCTGCCGCCGTTCTACTACAAGAACGTCAGCGACGAGGGTCTGTTCCGTGCGTACTCGCGTGTTATCGATGCCGTCGGCGATACGCGTCTGAAGGTCTACCTCTATCACATCCCACCGGTTGCGCAGGTCGGCCTCAGTCTTTCGCTCGTCGAGCGGCTGCTGAAAGCGTATCCGGGGACGATCGCCGGCATCAAGGACAGTTCGGGCGACTGGAGCAACACGTCGGCGCTGATCGCCGAATTCGCGGCCGCCGGCTTCGAAGTATTCGCGGGCAGCGAGACGTTCCTGCTGCGCACGCTCGAAGCAGGCGGCGCCGGCTGCATTACCGCGACCGGCAACGTGAATGCGGCCGCCATCGCGCAACTGGCTCGCGACTGGCGCGCGGTCGACGCCCCCGCGCAACAGCGCCGCCTCGACGAAACCCGCGCCGTGTTCCAGCGCTTCCCGATGATTGCCGCGATGAAGGCGGCCATCGCGTGGCAATCGGGCGACGCAGGCTGGGCGGCGCTGCGCGCGCCGCTGGTCGAACTCGATGCCACGCAGCGCGCACGACTCGAAAGCGCCTTGACGGCCCTCGGCTTTCGCCTGCCGCACGCGGAGCAACTTGCGTTGCACGCCGGCGCATTGCACTGAGCCGGCCGAACGCACTGCGTGCACCGACACTGCAAACAGGCGGGCGCGCGAGCACACAAAACCGACAGCACGCCCCGCATCATCAGGAGACAACCTTGGACTACAGCACCTCATTGCCCGCTTCGATAGGCACGGACGACGCCGATTCGATCTTCCGTCGTGTCGCGCTGCGCTTCATGCCCTTGCTGTTCGTCGGCTACGTGGTCGCGTATCTGGATCGCGTCAACGTCGGCTTTGCGAAGCTGCAAATGCTCAACGCGCTGCATCTGAGCGAAGCGATCTACGGCCTCGGCGCGGGCCTCTTCTTTGTCGGCTACTTTTTCTTCGAGGTGCCAAGCAATCTGCTGCTGCATCGCATCGGCGCGCGGCGCTGGATCGCGCGCATCATGATTACGTGGGCCATCCTCTCGATGGCGACCGCATGGGTCACGACGCCGCTGGAGTTCTACGCGGTGCGCTTTCTGCTCGGCATCGCGGAAGCGGGCTTTTTTCCCGGCATGGTGCTGTATCTGACTTACTGGTTCCCCTCGCACCGGCGCGGCCGGATGGTCGCGTTGCTGATGGCGGGCAATCCCGTCTCGGGACTCGTCGGCGGACCCGCGTCGGGCTGGATCATGCATTCGTTGCAGGGCGTGGGGGGCTTCGCGGGCTGGCAATGGCTCTTCATCATCGAAGCGCTGCCGTCGCTGCTGCTCGGCTTCGTGGTTCTGCGCCATCTCGACGACCGCATCGCCGACGCCACCTGGCTCTCCGCGCCCGAGAAGCAGGTCATTCTCGACGAGATCGCCGCCGACGCCACGACGCACACGCACGGCTCGGTGCGCGCCGTGTTCAAATCCGCACGCGTCTATCTGATGTGCCTGATTCTGTTCGGCATCGTGATGGGCTCGTATGCGATCGGTTTCTGGCAACCGAGCATTCTGCGCTCGACCGGCATCGAGGACACGTTCGTCATCGGCCTGCTCACGATGATTCCGTATTCCGTCGCGCTCGTCGCGATGATCGCGGCCGGCAGGCACGCCGACCATACGCGCGAGCGCCGCTGGCACGTCGCGATGCCCGCGCTGGTTGCCGGAGCCGGCTTCGTGCTGTGCGCGCTGTCCGGTGCGTCGCCGGTCATCTCCGTGCTGGGGCTCACGCTCGCGACCGCGGGCGTCATTACCGCCTTGCCGATGTTCTGGGCGCTGCCGACCGCGTTTCTCGGCGGCACCGGCGCAGCCGCCGGTATCGCGCTCATCAACTGTACCGGCAATCTCGCAGGCTTTATCAGCCCGGCCGTGATCGGCTGGCTGAAGACGCTCACGCATTCGCTTTCTTCGGGACTGTTCGTCGTGGCGGCTTCGCTCGCGCTCTCGGCGCTGCTGATTCTCGTCTTCGTCCCGGCACGACTCGTCAACAAGTAACCCATGATAAAAAACCCGATGCACGACCCGAACCACACCCTGCCGCCCGTACTGCAAATCGGCGAATTTCCTTCGGTAGCCTATGCGTTGCTGAAAGAACGCCTCGACCTGTTCACGCTCGCCGATATCGCCGCCGACGATGCGTTGCGGCAACGGATCGGCGCGATCGTCACGCGCTCGAACTACGACATCGACACGGCACTCCTCGCACGCCTGCCATCGCTTCGGATCATCGCGACAAACGGCGTGGGCTTCGACCGGATTCCGCTCGCGTTCGCGCGCGAGCGCGGCATTGCGGTCACCAACACGCCCGACCTGCTCAACGCCGCGGTTGCCGAGCTGACGATCGGCCTCATGCTCGCCTTGCTGAGGAAACTGCCGCACGCCGATCGCTTCGTGCGCTCGGGTGCCTGGCGACAAGGCGCCTTTCCGCTGGGATCGAGCCTCGCCGGCAAGCGGGTAGGCATCGTGGGCATGGGCCGCATCGGCCGGGAAATCGCGCGGCGGCTCGCCAGCTTCGATGTCGAACTGGCCTACTTCGGCCGCACGCAACAGGCTCTGCCGTTTCAATGGTTCGCGCAGCCGGTGGAACTCGCTCGCTGGTCGGACCTTCTGATCGTGAGCTGCCCAGGCGGCGATGCCACGCGTCATCTGATCGACGCAGCCGTGCTCGATGCACTCGGTTCGGCAGGCATGCTCGTGAATATCGCGCGCGGGTCGGTCGTCGACGAGCAGGCGCTCGTGCTCGCGCTTGAAAACGGCACCCTCGCGGGCGCGGCGCTCGATGTTTTCGAGCACGAGCCCGCGCCTGAATCGGCCCTACTCCGATTCGAGAACGTGGTATTGAGTCCGCATATGGGAAGTGCGACACACGAAACGCGCATTGCGATGGCTCAACTCACGATCGACAATCTGGCGTCGTTCTTCTCGACGGGCAAGGCGCTGACGCCGGTCTGACGGCACGCCGCGCGTCATTCGCCACGCTGACCCGGCTCGCGGCGCGCATGATCCAAACCGTCGGCCTATGTTGCGCCTTCCTTCGCCATGCTGCTGGTTTCACCCACTCCGCCGCAACCACGCCATCGCTTCCGTCAGCTCATGATGCCGATCTGCCAGGGCACGAACTCGTGGTCGCCAAGCCCGAGTTCTTCGCTGCGGGTACGCTGGCCTGACGCGGTCGCGAGCAGCGCCTCGAAGATCTCGCGCGCAGTGCTTTCGATCGTCGCGGTGCCGTCCAGAATGCCGCCGCAATTGAGGTCCATGTCTTCCGTCAAGCGGCGATACATCGGCGTGTTGGTCGCGAGCTTGAGCGACGGCACAGGCTTCGCGCCGAACATCGAGCCGCGCCCGGTCGTGAACGCGATCAGGTTCGCGCCGCCGGCGATCTGCCCCGTCGCGGACACCGGATCGAAGCCGGGCGTATCCATAAACACGAGACCGCGCGCCGTGACAGGCTCCGCGTAACGATAAACGTCCATCAGCGGCCCCGTGCCACCCTTCATCGACGAACCGATCGACTTCTCGAAGATGTTCGCGAGTCCGCCGACCTGATTGCCGGGGCTGACCTTGCCGTTGATCTGCACGTCGCGCCCGACCGAATATTCGTCCTTCCACCAGCGAACGCGCTCGATCAGTTTCTCTCCGACCTCGCGGCTCACGGCACGCCGCGTCAGCGTGTGTTCGACGCCGTAGATTTCCGGCGTTTCGGAAAGAATCGCGGTGCCGCCGTGACGGACCAGCAGATCGACGGCGGCGCCGAGTGCCGGGTTCGCCGTGATCGACGAAAAACCGTCGGAGCCGCCGCATTGCAAGCCGATTCGCAGATGGCTCGCCGGCACGGTCTTGCGCACCACGTCGTTGGCCGCAGGCAGGAGCGCTTCGACGACGGCGATGCCGGCCTCGATCGTGCGCCGCGTGCCGCCGCTTTCCTGCATCACGAAGGTATGCAGCCGTGAGCCGGGCTGCAGCCCTTCCTGTTCGAGCAGGCCGCCCAACTGGTTACGCTCGCAGCCGAGCCCGACGATTACCGCTGCCGCGAGATTCGCGTGGCGCGCGTAGCCCGCCATGGTCCGGCGCAGCAGCGCCATCGGTTCGCCGCTCATCTCCATCCCGCAGCCGATGCCATGCGTGAATGCGACCACGCCGTCGACGTTCGGCCAGGCGGCAAGCCGCTCGGGCGTGAAATGCGCGGCGATGCGATGCGCAACCGTCGCCGAGCAGTTGACGGTCGCGAGAATGCCGACGTAGTTGCGCGTGCCGACCTCGCCGTTCTCGCGCACGATGCCCTCGAAGGTCGCTCGCTCGGACTCGGGCAGCAGCTCGACAGGCCGGTAATCGGCGCCGAATGCGTAGTCGCGGTCGAATTCGCGGAACGTCAGGTTGTGGCTGTGCACCATTGTGCCTGCCGCAATGTCGCCCGCGGCGAAGCCGATTACCACGTTGTACTTACGGATCGGCTCGCCTTCGCGAATCGCGCGCGCGGCGATCTTGTGGCCGGCCGGCACCTGACTGCGACAGGCAATGCCGTCGATCGGCAGCGGCGTGCCGATTGCGATGTCGACTCGCGCGATGACGACGTTGTCGTCCGGATGGAGCCGGATCACGGGACCGGCGACGGTCTTGTTCGAAGTGGAGATCATGGTCGGGGCAATCGGGAAGGAAGCGACGCGCGGGCGACGAGAGGATTGATGTTCGTCGCCCATGTTCGTCGCAATGGGCGATTAAAGAAAGTACGCTTTGCCTTCTTCAAAGCATAAAATTTTTATCGATGAGTTGCCGTTACCTGTGGCGCTTTGTCCGTGGGGTTGGACAGGGTGGTGTTGTCGAAGCGGCGTGGGCGTGCCATCAAGAAACTCTCTCCTCTCGGGACATCGGAAAAAGCTCTTTCGTCAGGCTGACGGGTGATGATACCCGTGGTATTGGCAGAAGAAGGTTGCTGGTCACGCCAATGCGGCCAATACCATTGCCGCATTCATGAAGCGTCTCCAGCCAGATAACGCAACGCCTTCGCAAAAAAGTCGACGCTGCCGAAATTCCCCGACTTGAGTGCGAGGGCAAGCGGATCGGCACCGACCGTCGCGGTCGCGGGCACGCCCGGATCGATCTGCCTGCCGATACGCAGCATCTGCACGCCGAGCGCCTGCACCACGGCACCAGACGTCTCGCCGCCCGCAACGACGAACCGGCGCACGCCGACGTCATGCAACCCGCGGGCAATCGCAGCGAGCGTACGTTCGACCAGATGCCCCGCTTCCATCACGCCCAACGCGCCTTGTGTTGCCTTCACTTCGTCGGGAGAAGCCGTTGCGTAGATCAACACCGGCTGAGGCTGGGCCGCGAGTATATGCTCGCGTGCAAACGCCAGCGCCTTATCGACGACGGACTCCCCGCGCGCGACGGCCATCGGATCAATACGGAATGCGGGCCGTGACTCGCGCCACGCGGCAACCTGTGCGTTCGTCGCCTTCGATGCGCTGCCCGCCAGAACAACGGCAGCGCCCTCGATAAGCGGCAATGCGGCTGCGTCCCCTGCGGCTTCGAGCAAACCCGCGCGGCGGAAATTCGCGGGCAGGCCGAGAGCAACACCCGAGCCGCCCGTAATCAGCGGCAGGTCCGCGCAGGCTTCGCCGAGCGTATGGAGATCGGCGTCCGATACCGCATCGGCAATCGCCATGCGTACGCCGTCGCGTTTGAGCGCCGCGATTGCCGCGCGCACCGCGTCGGCACCTTTCGCCACCGCGTCGTAACGCACGAGCCCGACCTTGTGCTTCGCCTGCGCCTGCAACACGCGTACGAGATTCGCGTCGGTCATGGGCGTGAGCGGATGGTTCTCCATGCCGGACTCGTTCAGCAGCACGTCGCCAACGAACAGATGTCCGCGATAAATCGTGCGGCCATTCTCCGGAAACGCGGGACATGCAATGGCAAACGGCGCTTCTCCATGCACAGACAGCGCATCGAGCAGCGCTTCGGCTACGGGACCGATGTTGCCCGTATCCGTCGAATCGAACGTGGAGCAATACTTGAAGAAGAACTGGCCACACCCTTGCGCCCGCAGCCATTCGAGCGCAGCGAGCGACTGCGCGAGCGCATCGCCGGCGGATACCGCGCGTGACTTGAGCGCCACGACCAGCGCGTCTGCTTCAATGTGCATGCCGGCGGCAGGCACACCGATCGTCTGCACCGTGCGCATGCCGCCGCGCACGAGCATGTTCGCAAGGTCCGTCGCGCCGGTGAAATCATCGGCAATACAGCCAAGCAGCGGTCCCGGTCGACTTTCAGTTGCCATCGTTGATCTCTATTGAATAAAGGGAATAGGTTGCCGTTCTCGCAAAGCCGGCGCTGGCTCAGCGGCGCCGATTCGTGCCTGTCCGCGCCTTTCAGAAGCGCTGCGTAAGCCCCATCGTGACAAGCGTCTGCGAACCCGTGGACGACTGGGTCGTCCCCTGGATAGCGGCTACCGCACGACCGCCCGTGGAATCCGTTCCGCTCGCGTTCTGGTGAACGAGTATCGCGTAGAGCGACGTACGCTTCGAAAGGCTGTACACGGCACCGACGTTTTCCTGCTGATAACGCGCACTGCCCAAACCGCTCGCGCCGCTGTTATGCGTATAGGCATAGGAGACGCCGAGCAGCAGAGCCGGTGTCACCTGGTACTTGAAGTTCACTTCGCCGATATTGAATATGGCATTGCCGTGGTAGCCGCTTGCGGCGGTGTTCAAACCGGCCACACTCACGCTGCCGAGATCGCGAAACTGGGTATTGCTATACACGGCGCCAAGCGTCGCGGAACCGATCGTATAACTGGCCCCCGCGGACAATATCCGCTGGGACGCGGCGGATGCATAGCCGCTAAAAATCGGGCTCGATATATTGTTTCCGGTTTTACTGTCGTTCGCCTTGTTTCCCCATAGCGAATAGTTCGGATCGTTGACATACAGATAACCGACCGCCACTCGCAACGACGCGTTCGTATACGACGCGCTCAGGTCCCAGATCTGGTTGCGGGAGAAATCGCCCGCCACGCCGCCGGGACTATAGACACCGCCGAAGCTGAAGCCGTTGTAGTTCCTGCTCAGAAACTTGATGGCGTTGTTGATGCGGCTATTGTTGTCGAGATTGTCGACGTCGCCCGGATGGGCGCCGTATTGCGCCCCAGGTGCCGCCCAGTCCTGCCCCGACTCGATCGGCCCAACAGCAATCGACGCACTGGAATACTGACGTCCGAACAGAACAGTTCCGTAATTCGAGTCGATACCCACGAATGCCTGCCGACCGAACAATGTCCCGTTCTGCCCCATGGTGCCGTTCACGAGGCTATACCCCGATTCGAGTGTGAACAGGGTCTTCAGTCCGCCACCGAGATCCTCGACGCCACGGAACCCCCATCGTCCTGCACCATAGTTCCCGCTCGTCAGCGAATACAGCGTTGATCCTTTCGAGTTCGAAACATAGGTCAGCCCCGCGTCCGCAATGCCGTAGAGCGTGACGCTGCTTTGCGCGAAAGCACCGCCCGACGAGATTGCGATGACGAGAGGAAGAAGTCTCCAATATTGTCTTTTTTTCATTTGCTTTGCGTTTCCGCTATTTCAGCTGGTTCACAGACAGAAAAATATCCTGATTCATTAAAAATCAAGACTCCAAAATACTTATTACGAGTAGCAATCCTATTCAATAGACATGCGATTGCCTGGCAGGCGCAGAACCCAGGTCAATATCAGTTGCGTGGAACTTCTACGGCGAAATCAGGCCGGACCGGCCATCAATCGCAAAGATGGAACCTGTTGACGACCTTCGAGGTAATCCAGTCCCTCGTTGCTTCGTCGAACCGGCGATAGTGTTCCATGCGAAGATGCGCTTCGAAATCGGCTTCGCTTTCATAGAGCTCGTAAAGGAAAACCGAGCATGTGTCGTCGACCGAAACAGCCACATCGAATCGGTGGCAACCCGGTTCGAGATCACGCGATTGCCGAGCGTTGAGCAGCATTTCGCGCAAAAACTCCGCGTGATGCATCTCTTTCACACTCAATGAAACTGTAATCACATACATCGCTCATTACCCGAAAAGAGAGGTGGACGCCAAATCCCGGCTCGGCCGGAACGTCGCCATGTCGACGCGACAGCCGTTTAGATGCGAGTGGTACACCGCCTCCTGAACCAGAAGATTGGCAAGGTAGTCCGATGCGGTATTTTCAGGTCGATGCCCCTTCTCGAGTGCATCGATGACATGTGCCTGCAGACGGCCGCATGCCCCTCCACCAAATTCGACCTCCGAGCCTCGATCATAGACGTGCTCGACCTCGGTCTGACCATGCGGCTTGAACCATAACCTCGCGTAGCCGTCCAACCGAAGCACTCCCGCGGAACCCTCCAGCCACATTTCCCCCAAGGTTCGCCGAGGGTTTTCGCAGACATGATCCACCAGACGGTTGCCGTCGAACTGTCCGATCGTGTTGTCCGGAAACTCCAGACAGATGATCGCGGCATCTTCCCCCTTGATAACCGGATTCAGACGCCTCAATCTGGCGTACACACCGGAGACTTCACCGAACAGGAAGCGGAACGTATCGATGAAATGCACGGCCGTTTCCTTGACCATGAACCGGGGCATCTGCTGAAAGTACGGTTGCCGCGCCATGTAGGCTATCGATCCTTGCCCGTCCCCGGGACGCAGGCGGAAATTCACGCTGTAGGGCTGGCCCAACATGCCTTGATCCAGAAGACGCTTTACTTCGCGGAACCACGGCATGAACCGGAAATTCTCGTGCACGACGACAGGTACACCGGCGCCCTGAGCCCGCTCGGCCATGTGCTCCGCCTGCCAGAAGTCGGTGCAGAACGGCTTCTGGCAGATCGTCGCCAGTCGGCGCTCCAGCGTCGCATCGAGTATCGCCGCGTGACTCGTGGGCGCCGTCACGATGTCGACGAGATCGGGGCGCGCTTTGTCCAGCAGTTCATCAATGCTCCCGAAGGTCTGCGCCACGTTATATCGCGCAGCCATCGCTTCGGCCTTTGCTGTGTCCATGTCGCAAATGCCGACGACTTCAACATTCGGGAGTGCGGTCCATCCAGCGAGATGAAACTGGCTGAAATAGCCTGCGCCGATAACGGCGACGCGCCAGGACGGTTTGGAGACTGACATGTCGGACCTGGCGTTACGCGGTGAGGAATGAAACGACTTCATCCGTGATCGCTTTCGTACCGTGCGAGCCACCGAATTCAAACGGCAGAATCTTTCCGCCCAAGAAAGTCTTTTCTACCGCGGCCTCGATAAGCGCCGCGCCATCGGCAAGACGTTGATCGCCCTGGCGGACTGCGAGCCACTGCAGCATCATGGCTGCGGAGAGAATCATGGCGGTGGGGTTCGCCTTCCCCTGCCCGGCGATGTCGGGTGCGGTGCCGTGAGCCGGCTGGAACAGGCCGTGTTTGTCGCCGATGTCCGCCGACGGCGCCATTCCCATTCCGCCGACCAGTCCCGCAATGAGGTCGGACAGAATGTCGCCGAACATGTTCTCGGTCACCAGAACATCGAACGTCCAGGGCTTCAGGACCAGATTCAACGCGACCGCATCGACGTAGGCGCTATCAGTGGCAACCCCGGCATGTCGCGCCGCAACGCTCTCGAAGACTTCGCGGAAGAACGCCATGGACTCGAATACATTGGCTTTGTCGACGTTGGTCACGCGCGAGGCGCGGCCGTTCTGCGCGGCCCGTTGTTCAGCCAGCGCAAAGGCGAATTCGCAGATTCGCTCCGTACCCTGGCGGGTAATCCGCATCGTGTCGAACACTTCGACTTTCTGGCCGTTCTCGTCCCGCTTCACGTCTCCCCGGCCGCGAGCATAGAAAAGGCCTTCGGTGTTTTCACGCACGAGAACCAGATCTATCTCGCGGCTCCTCGGATGAGCGAGGGGCAGCGGCAACCCGCCGAACGTTTTGACGGGCCGCACGCCCGCATAAAGATCGAAATGAAATCGAAGATCGAGCTGAGGAATAACTTCGGTGCCATCCTTGCCGCGAACGTGGGGCAAACCCATTGCACCGAAAAGAATGGCGTCGGCCCGATCGCAAACGGCGAGTGTTTCGTCGGGGAGCGCGACACCGCTCGCCAGGTAGTGCTGGGCTCCTGCCGGCTGGCTGTCCAGTTCGAACGCGACGCCGATTTTCTTGCCCACTTCGCCAAGGACATGGCACGCGGCTGCCATGACCTCTTCACCGATTCCGTCGCCCGGCAAAATGGCGATATGCCGACTGTTGCTCATGCCTTGCCTCCCGTGATTTCCTTGAGCTTCGAGAAAAAGCCCTTCTTGCGTTCGGAACCGATACGCCAGTCGACCGGCAACGACTGGAAGCCGCACGCCATCGATTCACGCGCGCCGCGGTAGTCGAAGAACCCCCAGCCGGCGTAACCTTCGACTGCCGCGACGAGATGGTTGTCGGGCTTGTCGAAATCGAAGTGATCGTCTTCGTTATAGAAAATCGGCTGGCCGCGATAAGCGGGCGAAGCCTTTGTACGCAGAAGCTGAAGGCGAATTCCATCGGGATTCGACTGTTGCCAGCCTTCCAGACCGGTGACGTGATTGCCGTGAACCAGAAGGAAATCGCTCGCACCGATGATGTTGTCCGCCACCGTATGGGGATTGAGGATGCTGGCGCTGACGAGCAGCCGTTTGGCCGGTGTGTTGAATTTTCCTTCGGAACGGCTCTTTGCCCGCTCGATCAGTTCGTGACAGCGAGCGACTTCGATAACAGGCTGATGGAACACCTTGTTGTCGATCTCGTTGCCGATTTCCAGCAGCACGTGATTGGCTGTGTGTTTTGCGAGCCAGTCGACCGTGTTATCGACAGCCCGCACGACAGCCGCTTCGTCGGCGAACAGACGGGTGGATGCGCCGTAAAAAAGACCCAGCACGACGACCATGCCGAGCTCGTCGGTCGCCTGGAGTACTTTCTCGAGACGCTTCATCCAGGGCTCTTTCAGCGAGCCGTCGGACTCGAAGGCCGAAATGATCCAGGGCTGAATCGGCGAGTATCCACGAGGACTGCCGCCCTGCAGGTTGATACATACGGCGTCGAGACCGTGCGTCTTGTAGTCGGCCAGCGCAGCACAGAATTCAGCGGTATTGCGATCCGGGTCCCACGGTCCGTCCGCGTAAGCCCACACGCCACGGGTCGTGGGGTTCTCGTCATCGGCAATCGCATTCGCCATGCGGCTGTTGAACAGCAAGCCTTCGATCCTGTTGCCGTTCCAGCTTCTGCCTTCCCATGTCGGGCGGCCGTTGATATGAAATTGATTTCCGGAAATGGAAACCACTGTCTTTCCCATTTTGTACTCCTTATAGTATTGACGATACCGATGCGCTTACGTCGTGATCCGACTGGCACAGTCATGACAATGGTGCGGCTGTCGAGCTAATCCCGTGTTCTGTGTTCGACAGCCGCCGTTATTCGGCTGTTACATGTGCTGGAACTTGTAGCGGTCGAAAATTTCCAGCAATTCCTTGCTCGCCCGGCGGCGATGCAACAGATTGTCGCGCGCCGCCCCTTCCGCATCGCCGTGGCGGATTTTCTCAACCAACGCCATATGTTCGTGCGTCGACGCGGTCGGGAACGGGCGTAGCCTGAGCGAAAAAAGCCGCGCCCGATGCGAGCGATCCCAGTAGTGAAAAACCGCTTCCGCGAGGAGCTTGTTTCCGGCGAGGGTCACGAGATACATGTGAAACTTTTCGTCGGCACGCGCCCAAGAATCGAGGTCGTTCTTCTCTAGTGCCTTCGCCATATCCGACGTCGCATCGATGAGAGGCTTCAACTCCTCCTCGGTGGGCCGCCGCCGCGTCAACATCTCGACCGCCGTGCTTTCGAGAGAGCCCAGAATTTCATAGATCTCGCGCATCATGACCGGCGACACCGGCAAAACGCGCATGCCACGACGCGGGACGACCTCGACGAGCCCTTCGTTGTGGAGACGCATCAGCGCCTCTCGCACGGGGGTGCGGCTCATACCGAGTTCCTGCGCGATCTCCTGCTCCATCGCGTTGTAGCCCGGCGTCCAGACGTTGTCGAGAATCCGGCGACGAATGGCCTTATAGGCACTGTCGGAAAGAGAGCCTGCTTCCTGATCCTGATCGACTGGGGAAGTACTCATGCAAAACTCCAATGAACGGGAGGGACGCCCGCGACAGGCATGCGGATCGTCGCGAGAGAGTCCCCGAGCAGACAACCCAGAAAACCTGTCTGCAGATCGTGCCCGCCGAATGCGAGGCTCGATATATTGCGAAGTACTTTGCTCCTGACGTTGTCGAGGTGGGGCCGATCCATACGCGAGTTGACGAATGCTTCTTCCACCCAGCCGAGATGCGAAGGCTCACAATCTTCCAGGTAGATTTCGCTGCGCCCGTTCCGGTCGACCCGCAGCACGCGATTGCTCACGATACTGGTAATCCAGAAGTTACCCTCGACGTCCTGCGCCAAACCGTCGGGATAAGTCCCCGCGCCAAATTCGGCGAATACTTCCTTCTGTCCAAGCGATCCATCTTCGGCAACGCGGAATCTCGAGAGCTTTCGGCCGAAGGTTTCGTTGACGTACAGATAATGATGGGTCGCGTCCAGCACGCACTCGTTGGTGTAACCCAAACCGTCCGCAACGATACGCGCTCCGCGCTCATCGATCAGCACCACGAAACCATCGGCAACATCGGGCCGATAGCCGGCCGCTCGCGGCACCTTGCGGGTACTGACCGTGACCCAAAGCCGTCCGAGATGATCGGCGACGACGAAGTTGGTCGGCGGAAGATCAAGCCCGTCGACTGTGCGAAGAACCGTACTGACGCTACCGTCGCGCTGCAATCTGAACAGACCGCCGCGCTCGGCCCCGAGATGGGCAATCAGGAAACTGCCGTCACGCTGAAGCGCAATCCCGTTCGGCTTTAATGTCTCGCCGTCTACAGCGTGACCCAGATAGGTGACCTGCTGCCCCGACGGACGGATTTCGGTGACGCCGCCACGCCAGTCCGCCACGAACAGCGCACCGGATTCGGTCGCAAGAACGCACTCAGGGCGCTGTAAGTCCTGCCCCGTAAAAGCGATTGCGCTAACGTCGCCACTCATCGATTGCTCCATGACCCTTCAATGCCAGATTGTATTCGTTAATGCATACGTTGAGATCAAGGTTAACCCTGAACCATTTCTCGCGTATTCCCCGCGCACTCGCCTCAATCCGCATTGAGGCGCTCTCCGCTATGGCTGTCGAAAATATGCAGCTGGTTGGAAGGCATCGCGATCTGCAGTGCCTGACCGACCGTGAAATCCAGCGCACCGTCGACGACGGCCGTGATCCGTTCGGATGCGACGTTCAGCAGCAAATGCGTTTGCGCACCGGTCGGCTCGATGATCTCCACGGTTGCCGCCATGCGATTCTCACTGCGCTCCAACGACAACGCCTCCGGCCGGATGCCGACCGTTACCGCCTGCCCTTCGCTCACACTCGCGGCAGGAAGCACAGCCCTTCCGCCTCCGGCGAAACGCGCCGCGAATCCATCGGCGATCTTCTCTACCGTCGCTTCGAGAAGGTTCATGGCAGGCGACCCGATAAAAGTCGCGACGAAGCGATTCGCGGGCCGTCGATAAAGCTCCATCGGAGAGCCCTGCTGAGCGATGCGGCCGCCGTTCAGCACGACGATCCGGTCGGCAAGCGTCATCGCCTCGATCTGGTCATGTGTGACGTAAATCGACGTGGTCCGCATTTTCTGATGCAAAGCCTTGATTTCCGCGCGCATCTGCACGCGAAGCTTTGCATCGAGATTGGACAGAGGCTCGTCGAAAAGAAACGCTTCCGGCTGACGCACAACGGCACGCCCCATGGCCACGCGCTGACGCTGACCACCCGAGAGTTGCGCGGGCCGCCGCTCGAGCAGCGCCGTCAGATCCATCATGCGCGCCGCCTCGGTGACACGCTCCTTGATACGCGCCTTCGACTCCCCTGCAAGCTTCAGGTTAAAGCTCATGTTCTCCGCCACGTTCATGTGCGGATAAAGCGCATACGACTGGAACACCATGGCGATATTGCGATCACGCGCGCTCAGTCGGGACACCGATTTGCCGCTGATCCTGACATCGCCCGAGGTAGCCTCTTCGAGCCCTGCGATGATTCGCAGAAGCGTCGACTTCCCGCAGCCGGACGGACCGACCAGCGCCACGAATTCTCCATCGGCAATATCAATGTCGATGTTCTGAATGACCTTCACGGACTCGAACGTCTTTTCCAGATTTTTTAGGGCGATTGCTCCCATCTCTCTCTCCAGTATGCGTCGGGTTCAGCCTTTAACGGCGCCGGCGGTGATACCCGTGGTCAATTGCTTCTTGAGCAGCAGATACCCCACGACCATGGGGGCAACCGCGAAGACGATGGAAGCCGCCATCATTCCGTAGTCCACCGAGTACTCCGTCTTTGCAAATGCCAGCGCGACGGACAGCGTACGGTTCTGCGCATCGGGCAACAGAAGAAGCGCCGTCATGTAATCGTTCCAGATTGAAACAAACGCGAGAATCATGATGGTGGCGATGCCGTTCCGGCTAAGCGGCAGAATGACCCTTGAAAAAAGCGCCCATACGCTCGCACCGTCGACCGTGGCCGCCTCGTCGATTTCCGCGGGAATCGCACGCATGAAACCCGTCAGGATGAAAATCGACACCGGAATCTGCTCGGTCGCATAGACAAGGGCAATGCCATACTTCGTTCCCATGAGCCCGAGTTTCGTGAAAAGCACATAGGTCATGGGCAGAACCGAAACATTCGGAACAAGTACCGCCACCGTAAAGAACAGCAGGATGTACTCCGCGAACTTGAACTTGAACCGCGTCAGGGCGAACGACAAAGGAACCACGACAACGAGAAGCAAGCCGAGGCTGACCGCCGTGATCGACACCGAGTTCCAGAAGCTCAAAGGGATATTGGTGCTGGTAAATAGCCGCTCGTAATTGCTGAAGTCGAGGTGCCGCGGCAACAGGGAGATCGACGTCAGGATCGAGTTGCTCGATCTGAACGAATTCCCGATGACCCAGATCAGCGGAAACAGCGTCAGCACGGCGTGCAGACAGAGCACGCCATAGACCAGAACCAACGAAACCGGAGAATGTTCCCTGACCCGACGCTCCGCCGGCGATTCATTCAAGGACGGGCGTCCCATGAGTGCCTTGATACGAACTTGCATTCTGACCTCAGTAACTGGAAGGTGCCATGACCTTGCGGGTCGCGAGCGTGGCGCACAAACCGATCAGGAAAATCGACGTTGCGATAGCAGTGCCGTAACCGAATTCCAGACTGCCGAAAATCGTCTGATACATCCACGTCGCGGGAACCTGCGTGGCGGTACCGGGTCCGCCGCGCGTCATCACGAACACGTAGTCGAACGACTTCAGCGCGCCCGATATCGCCAGTACGATGCAAACCTGCAATGCGGGCATGATGCTCGGCACCGTGATGCTCCTGAACAGGCGGAAACCGCGGGCTCCGTCGATCTTCGCCGCATCGTACAGATCCGGCGATACGCCGTGCATGGCCGCGAGGAGAATGACGAAGAAGTAGCCGATGGTGTGCCAGATCGGCACGGCGATAACGGCGAACAACGCAGTGTGACTATTGGAAAGCCAGCTGGTGGCCAGCTTGCCGAGCCCCACTCCTCTCAGCACTTCATTGATCAGCCCGGCGTCCTTGTCGTACAGCAACGTGAACAGCAGACTGATGGCCGCCGACGAAATAACCACCGGAATGAAGAACGCGGTCTCGAAGAACCCATGCCCTCGCAGCTTGCCGCGCAACAGGCTCGCCAGAACCAGCGCGATGCCAACCTTGAACACGATCGCAAGCACGGCCCATAGGCCAATACGGTAGAGCCCGGCCATGTATACGCCGTCGGTAAAAAGACGCGCATAGTTGGCAAGCCCGACGAATGCGGGATGACCGAAGAAGTTCCACGAAGTGAAGCTGAAAAAGATCGTCTGCGCAAATGGAAGAACGAAGAAAATTCCATATAGAAGAAGCGCAGGAATGATATACAGGACTACTTCCCATCTAAATTTCAATGAACCCATGCTCAATTCCTTCCTGGATCGTATGATGACGCCCAATCAGCTCCGCATGATTTCCGCGAACTTTGCCACGTACTCCTGCGGGGTGTACTTTCCTTCGATAAATTCCGACATCAGCGGTTCGTAGCGCGTGCGCTGCGCGGGCTTCATCAGCTTCGGCACCCATTTGTTGCCGGGAGCCGCAAGCGCCGCTTTCAGGGTTTCGACGGATAGCTGCCCTACCGCCGCGGGATCGACCTCGAGGTCGAGCTGCGGCATCTGTACCTTGGCGGTTTCGGTGAAATAGCGCGCGGTTTGCCGATTCGTCATCCGGCGAATGAATTCCTGTATGTACGGTCTGCGCGCCGCATCGGCATATTGCTTCGAACTCGCGTACCAGAGCGAAGTGAGATCGCGCTCGACCCGGAAGTCGTGCTGTACGCCATCGGGAATCGCCGGAAAGTTCAGTACCTGAAGGTCGCCCGCGATCTTCGGATCGATCTCGAAGAGACGGAACGACGCATCGATCAGGAACGCCGCTTTTTCGGTGTTGGTGTACTTCGCATAGACCAGATCGCTGGACAGGGTAATGCCGTCGCTTGGAATGTTCCCGCCAAGCAGTTGCTGCACGAGGGTCGATGCCCGGACCATATCGGGTGAATCGGCCGGCTCCAGGCCGCCGTGTATCCTGACCGCCCGCTCGTTGCCGAGACAGCGGCTCATGACGTAGTTGTAGACCCGCGCGGCCATACTGTCGTTGCCGTTATTGATCGACCACGGTATCTCTCCGGCGGCACGCAATCTGGGTCCTGCTGCGACCAGTTCGTCCCAGGTCGTCGGAACCGGGACTTTCGCCCGGTCGAGAATCTTTCTGTTGACGAGCAGCCAGATATAGAACATCTGGGCGGGAATGCCGTATACGACGCCCTTTCGCGTTGCCGTGTCCCACGAGCTGTCGTCGAAAAGACCCTTGAAAAAGGGATCGTTCTGGCTCCATGCGGTCAGGTCTGCCAGTCGTCCTGCCTCGGCGATCTGGTCGAGCCCATAACTCGGATCGAGCCGCCAGAAAGTAAACACGTCGGGTAACCGGTCGCTCAGCGCATCGAGCTTGATCTTTGTCTGATGATCGAATCCCGGCGTCGCTTCGTGAATAAGCTTGATGTTCGGATAGTCGCGCTGAAATTCATTCAGTACTTTCGTGAAAGGCTTTGCCAACGGCTCGGCGCCCGCATAAGTGGTCGCGACGCGCATCGAAAAGCCCGGACCATCCGAAGGCGGCGGTGCATAGGGCGACGCCGCCAAAGCCGTCTTCGCAGTCAGTCCTCCGCTAGCGATACTTATGGCCAACGCCGCAAGATGCCGCAACGCGTCACGCCTCGGCATCGCACGGTCGAGCTGAATCAGTGCACGTGTTGAACGGCTCACGATTTTCGTCTCCATCAGAAGTCTTATGCTTCGCTTCAAGTATGCACGATATTATTCGTTAACGTATACGTTGTGCGTCAGGATAAACCCCAGGACGGGCGACACGACCGGCATCTCAATCAAGGGACATAACCGCGCTCTGCCACGGACGACGGGCGTCCCGCCCGGAAAGCGGGAACGGATAATGGCGGTGGGAAGTTTGAGCCGTGCGATGTGAATGCCGAGCCGGCGTTGGAAGCGAATGCGCAGCTTGTCGAAGCCGGCAAACCGCGCATGGGGCGCTCGACTAAGGGGGGACTTGAAGCAGCCCGTTTCGCGACCATATCTGCCCGCGAAACGGGCAATGCTGAAATGGGAGTCTGGAGAAAACCGGCGTCGATGATGGAAGCGACCGGCTATATTCCGCCCGCTGAAACCGGGTAAAACTATTACGGGTAACTGAGCAATATCGCCGAATACCCGTATGCAACCTGAAACAGCGAACCTCTACGACTCCCGGTTCGGTACATGAATGAAATCCGACTCGGGCAGCACGGCAACCGCCTTGATCTCGACGATATACCCAGGCGCGCCACCAAGCATATGCGCCCCTACTGCCGTCCAGGCGGGAAGCGGATCGGTGTCGAGATAGCGATCGCGCACCTGCATGAACAAAGGCAGATCACGCATATCGGTATGAAACGTGGTCAAGTCCACGACATCTCGCAGCGATGCGCCGGCAGCAGCCAATACCGTCTTGAGATTGTCGAATGCCTGCACGATTTGCGCTTCGCGCCCTTCGACGAGCTGCATATTCCTGTCACGGCCAATCTGGCCCGACACGTAAATCGTATTGCCAACCTTGACCGCGGGTGCATAGCGAATCTTCTCGTACACTGCTTCCATTCCTTCGGGAACAATGGCCTTACGATCATTCATCAACGTCTCCTCAAACAGCCTCAAATGCTGCACCCTATCCGAATGTTGCCGCAAGCAAGTCATGGGTCAGCCGGTATCTCCGCCTGCAACCGGCAACACCGTGCCCGTGATATAACCCGCTTCATCCGACGCGAGAAACAGGATCGGCGCAACCTGCTCGTCGATACTGCCGTAGCGCTTCAGAAAGGTCGACCCGGTCACCTGCCGCACCGCTTCGCTCATCCAGACCCTTTCCTGTTCGCTGTCTCCTGCGGCGTTGCGCGGAACGCGTCGAGGTGGCGCATCGGTGCCGCCCGGTGCCGTGGCAACGACGCGAATGTTGTGCTCCGCGTACTCCATCGCCAGCGATTGCGTGATCGCGTTGACCCCGCCCTTGGCCGCCGAATACGGCACACGCCGGATACCGCGCGTCGCATTCGACGATACGTTGACGATGGTTCCGCCGCCTCGCGCGAGCAGATGAGGCAGTACTGCATGACAGGTGTACAGCGTCGGCATCAGCGAGCGGCGGATTTCCGCATCGATCTGCGCGGGCTCGAACTCAGCGAACGGACGCATGCGAATGGCGCCGCCGACACCGTTGATGAGGATGTCGATACCGCCGAACTTTTGCGCGGCGTAGGCCATCGACGCCTGAGCGCCCTCGTACGTTTCGAGGTCCGCAACGAAACCCGCCGTATCCGCACGGCCTGCTTCGGCGGCCACCTCGGCCACGAAGTCGGCGCGATCGACGAACAGCACACGGGCACCCTCGGCCGCCGCGCGCAGCGCCACGCCGCGGCCGATCCCTTGCGCCGCGCCGGTGACGACCATGACCTTGCCTGTGAATCGTTGCATGTTCATGCCTTTGGCGCCGCGTTGGGAGTGAACTTCTCGTAGTGGAAGCTGTTGGGCTTCACGCCGTTGTCGTCGAAATACTTGCGCACTGCGTCGACCATCGGCGGCGGGCCGCACAGGTACACGTCGACGTCGCCGTCGTTCAAGGACTCGGCCGGCATATGCTGCGTGACCCAGCCCTTGCGCGAATGACTGGACTCCGCGTCGGCGACGACCGTGGCGAAACTGAAATTCGGCAGCTTCGTCTGATACGCCTCGATCGCCTCGACCAGCACGAGATCGAGGTCGCGGGTCACGCCGTAAATCAGATGCACCTTCTGCTGCGAGTTCGTACGCGCCAAGACTTCGAGCATCGACAGGAACGGCGCGAGGCCCGTGCCGCCCGCGAGAAACAGCAATGGCCGCTGCACGTCGCGCAAATAGAAGCTGCCGAGCGGACCGGTCAAATCCAGTTTCGTGCCCGGCTCCGCGACTTCGAGCCAGGTACTCATGACGCCGCCCGGAATCTTCTTGATCAGGAAACTGATCTTCGCTTCGCCCGGCGCCGACGAGAAAGAGTACGAACGATGCTGGCCGCTGCCGGGCACGTCGATATTCACATACTGGCCCGGCAGGAACACGGGAGCGGCCGCGTCCACCTCCAGTTCGAGCACGACGGCTGCGTCGTTATGCTGCTCGATCTTCGCCACGGTCGCGGCCAATTTGCTTTGCCCGGTCTTGCACACGGAAGACGATGCCGGCACAGCAATCACGCAATCGCTTTGCGGAATCATCTGGCAAGTCAGAACGAGCCCACCGTCCTTTTCGTCTTCGGTCAGTGCGTCTTCGATGTAATCGTCGCCGAGGTCGTAACTGCCGCTTTCGGCGCGGCACTTGCAGGTGCCGCACACGCCGTCGGAACAATCCATCGGCAGATTGATCTTCGCGCGGAAGGCGGCATCGAGTACTTTCTCGCCCGCCTTGCATTCGATGAAACGGGTCACGCCGTCTTCGAAATTCAGTGCAATATTGAAGTTGGACATGGATCCTCCTGATCCCATGTTGATTCTGACGCCCGACATCAAACGTGATAGACGTCGAGTACCTGCCGGATATAGTCGTTCTTCAGCACGATCTTCTTGTTCGAAATCAGCAGGTCGTCGCCGGCCTCGCGCAAGGTGACGAACATCGTGCCGAAAATATGATCCGTGGACTTGTAGCGGTGACTCAGCGTGTGGAAGTTGTAGCGCACGTCCACTTCGTCGCCGCGCTCGGCCAGGACCTCCACGTTGGTGACGTTGTGCGCCGTACGCGGCTCCGGCGTCGAGGCACCGCTGCGCTCCGTCTTGATGCGGAATACGCGATCTTCGAGGCCACCCCGGTCCGGGTAGTACATCAACGAGATCTGGCTTTGCGGGTCGTCGGTGATCCGGTCATCGTCGTCCCAGGACGGCATCCAGTAGGTGACGTCCTCCGTATAACAGGCCAGCCACTCGTCCCACTGGCGATCGTCGAGCAGACGCGCTTCACGGTAGAGCACGCCGCAAATCTTCTGGTAGTCGAAGCTCATGCCACGGTCTCCTTGCCTTCCTTCTTCAGCGCATCGCGCATCACCTGCACCCAGTACTCGTGCTGGCACACGAACAGGCCTTCGTCTTCGCTGCGTTCGCCCGAAATGCGCGGCTTCAGACCCATCCGGCTCGCATTCTCGTCCGGCCCCTCGATCCACAGCGGCGCGCCGCGCGAAAGGTCGTTCCACATCGCCGTGATGCCGGCATAGCCCGCCTGGCAGGCGCGGAACTCTTCGAGATCGTCGGCAGTACCCATGCCCGACACGTTGAAGAAGTCTTCGTACTGGCGGATGCGAATGGCGCGATCCTCCGCGCTTTCGCCCTTCGGCGCGAAACAGAAGATGCTGACTTCGGTCTTGTCCACGCTGAGCGGACGAACCACGCGAATCTGCGTGCTGAACTGGTCCATCAGAAACACGTTCGGATACAGGCACAGGTTGCGCGTCTGATTGACGATGAAGTCCGCCTGCGTTTCGCCGACACGGTCCTTGATTTCTTCGCGATGCTTGTACACTGGCCGCACTTCCGGATTCATCGTCCGGGTCCACAACAGGATGTGGCCGTGGTCGAAACCGTAGACGCCCGCGACCGACTTGCTCCAGCTATTCGCATCGACGGCCTGCGTGCCGTCTTCCTTGCGCCGTCCCATCGTCGCCGCGTAGTTCCAGTGCACGGTGCTGACGTGATAGCCGTCGCAGCCGTTCTCCATCTGCATTTTCCAGTTGCCGTCGTAGACATACGTGGAATTGCCGCGCAGTACTTCAAGCCCGTTCGGACTCTGGTCGACGATCTGGTCGATGATGACGCGCGATTCGCCGAGGTACTCTTCGAGCGGCAACACGTCCGCATTGAGACTGCCGAACAGAAAGCCGCGATAGCTCTGGAAGCGCGCCACTTTACGCAGATCGTGCGAGCCGTTCGTGTTGAACTGCACCGGATACTCGGTGGTCTTCTCGTCCTTTACCTTGAGCAGCTTGCCCGTATTCGAGAACGTCCAGCCGTGGAACGGGCAAGTGAAGCTGCCCTTGTTGCCATGCTTGCGGCGGCACAGCATCGCCCCCTTGTGCGCGCAGGCGTTGATGACCGCATTCAATTGCCCCGTCTTGTCGCGAGTAATGACAATAGGCTGGCGGCCGATCCACGTGGTGTAGTAGTCGTTGTTGTCCGGAATCTGGCTCTCGTGCGCGAGGTACACCCAGTTGTTCTCGAAGATGTGCTTCATCTCGAGTTCGAACAGATCGGCATGGGTGAAGATATCGCGCCGGCAACGGAATATGCCGGCCTCCTTATCATCCTGCACCGCGGTGGCGAGCAGTTGATCCAGTTCATTGGCTTTGTCGACGATGGTGGACATGATTTCCTCTCCCTATGCGCGCTTCGACACGGCTTTCGGCAGGACCTGCGCTTTCTTGCCCGGGACTGCTTTGACGCTCATGATGACTGTCTCCGTTGGGTATCTGGGGAAATTGCCTGGTGCGGGTCCGCCCTGGCATGGCGAAAGATGCACTTCAGTTCATTTGATGGTTTTATACAGGTCACGCATTTCGACCGTCCAATACTTTCCCCATCCTCTTTGATACCTATAGAATATAAAGAGCGTGCAATCCACAATTTATATGGATTTTTTGCGACGCAATATACCTAAACATGCATCGAAAAATAGTTCATCTTTGAGGTAGCCATCATGGATCTGCGTCAGCTTCGCTACTTCGTCGCCGTGGCCCGCGAGCGCAATTTCACCCGCGCGGCCGAGCAGCTTCACATTGCTCAACCGCCGCTGAGCCGGCAGATTCAGTTGCTCGAAGAAGAGGTCGGCGTCCCCCTGCTGATTCGCAATACCCGCCCCGTGCGGATGACCGACGCGGGCCGTCTGTTTTACGAGCAGGCCATGCAGGTTCTTGCGCGAATAGATCAGATGAAAGCCGCCGCGAGGCGCGTGGGACTCCATCAGCGCAGCGTGTTGTCGATCGGATTCGTCGGTTCGGTTCTGTACGCGGGATTGCCGACGCTGATGCGCAAGCTGCGCGCGCATGCACCCGAACTGGACATTCAGATGGTCGAATTGATGTCGATGCAACAGATCGAGGCGCTGAAAGAAGGCCGTATCGACATCGGCTTCGGCCGCGTGCACCACGGCGATCCGAATATCGCCGCGATCGTCCTGCGCGAAGAGCGCCTTGCCGCGGTCGTGCCGGCCGGCTCGCCGATGGCGAGAGAATCGACGCCATTGCCCATCGAACAGCTGGCAGGACAAAAGTTGATTGTTTACCCCAAGGAGCCGCGCCCCAGCTTTGCCGATCAGGTCCTGAACGTCCTGTACGGCCACGGCGTGGAAGTGGGCGAGGTGCTGGAAGTGCGCGAGATCCAGACCGCACTGGGACTCGTCGCGGCCGAATTCGGCGTGTGCATCGTGCCCTCGTCGGCACGGCAATCGCGGCAGGACGTGCACTACCGGGTGCTGGACAGCGACCGCGCAACGTCGCCGGTCATTTTCAATCACCGTATCAACGACAATTCGATCTATATCGGCCTCGTCAAACGATTGATCGAAGAAATGTATGCGGAAAATCCATCGTGGCTGCACGCGCATAACCTGACAAGATTCGAGCCGCGCCAATAACCCGACGTCAGGAACGATGTTGCGCACAACGTCATTGCCTTACCCGGGCGCCTCGGCGAAGCGCAATCCGATGATGCCGATCAGCGCGAGGCCGAGAAAGAACAACCGCATCCAGCCCGTTCCTTCATGAAAGCAGACCATGCCGATCACCACGAGTCCGATCGTGCCTATGCCGGTCCAGATCGCATAAGCCGTGCCGATTGGCAAAGACGCAAGCGAGCGCGCCAATAGATAGATGCTGAGCAGTCCCGCGACTATCGCGAGAATACTCGGCACGGGCCGTGTCCAGCCGGCGTTCAGCTTGAGCGACACGCCCATCGCGATCTCCAGCATCGCGGCGAGAAACAGCGTTGCCCACGCCATACCGCTACTCCCGTGTCTCACCGGATTGCCCGTCGGCAGCCGGCGACAGCACCCTGTTCGCGGCGAGTCCTTCGATGACCGCCGGACGAGCCTCGATCACCGTCAGCCAACGCGCTACGTGCGGAAATGCCGACACGTCCAGCTCCAGTTCGCCGAAAGTGCGCAACCAGCTGAACGCGGCGATATCAGCAATCGTGTATTCGGGCAAGGCGAGGAATGCCGACTCGCCCAGGCGTCGATTCACGACGCCGTAAAGCCGCAACGCTTCCTTGCGATAGCGCGCGATCGCCTCATCGTTGGCAGTCTCGGCCCTATGCAGAAACCACCATAGCTGGCCGAGCATCGGACCGATGCTGCCGATCTGGAAATGCAGCCACTGCTGGACCGTGCTTTGCTCCCGTTGCCGGCCAGGCCATAGGCACCCGGTCTTCGACGAAAGATAGGTCAGGATCGCGCCGGACTCGAAGATCGTCAAGCCGGCTTCATGATCGACCACGGCGGGAATCTTCCCGTTCGGGTTGATCGCCAGATAGTCGGGACGGTGCTGATCGCCTCCCGACAGATCGAGATTCACCTGCCGGTAGGCGATGCCGGCTTCTTTCAGGAAGATGCTGATTTTCTGCCCGTTGGGCGTGTCCGCGGTGTAAAGCGTCATAGCGTCGGCGTTTGACATAGGGTTCCTTGCGGCCTCCATATTTTTGCAATTACAATAATTGCAATTGCAATCGTATGGCTGAAGATCGCTTTTGGCAAGCCGTCCAACAACCGTAGGTATCCGTATGACTTCAGCGCCACTGCGCCCTCCCGTTTTTTCAAACGCAACACGCGGTGCGGCACGTGCCTGTCTCGCTGCGTTCGACGCCATGGAGCGCAGCGTCCCACGCCATGCCACTTCTCCGCGACACGCCATCGATGCCATTGCGGATAGTCTCGGCGGCAACGGTTCGGTATCGCATCGAATCTCGATCGTCAGAGCGAACCGGCAGCGAGATTCGCACGGGGCGCTCCCCAGCGCATGGCCGCTCTGGTTTCAAAGCGGGCGTCATGCGTTCGAAAAGCCGCTGCTGTATCTATTCGGATCGGAAACACTCGACCGGCTGCGGATGCTGTCGTTCGAATCGGCGGGACGGGGCATTCTGTGCAACGATGCCGAAACGCGGCCATCGATCTGGTGCAAGGGCGTGCAACCCGCACTGCCGCTCTGGCTCGCCTCGCATCCGGACTGCACGCCGTACGACCCCGCTTCCGCCGATGAAGCACGCGCCATCCTGCGCTCGGCGCTGCAAGCGCTTTACGTGGACCATCAAGCCGGCTTCTACTATCTGGCGACGCATGACGATACGTGCGCCGACACCGGCCCCTTGCATCGTGCCGATGCGCAAGGCGCAATCAAGGGGATGTATCGGCTCAGGCTCACGCCCGAGGTAAGCACAGTGAGCACGGCAAGCACGAATGGAAATAGAAAAACGCCGCCGCAAATCCGCCTATGCGGCGCGGGCAAGGCGCTACAGCGCGTGCTCCATGCGGCACGCCTGCTCTCGCAGGATTGGGGAGTCGCGGCGGAAGTCTGGAGTTGTCCCAGCTATACGCGCCTTGCCCGCGAGGGACGCGCCGCCGCGCGATGGAACATGCTTCATCCGCAATCGCGGCCACGACGGCCTCATATCGCCCGATGCCTCGGCGACAGCACGGCGCCGGTGATCGCCGTCACCGGCTACGCACAGCATATTGCCGAGCAGATCGCTCCATTTGCACCCGGGCGATTCGTGGCGCTCGGCGCAACGCCGCAGCGCGGCACGGCCTACGCGGATTTCCCCGGTGCGCCATGGATCACCCTGATTGCCCTGAAAGCACTCGTCGACGAAGGCGCATTGTCCGCGCAAACGTTGGAAGCCGCGCTGCGCACTTATGCGCTGACCTAGCCGCGCCCTGCCCTTATTTGCCCGGCGCCGCTTCGCGCGCGGCCGCGCCGGCCTGATCGAGCGCGCTCGCGAACACGCGCTGTTCGTCCGCATCGAACTGGGCGAGAAACAACTCGGCCACCGCGGATTCGTAGACCTTCCACATTTTTTTGCGCAGCGCGCGCCCCTTGCTGGTAATCGACGCGTAGGCGGCCCGTCCGTCCTCGGCGGAACGGGCACGGGTAACGAGCCCTTCTTCCTCCAGGCGGTCAACCAGTCTCGTCAGGTTGTAGCGCTCGATCGCCAGCACGTCCGCCAGTTCGTGCATGCGCCGCGTGCCGCCGGGGCCGCTTTCCAGCCCCCACAGCAGGTCATACCACGCATAAGCGGGCAAGCCGCTCTCGGCCAGCCGCCGCTCGACCTCGCGAATCATCAAACGGTGCGCGCGGACGAATGAGAACCACAGGTCGGGCTCGTTTCTGGACATATCGGAAAACTCCATGAGGTAATTGCAGTTGCAATTCTACTCTACGGAGCTACAATGGCCGCCTTAACGATTGCAATTGCAATCGTAATGCGCTGTTTTTCGTGGACACCTTTTTTGCCGCGGTTCGTGCAAGCGATGCACCCGCCACTCATTCTGGAGATGTGCCAATGAATTCCGTCTTTGAATCCGTCGATGTCGATCCGCAGGAAACACGAGAATGGCTGGAAGCGATGGAAGCGGTCGTGGCCGTGGAAGGACGTCCACGCGCGCATTACCTGATCGATCGACTGGTCGACCGGGATGCTGCCCGACATGGCGATATGCATGGCCGCGTGACGAGCGCCTACGTCAACACGATCGGACTCGAACGGCAACCCGCCTACCCCGGCGACCTGAGACTCGAACGCCGCCTGAATGCCTATATCCGCTGGAATGCGATGATCATGGTTTTGCGCGCAGGCAAGCATTCGAATGTGGGCGGCCATATCGCGACGTACGCGTCCGCCGCGGTGCTCTACGACGTCGGGTTCGACCATTTCTTTCGCGGCCGCACCGGGAACTTCGCCGGAGACCTGGTCTATATTCAGGGGCATTCCGCACCGGGCATCTATGGCCGCGCCTACCTCGAAGGCCGCATAACGGAAGCGCAACTGGACAACTTCCGCCGCGAAGCGGGCCGCAATGGCCTCTCCTCTTATCCGCATCCACGCCTGATGCCAGATTTCTGGCAATTCCCCACGGTGTCCATGGGGCTCGGGCCGCTCACGGCGGCCTATCAGGCGCGCTTCATGCGCTACCTCGAATACCGTGGGCTCAAGGAACATCAGGGCCGTAAAGTGTGGGCCTTTCTCGGCGATGGCGAAATGGACCAGCCGGAATCGCTCGCGGCGATTTCGCTCGGCGGCCGCGAGCGGCTCGACAATCTGATCTTCGTGGTCAACTGCAACCTGCAACGTCTGGACGGCCCGGTGCGCGGCAACAGCAAGGTCATCCAGGAACTGGAAGGCACCTTCCGCGCGGCCGGCTGGAACGTCATCAAGGTCATCTGGGGAAGCGGATGGGACGCGCTGCTGCAACGCGATCACACCGGCCTGCTGCGCCGGCGCATGATGGAATGCGTGGACGGCGATTATCAAACCTTCAAGTCGCAGAACGGCGCTTATGTGCGCGAACATTTCTTCGGTAAGTATCCCGAACTGCTCGAACTGGTGGCCGATCTGTCCGACGACGAAATCTGGAAACTGGCGCGCGGCGGTCATGATCCGGAAAAGGTTCACGCGGCGTATGCGCAGGCCATGCGCACCGAGGGCCGGCCAACCGTCGTTCTCGCCAAGACGGTCAAAGGTTTCGGCATGGGCGAAGCCGGCGAAGGCCAGAACATCAACCATCAATTGAAGAAAATGAGCGCCGATGCGGTACGCGCTTTTCGCGATCGCTTCGATCTGCCGGTCAGCGACGCACAGCTCGACGAGATGCCCTATCTGAAGCCCGAGCCGAATAGCGACGAAGCACGCTATTTCGCGGCGTGCCGCACGCGGCTCGGCGGTCACGTTCCGGCCCGCTTCGCCGATGTTCCGCCATTGCCGATTCCGCCGCTCGAGGCATTCGCCGCGCAGCTGAAGGACAGCGGCGAACGGGGTGCGTCCACCACGATGGTTTTCGTGCGCATTCTGAGTACGCTGCTGAAGGACCCGAACCTGGGCAAGCTGGTCGTGCCGATCGTGCCGGACGAATCGCGCACCTTCGGCATGGAAGGGCTATTCCGTCAGATCGGCATTCATTCGCCGGTCGGGCAACTCTATACGCCGCAGGACGCGGGCCAGCTGAGTTACTACAAGGAAGCGAAGGACGGCCAGATTCTGCAGGAAGGGATCAACGAATCCGGTGCGTTCGCGTCGTGGATCGCCGCCGGCACCGCCTATGCCAATCATGCGTTGCCGACGATCCCGTTCTATATTTTCTATTCGATGTTCGGCTTGCAGCGCATTGGCGATCTCGCCTGGGCGGCAGGCGACGCACGCACGCGCGGGTTCCTGCTCGGCGCGACTTCCGGGCGCACCACGCTGATGGGCGAAGGCCTGCAACACGACGACGGTCACAGTCACGTGCTGTCATCGGTCATTCCCAATTGCGTCTCGTACGATCCGACCTTTTCGTATGAACTGGCCGTCATCGTTCAGGACGGCTTGCGCCGGATGTACGCGCAACAGGAAGACGTGTACTACTACATCACGCTGCTCAACGAGAACTACCCTCACCCGGCGCTGCCGCCCGATGCCGAAGCCAGCATTCTCAAGGGGCTATACAGGCTGCCCGGTGTGGCACCGGACGAAGCTCGCGACGATGCGCAGCGTCCTCATGTACAACTGATGGGCAGCGGCGCCATTCTGCGCGAAGTGATCGCCGCGGGTGAATTGCTGAAGCAGGACTTCGCGGTTTCCAGCGACATCTGGAGTGCCACGAGCCTGACCGAACTGCGCCGCGACGGTCTCGCCGCCGAGCGCTGGAACATCCTGCATCCACAGGACGAGCCGCGCATTCCGTACGTTCGGCAATGCCTACAGGGCCGGCCGGGTCCGGTCGTCGTGGCGACCGACTACATGAAGATCGTCGGCGACCAGATCCGCCCGTTCGTCGACGATCGCCGCTTCATCGCGCTCGGCACCGATGGATTCGGCCGCTCCGATACGCGGGAGTCGCTACGCAGGTTTTTCGAAGTGGACCGGCATTTCATCGTGCTCACAGCACTGAAAGCGCTCGCGGACGAAGGCACCATTGCGCGCCGGACAGTCAGCGAGGCGATTGCGCGCTACGGTATCGATATCGACAAGATGGACCCGGCCACGGTTTGAGTACCGGCGGCAGCATTCACCGGATACCTGACTAATCGCAATCCCATCTGGACCTGGCATCATGCGTCTATTGAATATCGTGTGTTCTCCTCGTGGCGACGCGTCAGCCTCGATCACCATCGCGAATGCGTTTCTCGACGCGTATCGCCAGCATTGCACGTCGATCGAGGTCGACACGTTGAACGTCTGGGAAGAAGACCTGCCCGACTTCGACAGCGAGGGCATTGGCGCGAAATATAAAGGGGTATCGAAAGAACCCTTGAACAGCGTCGAATCGTCGATCTGGAATCGCATACAGTCGCTCGTCAAGCGTTTCCAGGAAGCTGACCGGATCGTTCTCGGCGTGCCGATGTGGAATTTCGGCTACCCGTACAAGCTGAAACAACTGATCGATCTCGTCAGCCAGCGCAATATGCTGTTCACCTTCAATGGGAGCGCATACGGTCCGATGCTGAAGATTCCGCGCGCCCTCGTCATTCATGTGCGTGGACAGAGCCGCGAGGCAAGTGCCGGCAGCGGCCATCCCGGGTTTGAACATCAGGCCGACTATCTCGACTTCTGGCTCAAGTTCATTGGCGTGGCCGACGTTAAAAGCCTCATGGTGGAGCACACCTGGCATGCCGACCCTCGGCAGGCGATCGAGCAGGGAAAAGCCCGGGCGCTCGCCATGGCGGCGGATTTCTAGGTATCTCCAGGCATAAGCGGACGCTCAACTCCACCCTTCGAGCCGCAACGTCGCCCGCACCAGCCTCTGCTCTTCCTGCTCGATTTCACGCAGGCTCGCACAGACCCTGTCGATATGATCGGCGGCGGCCTTTCGCGCCTGCTCCGGCAGCTTGCCGACCACCGCGTTGTAAAGCCGCGCATGCTGACGATCGATCACCCGTTTGTGCTGTTCGCGGTGGTAAAGGTTATTGACCGACGCGAACACGGAACTGAGCAGCAGATCGGTCAATGATTGCAGGGTGTGGACCAGCACCGGATTGTGCGAAGCCTCGCAAATCGCCAGATGAAACGCGTGATCGAGGCGCGCGTGGACCGACGGATCAGCCTCGGTCTCCTGTGCCTCGATCATCTCCTGATAGCGCCGCGTAATCAGCACATGGTCAGCCGGCGTGCCGCGCAGTGCCGCCAGCCGCGCCGATTCCGCTTCCAGCATGCCGCGCACCTCGAACAGGTCGTAGAGCGTGCGCGGCTGCGAGCCGAGCAGGTGCATGAGCGGCGAGGTCTCCGTGTGCCCGGTCAGACTGGCGACATACGACCCGCGCCCATGCGAGGTCTCGATGATGCCGCGCGCGCGCAGCAGCTTGAGCCCTTCGCGCAGCGCCGTGCGCGACACGCCGAGCTTCTCGACAAGCCGCCGCTCCGAGGGCAGCGACTGCCCCGCTTTGAGCACGCCGTCGACGATCAGCCGTTCGATGCGTTCCGCCACGACGTCCGCGACCTGGCGGGCGGGGGCGACATCGGCGTTCTCGCGGGTATTCGTATCGTGCATTTTCAAGTGGTACGACCAGTTAGGACAAGGGCATGAATCAAATCGTTATCCAGCAGGATATCGCACGATATTAAAGCCAGTGCGGAAATTGCTCTGCGAAGCCCGATAAAAAACTGGTACGACCACTCGACCAGCTTATCGACAGACGCCGGCGGCGCGGCAACAATTCCGCCTGCAACGCCTGCCGGCCGGTCGCCCCGATCCGTCGCGCGAGGGCGAGGAGACATTCATGAGCTATCGCTATGACGAAGCGATCGACGGCCCGCTCGTTACGCACGACCGTGCCGCCGTCGTCGCGGAACTGCGCGCGCGCGTGCCTGGCCTGACGATCCTGCACGAAGCCGAGGAGCTGCGTCCGTTCGAATGCGACGGGCTCTCGGCCTATCGCACGACCCCGCTACTCGTCGCGCTGCCCGAAACCGTCGAGCAGATCGAAACGCTGCTGCGCTATGCGCACGAGGCGCGCATTCCCGTGGTGGCGCGCGGCGCCGGCACCGGTCTGTCGGGCGGCGCGCTGCCGCTCGAAAAAGGCATTCTGCTCGTGATGGCGCGCATGAACCGCATCGTCGCGATCGATCCCGAGGCCGGCATCGCGCGCGTTCAGCCGGGCGTGCGCAATCTCGCGATCTCGCAGGCCGCCGCGCCATACGGGCTTTACTATGCGCCCGATCCCTCGTCGCAGATCGCCTGCTCGATCGGCGGCAACGTCGCCGAGAACGCCGGCGGCGTGCACTGCCTCAAATACGGCCTGACGGTCCACAACATCCTCAAGCTCGAAGTCCTCACCATCGAGGGCGAACGCGTCACGCTCGGATCGGACGCGCTCGATTCGCCCGGCTTCGATCTGCTCGCGCTCTTCACCGGTTCGGAAGGCATGCTCGGCATCGTCGTCGAAGTCACGGTGAAGCTGCTCACCAAACCGCAGAGCGCCCGCGTGCTGCTCGCGAGCTTCGACGACGTCGAGCGGGCCGGCTCGGCGGTGGCCGAGATCATCGGCGCGGGGATCATTCCGGGCGGCCTGGAGATGATGGACAACCTCGCCATTCGCGCCGCCGAAGACTTTATCCACGCGGGCTATCCCGTGGATGCGGCAGCCATCCTGCTGTGCGAGGTGGACGGCGCCGAAAGCGACGTCCACGAGGATTGCGAGCGGGTGGAAGCGCTGCTGCGCGCGGCCGGCGCCACCGACGTGCGGCTCGCCCGCGACGAAGCCGAGCGCCAGAAATTCTGGGCTGGCCGCAAGAACGCGTTCCCGGCGGTCGGCCGCATCTCGCCCGACTACTACTGCATGGATGGCACGATCCCACGCCGCGAACTGCCGGGCGTGCTGGCCGGCATCGAGCGCCTGTCGCAGCAATACGGGCTGCGCGTCGCCAACGTTTTCCACGCGGGCGACGGCAATCTGCATCCGCTGATCCTGTTCGATGCGAACGCGGGCGAGACCGAGCGCGCCGAAGCGCTCGGCGGCGCGATCCTGGAGCTGTGCGTGAAGGTCGGCGGCAGCATCACAGGGGAACATGGCGTGGGCCGCGAGAAGATCAATCAGATGTGCGCGCAGTTCAATGCCGATGAATTGACCTTGTTTCATGCCCTGAAAGCCGCGTTCGATCCGCAAGGTCTGCTCAACCCCGGCAAGAACATCCCGACCCTGCACCGCTGCGCCGAATTCGGCGCGATGCACGTTCACCACGGCGCGTTGCCGTTCCCCGAACTGGAGCGATTCTGATGCGAGACGATCCGATCCCGCTGGACGACAGCCAGCGTCTCGTCGACGAAGTCGCTCGCGCCATCTCGACGCATACGCCGCTGAGCGTGCGCGGCGGCAACACCAAGGCGTTACTCGGCCGCGGTGTGCCTGATGGTGCACCCGACGGCGCACCCAACGGCGCGCGCGAACTCGACACGCGCAGCCACAGCGGCATCGTCCGCTACGAGCCGACCGAACTCGTTATCACGGCGCGTTGCGGCACCTCCGTCGCGGCGCTCTCGGCCGCACTCGATGCCGCCGGTCAGATGCTGCCCTGCGAGCCGCCCGAATTCGACGGCCGCGCGACGCTCGGCGGCGCGGTCGCGAGCGGGCTGTCGGGACCGCGCCGGCCGTGGGCAGGCTCCGTGCGCGACTTCGTGCTCGGTTGCCGCCTGATCACCGGCGAGGCGAAGCATCTGCGCTTCGGCGGCGAAGTGATGAAGAACGTCGCCGGTTACGACATGGCGCGGCTCGCGGCCGGCAGCTACGGATGCCTCGGCGTGATGACCGAGGTGTCGCTAAAGGTACTGCCCAAACCGCGCGCGACGCGCAGCGTCGTCCTTGAGATGAGCGCCGACAAAGCCATGACGGCGCTGACGAACTGGCGCCGCGGCGCGCTTCCCGTCACCGGCGCCTGTTACGAGGATGGCCTGTTGCACGTGCGGCTCGAAGGCGGCGAAGGCTCCGTGGAATCGGCCATCGGCCACATCGGCGGCGCGGACCTCGACATGGCGTTCTGGACCGACCTGCGCGAACACCGCCTGCCTTTCTTCGCCGATGCGCGTCCGCTCTGGCGTCTGTCGCTGCCGGTCGCCGCGCCGCTCATGGCACTGCCCGGTGACGTCATGCTCGACTGGGGCGGCGCGCAGCGCTGGCTCAAGAGCCATGCCGACGTTTCGTCGATACAGGCAATCGCCGCGGCCGCCGGCGGTCACGCGACTCGCTACAGCGCGGACGCAACGCCGGACCCGCGCGGCGCGGCAAGCCCGTTCATGCCGCTCACCGCGCCGCTGCTGCGCCTGCATCGCGCATTGAAGGCGCGGCTCGATCCGCATGGCCTGTTCAACCCCGGCCGCCTGTACGCCGACTTCTGACGCGAGACACCATGCAAACCAACCTCAGCGAACAGGCCCGAACTCTCGCGCGCGCCGACGAAGCGGAATCGATCCTGCGCAGTTGCGTCCATTGCGGCTTCTGCAACGCGACCTGCCCGACCTATCAGGTCCTCGGCAACGAGCTCGACGGCCCGCGCGGCCGCATTTATCTGATCAAGCAACTGCTCGAAGGCGAGGACGTCGGCGCGAAAACCCAGCAGCATCTCGACCGCTGCCTGAGTTGCCGCAATTGCGAAACGACCTGCCCTTCCGGCGTCACCTATCACGCGCTGCTCGATATCGGCCGCGCCGAACTCGAGCGACGGGTCGCGCGGCCGGCCGGCGAGCGCATGCTGCGCGAAGGTCTGCGACAGGTTATCCCGCGCCCAATGGTATTCAAGACGCTGCTGACAGCGGGCCGTCTCGCGCGGCCCTTCCTGCCCACATCGCTGCGGCAGAAAATCCCCGTCGACAAGGTCGCGGCCAAGCCGCGCCCGCCGGCAAGACACAGCCGTCGCATGCTGATACTCGAAGGCTGCGTGCAGCCCGCCTTGTCGCCGAACACGAACGCCGCGACGGCGCGCGTGCTCGACCGGCTCGGCATCAGCGTGATCGCGGCATCGCAGGCCGGCTGTTGCGGCGCGACCGACTACCACCTGAACGCGCAGGATGCGGGCCTCGCGCGCGCACGCCGCAATATCGACGCATGGTGGCCGGCCATCGAGGCGGGCGCCGAAGCGATCGTGCTGACCGCGAGCGGCTGCGGTGCATTCGTGAAGGAATACGGGCATCTGCTGCGCGACGATCCGCACTACGCGGCCAAGGCCGCGCGCACGAGCGAACTGGCCCGCGATCTCGTCGAAGTGCTCCGCGGCGAACCGCTCGACGCGTTGCAAACCGGCGAGCGCAAGCGCATCGCCTTTCATTGCCCGTGTACGCTGCAGCATGCGCAGAAGCTCGGCGGTGCGGTCGAGGCGATCCTGACGCGGCTCGGCTACGACCTGACCGACGTTCCCGACGCGCATCTATGCTGCGGCTCGGCGGGCACCTATTCGATCACGCAGCCGGAACTGGCGGCAACGCTGCGCGAGCGCAAGCTCGACGCGCTCGAAAGCGGCCAGCCCGACCTCATTGCGACGGCCAACATCGGCTGTCAGACTCACCTCGCCGGTGCCAATCGCACGCGCGTGCAGCACTGGATCGAACTTATCGAAGACGCGCTTCAATAACTCCGGGAATCGACCGACATGCAAACCAAATCTGTACTCACCCTCGCGGAAACCACGCGCATTCTCGACGCCGCTCGCGCCGAGGCGGAAAAAAACCACTGGCCCGTCGCCATCGCGGTGGTCGACGACGGCGGCCATCTGCTCGGCCTGCTGCGTCTGGATAACTGCGCGCCGATCGGCGCCGAGATGGCAATCGGCAAGGCGTGCACCTCGGCCTTGGGACGTCGCGAGTCGCGCCTCTACGAAGAAATGATCAATGGCGGCCGCACCGCTTTCGTGAGCGCACCGCTCGTCGCGACGCTGGAAGGCGGTGTTCCGCTTACCGTCGATGGGCAGGTGGTGGGCGCCGTCGGTGTGTCCGGCGTGAAGCCGGGTGAAGATGCGCAGGTCGCGAAAGCGGGAGCGCAGGCGCTGGCGTGAGGGAGTCAGTGTGTTCCCGATGTCCACGACGTCGGGTTCATCGAAGATCGCGCGACGTTGCATAGCTGCGGCCAATCCATCGCGAACTGACCGCAGCACCGCGTGCCGGACGACTCGGCACGCATTAGAAGTACCTCAATCAGGACCTCCGTCCTCTCAGCCTGAATTGCGCGTGTATTTCGTCAACACGACGCGCGAAAACGCATTCATGAATTGCTCGACCCGTTCGAATCCCCCCGCGTCCTGTGCGAATACCGAAAGGCTGTCGGCAAGATGAGTCAATAGAAGAATCAGGTCCTCCTTCGGCGTATCGCGTTTCAACTCACCGCTGCGGATCGCGAATCCGACCGCTGTCTCGATTGCGCCGTGAATTTCGGTCGTGAACCTGACGAGGGTCGCGCGCGCTTCGCCGCTGAGCACATCGCTTTCGAGCCGTAGACGTCCGATCAGACTCCAGGGATGATGGGTCTTTCCGCCCGGGTTGTATTTCCTGTACAGATTGCGGTTATAGGCGATCTCTCCCTGCACCTTTTCCTGTAGCGACTTCGTTTCATCGAGCCAGATGCTCTTTTGCCCGTGGATTGCCGCGTCGACATAATCCTTGACGACTTCTTCAACGAGACTGTTCTTGTTGCCGAAGTGATAGTGGATATTGGTCGTCGTGATACCTAACTGTTTGGCGATCACGCCGAACGTGGTCTTGTGATAACCGTGTGCAATGAGCAGCTTCTTTGCCAGTTCTTTAATGCTGTCGTACATCGAAGGCTTTTTGGGCCCGGAAGTTGTCTTGTCGTTCTGACTCAACGTCTCACCTCGGCGAAAAACGGTGTGATGAGAGCGGCCTCATGCGGAACACAGCAGCAGGCGTGACTCGTGTAATTGCGGGCAGCCGGCGCACAACGGTCCGGCACGATTGATGGCGCCGATTCTACACGACTCCCCCGCGCCCCAGCAGCGAAGCAGTCCATCCCCGAGCCCGGCCAGCCGGCCGGCAAAACACTTTCCCCACTTCCCGGCTCCCGTCGCAGACCCATTGCGGACGGCGCCAGGCGCTAGCCATGACGCTAGCAAAAATCCCCGTTGCCTGTCTCAAACAAAGCTGGTATCTTCACGAAAAAATACTTACTAGTAAGTAAGTATTTGGGTCGCGATCGAGGGAAACCGCGCTGCATGCAGCAGCAGAATCAGGAGACACAATGCAGGAGCACGTTCTACTCAGGCGCCACGGAGCCGTGGCCGAAATCGTCATCAACCGGCCGGAAAAAATGAATGCGATGACGCCGGAAATGACGCAAACGCTGGTTGGAATCAGGGAGGAACTGGAGCGGGATAACGACGTACGCGTCGTGCTGTTGCGCGGCGAAGGCGAACGCGCCTTCAGTGCCGGCAGCGATCTCCATACGTTGAAGACGTATCGGACTGCGTGGGAATTCCGCCGGCGCACGGACTACGCGATGGTCATTCGCGAATTCACCAAGCCGGTCGTCGCGGCGCTCAAAGGATGGGTGCTGGGCGGCGGACTCGAAATGATGCTGGGCGCCGACATCCGCGTGGCGGGACAAAGCGCGAAGTTCGGCGCGCCGGAAGTCTTGCGCGGCTGGGTCGGCGGCGGCGGCGCATCGCAAATGCTGCCGCGTCTGGTTGGCTACGGCCAGGCCATGCGGCTGCTGCTCACCGGCGACTCGATCGACGCACACGAGGCGCACAGCATCGGTCTGGTGGAGATCGTGGTCGAAGACACGGCCGTGGTCGATACCGCGATGGCGCTGTGCCGGAAGATGGCCGAATTCAGCCCGATTGCGACGCAGTCGGTCAAGGCGGCCGTGCGCGCGGCGCTGTCGATGTCCGTCGATCAGGGCATCCGCTACGAGAACGAGTTGACGTCGCTGTGCTTCGCCTCGGGCAACTACGAAGAAGGAGCCAACGCGTTCGGCGAGCGGCCGAAGCGTTCCTAGCGGGCAAACAGTGCGCCGCGCCGCCTCTCGGTGCGCCGCGGAACATCATTGACAAGAGAAACGGAGACAGCGCTATGCAGCATGCACATGCGCAGCAGGTTAGCCGAAAAAACATCCGACGTGCGGTATTCGCGTCGACGCTCGGCACCATCATCGAGTGGTATGACTACGGCCTCTACGCCGCGGCGTCGGGGCTCATCATCAACAAGCTTTTCTTTCCGCAACTGTCGCAACTGGCCGGCGTGCTCGCGGCCTTCGCTACGTTTGCCGTGGGCTTCGTGATCCGCCCTGTCGGCGGCATCGTGATCTCGCATATCGGCGACAAGTACGGGCGCAAACCGGCACTCGTGTTCTGCGTGACGATCATGGGCGCGGCGACCGTGGGCCTCGGCCTGCTGCCGACCTATCAGCAGGTGGGCATGCTCGCCCCGGCTCTGCTGGTGCTGCTGCGGTTGATGCAGGGCTTCGGCGCGGGCGCGGAACTGGCCGGCGCGATCACGTTGATCGCGGAGTACACGCCGCCGTCACGGCGCGCGTTCTTTACCTCGATTCCCAATGCCGCCACGAACTTCGGCGTGCTGATAGCGATCACGACGTTCCTCGTGATTTCATCGGTGCCCGAAAACATCCTGTATTCGTGGGCATGGCGCGTGCCGTTCCTGATTTCGCTGGTGCTGTTCGGAGTGGCGATCTATATCCGCTCGAAGCTCGACGAAACGCCCGAATATATCGCGGCGATGGAAAAGGCCAGTGAACGCGCGAGGAAGGAGAAAGTGCCCGTGGCCGAACTCTTCCGCAATAGCCGGCGCGAGGTTCTGTGCGGCTTCCTCGCGATGGGCGGCCATCAGGCGCTCAGCTATGTGCTGAACACGTTTGCCCTGAGCTACATGACCAACACGCTCGGGATGGCGAAGTCCGACAGTCTCATCGCCCTGATCATCGCGCTGGCTTTTTCGCTGCTGTGCGCGCCGGTGGGCGGCATGCTGGCCGACCGCTACGGCAGCGGCAACGTGTTCGCGGCCGGCGCACTGATCGCGCTGAGCCTCGTTTGGCCGCTCTTCCACATGATCGACTCGAAGGACGTCGTGCTCGCGACCATCGCGATGAGCGCGGTCTACGGCATCAGTTGGGGCTGCACCTGCGGCGCGCAGGGCTCCTTCCTGTCGAACCTGTTCCCGACGCAATACCGCTTCTCCGGCATCGCAATGTGCCGCGAGCTGTCGGGCGCAATCATTGGCGGCCCGACGCCGTTCATCGCCACGGCGCTCGTTGCGTACGCGAACGGCAAGCCGACCGGCGTGATGCTGTTCCTCGCCGTTTTCTGTCTGCTCACGCTGATCGCCGCGCTGTGGGGCAAGCGTCTGTCGCGTCATCAGGATGAACAGCAGGTGCTCCGGGAGTCGGGCTCGACGGCCTGATCCGTTGCGCCGCGAACACGCGGCCACGCGGTTCCCGGCGCAACGTCCGATCCAGGGCAGTTGTCGCTGCCCGGCGCGGAGGCCATTTTGAACGGCCCTTACCAAAGTAAGTTTTTGCGGTCCCGGCAGCGCTTCCTGCGAGGCGCTGCGGTTCGATACGAGGCACGGCGCGCGGCGCCCTGCGTGACCAGAACGCGACCCTACGGAGTAGAAGACATGCAGATTCTGAGCGCCGACGAAGCAGCCGGCATGCTGAAAGATGGCGATACCCTGATGATCGGCGGATCGGGCAGCGGCCATGCCGTGCCCGAAGCGCTGATCGAGGCGCTGGAGCGGCGCTTTCTCGCGCAAGGCGAGCCGCGCCGGCTCACCTCGGTACACCCGGTCGGACTCGGCGACCGCGGCGAACGGGGCGCTTCGCGACTCGCGCATGCCGGGCTGCTCAAGCGCGTCGTCTGCGGCACGCTCGTCGATTCACCGCCGCTTGCGCAGATGGCGCTGAACCAGGAGATCGAGGCGTGGACCTTGCCGCAAGGCGCGCTCTCGCAACTGACACGCGAAATCGCCGCGGGCCGTCCGGGCCTGATCAGCCACGTCGGCCTGCACACGTTCGTGGACCCGCGCAACGACGGCGGCCGGCAAGGTGCCGCCAGCGACGATACGCTCGTCAGCCTGATCGAGATCGAGGGACGCGAATGGCTTTTCTATAAACCGTTCGACATCGACGTGGCCTTTCTGCGCGGCACGACCGCCGACGAAGACGGCAACATTTCGATGGAGCAGGAAGCGATTTTCGGCGACATGCTGTCGATGGCACAGGCCACGAAGCGCAACGGCGGGCTTGTGATCGTGCAGGTCAAGCGGCTCGCGAAACGCGGCACCCTGCCGGCCAAGACGGTGAAGATCCCCGGCATGCTCGTCGATGTGGTCGTGGTCGAGGCCGATCAGCCGGTCACGTATCAGACGGCCTACGATCCGGCGTTCTCGGGCGAGATGCGCATTCCGCTCGGCGGTTTTCCACGTTTGCCGCTCGACGAACGCAAGATCATCGCGCGCCGGCTGGCGATGGAACTGCGCGTCGGCGCGGTATGCAACGTGGGCTCCGGCGTCTGCACCGGCATCGGACTCGTCGCGGCCGAGGAAGACGTGCTGCATCACATCGTGCTGACCAACGAACAGGGGCTGATCGGCGGTGCGCCGGCGGCCGGCCTCGATGCGGGCGCCGCGCGCAACTACAGCGCGATCATCGACATGCCGTACCAGTTCGACTTCTACGACGGCGGCGGAATCGACATCGCCTTTCTTTCGGCAGTCGAAATCGACTCGCAGGGCAGCGTCAACATCAGCCGGTTCGCGAACAAGCTGATCGGCGTGGGCGGCTTCATCAACATCAGCCAGAACGCACGCAAGATGGTGTTCGGCGGCACGTTCACAGCCGGCGGTCTCCAGGTGGCCTGCGAAGACGGCAAGCTGCGCATCCTGCGCGAAGGCGCGCACCGCAAGTTCGTGCCGAAGCTGCAGCAGGTGTCGTATAACGGACCGTTCGCCCGCGAGCGCAATCAGACGACACTGTTCGTCACCGAACGCGCCGTGTTCCGTACTATCGACGGCGGCCTGGAACTCATCGAGATCGCGCCGGGTATCGATCTGGAGCGTGACATCCTCACGCACATGGCATTCCGCCCCGCCATTTCGCCGGACCTCAAGCTGATGGACGAGCGTCTGTTCCGCCCGGAGCCGATGGGACTCGACGCCGCGATGTCGGAACAGGCGTGGCCGGAACATCCGCGCCTCGCCGCGCGCCGGGAGAACCGCTTGTGAGCGGCGCGACGCAGGCATCGCGCATCGACGGCTCGACGCGTCTGTTCGGCATTCTCGGCAGCCCGGTCACCCAGGTGAAGACGCCACAGCTCATGAACGCGCTTTTCGCCGCGGGCGGCATCAACGCCGTCTGTCTGCCGTTCGAAGCACCGGTTGCATCGTTCGCGCAGGTCGTGGTCGGTCTGAAATCGCTGGCCAATCTCGATGGCCTCGTCGTGACCGTGCCGCACAAGGTCAGCGCGATGGCGCTGGTCGATGCGGTATCGGCAACGGCGGCGCAGGTCGGCGCGATCAACGTGATGCGGCGGCAGCCGGACGGTAGCTGGTTCGGCGATATGTTCGACGGCACGGGGCTCGTCATTGGACTCGAGCGGATCGGTTTTGCGCTGCGCGGCAAGCGCGTCAAGCAGCTCGGTGCGGGCGGCTCGGGGGCGGCCGTCGCGTTCGCCCTTGCCGGTGCGGGTGTCGCGAGCCTCGCGCTGAGCGATCCCAACCGCGCGTTGCCCGATGAACTCGCCGGCCGCCTGAACCGCTTCCACCCCGCGTGTCAGGTCAGCGTCGATATCGATCCGGCCGACGTATCGGGCATCGATCTGCTGATCAACTGCTCGCCCGTGGGCATGCGGCCCGGCGACGGCATGCCCGCGTCATTCGGCGCGTTCCCTGCGTCGCTGCAGGTCGTGGACATCATCATGACGCCCGCCGTGACGCCGTTGCTCGCGCACGCGCAACAATGCGGCTGTCGAGCGACCAATGGGCGTCCGATGATCGAGGGACAACTGGCCGCATTCGCCACGTTCTTCGGCATCGACGTGCCCGCTTCATTTTCGTGTTTCTCCGACACACCCGCGTAAAGCCCGCCGCTTGCACGCTCCCAATCCATTCCTGATCATCATGCACATCGTTCTTCCTACATCCTCAGGCCGGCTCGAATCCTATACGCTCCAGGGCCAGCCGCTAGCGGTCAAACCCGCGACGGCGCCGTTCAGCCGGATTGCCTATTCCGCCGCGCACGTCGTCGCCGATCCGCTTCGAAGTGGCGAGCTGAACCAGCCGTGCGCGATCGACTGGACACGCACGATCGAATATCGCCGCTATCTGATCGGCCAGGGACTCGGCATCGCCGAGGCGATGGATACGGCCCAGCGCGGCATGGGCCTTACGTGGGAAACGGCGCTCGAACTGGTCGAGCGCACGATGAACGAAACCCGCGACCTGCCGGGCGCACTCATCGCGTCAGGCTGCGGCACAGACCATCTGCCCGCGCATCTTGCGACGTCGTGCGACGACGTGATTCGCGCCTATGCCACGCAGCTCGATGCAATCCAGCGCACCGGTAGCCGGGTGATCCTGATGGCGAGCCGCGCGCTCGCCCGCGTTGCGCGGCACCGCGACGATTACGCGCGGGTCTATCGCGAAGTGCTGGCCATGTGCGACCAGCCGGTGATACTGCACTGGCTCGGCGACATGTTCGATCCGGAACTGAAGGGCTACTGGGGCAGCGACGATCTCGACGAAGCCGCCGACGTATGCCTTGGCATCATCGCGCAGAACGCGCACAAGATAGACGGCATCAAAATTTCGCTGCTCGACGACAGCAAGGAAATTGCGTTCCGCCGCCGGCTGCCCAACGGCGTCAGGATGTACACCGGCGACGACTTCAACTATCCGGCGCTGATCAAGGGCGACGAACAGGGCTTCTCGCATGCGCTGCTCGGCATCTTCGATGCGATCGCACCCGCCGCGTCGCAGGCACTCGCCGCGCTGGCCGCAGGCGACGTGGCCCGTTACGACAGCCTGCTCGCCCCCACCGTCGCCCTATCGCGCCACATCTTCAGGATGCCGACGCAATACTACAAGACCGGCGTCGTCTTCCTCGCCTACCTGAACGGCTTCCAGCCGCATTTCTTCATGCTCGGCGGCCATCACGGCGCACGTCCGCCGCGCTATCTCGCGGACGTGTTCCGTTTCGCGGACACCGCGAATCTGCTGCGCGATCCGGAGCTGGCCGTCGAGCGCATGCGGCGCGTCATGGAAACGCTGGGCTGCGGCAATTGATGCGGCCACTGAAGCGGCAACCAGGGAGAAACGACGCATGGAATCGCTGAACAACCAGCTACACCGTTGTTCCATCAATACCGCGACGCTCGGGCATCGCGAGCCGATCGCGCTCACGCTGGACCGGATCGCCCGCGCGGGCTTCGGTGGCGTAGCGCCGTGGCGGCAGGAAGTCGAAGCGGCCGGCGCCCCGGCCGTCGCGCGCCAGCTTCGCGCCTTGCAACTGAGTGTGAGCGGCTATTGCCGCTCGGCCTATCTGACAGGCGCCACGCCGGCGGAGCGCCGCGCGGCTATCGAAAGCAACCGGCGCGCGTTGCACGATGCGGCGGAACTCGACGCACGATGCTTCGTGATGGTCGTGGGCGGCGTGAATGGAACAGGACCGGCGAATAGCGCCGGCACGGCACCGCGCGATCTTGCGGGAGCGCGCCAGCAGGTCGCAGACGGCATCGCGGAACTGTACGGCGAGGCACGCAAGCTGCGCGTGCCGCTCGCCATCGAGACTTTGCATCCGATGTATGCGGCGGACCGCTCGGTGGTCAACACGATCGCGCAGGCGCTCGCTCTGTGCGAGTCCATCGCGCCCGACGATCCGGCGCTACTCGGCGTCGCCATCGATGTCTACCACTGCTGGTGGGACCCGCTGCTGTCCGAATCGATCGCGGCGGCCGGACGCGCGCGGCGGATACTCGGGTATCACGTCTGCGACTGGCTCGCCGATACGCGGGACATGTTGATGGACCGCGGCATGATGGGCGACGGTGTCGTCGATCTGGCGGGTTTTCGTCGGCAGATCGAGGAAGCCGGCTACGACGGCATGGTGGAAGTGGAGATTTTTTCGCGCGATCGCTGGTGGACGGTCGAACCGGACAGCGTGCTCTCGACCTGCGCACAACGGCTGCAATCGGTGTGCTGATGTTTGCCGACGCTTGCTGTTACCCATCCACACTTCGCCGGCGGAGTGCCGCGCGGCGATGAAGGAACACAACAAGGAGAGACGACATGGTTACGGAAACCCATGAAACAACAACGCCGGCTCGTGAAGGGCGGCGACTGCAACCCGGCACCTACGCCGCGCAAGACATCCGGATTGGCGATCATTTCCTGACGTCGGGCATCACGGTCACGGAAACGCACGTCGTCAACTTCGCGGGCGTGTCGGGCGACCTCTACGACATCCATCTCGACGATGTCGCGGCACAGGAAGCCGGCTTTTCCGGCCGGATCGCGCATGGACTGCTCGGCCTGTCGTTGGCCGACGGCCTGAAGACACGTTGCCCCGTGCGGCTGATGGGCATCGCAACGCTCGGCTGGAACTGGGCGTTTCGCGCGCCGCTGCTGATAGGCGATCGCATTCACGTGGAAGTCGAAGTAAAAGCTCTGCGTCCGACCCGACGCGACGATCGCTCCATTGCGACGTTGTATCTGAAGGTGCTCAACCAGCGCGGCGAGACGGTGCAGGACGGCGAGACGCTGCTGATGATGAAGCAGGAGCCTGCTTTTGACCGGTAGGCAAGGGACATTGGCCTCGCCCCGCCCCTACCCCTTCGGCGGCAACAACGCCGACAACAGCCGCCGCAACTCCTCGCACTCCCGTTGCGTCAGCCTTGCGGTCAACACACGCTCGAGTTCCTCGACACGCGGCCGCAAGGCCGCAAGCTGCTTGTTGCCGGCCGTGGTCAGCGATAGCAGATAACTGCGCTTGTCGGCGGGATCGTCGGATCGCTTGACGAGCCCATTGCGCACCATGCGCGCCACGAGATCGGCAATCGTCGAGCGATCCACGTCGAGCCCTTCGCCGAGTTGCCGTTGATTGACGCCGGGCGTGTGCCGCAGGATTTCGAGCGCCGCGTACTGGACGCTCGTGATCTCGGTGGAAACTTCGCTGAGCCATACCGCCGCATGGCGTTGCTGGGCGCGGCGGACGAGGCTGCCCGTAAACTTCGAGAGCGCGTCGGGGTCGTGTTGGGTCGGCAATTTGGCAGTATCGGCGTGGTTTAGCGCAGGCGGAAAATCGGCCCGAAGAAGGCGTTCAGTTCCGCATAGGCATTCAGAGGAAGCACATGGGCGACGTATTGATCCGGACGGACCACGACGAGCGCGCCCCGTTCGCGATCGATACCGCGTTCGTCGAAGATATCAGTTGCCGCATCGCTCGTAAATGCCTTCTCATAGTCGACGAGACCATAGCGTCCCTTGCGCGGCAATAGCAACGCCGGCAGGTCTTCGAGACGAACGTCGCGATGCGGTTGCTGCAGCACCGCGCGCAGATCGAACACGCTGTCCACGTCGGCGCCTTCCGGCGTGGCGAGCCGCAACACCGAATCGGGTGACGTGGCAAGATGCTCGCACAGCGCGTGCAGCGCGCTGCGATTCGCATCCGCGAACGCATACAGGCGCCAGCGGCCGTCCGCGCGCGCCGCATGGCCGAGATGGACGGGCTTCGCATCGGCGAGCCGCACGACCGGCGACGAGTGAAAGCGCGTGCCGATCGAAAAGCCCTTCGCGAGCGCCTGATGCGTTGCCTCGCCGGTCAGCATGGCTGGCCGGTAACGGGTCGCGACACCCGCCGTATAGCGGCCGGCGCGCACGAAATACGCCTGCAATTCCGCGGGATCGACGCCGCCGGCTTCGGGCCGGTTGGGATCTTTCGGCGGCGCGGCCATCATCGCCGACCATTCCTTGTCGAAATCGATCAGCTCCTGCGCGATCGGCTGACGCTCGTCGGAATACGTGCGCAACAGCTCGACGCCGCTGCGACCTTCCAGCACCGCCGCAAGCTTCCAGCCCAGATTGAAGCCGTCCTGCATCGACACGTTCATGCCCTGCCCGGCCTTCGCGCTATGCGTGTGGCAGGCATCGCCGGCGATGAACACGCGCGGCTCGCGCGCTGTGCCTTCACTAGTCAACGCATCGTCGAAGCGGTCCGTCAGGCGCTGCCCCACCTCGTACACCGAGAACCATGCGACCTCCTTCACGTCGAGCGAATACGGATGCAGGATTTGCCGGGCCGTCTCGATGATGCGCTCGACGTTGGCCTGCTTGATGCTGTCGCGATTCTCCGGCGTGACTTCGCCGAGATCGACGTAGAAGCGGATCAGATACCCGCCTTCGCGCGGAATGAGCAGCAGATTGCCCTTGCCGGCGGACTGGATCGCGGCTTTCAGGCGAATGTCCGGGAAGTCGGTCACGGCGAGCGCGTCCATCACGCCCCAGGCATGATTGGCCGCGTCGCCGCGCAGCGTTTGTCCGATGGCCGTGCGCACGCGGCTGCGAGCGCCGTCGCAACCCACCACATAGCGCGCGCGCACCGTTATCGTCGCGTCGCCTTGCGCCGCATCGGTATGGCGCAACGTCACGCGCACCGGATAGTCGTGCGCATCGTCGCGTTGCACGTCGACGACTTCGAGACCGTAGTCCGGCTCGAGCCGCTGCGCGGAACGGCGCATCGAATCGAGCAGATAGTCCATCACGCGAGCCTGATTGACGATCACGTGCGGGAATTCCGACAGACCTGTTTCGGTATCCTGAACACGACCGGTACGCCTGATCGCGTTCCGATCATTCACGTCCGGACGCCAGAACACCGTTTCGTTGACCCAGTAGGCTTCGCGCAACAGGCGATCGCTGAGCCCGAATGCCTCGAACATTTCGACGGTACGGCAAGCGATGCCGTCCGCCTGCCCCATCTGCAACGCTTCGCCGCGACGCTCGACGATGCGTGTGCTGATCGACGGGAACTGCGACAGTTGCGCCGCCAGCACGAGCCCCGCGGGACCGCTGCCGACGATCAGCACGTCGACCGTCTCGGGCATGCCGGCGCGAGGCGCGCCTTGCGCGGCGGGTTCGATGGTCGGGTCGCCGACGCGAAAACCGTTGAGATGAAATTGCATGACTGTCTTCCTCCATTCCGTGTGGGTGGCACTGTGAAGACGAATATACTCCGTACACCAACTATTTTCCAAGCACTTCATGCACTCACTGATGTTTACCCTGGAATCTGGCATCGGAACCGGCCTGATGTGCGGCTTTCGCTCCGCAAGTCCCGCTTTGCCGCGCGACGGTTTTTGTCGCGATGGCCGGCAATCGGGCCATCACGCCTCGTGTCTTTGCATGCCGGTCTATCGGCACGCTCGCGCATGTCGGGCTATATGACTTCGAGTGAAGCAAGCCTGTCACCCCCTGTTTCATGGCTCTGCCTGAAGCCTAATAGGCACCCGATTGACATTACAAATAACAAACAATATTTATAACATCTTCAATACGATAATTACGATTAACCAACATAAAGCATGCATTGCAGATTCAGCATGAAATTTGCTCTCCGGATTAACACGGATAAAAGGGGCTTGAATCATGCAAGCGCTTAACGCTCGGCGTACACTCGCCGCAAGCGCTTGCAGCAAGGCGCAACGAGTACTGAAGCACCCGTCGTCAAAGGCGGGTTTCTGAAGACAGAAAAGAGGAGAACAATCAATGAGCTGGACTCGGGAACAGAGAAACGTCACGATTGCCGCCTATCTGGGCTGGACATTGGACGCATTCGATTTCTTTCTGATGGTGTTCGTGCTGAAAGATATCGCGCAGGAATTCAGCACCGATATTCCATCGGTCGCGTTTGCCATCATGCTGACCCTGATGATGCGTCCGCTCGGCGCATTGATTTTCGGCTGGCTCGCCGACAAATACGGCCGCCGTCCCACGCTGATGGTCAACATCGCGTGCTTCTCGCTGCTGGAGTTGCTGTCCGGCCTCTCGCCGAACCTGATGACGCTGCTCGTGCTGCGCGCGCTGTTCGGTATCGCGATGGGCGGCGAATGGGGCGTCGGCGGTGCGCTGACGATGGAAACCGTGCCGCCGAAATCGCGCGGCATCGTCTCGGGCCTGTTGCAGGCCGGCTACCCGAGCGGCTATCTGCTCGCCTCGATCGTGTTCGGCGTGTTCTATCAATACATCGGCTGGCGCGGCATGTTCTTCGTCGGCGTGCTGCCCGCACTGCTCGTGCTCTACGTCCGCGCGCACGTGCCGGAGTCGCCCGCCTTCAAGACGCTCGAAAAGAAGGCGCGCCCCGGCCTCGTCGCAACGCTCAAGCAGAACGTCGGCCTGTCGATCTACGCGATCATCCTGATGACCGCGTTCAACTTCTTCTCGCACGGCTCGCAGGATCTCTATCCGACCTTCCTGCGCGTGCAGCACCAGTTCGATGCGCATACGGTGTCGTGGATCACGATCACGCTGAACATCGGCGCGATCTGCGGCGGGCTGTTCTTCGGCTGGATATCGGAGAAGATCGGCCGCAAGCGCGCGATCTTCATCGCCTCGCTGATCGCCTTGCCGGTACTGCCGCTGTGGGCCTTCTCGAGCACGCCGATGCTGCTCGCGCTCGGCGCGTTCCTGATGCAGATCTCGGTGCAAGGCGCATGGGGCGTGATCCCGGTGCACCTGAACGAAATCTCGCCCGATGAGATTCGCGCGACCTTCCCCGGCCTCATGTATCAGCTCGGCAACCTGATCTCGTCGGTCAACGGTCCGCTGCAATCGAAGATCGCGGAGATTCACGGCAACAACTACGCGCTCGTGATGGCGGTCGTGATCGGCATCGTCGCAGTCGTAATCTGCGTGCTGATTCCGTTCAGCCGCGAGCGGCGCGGCATCGACATGACGCAGTCCGCGCGCGAAGTCGGCGCGCCTGCCACGGGAGGCGCCGTGTAGGCCGGCTCGCCCGCCGACCGCTTCAAATGCTTCAAGCGTTCGAACTAAACAGCTACTGCACCGGCGCGTTATAGGGCACAATAGCTGCAAAGGCGGTTCGAACCGCCACGACGCCAATGCGCGTCAGGCGCCTCGGGTTATCAGGATCGAGGCGCGGGGCCAGATACATCGCAGAGCAATACGAGGCCGTTCCGATTTCGTCGGAACGGCCTTTTTATTTTCCGCGCGATCTGACGCACCGCGCACAGGAAAGGCGACCCTCGTCAGGTCTTCTAGAGGAGTTAGTCGAACGGGACCCCTTGATCGCAGCCGTCATCCTTCTTTATCCTGAAAAAAACGATTGTTTCAAATGGCGATTTGAATCGCTTGTTTGCGAGCCGGCAGCCCCGGCAACTGGGAGACGCAACATGGCAGTTCGCACAACAGGCCGGCATGCCGGCGATACCAAGTCACGCATTCTCGACGCCGCGGAGACGCTCTTCATCGAATGCGGCTACGAGGCGATGTCGCTGCGGCAGATCACTTCGCGCGCCGAAGTCAATCTCGCGGCGGTCAACTATCACTTCGGCACCAAGGAGTCGCTGATCCACTCGATGCTGTCGCGCCGTCTCGATCAGCTCAACCAGGAGCGGCTCAAGCTGCTCGACCGCTTCGACGCCATGCTCGGCGCGCGGCTGACCTGCGAGCACGTGCTCGGCGCGATGTTCATTCCGGCGCTGCGGCTCTCGCGCGATCCGCGCATTGGCGGCAAGGCGTTCCTGCGCCTGCTCGGCCGCGCCTATACCGATCCGTCGTCGTTCATCCGCGATTTTCTGAACCAGCATTACGAGCCGGTGGCAGTGCGCTTTTTCGATGCGTTCCAGCGCGCGCTGCCGCATCTGCCGCGCGAGGAACTCGGCTGGCGGCTGCACTTCGCGATCGGCGCGCTGTCGGGCGTGCTCGCCGGCACCGATACCGACAGCCTGATTTCCGAGTTCTCGCAGGGCAAGTCGATGAACGATCTGCAGCTGATCGCGCGCCTTGCCTCGCTGATGGTCGCTGCGCTCAAGGCGCCGCTGCCGGACAGCTCTCAACTGGCGACGTTCGCCGCGGTGCTCGGCGATGCAACCGATGGCGCTCAGGAAGCGGCCAGCCGTGAGATGGTGCCGTCCGCGTCGCGCGAAAGCGCCGCATCGGCACAACCCGCTTATAGCGATACGGATGGTGGCGAACGCCGCGGCGGCGGTGGCATCGAAGCAGCGTCCGCATCGTTCGAGCACGTGTTGCACGGCACGGCTTGAGCATGCCTCGCCCGGGACGGCGCCCGCATAGGCCGTCCCCAGCGGGAAGCCTGCAGAATATGGCAAGCAGCCCGAAACATCGGGCCGACGGCAGGCAACGAAGAAGCAACGTACAAGTAACAAACCGGCAAAGGACAGGCGCCAGGCAACAAACAAGCAGGCAGCCCTCGGACAGCACGCAACCCGTACCGCACACGAGCCATGAAACCCGAAAACCTCGCCTATCCGGGCCGTACCTCTACGTTGCGCCGCTGAGCCGCACCGCGCTGTCGAGCCGATAGAAACATCGGCATCGGCGCGAGAACAGCGACAACGCCGCGAACCCAGCGCCGCATCAGAGGCGCGCTTCGCAGGTGGCGCCGCTTGCATCGTCATCAGAAAGAACAATGGAACGCGAACCGTCCGCGCCACGCGGAGGCGTTCGCTCGCGCTGTCAAAACCCAGGAGGAAACGTCATGCCGTGGTTCATCCTTGCGCTCGCCATCGTTGCGCTCGCGCTCGTCTACGTTCGGGCACGCGCCTCCTGGTGGCTCGCGGCCATGATCGTCTGGGTCGCGGCCGCGCATCTGGGCGGCGCGGCGGGTCCGGCGCTCACGACGTTCCTCGCGATCGTGTGCGTGCTCCCCGCCTTCGTGCTGACGTTCAGGCCGCTGCGCCGCGCATGGATCGCGAAACCGGTGCTCGACGCGTTCCGCAAGATCCTGCCGCAGATGTCGCCGACCGAGCGCGACGCGATCGAAGCCGGCACGGTCTGGTGGGATGCCGAACTGTTCTCGGGGCGCCCGCACTGGGACACGCTGCTCGGCTACGGTCCGGCGACGCTGACGCCCGAGGAGCAGGCGTTTCTCGACGTCGAATGCGAACAGCTCTGCGATCTCGCGAACGACTGGGACACCACGATGGTGTGGCAGGACCTCTCGCCGCAAGCGTGGCAGTTCGTGAAACAGCACGGCTTTCTCGGCATGATCATTCCGAAGCAGTACGGCGGCAAGCAGTTCTCCGCGTACGCGCATTCGCAGGTCATCATGAAGCTCGCGACGCGCTGCTCGGCCGCGGCCGTCTCGGTGATGGTGCCGAACTCGCTCGGCCCCGCCGAACTGCTGATGCACTACGGCACCGAGGCGCAGAAGAACCACTATCTGCCGCGTCTCGCGCGCGGCGAGGACATCCCCTGCTTCGCGCTGACGAGCCCCTACGCCGGTTCCGACGCGGCCGCGATTCCCGATGTCGGCATCGTCTGCAAGGGCCTGCACGAGGGCCGCGAGACGCTCGGCTTTCGCGTCACGTGGGACAAGCGCTACATCACGCTCGGGCCGATCGCGACCGTGCTCGGCCTTGCGTTCCGCGCGCTCGACCCCGACCATCTGCTCGGCGCTGACGACGAGCCCGGCATCACCTGCGCGCTGATTCCGACCGACCACCCCGGCGTCGAAATCGGCCGGCGGCACTGGCCGTTGAACGCGGTGTTCCAGAACGGTCCGAACTCGGGCAAGGACGTGTTCATTCCGCTCGACTGGGTGATCGGCGGACGCGCCCAGGTCGGCAACGGCTGGCGCATGCTGATGGAGTGCCTCGCGGCGGGCCGCGCGATCTCGCTGCCGTCGTCGAATGTCGGGATGGCGAAGATCGCCGTGCGCGGCACCGGCGCGTATGCCGCGATTCGCCGCCAGTTCCGCACCGCCGTCGGCAAGTTCGAGGGCGTGCAGGAAGCGCTCGGCCGCATGGGCGGCAACCTCTACGTGATGGATGCCGCGCGCCGCCTGTCCGCGCATGCGGTCGATCTCGGCGAGAAGCCTTCGGTCATTTCGGCGATCGCCAAGTATCACATCACCGAGCGTGCCCGCAAGGTCATCAACGACGGCATGGACGTGGCCGCCGGCAAGGGCATCTGCATGGGGCCGTCGAACTTTCTCGCGCGCGCCTATCAGCAGGTGCCGATCGCGATCACGGTCGAAGGCGCCAACATTCTGACGCGCTGCCTGATCATCTTCGGCCAGGGCGCGATCCGCTGCCATCCGTACGTGCTCAAGGAAATGAACGCGACGCGCGAGCCCGATCACGCGAAGGCGCTGCGCGATTTCGATGCCGCATTCTTCGGTCACCTGAGCTTCATGCTGTCGAACCTCGTGCGCAGTCTCGTGGATGGGCTCACGGGCGGCGCGCTGATCGGCAAGCCGCGCGCCGCCTATGCGCCGCTGCACGCGTATTACCGCGCGGCGACACGTCTCGCGACGGTGTTCGCGCTGCTCGCCGACGTGTCGATGTTCGTGCTCGGCGGCGACCTGAAACGCCGCGAGCGCATCTCGGGGCGCCTCGGCGATGTGCTCTCGCAGCTCTACCTGATCTCGGCAACGTTAAAGCGCTTCGAGGACGAAGGCCGCCAGCCCGATGACCTGCCGCTCGTGCGCTGGGGCGTCGAGGACGCGCTGTACCAGGCCCAGCATGCGCTCGACGGCGTGCTCGCGAACTATCCGAACCGCCTCGCCGCGACGCTCGTGCGCGGGCTCGCGTTCCCGTTCGGCCTGCCGCACCGCGAGCCGTCGGACCGGCTCGGCAGCGAGATCGCCGAGCTGATGCAGACGCCGGGCGCCGCGCGCGAGCGGCTCGTCGCCGGTTCGTACGTGCCGCACCCGGACGTCGATGCGCTCGGCTATGGCGAACTCGTGTTCGCGCTGAATCCGCGCTTCACGCAGATCGACCAGAAGCTGCGCGAGGCGGTCAAACAGGGCTCGCTCGAACCGATGCCGCAAAGTCTCGCGCAACTCGGCGCATGGACCGACACGGCAGAGCGGCAAGGCCTGATCGACGCCGACGAGCGCCGCGTGCTCGACGACTACGCGCGCTATGGCGCGCACGTCGTGAAGGTCGACGATTTTCCCGCCGACTTCGATATGCTCGCGAGTCTGCAAAAGCGCAAGGAAGCGCTCGAGCAGGCGTTGGAGGTGGCGGCTTGAGTGGCGCAGCCCAACCGGCACGCGAACGCGCAAAAAAATCCGCGCCGCATCACGGCAAAGCGCCCCCGGCGCCCCCAACTCAAGGCAAACTGGCACACGTCCGGCGTCCCCGCCACGGGGTTTCCCGGGGCGCGTCCAGCGGAGCAAGCTACGACATGAATGACTCCCTACCTGAAGTTCGTCAACTCGCCGTTCGGCGCGCGCCTCGCGCGTTCGCTCGGTTTGCCGAAGCCCGAGGTGCTGCGGCGCTATCGCGCGGACCGGCCCGAGTTCGACGGCCTGATTGCGATCGGCGCGGGCCGCGAGCCGCACCTGTTCGATGCGCTCGCGAGGCTCGTCGCGAGTATCGGCATGACGAGCGTCGCGCACGCAAGCGCCGGGCTCTGGGTGCCGCTCGCCAACCGCCACGGCCTGATGACCGGGCGCTTCGAGCCGGCCGAAGCGGGCTCGGCCGGCAAGCTCGCCGCGCTGCTGTTCGACGCGAGCGGCATCGAGGACAGCAGCCAGCTCGAACCGCTGCACCGCTTCTTTCACGACACGCTGCGCTCGCTCGGCAAATGCGGACGCATCGTCGTGCTGGGCCGGCCGCCCGAAGCCTGCGCGAATCCGCGTCAATGGACCGCGCAGCGCGCGCTCGAAGGCCTGACGCGCTCGCTCGGCAAGGAAGCGCGGCGCGGCATCACCGCGAATCTCGTGTATGTCGCGCAAGGCGTGGAAAACGCCCAAGGCGCAGCAAGCGGTATCGACGCGACGCTGCGCTTCTTTCTGTCGCCGCGCTCGGCGTATGTGTCGGGCCAGGTCGTGCGCATCGAGGCGAGCGATACCAGCGGCAAAACCGGCGTGAACAGCATGAGCGGCCTGCACGATTCGGGCAACTCGCTCGACGTAACCAACGCAACCAACGCAGCGAATACAGCCCACGCAGGCAGCCCCCACGACGCCAACCCCACGACGCCCGCCGCCTTCGACTGGCGGCAACCGCTTGCCGGCCGCCGCGCGCTCGTCACCGGCGCCGCGCGCGGCATCGGCGCGGCCATTGCGAGCGTGCTCGCGGCCGAAGGCGCGCACGTGATCGGCCTCGACATGCCGTCCGCGCGCGACGCGCTCGACGCGACGCTGCGCCCGCTCAACGGCACCGCACTGACGTTCGACATCGCCGAGCCCGAAGCGCCCGCCCAGCTCGCCGCCGCGCTCGACGAGCAAGGCGTCGACATCGTCGTGCACAACGCCGGCATCACCAAGGACAAGACCCTCGCGAAGATGACCGAAGCCGCATGGCAGAGCGTGATCGACATCAACCTGAGCGCGCAGGAGCGCATCGACGACGCGCTGCTCGCGGGCGGCATCCTGCGCGACGGCGGGCGCATTATCGCGGTGTCGTCGATCAGCGGCATCGCCGGCAATCTCGGCCAGACCAATTACGCGACCTCGAAGGCCGGCGTGATCGGCCGCGTCGCCAGCATGGCGGCGCCGCTACGCGCGCGCGGCATCACGATCAACGCGGTCGCGCCCGGCTTTATCGAAACGCAGATGACCGCGAAAATTCCGCTCGCGATCCGCGAGGCCGGCCGCCGCATGAACTCGATGAGCCAAGGCGGCCAGCCCGTCGACGTCGCGCAGACCATCGCATGGCTCGCGCATCCGGGCTCGGCGGGCGTGACGGGCCAGGTCGTGCGCGTCTGCGGCCAGAGCCTGATCGGAGCGTGAAAGTGGCGTACGGAATGGGACTACGCAGCATGAACCCTGGAGCATGAGCATGCGCGAGCCGGATGATCCGTTCGGGAACCGTCATGCCGCGTCCACGCCGGGCGACGGCGCGCGGCCGAAAACCGTGGTCGTCGACACCCTGCCTTCGACGGCGAAGCTCCATGCGCGCGCGCTGTCGGGCATCGTCAAGCGCGGCCGCGGCACACAACCCGGGCAGGCGCCGCAACTGCCGGCGCTGCGGCTCGTGCGCCCCGCCGTCGCGCTCGCCCCCGGCCCGGCGTGGCGCTATGCGCGCGTGTGCGGCTTCATCCCCGAGCATGGCGTGCCGCTCACCTATCCGCATCTGCTCGCGTTTCCGCTGCATCTGCTGATGCTGACCGACCCGGCGTTTCCGTGGTCCGCGCTCGGGCTCGTGCATCTGGCCAATCATGTGCGGCTGCGCCGGCCGCTCGCGTACAAGGACCTGCTGCGCATCGAGGTCGAATTCGGCGCGCTGCTGCGCCACGACAAAGGCCAGGCGTTCGTGGTGCGCACGCGCATCTACCGGCGCGGCGAAGCGGTCTGGGACGGCGACAGTGTCTATCTGAAGCGCGCGGCGTCCGCCGCGGTGTCCACCATCGGCAGCCCGCTCGAAGCGCTGACGCTCGGCCCCGAGCCGCTGCAACGCATCGCGCGCTGGCAACTCGCGCCGCAACTCGGCCGCGACTACGCGAGCGTATCCGGCGACTACAACCCGATCCACCTGAGCGCGCTATCGGCGAAGGTCTTCGGTTTTCCGCGCGCAATCGCGCATGGCATGTGGACGCTCGCGCGCGCCGCGTCGTCATTGCAGCCGCCGAAGCCGCTCGCCGAGGCGATGCTCGCCGCCGAATTCAAGGTGCCGATGCTGCTGCCCGGCGAGGCGTCGTTGTGGAGCGCGTCGCCGTCGCTGATCGAGCGCGATCTCGAAGTGCGCGACATCGCCGGCGACAAGCCGCATTTGCGTGCGCGCATGCAGTGGCGGCTGCAATGAGCCGGGCCCCCGCCATGCGCGTCATTTCAATCGTTCGCCTCATCCGATAACCGAATCGTCGGCCATAACCGCAAGGAGCCGAGCATGCCCCACCCGCCACCCGCCGTGCGCCGCGTCGCCATCGTCGGCGGCAACCGGATTCCGTTTGCCCGCTCGAACACCGCCTACGCGAACGCCTCGAACCAGGACATGCTGACCTTCACGCTGCAAGGCCTGATCGACCGCTACGACCTGCACGGCGTGCGTCTCGGCGAGGTGGCGGCGGGCGCGGTCATCAAGCATTCGCGCGATTTCAACCTGACACGCGAGTCCGTGCTCTCGACCACGCTGGCGAAAGAGACGCCCGCCTACGACGTGCAGCAGGCCTGCGGCACCGGCCTCGAAGCCGCGATCCTCGTCGCCAACAAGATCGCGCTCGGGCAGATCGAGGCGGGCATCGCGGGCGGGGTCGATACCACGTCCGACGCGCCGATCGGCGTCAACGAGCGCATGCGCAAGATCCTGCTCGAAGCGAATCGCGGCAGGAGCACCGGGCAGCGCGTGAGCGCGCTCGCGAAGCTGCGGCCCGGCATGTTCTTCAAGCCGCTCCTGCCGCGCAACGGCGAGCCGCGCACGGGGCTGTCGATGGGCGAGCACTGCGAGCTGATGGCCAAGCGCTGGAACATCTCGCGCGAGGCACAGGACGTGCTCGCCTGCGAGAGCCACCGCAAGCTCGCGGATGCGTATGCGCGCGGCTTCGTCAACGATCTGATGACGCCGTACAAGGGCCTCGCGCGCGACAACACTCTGCGCGCCGACCTCACACTCGAAAAGCTCGCGAACCTGAAGCCCGTGTTCGATCGCGATGCCGGCACGCTGACGGCCGGCAACTCGACGCCGCTGACCGACGGCGCCTCGGCCGTGCTGCTCGCGAGCGAGGCGTGGGCGGCCGAGCGCGGCTTGCCGGTGCTCGCGTACCTGAGCTGGTCGGAGACGGCCGCCGTCGACTTTTTCGACCAACAGGAAGGCCTGCTGATGGCGCCCGCGTACGCGGTGCCGCGCATGCTCGCGCGCGCCGGCCTCGCGTTGCAGGACTTCGACTTCTACGAAATCCACGAAGCATTCGCCGCCCAGGTGTTGTGCACGCTCGCGGCATGGCAGGATGACGAATATTGCCGCACGCAGCTTGGCCTCGCCGGTGCGCTCGGTGCGATCGATCGCACGCGGCTCAACGTGAACGGCGGCTCGCTCGCGACCGGCCATCCGTTCGCGGCGACGGGCGGGCGCATCGTCGCCGCGCTCGCAAAGCTGCTTGCGCAACTCGACAAGCCGGCCGGCAGCGCGCGCGGGCTGATCTCGATCTGCGCGGCGGGCGGCCAGGGCGTGGTCGCCATCGTGGAACGCTAACGCTACCGCCAGCACTCATACCGATCGACAGGAGACGACCGATGACCGAGCCGATGCCCCAGCCTATCCAGGCCCCGCCCCCGGCCGCTGCCGGGTCCGACGGGTCCGCCTCAGCGGCCGGGTCCACGCCGCCGCGCGCGCCGAATACCGACGGCATCTGGTACGCCTCGTATCCCGCGGACGTGCCGCATGACATCGACGTCACGCAATACGAGTCGGTCGGCCAGTTCTTCGACGAATGCATCGCGCAGTTCCGCGAGCGCGTCGCCTATGTGAGCGTCGGCGCGGAGCTGACCTACGGCGAACTGGGCCGCAAGGCGACCGCGTTCGCCGCGTATCTGCAAAGCGTCGGCGTGCAGCCGGGCGAGCGCGTCGCGATCATGCTGCCGAACACGTTCCAGTATCCGGTTGCGCTGTTCGGCACGATCAAGGCCGGCGCGGTGGTCGTCAACGTCAATCCGCTCTACACGGTGCGCGAACTCGCGCATCAGCTGAAGGACAGCGGCGCGCAGACGATCGTCGTCTTCGAGAATTTCGCGAAGACGCTCGAAGACGCGCTGCCGGGCACGAAGGTGCGCAACGTCATCGTGACCGGGCTCGGCGATCTGCTCGCGGACGGCCTCAACCTCAAGGGCCGTCTGCTCAATTTCATGCTGCGTCACGTCAAGAAGATGGTGCCCGCCTACTCGCTGCCGCAGGCGGTGCCGCTGCTGCAGGCGCTCGCGGCCGGCTATGCGCGCACGCTCGCGCCGGTGCGCGCAAGCCACGACGACATCGCGTTCCTGCAATACACGGGCGGCACCACCGGTGTTGCGAAAGGCGCGATGCTCACGCACCGCAATATCGTCGCCAATCTGCTGCAGGCGAAGGCGTGGGCCGCGGGGCAGTTGAGCGGCGAAGTCGAAACGGTGCTGACGCCGCTGCCGCTCTATCACATCTACTCGCTGACCGTGAACGCGCTGATCTTCATGGGACTCGGCGGACGCAACATCCTGATTGCGAATCCGCGCGACATGAAGCGCGTGATGATGATCATCCGTCACGAGAAGTTCACCGGCATGACCGCGGTCAACACGCTCTACAACGCGTTTCTCGACAACGAGGCATTCCGCAACCGCGACTTCTCGGACCTCAAGCTCGCGATGGCGGGCGGCATGGCGACGCAGAAGGCGGTCGCCGAACGCTTCAAGGCCGTGACCGGCAAGCCGATCGTCGAGGGCTACGGGCTCACCGAATGCTCGCCGATCGTCTCGATGAACCCGGTCGATCTGACCCACCTGCGCGACTTCGAAGGCTCGATCGGGCTGCCGGCGCCGTCCACCCAGGTGCGCTTTCGCCGCGACGACGGCAGTTGGGCCCACATCGGCGAGGCGGGCGAGCTATGCGTGCAGGGCCCGCAGGTGATGAAGGGTTACTGGAATCGTCCCGAGGAAACCGCGAAGGTGCTCGACGACGACGGCTGGCTCGCGACCGGCGACATCGGCGTGATGGATTCGCGCGGCTTTATCCGCCTGATCGACCGCAAGAAGGACATGATTCTCGTGTCGGGCTTCAACGTCTATCCGAACGAAATCGAGGACGTGATCGCCGCGCATCCGGAAGTGCGCGAAGTCGCGGCGATCGGCGTGCCCGATCCGGCGCAGGGCGAACGCGTGAAGGTGTTCATCGTGCGGCGCAATCAGACCCTGACCGCGGAACAGGTGATCGCCTATTGCCGCAAGAACCTGACCGGCTACAAGGTGCCGAAGCTCGTCGAGTTCCGCGACGAACTGCCGCAAACCAATGTCGGCAAGATTCTGCGCCGCGCATTGCGCGACGAGGAACTCGCGAAGCAGAAGTCGGCCTGACGGGAATATCCGCCGCGCGTGTTCGTTCATCATGACGGCCATGCGCCGGCGTCGTTGTATCGCTGTGTTGCTGTGTTGCCGCGTGGTTGCCCGCGCCATTTCTGGAGGGATTCATGAAACACGGCATATCCGCCCGTTCGCGCCGCCAGCGGGTTGCGTCGCGCATTGCCGCGAGTTCGCCGCACGACAGCGCGTACCCGCGTGAAGTACCGGCATATGGGCTCAGGGGCCGTCGGTTGATCGCCGCGCTGAAGCATTCGCTGCTCGCCTCGTTGCCTCGCGCGACGCTCGCCGCGGCCGCCCTGCTCGCACCGTTCACACCGTCCACGATACCCGCCGCGTTCGCGCAAAACGACGACCATCCGCCGCCGCTCGACAGCGCGAGCGCCGGCACCGTCAAGCCGCCCACCACGCCGCTCGCGCGGGTCGGCAAGCTCACGCTCGACAGGCAGGTCAAATGGCTGCGCGCCGCGCAGCAAAGCGGCGCACTCGAAAAGCTCGACGACGCGCAACTGATCGCGCTGTTCCAGTCGCTCGATCCGCTCGCGTTGCCGCGCTACATCAAGGAAGGACCGAACGGCTATCCGTCGTACGAGTTCGCGATGTCGCGCTCGGAGCGCATTCACGGCCAGTGGCCCGACAAGCCCGATCACATGCTGGTGCGGCTCGCGCACGATCCACTGCGGATCTACGCGAAGTGGCTGCCCGACGGCGCGCACGCGGGCCAGGAAATCATCTACGACGAATCGAAACGGACCGACGAAATGTACGGCCATCTCGGCGGCATCATGAACGTGCTGCCGGTGTGGACCTCGCTGACGGGCGCGCTCGCGCGCTCGCAATCGAACCACGAGGTGCGCGATCTCGGCACCGAGTACATCGCGGACCAGTACCTCGACGAAGGCCGGAAATACGCCGAGGCCGGCGTGCCCCGCTCGGCGCAGATCGACGTGAAGACGATCGACGGCGTGCGCGTCGTCACGTTCACGTTCGAAACGCCGACCGGCCAGCCGCAGTTCTATGCGAAGAAGGAAACGCTCGGGCTCGATCTGCGGCATCCGTTCTTCCGCACCGTCGAGTCTTACGACAACGAGGGCAAACTGTTCGAGCGGATCGTGTTCGAAAACATTACGCCGCAGACGTTCGACGATTCGACTTTTGATCCGAAGAACAAGGCTTATCGGTTTTAGCGGGTGGTGTGTGTCGAGGTCGGGGCCGTATCGATGCGGTGCGGTGCAGTGCTCATGTCCGGGCCGTGCTTGCTCGATGCCTGCTCGATACTTGCTCGATGCTTGCTCGATGCTTGTTCGGCCTCTGTCCGGCAGGTACCCGATGTTCGGCGGACAGGCGGCCAATCCGCGCGAGCGGCACGGCTCACGCATGGCGCGGCGTCAGCGCGAACGCCACATAGGCCGCTTGCGCGGGCTGCCCGACTCGCGGCTCATGACTGTGTTCCACGAAGCGTCCCGTGCGGATCGCGAGATGCCGCAGGACGAAGTAGTCGGAGGCACGCGTGAAGCCGATCAGCGACGGCGTCGCGCGCGAGGCCACGTCGCCCAGCCAGGGTGCCAGCGTGGTAAACCAGAGCGCGCCGGCATCGTCGCCGGTCTCGAAGACCGGCAGTTGCAGATGCGCGGCATAGCGCGCGAACGATGCGCCGCACACGAGCGTGGAATCGACGATCGCCAGCGTATGCATATCGTTGCCGCGTGCGACGGCCTGCGCGAACCACGGCCATGCGCCGCCGGCCATCGTCGACAGCCATGCACCCGTGAGCATGAAAGTGCGTCGGTCCATCTTGCCTCACGCCATCACATACCGCTCACGCGCTCGCACTCGTGCGCAGTCGCGCTCATTTACCGCACCGTCACGTATATCCCCGCCGGTCGCGCCACCCGGCCGGCCAGATTCCCTGCTTGCCCGGCGCGAGAATGCCGTTCGGATCGAGCGTGTCCTTGATCGTCTCCGCGAGCCGCAGCAATGCGCCGTCGTTGAAGCCGTACTGAGCCGCCGCGAAATCCATATACGCGAGATGCGCGCGATATTCGCCATAACCGGCCGCGCGCGCATCGCTCATCAGCGAGCGCAGCAATTCGCCGGCCCGCTCGACCTGGCTCGCGTCGTCGCGATCGAAAATCGCCGCGAAAATGTGATGCAGATGCCGCGCGCCCGCCGTAAAGCCGCCGTAGTAGTCGAAGCCGTATTCGGCGGCGCGCGTCTTCACCATCGTGTACTGGCGCAGCGCATCGCGCCCCGTCGCCGGACAGATCGGCGCGAAGTCGACGTGCGCGCCCGCGCCGCCGCGCCAGTCGAGCATGCGAAACGCGGTCATCGCGGGAATGCCGGCCATGTTGCGGTCGCCGCCGCCCGCCGGTTGCGCGTCGCCGGCATAGCGCGCCGCCGACAGGCGCGCCTCGGGCACCCGCGCGAACGCACGCTCGATCGACGCATAACGCGCATCGATCAGCTCGGGCGTGCCGTATAGCGCGAAATGCAGGTTCCAGCGCCCGACGCCGAGCGTGTCGAGCATCGCGGTCAGCGCGCTCTCGGGCATCGCGCCCGCGCCGTCGTACCACGGCCGCCGTGCCGACAGACCCGCCGCGCGGCGCAAACCGCCCTCGATCACCGCGTGATTGCGGATCGTTCCGTCAAGCCGCAGCGGCCGCAGAATCTCGACGATCGCTTCCAGATCGGCCTCGTGGCGAAACTGGATTTCGCCCAGCAGATACGCGGGCGGCGCGGGCATCAGCCACACACCGAGCTTCGTGACGATGCCGTAGTTCGACTGCATGAACATCGCGTCGAACGAGGGCCCGTAGCCCGGCTGATACAACTGCCACGCGGTGCCGATCTCGATGCCGCCCATGCCGGTGCGCAGCACGTCGCCGTTGGCGAGCACGACTTCCATGCCGCATTGCGCGGCTGCGTGATCGCCGTAGTCGGTGTAGCCGAAGCCGCGCTCGAGCGTATTGCCGACCACGCTGCCCCAGCCGGCCGCGGGCGGGTCGATCCACAGCCTGTAACCCTTTTCTCGCAGATGCGCGTACAGATCGAAGTAGCTGACGCCCGGCTCGACGAGCGCATAGGCGAGCGTCTCGTTGACGTCGAGGATGCGGTTCATCCGCTGCAGATCGAGCACGACCGAGCCGGCAAGGCGCGGCGCCGCGCCGCCATACGCGAAATTGCGTCCGGTCGACACGGTCCACAGCGGAATGCGATATCGATTCGCGATGCGCAGCAGCGCGCGAATTTCGTCGACCGAAGCCGGCAGCAGCGCGGCGCTCGCGGCGAAGGCGGCGCGCTCGCCGGGCGCGAACGGATCGAGATAGGCGGCGAGCCCGGCGTCGGACGTCACGACCTGCGCATCGCCGACGACCGCGCGCCAGGCGGCCAGCGCATGCTCGAACTGCGCGGCGGACACATTGGGCGGCAAGGTCTGGGGCACCGCGTCTCCTCATCCTCAAGATGCGAACGGCGGCGTGCGGGGTTCAACGCACCGCCGCGTCATCGCTGTACCGCGTACGCCACGGCAACCCGCGCCCGACACAGCACCACCATGCGACAGCGCCATGCAGCGCCTGCGCCGCCGCTACTGCTCGCCGCTCCAGGTCTCCGGCTTGCCGCCGAGCGCGCTGCATACGTCGATGGCGATCGTGCGCAGCTTGCCTTCCGCGATCGCGCCGGAGAGCGCGTAGCCCATGCCGTCGTTGACCCAGTAGAAGGTGCGCCGGTTGCCGTCGCGCAACAGCCGGAACGCGGTCTCGTTGCGCGCGATGCCGGTCACGTAGAGCGTGAGGCGCGCGCCGCCCGCGTTCTCGTACATGAACTGCGCGGCCGGCCCCGCCTCGCCGGGCAACAGCCGCCCGCCCACCAGCGCGTAACCGTACTCCTGCAGCGACGGCACCGAAAGCGGCCGGTTCAGCCGCTTCGACAGCCAGTTGATCAGATGCTCCTCTTCGCTCGCGGCGACCTCGACCGGATGACGCCGCTCCGGCGAATACACCGCATACGCGACGTCCGCGCGCTGCGCGAAGCCCGCCGGCTGGCCGCTCAACCTGTCCCATGCGTTGCCCCAGATACCGCCCCAGACGCCGCCCCACGCGTTGCCGGTCAGACGCGGCGCGAGCGGCCCCAACGCCAGCGCGAGCCCGGCACCGACGGCAAGCCAGCAGGCCGCGAGGCCCGCGCGCTGCCACCACGGCCGCGTACGCCGCAACACGATGAAGGCGGGCTCGTCCGCTACGCTACGGCGATTGTCCGCGTGATGCTTCGCGGCGCCGGCCGCGCTATGGCCTGTCTCGCCGGCCTCGCTTGCCTCGCCACCATCGTCCGCCGCGCGCCGCGGCGCGCCGCACAGTGCGCGCAACGCGGCGTTCTGCGCGCGCCATGCGCTCACGCGCGCGGCGGCCTGCGGATGCCGGCCCAGTTGCGTATCGAGCGCGGCGCGCTGCGCGTCCGGCAATTCGCCATCCACATACGCCGACAGCGTGCGCAGATCGAGCCCTTCGGGCAGGCCGGAACCGTAGTCGTCGTTGTTCATTATGGATTTCTCACCACTTTCAGCGGCGCCACGTTACGCGCCGCCGGTGCCGAACCCTGGCTCGGTCCCTCGGCGGGCCCTTGCGCGAGCAGCGCGCGCAGATGCTCGCGCGCCCGCGAAAGCCGCGACATCACCGTGCCGATCGGCACGCCCAACGCCGCCGCTGCCTCCTGATAAGTCAGTTCCTCGACGCCCACCAGCAGCAGCACCTCGCGCTGTTCGAGCGACAGGCCATACAGCGCGCGCTGCACGTCGCGCAGCACGAGACCGTCGACTTCGCCCTGCGGCGCTTCGAGATTGCGCCACGGCGCGCTTTCGTCGTCGACGGCGATCTCGCGACGGCCGCGCAACTGATCGATGTAGAGATGCCGCAGGATCGTCAGCAGCCATGCCCGCATGTTGCTGTTCGGCCGGAACGCCGACCAGCGCGCAAGCGCGCGCTCCGCCGTATCCTGCACGAGATCGTCGGCCCAGGCGTAGTCGCCCGTCAGCGCGCGCGCATAGCGGCGCAACTGCGGGAGCCACGCGATCACTTCCGCTTCGAACGTCACCCGGCGCGCGGCGCTCAGTAGCCGCCGCCGCTGCTATTGCTGTTGCTGCTCGAGCCCGACGCGGCGTTGTCGGTCGTCGCGGCGCAGGCGCCGCTCGCGAGCGTGCCGAAGGCGAGCGCGAGCAGCACGAAGAGCGAGGACAGAATACGGGATGCTTTCATCATCATGAGTCTCCTGACGATCGATCGCGCGAGCCGATCCGCGCACGCGATCCGGGCGGGCGGCCGCGGAGTGCGGCGTTGCCCTACACGACTGAACGCCGATGGCGCGCGGTTTATTCCACCGCGCGGCGGCGTCGGCGAACGCCGCGTTTCGGTGCGGGCCTGCCGCTTCGATGCGCGGCGATCCGGCGCGCCTCTTCCTTTTCCGCCAGGCGTGCCGGCCATGCCTGGAGAGGCAGCGAGAAGGCGCCATTGCCCAGCAGATTCGTAACTCAACGTTACAGTGCGCCGTTATCGGATGCTTATGTGCCCACAAGCCGTTATAGTGGATAAAGTTCGCCCCCGGCGCGTTCAGCCCTCGAATAGAGCAGAAAGGGTAGAATCGCGGCGAACAACCGTTTATCTAACCCGAATTGTCCATGGCTTCTGCAGAATCGCATCCGCAAAACGACTTCATGAACGCTGCGCGCAAGGAACGAAAGCGCGTCGAGATCTATCTGGTCAACGGCATTCGCCTGACCGGGTGCATCGAGTCGTTCGATCAGTATCTGGTGATGCTGCGCACGCCCGTCGGCCTGCAAGGCATCTACAAGCGCGCGATCTCCACGATCCAGCTCGACACCGGCACGCGTCCGGCGCCGCGCACGGGGCGCCCCTCGCACGGCGAGCACACCGGCGGGCGCGGCCCGCATGGCTCGCGCGAGCATCGTGAGCCGCGCGAGTCGTATGGCGCGCCGGCCTCCTCCGAGCGCCCCGTCGGCGAACGCAGCAGTTCGGACGGCCCGGTGGTCGTCACGCGTCGGCGCCGTCTGTTCGGCACCGGCGGCGGCGAAGGCGGCAATCACGGTGGCAACCATGGCGGCGCGGGCGGTGCCGGCAACGGCAACGAATAAGCGCGCGTCACAGCGCCCGGCTAGTCCGCGGACGGGCCGAGCCGCTGCAGAATTTTCTCCAGCCGCATCACCTGCTGATCCGTCAGCTCGAATCCTCCTTTGACCCCTAGCACGCGACGTCGCCAGTACACGGCGTCGAGCATGCGCAGCGCCGGTTGCTTCGTCGCCCAATTCAGGTGCTCCAGTTCCGCTTCCACGACGTGCGAGGCGAAGAAACGCCGCGCACAGGCAGGTTTTTTCCCGTTCATTTGATTCGCTGTCTTGTCGTTGAGTGAGGTCCGCGCGTCGTCGGCAGGACGCCGCGCGAAGACGCACGGAGAACGAATCGCCGCGGGCCGCTTTCAAACGGCGCGCCTATGCCGTTGGGTCTATGCCGTTGGGTCTATGCCGTTGGGTCTATGCCATCCGGCCGAGGTTCGGTCACGGCCGCCATGCGCTATGCTGAATAGTCGACTCTCTACTTGCGGAGCACGTCATGACCAGCAGGAACCAGCATGCCACTCACCCCGCGCGCACGCGGCGCGCACCGGCCAGTTCCGTCGCGAGTTCCATCGATAGCCGACTCGACGAAGCGCTGATGGAAAGTTTTCCCGCGAGCGACCCGATCGCCGTCGACATGGCGGAGCCGCATCGCGAACGGACGCGCAAACCACGGCCCGATAGCAGGAAGCGGCATTGATGCGAATAGCGGTATGAATGACGCGGCGATGAAACCTGCGCGGGTTTCTTTCGCTCTTTGCGTTTTGCGCGACGGGGACAACACAGCCTGCGTACGCCGTTGTGGACTGCGCAGGAATGCGAGATCGAGATGGAATCGAAGTGGGATTGAAATACCGCGAATCAGACCGCGGCGACACTGCCGCGAATCTAGCGCCATCACCCGCCGATGAACCGGGCGGCGCCGTCCTCCGCGCCCTGCCCGCCCCATCCGGCGATGACGATGTTCACGCCAGCGCGCTCAGTGCGGCGGCAAACCGCTTTCCAGCTCGCGCTGAAGTTCGCGCACCTGGCGCTGCGCGGCACGCAACTGGTCCTGTGCGGCCTGCTTCTGCTGTGCCAGCGCGGTGGCCTCGGCACGCTTCTGCTGCTGCTGGCTCGCAACGATGCTCTGCTGCTGACGCGCCACGTCGAGGTCGGCCTGCAGGCGGTTCGCGCGGTCCTGCGACAACGCGATCATGCGCTGCGTGAACGCCTTTTGCGCTTCGAGCTGCGTGCGGCGAATTTCGACATCGGAGAGCTGCACGGTCTGCCGCACGAAATCCTTGTAGATGAGTTCGGCGCGCGTCACGTCCTGCGTCTTGATCACGCGCCAGAAATTCTTCTGCTGGAACAGCGCGACGTAGTAAGTCATTTCCTTGCCGTAGAACAGCAGGCTCGCGCCGTACGTACCGTTGTAGGTGGTGCGTAATTCAGTCAGGTCCGAGCCGCGGATCATCTGCTGCAATTCCGCCACGTTGCCCGCAGCCGATTGCCGGTTTTCGTCCGGCGTCAATGCGGTGGTGTCCGCCTGTCCGGCTTGCGACGTATCCGGCAACGCGGCGCTCGTACCCGGCTGGGACACGACCGCGCTGCTTGCGCCACTGCTCTGCAGAGCCTGCGCATTCACGCCTTGCGCGGCGCCGCCCAACACGATGAATGCCGCCAGAGCCATCTCCCGCAGCGTCGACTTTCGGTCCATGTAGTTCCCGCTTCAACAGTTTTTGTTTTAGTGCAAACGGCGCATTATTACTCACTTTCGCGGGTTTCGGGCTCTTCGTCGAAAATTTGGTACTTGCGCATTTTTTCCCACAAAACCTTGCGGCTAATACCGAGATAAAGCGCCGTATCCTGACGCCGCCAGCTGTTCGCGTCGAGTGCGGCCAGCACGCGATTGCGCTCCGCCATGTCCCATTTGCTGCGGTCGACGAGCACCTCGGCTGCGCTCTCCACCGGCACCGGCTGGCTCGTGCGCGCGAGCGCGAGCAGACGCTGCAAACGCGCCGCATCCCACGCGCCGATCTGGCGCACCGTCACGCCGATCCGCTCGGCGAGGTTGCGCAGCTCGCGCACGTTGCCGGGGAAATAGGTGTCGGCCACCGCATCGGCGAGCCAGTACGGCAGATCGGGCAGCGCGGCGAGCCGCTCGGCGCCGACCACCTGCGCGATGAATGCCTTGAAGATCGCGATCTTGTCGACCGCGCCGCGCTCCTCGAGCGACGGAATCTTCAGCTCGATCACCGCGAGCCGATAGTAGAGATCGGCGCGGAACGTGCCTTCCTTGACCAGTTGCGGCAGGTTCTTGTTGGTCGCCGCGACGAGCCGGAAATCGAGCTTGACGGGGTTCGCCGAGCCGATGCGCGTCACCGCGCTGTCTTCGAGCACGCGCAGCAGCTTGACCTGCTGATAAAGCGGCAGATCGCCGATTTCGTCGAGAAACAGCGTGCCGCCGTCGGCCTGCTCGAAGTAACCCTTGTGCGCGACCACCGCGCCCGTGAACGACCCTTTGGAGTGGCCGAAAAACAGCGATTCGAACAGGCCGTCCGGAATCGCGCCGCAGTTCACCGCGATGAACGGGCCCTGGCCGTAGCGGCCGTGTTTTTCGTGCAGCAGTTGCGCGATGCGTTCCTTGCCGACGCCGGTCTCGCCGTGCACGAGCACGCTCGTGTCGCAATCGGCGAAGGTGTCGACTTCGTGCAGCAGCGCCTGCATGCACTCGGAGTTCGCGATCATCGCGTCGGACTCGTGCGTCTTCGCGCTGTGCGCGCGCATCTGCAGCACGAGCTTGGTGACCATGCCGCGCAATTCGGCGCAGGTGAAATCGAGCGGCAGGATGTGCGAGTACTCGGACGGATAGGCGGCCGGGTCGTGCTCGCGCGGCGCCGCGCCGACCCACACGACCGGGATGCCGTGCGCGGCCTGCCAGTCGCGCACGATCAGCGCGCCGCTGTCGATCACCGACACGCTGATGATCGCGAGCGACGGCCGCAGCGCGGTGCGCTCGGGCGAAATCGCGATATCGTCGGCGCGGATCACTTCGACGTCGAAGCTTGCCATGCAGCGCGCCACACGGTCGACGATATCGGCCTTGCCCTCCCAGACGTAAATATCGAGTTCCTCGATTTTTGTGGTGGTTCTCATCTTGGATAGGCTATTGGACCAGTTGCGGAACGCCGCACGTCAGCGATGTGTTATGGACCGTGGCGGCGCCGAGTTGGACGCCGAGCAGAGTCAGCGTCGGCACAATCAGGGTGTCGAGGAGACTGAAGACCGAACTCAGAACCGGACTCAGCGTAGTCGTCACCAGCGCGAGAACCGGATCCAGGATATACCCGATAAGCGCGCTAAGGGTTGGGTCAAGCAAATAAATCGACAACGCGCCAGGCAACTGCGAGAACAAGGTGCCGGTCAACGACGCGAGATCGCTGCCGACCGCGTTGGAGTCCGCGCCCTGAACTCCGTTGAAACTACCTGAAGAACCATTGAACACCAGCGTCGTCGGCTGAGGCGGGGATAACGACAAAAATCCGAGTCGTTTCAATTTGACGCTGATGACCGGGTTCGGGCCCGTCAGAATCGTGGTGGCGGAAGCTACATTGGCGGATTGAGTACATGCCGCATCACCCGCCACACAAACCGATGCGATGCCCGGTGTCGCCAGGATCGTAGCCTGGGTCGCCGCCTTGGTGCTTTCGCAATCGACGGAGCTCAAATCCGCCTTGCCCGGTGCGACCTGCAACGTCACCACCACCGGTGTACTGAGCACCGAAATCGTTGCAATGCCCAGATACAACGTCGGCAACGGCTGCAAAGTAAGGCTCAGGTTGATCGCTGCCGTGCGCGCCTCGGTTCGATAAACTCCGGGGCTGATAGTCCCGCCCTCTCCCATCGCCAGTACCGGCGGATTAACGACCTGCAACGAAACCGCGGCGATACCCGGAAGCCCCGCCGAGACGTTGAGCACTGGCCCCGGCGTGCCGTCCGGATTGCTCTGCGAAAGCTGCGCGGCGACCATCAGCGCATCGAACGCATTGATCGTCGCGGTCGCCGCCGAGTTCGGATTAGCCAACCCAAGCGCCAGCAACCCTGGGGCTGTCGTGCCGCCGTCACCGATCGTAATGTTCTGCCCGCCCGGCACGACGACCTCCAACGCTTGCAGAATGTTCGCGTTGACCGTATCGCCACCGGCCTGCAGGGCCTTGACCATCGCCACCATCAGATCGTGAAAGCTCACGTTGGTATTGAGCAGCCCCTGCATCGATGCTGCCCCGAGCGCTGCGCGCAGATCGTCGAGCTTGATATTCGCGCTCGCGAGACTCTGCGTGTCGGCAACACTCAGCGAAACACTGCTCTTCAGCAGTCCGCCGAGAATCGCATCGAGCAGCGCCGACTGCTGCGTATTCAGCGTTGCAACCGCCGTACCGAGCGAAAAGCTATCGATGTTCGTCGCCATCGCCGTCGACGTCGCCGTCACGTTGATCGGCGAACCGACGAGGAAAAACATCGGCAGCTTCTGCGTCACCTGCACCTGCACCGCATTGAGCGGATTGCCGTTCGAGTTGTTCGAGCCGAAATAGGTCTTGCTGCTCGTGTCCCAGCGGCCGCAGGTCGGGCTCAGCGTATAGGTCTGACCGTCGGCGTTAAAGCCGTTGCTCGAGGCATTCGAGAACGCGGTACTCTGCGCGGCCGTACAGCCGCCCTGCGAGCCGATCACCTGGGCAGCCGCCATTGCCGACATATCGGCCGTGCGCTGCAACTCGCGGCGCACGAAATACACGTTGCCGACGTCGATCGCGCCGAGCGCCGCGAGCGTCAAACCGAGCGCAATCGCCGCGACCATCGCGACCGAACCACGCTGACGGCGCATGCTGCCCGCGCGTCGCACCCGCGCGAGCCAGCGCACGCGCGGGCGGTGCGCGTCACCGGCTGCAGGGGCGTCATGCGCCGCGTCCACCGCGGGCTCGCGCGACGTCTGGACCGAAGCCTTGCTCATATCAGTTCCAGCCGCCCGAGCCCGAACCGGAGCCGCCGTTCGAGCCGCCGCCCGAACCACCCGAGCCGCTACTGGAGCCGAGCGTCGAGCCATACCACTCGGGAATCTTGTTGTTGAACGAATTCAGATAACGCTTGTACGCGAGCCCGGCTTCGGCGCCGAGCATCGGCAGCGCCGGTGCGGCCTGTTCGTTGCTGCGTTGCATGTCGACCCATGCGAGCGTCGAGTGGCCGACCTCGCTCGCACGCACCTTGGGCTGTGCGGCCTGCACCGCCGGCATCGGCCCGGCGGTCGGCGAGCCGGTCTGCGCGCTCGCCGGTTCGTTCGTCTGCGCGACAGCCGAAGCGGCACCGAACACCGTCATCGCGAACACGCCCGCGATGGCCCCCACGCAGCGCACCGATACGCGCCAACCCCGAGTTTCCGTTCTGTTTGTCATCTTCACTCCCTGAATCCGTGACGAGCGGGCGCGCTTACTGCGCGAACCGCTGCAACAGGCGCGGCGCGGGTTCGATGCCCATGCTCGCGACCGTGCGTGCATCCGCGGCCGGCGGCTGCGTCTGCCCCTGCTCTTTGGCCTGCTTCTGTGCCTCGCCCTGCTTCTGTGCCTCGCCCTGCTTCTGTGCCTCGCCCTGCCTCGACGCCGCGCCTTGCTGTGCCTGTGCCTGTGCCTGTGCCTGTGCCTGTGCCTGTGCCTGTGCCTGTGCCGCCTGCATGCGCGCACGCTCCGCCACGGCCACCTTCGCCGCATCGCCACGCAGCGCCGCGCGCACGTCCGGCGCGAACTGCTGCTGGTTCATCACCGCGAGCGCCTGCGCGTCGCCGCCGCTGACGAGCAGATACAGCACCACGTTGGCGACGATCTTCGGGTTCTTCTGATCGAGCTCGGCCGCCTTCATGAGCGGCACGCGCGCGCCCTCGACGTCGCCCTCGCGCAGCAGCGCATAGCCGAGGTCCGACAGGGTCGTGGCATCGGTCGGCGCAAGCAGCGCCGCCTGCTGCAACTGCTGCGCGGCGCGTCCGAATTCGCCGGCCGCGCCCTCGATCAGGCCCAGCCCGCGATAGCCGCGCGCCGCCAACGGCGTCTTCAGCAACTGTCCGTACACGGCCGCCGCGGCGGGCGCCTGGTCGGTCATGCGCAGCGCGTCGGCGCGCAGCAGGATCGTCTCGGGGCTCGTGCCGTACTGCTTTTCGTAGGCGTCGATATGCGCGAGCGATGCGAAGTACAGCCCCTGCGCCTGCATCTGGTCGATCAGGCCGAGGTACATGCCCGGCGTGTCGGGCGCCGGGTCCTTGTTGAGCTGCTGCGTCATCATCGCGCGCTCCGCCTGCGCGCCGACGCCGTAGCCGAGCGGCTCCTTCGACGCGCACGCGCCGAGCAGCGCCAGCACCGCGAGCGCCGCCGCTGCCGCAGCGGTACGCGCATGCCGCTTAGGGTTGTGCCGGGAAAAACGCTGAGTCATGGCCGATCCTTAGTGCCTTAGTGCCTGGCCGAGCGGAACGAATGCTGGACCGCCAGCACCCCCGGCCCGGCGGTCACGATCATCAGCGCGGGCAGCAGCGTGACGATCATCACCCCGGTCATCTTCACGGCGAGCCGGCCGATGCGTTCGCGCAGCATCGCGCGGCGCGCCTCGCGCAGACGGTCGCCGAACTGCTTGAGCGGTTCCTGCACCGCGCCGCCGTGCCGGTCCACCTGCACGAGCAGGCGCACCACCGCGCGCAGGTCCTCGTTGTCGTAGCTCGACGACAGCCGGTTCAGCGACTGCTCGCGCGTGCGGCCGGTCGCGAACTGGCGCTGCGCGATTTCGAGTTCGCCCGCGAGCACCGGCAACATGCCGCGAAAATCGTTGACCACCACCTGCAGCGCCTGATCGAGCGACAACCCCACGCCTTGCAGCAGGCGCAGCAGATCGACGAGCAGCGGCAATTCGTTGACCACGCCGGCGCGCCGCTTGCTCGCACGCCGGCCCAGCACGAACTTCGGCAGCATGAAGCCCAGCATCGCCGCGATAACGACGAGCGCGAGGTAACGGATGCCCGCGACGTGTCCGCGCGCCAGCACGCCGGCCAGCAGCGGCAGCACGATGCCGGCCGCGAGACGCGCAATCAGGAACAGGCCGCGCGTGCGCGTGTCGACGAAACCGCATTGTTCGAGCAGCCGGCGATCTTCCTCGGCGACGATCTGGCGGCCGAACGGCGTATCGAGCCAGCGCGCGCCGGTATGCGCGAAACGTTCGAGCAGCCCCTTGAAGCCGGCCGGCCGGGTGTTGCGCGGCGCCGGTTTCGCGTTCTGCGCGGCGGGCGTGGCGTCGCCGGCGCGCGCGGCCGCGGCGAGCGCCGCGCTTTGCAGCGCGCGCTGATCGAGCGCCTGTCTGAGCGTGCGCTCGCTGCGCCGCGCCGCCGCCACGCGCGCCAGCACGAGGCCCGCGAGCAGCAGCATGGCGAAGGCGGCGAAAGCCAGCGCGAGAACGGCAAGGTGTCGGGCTTGCATGGTCAGTCCTTCAGGCTCGCAAGCCGGTAAAGCAGATACGCGCCGACCAGCTGCAACGCGAACGCGAGATAGACGAGCTGCCGTCCGAACGGGTCGAACCACATCGACGCGAAATACTTCGGATTGGACATGATCAGGAAACCGCCGATGCCGATCGGCAGCATCGCGAGCACCCACGAGGACAGCCGCGTTTCCGAGGACATCGCGACGAGTTCGCGCTCGGCCTGTTCGAGATCGCGCATGAACGAGGACATGCGATCGAGCATCACGTCGGCACGGCCGCCGTACTTGACCGACAGACGCAGCACCGCGCCGACCAGTTCGAGTTCGCGCACGCCGTAGATCACCGCGACCTGCGAGAGCGCGCGATCGATCTCGATGCCGGTACGCAGCATCCGCGAGACATAGTCGAGACATTCGCGCATCGGCGCCTCGGTGTTTTGCAGCGCGGCCTGGAATGCGGCGGGCACGCTGTTGCCGAGCGTGATGAGCCGCACGATGCCGTCGAGAAAGAGCGGCAGCTGCCGCACGATCAGCTGGCGACGCTTGTTCGCGCGCATCGACAGCAGGAAATAGAAGAACATCGCGCACACGACGAGCGCGGCGCACACCGCGAGCAGGCCGCCGACGATGGCCGCCCACCCGCACAGCAGCAGCACGAGCACGCAGCAGATCGCGAGCGGCACTTTGGCGTCGGCGAGGCCCGCGCGCGTGAGCGCGTATTGCACGACGAAACGCACGCGCGCGCGCTGATACTGCCAGTGCGCCCGCCAGTCCGCGTTGGCGGGCGGCGCCTGCGGCGCGATCAGCGTCGCCTGGGTACGCGCGGCCGCCGTACGCGCTGCCGCCTGCGCGCCACTGCCGCCGGCGGCGCCTCCCATACCACCCGCCGACGCGCCGGCCGGCATCGCCGCCGACGCCATGCGGCTGTCGATATAACGTTCGACGCTCACCTGGCCTTTGCGTTGCGTGCCGCGCTGCCACAGCAGCAACGCCAGCGCCGCGCAGACGAGCGCGAGCGCCACGAAGACCAGTACCGCGCTAGACATTGAAGCCTCCGCCGAAGCCGCCGCCGTTGCCGCCGCCTCCGAAGCCACCGCCAAAACCGCCGCCGCCGAAGCCCGCATTGCCGAAGCCCTGCGCCTGCTCGCCGCCGCCGAGCACCTGGCGGAAGCGCGCGAGCTTCGGCGAATGCGGATGAATGCCGAGCGACACCCAGTTGTCGAGCTCCTCGCCCTCGGGCGTCACGATCGGCTCGTAGCGATACAGCTCCTGGGTCGCGATGATGTTGTCGGAGAGTCCCGTGACCTCGGTGACCGACAGGATGCGGCGGCGTCCGTTGGAGAGCCGACCGATCTGCACGATGAAGTCGATCGCGTTGGCGATCTGGCGGCGCAGGCTCGACTCGGTGCCCTGGAAGCCCGCGAAGCCCGCCAGCATCTCAAGGCGGTACAGACACTCGCGCGGCGAGCTCGCGTGCACGGTGCCCATCGAGCCGTCGTGGCCGGTGTTCATCGCCTGCAGCATTTCGAGCACTTCGCCGCCGCGCACTTCGCCGACGATGATGCGGTCCGGGCGCATGCGCAGCGTATTGCGCAGCAGGTCGCGAATCGTCACGACGCCCGCGCCGTCGAAGCCGCCCGGGCGGCTTTCGAGCCGCACCACGTGCGGGTGGTTCAGCGACAGTTCGGCCGTGTCCTCGATGGTCACGACGCGCTCCGGCTCGGGGATGTGAAACGCCAGCGCGTTGAGCAGCGAGGTCTTGCCCGAACTCGTGCCGCCCGCGACCAGCACGTTGCAGCGCGCGGCCACCGCCGCTTCGAGCAGCGCGCCGATCTCGGCGTTATAGGTGCCGTTGCCGAGCAGATCGTCGGGCCGCATCGGGTCCTTGCGGAACTTGCGGATCGACACGATCGGCCCGTCGATCGAGAGCGGCTCGATCACCACGTTCACGCGGCCGCCGTTCGGCAGACGCGCGTCGACCATCGGGTTCGATTCGTCGAGACGCCGGCCGATCGGCGCGAGAATGCGCCGCACGATCCGCAGCAGATGCGCGTTGTCGGCAAAGCGCACCTGGATGCGCGTGAGGATGCCGTGACGCGACACGTACACGTCGTTGTAGCCGTTGATCAGGATGTCTTCCACGGCCGGGTCGGCGAGCAGGTCCTCGATCGGCCCGAAGCCCGCGAGTTCCTTGGTCAGCGCCTCGGCAATCAGCCGCACTTCGCTCTCGTTGATCGGAATCCGGCGCAGCCTGACGAAGCTGTCCATCTCCAGATCGACGAACTGGTTGATCGCGTTACGCGACCAGCGGCCGAACTCGGAGCCGAGTTCCTCGATGCGCGTGAGCAGATGCTCGTGCGCCGCGTTCTTGATGTCCTGGAACTGCTGGCTATGCGCGAACGCAGGCGCGTCGTCGGCAAACTGGATCTCTTTTGCCATCGTTTATGACCGCTTTTGAGTAGTGGGAATGAAGCGCCTGAGCGCGCCGAGCGCCGACTTGCCGCGCGCCGGCGCCGCGCTGTGCTGCGCGCCGCCGAGCCGCTCGACGAGCGGTTCGAGCGCGCGCACGTAGGCGTCGCGCGGCGCGACGTCGACCAGCAGATGCCCCTGGTTGACCGCCTGGCCGAGCGCGATGCGCCGCTCGGGCAAGCTCGCGAGCAGCGGAATTTCGAGGCGCTGCGCGATCTGCGCGGCGGCGAGGCCGAGGTCGGCATCGAATTTGTTGACGACGAGCTGCACGTTCGAGGTGTCGAGGCCCTCTTCGCGCAAGCCGTCGAGCACGCTGACCGCCGAGACGATCGAGGCGACGCCCTGGTCGCACAGGAGCCAGGTTTCGTCGGCGGCCTGCACGACCTGCGCGATGAATTCGCTGTTGCCGAAGCCGCCGAGGTCGATGAGCTGCTGGTCGAAAAACGCGCGCAGCCGGTTCAGCAAGCCGATCGACGACGAATACGAGACCTCGCGCATGTCGGCGAGATTCGGCGGCAGCGTGGTCAGCGCGAGACCGCTCGCGTGATGCGACAGCGCCGTGTGCACGAAAGTCTGGTCGAAGCGGCGCAGGTTGCGCACGGCCTCGACGAAATTGAATTCGCTGCGCGTGTTGAGCAGCAGCGAGCCGTCCGCGGCGGGCAGGCCGAGATCGAGCAGCGCGGCCTGGCGCCCCTGCGCGACGTCGCGCCGCTGCAGCAGCACGCCGAGGTTGGCGGCGAGCGTGCTCACGCCCATGCCGATGCGCGCGCCGAGCAGCGCCGTAACACGGCCGTGGCGGCTCACCGGTTCGATCAGATTGTCGAGCACCTGGCGCGTGATGCGCAGCGCGTCCTCGGGCGGCCCCGACAGGTCGATGAAGTCGCGCACGCCGGCGCGCAGCGCGGCGAGCGCGCTCTCGGGCTCGGCGAGCGAGCCGAGCGCAACGATCTGCAGCGACGGATAGGCCGCGCGCACCGAGTTCGCGGCCGCGCTCGCCGCCGCGCCGCGGCCGCACGAAAAGTCGACAAACACCAGCGACGGATTGAGCGTCGCGATGCGCTGCATCAGCAGCGCCGGATCGAGCGTGGCCGCCTCGATCACGCCCGCACCGACGAGCGTATTGGCGAGCCAGTGCACGTGCTCGTCGGCGAGCGACGCGAACACGAAGTGATCGGTGATCGCCCGTTCAGTCAACGAATGCGTTCTCGCGTTCATGTTGGACATCCTCTTGCGGCATCGACCCTAAAGCCGCCGCCTCGTACTGTCTGCCGGCGCACGCGCGCCGGCTCGAAAACCTCGCCTGCTCCCTGCCGCCTGCCGCGCGGCGACACACCGGCTTCACTTGGAGAACCCCGGCACCGCGTCGCGCGCCGCGACGCCGCCCAGCAACGAGCGCCACACCGGTCCGTCGCGCTGCTCGGCCTGCTCGCCCGGCGTCGACGGCAAGTCCGCGCCCTTCGCGAGCGGCGAGACCAGATGTGGCGTCACGATGATGACGAGTTCCTTCTCGTTCTGCTGATAGTTGAGCTGCTTGAAGAACGTACCGAGAATCGGCAGATCGCCGAGCAGCGGCACCTTCGCGACGTTCGACGCGGTCTCGCGGTCGATCAGCCCGCCGATCATGAAGCTCTCGCCGTCGCCGAGCTCGACCGTCGTGTCGGCGCGGCGCGTGATGAACGCGGGTACCGACACGCCGCTGATCGTCACCGCGTTCGCGAAGTCGAGCTGGCTCGCCTCGGGCGCCACCTTCAGCGCGATGCGCTGCGGGCTCAGCACGGTCGGCGTCAGCGTGAGCCCGACGCCGTACTGCTTGTATTCGATCGAGGTCGTACCGAGCGCCTGCGGCACTGGCACCGGCACTTCGCCGCCGGCGAGGAAGCTCGCGCTTTGCCCGGACAGCGCGACGAGCGTCGGCTCGGCCAGCACGCGCGCGAGGTTGTTGCCTTCGAGCAGGCTCAGGTTCGCGAACAGCCCGTGCGTCGCCGAATTGAAGATCAGGTTGAACGCCGACGAGATCGGCTGCGTGCTCGTCACGCTGGGTGGCGAGGTGCCGCCGCCCGTCACCGAACTCAGGGACGACGGCGCGAACGAGCCGAACGTGAAGCCGTTGTTCTGCTTCAGGAAGTTGAAGCCGACTTCCTTCAGCACCGAACGGCTGAATTCGACCACCCGCACGTCGACCTGCACGACCGCACGGCTCGCCACCGTCGACGTGTCGAACACGGCGCCGTCCTTGCCGACCGCGCCTTGGGCCGCGACGACGGCACGCTGGTGCGACTCCATCGTCGCCGACGAACCGGACACCACCGCCGTGCCGCCGAGCACCTTGACGCTCGGCGTATCGGCGCCGAGCAGCGAGGCCGCGGCCGGCGTCGTCACGTTGACCGTGTAGCGCAGCGGCGCGTCGCGCTCGCGCACCCAGACCATCAGGCTCGTCGTACCCGCGGCCTTGCCGACCAGCAGCACGCCGCCGTTCTTGCCGCCCTTGACGATCAGCACGTCGGCGACGCCTGGATCGCCGATCGCCACGCGCTGCAGCGCATGGCCCGTCGCGATCTGCTGCTGGCTGCCGACCGTCAGCGTGATGGTCTGGCCGGCCGCGCCGGGCGCGAACTCGGGCGCCTGAGCCGCCTGCTGAGCGGCCTGGGCCGCTTGCGCCGCGCGCGGGTTGACCATCCGCTGTGCCGGACCGGCCGCATCGGTCACCGCCGATACGCCCAGCAAAGCCAACCCGAGCCACGCTGCTTTTCTGAAAGCAAAAATCCGTTGTGTCATGTAGTGATGGGGGCGACTGGCCGCCCGCTCCCTGAAGCTGCTTACCAGGCGACCGTTTCGGCGCGCCCACCCCGTATTACTTCGATACCGCCCCGCGTGCCGCCCGTATTGCCCGCGACGCGCGCGGGCGCCGGTGCCCGCGGCGCGAGCGGCCGCGCGGCTGGGCTTCCCGCGCCCGACAACGCATCGAGCGCGACGCCCGCCGCCGCGCGCGTCGAGTCCTGCAACGGCGCGTCGCCCGCCTTGGCCGTGGTCTTCAGCACGCCCGGATAAGCCGGCAGCTCGTTCTGATCGACCACTTCGGCATCCTTCGGATTGCGCAACGCGAACACGAGGCGCCCCGAGCTTTCGGCGAGCGTCAGACGGTCGATGTCGGCGAGCGGCACGGCGAGCACCGCAGTGCGCACGAGGCCGTTCGGGTCGCCACCGTTGTCGCCGGTCGTCGTTGCATTGCCGAATGCAAGCACGCGCACTTTCGAGAGCAGCAGACGCGCCTGCGTACGATCGATTTCGGCGCCGTTGCCGAGATTGCCGTTGCCGTCGCGCTTCAACGTGAAGAACACGTCGACGAAATTGCCCGGCCGCAAGCGATTGCCGACGGCATTGCCTTCGTCGACGCGCACCGCGAGCGCGCGCTCGCCCGGCTCGATGCGCTCGGCAAGTCCCGAGGACAACTGGGCTTCGAGCACCGGCGAATCGGCGCCGATGTCGGCGTTCGGCACGCGGCCCGCGAGTTGCGCCGGGTCGGTGAAGGCGCCGTTCGGGTTGATCGGCAGGTTCTGCACGCGCAGTTCGTCGACGGTGATCGGCTTGCCGCCCGGCAAGGTGCGGGTCGCGACGACCACCGGGAAGCTCGCCTGCGCCGCCGGCGCGGCCGCGACCGGTGCCGGACGGCGCGACAGCGTCCACGCGAAGATGCCGAGCACGAGCGCGAGCGCGATCAGGACACCGGCAAGAATTTTGGTCAGATTCGGCATGACGGGTAGTGCGATGGATTGCGTCGGTTGATGAAGGACGAACAGCGCGAGGCCATGCGGCGAACGCGTGCGCTCACGCGGCCGGCGACGGGAGAAAAGATCGGTGCCGGCGTCACTGGATGTTCTCCGGGTTGAGCTGGACCGTCGCGTTGCCGGACAACGTGGTGGGCATGGCGAGATTAAGCAGCGGCAGCGGCGGCACGAGCGGATTGCTCGTGTAGTTGTACGTCAGCGAAACGGTGATGCAGGTCATCGCATTGCCGGTTCCGCAGCTCGCATTCGTGGCCGCGCACTGCATCGCATTCACGAGCGGCTGGACCACGAGCTTCGCGGCGGCGCACGCGGCGTTGCCGCGGTTCGTGAGCGCGGTAGCCATCGACACGTTGGTCTGCCAGTTCAATGCGGCGCGCGCGCCTTCCGAGGCCGCGAGCGTGAGGTTCTGCTGCGCGACGAAGATCAGGCTGTATGTCACGATCGCGTAGAGGATCAGGAAGAACAGCGGGAACACGAGCGCGAACTCGACGGCCGTCGCGCCACGCTGCGCGCGTTGCCGGCTTGCGTTCGCTGCGTGCATGTGTGTCTGCGAGCGGCGGATGGGTTGCATGGCGCGGTGCCTCATCACAGCCCCCGGCCCGTTGCGCGCAGCACCAGCCACAGTGTCGCGGCCACACTCAGGCATGCGGCATAGGGCGTCGATGCCTTGCCGGCCAGTTCGAACGTCGCGCGACCGTTCCGGCCAAGCCCCGCGAGCCGCGTGCGCGTGACGATCAGTAGCCACAAAGCATGAATGCCGGCCGCGAGACTCGCGGCCATCCACAAACCGAGCAATGCGTGCATGCCGCACCAGGCGCCGAGCACGGCAAACACCTTGACGTCCGCGGCACCCATCAAACCGAATGCGAAAAAGGGCAATAACGAAAACAGGCCGACCAATGCGCCAATCCCTGCCTGAAGCAACGAAATGCCGAATGGTCCGCAGCCGAATAACGCGCAGCCGAATGCCGCCGCCAATCCCGCGACGATAATCGAATTGGAAATGCGCCTAGCACGGCAATCGCTTATAGCGACAACCGTGGCCCAGGCGATAAATAAACCGATCCCCGTTGCGAAGCTCATTTCAGACTCGACAGGCGTGACAATGCAATGCGAATTGCATTGCAATTCGCACTAACCCATAGCGCTATGCGTAAAAACACATGCAAAGTACTCAGCGTAATTGCGCCGAGTACTTTGCGATGCGTTTAAAGGCTGTCACCCAGCAGCAGGCGGCGAGATCTTATTAGAGATGTTCGTAAACACGGTGTTCAGATCGCCGCCGAGCGTACCTACCGCCCCCGCGATGACCAGCACGATCAACCCCGCGATCAGCCCGTATTCGATGGCGGTAACGCCTTTGTTGTCTCTCAGGAAGCGTTGTGTGAGCTTTTTCATTTTTACCCTCGGAACTTCATATATTTCGTTTGATTTAATGCTGCTGTACGACCGAACTCTGCCGATGCAGCGGACCGTTTCTCTCATTTCCGGTCCCGTCCGTTGCCTTGCAGTAGTCCTACCACGCAGCCGCCTTGCCTACAACGGTGTGTTGGAACTGTCTGTTCGATAACGTACCTCCCCACGTCAATCGCTGACGCTTGCGGGTTTTATAGCCGAACAATCTTATTTAAGCAATTGTCCGATGCCCTCGGCTTCACACGATCTTTACTTTTGGCCCATGTTCAGGTTAACGGCAGTCCGTGCGTTTGCGCACATAGGAATAACCATAGGTTAGATTCGGTCCACTAATTATCTGTTTGAACAGAGCGTTTCAAGCACACGAGGGTTCGATAAACGTTTGCGTTACGCCGTGCACCGTAACGGCGCGCACGGCTCGTTACGTTACGCAGCCCTTGCAAAAGACCCACGAAACGTTCCTCGCGACCGCTAACTGCCTTCGCCACAATTCTTTCGATATTCGGCAAAGCCTTATCGCATAAGGCTTTGCACCGTTTATTCAAAAAAATCCTCGCATCGCGCATTCGAAATGGCACGGCTCGTGCAGAGATAGCCGCGCGGCAAACATCCAACAACTGATGCGATACGAGGGCGACATGACCATTCAAACGACCAACACGACCATTCGGACAACACTGATCGCGGCGAGCATCGCGGCCATGCTTTCTCTTGGTGCTTGCGGAGGCTCCGGCAGCCTGAGCACGGGCACTGGCGGCAGCGGCAGCAACTCCGCCGGCGGCACGCTTTCGACGACCAACGGCAGCGGTTCGGCGGGCTCCGGCGGCTCCGGCACGACCCCGACGGGCAGCAACAGCAACCCGAACAACTCGTCCGGCACGAATCCGAGTGGTAACAATACAACGGTCGCGAATGCGCTCGGCACTGTCGCCGGCAATACCGGTGGCGTGGTCGGCGATGTCGGCGCCACGGTTGCGGGCGTCGGCTCGGTCATCGGTTCGCAGACGCTGCCCGGCGTCAGCCCGCAAACGACCAAGGCCGCCGGCGGTGTCGTGCAGGAAGCCGGCAACGCGATCTCGACGCTCGGCAACGGCGTGTCGCAAGGGCTCGGCCAGCTCGGCACCGGCAACGACGCGATCGGCATGACCGTCGCGAGCGTCGGCGGCGTGGTCGGTCATGTCGGCAACGCGGTCACCGATACGGGCGACCTCGTGACGAGTCTCGGCAGCGGCGCGCTCGCTCCGCTCGGCGCCGTCACCACCCCGCTCGGCAATACCGTCAGCACGCTCGGCAATGCGGTGTCGAGCGGCGCCGGCGTGCTCACGAACGCCCTGTCGACGGGGCCGGTTCAACAGGTCACGCAAACCCTCAGCACCGCGATTACGCCGATCACTTCGGTCGTCGCCTCGACCACGCAGACGGTCGGCAACGCAACCGGCCTCGGCGCGCCGGTCAACTCGCTGCTCGCGACGCTGGGCAGCGGCCTCGGCAAGGCCGGCACGCTGCTCTCGTCGACCGGCAACAACGCGGTCACGAGCGCGCTCGGCAAGACGGTCGTCGACACGGGCACCCTGGTCGCGTCAGTCGGTGGTCTCGTCAGCGGCGGCAGCGGCACGAATCCGCTCGGCGCCATCACGAGCGCGCTCGGTGGCCTGACGGGCGGCCTCACCGGCGGCAGCAGCACCGGCCCGCTCGGCGGCCTGACGGGCATCCTCGGCGGCACCTCGGGCAGCAGCGGCCCGCTCGGTCCGATCACGGGTCTGCTCTCCGGCCTGACGGGCACGCTCGGCGGCGCAACCGGCACCGGTGCCGGCGGTCCGCTCGCTCCGGTGACGGGCCTGCTGTCCAGCGTGACGGGCGCGCTCACGGGCGCAACCAGCGGCAGCGGCCCGCTTGCGCCGGTCACGGGCCTGCTCTCCAGCGTGACGGGCACGCTCACGAACACGACGGGCGGCAGCAGCGGCCTGCTCGCTCCGGTCACCGGCCTGCTCTCGAGCGTCACGAATACGCTGGGCGGTGCGACGTCGGGCGTCACGACGGCGACGAATTCGGCTGCGACCAGCTCGGCGACGAACCCGGCCGCCGGCATTTCGCTGTCGTCGACGACGGGCAAGGGCACGACGGGCAGCAATCCGCTCGCACCGGTGACGTCGCTGCTCGGCAGCGTGCTCGGCGGACTGGGGAAGAAGTAAGCCGCTTGCCTGAAGAAGGTGGCGCGGCGCACGGCGGTATCCATCGGACGTGATCGCGCCACGCCGTTCGCGACTCGGGCGACTCGGGCGGCGCCCACGGCACGCGCCGAGCCGTCTCAGAAGTGCGGCGCGAACCGCCGGCCGCATGACAGCCACACGACGACCGCCACGCAGAAACACCCGCGCTTCGGCATCAAGCTTTAACCCCAGGCTTCAACTCCGGGCCGCGCTTCAAGGCTCGACAAAAGATTCGCCGGGGCCGACCACGGCCCCCGCTTTGCCCGCACCGGGCCGCGCCACCCGGAATGCACGTTGTGACGGCGCAAGCAATCGCAAGGAATTGCACGAAATCGGCCGTACGCGGCACACGATGAACACGGAGGAGCACCCATGTCCACTCAACGTTTTTTTTCTCTCCATGCGGCATGCGCGACCGTCTCGTCGTTGCGCGCCCCGCTGATCGCCGTCGCGGTCGCCAGCCTGCTCGCGGCGTGCGGCGGCAGCACAGTCAGCGCGCCGCCGAGCGCTGCAAACCCCGGTAGCGGCGGCAACTCCGGCACCAATACGCCGGGCACGACCACGACGACGTCCAAAGGCACGAGCGGTCTCGCCACCGTTGCCGCGCAAACCACCAGCGATCTCGGCAACACGATCGCATCGCAGACGATCCCGGGCCTGAGCCCGCAGGTCACCCAGGGGGTCGGCAGCTCGGTGTCGAGCACGAGCGGCACGCTCAATTCGGTCGCCGACGCGCTCAGCAACGGCCTCGGACAGACCGGCACGACGAGCAATCCGGTCGGCACGACGGTCGGCGGCCTCGGTTCGGTGGTCAGTTCGACGAGCGGTGTCGTGCAAGGCCTGAGCACGGCGGTCAACGGACTCGGCTCCGGCACGCTCGCGCCGCTCTCGCCCGTGACGACGCCGCTCGCCAGCACGCTCTCGACGGCCGCCACCGCGTTGAACGCGGGCGGCGCGACGCTCGGCAACGTGCTCAACTCGGCGCCGGTGCAGCAGATCACCCAGCCGCTCAGCACGGCGATCACGCCGATCGTCACGAGCGCGGGTCTCATCACGCAGACGGTCGGCACGCAGACCGGCCTCGGCGCGCCGCTCGGCGGCGTGCTCGCGCAGGTCGGCGGCGCGCTCAACACGGCGGGCTCGAAAGTCGGCTCGACAACCGGCAACCCGCTCGGCGCCGACGTCGGCGCGCTCGTCAGCTCGCTCGGCAACACGGTGACGAACGCGGGCGGCCTCGTCAATCCGAACGGCCCGAACGGCGCGAATCCGATTCCCGGCTTGATCACGAGCCTCGTCGGCAGCACCAACGTGGTGGTCGCTGGCGGACCGCCCGCCAACGGCAATCCGCTGAGCCCGCTGCAAAGCTCGCTCGCGAGTCTCGGGCTCGGCAGCAATCCGCTCGGTTCGTTGACGACCCTGCTCGGCGGCTCGCCGCTCGGCTCCCTGACTTCGACGCTGAACGGCACGCCGCTCGGCTCGCTGACGTCGCTGCTCGGCGGCACGGCCAGCGGCTCGAATCCGCTGACGACGCTCACGGGCACGCTGAGCGGCCTCACGAATATCGGCTCGGGCAGCGGCGGCCAGGCGCTCGCGCCGGTGACGGCGCTCGTCGGTCAGTTGACCGCGACGCTGACGACCGTGACGAGCTCGGTCGGCGGCCTGAGCACGACGACGGGTTCGAGCAGCTCCACGGGTAGTTCGGGCAGTGCAACGGGCGGCGTGTCGACGTTGCTCGGCAGCCTGTTGCCGCTCAGCCATAAGTAAGCCGTTCATGCAGACGCTGCAACGGCGTTGCAGATGAACCGTCCGGCAAGATGCGCTCGCGCGCGCTTGCCGGACGACGCATGTCGGGGCGATGCATACGACATCCATATATCGCCATGCTGTGCCTACAGTAGCGGAATGCAGTAACGAGATGCACGAACGCAATGCAGCAAGCGAAACGCGGCGAAAAAGCATCGCGCGCAGACAGTCGAATTCATAACAGGCGTCACGCATGCTCAAGCTCGCCGGGCTCGTGTCGATATATACGTCAGCACGGCAATATGCGTCGAGCCACCTATAAGCGATCGAGACCCGCCCGGCCAGGCGGCACGCTCGCAACACAAAAATGGCATACGAGGAAAATCCGATGAGATTCGGGTATGGCAGTCAATGGAGTAGATGGACCATCGCGCTCGCGGCCATCGCGGCCAGCGCGACGCAGATGGAAGCCCATGCGCAATCCCGCCCGGTCGGCGGCAATCCGCTCGATTCTCTGCCGCAGATCAAGGCCCCTGACCGCGGTCCGAACGTGACCGTGCAGGTCGCGCCGCAAGCCCCTCAGCTTCAGGAGCTGCTCGCCCGCCATCTGACGCCTTCGAGCGTGAAAGTCGAAGGCGTGAAGTCGATTCCGTTCGACCTGGTCGCGCAGCGCTTCACACCGCTCGTCGGCAAGGACATCACGATCGGCGAGCTGATCGAAGTGGCCAACGGCGTCACGAAGCTCTATCAGGAACGCGGCTTCGCGCTCTCGTTCGCGTTCATCCCGGCGCAGACTTTCGCCGACGGCGTGGTGCGCGTGACGGTCGTCGAAGGTTATGTGTCGGCGGTCAAGGTCACGGGCAATCCGGGCCGGGCCGAAGACAGGATTCGCGCGATCGCCGATCACATCGTCGCCGACAAGCCGCTGCACCGCGCGACCTTCGAACGCTTTACCCAGGTGCTCGGCCTGTTGCCGGGCATCAAGGTCGCCGCCAACGTGCCGCCGCCGCAGAACACCGACGGCGCGACCACGCTCGAACTGAACGTAACGCGCAAGCCGATCGACTTCAGCGGCGGCCTGAACTTCAATCAGCCCGGCGTGCAGGGCCTGCTGACCGCCACCAGCAACGGGCTGACCGCGCTCGGCGAACAGCTGAGCGTATCGGCACTGCTGCCCAAGGGCCGCGACAACGTCACCTATCTGGCCGCGCACGCGGGCGTGCCGATCGGCAGCAACGGGCTGACCGGCAACATCGACGCGTCGCACTACCGCGGCAATCCCGTCGATACTCCCGGGCTCGCCTCCAACATCACGCGCACGGTCATCAACGACAAGATCGGCGGCTCGCTCGCCTACCCGCTCCTGCTGAGCAACACGCGCAGCGTGATCGGCACCGCGTCGGTCTATGCCTCGCACAACGAGGACCGCTATCACAACGACGACACCGGCGCGCAGATCGGCTTGCGCTCGCAGGTGCGCGTGATGCAGTTGCAGGCCGACTACATGGCCGTCGATCCGGGCCAGGTGCGGCGCGCGAGCATCAACGTCGCGAAGGCGTTCAACATTCTCGGCGCGTCGAAGTCCATCGACTCGAACGTGCCGGGCCCGACCGGCACGAACCCGGCGTCGCTCAACTTCGTGCGAACCGGCGCGAGCTTCTCGCAGACCAACGAGTGGCCGCTGAAGATCGGCACCTCGGTTTCGCTGACGGGCCAGTACAGCGCGGTATCGCTGCCGACCTCGGAGCAGATCTCGTTCGGCGCCCAACGTTTTGCGCAGGGCTACGAGCCGGGCGAGGCGGCGGGCGATTCGGGCTGGGGCGCGATCTTCGAAGTCAACCGGCCGATTGCGCTCGGTTTCACGTATCTGCAATCGTTCACGCCGTATGTGTCGTTCGACATGGCGCGCGTGTATCTGCACGCGGGCACGCCGGCACCGTCGCGCCTGTCGTCGATCGCGTTCGGCTTCCGCATTACCGATGCGCGCTTCTACAGCCTCGATCTGTCGGTCGCGAAGGCGGTCGGCGACGCGCCGGTGGAAAGCCCGTCGCGCAGTCCGCGCATCAATGCGACGTTCTCCTACCAGTTGAATTGACACGCCTGCGCAAGCATCGGGTACGCGTTGCCGATTAGAAGTCCTACTATCAAACGGCATGCGTACTTTCGCGTATTCTGCGCTGACGATGCCAACGGCAACGCGCCGGCATCGTCCCGCATCGCGCCGGCCGGTGGCGCATCAGCCGCCGGCAACGATGCTCATAACGCCGCGCGACCACGATCGCGCCGTCTCTCATCAAGGAGGAAGACAATGACGCAATTCACTCAACGCGCCCGCGCGATCGCGCTGCGCACCGCCCGGCACGCAGCGCTCGCCGGCGCCCTGCTCGCGAGCGCCGTGACGGCGATGGCGCAAACCGATACGCCGGTCGGCACCTGGCAAACGATCGACGATCACACCGGCCAGCCGAAGGCACTCGTGCAGATCACCCAGGACGGCAACGGCGAGTTGAGCGGCAAGGTCATCAAGGGGCTCGGCGCGAACGACCAGCCCGATCGCCGCTGCACCGAATGCACCGATGCGCGCAAGGACCAGTTGATTCTCGGCATGACGATCGTCGACAGCATGAAGAAGGATGGCGACAGCTGGGATCACGGGCAGATTCTCGACCCGGAGAACGGCAAGGTCTACAAGTGCAAGATGCATCTCGAAGACGGCGGCAACAAGCTCGTGGTGCGCGGCTATATTGGCGTCTCGCTGCTGGGCCGCTCGCAGACGTGGGTGCGCCAGCAGTAAGACACGACGCGTAAAGCGCGGCAGCCCGCCCGGCGCCTTGCCTGAACGAATGCGGAGCGGCAGCGCAGATCGATAGCGCGTTCGTGCGAAAGCGCGGCATACAAAAGAAGCGGCCGGCGATGAAAATCGCGCGGCCGTTTTTTATTGGCGGACGTCCCTGCGAAATAACAGCTATGCGGCCTGCCTGAGCGACGTGCCATAGACGAACGGCGACTCCGGCGACGGCGCGGCGATTGCGGGGCTGCACACGCCGGGCGTCACGTGCACCACCGCGGGCGCCTTTGCCGCGGCCTTGCCCTTCTGCGGCACGTTCGCATGCGTGCGCATGCGCGCTTCCATCAGGCGACAGAGTTCCTCGCTCGACGCACCGAGCAGCAGCCCGGTCACGCGCTTGAGCACGCCGGACTCATACCATGTTTTGAAGCGGCGGTGACAGGTTTGATACGACGGGTATTTGCGCGGCATCGCGGACCAGGTCGCACCGCTGTACATGACCCACAGCACGCCATTGAGCACCGCGCGCGTATTGGCAAGCGGCCGGCCGCGCAACTCGACGCGCGGACGCAGTTCGGGCAGTAGCGGCGCGACGCGGCGCCATTCTTCATCGGTAATATCGCGGTACGGATTCATGCTTCCTCCTTTGTCAGAACTACAACAAAAGATAGCCAGTCATCCGTTCGCGGAATATAAGACGACTCCGAATCTTGAAATGCGTTGTCCGATAAATCCGGATGCGCGACCGCAGCCGGCTTACGTCAGCGACGTATCGACGATCCGGCGCGGCGTATCGAGATATTCCTTCGACTGCATCTCGACGATGCGCGACACCGTGCGCGTGAATTCGTTAGCCATCGGCCCGTCGACGTACAACTGCTCCGGCGGCACCGCGGCCGACATCAGCAGCTTGACCTTGTGGTCGTAGAACACGTCGATGAGCCATGTGAAGCGGCGCGCTTCCGAGGCCATGCGCACCGTCATCTGCGGCACGCCGGAGAGAATCACCGCGTGAAAACGGCTCGCGAGCTCAAGGTAGTCGTTCTGCGAGCGCGGGCCGCCGCACAGCGTCGCGAAGTCGAACCAGACGACGCCGTCGGCGCGGCGCAGCGCCTTCAGCTCGCGCTTCTCGATATGCAGCAGCGGGCTTTCGTCGGGCACCGCGGCAAGCCGCGCGAAAGCGTCGCGCAGCGCCTTGTCGGCGGCGGCGCCGAGCGGCGAGTGATACATCTCGACCTGCGCCAGCGTGCGGCGCCGATAGTCGATGCCCGCATCGACGTTGAGCACGTCGAGCCTGTTCTTGATGAGCTCGATCGCGGGCAGCATGCGGTCGCGATGCAGACCGTCCGGATACAGCGTATCGGGATCGTAGTTGGACGTCATCACGAACTGCACGCCGTTCTCGAACAGCTTGTCGAGCAGACGGTACAGAATCATCGCGTCGGCGATGTCCGATACGTGGAATTCGTCGAAACAGATCAGCCGGTAGCGCTTCGCGATGCGGCGCGCGAGTTCGTCGAGCGGATCGGCCTGGCCTTTCAGTTCTTCGAGTTCGCGATGCACTTCGCGCATGAACTCGTGGAAATGCAGACGCGTCTTTCGCTGCACCGGCACGATCATGTAGAAACTGTCCATCAGGAAGCTCTTGCCGCGCCCGACGCCGCCCCACATGTACACGCCGCGCGGTAGATCCGGGTGATTGATCAGCTTCTTGAACGCATTCGAGCGGCGCGACTTGTATTCGACCCACTCTTCATAGCACCGCTGCAGGCGGTCGACCGCCGCGCGCTGCGCCGGGTCCGATTGATAACCGCGAGTCTGCAGTTCTTTTTCGTAGTATTCGGTGACGTTCATCGTGTTGCTGCAAAAAAGAAAGGCGGGAGGGAGTGAACCCGCCCGCCTTCGGCGATACCAGGATTGCGTTTCGGCTCAGGCGTGCGCGCTTACATGTTCAGCGCGCGCTTGTCCACGGCGAGTGCCGCTTCGCGCATGACTTCCGACAGCGACGGGTGCGGATGGCAAATGCGGCCGATGTCTTCCGAGGCTGCCTTGAATTCCATCGCCACCACGGCTTCCGCGATCAGGTCCGATGCGTTGGCCGAAATGATGTGCACGCCGAGCAGCTCGTCGGTCTTCGCGTCGGCGATCATCTTGACGAAACCGTCCGCCTTCGCAATGCCGAGCGCGCGGCCGTTCGCCATGAACGGGAACTGGCCCGTCTTGATCTCGCGGCCTTCGGCTTTCAGTTGCTGCTCGGTCTTGCCGACCCATGCGATTTCCGGCTCGGTGTAGATCACCCACGGAACGCAGTTGTAGTCGATGTGCGGCTTCTGGCCGTCGATCACTTCCGCGACCAGCACGCCTTCGTCTTCGGCCTTGTGCGCGAGCATCGGGCCGCGCACCACGTCGCCGATCGCATACACGTTCGGCACGGCCGTCGCGCAGTGGTCGTTCACGTCGATGAAGCCGCGCTCGTTGGCCTTCAGGCCGATCGCTTCGAGGCCGAGGTTGTCGGTGTTCGGCACGCGGCCGACCGACACGATCAGACGGTCGGCTTCGAGCGTCTGCGCGTTGCCGTCCTTATCCGTGTAGACGATCGTCACGCCGTTCGCGCTCGTCTTCACTTCGCCGACCTTCACGCCGACGTGAATGTCGAGACCCTGCTTCTTGAACTGCTTGGCCGCTTCTTTCGAGAGCGCCTGGTCAGCCGCGCCGAGGAATTCCGGCAGCGCTTCGAGCACGGTCACTTCCGCGCCGAGGCGGCGCCACACCGAGCCGAGTTCCAGACCGATCACGCCCGCGCCGATCACGGCCAGCTTCTTCGGTGCCGAGTCGAACGAGAGCGCGCCTTCGTTGTCGGCGATCAGCTTGTTGTCGACCGGAATGCCCGGCAGATGACGCGCCTTCGAACCCGTCGCGATGATCACGTTCTTCGCCGTGACGACTTCGGTTTCGCCTTCGCCGCTCACTTCGATCTGCACGCCGGCGTCGGTCTTGCCGGCGAACTTGCCATGGCCCTGGAGCCACGTGATCTTGTTCTTGCGGAACAGGAATTCGATGCCCTTGGTCATCTTCTCGACGATGCCGTCCTTGCGGGCCATCATCTTCGAGATATCGACCGTCACGTCGCCCACCGAAATACCGTGGTCAGCGAGGTGATGCGAAGCGTTTTCAAACTCTTCCGACGACGCGAGCAGCGCCTTCGACGGAATGCAGCCGACGTTCAGGCAGGTGCCGCCGAGCTTCAGCGCGCCGGCCGGATTCTTCCACTTTTCGATACATGCGACGGTCTTGCCGAGCTGCGCTGCGCGAATGGCGGCGATATAACCGCCGGGGCCCGCGCCGATCACGACGACGTCAAATTCTTTGGACATGACAATCCCTTTGATGACGGAACGGCGCCGGGCCACCTAAGGTGGCGCGCGCCGTTCCGGTACTGCTGAATGCTTGAAGACTTACTGCGGATGGCGCCGGCTGGCCACGCCGGCCGGCGCCAGTGGAACGTGCGCTTACAGGTCGAGCAGCAGGCGCGCCGGATCTTCCAGCGCGTCCTTCATCGCGACCAGCGACAGCACCGCTTCGCGGCCGTCGATGATACGGTGGTCGTACGAGAGCGCGAGGTAGTTCATCGGGCGGATCACGATCTGGCCGTTTTCGACCACAGCGCGTTCCTTGGTGGCGTGCACGCCGAGAATCGCGGACTGCGGCGGGTTGATGATCGGGGTCGACAGCATCGAGCCGAACACGCCGCCGTTCGAGATCGAGAACGTACCGCCCGTCATTTCTTCGATCGACAGCTTGCCGTCCTTCGCCTTCTGGCCGAATTCGGCGATCTTCTTCTCGATGTCGGCGAGGCTCATCTGATCCGCATTGCGCAGGATCGGCACCACCAGACCGCGCGGCGAACCGACCGCGATACCGATGTCGAAGTAGCCGTGATAGACGATGTCGTTACCGTCGATCGACGCGTTCACGAGCGGGAACTTCTTCAGCGCGTGAACAGCCGCCTTCACGAAGAACGACATGAAGCCGAGCTTCACGCCGTGTTCCTTCTCGAACTTGTCCTTGTACTTGTTGCGCAGGTCCATGACCGGCGCCATGTTCACTTCGTTGAACGTCGTGAGGATGGCGTTGGTTTGCTGCGACTCGAGCAGACGCTCGGCGATACGCGCACGCAGACGCGACATCGGCACGCGCTGTTCCGGACGGTCCTTGAGCCACTGGTCGGCCGATGCCGGAGCCTTGACGTCCGGCAGCGACGGCTTGGCGGCCTTCGGTGCGGCAGCCGGTGCCGGTGCAGCCTTGGCAGCCGGAGCGCCGGCGGCGAGCACGTCGCCCTTCGTGATGCGGCCATCGCGGCCCGTGCCGGCGACGTCGCCAGCGGCCAGGCCCTTCTCCGCCATCAGCTTGCCGGCAGCCGGCGAAGCCGCGGTGTTCGAACCCGTTGCGGCGGCAGCCTGAGCGGCCGGTGCCGCAGCAGCTTCGGCAACCGGAGCCGGCTTCACTTCGGCTTCGACGGCAGCGGCGCCTGCCTTGCCTTCGGTGTCGATCTTCGCGATCACCTGGTCGGCCACGACGGTGTCGCCGTCGTTCGAGATGACTTGCGCGAGCACGCCCGCAGCCGGAGCCGGCACTTCGAGCACGACCTTGTCGGTCTCGATTTCGATGAGGATTTCGTCCTGGGCGACAGCCTCGCCCGGCTTCTTCTTCCACTGCAGCATGGTGGCTTCCGAGACCGACTCGGAGAGCTGGGGAACCTTGACTTCAACAATAGCCATTATGAGTATCCTGAATACGTATCGGGTGACGGCGCTTCTTCACGACCGCCTGCGAACCTCGGGCGCCGCGCCTGAACCTCATGGGAACCGTTCGACGCGGTTCGGCGCGGCGCGGGAAAAATGCACTACGGTGCACCTTTCCCGGCTCGACTGTTTCCTTATTTAGCGATCGACGCGCTCTTGAGGCGGCCGAAAGCGCCTTCGACCAGCGCCTTCTGCTGCTCGTAGTGCTTCGCGTAGTAACCGACTGCCGGCGAGGCCGAAGCCGGACGGCCGCTGTACGCCAGCTTCTGCCCGTCCTTCATGCCTTCCTTCAGGTGGTGCTCGATGTAGAACCACGGGCCCTGATTCTGCGGCTCGTCCTGCACCCAGACCACTTCGGTCGCGTTGTCGTACTTCTTCATTTCCGCTTCGAACTGCTTGTGCGCGAACGGATAGAGCTGTTCGATACGGACGATCGCGACGTCGTTCGCCTTCGCTTCGCGGCGATGCGCGACGAGGTCGTAGTACACGCGGCCCGAGCAGGCGATCACGCGCTTGACCTTCTTCGCGTCGATCGACTCGTCGGTTTCGCCGAGCACCGGCTGGAACGAACCCTTCGCGAGTTCCGACAGATCCGACACGGCTTCCTTGTGACGCAGCAGCGACTTCGGCGTGAAGACGATGAGCGGCTTGCGGAACAGGCGGATCATCTGGCGACGCAGCAGGTGGAAAATCTGCGCCGGCGTGGTCGGCTGAACGACCTGCATGTTGTGGTCCGCGCACAGTTGCAGGAAACGCTCGATACGTGCCGACGAGTGCTCCGGACCCTGGCCTTCGTAGCCGTGCGGCAGCATCATGGTCAGGCCCGAGACGCGGCCCCACTTCACTTCGCCCGACGAGATGAACTGGTCGATCACGACCTGCGCGCCGTTCACGAAGTCGCCGAACTGCGCTTCCCATGCGACGAACGTGTTCGGTTCAGCGGTCGAGTAGCCGTATTCGAAGCCGAGCACCGCTTCTTCCGACAGCACCGAGTCGATCACCGTGAACTTCGCCTGACCTTCGGCGATGTTCTGCAGCGGCACGTAGGTGCCGTCGTTCCAGCGCTCGCGGTTCTGGTCGTGCAGCACCGCGTGACGGTGCGTGAACGTGCCGCGGCCCGAATCCTGACCGGTCAGGCGCACCGCGTAACCCGATGCGACCAGCGACGCGAACGCGAGGTGCTCGCCCATGCCCCAGTCGAGCTTCGCTTCGCCGCGGCCCATGGCGCGACGGTCGTTGATCACGCGCTCGACGAGCGGGTGCACCTTGAAGTTTTCGGGAATCGTGGTGATGCGCTCGGCGAGGCGCTTCAGTTCCGCGAGCGGCACGGCCGTGTCGGCCGCGTCGGTCCACTTGCGGTTCAGGAACGGCACCCAGTCCACCGCGTACTTGCTCTTGTAGTTCGAGAGCACCGGGTCGACCGTGTGGTGGCCTTCGTCCATCGCCTTGCGGTAGGCCTTGACGAATTCGTCGCCTTCGTCGGCCGAGATCACGCCTTGCTGCACGAGCTTTTCAGCGTACAGCGCGCGCGTGCCCGGATGCTTCGCGATCGTCTTGTACATGAGCGGCTGCGTGACCGCCGGGGTGTCCTGCTCGTTGTGGCCGAGCTTGCGGAAGCAGACGATGTCGACGACGACGTCCTTGTGGAACTGGATCCGGAAATCGATCGCGAGCTGGATCGCCAGCACGACCGCCTCGGGATCGTCGCCGTTCACGTGCAGCACCGGCGCCTCGATCATCTTGACGACGTCCGAGCAGTACAGCGTCGAGCGCGAATCGCGCGGGTCCGACGTCGTGAAGCCGATCTGGTTGTTGATGACGATGTGCAGCGTGCCGTGCGTGCCGTAACCGCGCGTTTGCGCGAGGTTCAGCGTTTCCATCACGACGCCCTGGCCCGCGAAAGCCGCGTCGCCGTGGATCTGCACCGGCAGCACCTGCAGGCCGGTTTCGTCGCCGCGACGGTCCATACGGGCCTTCGCCGAACCCTCGACCACCGGGTTGACGATTTCGAGGTGCGACGGGTTGAACGCGAGCGACAGGTGAACCGGGCCGCCTTCCGTTGCGACGTCCGACGAGAAGCCCTTGTGGTACTTCACGTCGCCGGCCGGCAGATCGTCGACGTGTTTGCCTTCGAATTCGGCGAACAGGTCGGCCGGCATCTTGCCGAGCGTGTTGACCAGCACGTTCAGACGGCCGCGGTGCGCCATGCCGATGACGATTTCCTGGACGCCGTTCGCGCCGCCGTGGCGCACGACTTCGTCCATCGCCGCGATGAAGCTCTCGCCGCCTTCGAGCGAGAAGCGCTTCTGGCCGACGTACTTGGTGTGCAGGAAACGCTCGAGGCCTTCAGCGGCCGTCAGGCGGTTCAGGATGTGCTTCTTCTTGTCGTTGCTGAAGTTCGGCGTCGAGCGGATCGATTCGAGCCGTTCCTTCCACCAGCGCTTCTGCTCCGGATCGCTGATGTACATATACTCGGCGCCGATCGTGCCGCAGTACGTGTCGCGCAGCGCCTTGACGATGTCGCGCAGCGTCGCCCGCTCGAACCCGAAGTACAGGTTCGTTGCACTGAACTCCTGGTCCATGTCGGCTTCGGTGAAGTCGTAGAACGCGGGTTCAAGTTCGGGGATTGCGGGACGTTCGCGGCGCTTCAGAGGATCGAGATTGGCCCATTGCGAGCCGAGGAAGCGATATGCGCCGATGAGGGACTGGACGTAGACCTGTTTGCGGGAAGTGGCGAGGTCTTCGCCGCCGGCCGTTGCGCGCGGCAGGAAGGCATTGGCCTTGGCGCGCTGGGCAAACGACTCGACGATCGGGCCGTGGGCCACGTCGTTGGCGTTGCTGCCGTCCGATGCGGGCACGTTTTGCAACGCATCGAAATAGCTGCGCCAGGTCTCGGGCACTGACGCCGGATTATCGAGATACGCTTCGTACATTTCTTCGACGTACGGAGCATTGCCGCCGAACAGATAAGAGTTCGACTGGAATTGCTTCATCATTTTTACGCTCACCTTTCTTCGAGCTTCTCGAGAAATAGCGGGTTACAGAACCTTCCGCGACACGGCCTGACCGTTTAGCGGATTGCGCGAATCAAGTCTTGCTTGGAAGGACCTAAAACAGTGCACCCGGGAGCATAGCACAGAACGAATAGCCCAGATAGCGAACCGCATAGGGGCAAACGCCCGTGACGGCGGGCGTTTCACGGATGGGCCGAAAACAGCGAAGCCACCCGAAGGTGGCTTCCATTACTGCTATCCGGTCACGCCGGCTTGCGGTCGCTTACTCGGCAACCTTGTTGCGGCTCGCGCTGCGGCGCTCGTGTTCCTTCAGGTAGCGCTTACGCAGACGGATCGACTTCGGCGTGACTTCGACGAGTTCGTCGTCGTCGATGAATTCGACCGCGTATTCGAGCGACAGCTGGACCGGCGGCACGAGACGCACGGCCTCGTCGGTGCCCGAGGCGCGCACGTTGGTGAGCTGCTTGCCCTTGATCGGATTCACGACGAGGTCGTTGTCGCGGCTGTGAATGCCGATGATCATGCCTTCGTACAGCGCCTCGCCCGGCGACACGAACATGCGGCCGCGGTCCTGCAGCTTCCACAGTGCGTACGCAACGGCCGCGCCGTCGTCCTGCGAGATCAGCACGCCGTTGCGGCGCTCGCCGACCGCGCCGTCCTTGACCGGCTGGTACGAATCGAACGTGTGGCTCATCAGGCCCGTGCCGCGCGTGAGCGTGAGGAATTCCGACTGGAAGCCGATCAGGCCGCGCGCCGAAATGCGGTACTCGAGACGCGTGCGGCCACGGCCGTCCGATGCCATGTCGAGCATTTCGCCCTTGCGGCGGCCGAGTTCTTCCATCACGCCCCCCTGGTGGGTGTCTTCCATGTCGACGGTCAGGTTTTCGTACGGCTCGTGCTTGACGCCTTCGACTTCCTGCATCACGACGCGCGGACGCGACACGGCCAGCTCGTAGCCTTCGCGGCGCATGTTTTCGACCAGAATGGTCAGGTGCAGCTCGCCGCGGCCCGCCACTTCGAACGTGGTTTCGTCGCCGGTATCGCGCACGCGCAGCGCGACGTTGTGATTCAGTTCCTTCATCAGGCGGTCGCGAATCTGGCGGCTCGTGACGAACTTGCCCTCGCGGCCCGCGAGCGGCGACGAGTTGACGAGGAAGTTCATCGTCAGCGTGGGTTCGTCGACCGTGATCATCGGCAGCGCTTCCGGCTGTTCCGGCGAACAGATCGTCACGCCGATGCCGACTTCCTCGATACCGTTGATCAGCACGATGTCGCCCGCTTCAGCCGAGTCGACCTGCACGCGGTCGAGCCCCTTGAACGACAGCACCTGGTTGATCTTGCGATTGAGGATTTCGCCTTCCGGACCCGAGCGCACTGCAACGGCCATGCCCGGCTTGATGCGGCCGCGCGTGATACGACCGATACCGATACGGCCGACGTACGACGAATAGTCGAGCGAGGTGATCTGCAGTTGCAGCGGACCTTCCGGGTCGGCCGGGCGCACCGGCACGTGCTTGAGGATCGCCTCGAACAGCGGCCGCATGTCGCCGTCGCGCACGTCCGCCGTGAGGCCGGCATAACCATTGAGACCCGATGCGTAGACGATCGGGAAATCGAGCTGCTCTTCGCTTGCGCCGAGCTTGTCGAACAGGTCGAAAGTCTGGTTGATGACCCAGTCGACGCGTGCACCCGGGCGGTCGACCTTGTTGACCACGACGATCGGCTTCAGGCCGAGCGCGAGCGCCTTCTTCGTGACGAAGCGGGTTTGCGGCATCGGGCCTTCCACCGCGTCGACGAGCAGCAGCACCGAGTCGACCATCGACAGCACGCGCTCCACTTCGCCGCCGAAGTCGGCGTGCCCCGGCGTGTCGACGATGTTGATGTGCGTGCCTTCGTACTCCACCGCGCAGTTCTTCGACAGGATCGTGATGCCGCGCTCCTTTTCGATGTCGTTCGAGTCCATCACGCGCTCGGCGATCTGCTGGTTCTCGCGGAACGTGGCGGTCTGGCGGAGGAGCTGGTCGACGAGCGTGGTCTTGCCGTGGTCGACGTGAGCAATGATGGCGATGTTGCGTAGGGCGCGGGTCATAGGAAACCTGGAGACAGTTGGAGTGCGCCGCTTGCTTATGCTGCTGGTTGGGGAGATCACCCCGACAACAAGCCCAAAGCGCACTTTTGGGAACCCAACATTATAGCATGGCGAAATGATGCTCTCTGGTATTCCCCGATAGACCGCTCTCTTTTCCTCTTCCCCAGTGCGCGCCGATCCGCAGCCCGGCCCGATGCCGCCGCCACGACGAACCATCTCCCTTGGCGCCCAACCGGAAAACAATCGGGGAAAAATCCTTGCCTAAGCTGTAATAACGCTTGTCGCGTCAATCAACAGCCGACTATACTAATGCCTAGTCAACCATTGCATTCGCACGAGAATCATGTCGGAGCCGTCCACCGAATCCATGCCGGACCTTAGCGAGTATCAACTCGGCGAAAGCGTCGGCTATCTCCTCTCGCGGGTGAAATCGACCATGTCCAACCTGATCACGCAGCGCAGCATGGCCGAGTTGGGCATCACCAGCCAGCAGGGCAGCATCCTGTTCATGGTGGCGAGCGGCAAATGCCTGCTGGCCGCCGAACTGGCCCGCGAATACGGCATCGACGCCAGCGCCGTCACCCGCCTGATCGACCGGCTCGAAAAGCGCGGCCTGCTCACCCGGGTGCGCAGCAACGAAGACCGGCGCGTCGTGCGCCTCGCGCTGACACCCGAAGGCCACGCAATCGCCGCCCGCATGCCGGGCATTTTTAATAGTGTGCTCGACAGCCTGCTGAACGGTTTCACCGCCGAGGAAGTGGGTTTCCTGAAGAGCATGCTGCGCCGGGTGCTCGTCAATTCCGGCGAACAGACGGGACTGACCCGCGAGGCCGCCGGCAATCCCGACGGCAAATCCTGAGAAATTGCTTGCTGCGTCCATCATTACCTTCCACTCAAAGAGTCGAGCGATGAAATCCCTTTTCCTGTCCGCGCCCGCGCTTCCGAGCCGGGCTGCCGTCGCCGCCGCGGTGACGGCGCTCGCCCTCACGGGGTGCGCGAACTACATCGGCGTGAAGAGCGACAAGCAGATCGCGTCGCCGGCGCAGTATGAGTCGACGCAGAGCCTGCCCAGCGAAGGTGGCCAGTGGCCCTCGCTCGACTGGGCCAACCAGTTCGGCGACCCGCAACTGCCGAAGCTGATCGCGGAAGCGCTCGAGGGCAGCCCGTCGATCGCCCAGGCGCAGGCGCGTCTCGCGAAAGCTTCGTCGTATATCGAAAGCTCGCGCTCGGCGCTGTTCCCGAAGGTCAACGGCAGCTATTCGTGGACGCGCGAACTGTTCTCGGCGAACGGTCTCTACCCGCCCCCGTACGGCGGCACGTGGTTTAGCGAAAACAACGTGCTCGCGAGCGCGTCGTGGGACCTCGACCTGTGGGGCAAGAACCGCCAGCGTCTCGGCCAGGCCGTGTCGCAGCAGAAAGCCGCCGAAGCGGACGTACAGCAGGCGCGCGTGACGCTCGCCGCGTCGGTGGCGAGTACCTACAACCAACTCGCGCAGCTGTATGCGTTCCGCGATATCGCCGCGCGCGAGATCGCCAACCGCCAGGATGTCGGCCGCATCACCAACGGCCGCGTGGCCGCCGGTCTCGACTCCAACGTCGAGAAGCAAACGGCCGTCGGCAACATCGCGACCAGCCAGTCGAACCTGACCGACCTCGACGGCCAGATCACGGTCGTGCGCTATCAGCTCGGCGCGCTGCTCGGCAAGGGCCCGGACCGCGGCATGCAGATCGCCAAACCCGCGCTCACGGGCGGCGACACGGTCGCGCTGCCGGACAACATCCCGGCCGATCTGGTGGCGCGCCGCGCGGACATCGTCGCCGCGCGCTGGCAGGTCGAAGCCGCGATGCACGACGTCAAGGAAGCGAAAGCCGAGTTTTTCCCGGACGTGAACCTCGCGGCCGGTTTCGGTTTCGACGCGCTCGGCTGGGGGCGCTTTCTGACCGCGGCGAGCCGTCAGACCCAGTTCGGCCCGGCCATCCATCTACCGATCTTCGACGCCGGCGCGCTGCGCGCGCAGCTGAAGGGCCGCTATGCCGACTTCGACCTCGACGTCGCGAACTACAACCAGACGCTGATCAACGCGCTGCAGGACGTGTCGACGCAGGTATCGTCGATCCGCTCGATCGACCAGCAGTCGGGCGACGCCCAGCGCGCGCTCGACGCGTCGAGCAAAGCGTATCAGCTCGCCGTGGTGCGCTACAAGGCGGGCCTGTCGCCGCAGTTGCAGGTACTGACCGCCGACGAGAACAGGCTCGCCGCCGAGCAGACGGTGACGGGACTGAAGATGCGCCGCCGCGATCTGCAGATCGGCCTCATCAAGGCGCTGGGCGGCGGCTTCGACGCAACCCGGAGCGGTCTCGTGGTGCCGACCGACGCCCCGGCATCGGCAACCGGCACCGATACGAGTGCCGCCGCGAAATAAGCCGCCCACCGCCACGCCGACGCCAACGCCAACGCATCCGCACGAATCAACGAGTCAACGACGCCGTACAAAAGAACCCGGAGCACATCAATGAGCACTCCCCAACAGCCCGCCACCCCGCCGCAAACGGCGAACAACGGCAAACGCAAGCGCATGATGACGCTGCTCGTCATCGTGATCCTGATTGCCGCGGTCGCGTACGGCCTGTACTACTTCCTCGTCGCGCGCTTTCATGAAGACACCGACGACGCTTACGTGAGCGGCAACGTCGTGCAGATCACGCCGCAGGTCACGGGCACCGTGATCGCGGTGAACGCCGACGACACACAGGTCGTCAAGGCCGGCGACCCGCTCGTCGTGCTCGATCCGGCCGACGCGCGCGTCGCGCTCGAACAGGCCGAGGCCAATCTCGCGCAGGTGGTGCGCCAGGTGCGCGGCCTGTTCGCCGACGACAGCCAGTACGAAGCGCAGGTCGCGGCGCGCCAGGCCGATCTGTCGCGCGCCGAGGACGACCTCAAGCGCCGTCTGGCCGTCGCGCAAACCGGCGCGGTGTCGCAGGAAGAAATCTCGCATGCCCGCGATTCCGTGAAAACCGCCCAGGCCGCGCTCGACGCCGCCAAACAGCAACTGGCGGCAAACCACGCGCTGACCGCGAACACCACGATCACCGATCACCCGAACGTGCAGGCCGCCGCCGCGAAGGTTCGCGACGCGTATCTGAACAACGCGCGCAACACGCTGCCGGCGCCGGTCACGGGCTACGTCGCGAAGCGCTCGGTGCAGGTCGGCCAGCGCGTCTCGCCGGGCACGCCGCTGATGGCGATCGTGCCGCTGCACGACGTGTGGGTCGACGCGAACTTCAAGGAAGTGCAGCTCAAGCATATGCGCATCGGCCAGCCGGTCGAACTGACGGCCGACGTGTACGGTTCGTCGGTGCCGTATCACGGCAAGGTGGTCGGCTTCTCGGCCGGCACGGGTTCGGCGTTCTCGCTGCTGCCGGCGCAGAATGCGACCGGCAACTGGATCAAGGTCGTGCAGCGTCTGCCGGTGCGTATCGCGCTCGATCCGCAGGAACTCGAAAAGCACCCGCTGCGCATCGGTCTGTCGATGCAGGCTGACGTCGACATCAAGGACGAGACCGGCGGCCAGCTCGGCCAGGCACCGACCACGGCCTACCAGACCAATGTCTTCGACAAGTACGGCGACGAAGCCGATGCGGTCATCGCACGCATCATCGCGGAAAACGCGGGGCCGAATGCGAACGGCGGTGCGCAGAAGTCGACGGTGCAAAACGGCGGCGCGGCCGCCCAGCCGACGGCGAAGAAGGGCTAAGGAACAGCTAAAACTCCGCGCGACGATTCATAGAAGGCTTTTTCAATGGCTCAGGCTCAGGCGCAAGTCCCTCACCCGCCGCTCGAGGGCGCGCAACTGGTGATCGGCACCATCGCGGTGTCGCTCGCCGTGTTCATGAACGTGCTCGACACGTCGATCGCGAACGTGTCGATCCCGTCGATTTCCGGCGACCTCGGCGTATCGTCGGACCAGGGCACGTGGGTCATCACGTCGTTCGCGGTCGCCAACGCGATCTCGGTGCCGCTGACTGGCTGGCTCACCGACCGCATCGGCCAGGTGCGCCTCTTCATGGCGTCGATCGTGCTGTTCGTGATCTCGTCATGGATGTGCGGACTCTCGCCGAACCTGCCGTTCCTGCTCGCCTCGCGCGTCTTGCAAGGCGCGGTGGCCGGTCCGATGATTCCGCTGTCGCAAACGCTGCTGCTCGCGAGCTATCCGCGCGCGAAGGCGCCGATGGCGTTGTCGATGTGGGCCATGACCACGCTGATCGCGCCGGTCGCCGGCCCGATTCTCGGCGGCTGGATTTCCGACAACATCTCATGGCCGTGGATCTTCTACGTCAACATTCCGGTCGGCGCGATCGCGGCCGCCGCGACATGGATGATCTTCCGCAACCGCGATTCGGTCATCAGGAAGGCGCCGATCGACGGCGTCGGCCTCGGCCTGCTGATCGTCTGGGTCGGCTCGCTGCAGGTGATGCTCGACAAGGGCAAGGACCTCGACTGGTTCTCGTCGACGACGATCGTCGTGCTCGCGCTCGTTGCCGTGATCGCGCTCGCGTTCTTCATCGTATGGGAGTTGACGGCCGAGCATCCGGTCGTCGACCTGTCGCTCTTCAGCCGGCGTAATTTCACGGGCGGCACGGTCGCGCTGTCGATCGGCTACGGGCTCTACTTCGGCAATCTCGTGCTGCTGCCGCTGTGGCTGCAAACCGATCTCGGCTACACCGCAACCGAGGCCGGACTCGTGATGGCGCCCGTCGGACTGTTCGCGATCCTGCTCTCGCCGATCACCGGCAAGGTTCTGCCGCGCACCGATCCGCGCTATATCGCGACGCTGTCGTTCCTGATATTCGCGCTGTGCTTCTGGATGCGCTCGCGTTATACGACCGGCGTCGATACGTGGTCGCTGACACTGCCGACGCTGATTCAAGGCATCGGCATGGCCGGCTTCTTCATCCCGCTCGTGTCGATCACGCTGTCGGGTCTGCCGGGCCATCGCATTCCGGCGGCATCGGGTCTGTCGAACTTCGTGCGGATCATGTGCGGCGGCATCGGCACCTCGATCTTCCAGACCGCGTGGGATCACCGCACGATCACGCATCACGCGCGGCTGACCGCGCAGGCGAACGTGTACAACCCGGTGTTCGATCAGTCGATGCAGCAGATGGGTAGCGCGGGCTTCAGCCAGGCGCAGACCTACGGCCTCTTCAACAACATGGTCTCGCAGCAGGCCGCGCAACTCGGCGTGAACGATCTGTTCTTCACTTCAGCCGGCATTTTCGTCGCACTGATCGCGCTGATCTGGATCACACGGCCGGAGCGGGCGGGCGGCGATGCCGGCGCGGCAGCGGCCGCGGCGCACTGAGGTTTCGTAACGGTTCGGCAACGTAAGCAGGACGGCATGAAAAAAGCGGGATCGCCTGATGGCGATCCCGCTTTTTTTATCTGCGCGGCGGCCAGAGAAGTCGCTGCGCTTCCGGATCAGACATCACGCGTTACGCGAGCCTAGCTCCCGGTCGTCACCACCAGGCGTTCGGGCGCCAGCACGCCTTCGCCCTGTTTCGCGACGCCGAGGAGCCGCCCCTGTGCCGCGTACACCCTCACGCGCGGCGCGTTCGCGGCGTCGGCGCCAATCGTCAACGACGACAGCTTCAGGCGCTGGCCGTGCAGAAAGCGACGCGTGTCGTCTTCGTTCAGGTGGACCTCGGGAAACGTCGACAGCAACGCATCGACCGGTTGCAGCCATCCGTCTCGCTCGGCTTGCGTCGCGTCGGACAAGGCATCGAGCGTAACCGCGTGTTCGAGCGTCAGCGCGCCGACGCCCGTGCGCCGCAGCGCAACCAGATGCGCGCCACAACCGAGCGCTTCGCCGATATCCTCGGCCAGCGTGCGCACATAGGTGCCCTTGCTGCACGTCACGCGAAACGTCACGTCGGGCAGCGCGCACGCGATCAGTTCGAGCGCATGGATCATCACCTGACGCCCTTCGCGCGCGACCGTCTGCCCGGCCCGCGCGTATTCGTAGAGCGGCTTGCCGTCGCGTTTGAGCGCCGAATACATCGGCGGCACCTGGACGATATCGCCAATAAAGCGCGCCAAGGCCACCCGCACTGCCGCTTCGTCGCAGGTCACGGCGCGCGTGTCGAGCGCTTCGCCTTCAGCGTCGCCGGTGGTCGTGCGAATGCCGAGGCGCATCGTGGCCTCGTAGGTTTTGTCGGCTTCGAGCAGGTCTTGCGAAAACTTGGTGGCCTCGCCGAAACACAGCGGCAGCAGACCGGTCGCGAGCGGGTCGAGCGTGCCGGTATGGCCCGCCTTTTTCGCCAGATAGAGACGCTTCGCGCGAATCAGGGCGTCGTTGCTCGACAGCCCGATCGGCTTGTCGAGCAGCAGCACGCCGTCGAGCGCGCGACGCGGCACGCGGGGGCGTTGAGGTGCAGTCATGTCAGTGAGGCAAAGACTTCGAGGAATACGAAACGGCGCCGGGCGCTACGGCGAACACCGCGGCACGGGACACGCTCAGTCGTCTTTCGCGCGCGTGGCGTTCGCCTCGTCGATCAGACGCGACATCTCGACGGCGCGCTCGATCGTTTTGTCGTAATGGAAATGCAGCGTCGGCACCGTATGGATATGCAGGCGCTTGAACAGCATGTTGTGCAGATGGCCCGCCGCATGACTGAGCGCTTCGAGCGTCTGCTGCGGGTCACCGGTCAGCGTCGTGAAGTAGACCTTCGCGTGCGCATAGTCTGGCGTCAGCTCGACGCTCTGAATCGTGACGATGCCGATGCGCGGGTCCTTGACCTCGCGCAGCAACTCCGACAGGTCGCGCTGGATCTGGTCGGCGATCTGCACGTTGCGATTGGGAGAAGAACGTTTTTTAGGCATGGTGTTGATGATCCGCGTTGACGGATACAAAAAATGGTTCGCGCGGTCGCGCAACGGCGGCCTCAAAAACAACGGGCGGAGCGGGCGTTAAAGCCCGCTCCGCCCGTTGTGCCGTGTCGCGTGAATTACAGCGTACGCGCGACTTCGGTGACCTCGAACACTTCGAACTGATCGCCTTCGACGATATCGTTGAAGTTCTTGATCGACATACCGCACTCGAAGCCCTGACGGACTTCCTTGACGTCGTCCTTGAAGCGCTTGAGCGAATCGAGCTCGCCCGTGAAGATGACGACGTTGTTGCGCAGCACGCGCACCGACGACGAGCGCTTGACGAAACCGTCCGTGACCATACAGCCGGCCACCGCGCCGACCTTTGGCACCTTGAAGACCTGGCGCACTTCGACCGTGCCCGTCACGACTTCGCGCTTCTCCGGCGCCAGCATGCCCGACATGGCCGCCTTCACCTCATCCACTGCGTCGTAGATGATGTTGTAGTAGCGGATGTCGACGCCGTTGGATTCCGCGAGCTTGCGAGCCTGCGCATCCGCACGGGTGTTGAAGCCGATGATGACCGCCTTCGACGCCGTTGCCAGGTTGACGTCCGACTCGCTGATGCCGCCGACCGCGCCGTGCACGATCTGCACGCGCACTTCGTCGGTGGAGAGCTTCTGCAGCGACTGGACCAGCGCTTCCTGCGAGCCCTGCACGTCGGCCTTGACGATGAGCGGCATGTACTGCACTTCGCCTTCGCCCATCTGCTCGAGCATGTTTTCGAGCTTCGCGGCCTGCTGCTTCGCGAGCTTGACGTCGCGGAACTTGCCCTGACGGAACAGCGCGACTTCACGCGCCTTGCGATCGTCCGGCATGACGATGACTTCTTCCCCGGCCTGCGGCACTTCCGACAGACCCTGGATTTCGACCGGGATCGACGGGCCAGCGGACTTGGTCGGCTTGCCGGTTTCGTCGAGCATGGCACGCACGCGGCCGTAGGCACTGCCCGCGAGCACGACGTCGCCACGGTTCAGCGTACCCGACTGCACGAGGATCGTGGCCACCGGGCCCTTACCCTTGTCGAGCTTCGCTTCGATGACGAGACCCTTGGCCGGTGCTTCGACCGGTGCCTTCAGTTCCAGCACTTCGGCCTGCAGCAGCACGTTTTCGAGCAGATCGTCGATGCCCGCGCCGGTTTTCGCCGACACCGGCACGAACGGCGAATCGCCGCCGTATTCTTCCGGCACGACACCTTCCGCGACGAGCTCCTGCTTCACGCGCTCGAGGTTCGCATCCGGCTTGTCGATCTTGTTGATCGCGACGACGAGCGGCACGCCGCCGGCCTTCGCGTGGGAAATCGCTTCCTTCGTCTGCGGCATCACGCCGTCGTCGGCGGCCACGACCAGAATCACGATGTCGGTGGCCTTCGCACCGCGTGCACGCATTGCCGTAAAAGCTTCGTGACCTGGCGTGTCGAGGAACGTGATGACGCCGCGCGGCGTTTCGACGTGGTAAGCGCCGATGTGCTGCGTAATGCCGCCCGCTTCGCCCGCCGCCACCTTCGCGCGGCGGATGTAGTCGAGCAGCGAGGTCTTGCCGTGGTCGACGTGACCCATCACGGTGACGACCGGCGGACGCGGCAGCGCTTCGGCATCGCTCACTTCGCCTTCGACCAGCATCGCTTCCGGATCGTCCAGCTTCGCCGCGACCGCGTGGTGGCCCAGTTCCTCGACGATGATCATCGCCGTTTCCTGGTCCAGCATCTGGTTGATCGTGACCATCTGGCCGAGCTTCATCATCACCTTGATGACTTCCGACGCCTTCACCGCCATCTTGTGCGCGAGATCGGCAACGGTGATGGTTTCCGGCACGTGCACTTCACGCACGATCGGCTCGGTCGGCGCCTGGAACGTGGTGGACTGTTCCTGATGCTTGCCGCGGCCCTTCGGACCGCCGCGCCAGCCGCGATCGACGCCACCGCTCGAATCGCCGCGCGTCTTGATGCCGCGGCGCTTCGCTGCGTCGTCCTGCCAGCTGCCGCTCTTGCCGCCGCCGGGTTTTTTCTTGTCGCCGGCGGACGGAGCGCTCGTGGTCGAGGCCGGCGCCGCGGCTGCCGGCTTTTTCGCAGCCGGACGGGCCGGCGCTTCGCCTGCCGGACGGGCCGGCTTGTGCAGCGTGCCCTTCGCTTCGGCGGCCTTGGCCGGCTCGACGGGCTTCGGTGCCGGTTCCGGCGCCTTCACCTGCGCCTTGCGCGGCGTGTTCATCATTTCGCGAATCGCGCGCGCTTCGGCTTCCGCCGCCGCGCGGCGCTTGGCGATTTCTTCCTGCTCGGCACGCGCTTTCTCGGCGGCCTGACGCGCGGCGTCTTCCGCTTTTTTCGCGGCTTCGCGTTGCGCAGCACGTTCCGCCGCCGCGCGTTCGTCGTCCTGCTCGCTGCCCTTCGCGGCAACCGGCTCCGCAGCCTGTGCCGCCTGCTGGGCCTTCTCGCGAGCCGCCGCTTCGGCCACAGCCGCCGCGCGCTTCTTCGCCTCTTCTTCCGCGCGCTGACGCTCGGCTTCTGCAGCCTGCTCGCGCGCCTGGCGCTCGGCCTCTTCGCGTTCGAGCTGTTCCTGGCGAGCTTTCAGTTCCTGCGCCTGCTTTTCGAGCAGTTCGGCCTCGTGACGCGCTTCCTCTTCACGACGCTGAAGTTCGAGATCTTCGGCATCCGAACTCTCGGCCACATGATTCGATGCATCCCCGCCTTCCGCGACGGTCTCGTCGCGGCGGACGAACGTGCGCTTCTTGCGCACCTCGACCTGAATGGTGCGAGCTTTGCCCGTCGCATCGGACTGCTTGATCTCCGACGTATGCCGGCGCGTCAGCGTGATCTTGCGCTTGTCGGCATCGTTCGAGCCATGCGACTTGCGCAAGTGATCGAGCAGACGCGCCTTGTCCGCCTCGGACAGGTTGTCGTCTTCGCTCGCCTTCTGGACGCCCGCTGCCTGCAGCTGCTCGAGCAGCACGCCAGCAGGCATTTTCAGTTCCGCGGCAAATTGGGCTACGTTGTTACTCGCCATTCATTCCTCTTAATGCAAGGACCGATTCCTTGCGGTTAGCATCGGGTCATGCGGCCTCGCGGCCGCGTTCAATTCAGTGCGCCATGGTCATTTCTCACTGGAACCAGTGTTCACGTGCTTTCATGATCAACGCCTTAGCGGCATCCTCTTCCATTCCGGTCATCTCGACCAGTTCATCCACGGCCAGCTCGGCGAGTTCGTCGCGCGTCTGAACCTGATGTTCGGCCAGCTTCGCGAGCAGGTCGGCGTCCATGCCGTCCAGGCTCTTCAGGTCGAGCGCTACATTTTCGACCTTTTCTTCGTTCGCGATCGCCTGCGTCAGCAATGCGTCGCGCGAGCGGTTACGGAGTTCGTGAACGGTGTCTTCGTCGAATGCCTCGATTTCGAGCATTTCGTTGAGCGGCACGTAGGCGATCTCTTCGAGGCTCGTGAAGCCTTCGTCGATCAGGATGTCGGCGACTTCCTCGTCGACATCGAGACGCGCCATGAACAGGTCGCGCAGAACGCCGCGCTCCTGATTCTGCTTCTGCGCAGATTCGTCCGGCGTCATGATGTTGATCTGCCAGCCGGTGAGTTCGCTGGCAAGACGCACGTTCTGGCCGCTGCGGCCGATCGCGACCGCGAGTTCGTTCTCGTCGACGACGACGTCCATCGAATGTTTTTCTTCATCGACGACGATCGACTGCACGGCTGCCGGCGCGAGAGCGCCGATCACGAACTGGGCGGGGTCTTCCGACCATAGCACGATGTCGACGTTTTCGCCACCGAGCTCATTACGGACGGCCTGCACGCGCGAGCCGCGAATGCCGACACAGGTGCCGATCGGATCGATGCGCTTGTCATAGGCGACCACGCCGATCTTCGCGCGCACGCCCGGATCGCGAGCGGCGGCCTTGATCTCGAGCAAACCCTGCTCGATTTCCGGCACTTCCATCTCGAACAGCTTCATCAGGAATTCGGGCGCCGTGCGCGACAGCTCGATCTGCGGACCACGCGCGGTGCGGTCGACCTTGGCGATATAGGCGCGCACGCGGTCGCCCACGCGCAGGTTTTCCTTCGGAATCAGCTGGTCGCGGCGCAGCAACGCTTCGACACGGCCCGATTCGACGATGAAGTTGCCCTTGTCGAGGCGCTTCACCGAGCCGGTCATGATGTGCTCACCGCGCTCGAGGAAGTCGTTCAGGATCTGCTCGCGTTCGGCGTCGCGCACCTTCTGCAGGATCACCTGCTTGGCGGCCTGCGCACCGATACGGCCGAATTCGATCGACGGCACCGGTTCTTCGATGAACTCGTCGAGCTGGATATTGGGCTGCTGCTCGCGAGCCTCGAACAGCAGGATTTCCTGATCCGGCTCCTGCAGCCCGGCTTCGTCCGGCACCACCTTCCAGCGGCGAAACGTTTCGTGCTCGCCGCTTTCACGGTCGATATGGACGCGAATATCCGCATCTTCTTCGAAGAGTTTCTTGGAGGCCGAAGCGAGAGCCGCTTCGAGCGCGGCAAATACCACGTCCTTATCGACATTCTTCTCGCGTGCCAGCGCATCCACCAGCATCAACACTTCGCGACTCATTGTTTGCGGCTCCTAAAGTCAACTTTCGGAACAAGGCGCGCCTTGTCCATGTCCGCGAGCGTGAAATCGAGCATCGCGGCGCCTTCTTTTCCTTCAAATTCCAGACCGATCGTCTCGCCTTGCGGAGCATGCAGAATGCCCCGGTACGATTTCCGTCCGTCCAATGGCTTTTTCAGTGTGATTACCGCCTCGCTGCCCGCGAAGCGCTCAAAATCCGCCAGTTTTTTCAGCGGGCGGTCGAGACCCGGCGACGACACTTCAAGCCGCTCATAATCGATATTTTCGACCGTCAGAACGTGCTGGAGCTGACGCGTGACCTTCTCGCAGTCTTCGATCGCGATGCCGGCCGGCTGGTCGATATAGATACACAACATGCCGCGCCCGGTGCGCTCGAGATCGACGAGCTCGTAGCCGAGTCCCACGACCGTGGTTTCAATCAGTTCCGTCAGTTGCACAATGCCCTCTTAGATGTTCGCGCAGCGAGCCTCGCGCCTCTTCAGCAAACAACCAATGCGGGCCGCGCGCCAAGCCGGCGCACGTTCGTGCGAACCCGAGATGCCGAACCACGCTGAAGTAAGCGGCAAAAAAAAATGGGCTGAACGCCCATCATCTTGTTGCCGGTGGTCGCACCTGAGCCGCACATGAAAAACCGTACGCCCAGCGACTCCGCGATTGTAGCCATTTTTCGGCCCAAACGCAATCCGCCGAACGCTGCACGGCGCGCATTTCCGCTTGATTTAATAGGAATCTTTGGGAAAAGCGGCGGCAAGATCGGGCTTTTACGGAACGGCCCGTATTGCCTCAAACAGCACCCGGACGAATCTCGCCGTTGAGTTTGGGCGACTCGTCCCGCATTGATTCGCGCCGCGGTTTCGCGCGCATTCCCAAATCCGAAAGACCTGCTGAGCGCGGCCAATGGCGAGCCGGAAAAACCGCTAAAAACGAGTCACGGCTCGCTGTCGTGCGCAAACGGCGTCGCTTGCCGAAGGGATCGATCAAGCGCCCGACGCCGTCGATGGCAGCATGACCGCCATCCGCTGATTACCTGGGGACAGCCGCCTTGCCTCGTTCAAGCAGGCGGCCGCCCCAACCACCACGAGAAACTCCGCTTAGCGGCCGCGCGAACGGCCGCGTGCCGTACCGCCACCGTTGCCACGATTTGCGCCGCCCGCCCCTGTGTTGCCGCCGCCGCGATTGGCGTTACCGCCACGATTGCCGCCCGGTGCGCGATTGCCCGTGTTACCGGGAGCGGCACGCTTGCCGCCCGGGCGGGCGCGATTGCCGTTGGGCGACGGCGCACGATTGCCGTCGACATCGCGGCCGCGCTGACCGCCGGCACCGCGGTTGCCGTAGCCGGTACCGGCACCGCCGCCCATACCCGTACCGAAGCCGCCGCCCGCCGCACCCCGGCGGCCCTGACCGCGCGGCTGCTGCTCGAAGCGGCTATGCGACATCAGCACCGGCTCGCGGTTGATGAAGCCCATCGACGTCTGCATCGGGTCCGGCTGCCGGCGCTCCGGCGCCGCATTGCGGCCACCGCGCTCCTCGCTCGGCGCCTTCAGGCCGACCGACGCCATCAGCGCGCGCACCTGGTTGTCGTCGAGTTCCTCCCAGCGGCCGCGTTTCAGCCCCTTCGGCAGCGAGATCGGGCCGTGGCGCGTGCGGATCAGCCGGCTGACCATCAGCCCGGCTGCCTCGAACATACGGCGCACCTCGCGGTTACGCCCTTCGGCAAGCGCGACGTGATACCAGTGATTGGTGCCTTCGCCGCCGCCATCGCGGATGCGCAGGAAATTCGCCGGACCGTCCTCGAGCTCGACGCCGTGCAGCAGCTTCTGGCGCATGCCTTCCGCGAGTTCGCCGACCACCCGCACCGCGTACTCGCGCTCGACGCTGTAGCGCGGATGCATGAAGCGGTTCGCGAGATCGCCCGAGGTGGTCAGCATCAGCAGACCTTCGGTGTTGAAGTCGAGACGGCCGACGGCGACCCACTTGGCGGTCTTCATCGGCGGGAGTTTGTCGAACACCGACGGACGGCCTTCCGGGTCCGCGTGGCTGACGATTTCGCCGGTCGGTTTGTGGTACAGCAGCACGCGCGGCGGCTTGCTCGCCAGCTTGCGCTTGACCGGCTTGCCGTTGATGCGAACCTGGTCGGTCGGCATGATGCGCTGGCCGATGTGCGCCGGCTCGCCGTTCACCGACACGCGGCCGGCGATGATCAGCTCTTCCATGTCGCGGCGCGAGCCCATGCCCGCTTCGGCGAGCACCTTGTGCAGCTTCGGCGCGTCGTCGTCCGGCGACAGCACGCGCTTCGGACCGGCCGCCTTGCCTCGGCGCAGCATCGGCGCGCGCACGCCGCCGGTCGTGCTGTTGTCGGCGTCGAACGCCGGCGACGTCACGTACGAGAACAGATCGTCTTGAGCGGAATCCGCAGCCACGCTTGCGTCGGCGCCGCGACGGTTCTGGCGCTGCCCCTCGCGTTGACCCTCACGCGGCTGACGCTCGCGCTGGCCTTGCTGACCCTCGCGTTGCCCCTCTCGTTTCGCGCCGCCCGCATTGCGCCGCGCGCCCTGCTTCGCGCCCGCGTCCTTGCGCGGCATGCGCACCTGCGCGACGACCTCGCCATCCGGCGGCGCCTCGGTAACGACCGGCGCGGCCTGCATGGACGCGTTTTCGGCAGCCTTCGTCTTCGCCCCGGCGCGGCGGCGCGCGATCAGGCTGCGCGGCCCGCGACGCAGACCGCGGCGCGGACGCTCTTCGCCGTCGGCTTCCGCGCTCTGTGCCGGGCGCTCGCCCTCGCCTGCCGGCGCTTGCGGGTTGCGCGCTTCGTCGGCCCGCGCCGACGGCACGGCGCGCTCGGATTCGGACGAATCGGTGTCGTGGGTATGTGTCAAAACAACCTCAAAATGTCAGGTCGCGCGCGCCCGTTGCGGGCGCGGCAAAAAAAGTTCGGTTACGTCAGGCGCTGCGCGACTCGGTTTCGTCGTCGGTCAGAAAGCCTGCGTCCTGTGCGGCCTCACGGCGATCCTCGGAATCGTCGTGCGCCGCCTCGATCGGGTTCGGCCCGGCCGCATGCTCCGTGTTGCGAGACATGCCCGAGTCGTGCGCGAGTGCTGCCGAATCGGTCTGGGAGACCGGATCGTGATGCTGTGCAGTCCCGGCGACGCCGCTCCGCGGTACTGCGTTTGCCGTTTCGGCGTGTTCTTGAGCGGCGTTTGTGGCGTCGCTTGCTGCGGGGTTGGTTGCGTCTGTCGCGTCGTTTGTAACTTTGTTCGTGACTTCGCGTATTGCTTCGTGCGCCGCGCCAGTCTCGCCGACGGCGCCGCCCGGCCCGGCCATATCCGGACGCTGTGGCGCTTCGAATGCCGGCCCGGTCTGTGCTGCCTGGCCGGCCGGTTCCGTTTGCGCCGACTTCTGCGCCGCTTCCGGTTCGCCCGTCACGCCAGTCGCCACGGCCATTTCAACGGGCATTGCCGACTCCGACGATGGCTCGTCGCCCTCGCTCTGCGCATCGCCCGCTCCCTGCGCGGCCTCAGCCTCGCCCTCAGCGAACTCGATGGCGTGCTGGCCCAGCAGATCCGCATTCAGTTGCGCCGACGGATCGGCAAGCGGCGGCAATTCGTCGAGCGCCGTGAGTCCGAGGTCGTCGAGAAACTGGCGCGTGGTCGCGTAGAGCGCCGGACGTCCCGGCACGTCGCGATGACCGATCACCTCGATCCAGCCGCGATCCTCCAGTTGCTTGACGACCTGCGTATTCACCGTCACACCGCGAATTTCTTCGATATCGCCCCGCGTGACCGGTTGCCGGTAGGCAATGATCGCGAGCGTTTCGAGTACCGCACGCGAATATTTCGGCGGTTTTTCCGGATGCAGACGATCCAGATACGAACGCATCGCGGGCTTGCTTTGAAACCGCCAGCCCGACGCCAGCCCGACCAGCTCCACACCGCGCCCGGACCAGTCCCGCTTGAGGTCTTCGAGCAACGTCCGAACGGTGTCTGCCGACACGCCGTCGGCAAAGAGCTTGCGCAAATCGCCGAGCTTTAACGGCTCCTGCGCGCAGATCAAGGCAGTCTCGAGGACGATCTTCGCCTCTTGGGTATTCATGCAGCTAGGTCAGACCCTGTGGTCAAAGAACCGGATCAAACAGACGATGTGGAACTGAAGACGCGCTCGCCCGATTCTGATCGGTCATATTGATGGGAGCACGCACCGGGGGGCGGCGAACAGACTTATCGAACCTGACCCAGCCGGACGGAGCAGCGATATTCCTGAAGGGAATCGCGTGACTGAGCGCCATATTACGCAAAAACGACCGGGGCGTAAAGCCGGAATCCCCCACGTACCGTCTCGTGGCGCGCCGACGGACACGCCCGGGCGCCAAACGGATGAACGGAAACAGAAAATCCGCCGAGGCCATTTTTTTGCCGTTCGCGAGGCGTAGGCCACCGGCCGGGGGGCGGGTCTGCTGCCTACGCATTTCCGGCAGCGACCGAGGCAAAGTTCGCCGGAAGCCTCATCGATTTCCGCCCAGCTTCAGCCGCGCGCTATCCGAGCCTCAGCCCCCATTCGGCCCGGGCTTCGGGCTCAGTCGCGAAATCCCGCTCGACGCCGGAATCCGCGCCGCCAAGCCTCCGCGCTCAGGCGCCCGCGGGGCGCGCCAGAAACTTTCTCAGCCGCTCGACGCCCGCATCCAGCCGCGCCGTATCGCACGCATAGCACCAGCGCACGAAGCCCTCGCCCTGCGGCCCGAACGCGCTACCCGGCGCAATACCGAGCCCCGCCTCGCGCACCATCGCCTTGCACAGTTCGAGGCTGTGCGCCGCGCCCGGCATCGAGAAGAACAGATACATCGCGCCCAACGGCGCCTTCACGTCGACACCCGGCACCGTCGATAACGCCTGCACCAGATGATCGCGCGACGCCTTCAGGTCGCGCACCAGCTCCTGCGTGAACCGCTCGCCCTGCTCGAGCGCGGCAATGCCCGCCTGCTGGACGAACGAGGGTGCGCACGACGTGTTGTACTCGACGAGCTTGGCCAGATCGTCCATCAACGCGGCCGGCGCGACGATCCAGCCGAGCCGCCAGCCCGTCATCAGCCATGCCTTCGAGAACGAATTCACGCAGATCACACGTTCGTCGCGCGTGGCCAGATCGAGAAACGACGGCGCGGTGCGCGCGCCGTCCGCGTAATAGAGCCGCTCGTAGACCTCGTCCGCGACGATCCAGATGCCATGACGACGGCAATGCTCGAGCACGCTGCGCTGATCGTCGCGGCTCATCACCCAGCCGGTCGGATTGTTCGGCGAGTTGATCATCAGCATCTTCGTGCCGGGCGTCAGCGCGGCCAGCAATTGGCCGACGTCGAGTTGCCAGCCGCGCTCGCCATAGCCGAGCGAAACGGTTTCGACATGCGCGCCGAGAATCTTCGGAATCTCGACCAGGTTGGGCCACAGCGGCGTCACCGCGACCACGCGATCGCCGGCGCCGACCACCAGTTGCGCGGCCAGCATCAGCGCGTTGACGCCGGCGCTCGTCACCGCGACGTGATCGGCCGACGTCGCACCGTGCAGCTCGCTCACATAGCGGGCCAGCGCCGCGCGCAACGGCGCGATGCCGAGGTTATGCGTGTAGAACGTGGCACCGGCGGCCAGCGCGGCACTGGCGGCGTCGCGGATAAACGCGGGCGTGACCCGGTCGGACTCGCCGAACCAGAACGGCAGCACGTTCTCGACACCGAAACCGGCATTGGCGACTTCGCGGATTTGCGACGGACGCAGCGCGCGCACGGCGTCGCGCGCATTCGGGGTGGAGGGCACGGGCAGGTCCAATTCGCTCATCGAGGCTTCCGGATGGATGAAAGATAGCGGCTCGGGGCGCACGCGCGACAGGCGTGCCCGGCCAAGGCGGTAGTTTAGCGCGCCGTGTGGCCGGGCAGCGGCGCGGTGGCTGCGGATTGCCCGCTAGGGCAACTCCTCGGCCCGTCCCGGCAACTGCCGGATCAGGTTCCACACGGCCTCGGCCGCCGGCGACAGCGATCGATCGCGCCGCCGCACGAGTTCCACCCGGCGCTCCGCGCGCGGCACGAGCGCTCGCGCGACCAGCGACGCGCCCGCCGGCAACGGCAACGCGAGCCACGGCAACACGCTGATGCCGACGCCCGCCTCGACAAGCCCGAAGACGGTCGCGGAATGCCCGAGCTCCTGCACGACGCTGGCGTTCACGCCCTGCTCCTGCATCACGGCGTCGATGATCGGCCGGCTGCCCGAGGCATAGTCGAGCATCACGAGCCGCTCGCCGTCGAGATCCCGCCACGCGACCTGGTTGCGCGCGGCGAGCCGATGATCGTTGCGCGAGACGACGCAGAACGAATCGGTCATCAGCGTTTCGCTGAGCAGATCGTCGTCGGTGAAAGGACCGATGATCACGCCGAAATCGACCTCGCCCGACTTCACCTTGCGCATTACGTCGCTCTGCACGTCGTCGCGCAAGCCCAGCGTGACGTACGGAAACTGCTGCACGCACGACGCCACCACGCGCGGCATCAGCCGGCACGCGACGGTCGGGCTCGCCGCCACCACCACGCGGCCGCGCCGCTGCTCGCCGATTTCGCGGATTTCGCGCAAGGCGTCGTCGAGATCCGCGAGCAGCCGCGACACGCTCGACACGAGGTTGCCGCCGACGTCGGTCAGCTGCACCTCGCGCGTCGTACGGTCGATCAGTTTCAGGCCGATCTCGCTCTCGAGTTCGCGCACGCAGCGACTGACCGCCGACTGCGTCAGGCCGATTTCATCGCCCGCCCGGCTGAAGCTTTGCAAGCGGGCCACCTCGATGAAAACCCTGAGTTGCCGCAGCGTCACATTCATTTATCCACCTCATCAATAGCGCGATTTGATGCGCATTCTAAGGCCAAATGCAGGCGTATCGCGCCTTCGGCGGGATTCGCTGCAATGCGGCAAAAAAGGCGCAAACGCACGCTGGCCGGGCTTGACTGCACAAGATTGGTGATTGTCCCGATTTGCGAAATGGTTTTTTTGGATTCTCATACGGCCCTGGCTGGCGCCCGCACTGGCCCGCTGCCACGGGGTTTTCAGGCGATCTGAACCAGATTGGCACACTTCGTGCGTGAGGAGACGCACAGGGTCGGCGCCATGACTTCTGGCCGATTAGCGGATCGTGGCGAGCCGTCCCCTTTGGCACTCGCCCTGTCGAGTGCGGAAAGAGTGCGCGGCGCGGGGCAGCGCACCGGAGTTAGCTTCGCTGAGGTGAAACATGATGCTGTTCGACGATTTGAGAGACAACGAGTGGGCGCTGGTCGAAGCTTTGTTCTGCGCCGAACCGGCGCGCAGTGAACGGCGCGGCCGGCCGCGCGTGGAAGCGCGCGCGGTGGTCAATGCCGTGCTTTGGGTGCTGTCGACGGGCGAAGGCTGGTCCAAGTTGCCGGGCCGTTATCCGTCCCCGCCGACTTGCCGCCGGCGCTTCGACGAGTGGCAGGCCGATGGCACGCTCGCGGAAATAGTCAAGCTGCTTGGCACGAGCGGCCGTGAAATTTCGCTGCGCGGCCGGATCGGGGCAACCGCCGCGAAACCGCCGGTGCCGCCGAGCCGCGATCGTCTGCGCGGCGCGTTCTGGACCAATCCGGAATCGTGGCGCGCGCCGGCCAAGATGGCCTGACGCGACACTGCCGAAACTGCCTTAATTGCCTTGCCACCGGGCGCCTGCGGGCGCCCGGTTTTTATCCGGCCGCGATCCGCATCGTGGTTCGTACGCGAGCCCGCGGCAAGCCCGCGACTTGCCGCGGGCGCCCCGCTTCCCGCGCTCCCCTTCCTGTCTTCCTGTATCCGCTCGCGCTTACGCATAGGGAGCCTGCTTTTCCTTTCCGTCCACCGCCAGGCGCGCCTCGTCCCGCGCCGTCTCCGGCAGATACGCCGGGCCACGAACGGCTCCGGGTGAAACATCCATTTACTATTAATTACAGCGCGCTTTCGCGACCCGGCCTACCTTTGTAGCTATGCAAACAGGCCTTGATTCCAGGGGCTTGAGGGGGACCTCAGCATGAAACCAATGTCCGTGCTTGTGTGTGGCATTGTGATTTCAGCGATGGCCGCACCAGCAGTCGCTCAACAGCATCCGCAGGGATGGAACTGGCGGCCGGACCGGCCGGCCACGCTCGAAGCATGGCAGCACGGCGATGCGCGCAACCGCGACTTCACACCGCCCGTGCCGCGCGGCGACTTGCGCGGCGATATCGCCAGCAATGTGCGGGCGCGGCCCGATGCTCAACGCGACGATCAATCGCGACGTCGTTAGTCGTGCATGGATCGGCGTCCGGCCCGTGGGCGGCGGGGCCGATCGCATGAAGTCGTATCCCGATCGAATCATCGGGGAACCACCGGGCGCCGGGCGCAGTCTGATTCAACGCCATTAGCACAGCGTGGCAGTAGTAATTCCGGTACGCCCGTATCTTCGCGATACGGGCTTTTTTTCGCGCACGCGCAACGGCATCGCGCAAGCGCGCCGGAGGTTCATCGAGGAATGGAAGCAGCGGATCACCACCTGCCGTGCGATGCGGCCGGTCAGCGGAAGAAACCGCCCGCCGAGGAAACGATGGACCTATGCGGACGTTACACGAGCAATGGCAAACAACCGGCGCACATTGCGCCTGAGGGAACGATGAACCTAATTCCGGGCTTCGAGCGTCGCGGCGGACTGCGGTTCGGCCGCGGCGAGCACATAGTCGTTCATGCGCTGCGCGGTCCACGTGAGCATCCGCTCGTCGTGCTCGAGCCTTGCGAATTCGGCTCTGCCCCGCTCGGTGAGCACGGCGATGTCGACGGGGGCATGAAACCCCGGCGCCGGCGCGACGGTGCGCTGTCGAACGGTATCCATCAGACCCAGCGCGCGAAGATACTGGAAAACACCAGGCCTTCTGGCCCAGGGAACCTGACGATATTGCGCTCGCCGCAGCGCTTCAAGTACAGCTTCGTTGGAATACGTTGTCATCTCACTTCTTTCTTAAAGTGCAGCCATGACACATCCATGCCAACACGTCACCGCGCCACTGGTCACGCGTGTGGCACCCGCCTCTCTGGCCCGCGGCTCGGCCTAGGCCGGCTCGCGGATTTCCGCCAGGTGCTGCCTGGTCTCGTTTTCGGAACCCCCGTCCGAACGGCATGTTAGCGTTCTGTCTACGAACCGACGATGCAACCGCCGCGGCGCGATGGCAAGCCCGTAGATTTGTCCCGAAAGATATACGTTACCGCATTTAAATTGATTCTATTCACTTTATTGACGCTTTTTTTTGCAGCAATCGTGTTATGGAAACGCGTGCGCCGCCCTCTGGCCGTTTGCGCGATCGTCCTGTTCTGGCTGCTCGCGGCCGGCTGGCTGACCGTGCCGCTGCTCGATCTCGCGCAGCCCGACCGGCATAGCGCGGCGCCCGCGGCGTTTGCGCCGCGCACCGCGATCATCCTGCTCGGCGGCGGCACGATCTACGACGACAACGACGTGCTCGTGCCACCGCGCGACGCGCTCAGGCGCATCGAGGTGAGTGCGCAGAACTACGCGGCCTGCAAGCAGACGGCGGCGACCTGCGCGGTGATCGTGAGCGGCGGCAACCCGCAGCGGCACAGCGCGACCGAAGCCGACACCTACCTGCCCTATCTGCTGCGCCGGCAGGTGCCGCGCGCGGACATCGTGCTCGAGAAAGACAGCCGCACGACATACGAAAACGCGCGCAACGTCTCGGCCATTGTGGGCCATTCACATTACGACACGTTGATACTGGTCACGTCGGCGTATCAGATGCCGCGCGCGCTGCTCGACTTTCATCACTTCGGGATCACGCCGCAGCCGCAGATTTCGAGCGCCCGGCATGTGCGGCTTGGGATGCTGCCGCATTACGACAATCTCGTGGCCGCCGAAATCGCGCTGCATGAGCTGATCGGGATTGCGCAATTTCACGTGTATCGGGCACTGGGCTGGTTCTGACGGCCTACGGCCCGACGCCGTGATGCCGCATGTCATCTAACAATGCGAAATACTCTCCCGGCTGCGCGCCAAACCGGCGCGGCATGCCCGATGCCGATTTGAAGCGGCTTGCAATCGATGGGAAAAACGACTAATTACAAGGTGTAACAAATGTTCATAGCGGTTACAAAGGTATCCGCTGGAGCGAAGATTGCTCGATAGAATGCATTGTCTTTCTCAATAGACATGCAATACTCGGGTCCACCACCACTCTACGGAGGTAACGATGAAGAAAGTGTCCCTGGCGATCCTGGTTTCCCTCTGTGCCGTAACGGGCGCGGCTTATGCGCAAGACAACGGCATCGTGACGAGCACCGATCCGGCCAAGGTGGCCGAGTTCGAGCAGCATGCGCAAGATCTGCAAAACCGCCAGCAAACAATGGGAGGCGCTCCCGCCATGCCGGCCAGGCATCACAAGATGGCACCGCATCACCACCACAAGAAGGCTCCCGACGCTTCGAGCTCCTGAGCGAGCCTGAAGTCCCGCTTCGCGGCCATGCCGTGAAGTGAAAAGCCGAAGCTGGCGCCGCCGGTTTCGGCTTTTTTGTTGTCCGCCCGGTGTCGACCATAGATTTCGGATACGGCGCGTAAAGCGCGTGAGGCGGGGCCTGTGTCGCCAGTGCGTGGCGGCATGGCGGTGGTGATCCGGCATGCTCGATACCTGTTCGATGCACGCACCCAAACGCTCGGCGGAAACAGGCTTGCGACATCCCTTCGAGCCCCGCCCGGGCGGGCCCGGTTCGCGCGCTTGCTGGCATCCGCCCGCCATCGCCCGTTCGCCGCGGCATGCCGTCGGGCCGCCGCTTTCGGTATGCTAAAGTCGCGCACCGGCCGGCGCCCTGCCGGCATCCCTAACCCGTGCGCACCCCGGTGCGGAGGACAGCATGAGCAACATCCAGCTAGATATCGAATGGACGGAAGCAGCATCTCGCAAAATCGAAAAACTGATGCCGCGTGGCGGTCAGGAAGCGTACCTCGCGCTGCCGCCCGTCGAATGCCTGCCGATGGAAGGCGACGTGCTGTTTCTCGGCCCGGCTGGCAAGCAGCAGCCGTTCATCGTCGCGGAACGCCAGTATCACCATGACGGCGACGCGGACTGGACCATCATCCTGATCCTCGACGTACCGCAAGCAACGCATTGATGCCCGGCGGCGCGGCGCAGGATTGCTGCTCGCGCCACCGACCCTACGCCCGGCGGCAAACCGCGGCGCGACGGATCGGCCGCCTTACCGCCTGGCCGATCCAGCCGGACCAACGCGCCGCCTCGTGCCCGGTGCGCGCCGGGCTCTTCACCCGGCACCTGCCCGCTTGCGGCGCTTCAACCCACAGACACTCAGACGATCTTCGACACGACGCGAATTTCCGAGTGCTCGACCCAGTCGGCGACCGCTTTCCGGTACGCCAGGATATGCGCCGACTTCGCATGCGCAGCAAGCGCTTCCTGGCTCTCCCAACGTTCGACGAACACGAACCGGCGCGGCTCCTGCACATCGCGATGCAGGTCGTACTGAAGCACCCCCTGCTCATTGCGCGTCGGCCCGACGATGCCTTCCAGTACCGTGCGCAGTTGCTCCTCGTACCCCGGCTTTGCCACCGAAATTGCGACCACCGCGATTTCCGACATGCGTCTCTCCTTTCGACAAAAAGCAGCAGCATACCTGCCGCTCGCCGACTCTGCCCGCGATGCGGTCCACGCTCCGCGCTCCGCGAACGACACCGCCGTGCCGCCTCGACCAACCCCAGCGCCCTGAACCGAACGCGTCGAACACGTCAGGAAAAGACACAATCCCGGCCATCGCCCCCGAGCACCGTCCGCGCCTGGAATTTGGCGGGCGGCCACTGACCACCCTGCTACCCTCGGCTGATACAGCAGGCGATTGAGCATCGGTTTCGCGCGAGACAAGCGCGCAAGACAAGCCGGCACATTGTTTGAAACGCATGATCGGATGGCCGTGAGCAGCCGGTTTGCTGACCGCCAGGGTGCTCGGGCGTCTGTGATAACCCGCACATTCTTGCCCCCTGCAAACTGCTAGACTCGTTTTGACCAATTCGCCGGAGTCCAGCATGGCTGGCATCGCGCTTCGCGTTTGCGGGCAGTATCCGTCGTGCCCCGTCGACGCTTCGGGCGTGCAACCGTTGCGCGCCGAATGGGTTTGCGCGCCCCCTCACCCGCTTGCCGCAAGATTCCCATGTCAGCTCTCATGCCCGCTTCCATGCCATCCGTCAGCGAATTGACCGTCAGCGGCCTGCTCCCGCATCTGGTCCGCGGCGAATCAGGCTGGACCGCGACATGGCGCGCGCTGACGCTGCACAGCGTGTTCCAGCCGGTGCTGTCGGTGACGCATCAATGCGTGGTCGGCTACGAAGGGCTCTTGCGCGCGTTCGACCCGGTCGGCCTGCCCGTTTCGCCCGACGTGCTGTTCTCCGGCACGCGTTCGGCCACCGAGGCGCGCGAACTGGACCGCATCGCGCGCTGTCTGCACGTCGCCAATTTCATGGAGCAAGGCATCAGCACGGGGTGGCTGTTTCTGAACACGCGCCCGCAGGTATTCGAAACCGGCTGGCCGCAGCGCGCGTTCATCGACGAGCTGTCTGCGCATTTCGGGCTACCGCAGGAGCGCATCGTGATCGAAGTGCTCGAGCAGCCCGCCGACGATGAATCCGCGGTCGCGAGCATGCTCGCGGCGTCGCAACCGCGCGACTTCCTGATCGCCATCGACGACTTCGGCACCGGCTTTTCGAACTTCGACCGCGTCTGGCGCTTCCGTCCCGACATCGTCAAGCTCGACCGCTCGCTCGTCGCGCGGGCCGGCAAGCACGAAGGCGACGATTCGATGATCAGCCACCTGATCGCGATGCTCCATCAATCCGGCACGCTCGTGCTGGCCGAAGGCGTCGAAACCGACGAGGAGCTGATGCTCCTGATGCAGGCCGACGTCGATTTCGTGCAGGGTTTCTGGTTCGGCCAGCCGAAGGGCTCGGTGCAGGCAGCCTGCACGAAAGTGCCAAAGCTCGTCGAATCGATCTGGAGCAAGTTCGCCGACTACGAACGCGCGCACGACGCTCACCCGCGGCTCGGCTTCGAAGGATTCGCCGAAGCGCTGCTCGCCGCCGCCGACCTCTACAAGGCAACCGGCGACCTCGAACAGGCGGCGCAAAAAATCCTGCATCTGCCCGAAGCGCGCCGCGTATTTCTCACCGACGGCCAGGGCGAGCAGACCCGGCCGTCCGTGACGGCCGCCTCGGTGCCGCCGCCTCCGCAGCGGCTCGCGCCGCTCTATGCCGAAACGCGCAGCAACTGGTCGCGGCGCGCGTATTTCCGGCACGCGCTCGCCGCGCCCGGACGCGTCGCGATGATGGGCCCGCACTATTCGCTCGCGGACGGTCAGGACTGCTACACCGCGGCAATCGCGTTCGAGCATGACGGCATGCATGTGCTGTGCGTCGATTTCGTGCCGGCGACGGCAAACGCGGACGCGCGCCCAGGACAGCGCGGAGCCCGGCGCTCCTGAGCGAGCGCCGGCGGTTCGCGCCGTTATTCGCCGTTATTCGCTGCTATGCGTTGCGATTCGTTGTTGATGCGCCGTTATTCGTGGACCCGACCGCGGCCCGATTTGACTTCGCCGCGTTTCGCCTTGCTGTCGAGGCGCCGCAGATTCGATGCACGCGTCGGCCGGGTCGCGACGCGCGGTTTGCGCGTGACGCTGACGCTTTCGATCAGCTCGTCGAGCCGCGCAAGCGCCGCCGCGCGATTCATCTCCTGAGTCCGATGCTCCTGTGCCTTGATAATCACCACGCCGTCGCGCGTGAGCCGGTGATCGGACAGCGCGAGCAGGCGCATTTTCAGCACCTCGGGCAATGACGAAGCCCGCACGTCGAAGCGCAGATGAATGGCGCTCGACACCTTGTTGACGTTCTGGCCGCCCGCGCCCTGCGCACGCACGGCGGTCAATTCGATTTCGTTCGACGGGATCGGATAGCGGGATGTCATGGGCGGGATCGGGCAAAGGTCGGTCAGTGTACAAGCGGCAGCGGCAATGCGTGTGGCGCGGGTTGGACAGCGCGGCCCCCCGCTAGTAGCCGGTCATGTGAAACACCCACACCCGCGTGAAGCGACGGACCACCGGCCGCGAACATGACGAAAAACTATTTGCGTCGACGTGGCCTGTTCATCGATACTGCCTTTTTCGCTTACAGCGTAAATTAACATGAAGATTCGTCCCGGTTTTGTGCTCGAACTGGCCGTCAACTTCCTGCTGCCGTGGCTCGCCTACCGCCTCGCCTTGCCGCGCCTCGGCGAAACCGGCGCGCTGATCGCGTCCGCGGTGCCGCCGCTCGTCTGGAGCGCGATCGAGCTGGCGCGCTTTCGCCGCGTCGATGCGCTCAGCGCCATGGTCATCGCGGGCATCGTGCTGTCCGTCGCGGCCATGGCGCTCGGCGGCAGCCCGCGCATGCTGCTGCTGCGCGAATCGCTCGTGTCCGGTGCCGTTGGCGTGGCGTTTCTCCTATCGCTGCCGATGCGCCGCCCGCTGATCTTCTATCTCGCCCGCGCGACGGTCGCGCGCGAAATGGAAGGCGGCGCCGCGCGCTTCGAGGCACTGTGGCGCGAGCGTCCGGGTCTCGCACCGGCCATACGAACGATGACGCTGGTCTGGGGCCTCGGCCTGACCGGCGAAACCGCGCTGCGCGCCTGGATGGCGCTGACATGGCCGATCGGGCGCTTCCTGATCGTGTCGCCGTTCATCGGCTATGGCATCTACGGCGCGCTCGCACTGTGGACGCTCTGGTATCGAAAGACGATGCGCAGCCGTGTCGAGGCGAGTGCGCGCGCGAGCGGGATCGCAGGCTGAAGGGTGGCGCGCGAAAGAGAAGGCCACCGTGCCTCGCGCCAGCCGCGTCGTCCGACGTGTCGCCGCCCCTTGCTGCCCTTCACCGCCCTTCACTACGTTAGCTCTGCGCGTCTCCCTTCATTGCCACATTCGCACCGGCAATCCGCGCGGCCAGCCCCGAATCGCGCTGTGTCGGCGTCGCGATCGCCTGCGCGAGCACGGCCCGCGCGCCGATCACCTCGACCCGCTCGCGCGCACGCGTAATCGCCGTATACACGAGTTCACGCGACAACACGCGGCTAAACACCGACGGCAACACCAGCACCGCGTGCTCGAACTCGGAGCCTTGCGACTTGTGGACCGTCAGCGCAAACGCGGTGTCGTGCGGCGGCAGCGCGGCCGGCGAAACCGCCCGCACGGAACCGTCGCCGGTACGGAAATACACGCGCAACGCGCCGCCCGCGCCCGGCAGCGCAATGCCGATGTCGCCGTTGAAGAGGCCTAGCGCATAGTCGTTGCGCGTCACCATCACCGGCCGCCCGGCGAACCACTGCGCGCCGACCGCGAGCGTGACGCCCGCGGCACGGCGCACCTGAGCCGCCATCGCCGCATTGACCTGATCGACACCGCGCGGCCCGAGACGGGTCGCGCACAGAATACGGAAGCGGTTCAACGCCTCGAAAAGCGGCAACGGATCGGGCGTATCGCCGGCGAGTGCCACGGCGAGGGCCTCCGCGTACGGAGCGAAGCCGGCGGCGAGCCGTGCGACGGTGCGCTCGGCAAGCGTCGCGTGCGCGTCTTCGCGCAGCGCCGCCGCGCAGGGTTCGGCGGGATCGATCCGCAGCACGTCGAGCGCGGCGCTGGCCGAGCCGTTGCGGATTGCGAGCGACAGCCGGCCGATCGGCGATTCGAGGCCGAACCGGTAATTGCGTTCGAGCCAGATGACACAATCGGCAAGCGGGCTGGCGTCGTGCGCCGGTAGCGACTCCGCGATTGGCTCAGCGTTGGCTGGCGCGGGCGCGTCGAACAGATCCAGATTCGCCGGCGGCGCTGAGTCGAAACCCTCGAACCTGTCAGGCGGGGCAAAAAAATCGTCGGCGGGTATCTCACCGAGATCGCGCGATTCACGCGGCAATGCGCTCTCGAACCGTGCCTCGCCGATACCGAGCGCCTGCGCCACGCGCCGCACGCCACGCGGCGTCAGCGCCGGCCGCGCGCTCAGTTCGGCGAACACCGCACCGGCTTCGACGGCAGCCAACTGATCCTTGTCGCCGAGCATGACGAGACGCGTGCGCGGCGCAATCGCATCGAGCAGATGCGTCGCCATCGCGACGTCGATCATCGACGCCTCGTCGATCACCACCACGTCGTACGGCAGCGGATTGTCGCGATGATGGCGGAAGCGCCCGCCCGGCCCCGACCCGAGCAGGCGATGCAGCGTGTACGACGTCTGCGGCAAACGCGCGGCGAGTTCGGGCGGCAGATCGCCGGCCCGCGCGAGCAGCGCTTCCTGCATGCGCTGCGCCGCCTTGCCGGTCGGCGCGGCGAGCGCGATGCGCAGATCGGCGCGCGCATCGAGCAGGCACGCGAGCACACCGACCACGGTGGTCGTCTTGCCGGTGCCCGGCCCGCCGCTGACGATCGTCAGCCGCCCCGACAGCGCCATCACGGCCGCGACGCGTTGCCAGTCGATCTCTTCGTCTTGCGGCGGCCCGAAGTAGCGCAGCAGACGCTCGCGCAACGCGGCAAGGCCCGCGTCGGGCTGAACCGAAGACTCGGCGGCAAACTCCGTTGCAGATTCCGCGGCGACATGAACCGCGCGATCGGCCACGGCATCCGATGCGTGTCCTTCGCCCGTTGCATGCGCGACCAGCGCGCGCGCGAGGCGCCGCTCGTAATCGTAGTAGCGCGCCAGATACAGCCGGCCCTGCTCATCGATCACGAGCGGCCGCAATGCCGCCGCGCTTTGCGCGCCGTTGTCCGTCATGCTGCTTGCCATGCCGCTCGCAAGCAGCGCTGCGCGCACCTCGGCGCTCGATGCCTCGAAGCGGCGCGCAAGCGTCGCGAGCGGCACGCATACGTGGCCTTCGGCGGTCGCGCGGCTCGCCGCGAACGCCGCGCGCGCGGCCCACCTGAGCGCCTCGCCCGATGCGCCGCCGCGCCGCGCGAGCATGCCGATACGGCGCGCGAAACCCTCGGCGAGCGCAATGCTGAAATCGGCCGGCGCAGGCAGATTGACGCCGATGTCCTCGAGCCCGAGCGGCCCGGCCGCGCGTTCTTCGAGTGTGCCAGGCGTGCCGGGCGTGCTCATGCGCTACCTCCGATCATCGCCGCGTCGAGCAGCGCCACCAGTTCGAACGGCGCGCGCCGCCGATGCACGCCGGCTGGCCCACCGGCATCGCGCCACTCGGGTCGCACGCCGCGCAGGAACAGGTACAGATAACCGCCGATATGCGTGTCGTACGCGTAGTCGCGCACCCGCGTTTTCAGATAGCGATGCAGCGCGACCGTATAGAGCAGCGCCTGCAGGTGATACGCGTGGCTCGCCATCGCCGCGTCGAGCGGCGCGGCCGCGTAGTCGGCGGCGGTATCGCCGAGGTGATTCGATTTCCAGTCGACGATCCAGAAGCGGCCGTCGTGCTCGACGATCATGTCGATAAATCCTTTGACGAACCCACGCAACACGCCGGACTCCAGCGCGACATCGGGATAACCGTACTCGATCAGCAGTTCGCGCAGCCCCGGAAAATCGAGCGACGGCGCAGCGAACAGAAACTCGAGTTCATTCAGACGCCGGTGCGGATTCAGCTTCGCGAGCGCCATGCCCGGCACGAGTTCGGTCGTGACGACGTCGCCGATCAGCCGGTGCATCATCGCGGGCAAACGCGCGGCGAGTTCGGGCACGGCCGGCGCCGGGCGCTCGCGCAGCGCACCGCGAATCGCCTCGGGCCACGTGCTCGCGTCGGTGAAATCGGCGAGTTCGAACATGCGATGCAGGCAGTCGCCAGCCGCCGCGCCGCGCGGAAACGCGAGAATGTCGTCGGCGGCATAGGCAGGTGTTGGCGGAGCAGCAGCCGGCGCGAGCAACAGCGCGAACTCGGGCGCCTCGGCAATTTCATCGTGATCGGGCCGCACGTCCTCCGGCAGCGCATGCAGGTCCGCGGCCTTGCTCCCCGCCGCGATCAGGCCGCTGAAACTCGCCATGCGCCACTGATCGCGCAGCGGCCGGCGATAGGCTCGCGCAAGCCATTGCGCGTCATGATCCTGCAGACTTTCGAGCGGCGTACGACGCGCCACTTCCGGCAAGGCCTGCAACGCGACAGGTCCACCCGCGAGCGCCTGCCAGCTTGCCGCGAGCGCGGCTTCGTCGGGCGGCTCGGCGAGCCACGCGTCGAACGCATGGCCTGCACCGCCGACGAGCCAGTTCAGCACGCTGCGGCGCGACTCTTTCGTCGAGCGCGACGACAGGTAGGTGCCCGCAACCAGATAGCAGCGATACACCGCGCGCGTGAGCGCCACATAGACGAGCCGCGCCCGCTCGGCCGCCTGCTCGCGCACCGCGTAACGCGACGCGCGTTCGGCCTCCTCGTCGTCGCAACCGTAGTGCAGCACCGCATCGCCGCTGTCGTCGTGATATTCGCGCGCATCGGGCAAGCCGGACGAAGGCGGCTCGCGCAAGCCGCCGTCATTGAGAAACGGACAGAACACGACCGCGTATTCGAGCCCCTTCGACTTGTGGACCGTGACGATCTGCACGAGATTGCGATCCGATTCGAGCCGCAACTGCGCCTCTTCGCCGCCGCCCTGCTCGCGCTGCGCGGCGAGCCAGCGCAAGGTCGGCGCGATGCCGGGCTGCGTGGCCGCACGCGCCTGCACGAGTTCGGCGAGATGGCTCACGTTGGTCAGACGGCGCTCGCCATCAGGACCGGCGACGAGCCGTTGCGCGACGCGCAACTCGCGCATCAGCGTGCGCCACATCACCGCGAAACCGCGTTCGTGCCACAACACGCGGTAACGCGAAAAGCGCTCGACCCAGCCCATCGCGTCGGCCGCATCGAATGCTTGCGCGGCTGCGTCGACGGCGGCGGGCGTGTCGGCCACCTGCGCGAGCCGCCATAGCGCGGCGGCATCGAGCCGGAGCCAGTCGGTCGCGAGCGCGGCGCGCAGCCGGCGCAGATCGCCGGGCGTGTCGATCGCGGCGAGCACGCGCTCGATCTGCTCGGCATCGAGCGTCGCGAACACCGACGCCTGCGCCAGCTCCACGCTGCCGACGCCCCATGCCGCGAGCACGCGTTTGACGAGGCTGCCCTGCTTGTGCGTTTGCACGAGCACGGCGACGTCGCCCGGCGCAAGCGGCCTGTCGCCGATCGTCACCGTGCCTTCGCGCGCGCCGCGCAGCAATCGCACGATCTCGGCCGCGCACGCTTCGCTTGCGGCGCGTTGCGCATCGCGTTTGCTCAATGCGGCCTCGCCTTGCGGCAAGGTCCAGATGCGGAAATCGCCGCCGCTTGCAGCAGGGCCGGCAGCAGCAGCGGTATCGGCAAACGGCGCGCGCCGCCGCGCGCCCGCGCGCACCGGCTGATAGTCGAGCCCGTCAAGCACGAACGCCTGCGGGTTCGCTTCGAAGATCCGGTTGCACGCCTCGACGATCGGCGCAGTCGAGCGCTGGTTGACCGCGAGCGTGTAGCACGCGGACGCCGAGGCGCGCGCCGCGAGGTACGTATGCAGATCGGCCGCGCGGAAACTGTAGATCGCCTGCTTCGGATCGCCGACCAGGAACAGCGGCCCGGCCGGCGCGAAAATGCGGCTGAAGATCGCGAATTGCAGCGGATCGGTGTCCTGGAACTCGTCGATCAAGGCGGCCGGATAACGGCTGCGCAACGCATCGGCGAGCCACGGATGCGCGGCCAGCGCGCGATACAGGTTCGCGAGCAGATCGTCGAACGAGACGACGCGGCGCGTGCGCTTGCGCGCGACCAGTTCGGCGGGCGCGTAGTCGAGCCACGTCTGGACCAGCGCAAGCCAGCGCGCGCGTTGCGCGGCCTCGGCCGCGACAACGGCAGCGGCCAGCGTTTCGGCGTGCTCGAAGAACGGATGCGCGGGCGGCTCGAACTTGACCTTGGTCGCCTTCTTCAACGCCGACACGGTCAGCTTCAACGCGGCGCGTGGCGGCGGTGCATGGCAATCGCCCTGCGCGAAGTAGTCGTTCCACGCGGCAATCGCGGCGCTCACGTGATCGGGCTTGTGCGTGGTCTTGCTCAGGCGCTCCTGCGCCTCGGCGAGCAGCGCGACGATCGCCTCGCGCTCCGCCTGCCAGATCGCGCGGGCGGCATCGAAACCGGCTTGAGGATCGGCGCTCGCACCGTCATCCACCTTGCCCCAGCGCAGTTGCGCGAGCGGCTTTTTCAGACGCCGTGCAAGCTGCTCGTCGAGCGACGCGGGGCCCGCGCGTTTCGCCACGAGCCATGCGGCAAACGCGGGATGCGCATGCGCCTCGGGCTCGACCTGCTCGCGCCAGAAATCGGCGGCGAGTTCGAAACGCAGGGCTGCGTCGTCGGCTTCCATCTCGAACGCGAACGGCATCGCGGCGGCGAACGGCGCTTCCTGCAAGGCGCGCTGACAGAACGCGTGAATCGTGTGAATCGCGGCCTGGTCGAACGTGCGCAGCGCACGGCGCACGACCTTCAAGGCGACCTCGCGCTCGATGCCGCGCTCCGGCGCGAGCGTCGTTTCGAAGAGCCGCCGGATGAACGGATCGCCACCGTCGTCATCCATGTCGATCGCGCGATGGAGTTCCGCGAGACGGCCGCGAATCCGTTCGTGCAGTTCCGCTGTCGCCGCCTTCGTAAAGGTAACGACGAGAATCTGATCCGCGTTCAGATTCTTTTCGAGCAGCAGCCGCACATAGAGCGCGCAGATGTTCCATGTCTTGCCGGTGCCCGCCGACGCCTCGATCTGGTTGACGCCGTCGAGCGAACAGGCGAACACGTCGAGTTCTTCGGCCACCAGCGTGTGATCGCGCAAGGTACCGCTCATGAGGCGCTCCGCAGATGTGCGAGAAGCGGCTTGAAGACGATCGCGGCAAGGCTGCCGAACGGCTCGTCGAGCGTGAGCGGCGTGCCGCGCAACGCGATGCGCAGTGCCGGGTCGTCGGACTCGCCGCGCACGCGGTCGTTGATCCACACGCCCTGCGCCGCCGCATCGCTTTCGCTGATTTTCGTCCACGCGCTCTTCGGGAAAAAGCGTAGCGGCAAGCGGCGCCCGGCCTTGAAGAGCGCGGCCAACGGCGCGAGTTCGTCGAGCGGCGCTGTGACCGGCGCGAGCTCGAAGCTCTCGCCGCTGCCGTGCCATACGGTGCGGCGCGGGCCATCCGGGCGCACCGCGCAATAAACCAGATGCGCGAGCCACGCGGACAGATAGTCTCGCGCGGTGGCCTTGGCATAACGAAACATCACTTGCCCCGTTCCGGTCAGCAGATTCAAGGTGCCGCGCAATTGCAGCGGCGTTTCGGCGGCTTCGCGCAGCAGCGCATCGTGCGGGCCGAACAGCGCGCCGACGATATCGGCGCCGGCGGGCCAGCGCGGCGCCACGTCGAGCACGAAGGGCAAGCGCTCGATGCCCGAGGCCACTTCGCGGCGCACGCTTGTCGCGAGTTGCTGCAACGCGCTCAATTCGCGCGCGCGCCATACCGCGCCGGTCGCGCCGCCCGGCAACTCGGGGCTCGCCTCGGCGACGCGGCGCACGCGGCTGAACATCGCGTCGTCGTCCGTGCCTGCATCGAGCAGCACCGGCAGCAGGCGCTCGGCGAGCGCGTCGCGCCCCGCGTAATCGAGATCGAACGGCTCGGTGTCGAGCAACTCGCCCTGCGCATCCGACAACGCGACGCCGAGGCGGTCGCGCAACAGCGAACGCGCCGGATGACGCCAGAAGCGCACGAAATCGTCGAACCCGACTTCATGCGTCTCCTCGGCCGGCAGCGGCTGATCGAAGAACGGCGCGGCGGCTGGGTGCCGCGGCGCGGCGAGCAAGGTGGCAAGCTCGGCGCGATCGGCGTCGTAGGTGAACAGGTCCGGTTGAGCCGCGAAATAGTTCGAGGCGAACGCCTGCAACGGATGCTCGACGATGAACGCGTGGCGCGCTGCATCGACCTCCGCGGGACTCGCGCCCTCGCCCGCCGACACCTGCGCGAGATGATCGAGCAGTTCGTCGACGAGCGCGGCCGGCGGCAGCGGCGCGTTGTCGCGAATGCTGCGCCCCGTGTAGGCGATGAAAAGCCGCTCGCGTGCGGCGAGCAGCAGATCGAGGAACAGATTGCGCTCGTCGTCGCGGCGCTGACGGTCGCCGGCCTTGCCGAACGCGGCCATCAGATCGAACTCGTCGGCCCGCGCGAGACTCGGCAGCACGCCGTCGTCCATGCCGACGAGGCACACGACGCGAAACGGCAGGCCGCGCAGACTCGTGAGCGACGAGAACGTCACGCTGCCCCACGGCACGCCGCCGCGCGCGGGGTCGTCGAGCGCTTCGGTGAGCGCGCCGCGGATCACCGAGGCGGGCAGCGGCACGTCGTGCGCGCCGGCCTGCATCGCGTCGCTCATCGTGTCGAGCGCATCGCGCACGGCCGCGAGCGAATCGGCGAAATCGACGCCGCCGTCGAAGCACTGCGCGAGCGTTTCGAGCAGCTGTTGCGACCATTCGGCCGGCGTGCGCTCGATCGCGCACTGCGCCGCGAAGCTGTCGATGTCGTCGACGAAACGCGACAGGCGGCCGAGCAGTTCGGCGTCCGAGCCGTCCGCGCCGTCCACCGGCAACCACGCGTCGACCGGCTCGCCGCCGGCCGGCATCGCGTAGCCGAGGTAAAGACGCGTAAGCGCATCGGCAAATGTGTGGCGCGCGACCGGCACGTTTTCGCCGGCTGGTTCGAGCGGCGCGAGCCCACGCCGCGCGCCGGCCGCCGCGAGCCATTCCTGCGCGGTTTCGAGCGAATTCGCGTCGATGCCGTAGCGCACCGCGACCGCGTCCACGCGCAGCCATTCGATCAGGTCCGGCGCGCCGACACTGCGCTCGGGCAGCGCGAGCCAGTCGAGCAGCAGCCGCGCAACCGGGTTCGCCTGCGACGGCGGCAAGCCGGTGATCCGATACGGAATGCGGCGCGTGTCGCCGGCGGGCGTGGTGCCGAACACGGCGTCGATCAACGGGCCGGCCGCCGCGAGATCGGACACGGCGACGAGCACGTCGGACGGCTGCAGATCGTCGAATTCGTCGAACCAGCCGAGCAAGCGGTCGTGCAGCACTTCGAGCTGCCGCGACAGGCTGTGGCAAACATGGACCTCGATACCGCGTTCGAGCGGCAACTCGTCGGCATCGGCTTCGTTGCGCAGATCGAGAATGCCGTTCTGCACGGCCGCGAGCCAGCTCGGCTCTGAATTTTCCGTGAAGTCGCCGGTCTCGGCCGAGGCCGCGCTCTCGGTCAGCTCGTGCAGCATATGCAGCTGCGCCTGCGTCTGACGCCCCCATTCGGCGAGCAGCGGATGACCGACTTCCTGATAGTCGAGTTGCCCCGCCGCGTCGAGCGCCTGTACGCGCCCTTCGCTGACCACGTCGAACCAGAACTCGCGGCACGGGTTCATCACGTACAGGCGCACGTCGATCCAGCGCGACAGCGCGCGCAGCAACGCGATATGCAGCGGCGGCATGGTCGGCAAGGCGAACACGCTGACCGCTTCGGGCCATTGCGCGTTCGAGATCGCTTCGAGGTCGAGCGTGCCGATTTCGTCGAGGAAACGATACGCGGGCGGCAACGCGGCCGCGGACGTTTGCGCATGACCGTGGGCCTGCGCGAGTTCGGCGAGCAGCGCGCGCCACAGCGCGGCCTGCCAGCGCTCGTCCTCGCGCGCCGAGTCGCTCGCGCCGCTCAGACGCGGGCCGGTCTCGTCGGTGCCGTTGCCTGGCATGCCGCCCGCGAATATCGAACCGCCCTTCTGCCATTGCAGCAGCCATTCGGGGCGATAGGTCAGATAGTGGTCGAGCACGGTCGCGACGCGCCGCGCGAGTTCGTAGCGCATCGACGCGTCGGCCGCATCGAGATAGGTGCGCAGACGCGGCGACGCGTTCCACGGAAGCGACGCGTCCGCCTCATGGCCGTTCTCGAGCAGCCGGTAGCAGCGCCACACGAGCCGGTCCGGCGCGAACGGCGACTGCCTCGGCACCTCGATCACGCCGCCGATCCGCGCCCACAGCCATTGCGCGAGATAACAGAAATCAACATTCGCGCAGATGCCCTGGCGCGCGGCGATATCGAGCTCGAGCCGCCTGCGCACGGCCGCGCTCGGCACGATCACGGGCCGCGCGGTCCACGGGTCGGCGGGCGCTTGCGCGAGGTCGTCGAGCAGCGCGCCGACCAGCGTTTCATAGCGGTTCGAGTAGAAGAGCTGGAGCATGGATTCCGGGTGAGGCGCAGCTCGCAGGCGGCGCATGAGCGGCGCGCAAGCCACGGCGGGCATTGAAGCGACAGCATAACAAACACGCTCCCCAGGGCATAACCTGGCCGAACGGACGAGGTCAGAACGCGCGCAAAATCAGTTAGACTCGACGGCAGTTTTCGAGCTGTCTCTTCAACTGCGGTTTTCTCGGTGAACGGATTCAGGTAGTCGATGCGCTATTCGGTCGAAATCGACATATCAGCCTGAAACCCTTGTAATACGGGGTTTTCATCAAAAAACACCCCCACCAACCCCCAATATAATTCTTTGAAAAATTCCGACGCACGGATTCTTTAAAATTCGCCTGACGGCTTCGTGCCCCCGCCCTTCCCGACACACGTACCGACCTTGACGAACGGCACAGCGGCCCGGATTTCAGGTCACGCCCCCCTTCCGCCTGACCGGTTTCCCACACGCCGCTGGCTTCTTCGCCGACCGCCTGCACTTCGGCTTCGGTCAGATCGGTAAAGCGGTGCAGTTCGCCCCCGGCGCGCACCAGCAGATAGACCGCGATCATCAGCAGCGTCCCGACCACGGGCGGGTCATCCGGTCGACAGTAAGTTCGGTCATCCGCTCCGGGCTCGCGTGACGCACGATCAGGCTTGACACGCTCGTATGCACCTGCGCGCAAAGCACCCGATACCACGTATAGGCTTCGCCCAAGCCCGCCCGCTTCAGCGGCCATGGCGGCGGCGTGGATCGGCTTGTGTATTCGAGCGATGCTCTATCGATGTTCATCAATCTCGACCGTGCCACCCATCGCTCCCATCATCGTGCGGATATCGTCGGGCACATCAGGTACGCGGTCGCCTCTTTCGTTGTACCAGTAGCAGAAGAAGCGCATTCGAGCGCCATTGTCTACAAGTATCTGCCGAAGATCGGCACGCGGCAGACCAAGACGCTCAACGAGGTAGCGCAAATGCGGCTCTAGCGAGTTGCTACGGACGGCGACTTCACTGCCTATCCTCCAAAGACCAACGCGTCCGGGAATGCGGCTCGGCCGTCCCGACGGTGTAATGAACGGCTGGCCCCTGGTAATCGCCAAATCTGGCTTGACGTTAAAGTACGCCGACCAGAAAGCTGGCTCCAATGAGTCTCCAGAAATGTAAAAGGTCGCGTGCGCAAGTTGGTGGTCTTTCATTGGAGTTATCTCAGTCCGCCCAGCCATGAAAATTTCCGATGTAGCTACCCTTAAAATACACGTCACCGTTGTCATGCCAGATGACGTTATCGGCTGGACCCAAACCATTGTCTGGCTTGAAAATGTGCAAGATTTTTCCGAACGTCTTGCGGTCATACCCAAGCATCTTCGCTGCGTAGTCCGGATCGTTCGTGCTCGCGGCAAGTTCTTCGGTATCGGCGCTCATCGCGTCCGGCTGATACGTAAATCCACGCGTCCACCTCGTTCTCCGACCAGCGCACAGCACGCGACTCGATGACGGGCACATTGTGGATGCAGCGAGTACCGACCGACTGGAATTTCTCAAGTGCGGTCTTCTGGCAGTGCGGCGCGGCTCGGGCTGCGCAACGTACCGGACGCGACCGAACTGAAGAACCTGCACGCACTCACCGCTGCACTTGAAGACGTGCGCACGGTGCCCGGCAATAAACCGATCCTGATTTCGTCGGGCTTTCGATCCGACGCGGTGAATCGCACCGTGGATGGTGTGTCGAACAGCGCGCACCGCTCGGGCCTTGCTGCTGATTTCATCTGCCCGGGGTTCGGCACGCCGCTCCAGATTTGCCGCGAGGTGGAGTCGAGCGACATCGACTTCGATCAGGTTATTCAGGAGGGGACGTGAGTGCATTTTGCGATTCCCGCACCGGGCAAGAGCGGTCGGCGGCAGGTGTTGACCGCGCACTTTTCGGGCTCGGGTGGTGCCACCTACACCAGCGGCCTTTAACTCGCTCTATCGATATTCTTGTATCCCTCAATGAAATATTAAATCGATACCTTGTTACCCTTTCCATCTGTGACTTCGAGAAAATCACGAAGCTCCGGGTATTGCGTCGCAAACCAGAGAAGCGCCGCACCGCCCAAGCGACGGGCAAATTCATCATCAATCGGATGGTCTTTGCCTACCTCGTGGGACATTGTCATGTTTATTCGTGCGTTTTTGAATAGCCGCGAGTCGACAAATCCTGTCTTGATAGTGCCGGATTCCGGGTCGTAGTAAGACACAAAATATTCAGTCATCGATATCCCCTGCACGCTTGATAGTCCTGGAAGGCTTGATCCTTACACGCCAGATAAGTGCGCATGTCACCACCATACATTTTGCTGAGCGCACTGCAATAGGTCATCCGTGCTTCGTACATCGCATCGCACTCCTCTTCCTCGGCTGCGCTGACTCCGCGCGCCGCGATGTCATGCACATCGTCGCTGATCGCACCCGGTTGGTAGCTGAACGGCTGTGCATTGCCGAGGTTCTGCGGCGGGGTTCGTGAGCGTCCGCGACAATTGCACGTCCATGCGAGCCCCTGTGCTTCGAGCATAGCGAAACCGGTTGGTAGCGAGCGCATCCGGTCAAACGGAAAGAACTCGCCGGTCTCGACGTTATAAGCCCGTGCCGATGATGGCATCGGCGGGAAGCTGGAATAGATCGAATAGGTAATGCGACAACTCTGGCACTCTTTCTGGTCCAACCAATCCGCCCAACCGTTTTCCTGTTTCATTTGCTCCATTTTCAGACACCTGGCATCAGTCAGGGACTCCGCTATGCAGCGGGTTCCCTGTGCCGGTGAGCACCACCCCGCGCCGATCAAGCAGGCCTTCGCAAGCCTGCTCAACAAACTCCCTCACTTCGTCGTGCTTCACCAGCACGTGCGACGCGGCCAGCGCGTTGACGGCATTGTTCCACGCGGTGCAGATTTGCCTGCGTTCGGTGAAGGTCATTGCGTGCCTCATGGGTTCCTCCCGTGGGTGAAACCTTCACCGTAGGAGCGCGGGCCGCTCGCGCGCTATCAGATAACTCCGAATTTGCCCGCTGAAGGGCTAACCCCTGATGGAGAACATGCAAATCAACGTATACAACGATGGCCGCGCGCCGCCTTCTTCCGCGAAAAACTACTGTCGGCGGCGTCAGTCGTTTTCTGGCGACCGCCGACGCCTGGCGGCACGTTCTTCAACAGTTCGTCGCAACGGCGAACGGCTCGCGCCGCCGTCTTCGCTTCGGATAGCGAGCGGCCCGGTTCGACAATCGTGTGTGCGCAACAGACCGAAAAAAAGCCCGCGCAGGGCGGGCAAAGTCCCGATGCGGGCACCGGAGGCTTGCCACGGTGCCCGAAGCCAGCGGCCAAGCCCAAGTTCACGGCTCCGATTGTGTAGTTGATACTTCAAAACCCAACTTGCCACGCCGGTCGGCGTAATCTGGATGTTCAGTCCGTCGCCGTCCAGGTAATATCGTGCTTTCTTAGGCGAGTTGCTGATTAGTCGCTTGATGGTGGCGGCGGTCAGACGGTTGATGGTTCGCATTGCGGTACGCTCCGAGCCCTCAATCCACCCCCCAGTTTTACCCCCAACATTGGGCGCAATGCTTTGCGTTAGATTGAACTGATTTAGACCGGATTGTTATACCAAATCCCTTTGCTGACAAGGATTTGCAGGTGTCCAGAACCGCTCAACTCGACTCAAGAAATAACCCATTTTTCTATTCGGTCGAAATAAGAAAATTCCTTTATAGCCAGTACTTTTATGGCGGCCTGCGCATCGCGGTTGGCGTGTCGTTACCGGCCATCCTGTGCCTGATCGTGTTTCACGATCGCGAGCTCGGCTTCACCATCGCGACCGGCGCGCTCGGCGCCTGCGTCGTCGACATGCCGGGCCCGCTCAAGTACAAGCACAACGAGATGCTGGCCTGCACGGTGATCGGCTTTCTGTCCGCGCTCGCCACCGGCCTCGCCACCGTCAATCCGGTCGCGTTGTGGTGCACCGTCGTGCCGCTCACGTTCGTGCTGTCGCTGATCGTCGTGTATGGCAACCGCTGGCCGCAGATCAGCTTCGCGACGCTGTTCATGATGATCATGACGCTCGAGGATCACTTCACGCCGCAGCAGGCGCTCGTCAACGCTTCGTGGATTCTGCTCGGCGGCCTCTGGTACACGTACTGGTCGACCTTCGTGAGCCGCTGGATGCTGAATCGGATCGAGCAGCAGGCGCTCGCCGAAAGCGTGTTCGCATGTTCCGACTACCTGCTCGCGCGCGCCGCGTTCTACGATCTCGACAACGATCTCGACGAGTGCTACCGCAAGCTCGTCGCCATGCAGATCGCCGCGGTCGAGCGCCAGGACGCCGCGCGCGACATCGTGCTGCGCAACCTGCCCAGGTTCCGGCGCGGCAAGCTCGAACCGCGCCGCGCGATGCTCTACAACCTGTTCATCAATACCGTCGATCTGCACGAGCTGTTCGTCGGCGCGCAAATCGATTACACGCTCGTGCGCAGCACGTTCGGCGGCTCCGATCTGCTCGTGTTCTACCGCGACCTGATCCGCAAGGCGGCCGAAGACCTCGAGGACATCGGCCTCGCGGTGCTGCAAAACCAGGCGCCGCGCCAGCGCGTGAACGTCAAGGCGGAACTGCGCGCGATCGAGTATGAAATCGAACTGATGCGCAAGCAGGGGCTGCCGGCGCGGGACCCCGAGGCCTATTCGGCGGTGTCGTCGAATTTCCGGCGCATCTGGAGCGCCACGCGGCTCATCGACAAGATGCGCAAGAGCCTGTCGACCGAACCGAGCCCGACCGAAACCGAACTGCGTATCGACCAGGCGCTGAGCCGCTTCGTATCGAGCCGCCGCGTGCCGTTCGGGCAGATCTTCTCGAATCTGACGATGGCCTCGCCGAGCTTTCGCCACGCGTTGCGCGTGACGATCGCGGTCGCCGTCGGCTTCTGGCTCGGCCGCCTGCTGCCGCTCACGAACGCCTACTGGATCGTGATGACCTCGGTCATCATCCTGAAGCCCGGCTATTCGCTGACCAAGCAGCGCAACGGGCAGCGGATCATCGGCACGCTGATCGGCTGCGCGGCGAGCATCGCGCTGATCGTCTTCGTAAAGGAGCCGCACATCCTGATGGTCGTGATGTTCGCGTCGATGGTGATGAGCTACAGCCTGCTGCTGTTCAATTACACGGCAAGCGTGGTGTTCACGTCGTCGTACGTGCTGCTGATGTTCCATCTGCTCGCGCCCGGCAGCATGCGCATCATCGGCGAGCGCGCGATCGACACCGTGGTCGGCTGCGCGATCGCGATCGCCGCGAGCCATCTGTTCCCGTACTGGGAATACCGGCTCATGGGCAAGCTCGTCAACACGATGATCGGCGCGACGCGGCAGTATCTCGAAGCAAGCTGGTGGTGGAGCGGCAAGCCCGCCGCCGCGGTCGTCGCCACGGTGACCGAAGCCGGCGCGCGCGCACCGGCGATGGCCATGGCCGATCCGGGGATCGGCTTCGCCGGCCCGGTGCTCGCGGGCGCGGGGGTCGAGGGTGAGGCCGGGGTCGGCATGGGAGCCGCTACAGCGGCACCGCCCGTCGCGCAAGCGGAAGCAAAAGCGGAAGCGAAAACAGCCGATGCCTCCACGGGCACCCCCACGGCCGGCAACCCGGGCACGCGGCCCGCCCATGGCGCATCGGCCGCGGCGGCTGCGGCCGCTACCGCGCTCGATCGCGATTACCGTTACCGGCTCGCGCGCAAGAACGTGCACGTCGCGTTCGCGAATCTCGGCCAGGCATTCCAGCGCATGATGCTCGAACCGAAGTCCGCGCAGAAGTTCGTGCCGGAACTGAACGGCCTGCTCGTGCGCAGCCACGTGCTCGCCTCGCAGATCACGGCCGCCGCGCCGCTGCTGCGCACGTCCGCGCAACAACAGCAGCAGGTCGAGGACATCTCGCTACAGCCTCTGCAGCGCGCCCTTTCGCTCGTGCGCGACAACCTCACCGAAGCCGAGGCGGGCACTGCCCTGCCCGCCGAGCAGAGCGAGCAGATCAAGCTGATGAACCGCGAACTCGATGCGATGGTCGTCGAAACGGAAAAATCGCCGGACTACACGGCCGATGCCGTGCACGACATGAAACTGCTCGCGCATCAATGCAAGCAGATGCTCGCGGCGTCGGCGCAGATTCGCAAGGATGCGAGCGTGATCCGCCTGCCGGACGAATGAAGGTGTACGCGCCGCGGCGTTACCGTGCGGCGTTACCGTGCGGCGTTACTGCACGACGTTACTGCGCAGCGCCGCTCGCGGGCTTCGTTGCATCGGTTGACGCGGCCGCTGGCGACGAGGCCGACGCCCCCTGCGCATTCTGGCTCTCGTCGAACTCGTGCTTCTCGTGGATCGCGTTGTAGAACAGCGTGGCAATCACGAGCAGGATCGCCACCACGATAAAGACGGCAACGCCAAAGGTCGGATTCTTCTTGCGCGGCGGTTTGTTCATGAAGCGGGCTCGGTTCGCGAAGCAATCGCGGATGATGTGAGGAAAGGCGGCATTCTACGCCCACTGAGCTTGCACACGGCTTGCAGCCGACATGACTGGCGGGCTTTTTTTGCGATGACGTTAATTCTCGTCAATTTGCATTTTTCTTTGCTCTGGGTCGCTTCCCGATTCTCCGCCATTGATGCAGTGTAGCGAAGGCGCCACTCAAACAAGGCGCGTCTTTGTTGAAACGCTTCTCTCAATATCAGGAAATCTTCTTTGTATGGTCGTATCACGTGGCATTACCTTGACGGTAATATCAAATACACAGACTCTCAAAATGATCACGAATAAGGGGGCATAAAAATGGCATATACGGGAAAGTTTTTGGTCAATAACGAGCCTCTATCACCACTTACCATTTTGGGCATTGGCACATTTAAAGCGTATTCGGGAAACGGCCCATACCGTAACAAGGGTGGATGCACAGCTATTCCCGATAACGGCCCGATTCCTGCCGGTAAATACTGGTCGTGGATCGTCCTACAGGCGGCATCCGCTCCAGGACTATTGCAGGCGCAAAAGACGCCTGGAACACGTTCCTCGGCAGCTCCTCTCACCATGACGAATGGTTCGCGCTGTATCGCGATGATGGCAGCATTGACGATATAACCTGGATCAATGGTGTCAAGCGCGGACAGAGTTCCGCCTGCATCCGTCAGGCGGGCGCGGTCTTTCACTCGGCTGCATTACCCTGCCGAGCCATGTCGATTTCAAAATAATCCGCCAGGCCCTTCTGCGTACCGCCGCGGTCCCCGTGCGCAATTCAGGGCTTCATGCATATGGAAGCATCGAGGTCGTCACGTATGGTAATACTTGTCCGTAGGCTTTTCAAAATCGCTCTGTTTATTGGGCTATTCCTTCTGTCCGTCCGCTATGTCCACACCTACCCCTGGCCGATGCCTGAGAGCCAGGCACTGAGATGGTTGAGCATCGCTAACGGGTTTGGCCTGCATGACCCCGATGATGTCTATATTCCGGTCATGGTGGCGATTGAATTGATCGTCGCTGTTGTGGTGTATATGGCGATCATGAGGCTATGGCGGCACTATCGCACGAAGCAGTAAATGAAAGCCCCGGCAACGGGGCTTTTTATGGATCGCGGACTCTTACTAGCTATTGGACACCGTTATATGAGGCCGCACCGGCAGCGCCGTCGAATACTTGATCTGCTCCATCGCGAAGCTCGAACTCACGTCGTACAGCGGCACGGACGTAATCAGTTGCTTGTAGATCCGGTCGTAGTCGTCGATATCGGACACCACTACGCGCAGCAGATAATCGGTCTCGCCGCTCATCCGATAAACCTCGACCACCTCGGGAATGTCCCGCACCGCCTGCGTGAACGCGGCGGCCCATGCCTCGGTATGCTGATTCGTGCGCACCGCGACGAACACCGTGGTGCCGACGCCGAGTTTGCGCGCGTCGCACAGCGCCACCTGCGCGCGGATCACGCCCGCGTCCTTCAGGCGCTGCAGCCGCTTCCAGCACGGCGTCTGCGACAGATTCACGCGCTGCGCGAGTTCCGCGATCGGCATGGTTGCGTCTTCCTGCAGCAATTCGAGCAGTTTCCGGTCGATGATATCCATACCCATACGGCACTCCCGATAGGAAATTATTCTACTTTTAAGAGCCTCGGAGGAATTATATGGAAACTCTTTCTCCGGTCAAACCGGTATAAATATCGATACCGAAAATAGCCGACAAGCAGTGCATGCGCTGCATCACGACCATGAGCGACGACCTCCGCGCCCGCGCTTTCGAGCGCCTTTCCGAACCCCCGGCGCCACTGCCGGCATCGACCCGGCCCTACGCCGCCGGGCAATCCGCCGCCGCGTCGAACCCGCGGCAGCGCACGCCGCTCGAACGGCTCCGCGATACGCTCGACGCCATGTTCGAGGCCTGCGCGACTTTCCGCGAGCCGTCGCATTCGAGCTTCTTCGCGCGCAACATGCGCCTCGCGCTCGCCGAGGCGGCCGCCGATCCGGCCTTGCTCACGGCGGCGCAACGCGAGGGCTCGCCCGAGAGCTACCGGCGTCATCTGCTCGCCGCCGATCCGCGCGAACGCTATGCGATTGCCGCGCTGGTCTGGCAGCCGGGCCAGGCGAGTCCCGTCCATGCGCATCACACGTGGTGCGGTTACGCGGTGCTCGACGGCACGCTCAGCGAAACGATTTTCGAATGGGATGGCGCACGGCACTGCGCCAGCGCGACGCGCATGCAGGCACGCCCAAGCGGCGCGGTGTCGTTCGTGCGCAGCGGACGCGGCGCGATTCATCGGCTCGGCAATCGCAGCGAGGCACCCGCTATTTCGCTGCATATTTACGGCGTGGCCGGCACGCAGCTCGGCACGCACGTGAACGACGTCGTGCGCGTCGCCGATGCGGCGGCGCTGGTCTAGCCGCCGGTCCAGCGGGCAAACCAGCAAGGCAGCCAGCCGTCACGAGAAAAGTCTTCGCAACGCTCACCTCATAACCTCATAACCTCATAGCAGGTTCACGCCACGGGCAGGCGAGCAAGCATACCTGCCCACATGAGACACACGCCCTCCCTCAAATCCGCCGAAAGCTCGTACCCTCAACGATTCCCGCCCGTATCGCCGGCCGTGGGAATCTGCGGCGGAATCGGCGCGGTCTGTCCGGTCGGCGGCGGCGCGGGTCGCGGTTCGTGCGATACGTCGCGGGCCGGCGCGAGCGGCGCATGCGCGCGCTCATCGGCCTCATCGGCCCCATCCGCCCCTTCGCGCGCGACAAAGCCCGTCATCTCGTCATCGCGCAAAGGCTCGCCCTCGCTATCCTTCGACGACGTATACACGCGCATCTGCGCTACCGGAATCTCGATTCCCGCCTGATCCATCCGGCGCTTGAGCCGCAGATTGAACGCGCGCGCGACGCTCCATTGCTGCAGCGGCCGCGTCTTGATCTGCCCTTTGACGACCATCCAGTTCGGATCGAAGCGGTCGAGCCCCCACACCTCGATCGGCCCGAGCATCTCGCGCCGGTAGCGGAAGTCGGCCATCAGCTCGGCACCGACCTCGCGAATCAGTTGCATGATCTCGTCGACGTCGGTCGAGAACGACATGCGCACCTCGAACACCGCGTACGCGAAATCGCGCGACAGGTTCTTCACGATCTTGATCTGCGAGAACGGAATCGCGTGGATCGCGCCCTGCCCGTCGCGCAGCCGCACGGTGCGGATCGACAGATGCTCGACGGTGCCCGCGTGGCCGCCGTCGACGTCGATCCAGTCGCCGACCGACACCGTGTCCTCGATGATGATGAACAGCCCCGTAATCAGGTCGGTCACGAGCGACTGCGCGCCGAAGCCGATCGCGAGGCCGATCACGCCGGCGCCCGCGAGCAGCGGCGTCACGTTGATGCCGAGATTGGCGGCCGTCACGATGCCCGCGATCGTCGCGATCGTGACGAGCAGCACGTTGCGCACGAGCGGCAGCATCGTGCGCGCGCGCATGCTCGGGCTGCGCGCCTTGTTGCGCAGACTGCCGGGATTGAGCGCCTCGGTGATCGCCGTATCGACGAGAATCCACAGCAGCCATGCGATGAACACGGTCGCGACGATCGCCGTCGCCGCATGCGCGATGCCGCGCGCCGCGACGCTGCGCTCGATCACCGCGGCCAGCGACACGCCCCACAGACGCGCCGCGGATTCGAAGCAGAACAACCAGACGAACAGCGTCGCGAGCGTGCCGGCAAAGCGCAGCAGCCGCGTCAGATACGGCGAGCGGCGCCGCGCGCGCGCACTGCGCGGACGCGTCATGCGCAGCACGATCGCCGAGAGGAAAAACGCCAGCACGAGCAGGAGCGCCGTGACGATCGAAATCTGCAGCACGTTCTCGCTGGAACCCGTGCCGCCGAGCGTGGCGACGATCGACGCGCTCGCGAGCACGAGCACCGGCACGTGCCAGAGCGCGGCGAGCACCTCGAAGGCGTCGGTCGCGGCCTTGTGATCGTTGCGCTGCTCATAGGGCCGGTTGCGGATCAGATGCGCGACGGGCCGCCGGAACGCGAGCGCGAAATAGCCGGTCAGCACGGCGGCCGTCATGTTGGCGGCGGTGGAAATCAGCGCGGCGAGGTTCGTGCCGAGCTGATGGGCGACGTCGTAATTGACGGCCGCGTCGCCGAGCGCGCCGCAAATACCGATCGCGAACAGTACGTGCCGCGCCTGCTCGATCAGCAGGCGCACCGCGACGCGCCGGTGCCCCGAGCCGAACAGCGAAAACATGATCAGACAGATCGCCGAAAACACCGCGCCCGTGACGATCGCATAGGCGACCACCATGCCGAGCGTGCGGCCGAGCGCATCGGGCATCGCGCGTACGAACAGGAGCGCCGCGAGGAACGCGATGATCCACGGACCGACGCGGCGCAGCGCGAAGATCAGCAATTCGCGGGTGGTCGGATTCGGCCGTAGTCGAACGTCGATGCGAAAGCGCCGCCGGAACCGGTGTTGCAGATAGATCAGCAGTCCGGCGCACGCGCCCCAGCCGGCCAGCATCCCGAGCATCGACAGCAGGATATGGCCGAGGCTCTCGCGCCCCTGGCCCGAGACGATCGTGTAGAGCTCGTTGGCCGCCGCGTTGATGCGTCCGCTCCAGTAACGCGCGGGCGTGCGCCCCTGGCGCACGTCGGATTCGAACGACGCGATGCCCGAAGCGATCGCGCCGAGCAGACCCGGACTCGGCTGCGCGGTCGCGGCGGGGCCGGCGGTTTGCGCGACGCTGCGCGAGGCGTCGCGCAGACTCTTCAACTGGGCGACCAGCGCGGCACGCTGACGGTCGTTGTCGAGCGTCGCGATCACGCTGTCGAGCGAGCGCGCGAGTTCCGCCTGGCTGGCCGGCGACGGCGCCGAAGCCGCGTCGGCAGCCGAGGCGCCCGACGCCGCGGACGCGGGCGCCGCCGGTGCCACCGTCGCGCTGTTGATGAGGCTCTGCAAGGCCGGGATCACCGGCGTGCCGCCGCCGGCAGCGGCGGCAACGGCAGCCGGGCCCGCCGCTTCGGCCTTGAGCGGCATCACGCCGAGGCACAGGATTAGCGCGGCGCAAAACAGCGCGGCCATCCATGCGCCGAGCGATGCCGCCGCTCGCGCTCGTGCAAGCGGGCGGCCCGGCGGCTCGCCGGCAATCGGGTCGGTGGAAAAAGGAATGACGGCGTGTGTCATCGGTGGGCCGCCACTAAACGGCGCAGCCTCGAACTCACGCCGCAAGGGACATGACTGCATGGCAATCCGCAAAAAAACGGCAGATGCCAGTGTAGCCGCAGTTCCGGCCCACGCGCCCGCGCATGCGTAACTGAATGTTAGGGCGCTTGCACGGGCGGCCACCCAGGGCCTCAGTAAGCGGCCGTCGCGAGTTGGCGGATGAAACGGCCCTGCTCCAGTTCGTCGACGAACGCGATGGCGTAGTCTTCGGCGGAAATGCGGCTATTGCCTTCGGTGTCGGCGATCAGCGTTTTCGCGCCCGTGCGGAACTTGCCCGTGCGCTCGCCCGGCGCGATCAGCGCGGCTGGGGCGAAGCACGTCCAGTCGAGATCGCTCACGCCGCGGTAGTAGTCGAATGCGTCGCGATGCGCAAGCGCAATGCCCTTGTAGGCGTCCGGGAAACCGGCGGTGTCGACCAGTTGCTTGCCCGGCGCGACTTCGAGCGAACCCGCGCCGCCCACCACCACGAGGCGCTTGATCCCCGCCGCGCGCACGCCCTCGACAAGCGCATGGGCCGCCTTCGACAGCACCGCGAGATCGCCTTGCGGCGGCGCATACGCGCTCGCGACGACGTCGTGATCGCGCACCGCCGCGCCGACGCTCGCGGCGTCGAGCAGATCGGCCTTCGCCGCGCGCAGATTCGCGACGCGATCCGGCACACGTGCCGGATCGCGCGCGAGCGCCGTCACCTGATGCCCGCGCCGCGTGGCTTCCACGGCGATCCGCGAACCGATCATGCCGGTCGCGCCGAACAATGCGATCTTTAGTTGCTTGCTCATGTTGTTGACTCCTGATCCGTTATATGTAACTACTATAGTTACATATTGAGTGAAAAAAAGCGGGGTGCTCACCCCGTTCCACCTCATTCGACTTCGTTCGTCTTTTCAGGCGTGCGTGCGTCACGTGTGCCGCAACACCCCTACACGCGTGCTGCGATGCTGCTTTTACCGCTGTCATGGCATGGCTTCGCCGGCCATGCCGCAACGTCATCCCCCCGCGCGCCGCTTGCGCGCCCGCTGCTTTTCCGTGCGCACGACGTCGGCGGTCGCGTCGGCGAGCGTGCGGCCGGCAAGCGCGCTCTCCATGGCCTGCTGCGCTTCGTCGACGATACCGTGCAGCACGCCCTGAATATTGCGCCCCACCATGCACGCCGGGTTCGGCGCCTCGCGATGCAGCGAAAATAGCGGCGCCTCTTCGACCGCGCGATACACGTCGAGCAGCGTGATCTGCCCGGGTGCCCGCGCGAGCAAGGCGCCGCCGCCCGCGCCCAGCTGCGAGGTGGTGAGCCCCGCTTCCGCGAGCATGCTCAGAAGCCGGCGAATCAGCGCGGGATTCGTATTGACGCTGCCCGCGATCATGTCCGAGGACAGCGGCACGCCCCCCTGCAACGACAACAGCGCAAGCACGTGCACAGCAAACGCAAACCGGCTACTCGTGTTCACAGCGAACCTGCCTCGCGGCGACAATGTGTAACCATGATAATTACACTTATCGCCTTCGTCAAACGAGGCGAGCCGATGCGGGCGACCCGCACGCGGCTCATTTATCCATCTGCTTCTGCGCGTCGGACGACTCGCCCGATGCCGCCGACGCAGCGGACGCCGCCGCGTTCTGCGCCGACCACGCCTGCAGCTTGCGCCCCGCCGCCTCGAGTCCCTGCCCCGTTAGCGACGCGGCCTTGCCCAACTGCGCGTTGGCCGCGCTCGCCGCGTTCTGCAGATTGGCCTGCGCGCTCGACGCCAGCGATGCGGGGTCGATCCTGAGCGACGGCGCGGATGCGGCATCGAGCGTCTGCTGCGCGGCGGCCTTGCTCGCATCGACCTGCTGACCGACATAGCTCGCCGCCTGATCAAGCTTCTGGCCGGCGGCCTGAGCCGCGTCGTCGAGCTTGCTCGTCACCTGGCCGGCCGACGCGTCGTTCTTCTGGCACGCGGCCAGGCCACCGAAGATCAGGACCACGAACGCCGCGCGGCGCAACAGCGAAGAAAACCGCGAAGAAGAAAGAGAGGAAATCATAGGTGCCATGAACCGCCGCGAGGCGGCCCGTGCTTGCGAAGACGCGCCCATGATACCGCCTTGCCCCGCGCGCTCCGTTTTTACGCGCCATGCGCAACACCTGGCGCACGGCGCACGGCCCGAGGATCGTCGCGGTTCTGTCAACGATGATGGAGTAGACTGCCGGAGCATTGAGCAGCATCTGTCAGCATCTCCTCGCGCCGATACACGCGAGTGAACCCGGCGCGGTATTCCGTTGATCAACCGGAGGCATACGATGGCGGCAAAGAAGATCCTGTTCCTGACCGGCGATTTCGCCGAGGATTACGAAACGATGGTGCCGTTTCAGGCGCTGCAGGCAGTCGGCCATATCGTCGACGCGGTCTGCCCGAACAAGAAGGCGGGCGATCGCGTGAAAACCGCGATCCACGATTTCGAAGGCGACCAGACCTATACCGAGAAGCCGGGCCACCAGTTCACGCTGAACGCCTCGTTCGACGACACCGATCCGCACCAGTACGACGCGCTCGCGATCGCCGGCGGCCGCGCGCCCGAGTATCTGCGGCTCAATCCGAAGGTGATCGACGTCGTGCGGCAATTCGCCGAGGCGGGCAAGCCGATCGCCGCGATCTGCCACGCCGCGCAGCTGCTCGCGGCCGCCGACGTGATCCGCGGCAAGCGCATTTCCGCCTACCCGGCCTGCGCGCCCGAAGTGAAGCTGGCGGGCGGCGAATACGCCGACATTCCCGTCGACGCGGCGATCACCGATGCCAACTTCGTCACCGCGCCCGCATGGCCCGCGCATCCCGAGTGGCTGCGTCAATTCCTCGTGCTGCTCGGCACGCGTATCGAGCATTGAGGTATCGCGTTCGACCGCTGGCGCGCCTGCGCGCCAGCACATGCGGCAAGCGCGGACGCAACGCCGCGCTCGCCGCCAGATCAAGCGGCCCCCTCATTTAAGATTTGTCCGATAGTTCTCGAAGCAAAGCTCCCCCATAGTCGCGGCTGCCCTGGGGAGTGCCGCTTCGATGAAACTGACCGACTGGATCGTCCTGCTTGCCGTCATCCTGATAGCAATCGCTTTTTTCTGCGCGCGCCGGCCCGGCGCCTGGTCGCGCAACACCCGCTCGCGGCAAATAAAGGGCACGCGCCTGCTGCTACAGGCCGCGTGCTCGCTGTGGGCAGCGAGCCTGATCGTCGCGCAAGGCTTTTTCAGCGTCGATGGCTTCGCCGGCCTGCGGCCCGCGCCGATCGAGGCGCTCGCGGGTGGCGCGGTACTACTCGCCTGCGGCTGTTACTGGTCGATACGCGGCACGAGGCTGCTCAAACCGCGGCGCATCTTCGCGGGCTGCTGAACGGGCACTGGGTGGACGATCGGACGAGCACCGCGCGGGCCGCAGGGCCGCCGGCAGCCTCGCGCCGCGTTCCTGACGCTCTTCTCCTGCCGCTCTCCCGCCTCTCCCTCACGCCGCTCTCGCGCCCTACCGGGTCCCGATCCCCCGCTGCACATCGATCGCGGACGCAGGCGCGGACAGCCTCGCATCGCCGCCACCGTCGCCGGCCTTCGCCCACTCGCGCGTCTCCCTCTGCGCGAGACTGCCCGGCGAATCGCGGCTCGCGAGAATCCCGGCCGCATCGGCAAGCACCCGCGCACCGGCTGCCCCAGCCCCCGCTTCGGGCAGCGACAGATAAAACGTCGTCCCGGTTCCTTCCTTCGACTCCGCCCATACGCGGCCGCCGTGCCGCTCGACCATGCGCCGCACGAGCGCGAGGCCGATGCCCTCGCCGGCCGTCGCGTTGCCGTGCAGACGCTGGAACGCGTTGAACAGACGCGGCAGCGCGACCGCCGGAATCCCGAGGCCGTTGTCGCGCACGTAGAAGATACGCAGCGACTGCACGCCGGGCGGCGCCGGCGTCGTGCCGATTTCGATGCGGCCTTCGCGCGCCGGCGCCAGATAGTTGACCGCATTGCCGACGAGGTTCGCGAAAATCTGTTCGAGCGCGGTCGGATCGCCCCACACCGCCGGCAATTCGCCGAGCGTCACGCGCGCGCGCCGCGCGCGGATCGAGCCCTGCATCGCATCGACGACGCGCTGCACGATGTCGCGCACGTCGACCTTCTGGCGCCGGTATTCGACGCGGCCGACGCGCGAGAGCCGCAGCAGCGCGTCGATGATGTGCGACGAGCGCAGCACGGCCGTCTGCAGATAATGCAGCGCCTCGCCGACGTCCTCGTCGATCACGCGCTCGATGCGTTGCCGCGCGCCGGCCGTGAGCGTCGATTCGCGCACCGCCGCGCGCAGTTCGTCGCAGGCGCGGATCAGTTCCTTCGAAAAGCCCTGCAGGTTCACGAGCGGCGCGCGCAGATCGTGCGACACGCTGTAGATGAACATCTCGTTTTCCTGGGTCTGCTGCCGCAGCGTCTCGTTGATGCGCGCGAGTTCGGCCGCGCGGCGCTCGAGGTCCGCATGAAAGCGCGCCTCGATGCGCTCGGCTTCGAGCAGACGGCGGCTCGTCTCGTGCAAGGTCAGGTCGAGCCGCGCGATCTCGTCGCGGCCTGCGCCGATCGGCGCAAGCGGCTCGTTGCTGGCGAGGCGCCCGGCGTTGTCGGAAAGCTGCGCAAGCCGGCCGCGCACGCCGCGCGTGAACAGCCACACGGCCATCGCGACGAACAGCAGCGAGCCGAACGCGGCCGCGACGATCAGCGATTGCTGACGGTCGCGCGCGGCGTCGGCGGCATTCGAGCGCAGCATGTCGAGGCGCCGCTCCTCGGCCTGGAACGCGGTCACCTGCAGACGAAAATGGTCGAGCACGTCGGCCTGGGCGAGATCGTGGAAGCGCGCGAGAATGTCGGCGCGGCGCCCCGCGTGCATCAGGTCCTCGATCCGGTCCGACCATTGGCGATACGCCTGCACCGCCTGGCGCACCTCGACCACGCGCTCGACCTGCGCCGGATTGTCGGCGACCAGCTCGGCCAGTTGATCGATGCGCCGGTCCACGTCGACCCATACCGCGACCGGCGTCGTGAAGCGGACGTCGTTGGCAAGCACGGCGCCGCGCAGCGCGACCGATTCCGACAGCACCGGGTCGAGAATCGCGGTGCTCTGGCGCAGCACTTCCTCGCTGTGCATTGCCCAGCGCTCGGCTCGCGCCGTATCGGCCTGCGCCTTCACGAGTCCGGAGAGCAGCGCCAGTTCGAGAACGGCGGGAATCGCGATCAGCAACAGGCCTTTAGTGGTCAGTCTCATGCGTACGCATTGGTGGGAATGGCCGGCGGATCGTGCACGGAATCGGCACATTATGTCGGCGTTTGCGCGGGAAGACAAAGCGGGCCGCAGGCCGGGCCGCACGGGAAGCCGGCGCGAACGCGACGCGAGACACGCCGCCCGGCTGTCGGGCGCCGTATGCGCCGCATACACCGCAGGCGCCTCATGCGTCAGGAATCCAGATAAAACTGTAATAGAAATCGAAGATTATGCCCCCGGCTGGATCATTCCCGCCGCCATCCGGCGCGCATGCACTTTTTTTGTGCCTGTTGTCGCTATTCAGGTGCAAAGTCCAGCCCACGCGGCACGGTGCGAAATCGTGTGCAAGTCCATCCCGGTGCCTGCTTGCACCGCACCGGCGCCGCCGGCACAACTTTGGCCCACTTCTTGCTCACATAGCGCACTTTTTGGCATAAGCGGGACACATCGATGGAAAGTCTGAAATACGGCGCCGACACCGAGTTTCTTCTGCTCGGCGCCGCCATGGTGCTGGCGATGCACGCGGGCTTCGCGTTCCTGGAACTCGGCACGGTGCGCAAGAAGAATCAGGTCAATGCGCTCGTCAAGATCCTCGTGGATTTCGCCGTCTCGACGATCGCGTATTTCTTCATCGGCTACACGATCGCGTACGGCGTGCAGTTTTTCGGCAGCGCCGCGTCGCTCGCCGAGCACAACGGCTACGGGCTCGTGCGCTTCTTCTTCCTGCTGACGTTCGCCGCCGCGATTCCGGCGATCGTCTCGGGCGGCATCGCCGAGCGCTCGAAATTCAACCCGCAGCTGTTCGCGACGTTCGTGCTGGTCGGCTTCGTCTATCCGTTCTTCGAAGGCATCGCGTGGAATAACCGCTTCGGCATTCAGGACTGGCTCACGCAGGCGTTCGGCGCACCGTTCCACGACTTCGCGGGCTCGGTCGTCGTGCACGCGTTCGGCGGCTGGGTCGCGTTGCCGGCCGTGCTGCTGCTCGGCGCGCGCCACGGCCGTTATCACCGCGACGGCGGCATCGCCGCGCATCCGCCCTCGAACATTCCGTTTCTCGCGCTCGGCGCATGGGTGCTGACGGTCGGCTGGTTCGGCTTTAACGTGATGAGCGCGCAGACGCTCGACAAGATCAGCGGCCTCGTCGCGGTCAACTCGCTGATGGCGATGGTCGGCGGCACGCTGAGCGCCTGGTTCGCCGGCCGCAACGACCCCGGCTTCACGTACAACGGCCCGCTCGCCGGACTCGTCGCGGTATGCGCGGGCTCCGACCTCATGCACCCGCTCGGCGCGCTGGTGACGGGCGGCATCGCCGGCGTGCTGTTCGTCTATATGTTCACCTGCGTGCAGAACCGCTGGCGCATCGACGACGTACTCGGCGTATGGCCGCTGCACGGCCTGTGCGGCGCGTGGGGCGGCATCGCGGCCGGCATCTTCGGGATGCGCGCGCTGGGCGGCATGGGTGGCGTGTCGCTCGGCGCGCAGGTGCTCGGCACGCTCGGCGGCATCGTCGTGGCGGTGCTCGGCGGCACGCTCGTGTATGGCGTGATCCGCATGACCGTGGGCCTGAGGCTCGATCAGGAAGAGGAATACAACGGCGCGGATCTGTCGATCCACAAGATTTCGGCGACGCCGGAGTGAGCCGGGGTGCGCGTACAAATGCGCACACCGATGTTAGACTGCGCGGCTGGAGATGGCATTCTCCCTTAACCGCCCTTGGGGCTGATGATGCCTGCTACGCCCGGTCATGCGGACGCGGCATCGTCTCGCCCGCATGAACCGGTTTGTCGACACACTCCGGTTTCCGATCCTCTTCCATGTATTGGTCCTTTCTCGCTGTCGCCATCGGCGGCGCACTCGGCTCGCTGTTTCGCTGGTTCCTCGGCATTCGCCTGAACGGCCTGTTTAGCGGACTGCCGCTCGGCACGCTGGCCGCCAACGTGATCGCCGGCTACATCATCGGCGTGGCGGTCGCGGGCTTCGCGCGCGTGCCGCAACTCGCGCCGGAATGGCGGCTCTTCGTCATCACCGGTTTGATGGGTGGTCTCTCAACGTTCTCGACCTTCTCCGCCGAAGTCGTGCAACGCCTGCAGGACGGACGGCTCGGCTGGGCGGCCGGCGAAGTCGCGATTCACGTCAGCGCCTCGCTCGCGATGACGATCCTCGGCATCGCAACGGTGTCGCTGCTGTCGCGCTGAGCAGCCGGCTCGACACTCGCTCGGCACCCGCGCAGTACTCGCGTGCGGACATGCGTGCCGCCGCCCGAAAAACCCAACCGGGAGCGAAACCGGAACCCGTTCGACGGTCTCGCCGACTCTCGCGGCCGGCGCAGAAATCGACTTTTCAGTATCGGCGATGTATAAGCCCACAGGGCCTACGCCTCAACACGGACACAGCGGGAAGCCGGTGAGATTCCGGCGCGGTCGCGCCACTGTATCGGGGGAACCTGTTTCACCCCGGAGTCAGACCTCGCTATGTCGTCTTTTCCCAACCTGCACGGAACGCGCAATTCCTGGAGATTCAACATGCTTGATCGACTCGTCGAGATTTTCAACGATTCGGATTCGAGAGTCCGCAGCAAATTATTCGGCATCTACGGCGTGCTGATCGCCATCAACCTGCTCGCGTGGCTGTGGGCGATCGTGGCGTTCCACCACTATCCGGTGCTGCTCGGCACCGCGCTGCTCGCGTACGGATTCGGCCTGCGCCATGCCGTCGACGCCGACCACATCGCCGCCATCGACAACGTGACGCGCAAGCTCATGCAGGAACGCAAGCGGCCCGTTGCCGTGGGCTTCTTTTTCTCGCTCGGCCATTCGAGCGTGGTCGTGCTCGCGTCGGTCGCGGTGGCGCTCGCGACCACCGCGATCCAGGGCCGCTTCGACAACTATAGGGAGATCGGCGGCATCGTCAGCACGGCCGTGTCGTCCTTTTTCCTGTTCGCGCTCGCGCTGATGAACTTCCTGATTCTGCGCGGCATCTACCGCGCGTGGCGCCACGTGCGCAATGGCGGCGCCTATGTCGACGACGACTTCGACATGCTGCTCGCGAATCGAGGCTTCATCGCGCGCCTGTTCCGGCCGCTCTTCCGGCTCGTGACGCGTAGCTGGCACATGTATCCGATCGGCTTTCTGTTCGGCCTCGGCTTCGACACCGCCACGGAAATCGGCCTGCTCGGCATCGCGGCGACGCAGGCGGCCAAGGGGCTCTCGCCGTGGGCGATCATGGTGTTTCCGGTGCTGTTCAGTGCGGGCATGTCGCTCGTCGACACGCTCGACGGCCACCTGATGCTCGGCGCCTACGGCTGGGCGTACGAAAGGCCGCTGCGCAAGATCTACTACAACATGACGATCACGCTCGTCTCGATCGCGGTCGCGCTCGTGATCGGCGGCATCGAGGCGCTCGGCCTTCTCGCGGATCAGCTGAACCTGAAAGGCGGCATCTGGGACGCGATCGGCGCGCTCAACGATAACTTCGGCATGCTCGGCTACATCATCATCGGCATCTTCGCGCTCAGCTGGCTCGTGTCGGCGGTGATCTATCGCGTGAAGCGTTTCGACGAGGTGCAGACCAACCCGCAGGTCTGAGCGTACGAGAGCGGAAAGAAAGCGGAAAAGAAAAAAAGGCGTCACGTTGCCGTGACGCCTTAAAAGTTCTAGCCATTCCGAGGGCCGTGCTAGAACCTGAGAGACGGTATTAAAGCAAAAGCAGCGGGGGTTAAAAGCGGTGCCGCAGTGCCTGAAAGCAGACTTCGAAAGCATTCGCCGCCGAGCCCCTTGCATTCCCGCGCGATACGGGCAACGGGAACGATACGGCCGGCAACCTTTCTGGAAGATTCCATCTTTCGAAATAATGTTCCATTTTTTATGATTATGCTGACTAAGTCAAGCAAAATCCGAATCCAGGTCGTTCCGGCAACTTTTTCCGATAGAATCGATTTGTCACAAACAAAACTGAACTGGTGCCACGGCTGGAAGATGCCCGCCGTCTTCCGTAGACCGGCCGTCGACGGGGGACGAACTCAGAATCTGAAATACAGTTCCAAAAAACCATGAAACGACCTACTCCGATCCCGAGCGCAGCGGTCGTCGCCAAAGACCGGGACGGCTCGGGCGACGAAGTCACCGCCCTCGCTCGCGGCCTGACCGTGCTGCGCTCGATTGCCGCCGCGAACGCGCCGCTGAGCAATCGCGAACTCGCCGAACTCACCGGCATTCCGAAGCCGACGGTCTCGCGCATCACGGCGACGCTGGTCAGCGTCGGCTTCCTGCTGCGGCTGCCCGACAGCGAACGCTTCGTGCTGACTTCGTCGGTGCTGGAGCTGAGCAACGGCTTTCTGCGCAATTTCGACATCCGCGCCCGCGCACGGCCTTTCCTGATCGAACTCGCCGAGCGCACCGCCCTCTCGGTGCATCTGGCCGTGCGCGACCGCTTCGACATGGTCGTGATCGACACGATCCGGCCGCGCTCGGCGGTGCTCGTGTCGCGGCTCGAAATCGGCTCGCGCATGAGCCTGACGCGCACCGCGGTCGGCCGCGCCTATCTGGTGGCGCTCGAGCAGCCGGAACGCGAAGCGTTGCTTGCCGGTCTGCAGACGGCCGAAGGCAACGAATGGGGCTACATCGGCGGACGGCTCGAAAGCGCGATCGAGGACACGCTGGAGCGCGGCTTCGCGATCGCCACCGGCGAGTGGTACGACGGCCTCAATGCGATCGCGCTCGGCTTCGTCGGGCCGTCGGGCGAGCGCTATGCGGTCAATTGCGGCGGCGCGGCCGACCAGTGCCCGCGCGACTGGCTCATCTCGCATGCCGCGCCCGCGCTGCTCGAATGCATCGGCAAGATCGTGCTCGAAGTCGGCGGCACGCCGGCGCGCCGGCTCGACACCTGAGGCACCGAGACAGACACCGCGACAGGCACGGCGAAAAGCACCGCAGCCGGATGCGCCACCAGCCGGCGCACGCGGCCGACGGCGCCCGGCGAGGCGCCCCTTCACACCAGGCCAACAATTTCCCAACATCCTGTAACCTTCGTAATTAAACGAAAAATAGGCGGCTGGACTGTTACAGAGACCGCAACGTACGATCACGCATCCCGTCGCGGGATACACGCGCATCTGGCCGTTTTTGCCGTCGAAAACGGCGCCGCGCGCGCCGTGGTGATTCCGCATTGCGTTAACATCTCTGTCCCGCGCCTCGGGTAGCATCGCGTTGCGCGACGCACCCGCAACCGAACGCAACCTGACGCAACCGCAGCCGCCTGTCATGCCGTCCACGTGTCGCCGCCCTGCGGGCGCGGCAAACGCGCGAGCGGCGCACATCAAAAAGCCAGCCACCCGACCGAACCGATGGACGAACAACAAAAGCACCCGGAAAACCAGCGCCCCACCGCTTCCCAACCGTCGGCAAGCGGCGCGCAACATGGCGCGCCCGGCGCGGTAAAGCGGCATCGCGGCCGCACCATCGCACTGATCGTCGCGGTTCTGGTCATTCTCGGAGTGGTGCTATGGCGCTGGCATCCGTGGGGCGGCGCGAGCGGCGCCAGCGCCCCGACCGGCGCAAGCGGTGCGCGGGGCGGTGGCCGCTTCGGCCGCGGCGGTCCGAACGCGATGGCGAACATGGCGCAGCCGGTACACGTCGCCACCGCCACGCAAGGCGAGATGCCGGTCGTGCTGACCGCGCTCGGCACGGTCACGCCGCTGGCTACCGTGACCGTGCTGCCGCAGCTGAGCGGCGTCCTGCAGGACGTCTATTTCAAGGAAGGCCAGATGGTCAGGAAGGGCGACGTGCTGGCCCAGATCGACCCGCGCCCGTACGAGATTTCGCTGCGCAACGCCGAGGGCACACTGGTGCGCGACGAGGCGCTGCTCGCCACCGCGCGCCTCGACCTCAAGCGCTACCAGACACTGCTCGCGCAGGACTCGATCGCGAGCCAGCAGGTCGACACGCAGGCATCGCTCGTGCGCCAGTACGAAGGCACCGTTAAGTCCGACCAGGCGAATGTCGACAATTTCAAGCTCGACCTCATCTACGCGCGCATCACCGCGCCGGTGTCGGGCCGCGTCGGCCTGCGCCAGGTCGATCCGGGCAACTACGTGACCTCGGGCCTCGCGAACGGCATCGCGGTCATCACGCAGTTACAGCCGATCAGCGTGATCTTCACGACTTCGGAAGACAACCTGCAGCAGATCATCCAGCACACGCAGAACGGCGAACAGCTCTCGGCCACCGCCTACGACCGCAGCAACACGCGGCCGCTCGAAGTCGGCTCGCTGAAGACGATGGACAACCAGATCGACACGACCACCGGCACGGTGCGTCTGCGCGCGCTCTTCGATAACAAGGACAACGGGCTGTTCCCGAACCAGTTCGTCAACACGCGCCTGCTCGTCGACACGATCAAGGACGCCGTCATCGTGCCGACCTCGGCGGTGCTCAACGGCTCGATGGGTCCGTTCGTCTACGTCGTGAAGGACGACAACACGGTCACGGTCCGGCCGGTCAAGCCCGGTCCCGTGGACGGCGAGCGCACCAGCATCAAGTCGGGCCTCGCGCTCGGCGAGCGCGTCGTGATCGACGGTTCGGACCGTCTGCGCGAAGGCTCGAAGATCACGATTCCGGCCGAGCGGCCCAGTGGTGCATCGGGCGCATCGGGCGCGCACGCTGCGGTCGGCGCCTCGGGTGCTTCCGCCGCGCATGCGCATCGCGGCAGACACGCGTCGCAGGCTGCGCAATAAAGTAAAAGGCACGGCACTTACCGCATGAATCCATCCCGCGCTTTTATTCTGCGTCCCGTCGGCACCGCGCTGCTCATGGCGGCGATCATGCTGGTCGGCCTCGTGGCGCTGCGCTTTCTGCCGCTCTCCGCGCTACCCGAGGTCGACTATCCGACGATCCAGGTGCAGACCTTCTATCCGGGCGCGAGTCCGGACGTGATGACGTCGTCGGTGACGGCGCCGCTCGAGCGGCAGTTCGGACAGATGCCGTCGCTCAATCAGATGTCGTCGCAAAGCTCGGCAGGCTCGTCGATCATCACGCTGCAGTTCAGCCTCGACTTGCCGCTCGACATCGCCGAACAGGAAGTGCAGGCCGCCATCAATGCGGCCGGCAACCTGCTGCCGTCCGACCTGCCCGCACCGCCGATCTACGCGAAGGTCAATCCGGCCGACGCGCCGATCATCACGCTCGCGATCACCTCGAAAACGCTGCCGCTCACCCAGGTGCAGGACCTCGCCGACACGCGCCTCGCGCAGAAAATCTCGCAGGTGGCGGGCGTGGGTCTCGTCAGCCTGTCGGGCGGCCAGCGCCCGGCCGTGCGGATTCAGGCGAACCCGCGCGCGCTCGCCGCGTACGGCCTGAATCTCGACGATCTGCGCACCACGATCTCGAACCTCAACGTCAACACGCCGAAGGGCAACTTCGACGGCCCGACGCGCAACTACACGATCAACTCGAACGACCAGCTGACCGATCCCGACCAGTACAAGAGCGCGGTGATCGCCTACAAGAACGGCCGGCCGGTCATGCTGACCGACGTCGCGAACATCGTCGCGGGCGCGGAGAACACCAAGCTCGGCGCGTGGGTCGACAACACGCCGGCGATCATCCTGAACGTGCAGCGCCAGCCGGGCGCGAACGTGATCCAGGTGGTCGACAGCATCAAGGCGCTGCTGCCGCAACTGCAGCAGGCGCTGCCCGCCGCGCTCGACGTGCAGGTCGTCACCGACCGCACCACGACGATCCGCGCGTCGGTGCGCGACGTGCAGTTCGAACTGGCGATGTCGGTCGTGCTGGTCGTGCTGGTGATGTACCTGTTCCTCGCCAACGTCTACGCGACGATCATCCCGAGCCTCTCGGTGCCGCTCTCGCTGATCGGCACGCTCGCCGTGATGTACCTGTGCGGCTTCTCGCTCGACAACCTCTCGCTGATGGCGCTGACCATCGCGACCGGCTTCGTGGTCGACGACGCGATCGTGATGATCGAGAACATCGCGCGCTACGTCGAGGAAGGCGACACGGCGCTCGAAGCCGCGCTGAAGGGCTCCAAGCAGATCGGCTTCACGATCATCTCGCTGACGGTCTCGCTGATCGCGGTGCTGATTCCGCTGCTGTTCATGGGCGACGTGGTCGGCCGGCTGTTCCACGAATTCGCGATCACGCTCGCGGTGACGATCGTGATCTCGGCGGTCGTCTCGCTCACGCTCGTGCCGATGATGTGCGCGAAGCTGCTGCGCCACACGCCACCGCACGAAAGCCACCGCTTCGAGGCGAAGGCACACCGCTTCATCGACTGGGTGATCGCGCGCTACGCGGTCGCGCTCACGTGGGTGCTGAACCGGCAGCGCTCGACGCTCGTCGTCGCCGTGCTCACGCTCGTGCTGACCGGGCTGCTCTACGTGTTCGTGCCGAAGGGCTTCTTCCCCGTGCAGGACACCGGCGTAATCCAGGCGATCACGCAGATGCCGCAGTCGGTCTCGTTCGCGTCGATGGCCGAGCGTCAGCAGGCGCTCGCCGCGCAAATTCTGAAGAACCCGGACGTCGACAGCCTCACGTCGTTCATCGGCGTGGACGGCAGCAACATCACGCTGAACAGCGGCCGCATGCTCATCAACCTGAAGCCGCGCGACGACCGCAGCCATACCGCGAGCGACGTGATCCGCCAGTTGCAGAAGGACGTCGCGCACATTCCGGGCGCCTCGCTTTTCATGCAGCCGGTGCAGGACCTGACGATCGACTCGACCGTGAGCCCGACGCAATACCAGTTCATGCTGACCGATCCGAACATCAGCGAATTCACGACGTGGGTGCCGAAGCTGGTCGACCGCCTGAAGCAGTCGCCCGAACTCGCCGACGTCGCGACCGATCTGCAGGACAACGGCCGCTCGGTGTTCATCGAGATCGACCGTGCGACCGCCGCGCGCTTCGGCATCACGCCGGCCACGATCGACAGTGCGCTTTACGACGCGTTCGGCCAGCGCATCATCTCGACGATCTTCACGCAGTCGAACCAGTACCGCGTGATTCTCGAAGCGCAGCCGACGATGCAGCAATACACCGATTCGCTGAATTCGATCTACCTGCCCTCTTCCACCTCGACGGGCGGCCAGGTGCCGCTGTCGTCGATCGCGAAGTTCATCGAGCGGCCCGCGCCGCTGCTCGTCACGCACCTGAGCCAGTTCCCGGCCACCACGGTGTCGTTCAACCTCGCGCCCGGTTCGTCGCTCGGCGCGGCCGTGCAGGCGATTCAGCAGGCCGAGCAGGACATCGGCCTGCCCGCCTCGTTCCAGACGCGCTTCCAGGGCGCGGCGCTCGCGTTCCAGGCCTCGCTCGCCAACGAGCTGTTCCTGATCCTCGCGGCGATCGTCACGATGTACATCGTGCTCGGCGTGCTGTACGAGAGCTTCATCCATCCGATCACGATTCTCTCCACGCTGCCGTCGGCCGGCGTCGGCGCGCTGCTCGCGCTGCTCATGACCGGCCACGATCTCGACATCATCGGCATCATCGGCATCGTGCTGCTGATCGGCATCGTGAAGAAGAACGCGATCATGATGATCGACTTCGCGCTCTACGCCGAGCGCGAGGAAGGCAAGCCGCCGCGCGAGGCGATCTACCAGGCGTGTCTCTTGCGCTTCCGGCCGATCCTGATGACCACGTTGGCCGCCCTGCTCGGCGCGCTGCCGCTGATGCTCGGCACCGGCGCGGGCTCGGAGCTGCGCCGCCCGCTCGGCATCGCGATCGCGGGCGGCCTGATCGTGAGCCAGCTGCTGACGCTGTTCACGACGCCGGTGATCTACCTCGCGTTCGATTCGCTCGGCCGCCGCCTGCGCGAGCGCTTCAACCGTAGCGACTCGTCCGGCAGCGCCACGCCGCCCGCCGCCGATGCAGGGAACTAGGCGATGAACCTGTCGCGTCCGTTCATTTCCCGCCCGGTCGCCACCACGCTGCTGGCGATCGGCATCGCGCTGTCGGGCGTGTTCGCGTTCACGAAGCTGCCGGTCGCGCCCTTGCCGCAGGTCGATTTCCCGACCATCTCGATCCAGGCGTCGCTGCCGGGCGCGAGCCCCGAGACCGTGGCGACGAGCGTCGCGAGTCCGCTCGAACGGCATCTGGGCTCGATCGCCGACGTCACCGAAATGACCTCGTCGAGTTCGGTCGGCGCGGCGCGCATCACGATGCAGTTCGGCCTGAACCGCGACATCGACGGCGCCGCGCGCGACGTGCAGGCCGCCATCAACGCGGCGCGCGCCGACCTGCCCGCGAGCCTGCGCAGCAACCCGACCTACCACAAGGTCAACCCCGCCGACGCGCCGATCCTGATTCTCGCGCTCACCTCGCACACGCTGACGGCCGGCCAGTTGTACGACTCGGCCGCCACGGTGCTGCAGCAGTCGCTCTCGCAGGTGGACGGCATCGGCGAAGTGGACGTGAACGGCTCGGCGAACCCGGCCGTGCGCGTCGAACTGGAGCCGCATGCGCTGTCGCACTACGGCATCGGTCTCGAAGACGTGCGCGCGGCGCTCGCCTCGGCCAACGCGAACAGCCCGAAAGGCTCGATCGAGTTCGGCGAGAACCGCGTGCAGCTCTACACCAACGACCAGGCGAGCAAGGCATCGCAGTACAAGGACCTCGTGATCGCCTATCGCAACGGCGCGCCGGTCAAGCTCTCGGACATGGGCGAGGTTGTCGATTCGGTCGAAGACCTGCGCAACCTCGGCCTCTTCAACGGCAAGCGCTCGGTGCTCGTGATCCTGTACCGGCAGCCCGGCGCGAACATCATCGAGACCGTCGACCGCGTCAAGGCCATGCTGCCGCAACTGCACGCGTCGCTGCCCGCCGACGTCGACATCGAGCCGACCTCGGACCGCTCCACGACGATCCGCGCCTCGCTGAAGGACACCGAGCGCACGCTCGTGATCGCGGTCGCGCTCGTCGTGATGGTGGTGTTCCTGTTCCTGCGCAACTGGCGCGCCACGCTGATTCCGAGCGTGGCCGTGCCGATCTCGATCATCGGCACGTTCGGCGCGATGTATCTGATGGGCTTCTCGATCGACAACCTCTCGCTGATGGCGCTGACCATCGCGACCGGCTTCGTCGTCGACGACGCGATCGTCGTGCTCGAAAACATCTCGCGGCACATCGAGAACGGCGTGCCGCGCAGGAAGGCCGCGTTCCGCGGCGCGCGCGAGGTCGGCTTCACGGTGATGTCGATCAGCATCTCGCTCGTCGCGGTGTTCCTGCCGATTCTGCTGATGGGCGGCATCGTCGGGCGCCTGTTCCGCGAGTTCGCGCTGACGCTGTCGCTCGCGATCGCGGTGTCGCTCCTCGTCTCGCTCACGCTCACGCCGATGATGTGCTCGCGCCTGCTGCGCGAGCCGCATGAAAAGCGCGAGGAGAGCCGCTTCGGCCAGTGGCTCGAGCGCGGCTTCATGTCGATGCAGCACGGCTACGAGCGCACGCTCGGCTGGGCGCTGCGCCATCCGCTCCTGATCGTCACCATCCTGCTGCTGACGATCGCGCTGAACGTCGCGCTCTACATCATCGTGCCGAAGGGCTTCTTTCCGCAGCAGGACACCGGGCGGCTCGTCGGCGGCATCCAGGCCGACCAGAGCACCTCGTTCCAGGCGATGAAGGGCAAGTTCGCGCAGATGATGGACATCGTCGGCAAAAACCCGGCCGTCGACAGCGTGGTCGGCTTCACGGGCGGCCGGCAGACCAACTCGGGCTTCATGTTCGTGTCGCTCAAGTCGAAGAGCGAGCGCAAGCTCTCCGCCGATCAGGTGATCCAGCAGCTGCGCGCACCGCTTGGCGACGTGGCCGGCGCGCGCACGTTCCTGCAATCGGTGCAGGACATCCGCGTGGGCGGCCGGCAATCGAACGCGCAGTATCAGTTCACGCTGCTCGCCGACTCGACGCCCGACCTCTACAAGTGGGGACCGAAGCTGACCGAAGCGCTGCAGGCGCGCAAGGAACTCGCGGACGTCAACTCCGACCAGCAGCAAGGCGGCCTCGAAGCGATGGTGACGATCGACCGCGCGACCGCGTCGCGCGTCGGCATCAAGCCCGCGCAGATCGACAACACGCTCTACGACGCGTTCGGCCAGCGCCAGGTGTCGACGATCTACAACCCGCTGAACCAGTATCACGTCGTGATGGAAGTCGCGCCGCGCTACTGGCAGAGCCCGGAGATGCTGAATGAAATCTTCGTCAGCACCTCGGGCGGCAGCGCGAGCGGCGCGCAAACCACCAACGCGCCGGCCGGCACGGTGACCGCGCACGCGGCGGCGAGTACGACCAGCACAACCAGCACGACCAGTGCGGCCACGGGCGGCGCGGCGGGCACCACCGCCACGAGCGCGGCCAGCATCGCCGCCGACTCCGCGCGCAACCAGGCGATCAACTCGATCGCGGCGAGCGGCAAGTCGAGCGCGTCGTCGGGCTCGCCGGTCTCGACCGCGAAGGAAACGATGGTGCCGCTCTCGGCCATCGCGAGCTTCGGGCCGGGCACCACGCCGCTGTCGGTCAATCACCAGAGCCAGTTCGTGGCCTCGACGATTTCGTTCAACCTGCCGCCGGGCGTGTCGCTCTCCACCGCCACCCAGGCGATCTACGACACGATGGCCGAAATCGGCATGCCGGGCACGATCCACGGCAGCTTCCAGGGCACCGCGCAGGCGTTCCAGCAGTCGATGTCCGACCAGCCGATCCTGATCCTCGCGGCGCTCGCGGCCGTCTACATCGTGCTCGGCATCCTGTACGAAAGCTACATCCATCCGCTGACGATTCTCTCGACGCTGCCGTCGGCCGGCGTCGGCGCCCTGCTCGCGCTGCTGCTCTTCAAGACCGAGTTCAGCATCATCGCGCTGATCGGCGTGATCCTGCTGATCGGCATCGTGAAGAAGAACGCGATCATGATGGTGGACTTCGCGATCGAGGCCTCGCGCCACGGGCTGTCGTCGCGCGATGCGATCTACCAGGCGTGTCTGCTGCGCTTCCGGCCGATCATGATGACCACGTTCGCGGCGCTGCTCGGCGCGTTGCCGCTCGCGTTCGGACGCGGCGAAGGCGCGGAGATGCGCGCGCCGCTCGGTATTTCGATCGTCGGCGGGCTGATCGTGAGCCAGATGCTCACGCTCTATACGACGCCGGTCGTGTATCTCTACATGGACCGCATCCGCGTGCGCTGGGAAGCGCGAAAGGCGCGCCGCTCGGGTGGCGCCACGCCGACGTCGTCGTAACGTTCAATGGCAACGCGGCGGGTTGGCATGCCCGATAAATTCGATGCATGCGAACCCGCCGCGTGAGCCGGCGCGACCAACCAGCAGAAGACTTTTAAAGCGAGAGCTTCGGCGTTTTCCCGTGGCGTTTCGTTGAAAACTTTTGCTCCGCGTTGCCGTTCTTAAGCCGGCTCGGCGTTTCTGTTCAGGGTTTTTGCTCAGAGTTTCTGTGCCTCAGAGTTTCTGTGCAATAGCCAGCGCAAAAATCCGCTGCCATTGGCGCGCCTCGCGCTCGCCCGACATCGGCACGATCCACTCGGCGTGCCGCGGGTCCTTCACCTCGAGCGCAAGTTGTGCCTGCGCGCCGCCGCCCCGCACTTCGGCGCCGAGCAGATCGGCGAAGATATACGCGCCCTTTTCGTCGCCGACGCGAATCTCGCAGAGCCGCTTGGCCGCCGCGAGTCGCAGCGCACCCCAGTTGCCCTTCAGCTCATGCGTCCAGTCGCCGTCGCGCACGTTCGGCGCGACTTCGCGGCGCCGCCGCAACCAGTGCGCCAGCGCGCCGATCAACAGCAGCGCGACCAGCACGGCGACGCCGACCGCGACGGCCAGGCCGAACGCGGCCTGCAACGCATAAAAGGCCCGCACCGCACCGTACACCAGCGCGATCAGCGCAATCAACGCAACGAGAATCGGCATCGCTCACTCACCCGGCAAAAGGCTTGAGCCTAGCACGAGCGCGCGCCGGTCCGCGATGCAACCCGTCGTTGCGCCAATCGCGGTGCCGCGCGCAAGAGGCCGGCGGGCCGACGCGCCACGGCTTGCCTGCCGCTACGGCGCTGCGTAGCCGACTATGCGGCGTGCCCTGGCGGGCACCAGGCACACCAGCGGGCACCACCGCACCCCGCTCCGCCTCACTGCGCCTTATGCGCCGCCGTCCAGTCCTTGAGCGCCTTCAGCGTGTTCTCGACATGCTTCTCGGGCGACAGGCTCGTGTATTCGTAGATGATCTTGCCGTCCGGCGCGATCACGTACGACACGCGATTGGCCATGCCGCTATGCAGCGGCATGCTGGCGTCGTATGCGCCGATCACCTTCGAATCGGCATCGGCCGCGACCGGGAATTTGCTGCGGCACTCGCTGACCGAGAACTTCGTCAGCGTATCGATGTTGTCGTGCGACACACCGATCACCGTCGCACCGTACTTCCTGTATTCGTCGACCGCATCGGCGAACTCGTGCGCCTCGATCGTGCAGCCCTTCGTGAACGCGGCCGGATAGAAGTACAGCACGACCGGGCCCTTCTTCAGTTCGTCGGCGAGCGAGTAGGTGTAGGTCTTGCCGCCGAGCGAGGCTTCGGTCGTGAAGGTCGGCGCGGTGTCGCCCGGCTTCAGCGTCGCCGATGCGAGCGGCGAATGCATGGCGAATCCGAGCGCCATGACGGCGGCGAACGCCGCCGGTAGGTGTTTGATCTTCATCTGCGTCTCCCTGCGTGAGCACACGCGTTGTCATCCAGTCCGGGGCATCGGGGACGGCCTCGGCCATCCCTGCATCGGCTATTGGAACACGGATGCGCAACGCGCGTAAGCGGCGCGGCATGACGATAAGCGGATCGAAAGCATGCGAGGCCAACGAGGCGAGACCAGCGCGTCGGGCGGCCGGCCCCGGCCGCTCAGACCGCCGACTCGGCGACATGCACCCCGAACCACGCCGCCGCCGACAGATTCAGCTCCGACAGCACGCCGGGCGTGAGCGCCGCGAAGCCGGCCGCCGCGGCAAGCGGCGCGGCGTCGCCGCCCTCGCCCGCCACTTCGGCGATGCCAAGCAGCGCGCCGAGCTCGCCCGCGCGCGACACGATCGCCTCGCGAATCTGCGGCGCGAGCGCGAGCTTTTCGAGCACCGCGCGCGGCGTGCTGCCAAGCACCACGTGCACGAGCGAAAAAATTCCGGTCATGAACGCGGCGTCGGCGAAATCGCCGTCGGCCGGGTACAGCCAGCTCGCGGCCAGTTCCATGAAGCGCGAGCGCGTCGCGGCCAGTTGCACGAGCGGATCGGTGCGCCACGACCGGTCGCCGGTGTCCGCGTAGAGCAGCAGTTGCGCCCAGCGCGCGATCTGCCGCGTGCCGGTCGCGATGATCGCCTCGCGCAGCGACGAGATGGGGCGTCCGAGTCCGAACGCGCTCGAATTGACGAGGCGCAGCAGCTGCACGACCACGCTCGGGTTCAGCTTCAGTTCCGCTTCGAGCTCGAAGATGCCGGCGTCGCGCGAGAGCAGCGCGAGCAGCCGCAGCAGGCCCGGGCGCAACGAGCGGTTGCGCGGCGCGGCCAGCACCTGCGGCCGCGCGAAGAAATAGCCCTGGAACAGCTGGAAGCCGAGTTCCTGCGCGAGCGCAAAGTCCTCGCGCGTCTCGACTTTCTCGGCGAGCAGCGTCTTGCCGTGTCCGCGCAATATCGACGCAAGCTTGGCGAGCTTGTCGCGCGGGGTCTGCAACAGGTCGATCTTGACGATGTCGGCGTACGGCAGCATCGCGAACAGTTCGTCCGAGAGGTCCCTGACGTCGTCGAGCGCGATCTGGAAGCCCGCCTGACGCAATTCGACGAGACGGCGCGCAAGCGGCATGTCGAAGCGCACGGTTTCGAGAATTTCGAGCACGAAGCGCTCGGGCGGCATCAGATGGACGATGTCGCTAAAGAGCAGCCGGCGCTCGATATTGACGAAGCCGCGGTGCTGCCCGAGCACGGCCGGCACGCCGATCCCGCCGATCGTGCGCACCACCACCTGCGCGGTCATCTGGGTGTCGTCGCTGATTTCGGCGTAGTTGTGCGCGCCGGCGCGAAACAGCAGTTCGTAGGCGTGGAGCGCGCCGTGGCGGTCGAGAATCGGCTGGCGGCCCAGATAGACGTACTGCGCGTCATCCTGCGCAGCGGCCGCCGGCGTCGCGTCGCCAACAGGCAAGACCCCGGCGGAGCGGGCAAACGGCTCACTCACCTCGGCGTGCCGTGAGGCAGCTCCGGCGGCTCCGGCGGCCGCCCCGGAAGCGCGGCTGGCATCGGGCCCGGCAAGCGGCCTGGCCACAGGGCGTTCGAACATGATTCATCGGTGCAAGGTTCGGAAACTATGCAGCGGCGACGCCACGGCCGGCACTGCACAACGGGATTCCTCGTATTAACGGATGTAAAGCGGCCCCACTTTAGCCGAATCGTCCACGCGGCGGCATGAGGCAATCCGATACCGGGTGTTTTCCACGAGGGCCGCTAAAGATTTCGCGGCGCGGGTCGTTATCTCGTTCTGATGCGGCGGCCTGCTACTTTGCCGGCCGCCCGAGCCGGCGGACCCGCAGTTGCGCCGGCGGACGAACTCAGGTTGCCAGCGACACATGGAAGCGAACACGATCACCGCGCCCCGCCGGGGCTCCCTGCGCACGGTCATCGACCGGCTTCGCGCATTCGGCCGGCGCGCGGACGGCACACGGCAGAGCCCCCCCCACCGTGCCGTGCCACTGGAACAGGTGGTCGGCGCGGTCGACCTGCTCGCGCATGTCGACGACGCGCAGCGCTTCCTTTACGTTTCCGATGCGAGCCTGCGCTTTATCGGCTATCACCGCGAGTATCTGGAGACGATCACGCTGCACGAGCTCGTCGCGCCAGCCGACGTGCCGCGCCTCGACGCGCTGCTCGCGCGCGCGGCGGCTTCGGGCAACGTCGAGAAGGCGACGCTCGGGCTCATCAAGTCGCTGACCTATCCGATCACGGTCGAGTTGCGCGTCATGCGCAGCAGCCACGACGGCGTCGACGGCTTTGCGATCGCCGGCTTCGACGTCTCGGCCTGGCGCGCCACCGAGGAACGTCTGACCCAGGCGCTGCATCTGGACCGCCTGACGAGCCTGCCCAACCAGTCGGGCCTGCTACACGCGCTGATCGACGCGCAGCAGCAGGCCGACGCGCACGGCACGCCGGTCGCGCTGCTGCTGCTCGATCTCGACGACTATCAGCGCGTGAACCGCGCGCTCGGCTACGATGCCGGCGACGAGATGCTGCGCGACACCGCGCGGCGTCTCGTCAACATGACGAGCCCGAACGAATTGCTCGCACGCGTCGCGAGCGACGAGTTCGCGATCCTCGTCAAGCCGGCCGCGAACCGCACCGACGCGGCGGCCGCCGCCGAAGCGCTGGCGCGGCGCCTGTTGACCGCGATCCAGCAACCGTACGTGTTCAAGGGCCAGCAGGTGCATCTGTCGGCGAGCATCGGCATCGCGCTGTATCCGGACGTGCGGCACGCGAACGACACCGCGCTGCACGACACCCATCTGCTGCGCTGGGCCGACCACGCGCTCCTGCAGGCGAAAGCCGCGGGCGGCAACACGCTCGCGTTCTACGTGCCCGACGACAACCCGGCCGACGCCGAGCGCCTGAAACTCGAAGCCGATCTCTACGACGGCGTGCGCAACGGCGAGTTCTCGCTGCACTTCCAGCCGATCACGAGCAGCCGCTCGCACGGCGTGGTCGGCGTCGAGGCGCTGATCCGCTGGACTCATCCGGTGCATGGACTCGTGCCGCCGTCGATGTTCATTCCGCTCGCCGAGTCGATCGGTCTCATCAACTTCCTCGGCAACTGGGTGCTGAAGGTCGCCTGCATGCAGCTGATCCAGTGGGATGCGAAAGGCATCGCGCTGCAATACGTGGCCGTCAACGTGTCGCCGCAGCAGTTCCGCGACCCGCGCTTCAAGGACTCGGTGCGCGAGGCGCTGGAGCTGACCGGCATCGATCCGCGCCGGGTCGTCTTCGAGATCACCGAGAGTCTGCTGATGCACGACCCCGCGCACGCGACGGCGCTGCTCGAAGACCTCACCGCGATGGGTATCCGCTTCGCCGTCGACGACTTCGGCACCGGCTATTCGAGCCTCGCCTACCTGCAGCGTTTTCCGCTCGCCAAGCTCAAGATCGACCGGAGTTTCGTCGAGAATCTGCTAACCTCGCGAAACGATCAGGCCATCGTGAGCGCCGTCGTCGGGCTCGCGCAGACGCTCGATCTCGAACTCGTCGCCGAGGGCGTCGAAACGGAAGCGCAACGCACGCTGCTCACCGAGATGGGCTGCGATCACATCCAGGGCTGGCTCGTCTGCAAGGCGTTGCCGTCCGACGAACTCGCGCAGCGCTTCGAGGCGCGCACGCTTCGTCTGCACGGCACATAACGGACCATGCGGGCGCGGCACGCAGGCAACGCAAGCGCAACAGGCCGGCTTCACGCCGGCGCGGTACTCATTGGAACACGTATGGCTTTTGCGGGACTCACATGCTAAAGGCGGCAGTGCTCGACCGTCTCTGGACGCGAATGAGCGAGCGCGGCGATTTCCCGATGCTGTCGCAATCGCTGCGCACCACGATGGCGGCGATGAACAACGACGACCTCGACTTCACTGGCCTCGTGCAGGTGGTGCTGTCGGATTTCGCGCTGACGCAGAAAGTGCTGCGACTTGCGAACTCGGCCATGTACATGGCGTTCGGCGGCAACATCACGACGGTGTCGCGCGCGCTGATGGTGCTCGGCATGGATGCGGTCGGCCATCTCGTCGTCGGCCTGAAGATCGTCGATCACTTTCATCACAGCGCGCCGCGCCGCATCGACGCGAAACTCGAACTGAACCGCACGCTGCTGTCGGGCTGCGTCGCGCGCAAGCTGACCGAGCGCGGCGATCTGCGCGCCGGCGAGGAAGCGGTGGTCTGCACGCTGATGCGGCAGATCGGCAAGCTGCTGGTGGTGTTCTATCTCGACGCGGAGTGGGACCAGATTCGCCGCCACATCGACGGCGGCGCGCTCGAAACCGATGCGTGCGTGCTCGTGCTCGGCGTCACGTTCGAGGAAATCGGCGCGGAAGCCGCGGTGCGCTGGCGCCTGCCCGACATGATCCGTTCGGGCATGGGCGAATTCGATCCGCAGGACGTGACGCAGCCGCGCCAGGTGCAATGGCTGCGCGCCATCACGAACTACTCGACCGCGGTCGCCGACGTGCTCACGCAGCAGAACATGCCGGACTGGGAGCGCGAGGCGCGCATCGCCGAACTCGCGCAAAGCTATAGCGGTGCGCTGAACACGGACCCCGACGTACTGCAGCAGATGAGCATCGCGCTCGCGCGCGAGGAAGGCGGCGACGGCGTGATGCGCGAGATCGTCGAGCTGCGCGCGAATGCCGATGCGATCGCGCGCGAAGCCCTGACGCCGGAGGCCCGCATCGCAGTCGGCGTGAAGGATCTGCGCGATCTGCCCGCGGGCAGCCCGCTTGCGCCGGCGCTCGCGATGGCCGCGGAAACCGTGCTCGCCGGCCTCGGCTTTGCGCGCACGGTGGTATTCGTCAAGCACAGCAACGGCACGTTCAAGGCGCGCCTCGGTCTCGGACCGATGATCGACGCGGCCTTGCCGAAGCTCACGTTCAACGCCGCGTTCGAGCCCGACGTCTTTCATCTCGCGATTGCCAATTCGGTCGGCATCTTCATCGAGAACGCGCGCGATCCGAAGATGGTCGCGCGGCTGCCCGAATGGTTCCGCCGCTCGTTCGACGACACGCGCGCGTTCGTGCTGCTGCCGGTTGTCGACGAAACCGATCAGACCGTCGCCCTGCTCTACGGCGACTGGTCGCATACGCAGGAAGCACGCCGAATATCGCAGAAGGAAATGAGCGTGCTCAACGAACTGGCCCAGGAGTTAGGCCGTTTTTTCGGCCAGGGGCAGATGCGGGAAATGGAGACGATGTGAAGACGTGGCGCGATCGTTGAGCGCCTGCTTCGTTTCAAGCCGTTCCGGTGTTTGCCCGAAAACAGTTCCGCTGATGCAGGTGGCCTGAGCAGGCCCGCTCAGTCCTCGATCCGTTCGAGCCCTTGCGCGCTGCGATCCGCGACGCCGGCCCAGGCGGCGGCCGCGAGACCCATCTGCGCGATGTCTTCGAGTGCCAATGGCTGTAGACGCTCGCACAGTTCGGCGACGCGCTCCCATGCGCCGCTTTCGAGCGCTTCGATCGCGCTCAGCAACAGCCCCAGCGTCCCTTCGCGATGCAGGATCGCCGCCTGGATCGGCCGCGAAAGCGTGAGGACGTTCAGCGTCTTTTCGAGCGAGCCGCCGAACACCGCGTCGACGAACGAAAACACGCCGGTCAGGAATGCCGCGTCGGCTTCGTCGCGCCCTGCCTCGGGCATGCGCGCGATCGCCAGTTCCATGAAACGCGCGCGCGTCGCCGCGAGTTGCAGCAGCGGATCGTCTTCGAGCGCGACCTTGCGGCCGTCCGCGTAGAGCAGCAGTTGCGTCCAGCGCGCGATGCGATCGGTGCCGGTCGCGTTGATCGCTTCGCGCAGCGTCGTCACCTTGTGGCCGACCGCGAAGCCGCTCGAATTCGCGAGCTTCATCAGATGCATCACGAGCACCGGGTTCAGCTTCAGTTCGGCTTCGAGCTGCGCGACGCTCGGGTCGCCGCCGAGCAGTTGCAGCAGATTGAGCAGCGCGTGACGCGGCGCGCTGACACGGCGCGTGTCCGAACTCTGCGCACGCGCGAAGTAATAGCCCTGGAAGCGGTCGAAGCCGAGCCCGTGCGCCATATCGAAATCGGCCTGCGCGTCGAGACCCGACGCGAGCAGCAGCTTGCCCGCCGACTTCAGCACGCTCGCGAGCTTCGGCAGCAGCGCACGCGGCGCGCGCGCCACGTCGATCTTGACGACCTCGGCGTACGGCAGCAGCTTCGCGAAGGTTTCGTTGGGCTGCGTGACGTCGTCGAGCGCGAAGCGATAGCGGCGGCCATGCAGATAGACGAGGCGCGCGATCAACTCGGCGTCGACGTCCAGCGACGGCGGCAATTCGAGCATGAAGCGCTCGGCGGGCAATCTGAGGATCGCGTCGTCGAGCAGCAGTTCGCGGCTCACGTCGACATAGGCGGGATGGCCGGTCAGCGCGCCGCGCACCTCGCCTTGCACGAGGCCGCGAGCGATCGCGCGGGCGACACGTTGCGCGGGCGTCGGCGCGCGGCCGGGCAAGGTGTCGGCGTCCTGCGCTTTGTCCGTGGCTTTGTCCGCTTCTTCGTGTGCTGCTTCGTTTATTGCTTCGAGCGGCACTTCAGGCGCCCGCACCTTGATCTCGTAACCGCACAGCATGCCGTCCCGGTTCAGAATGGGCTGCCGCGCGAAGCTGGCGCTCAACGATGCGTCGTCGGTCGCGCCGCTCGGGCTATGAGTCTCGATTGCGATGATGGTCATTCCGGTCCCCGCTCGACGCCGCTGGCGCCTGGCCGCTGTTGTCCGGCGCTGTATGTGCGCCGTATTGTGTTTTGTGTTTTCGCCGTACTGTGCGCGTTTTTTATGACGCTCATGAGAGCCGCCGCGCGTGGCGTTATGCCCCGTGATTTTATCGCAGCCGTTCAGATGCCAGCATGCTTGCGAAGCCATTACCCGAAATATTAATCGACGGTCTTTCATTATTTCCACGCGGGCGACGAGCCTGATCGGCACGCCACGCAGCCGTGCGGAAACGCCAATGCAAACGGCCGCACATCGCTGTGCGGCCGTTCCTGGCGATGCTCGTCGCAGCCCCGCGCGTCGCGACTCCCGCGATGCGCAACGCCGCTTACTTCAGCACGACGTTCACGTCGAAGTACTTCGCGGCGAGGCGGTCGATCGTGCCGTCCGCCTTCAGTTCCTTCAGCGCGCCGTTCAGCGCGTCCTTCAGCGCCTTGTCGTTCTTGCGCACGCCGTAGCCGACGCCCGCGCCGAGCAGCTTCTCGTCGCTGACGGCCGGACCGGCGAACTCGAAGCCCGCGCCCTGCGGCTTCTTCAGAAAGCCCTTCGAAGCCGCTTCGGCATCCTGGAACGACGCATCGAGACGGCCCGAGACGAGGTCCGCGTAGATCTGGTCCTGCGTCTGATACGGCACGACGTCGACACCGGCCGGCGCCCAGCGCGCCTTCGCATAGGTTTCCTGGATCGTGCCCTGCAGCACGCCGACGTGCTTGCCCTTCAGCGATGCCGGCGTCGGCTGCAGACCGCTGCCCTTCTTCGCAATCATCTGGTTCGGGATCGTATAGATCGGATCGGTGAAGTCGATCGCCTGGCGACGCTGGTCGGTGATCGTCATGTCCGAGTTGATCGCGTTGAACTTGCGCGCTTCGAGTGCCGGGATCAGGCCGTCGAACGAGTTCTCGACCCACACGCATCTGGCCTTCAGCTTCGCGCACACGGCATTGCCGACGTCGATGTCGAAGCCCTGCAATTCACCGCTCGGCGACTTCGATTCGAACGGCGTATACGACGCCTCGACACCGAAGCGCACTTCCTTGATATCCGCCGCCGACGCGCTGCCTGCCGTCAGCGCCGCCGCCGCGAACAGCGCGAGCGCGGCCATGTTGGGCCAATTCATCTTCATTACGGGGGTTCCTCTACGGGGTTGACCAGGACGGAGCCTGACCGGCGCGGACAGCTTCGCCGCACGGAATGCGGCCGGCTCGCGCGGCCGGCGTGATGGTGCGAGCGCCGCGACGCCCGCGATTGTACACGGAACCTGTCTAGACAAGTCTGGACAGCGTGTCGGCGGTGGTTTCGATCACGAGCAGCCCGGCGCGCAAGCCGGGCTTGACGGTTGCGTTCGGAAACACGATGCGCTCTTCGTCGTGCCGAACCGTATAGCGATACTCGCCGTCGCGCGCGAGCAAGGTGCCCTGCGTGAACGGTGTGAAGTTCGGCACGTCGGGCGCTAGCAGCAGCTCGAAGGCATCGCTTTGCTTGGTCAGTTGATCGATCACGGTGAAGACGCGCGGCATGGCCGCGGGTGCGTCGGATTCCGTATCGGATTCCGCATCGGTTCGCTGATTCGTTGGCTGATGCGCTTGCGCGCCGACCCGCGTTCCGGCGAGCAGCGCGCGCACTGCGAGGTCGGCGCCCGCGAAACGCGTGAGGTCGTTCTCGCCGAACGGACGCACCTTGCCCAGTTCGAGTGTGCAAGCCTCGGCGCCGCACGCCTGCGCGGTGAAATGCGAATACGTGTTGCCCTTCGTCGTATGCAGCAGCACCGCGTCGATGCGCGCCTCGCCGAGCCATTCGAACATCGCACGCGAAAACGGCTTGCCGGTATGCGGCAGCAGCGCGAAACGCTCGAACGCGGAGGCGCGAATCGCCGTATGCATGTCGATGTGCCAGCGCGCGCCGGGCGCCTCGGACGCCGCCGCGAAGAAGCGCGTCGCGGCCGCTTCGAGCGCCGCCGCGCGCGGCGCTTCGTGGCTGTGCGGCAATTGCAGATGACGGCCGCTGAAGAGACGGTTCAGATCGTCGTCGCGATAACGAGAGCCGTCACGCATCGCATCGACGTTGCCGAGAATCACGAGCAGGCGGCACGCGAGCGCGGCACGGCCCCGCGCGAGATCGGCGATCATGCGCGAAAGCAGTTCGATCGGCGCGGTTTCGTCGCCGTGGACGCCGGCCGAGACCAGCACGCTGCGCGGGATGGCGGGTTTTCCGATGGAGCCGTGCGTGGCGGCTTGAGTCGACCTCTGCATTGGTGCCTGCGTCGGCTCCATCATGAGCACACCCTCGTCGAGCCATGACCAGTGCACGCCATTCGCGCACACGCCCTGCGCTTCATGCGCGGCAGGCCGCCTGCCCGCGAGCGTCCATGCGAGGAAATCGTCGAGCATCGGGATCGCGGCCGGCATCGTATGCTCAGCGCTGGAAGTCATAGAGCGAACCGAGGTCGAGAATCTGCGTCAGTTCATCGAGCGCGGTGCGCGATTCGACGAGCAGTTGCGGATCGGTCAGATCGGCCGGCGCGAGACGGTCGCGATAGTGCTTCTCGATCCACGCATCGAGGCGGCCGAACAGCGTGTCGTCGATCCATACGCCCGGCGCGACGGCCGCACGTTCGGTGTCGTCGAGCACGACGCGCAGACGCAAACACGCCGGACCACCGCCGTTCTTCATGCTCTCGCGCAGATCGAACACGAGCACTTCGTCGATCGGCCCGCGATGCGACGTCAGTTCGTCGAGATACGCGGCCACGCGCAGATTCTCGCGGCACTCCTGCGGCACCACGAGCACCTGCTTGCCGTCGGGACGCGTCAGCAACTGGCTGTTGAACAGATACGACGTCACGGCATCGGCAACGCCGACCTGCGCATCGGGCACTTCGATCACGTTGAAGCCCGCATGCAGGTGCGCGAGCTTCGAGCGCAGTTCGTCGTACACCGCGCTCTGTTCGACGAACGCGAGTTGATGGCAGAACAACGTGTTGCGATTGCCGACCGCGATCACGTCGTTATGAAACACGCCCGCGTCGATCACGTCCGGGTTCTGCTGCGCATAGACGGTCGCGGCTTCCTGCAAGCCATGACGATGCGCGACGGCGCGGCTCGCCTCGAAGGTCTGACGCGCCGGATAACGCTTCGGCTCCGGCCCGCGACGATACTCGCTGCGGCCGTACACAAAGAATTCGACGCCGCGCGCGCTGTATTGCTCGCAAAAGCGCGTGTGGTTCGCGGCACCTTCATCGCCAAGCGCGGGCGTGCCGGGCAGCGCCTCGTGCACGACGAAACGGTCGGTATCGCTAAACATCGCGCGCAGCGTGCGGCGCGTCGACTCGTGCTCGATCGCGCGATGCAGCTTGCTGCACAGATTGGCCGGCGTGAAATGCACGCGGCCGTCGTGCGTATCGGCCGACGGGCTCACGGTCGCCGCGTTGGCGGTCCACATCGCCGAGGCCGAACTCGCGGCGGCCAGCAACTCGGGCGCGTTCTGCGCGACACGGGCGATGACCGAAGCGTCGTCGCCGGAAAAGCCGAGTTCGCGCAACAGCCGCATCGAGGGACGCTCCTGCGGCGGCAACACGCCCTGATGAAAACCGAGGTCGGCCAACTGCTTCATCTTGCGCAGACCCTGGCGCGCGGCGGCCTTCGGATTCGCGACCGACTTCTCGTTGTTCTGCGACGCGACATTGCCGAACGAGAGCCCCGCATAGTTGTGAGTCGGGCCGACCAGGCCGTCGAAATTGGCTTCAGTGGCTTGCAGCATCGTCGATCCTTAGAATTGAAGGCCCGGCGAGACGCTCGCGGGCATATGCAGTTGCGCGCTCTCGACCGAGGCCATCGGGTAGGCGCAGTAGTCGGCCGCATAGTACGCGCTCGGCCGGTGATTGCCCGAGCGGCCCGGACCGCCGAACGGCGCACCCGACGAAGCGCCGTTGGTCGGCCGGTTCCAGTTGACGATGCCCGCGCGGATCGTGCGCTGGAAATGCGTCCACAGGGCTTCGTCGTCGGCGAGCAGGCCCGCCGAGAGACCGAATTCGGTATCGTTCGCCTGTTCGAGCGCGGCGTCGAAGTCGCGGTAGCGGATGATCTGCGCGAGCGGGCCGAAGTGCTCCTCGTCGGGCAGATCCTGCACGCCGGTCACGTCGAGAATCGCGGGCGTGACGAAGCCGAGCTGCGGATCGCGTTGCGCCATTTTCAGCAGCGCCTTCGCGCCGCGCGCAAGCAGATTTTCCTGCGCGCTCATCAAACGCGAGGCCGCGCGCGCCGACACGACAGCCCCCATGAACGGCTGCGGCTCGGCATCGTATTCGCCGACGCCAATGCGCGCGCTCACTTCAGTCAGGCGCGCGAGGAAGCGCTCACCGAACGCATCGTCGGGCACGAAGATGCGGCGCGCGCAGGTGCAGCGCTGCCCCGCCGACAGAAACGCCGATTGAATCGTGTGATGCACGGCGGCGTCGAGGTCCGCCACGGGCCCGATCACGAGCGGATTGTTGCCGCCCATCTCGAGCGCAAGCACGATCTCGGGCCGGCCGCCGAACTGTTTGTGCAGCAATGTTCCGGTATCCGAACTACCGGTGAAGAACAAGCCGTCGATCTGCCGGTGATTCGCCAGCGCGATGCCGGTGTCTTTCTCGCCCTGCACGAGATTGAGCACGCCGGCGGGCAAGCCCGCGTCGCGCCAGATCTGCACGGTGAGCGCGGCAACGCCGGGTGCGAGTTCGGACGGCTTGAACACGACCGCGTTACCCGCGATCAACGCAGGCACGATATGCCCGTTCGGCAGATGGCCCGGGAAGTTATACGGGCCGAACACGGCCACCACGCCATGCGGACGATGCCGCAGCACCGCGGTGCCATCGGCCATCGCCGAGCGTTTTTCGCCGGTGCGTTCGTTGTACGACTGGATCGAGATCTCGACCTTCGCGGCCATCGAGGCCGCTTCGGTACGCGCTTCCCAGAGCGGCTTGCCGGTCTCGCGGCCGATCGCTGCGGCGAGCGCTTCCTTGCGCTCGGTCACGAGCGCGGCGAAGCGGCGCACCACCGCGCAGCGCTCGTCGAGCGTCAGCGCCGACCATGCCGCGAATGCGCGCCGCGCGCTGCGTACCGCGCGATCGACGTCGTCCGCCGAGGCGCTGTTGCCTTGCCACACCACCGCGCCCGTGCCGGGGTTGCGCGATGCGAATGCGGGTCCGATGCCGGCAGCCCAGCCGCCGTCGATAAAAAGCTCGCTCATAATCATCCCTGTTTGTGTTTCGACGGCAGCACCCGCAGCGGATCGCCGGCCTTGACGCCGAGCGCGGCGGCCTCGGCGGCGCTCAGGCGGAACCCGCCTGCGTGCGGCACGCCCGCCACCACGCCGACGCGAAAATCGCCGAGCGACGTATTCGATACCATCGACTTCGCTCCGTCCTGCGCGGCGGGTTCCGCAGCCTCGCCGATTTCGGCCGCGACCACCACGCTCTCGCGCACGGTGCGCAGATCGGCAATATGGCATTCGAGCACCGGGCCCGCGTCGAAGATATCGACGTGATTCTCGTAGCGCAGCCCTTCCGCTTCGAGCATGCGGCGCGCGGGAATCGTGTCGCTATGCGTGAGGCCGACGCAGCGCTGCGCCTCTTCGGACAGCAACTCGACGTACACCGGATAACGCGGCATCAGCTCGGCGAGAAACGCCTTGCGGCCATGCGAACTCAGATAATCGGCCGCGTTGAAATCGATCTGGTAGAAATGCGAGCCGACCGCGCGCCAGAACGGCGAGGTGCCTTCCGCGTCGAAATGGCCGCGCATCTCCGCGCATAGACGCTGCGGAAAACGCTCGCGAAACTGCGCGAAAAACATGAAGCGCGAGCGCGACAGCAGACCGCCGACGCCGCTCGCGCGATAACGCGGGCTCAGAAACAGCGAGCACACCTCCGCATAGCCGGTGAGGTCATGAGAAATGTTCAGCGCATGCATGCGCGTCCAGATGCCGAGGTCCTGGCTCGCATGCACGACCGTGCTCACGCGATAGTTGTAGAACGGCTGCCGCAGCCCCACCGCCGTTTCGATGCCGCACACGCCGGCTATGTCGCCGGTCGCCGTGTCTTCCATCACGAAGAAGTAGCCGGCCTCGTGCGGCTCGGCCCGGTCTTCCAGCGTGCGGCGCGCGCGTTCGACGCGTGCCGCGAGCGCATCGCGGTCCGGCTTGAAGGTGGTCAGGCCCGGCCCGGTTTCCTGCGCGAGCCGCATCAGCGCATCCACATCGCCTCGTTGCACCACGCGAACGACGATCATTGCGCTTCTCCCGAATGTTCATCCTGCGGCTGATGCAGCGGCACGCAGCGCACCGCGTCGCCTTCGCGCACGCCGAGCGCGGCGCGCGCCGCCTGCGACAAGGCGGCGCCCGACGCCTTGCCCGGCGCGAGTTCGCCGAGCACGCAGCGGAACGCGCCGTCGGCGCCGTTGTGCGCGATCAGGTACGTTTCGCCGCGCGGCGCGGGCGCCTCGCGCACGACGCGCGTTTCGTTGTGCTTCACGCTGACACTGCGATCGACCTGCGCGGTCAGGACCGGACCCGCGTCGAAAATGTCGACGTAGCGATCGGTCTCGAAGCCTTCCTCGAGATGAATCTCGTAGGCGAGCAGCGCGTTCGCATCGGGCTCGCCGAGCACGCGCTGCGCCGCTTCGGGCAACAGCGGCACATAGATCGGATAGGTCGGCATCACTTCGGCAATGAACGTGCGGCTGCGGCCGCCCGATTCGATTTCGATGTCGGCGAAATCGCGGCCGAAGAACTTGCGCCCCACCGCTTCCCAGAACGGCGACACGCCGTTCTCGTCGGTGACGCCGAGCAGTAGCGAGAACACCTCGGGCGTGAAGCGCTTGCGATTCGCGGCGATGTACATCATGCGCGCACGCGACATCAGCTGCGCGGCGGCATCGCCGCGCAGCGACGGGTCGATGTAGTAGCCCGCGAGCCGGCTCTTGCCGGTCAGCTCGTGCGACATCGTCAGCGCGTGAATCTTGCGGTTCACGTGCAGTTCGCGCGACGCATGAATCAGCGCGTCGTTGCGAAACGCGTAGAACGGGTCCGCATAACCGGCCGCCGCGACGATGCTCGCGGTGCCCATGAGCTTGCCGCTCGCCGGGTCTTCGAGCACGAACAGATAGAACTCCTCGCCCGGAAAATCGACTTCCGCGCGAAACGAGTCTTCCGACAGCGCGACGCGCGCTTCGAGCGCGCGCCGGTCGTGCGGCAGCGAATGCAGCACCGGCTGCGCGGTGCGCGCCATATGTTCGAGCGCATCGAGATCGGCGAGGCGGCCTGGACGTACGAATAGCATCATCGTTCCTGTTGAATGTGACGCATGATCCGCTGCGGGTGCATGTGCATGTGCGTGTGCGTGTCCGAGAGCGTGTCGTTATGCATGAACGCGTGGCCGTGGATCAGTGCGAGGCGGCCTGGGCCGTGCCGACGAGTTCGCCGAACGCCTTCTCGAGACGCGCGAAGCCTTCGGCCATGTCGTCGAGCGGCATGATCAGCGACGGCACGAAGCGCAGCACGTCCGGCCCCGCCATCAGCATGATGACGCCATGCTGGCCGGCCGCGGTGACGAAATCCTTCGCGCGCCCCCTGTACGTGTCGTTCAGTTCGGCGCCGATCAGCAGCCCCTTGCCGCGCACTTCGGTGAAAAGCCCGAAGCGCTCGTTGAGCTTCGCGAGGTGGCCCTTCAGCGTCGCGCCGCGCGAGCGCACGCCTTCGAGCAGCTTCGGGTCGCTGACGAGCTCGACCACTTTTTCCGCGATCGCCGAGCCGAGCGGATTGCCGCCGTAAGTCGTGCCATGCACGCCGACCTTGAAATGCGCGGCGAGCTCCTGGGTGGTCAGCATCGCGCCGATCGGGAAGCCGTTGCCGAGCGCCTTCGCGGTGGTCAGGATATCCGGCGTCACGCCCGTGTCCTGGTACGCATAGAAGTAGCCGCTACGGCCCACCCCGGTTTGCACTTCGTCGAAAATCAGCAGCGCGTCGTGCTGGTCGCATGCTTCGCGCAGTACCTTGAGGAACGCCGGGTCGGCCGGGATCACGCCGCCTTCGCCCTGGATCGGCTCGACGATCACCGCACAGGTCTGTGCGCCGATTGCCTTCTTCGCCGCCTCGATGTCGTTGTACGGCAGATGCGTGATGCCGGCCGGCACCGGGCCGAAGCCTTCCGAGTACTTCGGCTGGCCGCCGACACTGACCGTGAACAGCGTGCGGCCATGGAACGACTGCGCAAACGAGATAATTTCGGCTTTCTGCGCGCCGTGGCGGTCGAACGCGACGCGGCGCGCGAGCTTGAGCGCCGCCTCGTTCGCCTCGGCGCCCGAGTTGGCGAAGAACGCGCGGTCGGCGAAGGTCAGGTTTTCGAGGCGCTTCGCAAGGCGCAGCACCGGCTCGTTCGTGTAGCCATTGCCGATGTGCCAGAGCTTGCCGCCCTGCTCGTGCAGCACCTTCAGCAGCTCGGGATGCGCATGACCGAGCGCGGTCACGGCGATGCCGCCGGCGAAGTCGATATAGTCGCGGCCTTGCGTGTCCCAGACGCGCGAGCCGAGACCGCGATCCGGTACGAAGGCGGCGGGGGAAAACACCGGCACCATGACTTCGTCGAAGGTCTGTCGTGTCACAGTCAGGTCGTTCATGGCAAATCCTCTCACGGGTAACGGGTAACGGGTAACGGGTAATACAGCTAGTGTAGGAAACCACGCGCGATACGTCTTGCGCATACGCGACGCTTTCCATGCGGTTCCACGCGCGGCGGCCGCTGCCGGGAATCTGCCTCGCCGCCGCCGCGGCCGGCCGCGCTCAATCCGCCTCGGGCCGCTCGATCATCGCGGCCGGCCGCGGCTCGCTGCCCGCGCCGCCGTGCGCGCCGGTCTGCCGGTCGATCCAGTTGCGGCGATCCTCGCGCGGCGTGACGCCGAAACGCTCGCGATACGCGTTCGAAAAATGCGCCGCCGACGCAAACCCGCACGCGAGGCTGATCTGCACGACCGATTTGCTGGTGCGCTGCAATTGCGTACGCGCCTTCGACAGCCGCAGCCCCAGATAGTATTTGGACGGCATCGCGCCGAGATACTGGCGAAACAGCCGCTCCAGTTGCCGCCGCGAGACGCCGACGAGGCCGGCGATTTCATCGGTCGTGAGCGGGTCCTCGATGTTCGCCTCCATCAGCAGCAACGCGTCGTTCAGGCGCGGATGGCGCTCGCCCGGCGCGGTCACGAACGGAATGCGCTGACGCACCTCGCCGTTGCGCAACACTCCGACGCCGAGCGTATCGGCAATGCGTTCCGCGAGTTCGGGACCATGCTCGCGGCCGATCATCGCGAGCATGAAATCGACGCTCGCCTGGCCGCCCGCGCAGGTCGCGCGATCGCGGTCGATCTCGAAGATCTGCTGCGTGACGATCGAGCGCTCGAATTGTTCGGAGAACTGCTGATAGGTTTCCCAGTTCACGCTGACGCGATAGCCGGACAACTGCCCCGCCATGGCGAGCCACCACACGCCATGATGAATGCCAGTGACGAGCGGCGTGCGCCGGCCGACGCGCGCGAGGCTCGCGAGAAACAGACGATAGTCGGCGAACTGCTGAAAGCGCTCGCTGACGACGATGAGCCAGTCGCACGCGATCGCGTCGCCGAACGCGGCATCGGCGGGCCATTGCGCGCCGCCCGCGAGCGGCACCGCGCGGCCGTCCCACGAACAGACCTGCACGCGGTACAGCGCGCGGCCGTCGATTTCGTTGGCGAGATTGAGCACGTCGACAATAGGCCCGACGCCCGACATCGACACGGGCGGCAATGCGACGATCGCGACCTGCGTCGTGCGAGCCGGGCTGGACGGGCGGGCCATCGGTTACCGCTGCAAAGCGCGCGGCACGTTACTTCAGGCTGCCGGAGAGGAACTGCCTGAGGCGCTCGCTGCACGGCGCGCTCAGCACCTCGGCGGGATCGCCCTCTTCCTCGGTGCGGCCCTGGTGCAGAAACATCACATGGTTCGAGACGTTGCGCGCGAAGCCCATTTCGTGCGTGACGACGACCATCGTGCGGCCTTCCTCGGCGAGCTTCTGCATGACCTTCAGCACTTCGCCGACGAGTTCGGGGTCGAGCGCGGAAGTCGGCTCGTCGAACAGCATCACGTCCGGGTCCATCGCGAGCGCGCGCGCAATCGCAACGCGCTGCTGCTGGCCGCCCGACAGATGCGACGGGTACTGCTTCTCGACGCGTGGCGCAAGCCCGACCTTCTCGAGATATTCGCGCGCCCGCTCCTCGGCGTCCTTGCGCTTCAGACCGAGCACATGAATCGGCGCTTCGATCACGTTCTCGAGCACGTTCATGTGCGCCCACAGGTTGAAGTGCTGGAACACCATCGCGAGCTTCGTGCGGATGCGCTGCAACTGCCTGTGATCGGCGACTTCGAGATTGCCGGCGCGATCGGTCTTCGTCTTCACCGCCTCGCCGTCGACGATGATCTGCCCGGCGTTCGGCCGCTCCAGAAAGTTGATGCAACGCAGGAAGGTGCTCTTGCCCGAACCGCTCGCGCCGATGATGCTGATTACGTCGCCCTTGTTCGCGTTGAGCGAGACGCCCTTGAGCACTTCGTTGTCGCCGTAGCGCTTGTGGATGTCCTGCGCGGCGAGCTTGCAAGCTTCGGTTTGGGTGGTATGGAGCAAGATGCTCTCCCAGTGAAAATACGGATCAGTCTGGTGCGAACGCCGCCTTGCCGAAGCGCGCGGCGCCCGATGCCATAGCGTCAACGCGCGCTCAATGCGTACGCACCGCGAGATACGCAAGCCAGCGCCGCTCGGCGCGCCGGAACAGCGCCACCAGCGCGAACGACACGACGAGATAAATCAGCGCCGCGAGCCCGAATGCGTTGAACGACTGGTAGGTCGCCGAGTTCGCGTCGCGCGCGACCTTCAGGAGGTCGGGCACCGTGGCCGTGAACGCGACCGTGGTCGCGTGCAGCATCAGGATCACCTCGTTACTGTACAACGGCAGGGCCCGGCGCAGCGCGGACGGTATCACAATGCGCCGGTACATCGTGAACCCGCTCATGCCGTAGGCGCGCGCCGCTTCCACTTCGCCGTGCGAGGTCGAGCGGATCGCGCCGGCGAAAATCTCGGTCGTGTACGCGCAGGTGTTCAGTGCGAACGCGAGGATCGCGCAGTGAAAGCCGCTGCGAAAGAACGCGTCGAGCAGACTGTGCGCGCGCACGAACGCGAGACTGTACACGCCGGTGTAGATCAACAGCAGTTGCACGTAGAGCGGCGTGCCGCGAAACACGTAGGTGTAGAGACGCACCGGCGTCGAGAGCCAGCGCTTCTTCGAGACGCGCGCGACCGCGAGCGGCACCGCGCACACGAAACCGATCGCGATCGACGCGACCAGCAGCCACAGCGTGACCGCGAGACCCGAGATGCGCTGGCCGTCCCAGAACAGGTACGCCTGCCAGAATTGCGTGAGGATGTCGAGCATGGCGTTCAAAGCTCCGCGTGCCGCACGCCGGTCGAATAGCGGCGGTTCAGCCAGATCAGTACGAGGTTCGAGACCGTGGTGATCGCCAGATAGATCAGCGCGGCGACGAGGATGAAGAAAAACATGTTGAAGGTGCTCTTGCCCGCGTCCTGCGCAGCCTTGACGACGTCGGCGAGACCGATGATCGAGACGAGCGCGGTGGCCTTCACGAGCACCTGCCAGTTGTTGCCGATGCCGGGCAGCGCGAAGCGCATCATCTGCGGGAACAGGATCCGCGTGAATACGCGCACGCCGCTCATGCCGTACGCGCTGCCCGCTTCGAGCTGGCCGCGCGGCACCGCGAGAAACGCGCCGCGAAAAGTCTCGGTGAAGTACGCGCCGTAGATGAAGCCGAGCGTCAGCACGCCGGCCACGAACGGATCGATGTCGAACTGCGGCAGATCGAGCGCGTCGGTGACGTCGTTGACGGCCATCTGGATGCTGTAGAACAGCAGCAGCATCAGCACGAGGTCGGGCACCGAGCGGATCAGCGTCGTGTAGCCGGTCGCGATGGCCCGCAAGGGCCGGTTGAACGAAAGTTTCGCCGCCGCGCCCGCGAGACCGAGCAGCACGGCGGCCGCCAGCGACAGAACGGACAGCTCGATCGTCTGGAGCGTGCCGGCGAGCAGCACGGGACCAAAGCCGTATAGGAACACGCGTGTCTCCATCGAGGTTTTGTTGAATTGGCACGGCTCGCGGCGGCTTCGTGGCCTGCGCGTTGCTCCGGCATGGCGCGCAGTCTCGCAAGCGAAAATCAATTTCTCAAACAGAGGGCCGGCGTCCTGCTGCGTCGCAGCATTGCACGAATCGGCGCCTCGCACCGCCCGGGGCGCCCGGTTTTACAAGGGATGGGGTTTTGTCAGGCGCGGCGCATGCGTTGAGCCGTGCTGCGATTTCGCAAGTTTGGGGTCGCTTTTTCGATAGCCCGCGCGAGGGTCGCCACCTCGCCCATTCCAGGCGATACCGGCAGAGATGACCCATATATGAGCCATAAAGGGCCTTTGCGACTCATATACGAGTCATTCATTGTTTTTTCTCGGATAAGAACCCATAATGGCTCACAGATGAGTCACGAAGGCCCTTTACGACTCATATATGAACCACTTCACGTTTCCATGGCCACTCCCGCCACCCGTGCCGCCTCGCGTTACAGCCTCGACGCCGCGCGTCTGCTCGGCCAGCTGATCCGCCGCGCGCGGCTCGAGCGCAAGATCACCGCGGCGCAACTGGCCGAGCGCGCCGGGCTGTCGCGCAGCCTCGTCCAACGCATCGAGAAAGGCGACCCGCGCTGCTCGATCGGTGCGGTGTTCGAAGCCGCGGCGGTCGTCGGCGTCCGTCTGTTCGACGCCGACCCGTCGGGTCTCAGCGCCGCCCTGCGCGCCAACGCCGAACTGTTGACGCTGCTGCCACGCGCTGTGCGCGCACCTCGCATCGAAGCCCGAGATGACTTCTGATTCCGCCTACAACGAAGCCTTCGTGTGGACCTGGCTGCCCGGCGCGACCGAGCCGGTGGTGGCCGGGCGCCTCGTCGCGGCCGGCGAGCAGATGCTGTTCAACTACGGCCAGAGCTACCTCGCGCGCGAACATGCGATCCCGCTCTACGATCCCGAGCTGCCGCTGCGGCGCGGCACGCTGCCACTGCTCAACGGCCTGACGATGCCCGGCTGCATCCGCGACGCGGCGCCGGACGCGTGGGGCCGGCGCGTCATCATCAATCGCAAGCTCGGCACGCGTGGCGCGCAGATCGATACCGGCGAGTTCGACGAGATGACCTATCTGCTGGAATCGGGCTCGGACCGCATCGGCGCGCTCGATTTCCAGCTCTCGCCCACCGAATACGTGCCGCGCGAAACCGCCACCGCCTCGCTCAGCGATCTGCAGAACGCGGTGGCGAGCGTCGAGCGCGGCGTGAAGCTGAGCCCCGATCTCGAGCGCGCCCTGTTTCACGGCAGCTCGATCGGCGGCGCGCGGCCGAAGGCGATGATCACGACGCCCGAGCGCAAGTTCATCGCGAAGTTTTCCTCGCAGGGCGACGTGTACAGCGTCGTGAAGGCCGAATACATCGCGATGCGCCTCGCGGCCGCGGCCGGCATCGACGCCGCGCCGGTCACGCTCGAACACGTCGGCGGTAAGGACGTGCTGCTCATCGAGCGCTTCGACCGCGCGCTCGGCGAGCACGGCTGGCAGCGCCGCGCCATGGTGTCGGCGCTCACGCTGTTCGAACTCGACGAAATGATGGCGCGCTATGCGAGCTACGAGGAATTCGCGACGCTGATCCGTCATCGCTTCACGAATCCGGCCGCGACGCTCAGACAGCTCTTCGCGCGCCTCGTCTTCAACGTGCTGTGCGGCAATACCGACGATCACGCGCGCAATCACGCCGCCTACTGGAACGGCCGCGAGCTGACACTCACGCCGGCCTACGACATCTGCCCGCAGGCGCGCGCGGGCAACGAAGCGACCCAGGCGATGCTGATCGTCGGCGACGACCGTTTCAGCCGCATCGACACCTGCCTGAAGGCCGCGCCGCTCTTCCTGCTCGCGCACGACGAAGCCGTGGCGCTCGTGCGCCGGCACATCGAGGTGATTCTCGAACACTGGGACGCAGTGTGCGCCGACGCGCAACTGAGCGAGGTCGAACGCGAATTGATGTGGCGGCGCCAGTTTCTCAATCCGTTCGCTCTCGAAAGCGCGCCGCCCGCGCTCGCAGCGCTGCTGGACTAAACGCGCCGGCCCGGCGGCCAACGTCAGTCGAGCGCGAGCCGCGCGCGGATCGCCGGCAGCATGTATTCGACTGCCGCGCGCCCTTCCTCGATGGCCGGCGCCGCGCGATGGAAATCGAAAATACCCATGCCGCCGAGACGCGGCTGGATCAGGATGTCGGCCGGTTCGCCGGCAAGCCGGCTGCGCGTGATCCGCACCTGCATGATGTCGATGCTTTGCGCGATCGAACTGAGCATCGACGGCACATGCGCGCTCGGCTTCGGCGGCACGCGCACATCGCTGGCGACGCTCGTCTCGGCAGGCGCGAGCCAGCGCGGCCAGGGCTTGCCGTTGCGGCGCAGCGAGACGGGCGGCGGCGCATCGGGATCGAGCGCGGGCGTTTCGACCACCGCGCCGCCGAAGTCGCGGCCGTTCAGGATGTCGTTGTTCAGATCGATGGCGATCACGCAGTCCGCGCGCATGCCGCGCGCGACCGACACCGGCACCGGATTGCTCAGGCCGCCGTCGACGAGCCATACGCCGTTGTGCCACACCGGCGCGAAAATCCCCGGAATCGCAATCGATGCGCGCACCGCGTCGATCGTGCTGCCATCCTGCAACCAGATTTCGCGGCCCGTATCGAGTTCGGTCGCGACCGCCGCGAACGGCATCTGCAACTGCGCGATCGAGCAGCCGTTGAATTTGTCGGCAAAAAGCTGGACCACCTTGCGGCCGCCGAGCAGGCCGCCCGAGATACGCAGATCGAGCAGACGCACCACCGTCTGCCATGTGAGCCGCGAGACCCACTCCTCGAGCCAGTCGAGGTCGCCGTTCGCATAGACGGCGCCGACCAGCGCGCCGATCGACGTGCCGCACACGACGTCGGGCTTGATGCCCGCCTCGTGCAGCGCGCGGATCGCGCCGATATGCGCCCAGCCACGCGCCGCGCCGCCTCCCAACACCAGGCCGATCCGGTTGTATCGACGTCGACGTATCATGCCGCTCCCCGTTCTTTCCGCCCTGCTCTCACGTTGCCTAGCGCCCCCGTACCACGTCCGAGCGCGACGTGGTGTAGACCCGCAGATTGCGGTCGAAGTGAACATTGAAGATGCCCTCTTCGGTCACGCCGCCTTCGCGCCACTTCCAGCTCCACACGGTCTCCGGCTTGAGCGGATACACCGCGATCTCGCCGGGCTTGCCGAGCAGACGGCGCACTTCGTCTTCGCTCATGCCCGCGTGGATCTTCGCGAAGTTCGCGGCGGTCAGCACCTGCGTGATGGCTTGCAGCTTGCCGTCCCGATCGATGTCGACCATGTACGTGTTGAGACCTTGCGGACCACGCGGATATTCGAAGCGCTTCGAGCCGTCGGTGAAGGTGCGCTCGGTTTCGGGCTTGCCCATCTGCGAGCGGATCTGCGCTTCGGTCGTGACGCCCGGCGTCATGTCCTTGAGCAATAGCGCATCGGGCTTGATGGCGTTGAAGAAGTCCTTGAGTTTTTGCACGGCTTGATCGCTCTGCTGTTGGTCGCAGCCGGCCAGCGCGAAGCACGCTGCCAGCCATGCGATACCAAGCGGTTTGAGGCTCACGGGCAATTCCTGTCCGGTTGCGCGCCATCTCAGGCTCAGGCGCGCGAGGCCGGTCTGTAATGTGTACTACAAGGATAACTGGGCAAGCGGAAAACCGCGAGCGATGCGGGTGCGATGCGTGCGGCGGGATACGGAAGCAGGGACGGAACCGGCGGGCGAAATCAGCGGCAAAGCCGGCCGCGCCCAGCCCGTGAAGAACGAAGAAGCGGGAAGAAACCCACAGGAGCGGCACGCGAGACAACCGCCGGCCGCCTCACCGAAAACCCGCGCCCAGAAGCAAAAAGGCGACGCTGTACAACGCGTCGCCCGTTCGGTCGATAGGGTCAACCGGAAAGTGACGGCGGCCTGAGCCGCCTCGCGCGAAGCACCGCGGACGACGCGCAGCGGTCTGGTTCCGGCGAAGCGATGAGCAACCTTGGCGGCTCACCTCGCGCCATCGCCGGAATGACAAACCGCTGCCTTGTATGGCCGCCCTGGTCCCTCGATAAGCCTTCCAGATGCCGCTAATCTAAACGCATTGGCGGTTTTAGACGAGAGCGCGTTTACACCGAATCGGCAGAGGATTCGCACGGCTTTCGCCGAGGTGCGTCTTGCTCGCGCTTGAGTCGCTACACTCAAATCACCCTGAACCCATGCGTGCCGTCGCGTGCAAGTTGCGCAACGAGCCCCTGCTCCCACTCCAGATACGCGCTCATCGCTTCGCGCGCGTTGTCGGTGCCTTCATAGGGACGCTGATAACGGTCGATGCGCGGCGACGCCATGCGCGTGCCGCCCGCTTCCACCGGCAAGCCCGCCTCGATCCACGCCGCGGTGCCGCCCGCGAGCACCTGCACCGGACGCTGCGTCAAGGCCGCGAGTTCCGGCGCAACGAAACGCGCGAGCAGGCTGCTGCCGCTGGTCATCACATAGCGCCTCGCGTCGGGCAGCGTGCGCACCGCGTCGGCGAGCTGGCTGCGGATCACGAACCACGCGCCCGGAATATGCCGCTGCAGATAGTTCGCGCTGCTCGTGAAATCGAGCACCGCGGTGCCCGGCGCCTGCAGCAGCGCGGCGAGATCGGCCGGCGCGATTTCGTCGGCCGCGGGCGGCGCCACCGCATAACGCGGGGGCGGCGCCGCGCCCTTCTCGGCGAAGTCGGCGGCCGTCAGCCCATCGACCACGTAGACCTCGACGTTCATCTGCGCAAGCCACGACGCGCTCATGTTCGCGCGCACGCCGTCGCTGTCCGCGAGGATCACGCGCGCGCCGCGCACCGGCGCGAACATGTCGGTTTCCTGCACGAGCTGGCCGCCCGGCGCGCTGCGAAAACCGGGCACGTGGCCGGCCTCGTATTCTTCGGGCGTGCGCACGTCGAAGCGATACACAGTGCGCACCGCCTCGCCGGCCCAGCGGCGCGCCTCGTCACGCGAGGTGCGGCCCACCCGGGCGCGATCGGCGACCGCGCGGGCACCGTCGGCAGTGGCGAGGCGCAGCGCGTTGTCGACGGCGCCTTCGACGCGCCGCGTGCTGCCGTGCGCGAGCGGCTGGCCCGCGAGCGACCAGCCCATCGTGCCATTGCGCAGCGCCGCGACCGGATTCGGCACGCCGGCATTGATGAGCGACTGCGCACCGATGATGCTGCGCGTGCGCCCCGCGCAATTGACGACGATCCGCGTGGCCGGGTTCGGCGCGAGCTGCCGGGCGCGCAGCACGAGTTCCGCGCCCGGCACGCTGATGCTGCCGGGAATGTTCATCGCCTGAAATTCGTCGAAACGGCGCGCGTCGAGCACGACGACGTCGGCCTCGCGATCGAGCAGCGCCTGCACTTCGTGAGCGGACAGCGACGGCGTATGACGCACGCTGTCCACGAGTTCGCCGAACGCCTTGCTCGGCACGTTGACGTCCCTGAACAGTTCGCCGCCCGCTTCGCGCCAGCCTTGCAGACCGCCTTCGAGCAAGGCGACGCCGGTATAGCCGAGTTCGGCGAGACGTTCGGCCGCGCGCTTCGCGAGCCCCTCGCCCGCATCGAACACGACGACCGGCACCGCGAGGCGCGGCAGACGCAGCGGCGCGTCGAGTTCGAGCCGCGAGAGCGGCAGATTGGCGGCAAACAACGGATGACCGCGCGCATGGGCATCTTCCTCGCGCACGTCGACGAGCGCGATTTCCTCGCGACCGATCAAGGCGCGGCACACGTCTTCGAATGATCGGGTGCGAAACTCTTTGACGACATTCATGGGATCGGGGACTCCTTCGCAACATGGCAGATATCCGGCAACGCGCGATACGCCGCATCGGCTCACATCACGTCACCGCACCGACAGTTCCACCGTACACTCGAATGCCGTCCGGCGCACGGTCGCGCCGCGTCATTCGATCGAACGTCCTGATGCTCGTATGGCGCGTACCAGAAGTACGCTCGCGGGCTCGTACGTGCATGGACTCATGCGGCCACTCATGCAAGCACTCATGCAGCCGACTCCTGCACTCGCGCATGCCTCGGCACATGACAGCGGCGCAATTTCCGCGCCACGCAAGCCGCCACCCTGCAAGCACGGCGACACCTCGGCAACACTGTATCGCCCTCTCAGCGACACCCCGACAAACCCTTCGGCCGACGTGGGCATCCGCGCGCCGTCTGCAGAAAAATGCGGGCTTTGCCACAATGCCGCATCGCGCGAAAGCGCCGCAAACCGTCAATCAACAGACAATGATCCCCTTCTCGGTCCTCGATCTCTCGCCGGTCACCGCGGGCGCCACGCCGGCGGACGCGTTCAGGAACACGCTCGAACTCGCCCAGCACGCGGAAAAACTGAATTACCGGCGCTTCTGGCTCGCCGAGCATCACAACATGCCCGGCATCGCGAGCGCCGCCACCTCGGTCGTGATCGGCCACGTGGCCGGCGGCACGAAGACGATTCGCGTCGGCTCGGGCGGCATCATGCTGCCGAACCACGCGCCGCTCGTGATCGCGGAACAGTTCGGCACGCTCGCCTCGCTCTATCCCGACCGTATCGATCTCGGCCTCGGCCGCGCGCCCGGCACCGATCAGACCACGGCCCGCGCGCTGCGCCGCGATCTGCAGACTAGCGCCGATTCGTTTCCCGATGATGTCGTCGAGTTGCAGCGCTATTTCGCCGATCCGGTGGCGGGCCAGCGCATACGCGCGGTGCCCGGCGCGGGCCTCAACGTACCGCTGTGGCTGCTCGGCTCGTCGCTCTACAGCGCGCAACTGGCGGCGGCGCTCGGCCTGCCGTTCGCCTTCGCGTCGCACTTCGCGCCCGATTACATGATGACCGCGCTACAGATGTATCGCGCGCAGTTCCGGCCGTCCGCGACGCTCGACAAGCCGTATGCGATGGTCGGCGTCAATCTGTTCGCGGCCGATACCAACGAGGAAGCCGCGCGTCTTTTCACGTCGCTGCAGCAGCAGTTCATCAATTTGCGGCGCGGTACGCCGGGGCTGTTGCAGCCGCCGGTCGAGCGGCTCGCAGCGTCGGAGATGGAGTTGAGCAACGTCGCGCATTCGCTCGCCTGCACGGTGCTCGGCGATCGCGACGCGATCCGCGAAGGTCTGCAATCGATCATCGAGCAGACCGGCGCGAACGAGTTGATGCTGACCGCGCAGATCTACGATCACAAGGCGCGGCTGCGCTCGTTCGAGATCGGCGCGCAGGTGCGCGATGAGTTGATGGCGATGAGGTAGTCGAAGGACGAACCGGCCTGTGTAGGGGAAAGGCGGTTCGTACCGGGGTGCCGTTCAGTCAGGCAACTGAACGGCACCCTCTTGAGGGAACGGCTTTCTTTACGTTTCGCGGAACCTGCCGGCCCGGTTAGCTGAGCGTGAGGCCGCGCGCTCAGCGATTCGTCGGCACCGCCGCGAGCCCATTGAGCAGCGCCTTATGAAACGCGTCTGGATCCTGCATCTGCGGCGCGTGGCCGGCATCGGCAAACTCGACCAGCGTCGCATGCGGAATCGCCTTCGCGGCCGCCCGGCCAAGCTCAGGGTAATGACCGAGCTTCGCGCGCACCTCGGGCGGCGCGGCGTCTTTGCCGATCGCGGTGGTGTCCTTCTGGCCGATCAGCAGCAACGTCGGCATGCTCAGATCACCAAGCTCATAGACCACCGGCTGCGTGTAAATCATGTCGTACAGCAGTGCGGAATTCCACGCGACGATCTGCTTGCCCGGTCCGCGATACATGCCCGCGAGCATCTGCACCCACGGTTCGTAGTCCGCGCGCCATTGGCCCGCGTAATAGGTGCTCTGCTCGTAGCGGCGGATGCCGTCGGCGGTCGTCTTCAGTTCGCGCTGATACCACTGGTCCACCGATAGCGAGGGCACGCCCTTCGCCTTCCAGTCCTCCAGACCGATCGGGTTCACGAGCACCAGTTGCTGCGTTTCACGCGGATACATCAGCGCATAGCGGATCGCGAGCATGCCGCCCGTCGAGTGGCCGGCGATGGTCGCCTCGCGCACGCCGAGCGATTCGAGCAGCGCATGCGTATTGCGCGCGAGCTGCTGGAAGCTGTACTGGTAGTGCTCGGGCTTGCTCGACTTGCAAAAGCCGATCTGGTCCGGCGCGATCACGCGATAGCCGGCATCGGCGAGCCGATGAATCGTCGCGTCCCACGTCGCCGAGCAGAAGTTCTTGCCGTGCAGCAACACGACCGTGCGGCCGTTCGCATGCGCGGGCCTGACGTCCATGTAAGCCATCGAGAGCGGCACGCCCTGCGAGGTGAATTCGAAACGCTGCACCGGCGCGGGATAGTTGAAGCCTTGCAACTCGGGGCCGTAGGCCGGGCCGGAATCGGCGACGGACGCAGCCGCGGCGCTCGCGGCGACCGGGCTCGCCTGACTGACGGCGGCAGCGGCGCTGGCCGGCGTGGAAGCCGCCGCGCTTGAAGCAGCGGACACCGTGAATACCGCGGCACAAACACTCAGCAGGGCAAGCAGGGGTGGGCGGCGAAGACTCATGGGGATTTTTCTGGAAAAACGCAAAGAGTGAACAGACGAGAATCGCGTACGAGGCTCGGGCGCCAGCGCTCGATTCTACGATGCCCCGCTGGAACATGGCGGCAAGCGCGCATGAGCGGCGCGGCCCGCGTCGCACGGCCTGCGTTATACGGCCCGTGTCGCACGACCCGCACCGCACGATCTCGTCGCGCGATCTCATCCACGCACTCAGCGGCGACGCGCCCGACACACGCCGACACGGATCGACACGGGCCGATACGAGGAGTAACGGACATTGGCACGCATATTGCCGCCCATCCGGCCACGCAGCGTCCCGCACACGGCCTCGCGCTATGTGACGCGCCGCACGGATAGGCGCGCGGCAAGCGCCGATCGTACAAGGATCACGGGAACCACGGCCCGCTCAATTTGCACTACTCGCTCGCCTCGAATCGGTGCTAGAACTAGCTGACGGGCCCGCAAAAAACAACGCGATAAAACCAGGCGACCAGGCCATGCCGGCTGGCCGCACGATTCATCGGCACAGCGATCGGCACAGCGCGGACGGCCAGCTCAGAATCATCCGGGGGAACAGACACATACGGCACATACCAATCCAATCGGGAGACAGACATGAACACTCCGGCACGGCTGAACGACCTACAACGCACCACCCTCGCGATCGTCCTCGCGGGCGGACGCGGCACCCGCCTCGGGCCGCTCACCAACAAGCGCGTGAAGCCCGCGGTGCACTTCGGCGGCAAATACCGGATCATCGACTTCGCGCTGTCCAACTGCCTGAACTCGGGCATTCGCCGCATCGCGGTCGTCACGCAGTACAAGGCGCATTCGCTGCTGCGCCATCTGCAGCGCGGCTGGAGCTTCCTGCGCGGCGAGATGGGCGAGTTCATCGACCTGTGGCCCGCGCAGCAGCGCGTCGAAGGCGCGCACTGGTATCGCGGCACCGCCGACGCGGTGTTCCAGAACCTCGACATCATCCGCTCGATCCGCCCGAAGTACGTGGTCGTGCTGGCGGGCGACCACATCTACAAGATGGACTACACGCGCATGATCGCCGATCACGCGGACAGCGGCTGCGATTGCACGGTCGGCTGCATCGAGGTGCCGCGCATGGACGCGGTCGCGTTCGGCGTGATGGCGGTCGACGAGAACCGCCGCGTGACCGGCTTCGTCGAAAAACCGGCCGACCCGCCCGCGATGCCGGGCCGCCCCGACACCGCGCTCGCCAGCATGGGCATCTACGTGTTCAACGCCGACTACCTGTACACGCTGCTCGAAGAGAACATCGCCTCGATCGACACCGACCACGACTTCGGCAAGGACATCCTGCCGCGCGTCGTCACCGAGGGCATGGCGATCGCGCACCCGTTCAGCATGTCGTGCGTCTCCTCGGACCCGAACGTCGAGCCGTACTGGCGCGATGTCGGCACGATCGACGCATACTGGGCCGCGAACCTCGACCTCGCCTCGACGATCCCGACGCTCGACCTCTACGACCGCAGCTGGCCGATCTGGACGTATCAGGAACAGTTGCCGCCCGCGAAGTTCGTGCGCGACATGAAGGGCTTGCAGGGCTCGGGCAACAACCTGATCGTATGCGGCGGCTGCGTGATCTCGGGCTCGCAGATTTCGCGCTCGGTGCTGTCGTCGAACGTGAAAGTGCATTCGTTCTGTAATATCAATGAGGCAGTCTTGTTGCCGCAGGTCACGGTCGGCCCGAGCTGCCGCCTGCAGAAGGTGGTGATCGACCGCGGCTGCACGATTCCGGAAGGCACGGTGATCGGCGAGGACCCGGCGCGCGACGCCGCGCGCTTCTATCGCACCGACGACGGCGTCGTGCTTGTCACGCAGGAAGCGTTGCTCAAGCGGCCGGCTTAAGCGCCGGGCCGCTTGCGGCCGCGCGATCGCAACCGCACGAGCCCAACCCCGAACAAGCCTCGCAACCCGAAAGAGACCTGGCCTATGACGATTCGCGCCCTGCATGTCGCAAGCGAGTTGTATCCCCTTCTCAAAACGGGCGGTCTCGCCGACGTCGTGGGCGCGCTGCCGTCCGCGCTGATCGAGCGCGGCGCCGACGTGCGAGCGCTACTGCCGGGGTTTCCGGCCGTGCTCGCCGGTTTGCGGGACCTGCAGCCGGTGGCACGGCTCGGGCGCCGCTTCGACACGCCGGAAGCGCTGCTCGAACGCGGCACCCTGCCCGCCAACGGCCTCGCCGTCTACGTGATCCGCGCGGCGACGCTCTACGACCGGCCCGGCAATCCGTATCTGAACGACGAGCACGTGCCCTACGGCGACAACGCCCAGCGTTTCGCGCTGCTCGGCTGGGTCGCCGCGCAGCTCGCGCAACAGCTGGACCCGGCGTGGTCGCCGCAGATCGTCCATGCGCACGACTGGCACGCGGGGCTCGCATCCGCGTATCTGAAGGCGGCCGAGCGCCAGCAAGGCCGCGTGCTCGCGCGCAGCGTGTTTACGATCCACAACCTCGCCTACCAGGGGATTTTCCCCGCGCAGCAGTTCGGCATGCTCGGCCTGCCCGACGATTTCTTCAGCATGCACGGCGTCGAATTCTACGGACAACTGTCGTTCCTGAAGGCGGGCCTCTACTACGGCGACCGCATCACGACCGTCAGCCCGACCTACGCGCGCGAGATCCAGACGCTCGCGCACGGCGGCGGGCTCGACGCGCTGCTGCGTCATCGCGCGCACGATCTGAGCGGCATCCTGAACGGCGTCGATTACACGGTGTGGAATCCCGCCGGCGACGCGCTGCTCGCGACGCACTACAGCGCCTCGCGCCTCGCCGGCAAGCTCGCCTGCAAGGAAGCGCTGCAGAAGCGCTTCGGCCTCGCGCAGAAAAGCGACGCGCTGCTGTTCGGCGTCGTGAGCCGCCTGACCGAGCAGAAGGGCCTCGACCTGCTGCTCGAAGCCGTGCCCGAAATCGTCAGACGTGGCGGCCAGCTCGTCGTGTTCGGCACCGGCGACCCGGCGCTCGAGAACGGCCTGAAGCGCGTCGCGCAGACACATCCGGAGTCGGTGGCCGTGGAGCTCGGCTTCGACGAAGCGCTCGCGCATACGATCATCGCGGGCAGCGACGTGGTCGCGGTGCCGTCGCGCTTCGAGCCGTGCGGGCTCACGCAGCTCTACGCGCTCGCCTACGGCTCGCTGCCGCTCGTGCATGGCGTCGGCGGTCTCGCGGACACGGTCGCCGACGCATCGCTCGAAAATCTCGCCGACGATCTCGCGACCGGCTTCGTCTTCGAACGCTTCGAGCCGAAGGGCATCGCCGCGGCAATCCGGCGCGCGTTCGCGCTCTACGAGCGCCGCACCGAATGGAAGGCCGCGCAACGCCGCGCGATGCGCCAGGACTTCGGCTGGGGCGCATCGGCCGAGCGTTATCTGGCCTTGTATCGGGAACTGGTCTGAGGAGAGCGTGGCCCGGCGTGGTGCGGCTCGGTCGGCTTTCGTCAAGCTTGCGGCTTCATGCGCGGATCGGCGCGCGAGTTCTTGCCTGGCCCCATACCCCGCCCCGCGCGCCGGCTCGTTTGATGGTTCGGCGCAACAACACGGGGCCGGATCAACTCGCGTCCGCGAAACTCCTGTATTGTTTGCTGACGATGCAGACCGTGCACTTTTCTTGCACCCTCTGAAGCAGGCAGGCATGCCGCACCACGGCGAGACCATTCGAAGCGCCGGCACGGCGCGCCTTCCCGTTTCCTTGATCGCGCCCGCCCCGTTGCGCGAGCCTCACCATGACCAAAAACGTTTTGAGCATCCAGTCCCATGTCGTGTTCGGTCACGCCGGCAATAGCGCAGCCGTGTTTCCGATGAGCCGGCTCGGCGTCAATGTCTGGCCGCTCAACACCGTGCAGTTCTCGAACCATACGCAGTACGGGCACTGGAGCGGCAGCGCGATCGACGCGTCGCAGATGGAAGAACTCGTCGAGGGCATCGGCGCGATCGGCATGCTGCCGCGCTGCGACGCCGTGCTGTCCGGCTATCTCGGCACGCCGGAGCAGGCCCGCTCGGTGATCGAAATCGTCAAGGCCGTGAAGGCGGCCAATCCGCGCGCGTGGTACTTCTGCGATCCGGTGATGGGCGTGGCAAGCGGCTGCAAGGTCGAGCCCGGCATCCAGGCGTTTCTCGTGAGCGCGATGCCGGAAGTCGCCGACGCGATGGCGCCGAACCATACCGAGTTGCAACGCCTCGTCGGCCGCGAGATCGAGACGCTCGAGGAAGCGGTGAGCGCGTGCCGCGAAGTGATCGCGCGCGGGCCGAAGCTCGTGCTCGTCAAGCATCTGCTCGACCGCAACAGTCCCGCCGACCGCTTCAACATGCTCGTCGTCACGGCGCGCGAAGCCTGGATGGGACAACGTCCGCTCTATCCGTTCGCGCGCCAGCCGGTCGGTGTCGGCGATCTGACCAGCGCGGTGTTCGTCGCGCGCACGCTGCTCGGCGATTCCGTGCGCTCCGCGTTCGAGCACACGCTCGCGGCGGTCAACGCGGTGGTCAAGGCGACGTGGCAGGCCGGCCGCTACGAACTCGAACTCGTGGCGACGCAAAACGAAATCGCCCAGCCGCGCGAGTGGTTCGATGCCTGGGTGGCCGAGACGGCTTGAGCCGGTTGCCGCGGCCATCCGTGGCCGCAGGGCGGCGGTGGTGGGAACGGGAGGCCGCTTGCAGTGCCGCTTGCAGTGCCGCTTGTAATACCGCTTGCAGTGCCGGCTGAAGCCCCCGGCCACGCCCCGACGACGGCCGCCCTATAATGCGTGCCGCGTGGACCGAGGCAACACCCCAGCGTCCACGGTATTTTTCAGGCATCCGGCATTCAGCAGACGAGGCATCGATGGACGGTCATATCCGCAGCGAGCGGGAAGAATTTTTTGAGCAGTTGTGCATGAGCGTCGACGCGGACGAAGCGCACGAACAGGAAGCGATCGAGTTCTTCGAGAACCAGTTCGACCAGCCCGATTTCGATCCCGCGCAATGGCTCGACATCGCGCTCTACTACTCGCCGGCCGTCGCGCGCGGCATCGTCGACATGGTGACGGCCGACGACAAGGCACGCAGCAACATCGCCGACGTCATCGCCGACAATCTCGACATCTCCTACGGCGAGGACGAGTGCCAGCAGTTCGCGGAAACAATCGAATTCGCGCTGAACAACGGCGTGCCGGTCGATCTCGACGTCGTGCTCGACGGCTGCCAGCGCGCGATCGACGACCTCGACACCTGGGCCGACGAAGACACCAAGGCGCCGCTCCTGCGTCTGCGCGAAGAACTGCTGCGCCAGCAGGGCGAGCGCTAGGCCCGCACGCGAAACCGCCCGGGACTACCCGGGCCTCCCCCTTTTTCTTCGCCGCAGCCGCTATCTCGTCCCCGCCGCCCTGACCACGACCTCGGCGTCGAGATCGCGCTCGATGCGCACGAGGTCGTCTTTCAGCGCGGCGAATTCGTCGGCCGAACACATCTGATGGCCGAACGCGGCGCGCAGATGCCGCCGCACCTGCAAGGTGCGCGTCGCGGAATCGAACACATAGCGCGAAGAAAACGCGAGCATGCGATCCTCGACCGTGCTGTCGCCCGGCAAGTCGGTCACGCGCGCGAAACGCGGCAGCGTCATCTCCAACGTCTCGTCGAACTCGCCGCCGATGCAGACCCACGGCTGCGTTCTAAGCGGCTCGGCCAGCCACGCCTCGACCTGCGAGCCCATCCCGCCCGCGAGGCTCGTCAACGCCGGCACCGCGCTCGTGCCGTCCGGCCAGATCAGATGCGGCACACTGCCCTGCATCGAGGCCGCGAACGGTCCGCCCGTTGCGGCCACGTCGCCGGTACGCAATTGCGCGCTGCCGTGCAAACCCGTTTGCAACAGACGGCTCGCCGCGATCTGCTGCGCGCGCTGCCGCGTCGCGCGCCGGAACATGTTGCGCTCGACCTCGGCCGTAAAACCCGCGTCCTCGACGCGGTACGCGTAATGCGCAGTGCCGTTTTCGTCGACGTCGATCTGCATGCGCGCGGTGCGCTCGCGCAGCTGCGTGGCCGGCGTGCGCGCGAGCACGCCATCGTCGACGAGCAGCGCCGGCCGGTCCATCACGCCGGACGGCAGATAGCCGAATTCGGTGCCGCCCGCGGTCGCATCCGCGAATTGCGAGAGCTCAGGAATCCAGATGATCGCGTGATTGATCGCGCTCGCGCCGTAACCGGGCACGTCCGGCAAGCTGTAGTACGGCCCGAGATCGAGCAGCACCGGCTCGCTGCGAATGCCGACCGCCGCAAGCAGCGCGCCGTAGAGCGCGACGTCGTCCTTGCAATCGCCGTAGCGGTTGCGCAGGATATCGGCCGCCTTGTGCGGAATCGCCGCGGTCTCGCCGAGAAAAAGCGCCACGTAGCGGATATTCAGGCGCACCCAGTCGTAGAGCGCGCGGGCTTTCGCGCGTGGATCGGCGAGGCCCGCCGTCAGGCTCTGCGCGAGCCGAGTAATCGCGGGATCATCGCGCGTCGCGTCGTCGCTGGCGGGCTCGCGATAGCGCGCGGCGAAGCTCGCGAAGTCCGGCACCGTCGACACCATCAGCCGGTCGCCCCAGTTCGCGTAGCCGACCGCGCCCGCTTCGAGCCGCGCATACGGGCCGTGCCGGTAGTCGAATTCGTAGCGGGTGCGGCCGTTTTCGCTCACCGGCGGCAGCGCGACATAGCCGCGCGCGTCGGCATGGAGCGGCACGTCGGCGGGCAGATCGAAGATGAGCCGCTGCGACTCCACGGGAACCCGCGCCGGCTCGACGAGGTACGCGAACGTGCCGGCCTGCAGCGGCTTCGCGCGCGTCTTGCGAAACGCCAGGTGTACGCGCGCGCCCGACTCCACAGCGGGGAAAATCACCGTGCGCAACACGCCGTCCTCGAAACTCGGCGCGCCGGCCGAGCGCGGCTCCTGCACGTCGCGGATCGCCTCGGGGCCGACCGGATGCACGCTGCCGTCGGGCGCGATGGTTTCGGCGCTCAGCAGTTGCACCTGCTCGATGTCCCTGTTGAACCACACGTAGCGCTGCGCAATATCGTCGACGCCGCTCGCGGTGTCGGCGCGCAACACCGTGTCGTCGTATTCCTCGACGGAGCCATCCTTGCCGATCTTGAAGAGATGGACGTCGCGCTCGATCGTCGCGGGCGCGCGTTCGTCGCTGGCGGTGGTGATTTCGTCGGCGAACGCTAGGAGTGGCAAGGCCACGACGCAGGCGGTGAACAGCATAGCCAGCCAGGCCGCAACCCCGACCGCCTCACTCTCCCCGGTCGCCATCGCCAAGCTGGCCGAGCAGTTCCTGGAGCTTTTCCACGTGCCTGAGCAGCATGTGGCGATGCTTCTCGATCTGTTCGAGCCGTCCCGCGAGATCAGCCTGAATGCGATCGTCGAGTTCGGTCGCGGCGATCACGTCCTCGACCTTCGCGCGCATCGAGGCGAGCTCCACCGGCGCGTGCAGCAGATGCCGCTCGAAACGCCGCACGTCCTGCGTCGCCAGATCGCGCACCTTGCGAAAATGCGCCTGCCGCCGATGCGCTTCCACGTCGAGCGTGTCTTCCTCGATGCGCCGGGTCGCGCCCGGCTGCCCGAAAATCGGCTCGGGCGGCCGCAGCACCGTCTTCTTGCGCACCGGATGCGCGGTGCCGCGAAAACGCGCAAGCGGCTGCTCGTTGTCGATCGCCTCGCGCGCGTTCGACGGTATCTCGGGTTCGCTGTGCGGCACGTTCATCCAGCCGCCCGGCAGACCGGTGACCGCTTCGACGCCGCGCACGAATTCCTCGCTGAATTCGCGCTGGCCCGCCAGCATCAGCTTCAGATAGCTCGCGGAGAACGTCATCATGCGCGCGAGCCGGCTCGCGGCGCCAACCTCGCGGGTTAGCAGCACCAGGTTCGCGCGCCAGATCGGCAGCAGCAATTCGTCGGAATCTTCCATCGCTGGGTCTTCCATCTTGTTGCCCGATGAACCGATGACCGCATCGCGCATGTCATCGTTCTGAAAGCTTAGTCGCTGCGGTGCGCTGCGTGCAATCAGGGCTTGCCGAGGCGTGCACCGGCGTCGCTTTCATGCCGACGTTACGCGCGAATGCACACCGATACCTATGACAATGCGTTGACAACATGCCGCGTGTTGCATCGACACACGAATTCGCACGGCGTTCCGCCGTTTGGCTACAGAAATGTGGCATGCTTACGCGCCGAGACGGCACGTGCCGTGCTGTACCGGTCGCTCCACAACATCGACTTAAGGGTTCTGTAATGAAGAAAATCGTTCTCGCCATTGCCGCGGCTGTCGCCACCCTGAGCGCGATCGCTCCTGCTCAAGCCGCCCCGCATCATCATCGCGAATGCCACAAGGAGCGCGTTCACCACCATTTGGTAACGCGCTGCCACTGATCCGCGATGCCGCGTCGATGAGACAAGGCTCGCATCGGAAAGCCCCGTTTTCACGGGGCTTTTCTTATGGCGAGCCGCACTCGCGGCGACCGGCGAGCGCCGCGCGACCTCACGCCGGCGCACGACGCCCCCTACATTCCACGCGAAAACGCCAGCGCGCAATCATGGACACATGCTGTTACACGTCTGATCTTCGAGGTTTGCGAAGCAGCGCCGACGCATGATCGCATTGGGCGAATGCGGCGCCGCCTAGGCGAGCAGGTCCGCGAGCGCCACGCGATAGCGCGCATAAGCGCCCTCTTCGTCGCGATGCCTGCGGTTGTCGACGACCTTGACGCCGCCCGTGTAGACATCGCGAATCGGCGTCTCGCCGTGCTCGCAGAACACGACGCCCGACAGCCACGTGTGCGGCGCATGCCCGGCGATGCTCGAATGATCGGCATCGAGCACGAGCCAGTCCGCGCGATGGCCGGCCCGCAACGCGCCGACCGCACGGCCGGTGGCCCGCGCGCCGCCGTCGAGCGCCGCATCGAACAAACGGTCCGCGACGTGCGTGGCCTGCGCCGACGCCAGCACGTTGCGCTGCCGGTGCATGAGACGCTGGCCGTATTCGAGCAGCCGCAATTCCGCGCGCCAGTCGACGCCGATATGGCTATCCGAACCGACACCGATACGGCCTTGCGCGTCGAGATAGTCGCGCGCCGGAAAAATGCCATCGCCGAGATTGGCCTCGGTGGTCAGGCACAGCCCCGCGACCGCGCCGCTGTTCGCGAGTGCGAGCGTTTCGTTCCCGTCGACGTGGGTCGCATGCACGAGGCACCAGCGGCCGTCCACCTCGAAGCGGTCGAGCAGCCATTGCACCGGACGCGCGCCTTCGGTTGCGAGGCACGCCTCGACCTCGGCGGTCTGTTCGGCGATATGGATATGCACGGGCGCCGTCGCGTCGATGCCGCCGAGCAGCGCGCGCAACGACGCTTCCGACACCGCGCGCAGCGAATGCGGCGCAACGCCGTAACGCAGCGCGGCGTGTTCAGGACGCGCCGTGCGCAGCGTGCCGAGCAGATCGAGCAAGCTCTCCGGCGTATTGATGAAGCGGCGCTGATCGTCGCGCGGCGCGCGCGCGCCAAAACCGCTGTACTGATAGAGCACCGGCAGCATCGTCATGCCGATGCCGCTCTCCGCCGCCGCCTCGACCACGCGTTGCGCGAGTTCGGCCTGATTCGCGTAACGGCCGCCGTCCTGCGCGTGATGCACGTAGTGGAATTCGCACACCGAGGTATAGCCGGCCTTCAGCATTTCGATGTAGAGCCACTGCGCGACGCTCGCGAGCCCTTCGGGCGTGATGCGCGCCGCGAAGCGATACATGAGGTCGCGCCAGGACCAGAAGTTATCGGCGGCGCCGGTGCCCGATGCCGCGCGATATTCGGTCAGCCCCGCCATCGCGCGCTGGAACGCGTGCGAATGAAGATTCGGCATGCCTGGCATTACGGGCCCTTGGGCCCGCAGCACGCCGGCGGGTGCCTCCGCATGATCGGGCGTGACCGCGCTCAGCGTGCCGTTCGCGTCCCATTCGAGCAGCACGTCGCGGTGCCAGCCATCGGGCAGGTACGCGTGAGCGGCGAACAGCGATTGCCTGGATTGCGTCATCTCTCGGACCTTTAGCTCAAGCCGCACTCGACTCACGCCGCGTATAAACCGTTTCGCCCGCGCGCACGACTCGCTCGCACAAGGGACGCCCGATCCAGTAAGCCAGCTCGGCCAGCGAATCGACCGGCCATACCGCGAAATCGGCCGCGCGTCCCGCCTGCAACGCGCCGTGCGTGTCGCTCCTGCCGAGCGCGCGCGCCGCATGCGCGGTCACACCTTGCAGCACCTCGGGCACGGTCATGCGAAACAGCGTGCACGCCATGTTCATCATCAGCAGCAACGAGGTGACCGGCGAGGTGCCGGGGTTGCTGTCGGTCGAAATCGCAATCGGCACCTCGTAGCGCCGCAGCAGATCGAGCGGCGGCAACTGCGTCTCGCGGATGAAGTAGTACGCGCCCGGCAACAGCACGGCCACCGTGCCCGCTTCCTTCATCGCGGCAACGCCGGCTTCGTCGAGAAATTCGAGGTGATCCGCGGACAGCGCGCGATGCCGCGCCGCAAGCACGGTGCCGCCGCCGTTCGACAACTGCTCGGCGTGCATCTTGACGGGCAGCCCGTAGCGCGCGGCCGCGTTGAACACGCGCTCGCTCTGTTCGAGCGAAAAACCGATGCGCTCGCAGAACACGTCGACCGCGTCGACGAGCCCTTCGTCTGCGAGCGCGGGCAGCATCGTGTTGCAGACTTCGTCGATATACGCATCGGCGCGGCCCGCGAATTCGGGCGGCAGCGCATGCGCGCCGAGAAACGTCGTATAGACCGTGACCGGATAGCGCTCGCCGAGTTGCCGCGCGACACGCAGCATCTTGCGCTCGCTCGCGAGATCGAGGCCGTAGCCGGATTTGATTTCGATGGCCGTCACGCCTTCGGCGAGCAGCGGTTCGAGCCGCGCGGCCGCCTGGCTAAACAGCGAGGCTTCGCTTGCAGCACGTGTCGCGCGCACGGTCGAGACGATACCGCCACCCTGCCGCGCGATTTCTTCGTAGCTGACGCCCGCGAGCCGCTGCGCGAATTCATCGGCGCGCTGGCCGCCGTACACGAGGTGCGTATGACAATCGACGAGGCCAGGCGTCACCCACGCGCCGCGCAAATCTTCGCGCGGCCAGGCGGCGTAGGACGCGGGCAACTCGGCCGCGGCGCCGAGCCACGCGATGCGGCCGTCTTCGACGGCGATCGCGGCATCGGCGAGCGTATGGCGAGGGTCGCCCTGCGGGCACAGTTTGAGGTGATGCCAAACGGTTTGCTTCATCGCATGCTCTTTGCTGCGCGGTGCAGCTGGTTGCGTGTTCGTGTGCGTTCGTGTCTGTTCGCGTGGGTCGGCTCGTCTGAGCCCGCCCTGCCATCCCTGTGCCTGCAGGCGAGTTGAAGTCAGTGCGCGATCACCGCCGCGTATAGCGGATGCTAATCGCGAGCACGGCGCCCGTGCCTTCGAGCGTGCAGGTCAGCGCCCTCGGTATGTCGATGCGCAGCGTGTCTCCTGTTTCGAGTTGCAGTTGCGTCACTTCTCTTTCCGCTTCTGCTTCCACCCCGCTTGCGAGCCCCAGCGCCACCGACCCGCTTGTGCAATAGAGCAGCACCACGTCGCCCTCGATCATGTGCGACACAGCCCGCTTCGCCTCGCATCGCCACACGTCGAGCACGCCCAGCGCGAGGTCGCGCCGCACCATGAGGTTGAAGTCGCGCGTCGCGCCATCGACAAGCCGCGCCTCGATACGCGCCTCGCCGTCGAAACGCGCGACGTCGAGCGGCTGCTTCAATGCATGCGACTTCACGACCTCTGCATCATCCAGTTCGTCGAGCAACATGCCCGCGCCCGACAACAGCACGAGCGTGCGGTCCACGCCCTCGAAGCGCGAAAACGGCCCGGCCTGCGCGACCTCGGCGACGCTCACACGCCACACGAAATCGCCCGGCGCCTCGCGCTGTCCGCTGCTGCGCGACGGAAACGCGGCCACCTCGCGCGTCATGCCGCCGCCGTTTTTCCACGGCGCCGCCACGAGGTCGGCGCCGCGAATCAGCGTAACGCGTGCCGTGCCGCCCGCACCATGGGCCACGGTCATGTCAGCGGCCGAGCATCGGCAGATCGAGGCCCGCCTCGCGCGCGGTCTGCTGCGCGAGTTCATAGCCCGCATCCGCGTGACGCATCACGCCGGTGGCCGGATCGTTGAACAGCACGCGGCCGAGGCGCTGGTGCGCGGCATCGGTGCCGTCCGCGACGATCACGACGCCCGCGTGCTGCGAGAAGCCCATGCCGACGCCGCCGCCATGATGCAGCGAGACCCACGACGCCCCGCCCGCCGTATTGAGCAGCGCGTTGAGCAGCGGCCAGTCGCTGACCGCGTCCGAGCCGTCCTTCATCGATTCGGTTTCGCGGTTCGGGCTCGCCACCGAACCGGTGTCGAGGTGATCGCGGCCGATCACGATCGGTGCCTTCAGTTCGCCGTTGCGGACCATTTCGTTGAACGCCTGGCCGAGCCGATATCGATCCTTCACGCCGACCCAGCAGATCCGCGCCGGCAGCCCCTGAAACGCGATGCGTTCACGCGCCATGTCGAGCCAGTTATGCAGATGCGGGTCGTCGGGAATCAGCTCCTTGACCTTCGCATCGGTCTTGTAGATGTCTTCCGGATCGCCCGACAGCGCGACCCAGCGGAACGGGCCCTTGCCCTCGCAGAACAGCGGGCGGATATACGCCGGCACGAAGCCCGGAAAATCGAAGGCGTTGTCGACGCCCATTTCGAGCGCCATCTGGCGGATGTTGTTGCCGTAGTCGAGCGTCGCCGCGCCGCGTTCCTCCAGCGTCAGCATCGCCTGCACCTGCTTCGCCATCGACTGCTTGGCCGGCGTGACGATACTCTCGGGCGCGGTCTTCTGACGCTCGCGCCAGTCCTCGACGGTCCAGCCCTGCGGCAGATAGCCGTGAATCGGATCGTGCGCGCTGGTTTGATCGGTCACGCAGTCCGGCGTGATGCCGCGCGCGACGCACTCGGCGAACACGTCGGCCGCATTGCCGAGCAGCCCGACCGATACCGGCGTGCCGCTCCGCTTCGCTTCGTCTAGCATGGCGAGCGCTTCGTCGAGCGTCTTCGCTTTCCTGTCGACGTAGCGCGTCTTCAGACGGAAGTCGATGCGCGTCTCGTCGCATTCGACCGCGATCATCGAGAAGCCCGCCATCGTTGCCGCGAGCGGCTGCGCGCCGCCCATGCCGCCGAGACCGCCAGTGAGAATCCAGCGGCCTTGCGGGGCGCCGTTGAAGTGCTGGTTCGCGACCGCGAAGAAGGTCTCGTAGGTGCCCTGCACGATGCCCTGGCTGCCGATGTAGATCCAGCTGCCTGCGGTCATCTGGCCGTACATCATCAAACCCTTGCGGTCGAGTTCGTGGAAGTGTTCCCACGTCGCCCAGTGCGGCACGAGGTTCGAGTTCGCGAGCAGCACGCGCGGCGCGTCGGCATGCGTGCGGAACACGCCGACCGGCTTGCCCGATTGAATCAGCAGCGTTTCGTCTTCGTTCAGGTCCTTCAGCGACGCGAGAATCTGGTCGAAGCAATCCCAGTTGCGCGCGGCGCGGCCGATGCCGCCGTACACGACGAGCGCGTGCGGATGCTCGGCGACTTCGGGGTCCAGATTGTTCTGGATCATCCGGTACGCGGCTTCCGCGATCCACGTCTTGCAGGTCTTTTCCGCGCCGCGCGGTGCGCGGATCGTGCGGGTCGGGTCGAGACGCGGATCGATATGCTTCGGATTGTTCATGATGTCCCTCGGATGCTTGAAGCTGTTCGATAACGAATTCGGCGATGGTAAAAAAACGCAATCGGATCAGAAATGCCCGGTAAAGCGGTAGCGGCTGCCCGGATGCCACAGATTGGCGATCGAGGCGACCTGGCTTTGCGACCACGTACGACGATGCAGCACGAGGCACGGCTCGCGTTCATCCATGTTCAGCAACTGGCGCGTGCCGTCGTCGGCCGCCAGCGCCTCGATGCGGTACTCGACCCGCTGCAGCGGCGCGACGCGCACGAGATACTGGTTCGGCGTCGTGTTCGTGAAGTCCTGCAACGCATACTCGGGCGCGACGGCCGGATTGACCCAGCGCGCTTCGAGCTGCACCGGCTCGTCGTTTTCGAAATGCAGCAGGCGCGAATGAAACACGGGGCTGCCCGCGCTCACCTGCATTTCGTCGGCAAGCTCCGCATCGGCGATGCTCGCGCCGATGTCGAGCACCCGGGCGTGATAGCGATGGCCGCGCGCGACGATTTCATCGGAGATGCTGCGGATCGCGACCAGCGTCGATTCGTACTTGGGACGGGCGACGAACGTGCCCGAACCTTGCACGCGCGTGAGCACCTGCTCCGAGGTCAACTCGCGCAATGCGCGGTTGACCGTCATGCGCGCGACGTTGAACTCGCGCGCCAGTTCGTTTTCGGACGGCACCTGGTCGCCTTCGGCCCATTCGCCCGCATGAATGCGCGCGAGGATGAAGTCCTTGATGCCCTGATAAGCGGGTGCGTTCATTGGCGTGATCCGCGTGCCGGATAGTAGCGGTGACGGCCGGGTTGGCCTACCGGGTTGGCTTACTGCTCGGAGACGAACGAGAACGGGCTCAGCTTGGCGATCGTGCCGTCCTGCACGAGCTTCGTGACGGCCGCGATGTCCGGCGCGAAGTAGTGATCGAGTTCGTAGTGCGGCACGTTCTTGCGCACCACGTCCATCACTTTCTGCAAACTCGGGCTGGTGCGGTGCGGCGCGCGCAGATCGACGCCTTGCGCCGCGGCCAGCAGTTCGATCGAGAGAATGTTGGCGGTGTTGTCGGCGATGTCGCCGAGCTTGCGCGCCGCGAACGTCGCCATCGACACATGGTCTTCCTGGTTCGCGGACGTCGGCAGCGAATCGACCGAGGCCGGATGCGCGAGCGTCTTGTTTTCCGAGGCGAGCGCAGCGGCCGTGACGTGCGCGATCATGAAGCCCGAGTTCACGCCGCCGTCTTTCACGAGGAACGGCGGCAGGCCCGACAGCGTCGCGTCGATCAGCAAGGCGATGCGGCGCTCGGCGAGCGCGCCGATTTCCGCAGCGGCCAGCGCGAGATTATCGGCCGCGAACGCGACCGGTTCGGCGTGAAAATTGCCGCCCGACAGCACTTCGCCGGTGTCCGGGAAAATCAGCGGGTTGTCGGAGACCGCGTTCGCTTCGGTCAGCAGCGTTGCGGCAGCCTGGCGCATCTGGTCGAGACAGGCGCCCATCACCTGCGGCTGGCAGCGCAGGCTGTACGGGTCCTGCACCTTGTCGCAGTCGGCGTGCGAGACGTTGATGCCCGAGCCTTGCAGCAGCGACCGGTAAGCCGCCGCCGCGTCGATCTGGCCGTGATGGCCGCGCAGTTCGTGAATGCGCGCATCGAACGGCTTGACCGAGCCCATCGCCGCATCCACCGACAGCGCGCCGGCCACGAGCGCCGTGCGGTAGAGGTCTTCGATCGCGAACAGGTTGTAGAGCGCGAGCGCGGCCGACGCCTGCGTGCCGTTGAGTAGCGCGAGGCCTTCCTTCGCCTGCAGCGTGAGCGGCTTCAGGCCGACGAGCGCAAGACCTTCGGTGGCCGGCAGGCGCTCGCCCTTCGCGAACACTTCGCCGACGCCGAGCAGCACCGCCGACATATGCGCGAGCGGCGCGAGGTCGCCCGATGCGCCGACCGAGCCCTTGACCGGAATCACCGGCAGCACGTCGGCGTTGAACAGCGCGAGCAGCGCTTCCATGACTTCGCGGCGAATGCCCGAGTGGCCGCGGCCGAGGCTCGACAGCTTCAGCGCCATCAACAGGCGCACGACCGGGCGCGACATCGGCTCGCCGACGCCGACCGCATGCGACAGTACCAGATTGCGTTGCAGCAGTTCGAGTTGTTCGCGCGGGATATGCGTGCTGGCGAGGCGGCCGAAACCGGTGTTGATGCCGTAGGCCGGCTCGCCCTTCGCGGTGATGTCGGCGACGGCCTGCGCGCAGGCGTCGATGGCGGCGTGGCTCGCGGGATCGAGTTGCAGCGTGACCGGCTCGCGGGCGATCCGGCGCAGTTGCGGGAGAGTCAGGTGGCCGGGCTTCAGCATCATGGTGGTGTAGTCCTGTCTATACAAGTTCAAATAAGTCTAGCTCGGCGAACTTGTATATACAACTTCTTTTTCAAGCTTTCCCGCCTGGGGATTTCCATGATTCGCGCCCCGCTACAGCCTCACCTTGCCCGCCATGAAATCCAGAAAGCACTGCACGCGCTCCGCGAGCGACGCGCTCTGGTAGTACACCGCGTTCACCGGCTGCCGCTCGTCGACGAGCAGGTTGCCGAGAATCGGCACGAGGCGGTTCTCGCGCACGTCGGCGGCGGTCATGAAATCGGCGAGACAGGCGATGCCCCAGCCCGACAGCGCCAGTTGCCGCAGCGTCTCGCCGCTCGACGCGGTGATCGACGGCTCGATCTTCAGCCGTGGCGCCGCGTCGTCGTGAGCCTGGCCGCGCTTGCGCCCCTTGCCGCCCTCGCGCAGCGGCCAGCGGTTCAGGTGCTCGGGCGCGGTAAAGCCGATCAGCCGATGCGCGCGCAACGCGTCGAGCGTGGCCGGTTCGCCGTATTCGGCGAGATACGCCGGGCTCGCGAGCACGCGCAGTTTGCTGCTGCCGAGCGCGCGCGCATGCAGCGTCGAGTCCTGCAATGCGCCGATGCGGATCGCGATGTCGACCTTCTGTTCGAGCAGATCGACGATGCGCTCGTTGCTCGTCAGTTCGAGCCGGATCTCCGGGTACAGCGCAGAAAACGCCGTCATATGCGGCGCGATGCAATGAAGCATGAACGGCGACGCCGCATCGACGCGCAAGCGCCCCGACGGCCGCTCGCGGCCGCGCGCGACCGACTCCTCGGCTTCTTCGAGCGCGTCGAGAATCGCGCGGGCGCGCCGCAGAAATGCCTCGCCCTCTTCGGTCAAATGCAGGCGGCGCGTCGTGCGCCGCACGAGCGCGGTATCGAGCTTCTGTTCGAGGCGCGTGAGCGCGCGGCTCACGCCGGAGACAGTCTGCCCCAGCTTCTCGGCCGCCGCCGTGATCGAGCCGCAGTCGATCACGGTGACGAACACGAGCAATTCGTCGGTGGACGTTTTCATTATTGACTCGAAATCAAGATTGATTTGAGACTAACACGCTTTTTGCGAAAATCGATGCGGGCGATACTGCGTGCCTGTCCCCGTCATTGCATCAAGGAGAATGTCTTGAAGATTTTCGTTACAGGCGCAAGCGGTTTTATCGGCGGCTCGATCGCGGCGCATCTGGTGCGCGCCGGCCATCACGTGCGCGGTCTGATCCGCAATCCCGAACAGAGCGCGGAGTTGCAGCGGCTCGGCATCGAGCCCGTCATCGGCACGCTCGACAACAGCGCGTTGCTGAGCGCCGAAGCGCAAGCGGCCGACGCCGTCATCAACACCGCGAGCAGCGACCACGAAGGCGCGGTGCGCGCGCTGATCGACGGGCTCGCCGGCTCCGGCAAGGTGTTCCTGCATACGAGCGGTTCGAGCATCGTCGGCGATGCCTCGGGCGGCGAAGCCGGTGAAGCTAGCGTCTATCACGAAGACGCGCTGCCCACGCCGACCGCCGACAAGGCCCCGCGCGTCGCGATCGACCGGCTCGTGCTCGACGCGGCACAGCGCAACATCCGCTCGGCCGTGCTGTGCAACACGCTGATCTACGGCCACGGCGCGGTGGCCGGCAGCGCCAGCGTGCAGCTGCCGCGGCTCGTGCGCCAGGCGCAGAAGAGCGGCGTGGTGCGGCACGTGGGCAGCGGCGGCAACGTCTGGTCGAACGTGCATATCGACGACGTCGCCGAGCTGTATCGCCTCGCGCTCGACAAGACGCCGGCCGGCACGTTCTATTTCGTCGAAAGCGGCGAAGCGTCGTTCCGCGACATGAGCGCCGCGATCGCGCGCGCGATGAAGCTCGGCGCGCCGCAGGACTGGCCGCTCGAAGACGCGAAGCAGGAATGGGGCTACGAAATGGCGTCGTACGGCCTCGGCTCGAACAGCCGCGTACGCGGCGGGCGCGCGCGCACGCTGCTCGGCTGGCAGCCGCGCCGCACCTCGGTGATCGAGTGGATCGAGCACGACATGATGGCGGCGTAACCGGACGCCGGACGGGGCGCCGCGCCGGGCGTGGCGCCCCGTAATCTGTGTAAGCGCAGCCGTTGCGAATCCGTAAGCTCGTTTCGATAGAATCGCGCTCGATTTGACCGTGCGATTCGACCGTCCGCATCGCACACGAGCCCGGACCCAATCGATGACCCTCGCGCTGAATTTCGACTGGCTGACCAACCTGCTGGCGATTCTGTTCGTTATCGCATGTCTCTACGATGCGCGCTACGACGAATACGGCGTCTTGACCCTCGCCGCTGCCGCGATGAGCCTCGCCGTGATGGCAATGGAGCTGTTCCTCAAGCCCGCTTTCGACATGGCGTTATAACGTCGCCGATAGCGCGTCGATACTGCACTGACGCATCGGTGGCACGCGCGGCACAGCGGCCGCGTACACGCCCATCTCCAGCCGCTTTTTCGCAACGCCAACGCACAGGCCACGCAGCAGCCGCGCCTCACCTCATCGCATCGCTCACGAACCACACGCGAGACACGCGCCGCCCGCCTTGTCCTCGTAGCGATCGTGATGCCTGACCCAGTCGGTCAGATTGCTCGCCTCGTTGCGGCCTTTCGGTGCGATGTCGAGATGCGCGTAGACGCCGACGAAACGCTCGTCGCCGCGTCCGTAGCATGAGTACGTGTGATACACGTCGCCGTTTTCGTCCTTGTAGAACACGCTATGGCCGTGTTGCTCGTCGATGCCGACGTCCTGCTCGACGAAGTTGTAGAACGCCTTCCTGCTCGCCAGCTGCTCGGGCGTGAACGACACGTGGTAGTCGAAATTGAACTCGCTGCCGTTCGACGATACCCACGGAAACGTCCAGCCCATGCGCCGCCTGAACGCCTCGATTTTCGCGAGCGGCGCGTGCGACACCGTCACGTAGCTCACGTCGTGATGTTCGAGATGCGTGACGATGCCGGTCATATGATCCGAGAGGAACGAGCAGCCGACGCAGCCCTCTTCCCAATCCTCGCCCAGCATGAAGTGATAGACGATCAGCTGGCTGCGGCCGTCGAATAGCTCCGCGAGTGTCCGGCGCCCTTGCGGCGTGTCGAACGTATAGGTCTGGTCGACCTTGACCCACGGCAACGCGCGACGCTTGCGCGCGAGTTCGTCGCCGGCGCGCATATGCGCTTTTTCCTCGGCGAGCAGCGCGCGGCTCGCGGCCAGCCACTCGTCTCGCGTGCCGATACGGTGTTGCGGTTCCATTTGCGTCTCCTTTCCCGCGCGATGCGGGCCCTGACCATGAACTTATGGTTTAGAAACGCTAGCGCGAAAGTCAAGGACAGGTCGGCGCACTCGCACGGCATGCCATGTGCGGCAAGGAATGCGAGCGAAAAAGACACGCGGTACGCCGCGGCTCAAAGCATCGAACCGCGACGTACCGCGTGAAAGTGGAAAACAGCGGGTGGAGAACAGCCGGTGAAGAACTGCTGGTGAAAACAGCCGTTGAAAAACAACGACTCCCTGCAACGCAACTCAGATCGCCCAGCCGCCCAGATAGAACCCGACCAGCACGACCGCGATCACCACCGTGCCGATATTGAGCTTGCGATATTCGCCGCTCACGACACGTCCGATCACGAGCGTCGCGAAGCCGAGCATGATGCCGGTCACGATATTCGCGGTCAGCACGATGAACACCGCGCACACGAGCCCGGCCATCGCGTCGACCATGTCATCCATATGCAGCTTGCTCACGTTCGACAGCATCAGCAGACCCACGTACATCAGCGCGGGCGCCGTCGCATACGAAGGCACCAGACCCGCGAGCGGCGAGAAGAACATCACGACCAGAAACAGCAGGCCGACCACCGCCGCCGCCATGCCGGTCTTCGCGCCCGCCGCCACGCCGACCGTCGACTCGATATACGCAGCCGCCGGCGCGCCGCCGAGCAGGCCCGAGAAAATCGAGCTGAGCGAATCGGCGGTCAGCGCGCGGCCGCCGTTGATGATCCGGCCGTTCGCGTCGAGCTGCCCGGCCTGGCCCGCGACCGCGCGGATCGTGCCGGTCGCGTCGAACACGGCGGTCATCACGAGCGCGAGCACGCTCGGCAGCACCGCCATCGACAGCGCGCCCTTCACGTCCATCGCGCCGATCAGCGAGGCATGGCCCGGCGCGCTCAGCGACGGCACCGCGAACACGCCGTGAAACGCGACGGCCGGATCGATCGCGAGCCCGAGCGCCGAAATCGCAACGATCACGATCAGGATCGAGCCGGGCACGCGCCGCCGCACGAGCCCGAAAATCGCCGCGAGCCCCACCACCGACATCAGCGCGGGCAACGCCGTGATATGCCCAAGCGACACCGGCAAGCCGGCGCCCGGATTCTTGACGACGAGCCCAACGTCGTTCGCGGCGATCAGGAGCAGAAAGAGCCCGATGCCGATGCCGGTGCCGTGCGCGATGCCGGTCGGCAGGTTGCGCAGAATCCACGAGCGCACGCCCGTCACCGAGATCGCGGTAAACACGACGCCCATCAGGAACACCGCGCCGAGCGCGACGGTCGGATGCAGGCCCTTGCCGAGCACGAGGCCGAATGCGGTGAACGCGGTCAGCGAGATCGCGCAGCCGATCGCGATCGGCAGGCGCGCCCACACGCCCATCAAGAGCGAGCCGAATGCCGTCGTCAAACAGACGGCGACGAACACCGCGCTGGTGTCGAAGCCCGCCTTGCCGAACATGCCCGGCACGACGAACACGGAATAGACCATCGCGAGGAAGGTCGTGATGCCCGCAACGATCTCCTGGCGCTGCGAACTGCCGCGCGCGGAGATTTCGAAATAGCGGTCGAGAAAGCCCTTTGCGCCGAACGATTCGGCGTCGAACGATTCGCTCGCGACTTCGGGATTCGCGAGAGCCTGGGGTTCCATCATGGTGAGTGCCTCCTTTATCAGCGCGCTGAAACGGCCGCTTGCCGCAGCCATCATCAGGTTCGTCTCGTGGATTGATTTAATGGGGTGACGCTTTTTCTGTCTCGCAATGTAGGCGAAGACAAATATGTGTCCAATCGCATGAATGGCATGCCGGACATGTCGCGCGGCTTATATCTTTGACGCGACGGCGGCTCGTACGCGGGCGCCGCGCGTTTACACCTACGGCCCGGCCCCCCGAATCCGCTGGGTTCGCGCGGCACGCCGCATGCGTCGAAACGCCGCGCGACGGCCCGCGGACGCCCGCGCCCGGTCCCCGGAAAGCGGCCGGCGCGGCCGCACAGGTTAAACTCTGGCCCGTACCTGTCCCAACCGCGGCGGCTTATCGCGCCCGTCCGCACTGGCCCATGGAGTTTTTCCTGATGACTGGCGGTTTTCCGCGCCCTGCCTCGCGTGCCTGGCGTCTGCCGATTCACTCGCCCGAGCGGCCTGGTTCGCTTCGTTCGCTTCTTCGTTCGCTTCTTCGTTCATTCCGCCCGCTCCGCTCGCTCATCGCCGTGTTCTCGCTGCTCGCGCTCGCCGCGCTGTCGGGCTGCGGCAGCCTGCTGTGGGGGACGCAGCAGGCACCGATCGTCGATGCGACCGTGATGCCGGTCGAACCCGCGAGCGCGCCGGTCGAGGCCTCCGCGCCCGAGCCGGTCGAGCCCGAGGTGCCCGAAGGCCCCGAGCAGCCGAAAAAGCCGAAGAGGCCGGTCGTGCGGCCGCACAAGGTCGAACCGCCGCCGCCCGTCGTGCAGCCCGCGCCGCCGCCGCCCGCGCCGCCGCCGCTGATCGTGCTGCGCACCATCGAGCGCAGCGACGCGCGCGCGCTGCTCGACAGCAAGGTGCAGAAGCCCGACGGCAAGGTGGTCGGCCGCGCGGTCGACCTGATCGCCGACGCCGCCGGCAAGCCGCGCGAGATGGTCGTCAATCTGCAGGGCTTTCTCGGCGTCGGCGACCGCAAGGTCAACTTCCCGTGGGGCGCGTTCCACTTCACGCCGACCGCCAAGGGTCCGCCGATCACGCTGAACCCGACGGCCGCGCCGAGCACCGTGACGGTCGGCAAGCCCAGCGCGCCGCAACTACCGCTGCTCGACGCGACCGTCGAGCGCGCGAACGGCGCGAAGGTCGGCCGCGTGGTCGACGTGCTGATCGACGCCAACGCCCAGCCTCAGGCGGTCGTGCTCGACGTGAGCGGGATGGTCAGCGCCGACCGTCGCACGATCGCCGCGAACTGGTCGGCGCTGCGCTTCGTCACGCACGACAAGGAACTGCGGCCGGAACTCGATCTGAGCGATGCGCAGATCAACGCGACGCCGCCGTATGCGAGCGACAAGCCGATCCGCGCGGTATCGCCGGCGCCGCCGCCCGCCGCGCCGGCAGCGCCCCCGGTCGCGAGCCGGCCGGCCGGAATCAGCGGACCGGGCGCGCCCGCCGCCGCGTCAGGAGCGGTGGCGGTTTCCAGCGCGCGGGCGGTCCGATGACCGGCCGCACTCTGGTCACGGCGCGCAGTCTGCGCGCGCTCGATTGGCTCAACTTTTTCGTCGCCAACGTGCAGACGGGCTTCGGGCCGTTCATCGCCTCGTATCTCGCGTCGCATAAGTGGACCCAGGGCGAAATCGGCATGGTGCTGTCGGTCGGAACCATCAGCGCGATGGTGAGCCAGGTGCCGGGCGGCGCCGCAGTCGACGCGCTGCGCAACAAGAAGGCCGCCGCCGCCTGGGCGATCTTCGCGATCATCCTGAGCGCGGTGCTGCTCGCGGTCAGCCCGACCGTGCTGCCGGTGATCGCCGCCGAAGTGTTCCACGGCTTCGCGAGCTGCATGCTGACGCCGGCGCTCGCGGCGATCTCGTTCGCGCTCGTGGGCCGCGCGAATCTCGGCGACCGGCTCGGGCGCAACGCGCGCTGGGCGTCGATCGGCAGCGCGGTCGCAGCCGGCCTGATGGGCCTGTTCGGCGAGTACTATTCGCCGCGCGCGGTGTTCTGGCTGACCGCCGGGCTCGCGCTGCCGGCGCTGCTCGCGCTCTCGATGATCCAGCGCACCGATACGATCGAACTGCCTCAAGCCGCGCCGACGCCGCAGCAGCTCGCACGCCGCGATAGCCTGCGCGCGCTGCTGCGCGACCGGCGCATGCTGCTGTTCGCAGCGTGCATCGTGCTGTTCCATCTGTCGAATGCGGCGATGCTGAACCTCGCCGCCGGCGAGGTGACGGCCGGCATGGGCGACAACGTGCAGCTCGTGATCGCGGCCTGCATCATCGTGCCGCAGGCGATCGTCGCGATGATGTCGCCGTGGGTCGGGCGCTCGGCCGAACGCTGGGGACGCCGGCCGATCCTGCTGCTCGGCTTCTCGGCGCTGCCGATCCGCGCGCTGCTGTTCGCGGGCATCAGCAGTCCGTATCTACTCGTGCCGGTGCAGGTGCTCGACGGTTTGAGCGCCGCCGTATTCGGCGTGATGCTGCCGCTGATCGCCGCCGACGTCGCCGGCGACAAGGGCCGCTACAACCTCTGTATCGGTCTCTTCGGGCTCGCGGCCGGCATCGGCGCGACGCTGAGCACGACGGCCGCGGGCTTCGTCGCCGATCATTTCGGCAACGCGGTGAGCTTCTTCTGCCTCGCGGCGGCGGGCGCGCTGGCGGTGTTCCTCGTGTGGGCGGCGATGCCCGAAACGCGCGACACCACGGCGTCCGATCATGACGACGGCGGCGATGCGCCGCTCGGCGATGGCGGGGAGCCGGCGGCCCGGTAATGTCGGTTCGCTAATGTCGGTTCAGCGACGGCGGCCCGGCGACATCGTTTCAGTCACGCCGAACCGGCCGGGCACCCCGCATCAATCGAGAAACTCCCCCGCGCGCTTTCTGAGCATCGCGCTGAAGTCGTCGAGCCAGCCGATCGACAGACGCCAGCTCTGCCAGTACAGGTCGACGTCGATATGCTTGCCGGGCGCGATCTCGACGAGTTCGCCGCTCGCGAGATGCCCCGCGATCATCCGCTCGGGGCACATGCCCCAGCCGAGGCTCATCACGCACGCACGCAGAAAACCGGCGACATGCGGAATCCAGTGCAGCGGCGGATCGAGGTCCGCGCGCGTGATGCGCCGCATGAAGCGTTTCTGCAACTGGTCCTTCGGATTGAAGTCGACGCACGGCGTGCGCCGCAGGCTCTCGCGCGTGACGCCGTCGGCGAAATAGCGCTCGTGAAACGCGGGCGAGCACACCGCGAGATAACGCATGCGGCCGAGGCGCGTCGAGCGGCAGCCTTGCACCGGCTCGGCCTGGGTCGTGATCGCGCCCTGCACGCTGCCGTCGCGAATCCGCTGCGCGGTGTAATCCTGATCGTCGATCACGAGATCGAGCAGCATCTGGCGCTCGACGCAGAACGGCGCGACCGCGTCCATGAACCACGTGCCGACGCTATCGTCGTTGACGGCCACGCGCAGCGCCGGCCACGCCTCGACGAGCGCGCCGGGCTGCGCCGGCAGACGGCCGTTCAACTCCGCTTCGAGCAGTTGCACGCGCTCGGTATGACGGCACAGCAGCGCGCCCGAGGTCGTCGCCACGCACGGCTGGCCGCGCTTGACGAGCACGCTGCCGACCCGCTCCTCGAGCAGCTTGACCCGCTGCGACACCGCCGACGGCGTGATGTTGAGCTCGCTCGCGGCGCGGTCGAACGAGCCGTGGCGCACCACGGCGGCGAGCGCATCGAGCAGCGCATAGTCCAGCATTAGCGTTCCTTAATCGACATTAAGTAAATTAGCTTCTCTTATGAGACGCGAAACCGCAGACTAGCGCGGTTCGGATTTTCCGTCCATTCCGTCTCTTCGTTTTCTGGATCGTTTATGAACTGGCTGTCTTTTTCTCATGGCGTTGCCCTGTGCGCCTCGCTGATCGTGACGATCGGCGCGCAGAACGCCTTCGTGCTGCGTCAGGGCATCATGCGCTCGCACATCGGCAAGATCGTGCTGCTGTGCACGCTGTCGGATTTCATTCTGATCGGCGCGGGTGTCGGCGGCGCCTCCGCGCTGATGGAGCGCTACCCGGTATTCGTTCACGCGATGCTCTATGTCGGGCTCGCGTATCTCGCGTGGTTCGGCATCAGCGCGCTGCGCCGCGCGCTGCGGCCCGGCCATGCGGTGCTCGACGGCGCGGCGGCTGACGGCGCGAACGGCGCAACGCCCGCCCAAGGCGCGCTGCCGATCGTCCTGATGACGCTCGCATTCACGTGGCTCAATCCGCACGTGTATCTGGACACCTTCCTGCTGATCGGCACGGCCGGCGCGCGCGAACCGGAAGGTGCGCGAGTCGCGTTCGCGATCGGCGCGATGACGGTCAGCGCGGTCTGGTTCCTTGCGCTCGGCTACGGTGCGCGGATGCTCGCGCCGCTGTTTCGCCGCGCGACCGCATGGCGCGTGCTCGATGGCGCGATCGGCAGCATGGTGCTGCTGCTGGCGGTGACGCAGTTGCGTTGAGCGTCGGTGCGCCGTAGGTGCGCCGTCGGTACACATTACGCGCTGCGCGCGGGTGCATGGGGGGCACGTCGAACCGCGCTGCGGTTCTCCCCTCACGCGATGTTTTCCGCCTCGTAGAGACGCCGGCCCGCGGCGTCCTTGCTGCCGAGGATCGGCTTGAAGTCGATCGGCCACTTGATGCCGATGTCGGGATCGGACCACAGCAGGCAGCGCTCGAGTTCGGGAAACCAGTACTCGGTGGTCTTCCACACGCACTCGGCAACCTCCGACAGCACGACGAAACCCTGCGCGAAGCCGGGCGGCACCCAGATCTGCCGCTGGTTGGCGTCGCTCAGATATTCGCCGCTCCATTTGCCGAAGTTCGGCGAATTGAGGCGCACGTCGACCGCGACGTCGAATACCTCGCCGCGCACCACGCGCAACAGCCGCCCCTGCGGGCGCTGCACCTGGTAATGCAAGCCGCGCAGGACGCGGTAGACCGCGCGCAAGTGGCGGTCCTGCACGAAGTTGAAACCTTGCGCGACGTCGTCCGCAAATTCGTCGGCGCTGAAGCTCTCGAAGCAGAAGCCGAGTTCGTCGCCGAACACCTCCGGCTCGATGAGCTTCACCTCCGGCAATGCCGTCGACATGACCCTGTTGCCCATCGCCACTGTGCTCGCAAAAACGCTGGCTAGCGAAGACGCGGCCGCGCTCGACAGACGAAGCGCGGCCGCGTCGCGGGCGTGCGCGCCGGCACGCCAGGCAGTCATGTTACGCCTCGGTGGCGGCCCGGCTGCGGGCGCGATACTCGGTGGGCGACAGCGCCATGCGTTTGCGGAAAATCTTTGCGAGACGGTCGCCGTTGCCGGTGCCGCTGCGCCGCGCGATCTTGTCGACCGGCAATTCGGTCTCGGTCAGGAAGTTGCACGCAATGCGCAGCCGCACCTGCAGCAGATAATCCGACGGCGTGACCTGCATCTCGTGCTTGAAGCGGCGCAGGAAATTGCGCTCGCTCATCGCGGCGACCTGGGCGGCGTCGGCCACCGACACCGGGCGATCGCAGTTCGCCTCCATCCAGCGCGCGGCCGCGCGAATTTTTTCGGCGACGCTGAGCGTGCCGCCCTCGGCCGGCAGCGGCACCCACGTCGCGGCCATGCCGGGCATCACGCGGTCGGCGACGCTGCGCGCGAGTTCGGCGCCGAGATCGCGCTTGATGAACATCAGCGCACTGCGCGCGCAGTCGTTGCGGTCGTCGGCGGCGCTGAACGCGGCTTCGCCCGCGGCGGCGGCCGGATAACGGCCCATCATGCCGTCGTGCTCGGTCGGCCCGGCGGCTTCGAGCACGAGGCGGCCCTCGCCGATCGTCTCGATCGCCCGCGTGCGCGACTGCACCGCGCGCAACCAGTTGAGCAGGCGCTCGTCGCGCGCGGCCGCATGCGCGCCGTAGCCGCCCGCGATGAACAGCACGTCGAAGCCGCTGCCGAAGCGCGTGTCGATGCGGTCGGTCCAGATTCGCGCCGACGAGGAACTCGCGACGTTGCCGCCCTCCATCGACAGAAACTGCACTTCGTAGGGCGGGTCTTCGCCGCTGCGCGTATCCGCCAGTTCATTCGCGCTCTGGAACATCTCGACCACGGTGCCGGGCCCGAGCAGCCAGAAACCGTCGAACAGCAGAATGCCGATTCGCCGCGCTGCAGTACGGACATTCAAGGCCGGCGTGTGAAGCCATGTAATTCTCGTTGTATCAAGGTGCATTTGCGGCATGATCTTTCCCTAAACGGTCATACGTGGTGGACCCCGATGCCCCGTAACCGGACGGAACGAGAGAATGAATTATCACGGCCCGAATCAGCAACGATGCCGCTTAAACGATTAGGGTAATGTTAGCGGAATAGACCGCTATAGTAAATTTGAAAAATCTAATTTCCTCATGAAAGGCAATGTATGAGGAAATACGCTATTGATCGTTCGATATGAGTACGCCGCGCAGCCGCGCCGCCACGGCCAGCCAGCCTGATCGAGGCATTGCAGCACCGTGACGGATTCCCATATTCTGGCGTAAAGCCTTTACACAAGGCATTTTCTCGGATTCGGACAAACTTGCCGATAATGCGAAGCCGGCCGATTCGCGCACGGTCGCCCTCTTACCGAACGGTGCAAAATTGTTTCAAACATGAATCGAAAAATGACTCGATAATGACTGTCTAATCTGCATTTTTATTCGCAAATCGGGAATTAATAGCCCGAGCAATGGGCCGTATCGCTGATATATCCGCTCATCGTCAATTGGCATTTCAATTCGGATTTATTAGATGCCTGGAAATGTTTCAATTCTGAAACATCATGGTGCTTTTTCGTCTGATCTGAACGGATGAATACACTAACATACTTAATAATCAGATGATTAGCTGCAATGCAGCAAAAGAAGCCGGTTGACGCGTGAAAAAGTGCGGTTGCAACCTCGAAACTTGCAACCGCACACAGCATGACCGCCGGAAAAACCAGGGGCGCCGCCGCAAAAAACGGCTTAGGCCGCGGGCGGGCGAGACCATCCCGGCCGCCTGCCCACGAACCGCGCCACCCCGCCCGGCTTCGGGATCAGCCGTTCGTCCCTTCGCCGGCCAGTTCCGCTGCGCTTCGCGTGCGCGCCAGCACAGGCCTGAGCGCGGCGCCCGTGTGACTCGCCGCAATGCGCGACAGGCCTTCGGGGTCCGTCGCGGCGACGATCGTTCCGCCGCCCACGCCGCCTTCCGGGCCCAGATCGATGATCCAGTCCGCTTCGGCAATCACGTCGAGATCGTGCTCGATGACGACGACGCTATGCCCGCCGTCGACGAGACGATGCAGCACGCGGATCAGCTTCGCGACGTCGGCCATATGCAGACCGACCGTGGGCTCGTCGAGCACGTACAGCGTGTGCGGCGGCTTCTGGCCGCGCCGCGTGATGTCGTCGCGTACCTTGCTCAACTCGGTGACGAGCTTGATGCGCTGCGCCTCGCCGCCCGACAAGGTGGGCGACGGCTGGCCGAGCGTCAGATAGCCGAGCCCGACGTCTTTCATCAGTTGCAGCGGATGCCCAATGCTCGTGATCGACGCGAAGAACTCGACCGCTTCGTCGATTTCCATCGTCAGCACGTCGCCGATATTCTTGCCGCGCCACGTAACCGCGAGCGTCTCGGGATTGAAGCGCTGCCCATGACAGACGTCGCACGGCACCTTCACGTCGGGCAGGAAGCTCATGCCGATCGTGCGCACGCCCTGCCCCTCGCACGCGGGACAACGCCCCTCGCCGGTATTGAACGAGAAGCGCGACGCCGTATAGCCCCGCGCGCGCGCCTCGAGCGTGCCCGCGAACAGCTTGCGGATCGCGTCCCACACGCCGATGTAGGTCGCGGGACACGAGCGCGGCGTCTTGCCAATCGGCGTCTGATCGACTTCGAGCACGCGGTCGATGCTCTCCCAGCCGGTGACCGAATCGCAGCCCTGCCACGTATGCGTGACGTCGAGCGGCGCGCGCGGCGCCGAGCGCGCAAGCACGCTCGAACGCCGGTTCGCGGCGGGCTTCTGCTCGGCCGCAGCGCGCGCCCGGCGCGTAGCCGGCGACGACAGCACCGAACGCCCCACTGCGTCGAGCAGATTGGTCATCAGCACATCGCGCGCGAGCGTCGATTTGCCGGAGCCGCTGACGCCCGTCACCGCGACGAGCCGCGCAAGCGGAATGCCGACCGTGATGTCGCGCAGGTTGTGCAGCTTGCCGCCGTGCACGGTCAGCCAGCTCCCGGGCACGGCCGCCGCGCGCTTGCCCGGCGCAACGACTTCGCGGCGCGGCTGCAACGGATGCACGATCGGCTGCGCGAGGAAACGCCCGGTCAGCGAATCGGCTTGCGCGGACAGGTCCGCGACGCTGCCCTGCGCGATCAGCGACCCGCCGCGCTTGCCCGCGCCCGGCCCGATATCGATGATGTGATCGGCGCGCCGGATCGTGTCCTCGTCATGCTCGACGACGACGAGCGTATTGCCCTTGTCGCCGAGCTTGCGCAGCGCGTTGAGCAGAATCTGGTTGTCGCGCGGATGCAGGCCGATGGTCGGCTCGTCGAGCACATAGCAGACGCCCTGCAGGTTGCTGCCGAGCTGCGCGGCGAGCCGGATGCGCTGCGCTTCGCCGCCCGACAGGCTCGGCGCCGCGCGGTCGAGGCTCAGATAGCCGAGCCCGACCTCTTCGAGAAACTGCAGACGGCTGCCGATTTCGCTGACCACGTCGCGCGCGATTTCCGCGTCGCGCCCCGTCATTTCGAGCGTGCCGATCCACGCGCGCGTGTCGGACACGGTCCATTGCGCGACGTCGACGATCGCATGCGAGTCGAACGTGACCGCGCGCGCGACCGGGTTCAGACGCGTGCCCGCGCAATCCGGACACGGTTCGTCGGCGAGCCCTTCCGGCTCCTGCTCCTCGGACGGCAAGCTCTGCTCGCGGCCGCGATTGTCGTCGACGACGATCGTGTCGTCGTAGGCGGCACGCTGCTCGCGCGTGAGCGACAGGCCCGTGCCGACACAGCTCGTGCACCAGCCATGCTTGCTGTTATACGAGAACATGCGCGGATCGAGTTCGGGGTAGCTCGTGCCGCACACCGGGCACGCGCGCCTGGTGGACAGCACCTTCACGTCGCCGAGCTTCGCGGTGGAGCGGCCGCCGGCGATCGCATCGTGCAAGCCGTCGAGCGGCGCAAGCAGATGCATGACGCCCTTGCCGATGTCGAGCGTCTGGTCGAGCGCCGCGCGCAGTTCGGCTTCGTGATCGGCCGACACGACGAGATCGGTCACCGGCAATTCGATCGTATGCTCGCGGAAGCGGTCGAGCTTCGGCCACGGATCGACCGGCACGAACTCGCCGTCGACACGCAAATGCGTATTGCCGCGCGCCTTCGCCCACTTGGCGAGATCGGTATAGACGCCCTTGCGGTTCACGACGAGCGGCGCAAGGAAACCGACGTGCTGCCCCTTGTGATCGCGCAGCAACTGCGCGGCAATCGACTCGACGCTTTGCGACGTGACCGGCGTGCCGTCGTGCACACAGTGCTGCAAGCCGAGCTTCACATACAGGAGACGCAGGAAGTGCCACACCTCCGAGGTCGTCGCAACGGTACTCTTGCGCCCGCCGCGCGAGAGGCGCTGCTCGATCGCGACGGTCGGCGGAATGCCGTACACGGCATCGACCTCGGGCCGCCCGGCCGGCTGCACGATCGAGCGGGCATAGGCGTTGAGCGATTCGAGATAACGCCGCTGGCCTTCATGGAACAGGATGTCGAACGCGAGCGTCGATTTGCCCGACCCCGACACGCCGGTGATTACGTTGAACTTGCCGTGCGGAATGTCGACGTCGAGCGCCTTGAGGTTGTGCTCGCGCGCATTGACGATGCGCACCACGTCCTCGCCTTCCACGGCCCGGCGCGCGCGCGCCGCGCTCAGTGCCTTCTGTAGCGGCACGCCGTGCGAACCGGCTTCGTCCGCCGTGCTGCCCGCGGCGCTCATTGCGTCCATCGCGCGGTCGTATTGCAGCAGCGCCTCGCCGGTATGCGATTCCGCGCAGGCCTTGGCCTCGTCCGGCGTGCCCGCGCACAGCACGCGGCCGCCGCCGTCGCCGCCTTCGGGACCGAGGTCGATGATCCAGTCGGCCGCGCGGATCACGTCGAGATTGTGCTCGATCACGATCAGCGAATGGCCGCTCGCGAGCAGCTTGCCGAACGCCTGCATCAGCTTCGCGATGTCGTCGAAATGCAGGCCCGTGGTCGGCTCGTCGAACATGAAGAGGCGCTTCGGCAGCGCCTGCTTCGCGCCGCGCGCACTACGCACCTGCGCCGATTCCGCGAGAAAGCCCGCCAGCTTGAGGCGCTGCGCCTCGCCGCCCGACAAGGTGGGCACCGGCTGGCCGAGCTTCACGTATTCGAGGCCCACGTCGACGATCGGCTGCAGCACGCGCAATACTTCGGCATCTCTCGCGAAGTAAGCGGCGGCCTCGCTGACGGTCAACTCCAGCACGTCGGCAATGCTCAGCGCACGCGCCGGCTCCCCTCGCTCGATCTTCACTTCGAGCAGTTCTGCGCGATAACGCCGGCCGTCGCAATCGGGGCAGCGCAGATACACGTCGGAGAGGAACTGCATTTCGATATGCTCGAAGCCCGAGCCGCCGCAGGTCGGGCAGCGGCCGTCGCCCGAGTTGAAGCTGAACATGCCGGGGCCGTAGCCGCGCTGCTGCGCGAGCGGCGCCTTCGAGAACAGCTTGCGAATTTCGTCGAACGCGCCGACGTAGCTGGCCGGATTCGAGCGCGCGGTTTTGCCGATCGGCGACTGGTCGACGAACACGACGTCGGTGACCTGGTCCGCGCCCTTGAGCGCCTTGAACGCGCCCGGCGCTTCGGTGGCGAGGCCGAAATGCCGCGCCATGGCCGGATACAGCACGTCCTGCAGCAGCGTCGATTTGCCGGAGCCCGACACGCCCGTCACGCAAACGAGCCGCTCCAGCGGAATCTCCACGGTGACGTCGCGCAGATTGTGCTCGCGCGCGCCTTCGAGCACGATGCGCGGCGTGCCGGCCTCGACCGGACGGCGCGACCAGTGCGCGGCGTCCGCAACATGCCGGCGGCCGCCGAGGTATTCGCCCGTGAGCGTGCCCGACGAGCGGATGGCCTGCGGCGCGCCGTCGAAGATGATCGAGCCGCCGCGCTCGCCCGGCCCCGGCCCCATGTCGATCAGCCGGTCGGCCGCGAGCATCACCGACGGATCATGCTCGACCACGACGAGCGTATTACCCGCGTCGCGCAGCCGGTGCATCGCCTCGACGATGCGGTTCAGGTCGCGCGGATGCAGGCCGATGCTCGGCTCGTCGAGCACGAACAGCGTCTTGGTGAGCGAGGTGCCGAGCGCCGTGGTCAGGTTGATGCGCTGCACCTCGCCACCCGACAGCGTGCGACTTTGCCGGTCGAGCGTCAGATAGCCGAGGCCGACGTCGCACAGATACTTCAGGCGCGTGCGCACTTCGGCGAGCAGCAGCTTCAGCGCGTCGTCGAGCAGCGCGCTCGGCAAGGTGATGTCGTCGAAGAAGCGGCGGATGCGCTCGATCGGCATCAGCATGAGGTCGTGCACGGTCAGGCCCGGCAGCGCTTCGAGCTGGGCGCGCGACCAGTGCACGCCGTGCGGCATGAAACGCCGCGCGGGCGCGAGCACGTCGTTGGCATTCGCCTTGCTGCCGAGACGCCACAGCAGCGACTCGGTTTTCAGACGCGCGCCGCCGCAGGTTTCGCATGGCGTGTAGCTGCGGTACTTCGACAACAGCACGCGGATATGCATCTTGTACGCCTTCGATTCGAGATACTCGAAGAAGCGTTTGACGCCGTACCAGTGGCTCTGCCATTTGCCGTTCCAGTCCGGCGAACCGTTGATGACCCAGTGGCGCTCGGCGTCGGTCAGCTCGCCCCATGGCGTGTCGCGGCGGATGTCGGCCTTCGCCGCATAGCGCATCAGATCGTCCTGGCACTCCTTCCATGCGGGCGTCTGCATCGGCTTGATCGCGCCTTCGCGCAGCGTCTTGCGCGCGTCGGGAATCACGAGCCCGAGGTCGACGCCGATCACGCGGCCAAAGCCGCGGCAGACGTCGCACGCGCCATAGGCCGAGTTGAACGAGAACAGCGCCGGCTGCGGGTCCGCATAACGCAGATCGCTTTCGGGGCTGTGCAGGCCGGTCGAGAAGCGCCAGATATGCGGCTCGGCGGCCTGCCCCAGCGGCTCGTCCGGCGCGGCCGGCAGCACGTAGATATTGACGCGCCCGCCGCCGCGCTTGAGCGACGCCTCGATCGCCTCGACCACGCGCGCCTTGTCGACCGAGCGCAGCCGGAAGCGGTCGGCCACCACGTCGAGCAGCTTGCGCCGGCCGGTGGGCGACTCGATTTCGCGCTGCGCCTGCACGCGCGTATAGCCGCTCGCCGACAGCCATTGCTCGACTTCCTGCTCGGACGCCGATTCCGGCAGCTCGACCGGAAACGTGACGACGAGCCGCGGCTCGTCTTGCGCGGTGCGTTCGAGCAGTTCCGCGTAGATCGTCTCCGGCGTGTCGTGTCGCACCGGCAGCGCGGTCTGCCGGTCGAACAGCTCGGCCGCGCGCGCGTAGAGCAGCTTCAGATGGTCGTTGAGTTCCGTCATCGTGCCGACCGTGGAGCGCGAACTGCGCACCGGGTTGGTCTGGTCGATCGCAATCGCGGGCGGCACGCCGTCCACGCGATCGACCTGCGGCCGGTCCATGCGGTCGAGGAACTGCCGCGCGTAGGCGCTGAAGGTTTCGACGTAGCGGCGCTGGCCTTCCGCGTACAGCGTGTCGAACACGAGGCTCGACTTGCCCGAGCCGGACGGCCCGGTGACGACTGTCATTTCGCCGGTGCGCACGTCGAGATCGACGTTCTTGAGATTGTGCTGGCGCGCGCCGCGAATCCGGATGGTGCCCTGGGGTTTGCCGTGCGTGCCGCCGGTGGTGCCGTGGCTTGCGCCGACGCCTGATTCCTGAGCTGTGTCGTTAGATGACAATTTTTCCGACCGTCTGAATGAGTGGAATGGGTGGGCCACCTCTCACGGCCCTATTGCAGCCTTCTCGCAACCGTCTCGCAGCCTTCTCGCGGCCACGTCAGTCCGGTGCGGCCCCGGTCACGCGCCGGGCAGTCCCGCGCCGAACGCGGGAGCCTGTGCGGCGCACCGCAAGCCTGGTTGCAACGGGATACTATACTGTATGTTTATACAGTTTTCCATGACGCGGCCCGGCCCGCTTGCGAGCCTTGCCGGATCGGGATGGCGGGCGGGCAAAACCCTGCCCGCGGCACGGGCACGACACGACGCCGCTTCCAGCCAACCGCGCACGCCATCCGCGCGCAACCGGTCCCGCGCGCCGCCTAAGCCGTCAGATCGAGCCCCCGCACGAGCCGTTCGGCAAGCCGCGGCTGCCGCAACTGGTCGAGCCACCACGTCAGCGCGCGCCCCTCGTGGTCGCCGCGCCACGCGACATAGAGCACGTTCGGCTCACGCGGATCGGCGGTCTCCTTTTCGATCAGCTCGCCGCGTTGCAACAGCGACGCCACGCGCTCGCGCGGCAGCCAGCCGACGCCGAGGCCGTCGCGCTGCGCGAGAATCTTCGCGCGCATGCCCGGCAACGCGAGCGAGGCCTGGCCGCCGATCACGCCATACGCGCGGCCCGCGCCCGCGCGCGACGAATCGGCCACCACCACCGCGCGATGCGCGCTGATCCGCTCGCGGCTGAGCGGCTCCTCGGCGGCCGCGAGCGGATGACGCGGCGACACCGCGAACACCCACTCCATCACGCCGAGTTCGAACCAGCGCAGGCCGGCAATCGCGGGCGGCTCGTTGGTCGCGCCGACGATCAGGTCGGCGCGGCCGTCGCGCAGCGCCTCCCATGTGCCGCCGAGCACTTCGTGCGTGAAGCGCAGCCGCACGCCGGAGCCGAGCGCATCGAACGCGCGCACCACCGGCATCAGCAGCTCGAATTCGAGGACTTCGTCCGTCACGACCCACAGCCGGTCTTCCCAGCCGCTCGCGATCTGCTTCACGCGCTGCGTCATGCGCGCCATGTCGAGCAGCAGACGCGCGGCTTCGTCGGCGAGCAGCTGGCCGGCCGGCGTCAGTTGCAGCCGGTAGCGGCGCCGGTCGAACAGCAGCGCGTCGAAACGCGCTTCCAGTTGCCGCGCGGCATGCGAAACCGTCGAGGGCGCCTTGCCCAGCCGCGCCGCCGCGCGCGACAGGCTGCCGGTCGCGCGGATCGCGTCGAGCAGGGCCAGTTCGTCTTCCGACAGCATGTGCGATTCCCTCGAATGAGTGCGCCGCCGACGATGGTAGCGCGAGCCGCTCAGCCCACCGCCTCGAAAATATCCCTGAGCCACTGCGCGAACGCGCGCACCCGCGACGACAACTGCCGGCTCTGCGGATACAGCACCGACACCGGCAACGTCGGCGGCGGAAACTCGGCGAGCAGGATGCGCAGACGCCCCGCCGCGAGGTCCGCCTCGACGCGATAGCGCGGCACCTGGACGATGCCGAGCCCGGCGAGCGCGGCGCCCGCGTAGAGATCGGCGCCCGTCACCGAGACCGCCGACGGCAGCATGATCGCGCGGTCGTGTCCGTCGACGCGGAATTCGAGCGGCACCGGCTTGCCGGTCGCGCTCGACACGTAGTTGACCGCGCGATGCGCGGACAGCGCCGCGAGGTCCGCCGGCTCGCCGTACGCGGCAAGGTAGGCCGGACTCGCGACCGTGACCTGCTGCAGCTGCGCGACGCGCCGCCCGACCATCGACGAATCTTGCAGATTGCCCGCGCGCAGCACGCAATCGACGCCCTCGCGCACCAGATCGACGAAGCGATCGTCCTCGCCGATCACGAGCTCGATGCCGGGAAAGCGTTCGAGAAACGCGGGCAGCGCCGGCACCACGAAGTGCCGCGCGAGCGTGCCCTGCACGTTCACGCGCAACAGCCCCTTCGGCGCGAGATTCGAAAACGAGCCCTCGGCCTCCTCCATGTCGGCGATCAGGCGCACGCAGCGCTCGTAGTACGCCGCGCCGTCGGGTGTGAGCCGCACCGTGCGCGTGGTACGCTCCAGCAGCCGCGCGCCGAGCCGCTCCTCCATGCGCTGCATCAGATTGGTGACGGTCGCGCGCGGAATGCGCAGGTCGTCGGCCGCGCGCGTGAAGCTCTGCCGCTCGGCAATCCGCACGAACACCCGCATTTCCTCGAAACGATCCATAATCGACGCTCACCAATTATTAAAGCAAATGGAATGATGATGGCGAGTCTAGCGCGATTATCTACGCGCCGAAAGCGCTCATGATTCCCTCTCCATCACCCCTACTGTGAGGACACGCATCATGAACACGAGCAACACGAGCCGGGTCGCCATCGTCACGGGCGCCTCGCGCGGCATCGGCAGCGCGATTGCGCAGCGGCTTGCGAAGGACGGCTTTGCGGTCGCCGTCAATTACGCGTCGAGCGCGGGCGAAGCCGAGGCGCTCGTCGCCGCGATCAGGGACGCGGGCGGCAAGGCGGCCGCAGTGAAGGCGGATGTCTCGAACCCCGACGACGTGCGCCGCATGTTCGAGCACACCGAGCAGCAGCTCGGCAAGGTGGACGTGCTCGTCAACAACGCGGGCGTGATGAAGCTCGCGCCGATCGCCGAGGCTCAGGACGCGATGTTCGAGCAGACTTTCGACATCAACGTGCGCGGCACCTTCAACACGCTGCGCGAAGCGGCCGCGCGCCTGAACGACGGCGGCCGCGTGATCAATTTCTCGACCAGCGTGCTGGCGCTGAACCTGCCGGGCTACGGGGTCTACGTCGCGACGAAAGCGGCCGTCGAGGCGTTCACGCGCGTGTTCGCGAAGGAACTGCGCGGGCGCAACATCACGGTGAACGCGGTCGCGCCGGGTCCGATCGCGACCGCGCTGTTCCTCGAAGGCAAAACCGAGGAGCAGATCGCCAACTTCGCGAAGATGCCGCCGCTGCAACGGCTCGGCGAGCCGGACGACATTGCGTCGGTGGTGGCGTTTCTGGCCGGGCCCGATGCGGCGTGGGTCAACGGCCAGGTGTTGCGGGCGAACGGCGGGCTGGTTTGATAGCTGAGTTGATAGCGGTTTTTTGATAACGGGTTTGACGGCGCGGTGCCTCCGGTTCGAGCGCCGCGCCCCTCGCTCAAACCGCCTTCGGATTGCGCTCCGCGAATCCTTCCTGATGCCAGTACGGATAGGCGGGCCGCACGGCGCTCGCCGCGTCGAGCCTCGCGACCTGCTCCGGCGTCAGATTCCAGCCGACCGCGCCGAGGTTCTGCCGCAACTGTTCCTCGTTGCGCGCGCCGATCAGCACCGTCGCGACGGTCGGCCGTTGCAGCAGCCAGTTCAGCGCGATCTGCGGCACGGTCTTGCCGGTCTCGGCGGCGACTTCGTCGAGCGCATCGAGCACGCGGAACAGATAGTCTTCCGGCACCGGCGGCCCCATGTCGGCGGTCTTGTGCAGCCGGCTCGTTTCCGGCAGCGGCTGGCCGCGCCTGAGCTTGCCGGTCAGGCGCCCCCAGCCGAGCGGGCTCCACACGACCGCGCCAACGCCCTGATCGGCGCCGAGCGGCATCAGCTCCCACTCGTAATCGCGGCCGATCAGCGAGTAGTAGGTCTGATTCGCAACGTAGCGCGGATAGCCGTAGCGGTCCGCGAGATCGAGCGACTTCATCAGATGCCAGCCGGAAAAATTCGACACGCCGGTATAGCGGATCTTGCCCGCGCGCACGAGGTCGTCGAGCGTGGACAGCACTTCGGCGATCGGCGTTTTCGCGTCGAAGCCGTGCAACTGGAACAGGTCGATGTAATCGGTTTGCAGGCGCCTGAGCGCCGCGTCGACGGCCTCGATCAGATGGAAGCGCGACGAGCCGACGCTGTTCGGCCCGTCGTCGATACGGAAGGTCGCTTTCGTCGAGATGATAGCCTTGTCGCGCTTGCCCTTCAGCGCCTCGCCGAGCACCGATTCGGACACGCCCCTCGAATAGCTGTCGGCGCTGTCGAACATCGTGACACCCGCGTCGAAGCAGATGTCGATCAGACGCCGCGCTTCGGCGACGTCGGTCGCGCCCCACGCCTGAAAAAATTCGCCCTTGCCGCCGAACGTACCCGTGCCGAAACTCAACACCGGCACCTTGAAACCCGATGCACCCAGATGTCTGTATTCCATTGAAGAATCTCCGTGGCATTGCCGTCGATGAACGGAGGTTCAGTCTACGCGCTGCGTGGCAACGCTGCGCCCAACGGGCATACGCTGCAACTACGCGCCGCGCCCCGCTCCGCTTACCCCGGCCAGCGCCTCGCGCACCGCGTCGATCACGCTGTCCCAGTCGCCGAGCGCCGGCTGCCTGAAGAGGCGCGCGTGCGGATACCACGGCGTGTCGCTGCGTTCGAGCAGCCAGCGCCAGCAGGTGTCGAAGCGGTTCAGAATCCACACGGGCCGGCCGAGCGCGCCGGCCAGATGCGCGGTGGACGTGTCGACCGAGATCACGAGATCGAGATTGGCGACGAGCGCGGCCGTGTCGGCGAAATCGTGCAGCAGGCCCGTGTAATCGGCGACACGGTCGCGAAGCGCGCTCTCTGCGAGTTGCTGGGCGGACGCGCCCTTCTGCACGCTGAAGAAGCGCACGTTCGGCACATCGAGAAGCGGCGCGAAACGCTCGAACGCGAGCGAACGGCGCGCGTCGATCTTGCGCAGTTCCGCGACGTGCGCGCGGTTTTCGCCAGCCCAGACGAGGCCGACCTTCAGGTGCTTCAGTTGCGTCTCTGGTTGCTCCGCCGCATCGGCACCGGCATCGATGCGTTCGCGCCATGCGCTCACCGCCGCGGCATCGGCGAACAGATAAGGTGTGGCCGATGGAATGCTCGTCTCGTCGGTGCGCAGCGCAAGCGGCAGGCTCAGCAGCGGACAATGACAATCGAACGGCGGCAACGGCTGCCCCGCTTCGATCAACTGGTCGACACCGTCGAGCGTCGACAGAAGCCGTAGCAACGGCGCCGGCACTTCGAGCACGACCTTCGCGCCGAGCCGCGCGACGCTCGACGCATAGCGGCAGAACTGCAGCGTATCGCCGAGACCCTGCTCCGCGTGCAGCAGAATCGTCTTGCCGTCGAGCGGAAAATCGCCGAGCCATAGCGGCTGCGCGAACTCGCGCTTGCCGGCCTGGATGCGGCGACGCTCCCAGCGCCATTCGTAGGCCCGCCAGCCCGCCTCGAAGCGCCCCATCTGCAACAGACACAGCGCCTGATTCCAGTGCGTTTCCGCCGCGGCGGGATTCAGCGCGAGCGCGCGCTCATAACTTGCCAGCGCGTCTTCGTGACGATTCAGATCGATCTGCGCGAGACCGAGGTTGTTCCATGCATCGACGAAACCCGGCGCCAGTTCCAGTGCGCGCCGGTAGCTATGCTCCGCTTCGAGAGGCCGGTTCAGATCGCCGAGCGCATTGCCGCGATTGCTCCACGCGTCGGGATAATCGGGCTGCAAGGCAAGCGCGCGTTCGCAGCTGTCGAGCGCGTCGGCCGCGCGGCCGAGATCGCGCAGCACGCACGCGCGATTGTTCCAGGCCACCGCGAAATCCGGCGCGAGCGCGAGCGCGCGCTCGAAGCTCGCCAGCGCATCGAGCGGCCGGTTCAGCGCGGCGAGCGCATTGCCGCGCTGATTCAGCGCATCGGCGAACTTCGGCTGCAAGGCGAGCGCGCGTTCGGCGCTCGCGAGCGCTTCGTCGTGACGCTGCAAGGCATTCAGCGCGTAGGCAAGATTCGAATGCACGGGCGCCTGCTTCGGGTTGACGGCCAGCGCCTTGCCGAGCAGATCGGCGCCTTCCTGCACGCGGCCCGTCTGCAACGCAAGCTCGCCGAGCCAGCGCAACGCGTCGCCATGTTTAGGCTTGAGTTCGAGGATCTCGCGATAGAGCTCTTCCGCTTCGACGAGCGCGCCATTGCGCTGAAGCGCGACGGCTTGCCGAAGCATGTGATCCAACTGTTGCGGCAGACTGGCGGGCTTGCTCATGCGGGACGGGAATCGAAAGTTCGCAATATCGTGAAGCGGTATCGCGACGCAAGCGTCTTGCTGGACGCGGCGCACGGCAAGACCGCGAGAAGCGCCCGATTATCGCTGAATTTTCCGCAAGCGCCGCCGATAACCCGTAGACAAGCCAGGCGCCAGGGCACCCCGACGACAACATGGCGCACGACTCGCACCGCAACCCTGGAGAGAATCCGATGGCAGACGAACACCGTGCCAACCACGAGCGCAACACCGAACGCAGCAACCTGACGAGTTCGAACAAGTTCGAACTGCTGCTGTACCGCCTCGGCTGCGTGCCGGGCAGCGACGCGCACGAGCTATATGGCATCAACGTCTTCAAGGTGCGCGAAATCTCGACGATGCCGCCCGTCACGCCGATCGCGGGCGCCTCGCCGTTCGTGATGGGCGCGGTCGACATTCGCGGGCAGATCATTCCGGTGATCGACCTGCCGCGCCTGATGGGCTGCGAACCGACGCGCGGCCTGAACATCCTGCTCGTGACCGAGTTCGCGCGCTCGACCCAGGCGTTCGCGGTCGAGGAAGTCGACGACATCGTGCGGCTCGAATGGAACCAGGTGCTGTCCGCCGACGGCGCGGCGAGCGGCAAGCTCGTCACGAGCATCGCGCGCATCGACGGCAATACCGGCGATTCGCGGCTCGCCCAGGTGATCGACGTCGAGCAGGTGTTGCGCGACGTGTTTCCGTCGCAACACCCGAGCGTCGATCCGAAATCGGTCGGCGAAGTGCTCGGCATTCGCCGCGGCGCGAAGATTCTCGCCGCCGACGACTCCGGCTTCGCGCGCAAGCTGATCGAGCAGGCGCTCAGCGCGATCGGCGCGGACTACATCATGACGAAGACCGGCGAGGAAGCGTGGGCCGCGTTGCAGCAGGTCGCGCGCGAGGCGCAACAGAACGGCACGCGCGCGAAGGACAGCATCGCGCTCGTGCTGACCGATCTGGAGATGCCGGAAATGGACGGCTTCATGCTCACGCGACAGATCAAGGCCGACGAGCGCACGCGCGATATTCCGGTCATCATCCACTCCTCGCTGACGGGCGCGGCCAATGAAGCGCACGTGAAGAACGCGGGCGCCAACGGTTATGTCGCGAAATTCGCGGCGGCCGAACTGGCCGATGCGATCCGTCATGCGCTGGGCGGCGCGGCCGCGAAAGCGGCAGCTTGACCACCTCCGCCGCGCGCACCGCCGCGTGCCCTGGTGCACTTACCGGTGCGCGGTCAGCCCGACCGACAACACCATGCGGCCGATCTCGACACCCATCGTATTGAGCCGCTTCGGCGCATGAAAACCGTCGAGCTTCGCGCGCTGCTCCGCCGTCCCGAGATCGAGCAGCGCGAGGAGTTCGGCGCTCACCGCATAGAGCGCGGCGACGTTGCCGTCCTCGATTTTCACGGCGATACCGAGCGCGCCGTTCGCGCCGAGGCGCGCGGTCTGCGGCGACGCGCGCACGCCGATCGCATAGCTGCCGTCGGCGCCGAGCTTGCCGACCAGCGCGCCGCCGAAGGCCTGCATCAGCAACGTGCAGAAACGGCCCTCGCCGCCCACCAGTTCCGGGTATGACGTCATCGCGCGATAAATGCGCGCGAGCGCGACCGTGCGCGGCGTCACGTCAGTTGCCCCCGAGGCTGCCCCTGCGGTTGCCCCCGAGGCGACTTCGTCTTCGGCCGCGGCGAGCTTCGCGAACAGACGCGCGAGCCGGTCGAGCGGAAAGGCCGGCGTCGGCAGATTGCAGCCGTCGATCGCCCATTGCACGCCGTCGTCGGGCAGATCGCAGACGCTCGCGACCGTCTGCTTCACGCGCACCTGCAACGGATGCCCGGGTAGTTCGTACCCCGCGAGCGCCGCACCGATCGAACGCGCGCCGGCCAGCATGCCCGCGTGCTTGCCGGAGCAGTTGCTGCACACGCCGCTGGGCGTGAAGCCACGCCGCAGCCAGTCGGCGTACACCGCTTCCGACAGCGGCGGATGACCGCCGCAGCGCAGGTCCGCCTCGCTCGCGCGCGCCTTCGCGAGCATGCTGCGCGCGCGGTCGATATGGCGCGGCTCGCTGCTGTGCGATGCGCACATCAGCGCGAGATCGGCGTCATCGAAACCGCAGTGCTCGAGCGCGCCGGTCTCGACGACCGCGAGCGCCTGTGCCGGTTTCGCCGCCGAGCGCGCGAGCGTCATACGCGCGGGATCGCCGAACGAGTACAGCAGGCGGCCGCTCGCATCGACGACGGCGACATGCGCGAGATGCGTGTTCTCGACCGACGCGCCGCGATAGATCGTCGCCGCGACCGGCGCAGCATGTGCAACGGGATGCCCCTCGGACAGGCTCATGCGTGGTCTCCTCCTGTTGGCTCACCCGGTGCGTCGGCACGATGGATGAACTCGCGGTTTTATCGATGTTTCGCTCGACACGCGGCGCAAGCCCGACGCCCGGGCAGCAATACTCAACAGCACGCGGCGCACGCCGCAACACTCAGGCGCTCGCCGCCAGTTCCTCTTCGCGCTCCAGCTTCCGCGTGCGCCGCAGTTCCGGAAAAAGCCGCATCCACAGCAACGCGATCGCGATCGTCGCGACGCCGCCGACCAGCACGGCCGGTTGCGCGCCCCACCAGCCCGCGGTCAGGCCCGATTCGAATTCGCCCAATTGATTCGAGGTCCCGATGAACAGCGAATTGACCGCGTTGACGCGGCCGAGCATTTCATCGGGCGTGCGCAACTGCACGAGCGAAAGCCGCACGACGACGCTGATCGTGTCCGATGCGCCGAGTATCATCAGCGCGATCAGCGACACGATGAACTGATGCGAGAGCCCGAACATGATCGTCGCGATGCCGAACGCGATCACGCCGCCGAACATCGCCGCGCCGGGCCGCTCGCGCAGCGGGAAATGCGCGAGCCAGATCGTGCCCGCGAGCGCGCCGATCGCGGTGCCCGAGCGCAGCAGGCCGAGGCCGATCGGCCCCGCGTGCAGCACGTCGCGCGCGAAGATCGGCAAAAGCGCGGTCGCGCCGCCGAACAGCACTGCGAACAGATCGAGCGAGAGAGCGCCGAGAATCACGGGCTCCTTGCGAATGAACGCGATGCCCGAGAAGATCGATTCCAGCGTGACGGGCGCGCGGCTCGCCGGCTTGAGCTGCAGCGGAATGGTCCACACCGCGACGGCGGCGGCCGCGAACGACAGCGTGCAGGCGAGATAGGCCGCGCCCGGTCCGACGCCGTACAGCAGGCCGCCGAGCGCGGGGCCGGCGATCTGCGCGGTCTGATTCGCGGAGGTGGACCACGCGGTGGCCTTCGGCAACTGGCCGCGCGGCACCACGGCCGGCAGCAGCGACGACACCGCCGGCGATTCGAACGCGCGCGCCGCTCCCGCGCAGGCGGCCAGCACGTAGATGACCGGCGCGCTGATCCAGCCGCCGAACGTGCCGAGCGCGAACAGCAAGGCGGCGACGCCTTCGAGGCTCTGGCAGACGGCGGCGATGCGGCGGCGATCGTAGCGATCGGCGACGTGGCCGACGACGAGCGTCAGCAGGAACATCGGCAGGAATTGCGCGAGGCCGACGAGGCCGAGCGCGAATGCGCTATGGGTCAGCGCATAGACGTGCCAGCCCATCGCGACGGCGAGCATCTGGAACGACAGCGAGGACAGGATGCGGGTGCACCAGAAACGCTGGAAAGGCGGGTGTTTCGGCAGGCTGAAAGACGGGGGATCGACGGGGGCGGGTGACATCGGTGACTGGTTCGTTACGTGATGCGCGGTAGGTAGCTCGCGATGGCTCGCGGTGGCCTGAATGGGGCGGCGCTAGTTTAGAGCAAGACGACATGACGTGCCGGAAGCGGGATCGGGCGGGGCCCGCCGGACTGGCGTTCCGCTCCGCTTCCTGCCCCGCCGGCGCCGCGCGCGGAACTCAGGTGCGCCGATTATGGCACGGCCGAAAACGGGCGCGCGCAACGAGGCTGCGCGGATTCACGAAGTCCTCATTCAATCTCGGGTACGCTGCGGGATGCGGCTTGTGCAATAGCCGCCTCGCAGTAAGCGGACTTGCTCCGGCAAGACGACGAAGTTTCAATCATCTGGATGGAGGGTATCGACTGTGGCTACCGAGAATGGCGGTTCGCTGTATGTCCTGCAGGCACGTCCACCGGCGATCATCGCCCTGTGGCCCGACGGTTCGCACGAAGTGGTCGTCGCGAACCTGACGCGCACGCCCGACGGCATCAAGGTCGACGTCGAGAACCAGATCGTCTATTGGACCAACATGGGCAGCGGCATCCATCTGATCGACGGCGATCCGGTGCCCGGCGCGGTGCCGCCAAACGACGGCACGATCGAAAGCGCGAAGCTCGACGGCAGCGAACATCGCGTGCTGGTGCCCGCCGGCGTCGCGGGCACGCCGAAGGAACTCGTGCTCGACAAGGAAGGCGGCTTTCTGTACTGGTGCGATCGCGAAGGCATGCGCGTGATGCGCGCGCGCACGGACGGCAGCGAAGTCACCGAACTCGTGCGCACCGGCAACTTCCCCGCCGATACAGGCGACGCCACGCGCCATTGCGTGGGCATCGCCCTCGACAAGCCGAACGGCCATCTCTACTGGACGCAGAAGGGGCCGCCCGATGCGGGCGAAGGCCGCATCTTCCGCGCCGGCCTCGATCTGCCGGCCGGCGCGCAGCCCGATGCGCGCCCCGACCTCGAATGCCTGCTCGATCAGTTGCCCGAACCGATCGATCTCGACATCGACCATCGCGACAGCATGCTCTACTGGACCGATCGCGGCGACGACACGCACGACGGCAATACGCTGAATCGCGCGAAGATCACCGCGGCGGGGCTCGCCGATCGCGAGGTGCTCGCACGCGATCTGCAGGAAGGCATCGGCGTGTCGCTCGACCCGCGCGGGCGCCGTGCCTTCGTGACCGATCTCGGCGGCAACGTGCGGGAGCTGAACATCGACACGAAGCACGAATCGCATTTCACGACGATCGCGCACCTCGGCGCGCTGACCGGAATCGATTACGCGGATCTCTAAGCGCGACCGGCCGGGACGACCCACGGTATCCGGGCCGTCGTCCCGGCTTGCCGGGACACGCGGGCGCGGCACCACGCGCCCGCTATGTCGCGCCCGCCATGTGCAACGCATCCCTCTAAGCCCTAATCGCTGCCGTCGCGCCGCAGCCTCAGCACGGTCGTCATGTACTCCGTCGCGAAGTCGATAAACGCTTTCACGCGCAGCGGCATTCTGCGCTGCACGGGGTAAATGATCTGCGCGGGCAGCGACTTCGCGCGCCATTGCGGCAGCACCCGCACGAGGCGCCCCGAGACCAGGTCTTCCTCGACGAGCCATTCCGGCAGCACCGCGATGCCGAGTCCCATGCGCACCGCCTCGCGCATGCTCGTCACGCCCTCGGTGATGAACACGGGCTCGACCTGCAGAATCTGCGTCGAATTCCGCGAATACAGCGTGACCTCGCGCGCGCCGCCGAACTGATCGCTGGCGAGCGCGATCCACGGCAGCGCGTCGAGCCCTTCGGGCCGGGTGGGAATCGGGTGGTCTTTCAGAAACGGCGGAGACGCGACGAGGTAGCGCCGGATCTCGCCGAGCGAGCGCGCCACGACGCGCTCGTCGATCAGTGCGCCCGCGAGAATGCCGGCGTCACATCCCTCTTCGATCATGTGCAGCGGCCGGTTCGAATACCCCAGCTCCATGCGCACGGCCGGATGTGCCTGAATAAAGCTGCTGATAAGCCGGCTGATGACGGACTGGCCGAAATCGATCGTCGAAAACACCCGGATATTGCCGCTCAGCTCGGTCTGGTCGTTGCTGAGCCGCTGCGCCGACTCTTCGGCCAGAGACAGCAAGGCCCGCGCGTCGGCCAGCAACTGATGCCCGACTTCGGTGAGGCTCATGCGATGCGTATCGCGACGCAGCAGCACGGCGCCGCATTGATCTTCGAGCGAGCGCAACTGGCGGCTCAAGGTGGGCTGGCTCAGGCGCAGCTTGCGCGCCGCAGCGGAGATGCTGCCGCTGTCCACGATGGCGACGAAGGCGCGCAACAGGTTGAGGTCGTCGAATATGCTCATACGCTGGAAGCATAACCCATATACTGGTCATACGGCTACCGTGGGGGTCCGGACGGCGCGATGATTCACCCATCGCATCGATCACCGATCAATCACCCCGTCAGAAGGAGCCTCACCATGACCACCCAAGCCAAAGTCGCCATCGTTACCGGAGCATCGCGCGGCATCGGCGCCTCGATCGCGAAGCGCCTCGCTGCGGACGGCTTCGCCGTCGTCGTCAACTACGCGGGCCGCGCGGCCGACGCGCAGGACGTCGTGGCATCGATCGAAGCCGCGGGCGGCCGCGCCACCGCGATTCAGGCCGACGTCTCGGTGCCCGCGCAGGTCGCCGCGATGTTCGACCAGGCCGTCACGCTGTTCGGCGGCGTCGACGTCGTCGTGAACAACGCGGGCATCATGCAGCCGGGGCTCGTGCCGCTCGTCGATACCGACGACGCCCTGTTCGACCGCCTCATCGCGATCAACCTCAAGGGTACGTTCAACACGCTGCGCGTGGCCGCGAAAAAACTGCGCAGCGGCGGGCGCATCGTCAACTTCTCGAGCAGCGCGACGGCACTCGCGATGCCGGGCTATTCCGTCTACGCCGCCACGAAGTCGGCCGTCGAAACGATGACGAACATCTTCGCGAAGGAACTGCGCGGCCGCAACATCACCGTGAATGCGGTCGCTCCCGGACCGACCGCCACCGAGCTGTTCCTCAAGGACAAGACGCCCGAGCAGATCGAGCGCCTCGCGAAGATGCCGCCGCTCGAACGCCTCGGCCAGCCCGACGACATCTCGGCCGTGGTCGCGTTCCTCGCCAGCGACGCGGCCAGCTGGGTCGACGGTCAGACGCTGCGCGTGAACGGCGGCATTATCTAAGCCGTCCTTCGCGTCGCCTCGACTCATCACCCTGAACTCATTGCAAGCAAGGAGCCCGACATGAAAAACATCATCGTCGTGACCGGTGCATCGAGCGGCTTTGGGCGCCTGAGCGCCGAAGCGCTCGCGAAGGCCGGCCATATCGTCTACGCGTCGATGCGCGCCACCACGGGACGCAACGCGCCGACCGTCGCGCAGATGGCGGCATTCTCGCAACAGCATGGTGTCGATCTGCGCACCGTCGAACTCGACGTGCTCTCGCAGGAATCGGTCGACGCCGGCATTGCGCAGATCATCGCCGAACACGGCCGCATCGACGTCATCGTCCACAACGCGGGCCATATGGCCTTCGGTCCCGCCGAGGCGTTCACGCCGGAGCAATTCGCGCAGCTCTACGACGTCAACGTGCTCGGCACGCAGCGTGTGAATCGCGCGGTGCTGCCGCAGATGCGCAAGCAGAAGCGTGGTCTCGTCGCCTGGGTGTCGAGCAGCAGCTCGGCGGGCGGCACGCCGCCCTATCTCGCACCGTATTTCGCGGCGAAGGCGGCGATGGATTCGATCGCGGTTCAATATGCGCGCGAACTGTCGGGCTGGGGCATCGAGACGTCGATCATCGTGCCGGGCGCCTTTACTTCCGGCACCAACCACTTCGCGCATGCGGGCCGTCCCGCCGATGAAAGCGTGCTCGAAGCGTACGAAAGCGGACCGAACGCCGGGCTCGGCGAGCGCATCCAGCAGGCCTTCGCCGCGATCGTGCCGGCCGATGCCGATGTCGGACTCGTGGCGCAGGCGCTCGTCGACGTGGTCGATGCGCCGGCGGGACAGCGGCCGTTCCGCGTGCACGTGGACCCGGCGCAGGACGGCGCGGACGTCGGCTTTGCCGTGCTCGATCGCCTCAGGGCGGAGATGCTGCAGCGAGTCGGGATGGCGGAGTTGTTGAAGCCGCGGGTGTATTGAGCCTGTGTTTTAGACCGCTCGCAAAGAGGCAACGGCATGCGCCGTTGCCTCTTTGTTTTTTTGGGTGATCCGCACCGAAGCGGACGGCATTCCGGTCACGCAATCGACCGGCCCATCACGCGCCGCCGGTTCCAGCCGAGCCACACCGCCAGCAAAGCGATGAAGACGAAAACGCCGGACACGTTCGCGAAGAGGCTCGCAACCGGCAGGTTCATCGCCAGCAGCACGCCGCCAAGCACGGACCCGATGACCGACCCCAGCTTGCCGACGCCGATCGCCGAGCCGACCCCGGCCGAGCGCAGCAAGGTCGGATAAAGCATGCCCGCGACCGCATAGAGCGCGAACTGGCTGCCGATCACGCAGACACCACTCGCGAACGACGCGGCATACAGCCAGACAGCCGGCATCGGCATGCCCAGCGATACGCACACCGGCAAACCGAGCAGCGCGAGCAGCAGGATCACGGCAACGCCGTAGCGGTCCACGTAGCGGCTCAGCGCGAGCGCGCCAACCGTGCCGCCGACCGGAAACATCATCGCGGCCTTCGCCGCGTGAGCCGCCGGCAGCGCGCTCATGCTGAACAGGATCGGCAGCCAGTTCTGCAAAAACTGCAACGCTAGCGAATTCAGAATGAAAAGCGCCCACAGCAAAGGCGTCACGGAAACGAGGCCGTTGCCGAACAGCGCAAGCGGCGTCGCCCGGATACGCTGTTCGTCGTGGACGAGGTAGCGCGCGTACGGGCCAGGGTCGGCGGCGTCCGAACCGAGACGGCGCACGATGCGGGCGATCTCCCGTGGGGCGCGTCCGTTGAGAATCAGAAAGCGGATGGACTCCGGCAACACGGCGAACGACACGACGGCCACTGCGACGGCCGCCACTCCGCCAAGCTCGAAAAGAACCGGCCAGCCGAAGCGCGGCAACAGCCAAGACGCGATCGCGCCGCCACCGCCGGCGCCAATCGAGAAGCCTGAAAACATCAGCGTGATCCATGTCGCGCGGCGCGCCTTGGGCGCGTATTCGGAAACCAGCGCAACGGTATTCGGCACCACGCCGCCCATGCCGATGCCGGCCAGAAAGCGCAGTACGGTCAATTGATCGAGCGAGGTCGCGAAGCTGCACGCAAAGGTCAGGATGCCAAACCACAGCGCGCCGTAGATGATCGTCAAACGTCGTCCTATGCGATCGCCCATGAAGCCGAGCAGTAACGAGCCCACCAGCACGCCGGCGAGACCGTAGCCGAAGACATGGCCGAATTCCGCGGGCTTGACGTGCCACGCGTGAATCAGCGTCGGCGCCGCATACGCTGCGGCAACCTGATCGTAGCCGTCGATCAGCACGATCAGAAAACACCATGCGATCAGGCGCAGCGCAAAGCCGCGCAATCTTTGCTGCTCGATGAGGGCCGAAACGTCGATAGCGCGCCCGGTCTGCGGGACCGTTCGTGAGAGGCCGTTCATCGCGAATCGCCGAGTGCCGAACGCATCTCCTTGACGCGCGCGTCCTCTTGCTTGTGCTCGTCGCCGAATCGCGCGCGATACAGCACTGCGAGCACGGCCGAGAAAATCGCCGCGACGAGGAACAGCCCGGACGCGGCGTAGAACATCCGCGCAATCGGCAGATGCATCGACAGCAGAATTCCGCCGATTACGGGCCCCGATACCGAGCCGATCTTGCCGACCGAAATCGCACTGCCGACGCCCGCCGAGCGGAACGACGTCGGGTAGATCATGCCGGCCACCGCATACAGGCCATATTGCGCGCCGACCACGCAGAAGCCGGTCGCAAACACGGCGAACATCAGCCACGCCTCGGACATGCCATGACCGAGGAAGGCGACGACAGGACAGCCGATCGCCGGCAGGGAGATGATCGCGAGCACGCCGTGACGGTCGACGAAACGGCACAGGATCAAGCCGCCGAGCACGCCGCCCACCGAGAACATCGTCGTGATGAGACCGGCGCTCTGCGGATTGATGCCGACGCCTTCCATCAGGATCGGCAGCCAGTTCTGCAGAAAATACAGCGCCATCGAATTGACGATGAAGACGATCCACAGGAGCGGCGTGATCGCACGCAGGCCGTCGGAGAAAATCAGCTTGAGCACGAAGCGCTTCTTTTCCTGCACTTCGCCGGGCACGAACAGCGCGTCGGCCGGCAGCGCAAGCTCGGGACGCAGGCGCGCAACGAGCTGGCGCACCGTTTCGATGCTGCGCCGGCGCACCACCAGCAGCTTGGCCGACTCCGGCAACATCACCGCCAGCAGCAGCGCGACCGCGAGCGAGCCGATACCGCCCACCACGAACATCACGGGCCAGCCATAGCGATGAATCAGCGCGGACGAAACGATGCCGCCCGACCCCGCGCCGATCGAAAAACCGGAGAACATCAAGGTCACCCAGGTGGCGCGCAATCTTTTGGGCGCGTATTCGGCGACCAGCGCGACCGAATTCGGCACCACCCCGCCCATGCCGAGCCCGGCAATGAAACGCAGCAGCATCAGGTCCTGCAACGAAGTCGCCCAGACGGACAGGAGCGTCAGCGCGCCGAAGAACAGGCTGCCCGACACGATGGCGCGCTTGCGGCCGAAGCGGTCGCCGAAATAGCCGAAGATGAACGAGCCGATCAGCGTGCCGAACAGCCCCGCGCCGAAGACCGCCCCGAAGCCGCCGCGCGCGACATGCCACTCCTTGACGATGGCCGGCGCGGCGAACGAGACCGCGGTCTGATCGTAGCCGTCCATCAGCATGATGAGGAAGCACCAGAACAGCAAGCCGATGGCGAAACGTCCTGTCTTCTGCTCTTCGATGAGTGTCGAGATGTTAAATGTACGGTCTGCTTGCATGTGCGTTCCAAAATGCCGGTCAGACGGCGGCGCTGCCGCGCGCCGCCCCTCTGTTCTTACTTCCCGTCGACGCCATCGCCGGGAGCCTCAATATACGGCCCGCGAGCGGGCGGCAGAATCAAAAAATCCCGATGATCCCATCGAAATAGCTGAAGAACGTTGCACCGCGCGGCCTGCCCGCCAGATGGCCGGCGCGCGCGACGCGTCAAAACATCTGATTGATACCGATGCGCCCCACCGTCTGCGCACTCGAACTCGACGTCTGGTAACCGAACTGCTGCGCGTGGGCATTCGGGCCCGACGCGCGCTGCACGCCGACGCCCGCGTAAATCTGCGTGCGCTTGGACAGGTAGTGCGTGAGAAACAGGTTGTACTGGTTGTACGTGAGCCCGTCGAACATCGAGCGGTTATACGAAATGCCGAGGATGTAGAAGCGCTTGCCGCCGCTCAGGTCGATGTTGACGCCGGCCTGGTAGTTGCGCTCCGAGATCGAGCCCTGCGAGTTTTCGAGCTTCACGTCGGTGAAAGTAAGGTGCGGCACGAAGTAGCCCACCGCAACGGAGCCGCCGAGCGCAATCGTGCTGTAACGATCGGCGTTGAACAGCGTGCCCGGCTTGAGCGTCTGCCCGAGCACCGAGGTCACGCCGAAGATACCGTTCAGATCGGCGGTGCGGTCGTGCGACATCGAATACGCCGCGCCCAGTTTCACCGCGCCGTTTTCGTAATGCGCGCCGATGCTGTACTGGCGCCCGTCGCTGAAATTCGGCTGATTGCCGAAGCTGTTCATCACGCCGGCCTGGAAGCCGCGGTAATTGATCGTTTCGTAGCTGACGGAATTGTCGAGCGCCCGCGTGTTCGCGAGCCCGTCCAGATTGCCGACCGTATAGAACGACGAGATGCCCGGCACTGAGTTGTTCAGCGCGCCCACGTACTGGTACACGTAGTCGGGAATGTGCCCGAGGCTCAGCGAGCCGAAGCGGTCGTTGCTGATGCCGACGTACGCGTCGCGGTTGAAGAAGCTCGTCGGATTGATCTGCGCGCCGGTGTTGGTCAGAAAACCCGATTCGAGCCGCGCAAACACCGTGTTGCCGCCGCCGATGTCTTCCTTGATCAGGAACCCGAAGCGGTCCGGCGTGCGCTTGCCCGCCGACTGCTGATACAGATGCGACCCGTGCGAATTCGAAACGAAATCGACACCCACATCGACGCTGCCGTACAGCGTCACCGATGATTGCGCGAACGCCGGACACCCCAGCACGAACGCACAGCTACCCAACAACAAGCTCGTCGTTTTCAAAAAATGTCTCCAATGTCTTTCTTGTCGCCGACCGCCTGTTTGCGGACCGATCCCCACCTGGCCTGCGCGCGGGCCCGTTCGCCGCGCGCCTGGCTGTCTTTAAGCTGCCTTGAGTTACCTTTACGCCAGAGGTTGCCGAGAGTGTAGCCAATGGATTCTGGCTTTTGAATCGTGAATTCTTTATCAATCCATCGAACAAAACGAATAAAGTCTTTAACGATCGGTAAAAACACCAGGAGAGCGCGATTAATCAATGCGCGCGCTTCTATTAGATGAAACCCGGTGCTAACATCCGCCGCGTCGAGATTATGGATTGGCGTTCGGGAGACTCCTATGAATGGCAAAGGCATGCCGCCGCGGCGCATGGTGGTCGGAATCAGCGGCGCCTCGGGCGTCATCTACGGCGTGCGGCTGCTGCAGCTTCTGCGCAAGCTCGAGATCGAAACCCACCTCGTGATGAGCCGCTCGGCGCAAGTCACGCTGGCCCACGAATCGGACTACAACGTCGCCGACATCCGCGCGATGGCAAGCGTTTGCCACTCGAACACCGACATCGGCGCGTCGATTTCGAGCGGCTCGTTTCCGGTGTTGGGCATGATCGTCGCGCCCTGCTCCATCAAGACCCTCGCGGAAATCAGCACCGGCATGACGAGCGGCCTGCTCGCGCGCGCCGCCGACGTCACGCTGAAGGAGCGCCGCCGTCTCGTGCTGATGGTGCGCGAAACGCCACTGCATCTGGGCCATCTGCGCAGCATGACGGCCGTCACGGAAGCGGGCGCGATCGTCTATCCCCCCGTGCCCGCGTTCTACGCGAACCCCGAGTCGCTGACCGACATGGTCGACCACACGCTCGGCCGCGTGCTCGACCTGTTCGGGCTCGACAGCGCGACGGTGCATCGCTGGGGCATGTAAGCGCGCGGCCGGCTTATCGCCGGCTGTGCGCGAATTATCAAAATTCAGTGATGATTCATTCGGATTAATTTGCTTCTTTCGCGCGATTCGCTGGATTAAAGTAATTCCCGATTTCAGCGGATTTACCACTGACAAATATTATCGATTGCCTGATAGGCAATTTCGATAAGAATCGCCCATTACGAAAAGGTCGAATCGTCGAATGAAGATAGTTATTGCAGGCGCCGGTATCGGCGGATTGACGGCCGCCGCCGCGTTATTGAAAAAGGGTTTCGACGTCACGGTGTTCGAGCAGGCCCAGGAACTCAAGGAGATCGGCGCCGGCGTGCAGCTGAGTCCGAATGCCACGCGCGTGCTGTATCAGCTCGGCGTGGGCGATGCGCTCGACGGGCTCGCGTGCGAACCGCTCGGCAAGCGCGTGCGTCTGTGGAACACCGGCCAGAGCTGGCGTCTGTTCGATCTCGGTACGCAATCGCGGGCACTCTACGGCTATCCGTACTTCACGCTGCATCGCGCCGACCTGCACCAGAAGCTCGCCGATGCGGTCCGCGCGCTCAAGCCCGACGCGATCCGCCTCAATCACAAGGTGGAAAGCTTCTCGCAACAGGACGGCAAGGTGCGCGTGCAGGCCGTCGGCGGCGAAACCTGCGAAGGCGATCTGCTGGTCGGCGCGGACGGCGTGCATTCGCGCGTGCGGCGCGCGCTGTTCGGTCCCGACGAACCGGTCTTCTCCGGCGTGATGGCATGGCGCGGCGTGATCGACGCGAGCAAGCTGCCCGAGCATCTGCGCGAGCCGTACGGCGCGAACTGGGTCGGCCCGGGCGCGCACGTCATCCACTATCCGCTGCGCGGCAACAACCTGATCAATTTCGTCGGCGCCGTCGAGAAGTCGGGCTGGCAGGTCGAATCGTGGTCGGAGCGCGGCACGCTCGAAGAATGTCTCGGCGACTTCGCGGGCTGGCACGACGACGTGCGCACGCTGATCTCCGCGATCGACATTCCGTACAAGTGGGCACTGATGGTGCGCGAGCCGATGCCGCGCTGGAGCCTCGGCCACGCGACGCTGCTCGGCGATGCCTGCCACCCTACGCTGCCGTTTCTCGCGCAGGGCGCCTGCATGGCGATCGAGGACGGTTATCTGCTCGCGCGCTGCCTCGAACGCCATGCGCGCGACGTGCCCGCGGCGCTGCAACGCTACGAGGCGCTGCGGCTCGAACGCACCGCGAAAGTCGTGCGCGGGTCGGCGGCCAATGCGACGCGCTTTCACAATCCGCAGCTCGCGCACGCGGAAGGCGCGGCCGCGTATGTGGACCGCGAATGGAGCGAGGAGCGCGTGAAGGAGCGCTACAACTGGCTGTTCGAATACAACGTCGACACGCTCGAAGTTTGATCCGCACGGGCGCCGCCTCCGACGCGGCCCCGTACGACCCCGCCCAACAAGGAGACACCGTGTCCATCGCCCCTACTCGCCCGGCGCCCGTGCTCGGCCTGCATCACTTCGCCTGGCGCTGCCGCGACGCCGAGGAAACGCGTCACTTCTACGAAGACCTCCTCGGCCTGCCGCTCGTCCATGTGATCCGGCTCGACCACGTGCCGAGCACGGGCGAATACTGCCCTTACGTGCACCTGTTCTTCGAAATGGCCGACGGCTCGAACATCGCCTTCTTCGATCTCGGCGACGCCACGGCCGCGCTGCCGTCGCCGAACACGCCCGCGTGGGTCAATCACATCGCCCTGCGGCTCGGCGCGCCCGAACAGCTCGAAGCGATGAAGGCGCGCCTGCTCGAGCACGGCATCGACGTGCTCGGCGTGACCGACCATCACTTCGTTCGCTCGATCTACTTTTTCGATCCGAACGGCTTGCGTGTCGAACTGACGGTGCCCGTCGCGCCCGCCGAGGAACTGGCAGGCTATAGAATGCGGGCCCGGCCGGCGCTCGACGCCTGGACCGCTGAAAAGAACCAGGCCGTTCCGGAGACACGCGGCGCATGAGCACGCTCAATTTCACGCATGATCCGGCGCGGCGCAGCTGGATCGAATCGGCGAATGCCGCCGACACCGATTTCCCGATCCAGAATCTGCCGTTCGGCACGTTCGAGCGCGACGGCGAACAGCGCACCGGCGTCGCGATCGGCGATCGTGTCGTCGATCTGCGCGCACTGCAGCGTATGGCGCTGCTCGACGGCGACGCGGCGCTTGCCTGCGCATCCGCCAGCGAGGCGACGCTCAACGCATTGATGGCGCTCGACGCCCGCCATGCGAGCGCCCTGCGCGGCGCATTGTCGAACCTGCTGAAACACGACGCACTCGCGCGTGCGCGGCTCGAAGCGTCGCTCGATGCGGTGCTGCCGCGCATGAGCGAGGTGACGCCGGCGCTGCCTTGCACGATCGGCGACTACACGGACTTTCTGACCTCGTTGCATCACACCGAGCGCCACGGCCGCTACAAGGGCCTCGCCGTGCCGCTGCCGCCCGCCTTCAAGTCGCTGCCGATCGCCTATCACGGCCGCGCGTCGTCGCTGCGCGCGAGCGGCGGCGAGGTACGGCGGCCGCACGGCCAGTATCGCGACGCGCACGGCAACGTGTGCTTCGGGCCCGCGCCGATGCTCGACTTCGAACTCGAACTGGCCGCCGTGATCGGACGCGGCAACGCACTGACGCAACCCATTCCGGTCGACGAGGCACGCGCGCATATTTTCGGCTACTGCCTGCTCAACGACTGGTCGGCCAAGAGCATTCAATGGTTCGAGCAGGTGCTCGGACCGTTCCTCGGCAAGAGTTTTCATTCGAGCGTGTCGCCGTGGATCGTCACCGAGGAAGCGCTCGCGCCGTTTCGCAAGGCCCCGCCTCGGCGCGCGGCCGACGACCCCGCGATCCTGCCGCATCTTCACGGCGCACAGGACCAGCAGCACGGCGGCCTGCATCTCGAACTGTTCGCGCATCTGTCGACGGCGGCCATGCGCCGCGAGCGCATCACGGCGGCGCGCATCACGCAGACTCACCTCGACAATCTGTACTGGACGTTCGCGCAGATGGTCGCGCATCACACGAGCAACGGCTGCAATCTGCGCACGGGCGACCTGCTCGGCAGCGGCACGATTTCAGGCGCGAGCGATGCCGCGCGCGCCTGCCTGACCGAACTGAGCGAAGCGGGCAAGCAGCCCATCGCGCTGCCGGGCGGCGAATCGCGCATCGAACTCGAAGACGGCGACGAGATCGTGCTGAGCGCGCGCGCGAGCGCACCGGGCGCCGTATCGATCGGCTTCGGCGAATGCCGCGGACGCATCGCGCCGGCCTTGCCCTACCCTCAACCGGCAGACGCCGCCGCGCACGGAGCGCACTGAATCATGACGACGCTCAACGGTTTCACGCAATTCGGCGACGGTCCGCATAAAGTCATCGTGCTGAACGGCTGGTTCGGCAGCTCGGTCGACTGGCACGCGCTCACGCCGGCACTCGATCCCGAGCGCTTCGGCTACGCGTTCTTCGACTATCGCGGCTACGGGCTGTCGCGCGAGATCGACGGTGCCTTTAGCTTCGACGAAGTCGCCGGCGACGTGCTCGCGCTCGCCGATCATCTCGGCTGGCCGCGCTTCAGCCTGATCGGCCATTCGATGGGCGGCATGGCGATGCAGCGCGTCCTGCTCGCCGCGCCGGAACGCATCGTGAAGATGGCCGGCGTATCGGCGGTACCCGCGTGCGGCTCGCGCATGGACGACACGCGTCTCGCGATGTTTTCCGCCGCCGTTGACGACGTCGCGAAGCGCGCGGGCATCATCCACTTTTCGACGGGCAGCCGGCACGCGGCGCGCTGGAGCGCCAATCTCGCCCAGCAATCGCAACGCGAGTCGCGGCGCGAAGCGTTCGCCGCCTATCTGCCGCACTGGGCCACCGGCGACTTCGCCGCGCAGATCGAGGGCAACCCGACGCCCGTGAAGCTGTTCGTCGGCGAACACGATCCGGCCATCACCGTGGACCTGATGACGCGCACGTGGCTGAAGTGGTATCCCAACGCCACGTTGGAAAGCTTGCCCAATGCGGGACACTATGCGATGTACGAAGTGCCGGTGGCACTCGCCACCGCACTGGAGAACTGGCTCGCCGAGCCCTAACGAACGAACCAACGAACCAACGGACCGCCCATGCGGCAGTCAGGCATGCCCGTACGGACGCAGCGACGAACTGACGGACCAACGAACGACGGGCATGCCGCAGGAGACACTATGTACGACACCACCTATCTGCGCGCGACCTCGCTGGCCGAGGCGGTCGGCTGGCTGCGCGAGCATGACGAAGCGCGGCCGCTATCGGGCGGCATGACCCTGATTCCCACGCTCAAGCAGCGCCTCGCGGCACCGTCGCATCTGATCGATCTCACGCGGATCGACGCGCTGCGCGGCATCGAGGTGCGCGGCGACGTCCTGCGCATCGGCGCGCTGACGAAGCACGCCGAAGTGGCGGGTTCGAACGTCGTGCGCGAGGCGATTCCAGCGCTCGCTCATCTGGCGAGCCTGATCGCCGATCCGCAGGTGCGCAACCGCGGCACGATGGGCGGCTCGGTCGCCAACAACGATCCCGCCGCTGACTACCCCGCCGCCGTACTCGGACTGAACGCACACGTCGTCACCTCGTCGCAGCGGCGCATTCCCGCCGACGCGTTTTTCATCGACACGTTCGAGACCGCGCTCGCCGCCGACGAACTGATCGTCGCGATCGAGCTGGCGATTCCACGCCGGGCCGCCTATGCGAAGTACCGGCATCCGGCGTCCGGCTACGCGGTGGCCGGCGTGTTCATCGCGCAGTACGACGACGCGATGCGCGTCGCCGTGACCGGCGCGGGCGCCTCGGTGTTCCGCTGGTTCGACGCCGAGACCGCGTTGCAGCAGAACCTGGCGCCCGCGGCACTCGAACCACTGTCCGTCGAGCGCGACACGCTGCCCGACGACGACAACGCGTCCGCGCCGTATCGCGCGCATCTGATCGAAACTTATACCCGCCGCGCATTGCAGGCGCTGCTCGCGTCGTAACGGCGCGCGCTCATCGAGGAGACAAGGATGGAATTCACCGGATCGCAAACCATCGCGGCATCGCGCGAACAGGTATGGCAAGGACTCAACGACGCAGCCGTGTTGCAGGAATGCGTGCCTGGATGCGAGTCGTTCGAGGCCGATAGCGAAGACCAGTACAAGGCGGTCGTGGTGGCATCGGTCGGGCCCGTGAAGGCGCGCTTCAAGGGCACACTCGAACTGTCGGAACGCGACGCGCCGAACGGCTACCGGATCGTCGGCCAGGGCGAAGGCGGCATCGCGGGCTTCGGCAAGATGACCGCCACCGTGACGCTCGCCGATGCCGAGGACGGCACGCTTCTGACCTACGTGGCCGAAGCGCAGGTCGGCGGCAAGCTGGCCCAGATCGGCTCGCGCCTCGTCACCTCGGTGGCGAACAAGCTCGCCGCCGAATTCTTCAAGCGTTTCAACGCGACGATGAGCGCGGCCAGCCAGAACGCCGGCCAATGAGCGCTCCTCAAGCACAGGAAACACAGGTGAACCATGGTTGAAGTCCAATTGCAGGTCAACGGCGCGGACGTCCGGCACGAGGTGCCCGACAACACGCTGCTGGTCGAATTCCTGCGCGAGCACTTGCGCCTGACCGGCACGCACGTCGGTTGCGATACGAGCCAGTGCGGCGCGTGCACGGTCCATCTCGACGGTCATGCGGTCAAGTCCTGCACCGTGCTCGCCGCACAGGCGAGCGGCGGGCAGGTCGTTACGGTGGAAGGTCTCAACGCGCAGTGCGGCGGCAAGCTGCACCCGGTGCAGAACGCCTTCGTTCAATGCCACGGCCTGCAATGCGGCTTCTGCACGCCGGGCATGATCATGGCGAGCGCGTTCTATCTGCGCGAGGAACCGGCTCTCGACCAGGCGAGCATCAGCCACGCGCTGGAAGGCAATATCTGCCGTTGCACCGGTTACGTGAACATCATCGAGGCGGTTCGTCACGCGGCGCGCGAGATGTACCCCGATGCGCCGTTCGCGCGTACGGAGGCACACCCGTCATGATCGGCAAACCGATACCTCGCGTCGAAGACCAGCGCTTCGTCACCGGCAACGGCCAGTACACCGACGATATCCACGTCGACGGACAGCTGCACGCGGCGTTTCTGCGCTCGCCGCACGCGCACGCGGTGCTGCGTTCGATCGACACCAGCGCGGCGAGCGAAGCGCCCGGCGTGATCGCGGTGCTGGTCGGCCAGCAGTATCTCGACGACGGCTTCCAGGGCATCGACCATGTACCGAATCCCGTCGATGCGGTCGACGCGACGAAGAAGGCCTTCCTCACCTCGCTGACGGGCTCCATCTTCAACCAGCTTCATCTGCCGCTGCCAGTCGATCGCGTGCGCTACGTCGGCGAGGCGATCGCCATGGTGATCGCGCAAACGCCGCAGCAGGCGCGCAACGCATCGGAGCTGATCGAGGTCGATTACGACCCGCTCGACGCCGTCATCAACGGCCACGACGCGCTGCGGCCCGAGGCGCCGCAACTGTGGGACGGGGCCCCCGGCAACCTCTGCTTCCAGACGCAGATCGGCGAGCGCAACGCGGCCCGCGAGATCATCGCGCGGGCCGATCACGTGGTACAGCGCGAGTTCCATCACAGCCGGCTCGTCAATTGCCAGATGGAGCCGCGCAGCGCAATCGGCGCTTACGACGCGGCCACGGATGCCTACACGCTGATCTCCGGCAGCCAGGGCGCCGTGCGCCAGCAACTGTGCCTCGCCGCCGCGCTGAAGGTGCCCACCGCGCGCCTGCGCGTGGTGTGTCCGGATACGGGCGGCGGCTTCGGGCCGCGTTCGTTCGTCTACGTCGAGCAGTTGGCCGTGCTATGGGCCGCGCGCCGCATCGGGCGGCCGGTCAAATGGACCAGCGATCGCAGCGAAGCCTTCCTCGCCGATTACCAGGGACGCGATGCGATCATTCGCTCGACGATCGGCTTTTCGAAAGACGGCCGCATACTCGCCATCGACAACGAATGGATCGGCAACGTCGGCGCGCACACGGTCTCCTATGTGCCGATGTCGAACGGCACGCGCATCATGACGACCGTCTACGATGTGCCGGTCGCCGCCGTGCACGTGAGCGCGGTGCTGAGCAACACGGTGCCGACGGCGCCGTATCGCGGCGCGGGCCGTCCCGAGGCGACGCATGTGATCGAGCGCATGCTCGATCTCGCCGCGGCCGAACTGCGCATCGACCGCGCGGAAATCCGCCGCCGCAATCTCGTGCCGCACGACAAGCTGCCCTATCGCAGTCCGATGGGCCTCACGTACGACAGCGGCGACTTCGCGCGCAACATGGCGCGCGCATTGACGCTCGCGCAATGGGACAGCTTCGAGGCACGCCGCGCGCAGTCGCGCGCGAACGGACGGCTGCGCGGCATCGGGCTTGCCAACTACATCGAGTCGCCGGTCGGCGCGCCGCGCGAGCGCATCGAGCTGACCGTGCGCACGGACGGCAGCGTCGATATCGTGTCGGGCACGCAATCGACGGGCCAGGGCCACGAGACCACCTTTGCGCAGGTGATCGCGCATCATCTCGGCGTACCGATGGAAGCCGTCAAGCTGCGCACCGGCGACACCGCGTTCGTGAGCGTCGGCGGCGGCAGCCACTCCGACCGCACGATGCGGCTGGGCGGCATGCTGCTCGTCGATACCGCGCAGCAGATCATCGCCATCGGCAAGCAGGTGGCCGCAACGCTGCTCGACGCGGACGCCGCCGGCATTGCCTTCGCCGACGCCCACTTCACGGCGCCGGCCGGCGGCAAACGGGCGAGTCTCGCCGACATCGCCCGGCACGTCGCGCAGCACGGACTGCCCGGCGACCCGTCGCTCAGAAAGCTGTACGCCTGCGCGGAGGTCAACACGCGCGTGCCCGCGCATCCGACCGGCGCGGCCGTCTGCGAACTCGAGGTGGACCCCGACACCGGCATCGTGCAACTCGTCAACTACACCTCGGTCGACGACGTCGGCCAGCCGATCAACCCGCTGATCGTCGAGGGCCAGGTGCACGGCGGTCTCGCGCAGGGAATCGGCCAGGCGCTGTCCGAAGGCTTCTACGTGGACCGCGAGACGGGACAGGTGCTGACCGGCTCGTATATGGACTACGGCATGCCGCGCGCCGGCGTGATCCCGCCGCTCAACGTCGAGCTGACGGAAGACCCGACCCACGGCAATCCGCTGCGCGTCAAAGGCGGCGGAGAAAGCGGCATCACGCCGGCCACGGCGACGATCTTCAACGCGCTGGCCGACGCGCTCCAGGAACACGGCAGCGACGAACTCGCGATGCCGGCCACGCCGAAGGTCATCTGGGAATACATTCATCGCGCACAAGGAGGCGCTCATGTCGACTGAATCCATCGCTATTCGCCGTGAAGGGGCGCTGCTCGAAGTGGTGCTCGACAGGCCCGGGAACGGCAACCTGATCGACCAGGCGATGAGCGAGGCGATCATCGCCGCCGTCACCACGCTCGACGACGAGACCAGGCTCGTGCGCATCGTCAGCAGCGGCAAGGACTTCTGCAAGGGACGCCAGTCGCCGATGCCGCCCGCCGGCGCGAAGCCGTCGGCGGAAACCTTGCGCCGCGTGGTCGCGGCTCCGCCGCTCGCGCTCTACGACGCGCTGAAGGCCGTGCGCGTGCCGGTCGTGGCCGTCGTGCGCGGCGAGGCGATCGGCGTGGGCTGCGCGCTCGCGGGGGTCTGCGACGTCGCGCTCGCCGCCGACGACGCGGTCTTCCAGATTCCCGAAATGGAACGCGACATTCCGCCGACGCTCGTGATGTCGGCGCTGATCGGCCGCGTGCCCGTCAAGACGGTGGCGCATATGGTGTTGAGCCGCGCGCGGCTCTCCGCGCAGGAAGCGCTGACGGCGGGGCTCGTGAGCCGCGTCGTCGCGGCCGCCGCGCTCGACGCCGAAGCCACCGCGCTGACCGAAACGCTGCTCGGCTGCAGCGCGGTCACGCTGCGCGCCGTCAAGCAGTTCCTGCAGCTCGCGCCGGACATGTCCGACGCGGGTTCGAGCGGCTTTGCCGCCCACCTGGCGGCCACCGCGCTGTCGGCACGCTTCTGAGCGCTGCCGATCTCCACGCGCCCTCTCGCGCACAAGGACACGACATTGAGACCCAAGACCCTCATCGCTTCAACCGCGCAAGGCGCGGAGCTGCCCGACCTCGAACGCTTCCGGCTGCGGCGTTTTCTCGAATCGCTCGACGCGACGGAACTCGAACGCCATGACGAACCGGTCGATCTCGCCGACGTCGCCGGCATCATGGAAGGCAATCCGCGCGCGGTCTGGTTCGCGCAACCGTCGGGCGGCGCTGTCTCGCTGGCGGGCAGCGTGGCCGCGAGCCGCTCGCGCCTCGCCCAGGCATTCGACACGACGCCCGGAGGGCTGCTCGAAACCGTGCGCGACCGTCTGCGCACCAAAGGCAAGCTCGTCGAGGTGAGCCGCGCACAGGCGCCCGTGCAGCAGGTCGTGCTGACCGGCGACGACTGCGATTTCACGGCGCTGCCCGTGCATCTGCAACACGATCTGGACGGCGCGCCGTATATTTCGGCGTCGATCGATTTCGCCGTCGATCCCGACACGGGCTGGACCAATGTCGGCATTCGCCGGCTGATGCTGCGCGGGCGCCGTACCGCGGGCATCGACCTCGTGGCGCCGTCCGATCTGCGCGCGATCTCGATGGCCCATTCGAAGCGCGGCGAGCGTCTGCCGATCGCCTTCGCGGTCGGCACACACCCGATCGACCACGTCGGCGCGACCATGCGCATTCCCGCCGACGAACTGGAACTCGTCGCGGCATTGCGCGGCGCGCCGCTCGGCGTCGTCAAATGCGTGACCAACGATCTGCTCGTGCCGGCCGACGCGGAATTCATTCTCGAAGGCTATCTCGACGAGCGCGGCCACGCGGAACCCGAAGGACCGTATGGCGAGTTTCTCGGCTACTACGGCGGCATCAAGACGAACCCGGTCTTTCATCTGACGGCCATCACGCATCGCCAGGACGCCGTGTTCCAGACCTGCACGATCGGCGGGCGCACGATGGCGCGTACCGATACGGCGCAACTGGCCGCGCTGCGCACCGAAGTGACGGTATGGCGCGCGCTCGAAACGGCCGTGCGCGAAATCCGGGCGGTGTATGCGAGCCCGGCCACGGGCGGCATGTTCAACGTGCGCGTCGCGATGCAGCAGCGCGTGCCCGGCGAAGCGCACAACGCGATCGCCGCCGTGTTCGCGTCGCTCGCCAACGTCAAGCACGTCTTCGTGGTCGATCCCGACATCGATATCTTTTCCGACGAACAGATGGATTGGGCGCTCGCCACGCGCTTCCAGGCCGATCGCGATCTCGTGATGCACAGCGGCATGCGCGCGATGCCGCTCGATCCGTCGCTGGCCGGTGCCGCTGTGACGGCCAAAGTCGGCTTCGATCTGACGCTGCCGCTGCTGCGCCCGGGCGAACAGCGCAATCTCGAACATCGCGTGCCGACGCCGCCCGCGCTCACGGGCACGCGCTTCGATTCGCTCGAAGCCGCGCTGGAACACGGCCCCAAGCGCTTCACCGAACTGATGTCGGCAACGGGAACCCGCGACGGCCGCGAAGTCGTGCGCTGGCTCGAAGATACCGGCGCGAGGCGCGCGATCGTCCGCGACGAGGAAGGGCGGTATGCGTTTGCGTGAGCGGGGGTGAGTCTGCGGGAGCCGGGTCATGTCCCTCGGGTCATGACTCCCGGCTCATGACCCGGCTCGCCCGGCACCGCGACGCGGCGGCGGTTGCGCCACGCCCGAGCGCCGCGTCGCGGCACACGCCTGCCGCGAGTCGGGTGTTGTCCCGGTCGCGGATAACCCTGCGCGGCGATAAAATCCAGGCAGCCCTATCGTGCCCTGCTTCAAGGATCGCCGCAGATGAATCTCTCCCTCAAACAACTCAAGGTCTTTCTCGGCGTGGCGAACGCATCGAGCTTCACGAAGACCGCGCAAAGCATGCACCTGAGTCAGGCAGCGCTGAGCGCGATCATCCGCGAGCTCGAAACGCAGCTCAATTGCCGGTTGTTCGAGCGCACCACGCGCACTGTCGCATTGACGGAAGCGGGCCGGCTGTTCTATCCGACGGCGATGAAAATCGTCGAGACGCTCGAGAAGTCCGTGGTCGAACTCAACGAGCTGGGCCGGCAAAAGAAGGCATCGCTGCTGCTCGGCTGCACGCCGATGATCGGCGCGAGCCTGATGCCGCAAGTGCTGGCGCGTTTCGCCGAGATCGAGCCGCACGCGCAGATCGAACTCGTCGACCGGCCACCCAGCGAGTTGCTGAAGATGGTCGAGGAAGGCGATCTCGACGCGGCGTTCGGGATCTTCTTCTCGCAACTGTCCGGCATCGATCGCGTGCCGATTTTTCCGACCCGGCTCGTCGTCGTGTCGTCGGCGCTTCATGGTGCGAACGGCATCGGCAACGTGCCGCGCGATGGCGTGCCGTGGCGCGCGCTCGAAGGGTTGCCGCTCATCACGCTGCCGAAGGACAACCCGCTGCAACGGCTGATCGAAGCATCGCTGTCGAAAGAGGACGTGACGACAGGACGGCGCACGGTCGTCGGCCATTTGCAGACCGCTATCGCCATGGCGCACGAAGGACTCGGCGTGGCGATCATGCCTTCGTTCTGCGAACATATCTGCCGTCACTATCAGGTGCGTATCGACGCGATCCGGCCGGAAGTGGAATTTTCGTTCTATCGGATCACGCGCAGCGGCCGCGATACGCTCCCCGCTCTCGATCAATTCACGCAGATGTTCGCGGCGGCGGCCCAGTTGAGTCCGCTAGCCCAGTTCACCGATCCGGTTCATTGACGCGGAGCGCCGACCCGGTTCTTCGACCCGATTCTCCGGCTCGGTGTTCCGGCTCGGCGCTCCGGACAATGCGGCTCACGCCCGGCGAGCCGCGCATGACTCAGACGCTTCGCGTCCCTATGCGAAACACGCGGGCCCCGTTTCGGCAGGCGATGCCATGCCTCGCGCCGCTTTCGCCACCGCGACCTGCGACGAGGGCGACATGGCGACGCCGTTCTTCACCGCCGTCACTTCCGCCAGAATCGATACGGCGATCTCGGGTGGTGTCCTGCTGCCGATATAAATCCCAACCGGCCCGCGCAGCCGCGCCAGTTCCGTCGCGTCGAGATCGAACTCCCCGAGCCTTTCGCGCCGTGCCGCGTTGTTGCGTCGCGAGCCCAATGCGCCGACGTAGAAAGCACGCGTTTTCAACGCTTCCATCAGCGCGAGATCGTCGAGCTTCGGATCATGCGTGAGCGCGATCACCGCACAACGTTCGTCGAGCTTCATGTCGAGCACGGCATCGTCGGGCATCGAACGGATCAGCGTGGTGCCGGGCAGATTCCATGCTTCCGTGTACTCTTCACGCGGATCGCACACCGTCACCTGATAATCGAGTCCGACCGCGATGTTGCACAGGTAGCGCGACAGTTGCCCCGCGCCGATCACGAGCATCCGGTAGCGCGGTCCGTGTATCGTCACGAGACGCTGGTCGTTGCAGTCCACGCCGTCGGTCATCCGCGCGGGGCCGAGACGCGCGGCGCCCGTTGCCATGTCGAGCGTGCGCGCCACGAGACGCCCCGACTCGACGGCATAGCACAGCTCGGCGATACCGCTCGCCTCCGTCAGCGGTTCGAGCACCAGTTGAATCGTCCCGCCGCACGGCAGGCCGAAACGATGCGCTTCGTCGGCCGTGATGCCATATTTGACGACCTCGGGCTTCGTCTGCTCGATGCCGCGCCGGCGCACGCGATCGATCAGATCGTCCTCGATGCAGCCGCCGGACACGGAGCCCACCACGGTGCCGTCGTCGCGCACCACGAGCATCGCCCCCTCGGGCCGCGGTGACGACCCCCACGTCCTGACCACCGTCACGAGCAACGCGCGATGCCCCTGTTCGAGCCATCGCGCGCTCGATTTCAATACTTCGAGATTGACACTGTCCACTAGCGATACCTGAATCGTCGTGAATCGACGACAGGTAGTTTAATGGTCGGTTTCAGCAAGGAGAAACGGGGAATATCGATCAGGCGATCGAAAATGCTGAAGAGTGGCGCCGGCTATTTGCCGATCGCGGCCAGGCAAGCCGGCACTCACCCCAGACGCAGCCGCCCTGCCCTTGACACCGGGCAGCATCGGCTGCGAATGGGGCACACTGCCTGCACCTGCACGCGCCGATCAGTTGTCCGGATGATTCGCCGTGAAGCTCGTAAATGCACTGTAGGCCGGATTCAGCGGAGAACCGTTGAGCATGATGCCGTACGTCTCGTCGCCGCTATCGAGCACGTAGTACATCACGGCCTGGATATTGTGCGTCTTGCGGTTCTGATAGAACTCGCCGAGCTGCGTCGTGATGTAGTTCGCACGATAAGTCTCGGTTTGCTCCGGCCCCGTGTTCCATTCGCTGATGATGAACGGCACGCCATAGCGGGCCTTGCAGTAGATCGGCAGATCGAAGCCCGGACCCGCGCCGTCCGTGCCGATGGAAAACGCATCGCCATACACCTCGTAGTTGTGCCACGTGGTGATGTCCCAGCGCACGGTCGGATAGCCGCCGCTGCCATCGGGCTGCATGCCGTCCCACAACGCATCCGCGGCGCCGACATCGGCCACGCAAAAGTTGATGGCGCATTGCGCGGACGGCTGCACCGACTTCACGCCGTCGATCATGCCGCGCATCACGCCGCGCATCACCGGCCAGTTCGCGTTGTTGAAGTCGGATGCTTTCGTCCCGGCATAGGTGAAGCTGACCACGGTCGCGTTCTGTCTCGTCAGCTCGTTGCCGCATTCGTAGAGGGTCACGCCATACGGCTTCAGTGCGCTGGCGATCGTCCGGGCCACCGTGTAGCCCTGGCTATAAGCCGCCGACTCGCCATTCAGCAGATTGTTGTTGGCGTCGTACACCCCCTGATTGATCATCACGAGCAACGTGATGCCGGCCGACTGAAAAGCCTGCGCGAGATTGACCACCGCATTCAACTGGGTCGGATCGCTGCTGCAGCCGACGCGATAGCTGGTGCAGCCCATGCCCTTCAGAATCGACACCAGTTGTTGCGGCGTGTAGGCGTAGTCGGGGTGACCGTTCATGCCATAGAACATGCCGGGGGACTGCGTGACCGCGAGGCGCGGATCGCTGCAAGCCAGCCATTGGGCGGCGACGTCCGCATTGACGTAGTACTGGCCGCCGGTTCCGCAATGCCAAACCTTGCCGCCGTACCACAGGACGAGCGACACGTTGTACGTGTTGCCGACCGGCGAGCCGTTCCGGTAGATAGAGCCGTTGACGAGCGTCCAGATCGCGCCCGCCTTGTCGATGATGTACGGCGACGCGGGCAGCGTGGTGCCGTCGGCCGAGGTGCCGCCAAGGCGCGGATCGTTGCAGGCCACCCAGTTCGAGCCAGTCCATTGGTAGAACTGACCACCGGTTCCCTCGTGATAGATACTGCTGCCATACCACAGGACGAGCGTGACGTTATAGGTGTCCTGAGCTTTCTCGCCGTTGCGATAGACCGATCCCTGCGACAGCGTCCAGACGGCGCCGGTGTTGTCCGTGATCGACGTGGCGGGCGGAATGGATATGCTGCTCGCGGCGTCCGCGTTCGCGCGTGTCGCCGGATTAGCCGCGGTGCCGGGAGAGTTGGCAGAACCCGATGAGCCAGGAGAAGCCGAGGCATCCGAAGTCTTGCCGCTACCGTCTCCGGATGCGCCGCCACCGCCACATGCGCTCAAAAGATAGCTTGCACTGAGTGCCGTCAGGCCGCCGATAAATTGACGTCGTTTTACCATGTGGAGTAATGTCCAAGGTCGGGAAAAATCCCGATAAAAAGGCTGAAATGTATTTGCTGAGATTCGGACCGACAGTGCAAAAAGGCTTGAGGAAATAACTCGTCAACCCTTGAAAGCGCGCTGTCCTGAAGTGCTGGGAACGCACATCTCTGATGTCCGATTGGACCGGGGCTCGCGAAAACCGCTTTTCGCGATGGTCCAGATTGACAGGTGCTGGTGCGCAAGTGCTCGCGACTACAAACTCGCGAAAACTTTACCGATTACAAAGTAAAAGTGTCATTTTACGGAAAAATATTCCCATAAACGCTGCAACCGGCGTAAATCGTACCCCGAACATGCCGAGCAGCCTAGAAAAAACGACAGTTGCATCCCAAAAAGGTTATATCTTGCTCAGAATGAAAGAGCTCGCAAAGATTCGTACTATCAACAGAGGATCAGAAGTCTGATACGCGCGAAACTTTCGGACTTCGACCCTGTATAGTCGGCGGCGGACAGCGTGGATTCGAATTGAGGATCGGTCTGTTATGGCCTATTCAATGTATTTGTGTGGCGGATGGGTAGGTGCAGTAGCGAAATTCGTAATCGAATTGAATTGAAATGAGTGAAAGAAATTCGCTGCCGGTGGAAGAGGTCATTCATAGAATAGCTCTCGCATGGCCTGCGATGTTCTCTCGGCTTCCTGTCAGGTGCTCGCACTGGTTCGGGCCGCCGTCCGCCTCGATGACACCCTGAAAATTGCACCTATGACACATCGGCGAAGCACCGGGACAAGCCATAAGTCGTCCGCGAAATGACGCGCCCTTATACCGTCTATCACCACGCCATCGTGGCCGGTCTTGTCATGCTTTAAAACGAACTTTCGCAACAACGGTCGCAGGCGCCTGAGCGCTCTCGCAAGCGAGCCGAATTTCGTCCGGCCACACGAGCTCCCAGCTAGTCAGTTGTGCAATGTCGTGAAATGCCGTCATAAGGACGATCGGGAAAGCAGTAAAGAATGGCGACATTGCCATGACGGAATTCGGTTAATGTGGTCGGCGCGTCTCGGCAACGCGCTGACGGAAATTCCAGCACTCAATGCCAGATATGCGCGGCACATACTCCGCCATTTAACAATCCCTATTGTCCAGCACGATTCAGTGCCTCAATTCTTCGATAAAATCCCACTGCGGAAATCAGGTGCGAGATGAAGAATTCAAGCGAATAGAACGTGATGGACGCAGTGAATATCGCGAACTATTCCACTCGCACCGGCCAATAAAATCATGCAGCATCGAAAATTTGCCTTTCTCACCCCATGTCTGCGCTCGCGTCTGATTCAGATCGCGATGTTGTATGCGATACCCGCCATTACCCATGCCGATTGCATAGACGATGCGGCATCGTTTCAACACGTCAACGTGGGTCTCATGCGTGCCATTGCCCAGGTCGAATCGGGTACGCAAACCCACGTCATTAACCGCAACAGCGATGGAACGTTCGATATCGGACTCATGCAGATCAACAGCTCGTGGCTGCCGCGGCTCGCTCGCGAGGGCATTTCGGAGCAGAGCCTGTTCGATCCGTGTACGAATGCGTATGTGGGCGCATGGATACTCGCGGAGAATATCCGGCAGTACGGCCCGACGTGGAGCGCGATTGGCGCCTATAACGCATCGTCGCCCGAGAAGCGGCTCGCCTATGCCCGCAAGGTGTACGCCACCGCGCAATCCATCGCCAGCTCGCCGGACTCGCCCATGCCCATTCTTCCGCCGTCCTATGTTCCGCCCGAAACCTATAACCCTTTCGCGCCCCTGGAGGTCAACCAGGTCAAGATGAGCGCGCCGCGAGGTGTGCAAGCCGCACCGGCTCCGGCAACGGCGGCGTCTGCCGTTGCGCCGGCTACGCCCGGCTCCTATAACTTCGGCTGGACCATAACCGGAGCGGATGCGGCGAAACCCGTGCAGGTTTTCGACGACGGAACCAAGGTCTACGTCCAGTTCGGCGACCTGAAACACGTGCCGGCCATCTTCGCGGATACGCCACGCGGACGTGTCGTGCTGCGCTGGGAAGCGCAACCGCCCTACGCGATCATTTCGTCGCCGGAGCGCAAGCTGATCTTCCAGATCGGCTCAGCCGAAGCTATTGCACAACGGACAGCCGTTGGCGCAGCAACTGGAACGGCGACTGCGCAGGCGCAGGCCATGGCGGCATCGGCAGCCGGCGTGGTTGCTGCTTCGAAGACCGCTGCGGCGCGCGGGGCAGCCGGGGCGTCGACGGATGCACTCTGGTACATCACCACGTCGTCAACGGCCAAGACAGCCCCAATACCTGCCGCGACTTTGCCTGCGCCGCAGGCCACCATGGGGACGCCCCAGGCTTTGCCGATGAGCGCACAGCAAACGGCGCCGCAAGCAGCACAAAGGACGGACGCCAGCCATATGCCGGCATCTAAGCCACAAGTAACCGCTCCCGGGACCAGCGCCCTGTGGTATGTCACAAAGTGACCTTCCGCAGCGCGGAAACGCGGATGTGCTGCGGTGCCATCGGCCTAACGGCGTTCGCGTGACCCGGGTTACAGGAGCAACTCCACTGGCGCACATCAAGCAGCACCAGCAGCACGTCGAGCAGCAAACTGGCGTGCGCCTGAATCTGAGCCAAGCTGCGGCTGATCTGCTGCGCCGCAGGCGGGAGATGGCAAACGTCGCTGAATGGTTCCATGCGCGATTGGCGTTAGCCGAGCGGTAACGTAATGGGGAAAATCACGTCGATTCGGTTTATATCCCGTGTTGCGTTTCGCGCTGGCCTGGATGCCGGAAGTATCAGGGTACTATGAACAGAAGCGAGATATTATCAATGCTCGCGTAAACCCAACGCATTCAATGGACGAACTGGACCAATTGTGGGGGCGAATCGAGCGCGGCGAGGCACCGGCCACGCTGATAACGCCTATCACTAAAGTCATCCGTAGTCGATTGAACGAACATCAAGACGCACTTGGCATTGGGGAAAAATTTACCTCGGCGAAGCAATCGCAAATCTAGCGCAAAGTCGGCTCTCTGACCGCACCGACTATTGGCTGCGATTCTCATTACGAAATATCTGAAAAGCAGACGTTCCGGCAGCTGAACGTGATGAAAGCTGTACGGCCCACAACGAAGCGATCGATGGCTTTACTTACGAAATCCTCGTTGCGAAATTGGATCGCGTCGCCTAACAAAAGGGGAGAGGCGCGAAGTGGATCGCGTGACGCGAGGCGGGTTAGCCCGCTATCGCGAGATAGGTGTAGAGCGCGACGTCCTCAGACGCCGCGCACTGCTTGGGCCACTTGTTAGCGGATAGGCGAGGAACGCCAGTGCTGGCAAACAAACTCGACCCGGCCGAACCGGATACGAGTATATGCCGTCACGAAGACGTCCTTCAGGATGTTGGACGGAATCATTCCGATCCTCCCTAAAAGGAAGTCAGGACAATTGTCGTCACAGCACGCCATCTATTGATACAATAGCGTCTCGCATAGCCGTGCGGCATCCGGTGTGTCCTTATCACCCTTGCCGAAAACCTGTGCGCCAACACAGGTGCTGCTTTCAGAAAGCCCAAGTTCGCCTCGCCAAAGGTGAACTTGGGCTTTTTGTTTTGTGCTTTCGCACACCCAATTCCTAACAGTTCACGTACTGTACCCGACCCCACTGCCACCCGTCAATCAGTCGGTCATAGAATTAGTCATGAACAAGTGACTGAATTTGTGATTTCGATTCATGACATGCTCATGTATAATTCAGTGAACCCTATGGAGGAGCCTGTGAACGAGCCTATTGAACTCAAGAAAAACAAAGAGCGAAGCCCTAACTTCCCGTTCATCCCCGTGGAGGTTGCCCTCCAGAGAGCGCAAATGTTCTATTCGCATGAGCGACGTGGTGCTGCCCCCCCGGTGTCAGCGGCGCGGCACTGGGGATACTCGGAGACTAGTAGTGCGTTCAAGCAAACTCTCGGGGCACTCAAAAGCTATGGATTACTTGTAGACGACGGGGGGCGAATGCGCCTGACAGAGTCAGCCTTGAGAATTTTGCTCGATTCAAGGCCCGACTCAATCGAGCGAGATAGCCTTATCCGACAAGCGGCGCTGAACCCGCCGATAGCAAGCGAAATTTTTCAGCGGTGGCCAACTGGGCTCCCGTCGGAACATACACTCGCTCACTTCTTGATGTTTGACCGCGGATTTCAAGAAGACGCTGCGACGCGCGTCGTAAAAATTTTGCGGTTGAATGATCATTTTGCGAAAATTTCGCGGAATGAATTCGACGATGATATGCCAGCAGCAACCGCGGCTGTTGGTACGGTTGTCCCAAGCATGTCAGAGCAAGCCAGTGCAATGATGGAGCGAATGGAGGCTTACCAGGCACTCACGAATCCAAACCAGTCACTCGTGAACCCACACCAGCATCACCACGTATTGGTTGACCCCCATCGCGGTGTAAACACTACGCTAGCGTTGACGACGCACGATTTCCCTGCGCAACCGGCCGTCTCTGCTTCGCAACAAACGTCCTCGACGCGAAGCGAAAAGATCATTGATCCTGACGGCATGGACGTGACCTTATCCTTCGGCGGAGAGCCTACTCAAGAGACGTATGAGTTTCTAGCAGACTACGTCCAACTCCGGATAAAGCAGTTCCAGCGCAAGACCTTGCGAACTAATTCATCGACGTCCCCGGCTACCGAGAGCGATACGTAGTAGAGAGGCCGACTGCTTGATCGATTTCTTGCCAATGCGGCCACAGACTCCATCAGAAAGACTGGTGGAGTTTTTTTGATTCAAAGTGGGGGAAATGTGGGTAAAGCAGAGGTGGTAATGAAAAAGCCCCTGAAATCAGGGGCTTAAATTCATTCCTGGCGGAGAGAGGGGGATTCGAACCCCCGATAGGCTATTAACCTATACACGCTTTCCAGGCGTGCGACTTAAACCACTCATCCATCTCTCCGGCGGGGAGCCGAATTATAGCAAACTTCGCGCCTTCCGCTACACCCCCGCCCCACGTCCTCGCAAACCGCCTAAGGATGGCGAATATAGTCCACTAGCGCGATCGTATAAGCATCCGCTTTGCGATCGATCAGACTCACCCCGATCGCCACCAGAAACCCCGCCGGCACGCCGAACACACCCGAGCTGATCGGCTCGATGCCGAACCAGCGCGCACCCGTGAAGCCCGTCATCTGCGTGAAGAACGGGTAGGTCGAGACGATGTAGTAGATGCACACGACGAGCCCCGCCACCATGCCCGCCACCGCGCCGAGCCGCGTCGTGCGTTTCCAGAACACGCCGAGCACGAGCACCGGGAACAGGCTCGACGCCGCCAGCGAAAACGCCGCGCCGACGAGGAACAGGATGTTCCCCGTATTCAACGACGCCACGTACGACGCAAACAGCGCCACCCCGAGCAGCAGAATCTTCGAGATCGTCACGCGCCGCTGGCTCGACGCATTCGGATCGACCATGTGGTAGTACACGTCGTGCGACAGCGCGTTCGCGATCGTCAGCAGCAAACCGTCGGCGGTCGACAGCGCCGCCGCCAGCGCCCCCGCCGCGATCAAGCCCGACATCACATACGGCAACCCCGCGATCTCGGGCGCCGCCAGCACGACCATGTCCGGCTGCATCTGGATCTCGCTCCAGCGCACGATGCCGTCGCCGTTCGTATCGGCGAGGCTGATCAGGCTCGGCTCGACCTTGCGCCATTGCGTAAGCCATTGCGGCAGATCGGCGAAGTGATGGCCGATGAGACTGGTCAGAATCTCGTACTTGATCAGCACGGCCAGCACCGGCACGGTCAGATAGAACAGCGCCACAAAAAAGAGCGTCCAGCCGACCGAGCGGCGCGCCGACGCAACCGATGTCGTCGTGTTGTAGCGCGTGAGAATATGCGGCAGACTCGCCGTGCCGAGCGACAGACACAGCAGCAGCGACAGAAAATTACGCACATGCGTGCCGCGGTCTTCGTCGCCGACAGCGGGAAACGGTTCGTGCATCGGCACCGGCGCGGCCGCGCGCATCAGCATGTCGTCGCGTTGCTGGGTCCAGACGATCTGCGCGGCCGCGGCATCGCGCGGAAACTGTTCGAGCGCACGCTCGCGCTCCTTGATCTCGCGCAGCGGACCATTGTGGCGGCGGAGATCCGCGACTTCCTGCGTGAGCCGCTGCTTCCCGTCGACGAACGATTGCGGCAGCATATCGAGCCGCAGTTGCATCAACGCGGCGCGGCGTCGATAGTCGTCGCGCACGCGCTGTTCGAGCGGCGCGTCGCGCACCTGTTTCTCGAGCCCTTCCATGCGCTCCATCAAGCGTCCGTAGCTGACTTGCGGCACCCAGCCGAGGCCGTCCTTGTGCGCGATCATCGATACCGGGATCAGGATCGCCGCGATCAGGATGATGTACTGCGCGACCTGGGTCCACGTGACCGCGCGCATGCCGCCGAGAAACGAGCACACGAGAATGCCCGCGAGTCCGCAGAAAATGCCGACCGCGAAATCGACGCCGATAAAGCGCGTCGCGATCAAACCCACGCCCTGAATCTGCGCGACCAGATAAACGAACGAGCACAGGATCGCGGCGAGCGCCGCGAGGCCGCGCACCGCGTTGCTCGAAAAGCGCGTGCCGAGAAAATCGGGAATCGTGTAGCGCGCGAGCTTGCGCACATACGGCGCGAGCAGGAACGCGACGAGGCAGTAGCCGCCGGTCCAGCCCATCAGATACGCGAGGCCGTCGTAGCCGGTCGCGTAGATCGAGCCGGCGAGGCCGATGAACGACGCGGCCGAGAGCCAGTCGGCCGCGGTCGCCATGCCGTTGAACGCCGACGGCACGCGCCGCCCCGCCACGTAGTATTCGACCAGATCGGACGTGCGCGACAGCACGCCGATCACCGCATACACCGCGATCGGCACGAACAGGAACACATAGCCGATCCACACGCCGGGCCCCGTGCGGCGCTCGATGCGCCACATCACGTAGACGAACAGCAGGAAGCCGAGCGTATAGAACGCGTACGAGCGGATCAGTCGATGCGTGAGATTCATTGGCTCAGCGTCCGCGCGCGGCCGGCGCGCTCGCGCCCGCCGTGGTGTTTGCGGCGGAATCTGCGGCGGCCCGCTGCGTCGCGTCCGCTTCGAACGCGCGCTGCAACTGGCGATCGGCGCGCTGCATCAGCACGATATACACGACGATCAGCGCAAGGTAGATCAGGATCGCGCCCTGCGCGCCGAAATAGAACGGCAGCCTGAAGCCCTCGACGCGCACCTGTTCGAGCGCGGGCGCGAGCAGCGGCACGACGAACGACACGATGAAGCCGAGCGTCATCAGCGCGGCGATCAGCGCGAGATTGAAACGCCAGTACTTGCGATGCGCGAGCGCCATCGCCGCCGAGACCGGTGGCGGTTCGGGCGCGGGGTTCAGCGTGGCGTGAGAGGGACGGTGCGGCGCGGCCATGCGCCTATGTATCAAAAAGGTATCGGCGAGGCAATCGGGATTGTCCGCGCGAGGATGCCGGTCAAGCGGGTTGGTTCGATCCGGGTTGGTTCGATCCCGCTCGCTTGACCCCGGTTATCCGAATCAGCAGCGAACGGGGCCGCGCATCGCATGCGCAAGCGGATCGACCGGCAAACCGACAATCCGCCCGCCGCTCGCTTGCGCGGCCCCGCTCATGACATCCTCATCGCCGTTTCAAAGCGACTCGCCGAGCTGATCGAGAATCGCCGGATTCTCGAGCGTCGACACGTCCTGCGTGATCGCCTCACCCTTCGCGAGCGAGCGCAGCAGACGGCGCATGATCTTGCCCGAGCGCGTCTTCGGCAGGTTCTCGCCGAAGCGGATGTCCTTCGGTTTCGCGATCGGACCGATCTCCTTGCCGACCCAGTTGCGCAGTTCGTTGGCGAGCTTCGTGGCCTCTTCGCCTTGCGGACGCGCGCCCTTCAGCACGACGAACGCGCACACCGCCTCGCCGGTCGTCGCATCGGGCCGGCCTACCACGGCGGCCTCGGCGACGAGCGGGTTCGACACGAGCGCCGACTCGATCTCCATCGTTCCGAGCCGGTGGCCCGACACGTTCAGCACGTCGTCGATGCGGCCCATGATCGTGAAGTAGCCGGTTTCCTTGTCGCGCACCGCGCCGTCGCCGGCGAGGTAGAGCTTGCCGCCGAGTTCCTCGGGGAAATAGCTCTTCTTGTAGCGGTCCGGGTCGCCCCACACGTTGCGCAGCATCGAGGGCCACGGACGCTTCACGACCAGAATGCCGCCCTGCCCGTTCGGCACGTCCTGGCCGGTTTCGTCGACGACCGCCGCCATGATGCCCGGCAGCGGCAGCGTGCACGAACCCGGCACCAGCGGCGTCGCGCCCGGCAGCGGCGTAATCATGTGGCCGCCGGTCTCGGTCTGCCACCACGTATCGACGATCGGGCAGCGGCCACCGCCGACGTTCTCGTAGTACCACACCCACGCTTCCGGGTTGATCGGCTCGCCGACCGTGCCGATGATGCGCAAGGTCGACAGGTCGTGGCTCTTCGGATGCACTTTCGCATCGGCCTCGGAGAACTTGATGAGCGAACGGATCGCGGTCGGCGCCGTATAGAACAGCGTGACCTTGTGCTTCGCGATCATCTGCCAGAAACGACCGGCGTCCGGATACGTCGGCACGCCTTCGAACACGACCTGGGTGCCGCCGAGCGTGAGCGGTCCGTACGTGATGTAGCTATGGCCCGTGATCCAGCCGATGTCGGCGGTACACCAGAACACGTCGGACGGCTTCCAGTCGAAGGTCCACTTCAGCGTTTGCGCGGCCCACAGCAAATAGCCGCCGGTGCTGTGCTGCACGCCCTTCGGCTTGCCGGTCGAGCCCGACGTATAGAGGATGAAAAGCGGATGCTCGGCGTCGACCCACTCGGGCGCGCACTGATCCGACTCGGCCTGCGCAAGTTCGTGCATCCACAGGTCGCGCCCTTCGTTCCATGCGACCTTGCCGCCGGTGCGCCTGTACACGATCACGCTCGTGACCTTCTCGCAGCCGCCGAGCGCGAGCGCTTCGTCGGCGATGTTCTTGAGCGGCAAGGCCTTGCCGCCGCGCATCTGTTCGTCGGACGTGATGAGCGCGACGGCGCCGACATCGACGAGCCGTTCGTTGAGCGACTTCGACGAGAAGCCGCCGAACACCACCGAGTGCGTCGCGCCAATGCGCGCGCAGGCCTGCATCGCGACGATGCCCTCGATCGACATCGGCATATAGATGACGACCGGATCGCCTTTCTTCACGCCGCGTTTTTTCAGCGCATTCGCAAAGCGCGATACGCGTTGCAGCAGGTCCCGATAGGTGACGTTGGTGACGGTGCCGTCGTCGGCCTCGAACACGATCGCGACGCGCTCGCCATGGCCGGCCTCGACGTGACGGTCGAGGCTGTTGTACGACGCGTTCAGCTGGCCGTCTTCGAACCACGCGTAGAACGGTGCCTTCGATTCGTCGAGCACCTTCGTGAACGGCTTGTGCCAGCTCAGCGTCTCCTTCGCGAGACGCCCCCAGAAGCCTTCGTAATCGCGCTCCGCTTCGGCGGCGAGCGCCCGGTACGCATCCATGCCGGAGATCGTGGCGCCCTTCGCCGTTTCGGCTGAGGGCGGAAAAACGCGGCTTTCCTGAAGAACCGATTCAATCGCAGACATCGACAGCCCCTTGGTGAAAATAAACGTAAAACCCTGACCGGCGCGCGGATGCGCCCTATCCTGTTGAAGCCGCAACGAACGACCGTGTGCCGCATTGCCATGCCGCATTGCCATGCTGCGATGCCATGCCGCGATGCCGTCACGCGTACCCGTGCGGCAACGCAGCATTCATGCGCGCCATGCAGGCCGGCCGTTGCGCCTGAACGCTGATGTTCAAACATAAGCGCTGCAACTTACCGGCCACTTACGCGCGCGGCTTCGGCACACAGGCGAAAACCCTTAGACGCCGGACGCGGCATGCTGCGTTAGCGCATCGAGTGCGGTATGCGACGAGCACGCCGCATACCGCGGCCCCGCAGGCATGCAACGCTTTGGCCGGGCACCCGCCACGCCGCCGCAGCGCCCCGCCGCAGTTGCTCGTGGTTGCCCGTCCTTCCCTTTACGCTCGCTCGCACGGTCTCTTACAATGCTAACTGAACTAGCCGCCCGGATTCCAGCTTGAATCGCTACGCCCTGCTTCTCATTACCTCGATGCTGCTCGTCGGCAGCAATGTCGGTATCGGCAAATCGATCGTCGCCTTCGTCCCTGTTCCCCTGTTCGCGCTGCTGCGTTTCGTCATCGCAATGGCCGTGCTGGGGCCGCTGCTGCGCGTCGCCAAACTGCGCCGCGTCAAGCGCGATGAATGGATCAACCTGTTTTTGCAGGCACTGTTCGGCACCTTCGGGTTTACGCTGTTGATGCTCAACGGCGTCGCGCGCACGAGCGCGGTCGCGGCCGGGGTCATCACGAGCACGATTCCGGCGGTCGTCGCGCTGCTGTCGTGGCTGATTCTCAAGGAGCGGCCCAATGGCCGCGCGCTCGCGTCGATCGCGCTGGCGATCGCCGGCGTCGTCGTGATCAATCTCGCGCACGCCGACAAGGGCGCGGGCAGCCCGGGTTCGTTCGCGGGCAACCTGATGGTGCTCGGCGCGGTGTGCTGCGAATCGGTCTATATCATCCTGTCGCGCCGTCTCACGCAAACGCTCGCGCCGCTCGACATCTGCGCCTACACCCACCTGTTCGGCCTGCTGCTGATGCTGCCGCTCGGCATCGGCACGTTCGCGCATTTCGACTATCGCGCGGTGCCGGCGAGCATCTGGATGCTGGTGCTGTGGTACGGGCTGTCGGCCAGCATCTTCTCGTTCTGGCTCTGGATGAAAGGCATCCGCCACGTGCCCGGCAGTCTCGCGGGCGTCTTCAGCGCGGTGCTGCCGGTGGCGGCGGCGCTCTACGGCATCGTGTTTCTCGGCGAGCGGCCCACGCTCGCGCACGGCATCGCGCTCGCCTGCGTGATCACCGGCATCGGGCTCGCGAGCCTCAAGGCGAAGCGCGTGCCGCCGGTCGCCTCGTAGCGCCGCCCGCCCGGCGGCCCCGGCGCCGCTCATCTGCCCGCCATGCGGCGGCCGATCCGACCGACGCTGTACAATAGCGCGCCCGATGCGAGTTTGCGGCCCTTCATGGCCGCGCACCGCGTCGTCGGCGCCTGGCCTGCGTGCCGGGTAGGCGCTCGGGCCCGCTGCCCGAGACGCTGCCCGCCGCGCGCGCCGGGCTCACGTGCGCCGGCCGGCATGCCGCCGGCGCATTGGCCCGTGTTCCGTCAAAGCGCTTCGTCCGACTCCTGCCTATGTCCGCTTCGCGACCCGACTCCGCCCGTCAGCGCCGCCCGATGCGTCCGCTGCCCGTCCTCATTTTCATGAGCCGCTGGCTGCAGGTGCCGCTCTATCTCGGCCTGATCGTCGCGCAAGCGGTCTACGTCGTGCTGTTCCTCAAGGAAGTCTGGCATCTGGTCACGGATTCGATGAAGCTCGACGAGACCAGCATCATGCTCGTCGTGCTGGGCCTGATCGACGTGGTGATGATCTCGAACCTGCTGATCATGGTCATCATCGGCGGGTATGAAACGTTCGTCTCGCGCCTCGGTCTCGATGGCCATCCGGATGAACCGGAGTGGCTCGATCACGTCAACGCCGGCGTGCTGAAAGTGAAGCTCTCGATGGCGCTCATCAGCATCTCGTCGATCCATCTGCTGAAGACCTTCATCAGCCCCGACCAGAACACGACGCACACGATCATGTGGCAGGTCATCATCCATGTCGCGTTCCTCGTGTCGGCGCTCGTGATGGCGCTCGTCGACCGCCTCACCACGCACACGCACCCCAAGCATTTCGAAGAGCCCGCGGCCTTGCACGCCGTGGGCGGCATCAAGGTTTCCACTCCCCTGAAGGCGCAAGACTGACCGCACCGCGCTGCGATCCGATAACAAGCGCCCCTCCCCACTGAGCTAGCCATGACCGTCATCAAACAGGAAGACCTGATCCAGAGCATCGCTGATTCGCTGCAGTACATCAGCTATTACCATCCGCTCGACTACATCGAAGCGCTCGGCCGCGCCTACGAGCTCGAACAGAGCCCGGCGGCGAAGGACGCGATCGCGCAGATCCTGACCAACAGCCGCATGTGCGCCGAAGGCAAGCGCCCGATCTGCCAGGACACCGGCATCGTCACGGTGTTCGTGAAGGTCGGCATGGACGTGCGTTGGGACGGCGCGACGATGAGCGTCACCGACATGATCAACGAAGGCGTGCGCCGCGGCTACATGAACCCCGACAACGTGCTGCGCGCCTCGATCGTGAGCCCGCCCGAAGGCGCGCGCAAGAACACGAAGGACAACACGCCGGCCGTGATCCACTATGAGATCGTGCCGGGCGACAAGATCGACGTGCAGGTCGCGGCCAAGGGCGGCGGCTCGGAAAACAAGTCGAAGTTCGCGATGCTGAACCCGTCCGATTCGATCGTCGACTGGGTGCTCAAGACCGTGCCGACGATGGGTGCCGGCTGGTGCCCGCCGGGCATGCTCGGCATCGGCATCGGCGGCACCGCCGAGAAAGCGATGCTGATGGCGAAGGAATCGCTGATGGACCCGATCGACATTCAGGACGTGATCGCGCGCGGCCCGCAGGACTGGATCGAAGAACTGCGCGTCGAACTGCACGAGAAGGTCAACGCACTCGGCATCGGCGCGCAGGGTCTCGGCGGTCTCGCCACCGTGCTCGACGTGAAGATCATGGCCGCGCCGACGCACGCCGCGTCCAAGCCGATCGCGATCATCCCGAACTGCGCTGCCACGCGTCACGCGCACTTCACGCTCGACGGCTCGGGCGTGGCGAAGCTCGAAGCGCCGTCGCTCGACGCATGGCCGAAGGTGCACTGGGAGCCGAACACGGAAACCAGCCAGCGCGTCGACCTCGACACGCTGACGCCGGCCGAAGTCGCAAGCTGGAAGCCGGGCCAGACGCTGCTGCTGTCGGGCAAGATGCTGACGGGCCGCGACGCCGCGCACAAGCGCATCGCCGACATGCTCGCGAAGGGCGAGAAGCTGCCGGTCGACTTCACGAACCGCGTGATCTACTACGTCGGCCCGGTCGATCCGGTGCGCGACGAAGCGGTCGGCCCGGCGGGCCCGACCACGTCCACGCGCATGGACAAGTTCACAGAAACGATGCTCGGACAAACGGGCCTCATTTCGATGATCGGCAAGGCCGAGCGCGGCCCGGTCGCGATCGAGTCGATCAAGAAGCATAAGGCGGCCTATCTGATGGCCGTCGGCGGCGCCGCGTATCTGGTCTCGAAGGCGATCCGCAGCGCGAAGGTGCTCGCGTTCGAAGACCTCGGCATGGAAGCGATCTACGAGTTCGACGTGCAGGACATGCCGGTCACGGTCGCCGTCGATTCGAACGGCACCTCGGTGCACCAGACCGGCCCGAAGGAATGGCAGGCGAAGATCGGCAAGATTCCGGTTGCCACGGCTTAATGATTCGCAATGAGTGCCCGTCGCGCGGGTCGGATGCCGGGGCTTCGGCCCCGGCTTTTTTTTGCTGTGCGCAAGACGTGCGCAAAGCGGCGCGCAATACCTGAAACAATGCCAAAAGTTGTGTCCGTAAGCTTGGCTTTTTCAGGTATGGCGTTTATTGTTGTTGGAAATTCAAGGTCCCCACATAAGGAATTAACATGCAAGGCGACAAGAAGGTCATCGAATACCTGAACGCGCAGCTCAAGAACGAACTGACTGCCATCAACCAGTACTTCCTGCATGCGCGGATGTACAAGCACTGGGGTCTCGACAAGCTCGGCAAGCATGAATACGACGAGTCGATCGGCGAAATGAAACATGCCGACTGGCTCATCGAACGTATTTTCATGCTCGACGGCCTGCCGAATCTGCAGGACCTGCACAAGCTGCTGATCGGTGAGGAAACCAAAGAAATCCTCGAATGCGATCTGAAGCTCGAACAGATTTCGCAGAGCACCTGCAAGGAAGCCATCGTCTACTGTGAATCGGTTCGCGACTTCATCTCGCGCGAAATCTTCACGAAGATTCTCGACGACACCGAAGAACATATCGACTGGCTCGAAACGCAGCTCGATCTGATCGACAAGGTCGGCATCCAGAATTACCAGCAAAGCGCGATGGGTTCGGTCGAGTCCTGAGCGAAGCCGGCTGCAATATCCCGCGCGGTGGCGCAAGGGTTCGTTTATCCGCGAGCGAACCTGCGTGCGAGACGGACCGCGCCGCGCGGACGATATACTTCAGCACTTTGCGCGCCGCGCCGTTTCCTGTTTTCGCTGTTTGCCGTTTCCTGTTTGCCGTTTGCGCCGTTCGTCGTTTCCGTCTGTGCCGGCTTCGGCCGTTTCCGCCTTTTCGCCAAGCGTAGCGTCACGCACGTTTTCCTCGCCTATGTCTGCTCAATCGCCGTCCCCGACCGTCCGGACTTTCACCGCTGGCGCCGCGTTGCAGGCACCGGTCGGCATTTTCGATTCGGGCCTGGGCGGTCTGTCGGTGCTGCGGGCGGTGCGGGCGCAACTACCTGACGAGACGCTGCTCTATGTCGCCGATTCGCTGTACGCGCCGTATGGCGAGCGCGACGACGACTTCATCGCCGACCGTACGCTCGCGATCGGCGAATGGCTGATGGGGCAAGGCGCGAAGGCACTCGTGGTCGCCTGCAACACGGCGACCGCGCAATCGATCGCGCTAGTGCGCGAAAAGTTGCCGATTCCGCTGATCGGCGTCGAACCCGGCATCAAGCCCGCCGCGTTGCAGTCGAAAAGCCGCGTCGCGGGCGTGCTCGCGACACAGGCGACCCTGCGCAGCGCCCGCTTCCAGGGGCTGCTCGAACGCTACGCCGCCGACTGCCGCTTTCTGTGCCAGCCGGGACATGGGCTCGTGCAGGCGGTCGAGCGCTGCGACGTGAGCTCGGCCGAATTGCGCGCGCTGCTGCGCAGCTATCTCGAACCGATGCTCGACGCGGGCGCCGACACGCTCGTGCTCGGCTGCACCCACTACCCGTTTCTCGATGCGGCGATCCGCGACATCGTCGGCGACCGGCTCGCGCTGATCGACACGAGCGTGGCGATCGCGCGTCAACTGGAACGCGTACTGGACCAGTACGGCCTGCGCGCCACCGCGCCCGCCGCCGGCACGCCGCTGCCGCGCTTCTATTCCACCGACGACGGTCTCCACCAGCAACAGCTCACCGCGACGCTGCTGGGAATCGAAGCGAGCGTCGAGCGAGTATTGATTGCCTCGCGGCGGACGGCCGGACCGGATTCGCGAGCGGCATAAAGCGCGACGCGCCCAGGCGCTGCCGCCTAAGCGGTTTCCGGCAGAGTTTCCGGCAAGATTACGCAGCCTGCATATTTCCGTACCCCGCCAGCCAGGCGTCGCCCGGACGCCGCCTGCGCCATTGCAGCGCACTTTCGTCCCGCCCCCGATTGGGTCGCACCCAACCACCGAGCCACACGACGCCCCACCACATCCGCGCCTTCCCGCCATTTTTCCCCTCTAGCGTCCTCGTTCCGGCCCCCCCTTCCCGCCCCAAAATCCCTCCTATGAGTCTGGTTTTGTTACAAAAAATCATTCAGGGCGCTTGCCAAACGGCCCAAACAAAATGATAATAATTCGCATTAACGTTAGCTATGACGCCTGCCATGATTGTGTGTGTCTGCAAATCCGTTTCCGACCGAACCATCCGCTCCTCGATCGCGGACGGCATCGACTCGTTCGACGAACTCCAGTTCGAGCTCGGCGTCGCCTCCTGCTGCGGCAAGTGCGAGGAGTCGGTGCGCGACGTCATGCTGCAAAGCGGCGTCTGCGCGAGCCGGTGCGGCGTGGTCGTCGAACATCGTGCGCAGGTGGTCGAAATGGCTACGGTCTCGTTCTACGAACGCAAGGCAGCCTGAGTCCAGCTTTCGGGGTGCGGCGCGAGCCGTACCCATCCGGTTCAATGCCCCGGCGCTTTGCGCACATTTAATGTAGCGCTTAATGCGACATCAGGATGTCGCATGATTTGCGGTACAGTCGCTGTTATCCCACTGCCGTCAGCAAGCCAGTATTCATGCCAGCCAGCTAAACCCACTCAACTTGAGCAAGGAGTTCGAGATGGAATTGCTGATTGGTTTCGTGACCACCCTGTTCATTTCGCTGCTGATTTTCCGAACATGACGATGTCCTGTCCGACACGCCGCCCAGGCGGCGTGCTGCCGCACTAACATGCAGGCCCCGTACCCCGTTCCCGCCGGCGCTTCGCTGGCGTCGCCTCCCCGTAGGAATTCCCGCGCGCTGACCGCCACCGTCGTGGTCGCGGCGATTCACGTCGCGCTGCTCGCCGTCATCATGACGCTGCGCCACGAGCCGGCGCAGGTCGCGATCGAAGCGCACGTGATGACCGCCGAGCTGCTGCCGCCCACGCCGACCGCCGCGCCCGTCGCGCTGCAATCGATCGCGCCGCCGCCCACGCCGACCCCGCCGGTGCATACGAAGCCGAAGGTGCAGCCGAAGCCCGCGCCGGCGCCCAAACCGGCGCCGACGCCGTTGCCGCAAGCGGACGCGCCTTCGCCGACCGCCATCGCGACGCCCGAGCCGGCGCCGCCCG
>NZ_VWWL01000007.1 GCF_011752995.1 Burkholderia sp. Ax-1724
CAGACTGTCCGTGTTGTAAGGCGGGCTGCGCGCCGCGCGTGGCGCCCGCCGGATTTCTCCGCTTGTCCCGCGAGGCGCGGCGCCTCGCCGTGCTGTCCGATTCCGCAGCCTGCCGCCGCTTTCGCCCCCACAAGGCACACCCGGCGGGCCCGACCGGCTCGCAGGGTAGCGGCGGCCCGACGCTGAACGCACCGCTCACCGGTTCCTCGTCGAATTCGGGAACGGGCGAGTAATCAGACTGTCCGTGTTGTAAGGCGGGCTGCGCGCCGCGCGTGGCGCCCGCCGGATTTCTCCGCTTGTCCCGCGAGGCGCGGCGCCTCGCCGTGCTGTCCGATTCCGCAGCCTGCCGCCGCTTTCGCCCCCACAAGGCACACCCGGCGGGCCCGACCGGCTCGCAGGGTAGCGGCGGCCCGACGCTGAACGCACCGCTCACCGGTTCCTCGTCGAATTCGGGAACGGGCGAGTAATCAGACTGTCCGTGTTGTAAGGCGGGCTGCGCGCCGCGCGTGGCGCCCGCCGGATTTCTCCGCTTGTCCCGCGAGGCGCGGCGCCTCGCCGTGCTGTCCGATTCCGCAGCCTGCCGCCGCTTTCGCCCGCATTGCCGCGGCGTGTCTGCGGGTGGTGTCTGCCCGTGTCTTTTTACGAACCCTCATCGTCATGAAAATTGCCATTGCTGGCGCATCGGGCCGTATGGGCCGCATGCTCATCGAAACAGTCCTTAACGATGCCGGTGCGACGCTGTCCGGTGCGCTGTGCCGCGCGGACTCCGCGCAGGCCGGGCAGGACGCCGGCGCGTTCCTCGGCAAGCAGACCGGCGTGCTGCTCACCGACGACATCGAGCGCGTCTTCGCCGAATCCGACTATCTGATCGACTTCACGCGCCCGGACGCCACGTTGCGCCACCTCGAAGCCGCGCAGCGCCACAACGTGAAAATGGTGATCGGCACGACCGGCTTCGATAACGAGCAGAAAGCACAGTTGCGCGCGGCGTCGGAGAAGATCGGCGTCGTGTTCGCGTCGAACATGAGCGTCGGCGTGAACGTCACGCTGAAGCTGCTCGAATACGCGGCACGCCAGTTCGCGACCGGCTACGACATCGAGATCATCGAGGCGCATCATCGTCACAAGGTCGATGCGCCGTCCGGCACCGCGCTGACGATGGGCGAAGTGATCGCCGACGCGCTCGGCCGCAATCTCGACGAATGCGCGGTCTACGGTCGCGAAGGCGTGACCGGCGAGCGCGATCCGTCCACGATCGGCTTCTCGGCGATTCGCGGTGGCGACATCGTCGGCGATCATACGGTGCTGTTCGCCGGCATCGGCGAGCGCATCGAGATCACGCACAAATCGGCGAGCCGGTTGTCGTATGCTCAAGGCGCGCTTCGTGCTGTACGGTTCCTCGAAGGCCACGCAACCGGCTTCTTCGACATGCAGGACGTGCTTGGCCTGCGTTGAGTGCGCTCAGCGGGCGCGTGGCGCACGCCGGCGCGCGGCTTCGAGCGCGCTCCTGAAGTCACTTTCCTACGGCGAGGTCAGATGGCAGGCGGCAGCGGCATCATCCATTACCTGCAGACGAGCGACGCGATCACGCATGGCGTCGCCTACGTGCTGCTGGCCATGTCGATCGCGAGCTGGTGCTTTCTGCTCGTCAAGAGCTGGTTCCTGACGCGCGCGAAACGCCAGGCCACGCGGGCGATCGCACAGTTCTGGCAGGCGCCGACATTGTCCGAGGGCGTCGCCACGCTGCGCCGCGTGGATCGCGAGCGCGTGTTCGCGCCGCTCGCCGAAGCGGCACTGCATGCGGCCGAAGTCGACATTCCGGGCGCGCTGCTCGCGCGCGTCGAGCGTAGCGAACGGGTATTGCGGGCGCTGCGCCAGGCGCTCAACGCGTCGCAGCGGCGGCTAGAATTCGGCCAGGTGCTGCTGGCGTCGGTCGGCAGCACGGCGCCGTTCGTCGGCCTGCTCGGCACTGTGTGGGGCATCTATCACGCGCTCGGCAGCATTGCGGCGAGCGGCCAGGCGCAGATCGAAAACGTCGCCGGGCCGGTTGGCGAAGCGCTGATCATGACCGCGTTCGGTCTCGTCGTCGCGATTCCAGCCGTGCTGGCGTACAACGTGCTCGGGCGTCTCGCGCGGCAGTTGTCCGAGGAACTCGACGGCTTCGCGCACGATCTGCACGTCTACGTGTGCGCGTCGTCCGAGCACGTGCCGCCGCCAGTGCGCGCGCAGCAGGCGGCGCACGAAGCGCACCGCTGACGCGCGGCGGGCCGCAGCGCATCGCGGCTCTCGAAGGATCGAGGAAGCGCGTACCCGCTTCTGCGTTCGGGCAAGCCTGCGGACAGGCCCAGACAGGCCCAGACGCAAGGAAGCACAAGGAGGCGATATGGCATTCGGCGGACTCGAGAAAAAGCAGGCGGCCGCGCCGATGGCCGAGATCAACATGACGCCGCTGATTGACGTCATGCTCGTGCTGCTCGTGATTTTCATCATCACCGCGCCGCTGTTTTCGCATGCGATCCGGCTCGATCTGCCGAAGGTCGCGGCGGCGCCCGCGCGTCAGACCCCGCAAACCATTTCCCTTTCGATCGACGCCGCCGGCCGGCTGTACTGGAACAGCCAGCCGATCACGCTCGCGCAGATGCGTGCGCAATTCGCCGAGGCCGGCAAGCAGACCGAGCAGCCGGAAATCCAGCTACGCGCCGAGCGCTCGACGCGCTACGAAGTGATCGCGCAAGTCATGGGCGCCGCGCAACAGGCGGGGCTCGAACGCATCGGCTTCGTGACCGATCCGCCGCCGCCCGCCGCGCAACGTTGACGAGCTGCGGCGTTCGATATGACGCCCAACGTGACGTCTGACCTGGCGTTCAAGGTCCGGCGCTTCGCGCCCGAGGCGAAGGCCGCTGCCCGCGTGCTCTTGCACCGCCGGCCATGCCGCGTTTGCGTCGGTGCGCGCGGCAATCCGAACCCCGCCGGACCCGCATGAATCTTTTGCGCCGGCGCGGTGCTCGCGATGCGGATGCCCCACGCCCGGCTCATACCCGGCTCACGCCCGCCGACCCGTGCGCCATGCCGCGCGGCGCGCCCGTCCGCGAACGGTATAATCAGCCCTTTCCCCGCGAAGGGGAAACGACGCGATTCCATCCAGTTCCATCCAGCAGAGCACCAGGCCGGTGCGAAAGCACCGAACCCAGCGATCCCATCACACCATGCACGAAAAATACGTTCCCTCCGACGTCGAAGCCGCCGCGCAAGGACAATGGCGCGCCATCGACGCCTACAAGACGACGGAAACCACCGACAAGCCCAAGTTCTACTGCGTCTCGATGCTGCCGTATCCGTCGGGCAAGCTGCATATGGGGCACGTGCGCAATTACACGATCAACGACGTGATGTACCGTTATCTGCGGATGAACGGCTACAACGTGCTGATGCCGATGGGCTGGGACGCGTTCGGCATGCCCGCCGAAAACGCGGCGATGGCCAACAACGTGCCGCCCGCGCAATGGACCTACGACAACATCGCTTACATGAAGAAGCAGATGCAATCGATGGGCCTCGCGATCGACTGGTCGCGCGAAGTCGCGACCTGCAGCCCCGACTACTACAAGTGGAACCAGTGGCTGTTCCTGAAGATGCTCGAAAAGGGCATCGCGTACAAGAAAACCGGCACCGTCAACTGGGACCCGGTCGACCAGACCGTGCTCGCCAACGAGCAGGTGATCGACGGGCGCGGCTGGCGCTCGGGCGCGCTCGTCGAAAAGCGCGAAATCCCGATGTACTACATGCGTATCACGCAGTACGCCGATGAGCTGCTGAACGACCTCGAAGGCCTCGGCTGGCCCGAGCGCGTGAAGATCATGCAGCAGAACTGGATCGGCAAGAGTTTCGGCGTGAACTTCGGCTTCCCGTACGAAATCGACGGCGAACAGAAGCTGCTGCGCGTGTTCACGACGCGTGCCGACACGATCATGGGCGTCACGTTCTGCGCGGTCGCCGCCGAGCATCCGCTTGCCACGCGCCTCGCGCAGGACAAGCCGGAACTGCAGGCGTTCATCGACGAATGCAAGCGCGGCGGCGTTGCCGAAGCCGACGTCGCGACGATGGAAAAGAAGGGCATGGCCACCGGCTTCTACGTCACGCATCCGCTGACGCAGGAGCAGGTCGAGGTGTGGGTCGGCAACTACGTGCTGATGAGCTACGGCGAAGGCGCGGTGATGGGCGTGCCGGCGCACGACGAGCGCGATTTCGCGTTCGTGAAGAAATACGGTCTGCCGGTCAAACAGGTGGTGGCGGTCGAAGGCAAGGCGTTCTCGACCGATGCCTGGGCCGAGTGGTACGGCGAGAAGACCGGCACGCTCGTGAACAGCGGCAAGTACGACGGCCTCGCGTACGACGCAGCGGTGGACCGCATCGCCGCCGACCTCAAGGCACTCGGCCTTGGCGACAAGCAGATTACGTGGCGTCTGCGCGACTGGGGCGTGTCGCGCCAGCGTTACTGGGGCACGCCGATTCCGATCATCCACTGCCCGACGTGCGGCGACGTGCCGGTGCCGGAACAGGACCTGCCCGTCGTGCTGCCGGAAGACCTCGTGCCGGACGGCACGGGCAACCCGCTCGCGAAGTCCGAAGCGTTCGTGAACTGCACGTGCCCGAAGTGCGGCGGCGCGGCCAGGCGCGAAACCGACACGATGGACACCTTCGTCGACTCGTCGTGGTACTTCTACCGCTACGCGTCGCCGGACGCGAAGACGATGGTCGACGAGCGTACCGATTACTGGGCGCCGATGGATCAATACATCGGCGGCATCGAGCACGCGATCCTGCACCTGCTGTACTCGCGCTTCTGGGCGAAGGTGATGCGCGACCTCGGTCTCGTGAAGTTCGGCGAGCCGGCGAAGAACCTGCTCACCCAGGGCATGGTGCTCAACGAAACCTACTACCGCGAAAACGACGCGGGCAAGAAGACCTGGTACAACCCGGCTGACGTGACCGTGTCGTTCGACGACAAGGGCCGCCCGGTCGGCGCGGTGCTCAATGCGGACGGCCAGCCGGTCGTGCTCGGCGGCGTCGAGAAGATGTCGAAGTCGAAGAATAACGGCGTCGACCCGCAGATGCTGATCGATCAGCATGGCGCGGACACCGCGCGTCTGTTCGTGATGTTCGCGGCACCGCCCGAGCAGCAGCTCGAATGGTCGGGCTCGGGCGTCGAAGGCGCGAGCCGCTTCCTGCGCCGCGTATGGAACTTCGGTCATGCGAACGAAGCCGCGCTGCGCGCGGGCGGCCCGCTCGACGCCGCGCAACTGAACGACGCCGGCAAGGCGCTGCGCCGCGAGATCTACAGCGTGCTGAAGCAGGCCGACTTCGACTATCAGCGCCTGCAGTACAACACGGTGGTGTCGGCCGCGATGAAGATGCTCAACGCGCTCGACGGCGCGAAGGGCGCGCAGCCGGCCGTGCTGCGCGAAACCTACGGCGTGATGCTGCGCGTGCTGTACCCGGTCGTGCCGCACCTGACGTTCCAGCTCTGGCAGGAACTCGGTTACGCCGACGCCTTCGGCACGCTGCTTGATGCGCCGTGGCCGAAGGTCGACGAGAAGGCGCTGGAGCAGGCCGAGATCGAACTCGTGCTGCAGGTGAACGGCAAGGTGCGCGGCGCGCTGACGGTCGCGAAGGACGCGTCGCGCGAAGCGATCGAGCAGCAGGCGGCCGCGCACGAAATGGTCGCGAAGTTTAGCGAAGGCAAGGCGCCGAAGAAGATCATCGTGGTGCCGGGCCGTCTCGTGAACGTGGTCGTTTGACGGGCCACGATCTCATGCCGGCAGATGCGCGCCGCCCGTTTGGCGGCGTGTATCCGACCCGCGAATCCACAGCGAACCGGGAGCGAATGTGACTCGCAGATCGTTTTTGACGCTCGCTTGCAGCGTAATGATGTTGTCGGCCTGCGGCTTCCAGTTGCGCGGCCAGCAGGACTACGCGTTCAAGCGTCTCTATGTGGCCGGCGCGACGCCGGCCGCCGCCGCGCGGCTCACGCGCATGGTCCAGGGCGGCAGCGACACGGTGGTGGTCAATTCGCCCGCCAACGCCGACGCAATCCTGCAAATCTCGCAGAACCGCAACATCAGCACGCTGACGCTGAACACGCTCGGTGTCGTCGCCGAGTATCAGCTGAATCTGCAGATGGGGTACACGCTGGTCGGCAAGGACGGCACGATCCTGATTCCGGGCAGTGTGATCGCCTTGAATCGCGCGATGACCTATAGCGACCAGTTCTCGCAGGCGAAGTCCGCCGAGTCCGACATTCTGTTCACCGACATGGAGAACGACGCGATCGATCAGTTGATCCGCCGTCTCGGCGTGGTGCGCTCGCTGCATCCGACGCCGGCCGAGGCCGTGCCAGCCGTCGCGCCGCGCGCGCCGCTGCCGCCGCCGCCGCTGTGAGCGGCGCGCCGTTCGTGATCGACCGTACTTCATCCATTCCGCTCACCGCCCGCCATGCAACTGCGACCTGACGCGCTCGAAACGCATCTCGCCAAAGGACTCGCCGGCCTGTACGTCGTGTACGGCGACGAGCATCTGCTCGCGCAGGAAGCGAGCGACCGGATTCGCGCGGCGGCGCGCGCGGCGGGCTTTACCGACCGCTCGGTGTTCACGGTCGAGCGAGGCTTCGACTGGAGTTCGCTGCTCGGCGCGAGCCAGTCGATGTCGCTGTTCGGCGACCGGCAACTGGTCGAGTTGCGCATTCCGTCGGGCAAGCCGGGCAAGGAAGGCGCCGACGCGCTGAAGGCGCTCGCGGCCGCCGTCAACGACGACGTGCTGACGATGATTACGCTGCCGCGCCTCGATGCGGCCACGCAGAAGTCCGCATGGTTCACCGCGCTCGCCGAGGCGGGCGTCGCGCTGAAGATCGATCCGGTCGAGCGCGCGCAATTGCCGAACTGGGTCGGCCAGCGGCTCGCGGCGCAGGGGCAGCGCGTCGCGGCTGGCGAAGAGGGGCGGCGCGCGCTCGCGTTCATCGCCGAGCGCGTCGAGGGCAACCTGCTTGCCGCACATCAGGAAATCCAGAAGCTCGGGCTGTTGTATCCGAGCGGTACGCTGAGCTTCGATCAGGTGCAGGACGCCGTGCTCAACGTCGCGCGTTACGACGTGTTCAAGCTCAACGAGGCGATGCTCGCGGGCGACGTCGGCCGGCTCGCGCGCATGCTCGACGGGCTGCGCGGCGAGGGTGAGGCGGCGGTGCTCGTGCTGTGGGCCGTCGTCGAGGAAGTGCGCACGCTGCTGCGGATCAAGCGCGGCGTCGCGGCCGGCAAGCCGCTCGCGATGCTCACGCGCGAGAACCGCGTGTGGGGACCGCGCGAGCGGCTGATCGGGCCGGCGCTCTCGCGCGTCAGCGAGGCGGCGCTCGAAAAGGCGCTTGCGCTGGCGGCGAAGCTCGACCGCCAGGTGAAGGGCTTGTCGGGCGGCACGCGGGGCAAGCATCGCGACGATCCGCCGCCCGATCCGTGGGATGGCCTGTTCGAACTCGCGATGACGGTCGCCGCGCCCAGGCCGTCAGAGGCGGCGCCCGTGCCGCCGCCACGGCCTCGCACGCCGGCGGCGTCGGCACGGCGGCCAGTCTGACGCGGCTGAGGCGCGCGAGCCTCGGCCGGGATGCGGTGGTTGCGCATGGGGTCGACGCCGTGCAGACGCCGACAAGCGCATGGTAGCCGCCAGCCGCTTTTCGCATACTTTTGCATACGGATCGTCGCGCTTCGTCCGCTACACCCGACGCCATAGCAACGGCAATGCAACGCGACGACAAACCCGCGGCATCGCAGCGCACCGGCCGTCCGCGTGCAAGCAAAGCCCCGGTGCCCGACTTACAATCGTTTGATCTTTCGCTAATTCTGTCCGACCACCGCACCTCGACGTGCGAGGCATCACGAGAATGACCATGGATATCGACCAGTACATGACCGACCTCGGCCAGCGCGCGCGCCAGGCATCACGCGCGATGGCGCGAGCTTCGACCGCCGCGAAGAACGCCGCGCTCGCGGCCATCGCCGAGGCCATCGAACGCGATGCCGCGCTGCTCAAGCAGGCGAATGCGCGCGACCTCGAACGGGCGCGCGACAAGGGGCACGATGCGGCGTTCATCGACCGTCTGACGCTGTCGGACAAGGCGCTGAAGACGATGGTCGAGGGTCTGCGCCAGGTCGCGGCGCTGGCCGACCCGATCGGCGAGATCAGCAATCTCAAGTACCGGCCGAGCGGCATCCAGGTCGGCCAGATGCGCGTGCCGCTCGGCGTGATCGGCATCATCTACGAATCGCGCCCGAACGTGACGATCGATGCGGCGGCGCTATGCCTGAAGTCCGGCAACGCGACGATTTTGCGCGGCGGCTCGGAAGCGCTCGAATGCAATACCGCGCTCGCGAAGCTGATCGGCGAGGGGCTCCAAGCAGCCGGCTTGCCGCAGGACGCGGTGCAGGTGGTCGCGACCTCGGACCGCGCGGCGGTCGGCAAGCTCATCACGATGACCGGCTATGTCGACGTGATCGTGCCGCGTGGCGGCAAGAGCCTGATCGAGCGGCTCATCAACGAAGCGCGCGTGCCGATGATCAAGCACCTCGACGGCATCTGCCACGTCTACGTCGACGACCGCGCCGATCTCGCCAAGGCGCTCAACGTCTGCGATAACGCGAAGACGCACCGCTACGGCACCTGCAACACGATGGAAACGCTGCTGGTCGCGCGCGGCATCGCCGCCGAAGTGCTGCCGCCGCTTGGGCAGTTGTATCGCGACAAGGACGTGGAACTGCGCGTCGACGCGGCGGCGCGCGCGGTGCTGGCCGATGCGGGCGTCGGTCCGCTCGTCGAGGCGACCGAGGAAGACTGGCGCACCGAATACCTCGCGCCGGTGCTCGCGATCAAGATCGTCGACAACCTCGACGCGGCGATCGAGCACATCAACACCTATAGCTCGCAGCACACCGACGCGATCGTCACCGAAGACCACGACCGCGCGATGCGCTTCCTGCGCGAAGTCGATTCGGCGAGCGTGATGGTCAACGCATCGACGCGTTTCGCGGACGGCTTCGAGTTCGGCCTCGGTGCCGAGATCGGCATCTCGAACGACAAGCTGCATGCGCGCGGCCCGGTCGGGCTCGACGGGCTGACCTCGCTGAAGTACGTGGTGCTCGGTCACGGCGAGGGCCGTCAGTAAGACCGAGGCCGCACGAATCGACGCGCCGCGAACAACGCCCCTAACGACACTAACGACCCTACGACCGACCACAAGGACTATAAGGACCCGCCGATGCTCTGGGTAAAGACGTTTCACATCGTATTGATTGCTTCCTGGTTTGCCGGCCTGTTCTATCTGCCGCGCATCTTCGTCAATCTGGCGATGGAAACCGAACCCGCGGCAACGGCGCGTCTTCTGTTGATGGCGCGCAAGCTGTTCCGCTTCATGACCTTCATCGCGGTGCCGGCGCTCGCGTGCGGGCTGTGGTTGTGGCTCGTGATCGGCATCGGCAGCGGGCAGGGCTGGATTCACGCGAAGGTCGGCGTGGTCGTGCTGCTCGTCGTCTACCACGCGTATTGCGGCGTGCTGCTGCGCCGGTTCGAGCGCGGCGAGAACCGCCGCTCGGACAAGTGGTATCGGATGTTCAACGAACTGCCGGTGCTCGGCATGCTCGCGGCGGTCGCGCTGGTGGTGATCAAGCCGTTCTGAGCGGTCGACGGCGCCTCGGCCGTCGCGCGGGAAAGCGGCAGGGAAAACAGTAGGAAAAGCGCGAGAAAAAGTGGGAAAAGACAAAAGGGCGGTGTGCCGGTTGAACGGCACACCGCCCTTCGTTTTATTGGCGGCCGAGCACTTTGCCGCCGCGCATCACCCCTGCGAATCCACCCGCCGCCGATGAATTACCTCTTTCGTCTGCGCGAGCTTTTCCACGAGTTCCGGCCCACGGCTCAACGCGACGCCGACCGCGAGAATGTCGCCGATCGCGAGATGCGACACGCGCGAGGTCATCGGCGAAAAGATGTCGGTGTCTTCGTCGACGTTCGCAAACAGGCCCACCGTCGCGAGCCGCGCGAGCGGCGAGTTGCCGTGCGTGATCGCGATCACCTTCGCGCCCGCGTTGAGCGCGGCCTTCGCGGCGTCGATGATGTCGCGCGTGCGGCCCGTGTTCGAGATCGCGACCACGACGTCGCCCGCGCCCAGCAGCGCCGAGGACATCAGAAACGTATGCGGGTCCGAATACGCGACGCTCGGCATGCCGAGCCGGAAGAACTTGTGCTGCACGTCGAGCGCGGCGATGCCCGAGCCGCCCGCGCCGTAGAACTCGATGCGGTGCGCGCGCGCGAGCAGGTCGATCGCCGCCGCGACGCTGTCCGACGAGAGGTTGTTGCGCACCTGGATCAGCGCGCCGATGGTCCGGTCGAGCACCTTCGCGGCGACGCCCGGCGTCGGTTCGTCGGGCCGCACGTCGCGATAGACGGCCGGTACTTCGGCCGCGATGCCCTGCGCGAGCCGGATCTTGAATTCGCGAAACCCCGAAAAGCCGAGCGCATGACAGAACCGCGCGATGGTCGGCTGGCTCACGCCCGCGCGTGCGGCTACTTCGGTCATCGACAGATCGAGCACCTCGCGCGGCGCCTCGATCACGTAATCGGCCAGCTTGCGCTCGGACGGGCGCAACTGGTCGCGCATCTCTTCCACCTGAGACAGCATCATCGGACAACTCGCACTATGCTGAAGAATCCGTGGACTATAGCCGATTGGCCGATAGCGCACAAAAGGAAAGTACAAAAACTACATATTGGCGTCTAAGTGTATTCCCTGGGTTTGAATCGAAAAGCACCGATAGGCCGCCAGTAGGGCGATGCGCCGTGTTTTACGATGTGGCGATGCAACAGCGCTCTCCGTTGCGATCGTGTAGTTTTTCTACTAAGATGGCGTCGTTCGAGAGCAGCACACACGACTTGCCGATCCCTACCCCGCGATACCGCCCGCCGCCAGCGACGAAGGAGCTCAGATGGTTTCCCCGCATTCGCAATTGTTGAAGGTCACGCAGCGCGTGATCGAGCGCAGCAAGCCCACCCGCGAGGCGTATCTGGCCCGCATCCATCATGCGCAGGGCAAGTTCCCGGCGCGCGGCGCGCTCTCGTGTGCGAACCTCGCGCACGGTTTCGCGGGGCTCGAAGGCAACGACAAGCTCGTCATCAAGCAGATTCGCGAGCCGAACCTCGGCATCGTTTCGTCGTACAACGAGATGCTGTCGGCCCACGCGCCGTACAAAAACTACCCGGACATCATCAAGCAGGCCGCGCGCGAAAACGGCGGTGTCGCGCAATTCGCGGGCGGCGTGCCGGCGATGTGCGACGGCATCACGCAGGGCAACGCGGGCATGGAGCTGTCGCTCTTTTCGCGCGAAGTGATCGCGATGAGCACGGCCGTCGCGCTCACGCACAACATGTTCGATGCGGCGCTGTGCCTCGGCATCTGCGACAAGATCGTGCCGGGCCTTCTGATCGGCGCGCTGCAATTCGGCCATCTGCCGACGATCTTCGTGCCGGCCGGCCCGATGGCGAGCGGCCTCTCCAACGACGACAAAGCGAAGACGCGCCAGCTGTATGCGACCGGCCAGTGCGGCCGCGAGGCGTTGCTCGAAGCCGAAGCGGCCGCGTATCACAGCCACGGCACCTGCACGTTCTACGGCACCGCGAACAGCAACCAGATGCTGATGGAAGTGATGGGCCTGCATCTGCCGGGCTCGGCCTTCGTGCATCCGCACACGCCGCTGCGCGACGCGCTGACCGCGCAGGCCGCGCGCCGCGTGCTCGATCTGACGGTCGAGCGCGGCCACTACATGCCGATCGGCCACGTGGTCGACGAGAAGGCGATCGTCAACGGCATCGTCGCGCTGCTGGCGACGGGCGGCTCGACCAATCACACGCTGCACCTCGTCGCGATTGCGCGCGCGGCCGGCATCGTGATCGACTGGGACGACTTCGACGCGCTCTCGCAAGCGGTGCCGCTGCTCGCGAAAATCTATCCGAACGGCAAGGCCGACGTGAACCACTTCCACGCGGCCGGCGGCGTCGCGTTCCTCGTGCGCAATCTGCTCGAAGGCGGTCTGCTGCATGAAGACGTCAACACCGTGGTGGGCAAGGGGCTCAAGCGCTACACCGAGGAGCCGAAGCTGATCGACGGCAAGCTGCAATGGGTCGCGGGCGCCGAGGCGAGCGCCGATACGGCCGTGCTGCGCGGCATCGCGGAACCGTTCCAGGCGGACGGCGGCCTGCGTCTGATGCAGGGCAAGCTGGGCCGCGGCGTCATCAAGATTTCGGCGGTCGCGGCGCAGCATCGCAAGGTGAAGGCGCCGGCGATCGTGTTCGATTCGCAGGAAGCAGTGCAGGCGGCTTTCGACAACGGCGAGTTGAAGCGCGATTTCATCGCCGTGGTGCGCTTCCAGGGCGCGCGGGCAAACGGCATGCCGGAACTGCACCGTTTGACGCCGCTGCTCGGTGTGTTGCAGGATCAGGGTTTCCATGTCGCGCTGGTGACCGACGGCCGCATGTCGGGTGCGTCGGGCAAGGTGCCGGCGGTGATCCACCTGTCGCCGGAAGCGTTGCTGCAAGGCCCGATCGGCAAGGTTCGCACGGGCGATATGCTGGTGATTGACGCCGAAGCCGGCGTGCTCGACATCGAGATCGACGCGGCCGAATGGGCTGCGCGCGAGTGCGCCGAACCGAAGCATCAGGCGGACAACGAAGTGGGCTTCGGCCGCGAGCTGTTCGGCGTGTTCCGCTCGGCGGCGGCGCCGGCGGAGCAGGGCGCATCGGTGTTCGGCGCGATGGTCGGCGAGCCCGGCGCTCACCCGGATCACGCGCACGGCCACCAGCACAGTCATCGGCACCACGACAAACACACGAACGCCGCGTAAGCCAGCGCGGTGCGACAGAAACAAGGAGTCTGACAATGACGGCGAAAACAGTAAGCGATATCGTGCGCCTCGGCCCGGTGATTCCGGTGCTCGCGTTCGACTCGGTCGAGCAGGGCGAACACGTGTCGCGCGCATTGCATGCGGGCGGCGTGAAGGTGCTCGAAATCACGTTGCGCACCGCAGCAGGGCTCGAAGCGATCAAGCGCGCGAGCCAGCTGGCCGAGGACATCGTGGTCGGCGTCGGCACGATCACGAAGCCCGAGCATTGCGCGCAGGCGAAGAAGGCGGGTGCGCAGTTCGGCGTGTCGCCGGGTCTGACGAAGGACATGCACCAGGCCGCGCAGGATGCCGGTCTGCCGCTGCTGCCGGGCGTCATGACGCCGTCGGACATCATTGCCGCGCTGGAGCTCGGCTACGAGATCGTCAAGTTCTTCCCCGCGCAGCAGGCGGGCGGCGTGCCGATGCTGCAGGCATTCCACGGCCCGTTCCCGACGCTGAAGTTCTGCCCGACCGGCGGCATTACGCCCGAGACTGCGCCGCATTTCCTGTCGCTGCTGAACGTGGTTTGCGTCGGCGGTTCGTGGCTCACGCCGAAGGCCGCGCTCGCCGCGCAGAACTGGGACGAGGTCACGCGTCTCGCGCGTGCCGCGAGCCAGTTGGCCGCGCCGGCGCGCTAAGCCCGGCGACAACGCATCGGCTGCCGGAGTGGCTGCCTGAAGCGGGCCCGATACCAGGAGTCTTGTCGATACAGCCGCACCAGGCTGTCGCGCCGAGGCTCTTTTTTTACATGACGGGCGGCCCGGATTTACGCGCGCGCTCGGGAAACAAACAGTAAAATTCAGCGTCCGCGCGGCCAGCCGGGTTTTCAGGCATCGCGCAGGTTGACGTGAGACGACGTGCTGGCCGTGTTCCGCACTCAGAATCAATAACGAAAGGAGAAGCTTCATGGAAGCTGTCCACGGCAGCATGCTGCTGGTCTACGCGGTGATCGCCATCGCCTTGCTGATCTTGATGATCACGCGCTTCAAGGTCTATCCGTTTCTTGTCCTCATCATCGTCTCGCTGCTGCTCGGCCTCGTGTCCGGCATGCCGATGCAGACCATCGTCAAGTCATTCGAAACCGGTAACGGCAATACGCTCGGGCACATCGCCATCGTGGTCGGCCTCGGCACGATGCTCGGCAAGATGATGGCCGAATCGGGCGGCGCCGAGCGCATCGCGACCACGCTGATCAACTGGTTCGGCGAGAAGCACATTCACTGGGCGATGATGGTTGTCGCGATCATCGTCGGCTTGCCGGTGTTCTTCGAGGTCGGCTTCGTGCTGCTGATTCCGATCGCGTTCAACGTCGCACGGCGCACCAATAAATCGCTGCTGCTGGTCGGCCTGCCGATGGTCGCGGGCCTGTCCGTCGTGCACGGCCTGATTCCGCCGCACCCGGCCGCGCTGCTCGCCGTGCAGGCCTATCACGCCGACATCGGCAAGACGATTGCCTACGGTCTGATCGTCGGCATTCCGTGCGCGATCGTCGCCGGTCCGCTGTTCGCGCTGCTGGTGAGCCGCCATATCCAGTTGCCGAAGGAAAACGCGCTGGCCGCGCAGTTCCTCGGCAGCGCCGCGAATGGCGGCAACGGCGCGCAAGCCGACGCACCGAAACGCGAACTGCCGGGCTTCGGCATCACGCTGGTCACGATCCTGTTGCCGGTGGTGCTGATGCTGGTCGGCAGCTGGGCCGATCTCGTCTTCGAGCCGAAGACGTTGCCGAACGATCTGCTGCGCTTCTTCGGCAACACCGACGTTGCGCTGCTGACGGCCGTGCTGGTCAGCTTCTGGACCTTCGGCGCGAGCCGCGGCTTTACGCGCGACCAGATTCAGAAGTTCTGCGGCGAGTGTCTCGCGCCGATCGCGGGCATTACGCTGATCGTCGGTGCGGGCGGCGGTTTTGGCCGCGTGCTGATGGATAGCGGCATTTCGAAGGAAATCACCAATGTGGCGACCGCGATTCATCTGTCGCCGCTGATGTTCGGCTGGCTCGTCGCGGCGATGATCCGTCTCGCGACCGGTTCGGCCACCGTCGCGATGACGACCGCTTGCGGCATCGTCGCGCCGATCGCGTTGGCCGGCGGCGTGCAGGTGAAGCCGGAGCTGATGGTGCTCGCGACCGGCTCGGGCTCGCTGATCTTCTCGCACGTGAACGATGGCGGCTTCTGGCTGATCAAGGAATATTTCGGCATGACGGTGGGGCAGACCTTCAAGACATGGTCGCTCCTCGAAACCATCATCTCGGTGATGGGGCTGGGCCTGACCTTCGCGCTGGCGGCGGTCCTGTAAGGAGCTTCAAATGATTCTGATCGCAATGGGCGTGTCGGGCGCCGGCAAGTCGAAGATCGGCGAAATGCTCGCGGAGCGTCTGCATTGCACGTTCACCGACGGCGATGCGTTTCACAGCGCCGCCAACAAGGAGAAAATGCACCACGGCATCCCGCTCTCCGACGAAGACCGCTGGCCGTGGCTGAAGACGATTCGCGCCGCGATCGAGGAAAAGCAGCAGGCGGGCGAGACGGCGGTGTTCACGTGCTCGTCGCTGAAGCGCTCGTATCGCGACGTGCTGCGCGCCGGCGACAAGGACGTCTGCTTCGTCTACCTCAAGGGCTCGCGCGAGGTGCTCGCGGAGCGTCTGGGGCATCGCACCGGGCACTTCTTCGATCCGTCGCTGCTGCAAAGCCAGCTCGATACGCTCGAAGAACCCGGTGCCGATGAAGCGATCACGGTCAGCATCGATCTGACGCCGGAGCAGATCGTCGACGAAGTGCTCAGGCAGGTCGACGAGCGCTGAGCCGTTGACTTTGGGGTGTGTTCCGGCGCTGCATGCCGGATGCTGAAATACCGGACGCCCATATGCCGGCTACCGAGCGCTGGCTACCAAGCGCCGGACGAAAAAAAGCCGCTCATCCGAGCGGCTTTTTTTACTCCTCGCCGCGACACCGCCGCGAGGCACGACCTGCATAAGCAAGCAGACCAGAATCAGCCGATCCGCTTCGCCAGTTCGACGGCCTTGCCGATGTACGAGCCCGGCGTCATCGAGAGCAGACGGTCCTTCGCGTCCTGCGGAATCGCGAGGCCGCTGACGAACGCCTGCAGCGCTTCGCGCGTAATGCCCTTGCCGCGCGTGAGTTCCTTCAGCTGTTCGTACGGATTCTCGATGCCGTAGCGGCGCATCACGGTCTGCACCGGCTCGGCCAGCACTTCCCAGCAGTTGTCGAGGTCTTCGTTCAGACGCTGCGCGTTCACTTCGAGCTTGTCGAGGCCGCGGATCAGCGAGTCGTAGGCGAGCAGCGAATAGCCGAACGCGACGCCGATGTTGCGCAGCACCGTCGAGTCGGTCAAGTCGCGCTGCCAGCGCGACACCGGCAGCTTGTCGGCGAGATGGCGCAGCGTTGCGTTGGCGAGGCCGAGGTTGCCTTCGGAGTTTTCGAAGTCGATCGGATTGACCTTGTGCGGCATCGTCGACGAGCCGATTTCGCCGGCTTTCGTGCGCTGCTTGAAGTAGCCGACCGAGATGTAGCCCCACACGTCGCGGTCGAGGTCGAGCAGGATCGTGTTGGCGCGCGAGATCGCGTCGAACAGTTCGGCCATGTAGTCGTGCGGCTCGATCTGGATCGTGTACGGGTTGAACGTGAGCTTCAGGCGGTTTTCGACGACGTCCTTCGAGAACGCTTCCCAGTCGAATTCCGGATACGCGGACAGGTGCGCGTTGAAGTTGCCGACCGCGCCGTTCATCTTGCCGAGCAGTTCGACTTTCGCGATGCGCTCGATCGCGCGTGCGAGACGCGCCGCGACGTTGGCGATTTCCTTGCCGAGCGTGGTCGGGCTGGCCGGCTGGCCGTGCGTGCGCGAGAGCATCGGCTGGGCGGCGTGCGCATGCGCGAGCGCGATGAGGCGCTCGTGTACCGAGCGCAGCGCCGGCAGGATTACGTGTTCGCGCGCGCCGGCGAGCATCAGGCCGTGCGAGGTGTTGTTGATATCTTCCGACGTGCAGGCGAAGTGGATGAACTCGCTCGCGCGCTCCAGTTCTTCCTGACCCTTGACCGATTCCTTGAGCCAGTACTCGACGGCCTTCACGTCGTGGTTCGTGACGCGCTCGATTTCCTTGATGCGCGCGGCGTCGTGCGCGGTGAAGCGCTCGGCCAGTTGCAGCAGGAACTGCTCGGACGCGTCGGAGAAGCGCGGCACTTCGGCGAAGCCGGCGCGCGACAGCGCGATCAGCCAGTGGATTTCGACCGTCACGCGATTGCGCATGAAGGCGGCTTCCGAGAGCCAGTCGCGCAGGGCTTCGGTTTTCGACGCGTAGCGGCCGTCAAGAGGGGAGAGCGCGTTCAGCGCGAACAGGGTGTCGGGGCGGGTGTCGGACATGATGAGGAGCTAAGCGCTCAGCGAGCGGATCGGAAACGGCGGGAACCGCGCATTTTACCACTGTGAGGCGCGGTGCCCGAGCTTCGCGGCCTGGCCGTGCCGGGCGGGCCACCGAGCTTCGGCGCGAGCCCTCGATGCGGCAGGCGCGGGCGAACTGCATGCGCCGGCCCATCGCAGGGCCGGCGGTTTGCGTTGCGGCACCGTGCCTCGCGCATGTGGCGCGCCGCTAGAATGCAGACTTCTTCTCTTACGCCGGCGGCGCAATCGCATGGAACTGAAATGGCTCGAAGATTTCATTTCGCTCGCGGAAACGCGTAGCTTCAGCCGCTCGGCCGAATTGCGCCACGTCACGCAGCCGGCTTTCTCGCGCCGCATCCAGGCGCTCGAAGCGTGGCTCGGCACGGAGCTGATCGACCGCTCGGTTTATCCGACGCGGCTTACGGCGGCCGGCCAGGTGTTCAACGAGCAGGCGCTCGCGATGCTCTCGCAGTTCCACGAAGCGCGCGCGCTGTTGCGCGGCCACACGGCGACGCCGCAGGCGACGATCGAATTCGCGGTGCCGCACACGCTTTCGCTCACGTACTTCCCGCGCTGGCTGCAGCGCATCGAGGCGCAGATGGGCCCGATCCACACGCGGCTGCGTGCGCTCAACGTGCACGACGCGGCGCTTTCGCTCGTCGAGGGCGGCTGCGATCTGATGATGGGCTACCACCACCCGAGCCATCCGGTCGCGCTCGATCCGGGCCGCTACGACATGCTGACGCTCGGCCACGAGCCGATCAGCCCGTTTTCGGCGCCGGGCCGCGCGGGCCGCCCGCGGCATACGCTGCCGGGCACGGCCGACGCGCCCACGCCGTATCTGTCGTATACGCCCAATGCGTATCTCGGACGCATGACCGAGGTGATTCTCGCGAACGCGCCCGAGCGCCTCCATCTGGACCGGCTCTACGAAACCGACATGGCCGAGGGGCTCAAGGCGATGGCGCTCGCCGCTCACGGCATTGCCTTCCTGCCGCATAGCGCGGTGGAAGACGCGGTCGCCGAGGGCAAGCTGATCCGTCTCGATCGCGCGACGCGCGGCACGCCCGAAGGGCAGCTCACGCTGAGCATGGAGATTCGCCTGTATCGCGACAAGCTCGCGGCAAAAAGCGACGATGCGCGGCAGATTCTCGTGCGGCAGCTATGGGATGTCGTGACGGAAGAACTGAAGCAGGGCGCAGCCTGAAAGCGCGTCGCACCGGTCCGCCGATTGGCTTGCCGACGACGTGAATATGCGGCTTTCCGAACGTTATGCAAAAAAAACATAATGGGATGAGGAAACGGCATTGGATTTCGATGCGGCGTTTTTTCACAATGCCGGTATTCGATCAACGCCCGGAGCGTTCATGTCATCCCAGCAACAAGCCGCACAATCCGCAGTCACGGCGCAAGCCGTTCCGTCCTACCTCAATAGCGAAGACCTCGGCCCCTGGGGCAACTACCTACGCCAGGTCGACCGCGTCGCGCCGTATCTCGGCCCGCTGTCCCGCTGGCTCGAAACCCTGAAGCGCCCGAAGCGCATCCTGATCGTCGACGTGCCCATCGAACTCGATAACGGCACCGTCGCGCACTTCGAAGGCTATCGCGTGCAGCACAACGTGTCGCGCGGTCCGGGCAAGGGCGGCGTGCGTTATCACCAGGACGTGACGCTCTCCGAAGTGATGGCGCTGTCCGCGTGGATGTCGGTCAAGAACGCGGCGGTGAACGTGCCGTACGGCGGCGCGAAGGGCGGTATCCGCGTCGATCCGCGCACGCTGTCGCGCGGCGAACTCGAACGCGTGACGCGCCGCTACACGAGCGAGATCGGCATCATCATCGGACCGAATACCGACATCCCCGCGCCGGACGTGAATACGAACGAGCAGATCATGGCGTGGATGATGGACACTTACTCGATGAACCAGGGCCAAACGGCCACCGGCGTCGTGACCGGCAAGCCGATCACGCTCGGCGGCTCGCTCGGCCGCCGCGAGGCGACCGGCCGCGGCGTGTTCGTGGTCGGCTGCGAAGCGGCTCGCCGCATCGGCTTCGACGTCGAGGGCGCGCGCATCGCGGTGCAGGGCTTCGGCAACGTCGGCGGGATCGCCGCGCGTCTGTTCCAGGAAGCGGGCGCGAAGGTCGTCGCGGTGCAGGACCACACCGGCTCGCTGTACAAGTCCACCGGCATCGACGCGGTCGCGCTGCTCGATCACGTCGCGAAGACGGGGGGCGTGGGCGGTTTCGCCGAAGCGGATGCGATCGCGAACGAAGAGTTCTGGACCGTCGAATCGGACATCCTGATTCCGGCGGCGCTGGAAAATCAGATCACCGAAAAGAACGCCGGCAAGATCAAGACGCGCATCATCGTCGAAGGCGCGAACGGCCCGACCACGACGGCGGCCGACGACATCCTGCACGATCGCGGCATCCTCGTGATTCCGGACGTGGTCGCGAACGCGGGCGGCGTGACCGTTTCGTACTTCGAATGGGTGCAGGATTTCTCGAGCTTCTTCTGGACCGAGGGCGAGATCAACGAGCGTCTCGAACGCGTGATGCGCGAGGCCTTTGCCGCGGTGTGGCAGGTGGCGAGCGAGCAGAAGGTCTCGGTGCGGACCGCGGCGTTTATCGTCGCATGTAAGCGGATTCTGCAGGCGCGCGAAATGCGCGGCCTGTACCCCTGATCGAGCGCTTCGAGTGGCGCTCGTGCGGCCCGGCCTCGGGCCGGGTGGCGCGGGCGTCGCGCATGGGTGTCTGAAACGCGGTTCACAAGACTGCGTGTTTGACCGGCGGGCGGCATCGTATCGATGCCGCCCGTCTTTTCCTATCCACAGAAAGCAGGTTGCGCCGCCGTCGCGCAAGCGTCGCGGCGTGCGCGCAACAGCATGGTTTATAGCAATACTTTCAGAAAAATTACTTTGCTAAACTGGCTGCGGTTCTTGCCAAGGAGACTCAAGATGAAAGTTAAAAAAGCTGCGTTGCTGCTCGCGACTCTCGGACTGTTCACGGTCGGCGCGCAGGCGCAAGATTCGGGCACGCTGAAGAAGATCAAGGACACGGGCGTCATTTCGCTGGGCCATCGCGAATCGTCGATTCCGTTCTCCTATTACGACGACAAGCAGAACGTGATCGGCTATTCGCAGGATTACGCGCTGAAAGTGGTCGAGGCCGTCAAGCAGAAGCTGAACATGCCGAACCTGAAGGTGAAGCTCGTTCCGATCACGTCGCAAAACCGCATCCCGCTCGTGCAGAACGGCACGGTCGACATCGAATGCGGCTCCACTACGAATAACCTCGAACGTCAGCAGCAAGCCGCCTTCACGAACACGATCTTCGTGATCGGCACGCGCCTGATGACGAAGAAAGACTCCGGCATTAAAGACTTCGCCGACCTGAAGGGCAAGACGGTCGTGACGACCGCCGGCACCACGTCCGAGCGCATGCTGCGCAAGATGAACCAGGACAAGAACATGGGCATGAACATCATCAGCGCGAAGGACCACGGCGAGTCGTTCCTGACGCTCTCCACGGGCCGCGCCGCCGCGTTCATGATGGACGACGCGCTGCTCGCCGGCGAGCGCGCGAAGTCGAGCAACCCGGGCGATTTCGTGATCGTCGGTACGCCGCAATCGCGTGAAGCGTATGGCTGCATGCTGCGCAAGAACGACGCCGACTTCAAGAAGGTCGCCGACGACGCCATTGCGAAGGTACAGACCTCGAGCGAAGGCGAACAGATCTACAAGCGCTGGTTCGAATCGCCGATTCCGCCGAAGGGCCTGAACCTGAACTTCCCGATGAGCGACGACATGAAGGCGCTGTTCAAGAACCCGAACGACAAGGCAATCGATTAAACCTTAGCTGCTTTTCGACACTTTCGAAACGCTGAACGGAACGGAAGGGGCCACGAGCTTCTTCCGTTTCTTTTTGCCGGAGTCTTGGTCATGTCATATCACTGGAACTGGGGCATTCTGCTGAGTCCCGTCTCCACGGGCGAGCCGACCACCTACCTGGGCTGGCTGCTGTCGGGGCTGTGGGTGACGGTTACCGTGTCGCTGTCGGCATGGGTCATCGCGCTGCTCGTCGGGTCGTTGTTCGGTGTGCTGCGCACGGTGCCGAACAAATGGGCGTCGGGCATCGGCACCGTGTACGTCGCGATTTTCCGCAACATTCCGCTGATCGTGCAGTTTTTCATCTGGTATCTTGTGATACCGGAGTTGCTGCCGGCGTCGATTGGTAACTGGTTCAAGCAACTGCCGCCGGCCGCGCAGTTCTTTTCGTCTTCCATTCTGTGTCTCGGGCTCTTCACTGCCGCGCGCGTGTGCGAGCAGGTGCGCTCGGGCATCAACGCGCTGCCGCGCGGCCAGCGCGCGGCCGGTCTCGCGGTGGGCTTCACGCAATGGCAAACGTATCGCTACGTGCTGCTGCCGGTCGCGTATCGCATCATCGTGCCGCCGCTCACCTCGGAGTTTCTGAACATCTTCAAGAACTCCGCGGTCGCCTCGACGATCGGCCTGCTCGATCTGTCCGCCCAGGCGCGTCAGCTCGTCGACTACACCTCGCAAACGTATGAGTCGTTCATCGCGGTCACGGTCGCGTACATGCTGATCAACCTGATCGTGATGCAACTGATGCGCTGGGTCGAAGCGAAAACCCGGCTGCCCGGCTATATCGGAGGCAAGTGATGCATCATTTCGACTGGAGCGGTATTCCGGGCGCACTGCCTACGCTATGGACCGGCGCCATCGTCACGCTCGAGATCACGCTGATCGCGATCGTGTTCGGCATCGTCTGGGGCACCATTCTCGCGATGTTCCGGCTGTCGTCGTTCAAGCCGCTCGAATGGTTCGCAAAGCTCTACGTGACGATCTTCCGTTCGATCCCGCTCGTGATGGTCCTGCTGTGGTTCTTCCTGATCGTGCCGCAGGTGCTGCAAAGCGTGCTCGGGCTGTCGGCCGACATCGACATCCGGCTCGCCTCGGCAATGGTCGCGTTCTCGCTGTTCGAGGCCGCGTACTACTCGGAGATCATCCGCGCCGGCATTCAGGCGGTGCCGCGCGGCCAGGTCAACGCGTCGTTCGCGCTCGGCATGACCTACGGGCAGGCGATGCGCCTCGTCGTGCTGCCGCAGGCGTTTCGCGCGATGGTGCCGCTGCTGCTCACGCAGGGCATCGTGCTGTTTCAGGATACGTCGCTCGTCTACGTGATCAGCCTCGCCGACTTCTTCCGTACCGCCACGAATATCGGCGATCGTGACGGCACAAATGTCGAGATGGTACTGTTCGCGGGCGCGGTTTATTTCGTGATCTGCGTGATCGCGTCGAGCCTTGTCAAAGGTCTTCAGAAAAAGGTCGCAAGATGATCTCTATCAAGAATGTTTCGAAGTGGTACGGCCAGTTCCAGGTGCTGACCGACTGCACGACGGAAGTCAACAAGGGTGAAGTGGTCGTGGTGTGCGGACCGTCCGGTTCGGGCAAGTCCACGCTGATCAAGACCGTCAACGGGCTCGAACCGTTCCAGAAGGGCGAGATCGTCATCAACGGCCAGTCGCTGACCGATAAGAAGACCAATCTGTCGAAGCTGCGCTCGAAGGTCGGCATGGTGTTCCAGCACTTCGAGCTGTTCCCGCATCTGTCGATCGTGCAGAACCTCACGCTCGCGCAGATCAAGGTGCTCGGCCGCTCGAACGACGAAGCGACCGCGAAGGGTCTCAAGCTGCTCGAACGCGTGGGCCTGCGCGCGCATGCGGACAAGTATCCGGGGCAACTGTCGGGCGGTCAGCAGCAGCGGGTGGCGATTGCGCGCGCGCTTTCCATGGACCCGATCGCGATGCTGTTCGACGAACCGACCTCGGCGCTCGATCCGGAGATGATCAACGAAGTGCTCGACGTGATGGTCGAACTCGCGCAGGAAGGCATGACCATGATGTGCGTGACGCACGAAATGGGCTTCGCGAAGAAGGTCGCGCATCGCGTGATCTTCATGGACAAGGGCTTGATCGTCGAAGACGACCGCAAGGAAGACTTCTTCGCGAACCCGAAGTCGGATCGGGCCAAGGACTTTCTCGCGAAGATTCTGCACTGAGATCGCGGGTTCGCTCGCGGGTCGAGTGGGGTGGTCCGCAGGCGCCGGGTCGCAACGCAAAAAAGCCGCTCCAGGGAGCGGCTTTTTTGTTGCGGCTGCTTGCTGCCAGACCGGCGCTGGTTCGCTTTGGCGGTTTGGTTGGCGGCAGCGGCTTACGATTCGAACGCCGCCGCATCGTCGGCGGCTTCGAGATCAGTGTCGCTTTCCGCCGGCGCGACAGCCGTGCGCACGTTGTTCGATGCCGCGAGCGTGGTTGCCGAAGCCGAGGCGTCGAGCGCGGGATTGCGCAGCTTTTCGCGCACCGAGGCCGGCACCGGAATGTTGGCGCGGCCGATCACCTCGCCATGCTGGAACATCAGCAGATCGCCCGGCTCGAACGCGGTCCACACTTCGTTGTCGGTGAGCGGCTTGGTCGCGATCACCGCGACGCGGTCTTCCGGCGTCGTGTACTTGGCGAAGTCGATCGAGACGTCGGCGTCGACCAGATGCGCGGTCGAAAACGGCCAGCGCCGCACGATGTAGTGCAGATGCGTCGAGCAATGCGCGAACAACGCCTGGCCGTTCGACATCAGGAAGTTGAACACGCCGTACTGCGTGACGTCGCGCGTGAGCGTCTCGAGCGCCGCGAACAGTTCCTCGAGCGGCGGCTGCGCGCCCGGGAAAGTCTTGCGCAGACCTTGCAGCAGCGCGCAGAACGCGAGTTCGCTGTCGGTCGTGCCGACCGGCTGATACAGGCCCGTCAACTGCGGCGCATAGTCTTGCAGGTCGCCGTTATGCGCGAAGATCCAGTGACGTCCCCACAGTTCGCGCATGAACGGGTGGCAGTTTTCGAGCAGGATGTGCCCTTGCGTCGCCTTGCGGATATGCGCGATCGTGTTTTTCGATTTGATCGGGTAGCGCTTGACCATCTCGGCGATCGGCGAGGTGGCCGACGATTGATGGTCGATGAACAGGCGGCAGGCTTTGTCTTCGAAGAAGGCGATACCCCAGCCGTCGGCGTGATGATCGGTGACGCCGCCGCGCGCCGCGAAGCCGGTAAAGGAGAACGTGACGTCCGTGGGCGCGGCGCAGTTCATTCCGAGAAGTTGACACATGTTGCGGTGAGCCTGGGAACGGGACGAGCCGTTACAATGACGATTCCCAAGCATATCACCGAGGCGAAGCCGCCAAATAGCAAAATTGACGTGTGTTCGGGCCGCAACAGGGCGGTTTGACCGGGTCGATCGGCTGTGCGCGTGAAGTCTCGTTCCCCCCTTCTTGCCATGACCGCTTCCAACGTTTCCCCTGCTTCCATCACGCTCGTCCGCCCGGACGACTGGCACCTGCACGTGCGCGACGGCGCGATGCTCGCGGCCGTGCTGCCTGACACCGCGCGCCAGTTCGGCCGCGCGATCATCATGCCGAACCTGAAGCCGCCGGTCACGACCACGGCGATGGCCGCGGCGTACCGCGAGCGCATCGTCGCCGCGCTGCCCGACGGGGCGAAGTTCGAGCCGCTGATGACGCTGTACCTGACCGACAACACTCCGCCCGACGAAATCCGCCGCGCGCGCGAAAGCGGCTTCGTGCATGGCGTGAAGCTCTACCCGGCAGGCGCGACGACCAACTCGGACGCGGGCGTCACCGACCTCATGAAGTGCGCGAAGACGCTCGAAGCGATGCAGGAAACCGGCATGCCGCTGCTCGTGCACGGCGAGGTGACGGATTCGGAGATCGACCTGTTCGATCGCGAGAAGGTTTTCATCGACCGCGTGATGATGCCGCTGCGCCGTGCGTTTCCGGCGCTGAAGGTCGTGTTCGAGCACATCACGACGAAGGACGCGGTCGACTACATCCGCGAAGCCGGCGAGGCGCCGGAACTGCTGGGCGCGACGATCACGGCGCACCATCTGCTGTACAACCGCAACGCGATTTTCCAGGGAGGCATTCGTCCGCATTACTACTGCCTGCCGGTGCTGAAGCGCGAGACGCATCGCGTCGCGCTCGTCGAGGCGGCGACGTCGGGCAATCCGCGCTTCTTCCTCGGCACCGACAGCGCGCCGCATGCGAAGGGGCTGAAGGAACACGCGTGCGGCTGTGCGGGCTGCTACACGGCGCTGCACGCGCTCGAACTCTATACCGAAGCCTTCGACAAGGCGGGCGCGCTCGACAGGCTCGAAGGCTTTGCGAGCTTTTACGGCGCGGATTTCTACGGCCTGCCGCGCAACACGGAGAAGGTCACGCTGCGTCGCGAGGAATGGACGCTGCCGGCCGAGTTGCCGGCCGGCGACACGCCGGTCGTGCCGCTGCGCGGCGGCGAGTCGATCGGCTGGCGGCTGGTTTGAGGTCGGGCTAGATGCACGAGCGTGGGGCGGGGCGCGAGGTTGGCCCGCGGATCGTGGATGCGGTGACGTCTGATGCAGTGCCTGGCGTTGCGCATGAAATGGCGCTGAAAGCCGCTCCCGCAGTAGGGCGTGACGCTGCGCCCAGAGCAGCGCATGAACCCAGGTTCGAAGGGGCATCTGAATCAGCGCCGAAGTCCGGGCACGCAGTTGCGCACAAAGCCGGGCAGGAAGCCGCGCATGAGAAGGCCGCGAAAGCCTCTCCTGTAGCCGGGCAGGCAATGGCACCCGAAGCGCCGCCGCCAGGCTTTGCCGCCATCGACTGGTCGAGGCCCTGGTTGGCGCAATTCGCCGCGCGCGGCCGGCGCTGGCAGCAAGCCGCGCTGACCGGCTATGCGGACCTGCTCGCCGTGATGAATGCCGATGCCGCACAGATGCGGCAGACCACCGGCCGCGGCCAGCGCCTCGCGTTCATCGCGCAGGACGATCTGCCGCCGGGCGCTGCGTACGAGGCGCATATCGCCGCGACCGGCTGCGTGCCGACGCGCCACAATCTGCACGACTTCTTCAACGGCTCGATGTGGTTCGCGTTTCCGCGCATCAAGGCGGCGTTGAACGCGCGGCAGTCGGCGGCGATCGACGCACTCGGCGTCGGTCCGACGCGCGGCGGCGTGCGCGACATGCTGACCCTCTTCGACGAAAACGCGCTGCTGTTCGCCTGCGCCGATCCCGCTTTGAGCGCCGCGCTGCGCGGCTTCGACTGGCAAACGCTGCTGGTGGGCCGGCGCGACGCGTGGGGCCGTCGCTGCGAAGTGCGCTGCTTCGGCCATGCGCTGCTGGAAAAACTGATCGCGCCATTCAAGGGTTGTACAGGCCATGCATGGATCGTCGACGTGCCGGCCGGGTACTTCGAGTGGGACGCCGCCGCGCGCGACGCGTGGCTCGACGAAGCGGTCAGTGCGGCGTTGCTCGGCACCGAAGCGTTGACGAGCCGCCTGTTCGCGCCGCTGCCGGTGCTCGGCATTCCGGGCTGGTGGTCCGGGAACGAAGCGCCCGCGTTTTACGACGACGCCTCCGTATTCCGCTCGGGGCGCCGCAAGCGCTAGACGCGTGGCTGGCGCCGGCGAGTGTTCCGCCATTCGAGCGGGCCGCCTGACTTGCCGGTTGCCGCAGCCGCGCGCGGGCGGCCGCGCCGTTCGATGTTAAAATCCGTGCCAGCAAAGCAGGCCAGGCAGTCGCGGCCTCGGCGGTTTTGGCCGACGAGGGCGAGGAAAGTCCGGACTCCACAGGGCAGGGTGATGGCTAACGGCCATCCGTGGCGACACGCGGAACAGGGCAACAGAAAGCAAACCGCCGATGGCCCGGCGCAAGCCGGGATCAGGTAAGGGTGAAACGGTGCGGTAAGAGCGCACCGCGGCTGTCGCAAGGCAGACCGGCACGGTAACCTCCACCCGGAGCAATTCCAAGTAGGCAGGCGCGCATCTTCGAGATGCAGGATGGGGCCCCCATCTCGTCTGCGGGTAGGAAGCTTGAGCGCGTCAGCAATGGCGCGCCTAGAGGAATGGCTGCCACGCGCGTCGTGTCTTCGGGCGCTACACGTGCACAGAATCCGGCTTATCGGCCTGCTTTGCCACTCAACAAAAAATGCCGGCGTCCGTGGGGACGCCGGCATTTTCATTTGGCGCGCCGGTTGCGGCGTGCCGATACGCTCAGTTTGCGACGATGTCGAACGAGTGCGTGAGTTCGGCGGTTTTCGCGATCATGATCGACGCCGAGCAGTATTTGTCGTGCGACAGGTTGATCGCGCGTTCGACGGTGGCCGGGTTCAGATTCTTGCCGGTCACGGTGAAGTGGAAGTGGATCTTCGTGAACACCTTCGGGTCTTCGCTTGCGCGTTCGGCCTTCAGCGTCACCGAGCAGCCGGCGATTTCCTGGCGGCTCTTCTTGAGGATCATCACGACGTCGTAGGCGGTGCAGCCGCCCGTGCCGAGCAAAACCATTTCCATCGGACGCGGCGCGAGGTTGCGGCCGCCGCCTTCAGGCGCGCCGTCCATCGCGACCAGATGGCCGCTGCCCGTCTCGGCCGCGAATGCCATCCCGTCTTGCCCCATCCAGCTTACTTTGCATTCCATGCTGTCACTCCACCGCGCATAGCTATATCGAGACGGCATTGTAGCCCGGTGTTTGACAATCCGCGCAGAGCCTGGCCCAGTTCGGGTTATGCGCCATGGCTATGTGGATGCTGCGCCGCCGCATCCATGCGGAATCCGGGAATATCCGGGCCGGTTTAGGGGTTTTACTCTAGGCGATGCCCGATGCGGTCTGGATATCCAAAGCTTTGAGGCTTGATCCCAAAGGACATTTTTCGATTTCAGATTGATCTGGTAATTTTTCGAATTATGAAAACTCATCTCACAATGCAAATATTCTTGCGTTGCACAAGGGCGGCTCATATAATTTCCCCATCGTTGCAGCAGTTCTGCAACTTCCGCTGTCTCCTCCACCTCCTCCTTTGGTGGATTAAACCCGAACCGCTCGTTCGGGTTTTTTTTCGCCCAGCTGGATCCCCGCTTGAGACCCCATTGGGGACCCCACGGCGGCACGCCTATCGCAAGTTTTGACTTGGCCGTGCAAATTCCTTTATAATTCAGGGCTTTTCCGCATCCGCGCCCGCGGAGGAAGAACCAGGGAGAGCCTGCACGCGCCTCGATGCGCACACTACAAGCAGGAAAAAAACACATTGGGCGCAGCAATTTTTTTGGATCGATCATGAAGACGTTTTCCGCAAAAGCCCATGAGGTGACGCGCGAATGGTACGTGATTGACGCGACGGATAAGGTTCTCGGGCGTGTCGCCAGCGAAGTGGCACACCGTCTTCGCGGCAAGCACAAGCCTGAATTCACTCCCCACGTCGACACCGGTGATTTCATCATCGTTATCAACGCTGGCAAGCTGAAGGTCACGGGCAACAAGGTTACCGACAAGAAGTACTACCGTCACTCGGGCTACCCGGGCGGTATCTATGAAACGACGTTCGGCAAGATGCAGGAACGCTTCCCGGGCCGCGCGCTCGAGAAGGCGGTCAAGGGCATGCTGCCGAAGGGCCCGCTCGGCTACGCGATGATCAAGAAGCTGAAGGTCTACGCTGACGCAACGCATCCGCATTCGGCACAACAGCCGAAGGCGCTCGAGATCTAAGGGGAGCCCACATGATCGGTAACTGGAATTACGGCACGGGCCGCCGCAAGAGCGCCGTCGCACGCGTGTTCATCAAGGCAGGCAAGGGCGATATCGTTGTGAACGGCAAGCCCATCGCCGACTACTTCTCGCGCGAAACGTCGCTGATGATCGTGCGCCAGCCGCTGGAACTCACGAACCACGGCACCACGTTCGACATCAAGGTCAACGTGACGGGCGGCGGTGAAACGGGTCAAGCCGGTGCGGTTCGCCACGGCATCACCCGCGCGCTGATGGACTACGACGCAACGCTGAAGCCGGAACTGTCGAAGGCTGGCTTCGTTACGCGTGACGCTCGTGAAGTCGAACGTAAGAAGGTCGGCTTCCACAAGGCACGTCGCCGCAAGCAATTCTCGAAGCGTTAATCGCTTCGGGTGCAAGCCGGCTCCTCAGCCGGTTTGCAGCAAAAGCCGCCAACGCTTCATGCGAAGGCGGCTTTTTTTATGGTTTTGTCGGGGTTCAGGGCCGCGGGCGAGCTCCCGTTCGATGACGCGGCGAATCGGCCGCCACGGCGGCGGTAGCCGCAGTGGCGTTGTTGTGCCCGTCCAGGCTGACGGCCAACGCACTGTCCGACGGCTGCAACGGAAGAACCCATTGATTTTGTGGGCTTCAGCACGATATTCAGATCAGCCCTACAATAGCGGCTAAAGCTTTTTGGAGAGTTCGAATGAACGCAGTCACCGATACCCCCGTGACCGAGATGCCCGCCCCCTTCGTCTTCACCGACGCAGCGGCTGACAAGGTCAAGCAACTGATCGAAGAAGAAGGCAATCCGGAGCTCAAGCTGCGCGTGTTCGTGCAGGGCGGCGGCTGCTCGGGCTTTCAATATGGTTTTACGTTCGACGAAGCCATCAACGAAGACGACACCGTGATGAACAAGAGCGGCGTCCAGCTGCTGATCGACTCGATGAGCTACCAGTACCTGGTTGGCGCCGAGATCGACTACAAGGACGACATCAACGGCGCGCAGTTCGTCATCAAGAACCCGAACGCGACCACCACCTGCGGTTGCGGTTCGTCGTTCTCGGTCTGAGCACGGCGACACGCCGTTTCAAGTCTTAGCTCGTACGGAAAACGGGGCCTGCATAGGCCCCGTTTTTTTATTGCCCGCCTGTCGCGCCGCGCGATCGTGCCCCGCGGACCCGCTTTACCCGATCATCTTCAGCGCGGATAGATCGCGCCCAACACACGCTCGTCCGAGGCTCCCGTGACGCCCGGCAGATTACCCGGCAGCCGCGCGACGCAGCGCATCGCGAGCCATGCGAAGGCGAGCGGCTCGACCTGGCTCGGCGGCACGCCGAGCGCGTCGGTCGTCATCACCGGTACGCCGCTCACGCCGCTGTCTTCGAGCGCCTGCTGCAATGCCTTCAGTATCTCCGGATTGCGTGCGCCGCCGCCGCACACGTACACCGCGCGGACATCGGACGCATGCCGCTCGATTTCGCGCGCCACCGTCACCGCGGTCAGCGCGACCAGCGTCGCCTGCACGTCGGCTGGATCGAGTCCGACGAACGGCGCGAGTTTCGCGTCGAGCCAAGCGGTATTGAACAGGTCGCGGCCGGTGCTTTTCGGCGGCTGCTCCGAGAAGAACGGCTCGTCGAGCAGCGCGTTCAATAGCTTGCGATCGACCTCGCCGCTCGCCGCAAAATGGCCGTTTTCGTCAAATGGCTTGCCGAGATGGCGTTCGGCCCATGCGTCGAGCAACGCGTTGGCGGGGCCGCAATCGAAGCCGCGCACGCTGCCGGTCGCGTTCAGTATCGTGATATTGCTGATGCCACCGAGGTTGCAGACCACCCGCGTCTCGTTTTTCGCGCCGAACACCGTCGCGTGAAAAGCCGGCACGAGCGGCGCGCCTTGGCCGCCGGCGGCGACGTCGCGGCTGCGGAAATCCGCGATCACGTCGATATGCGTCATCTCCGCGAGCAGCGCCGGATTGTTGATTTGCCGCGTGTAGCCTTTTTCCGGCCGATGCCGCACGGTTTGCCCGTGCACGCCGATCGCGCGGACTTCCTCGGCCGACAGGTGGCTGCCGCGCAGCAGTTCGTGGCAGCACACGGTGTAGCGCGTCGCGAGCGCGTTGGCGGCCAGCGCTTCGCGCTCGATCTCGTTGTCGCCGGGCTGCTGGAGTGCGAAGAGCGCCTCGCGCATCCCGGCCGAGAAGCCGACGAAGGCCTCGGCCAACACTTCCGGCGGCTTTCCGTCGGCAAACCGGACGGCCACGCCGTCCACACCGTCCATGCTCGTACCCGACATCAATCCGAAATAGATGCCGTCTGCGGGGTCTCGCGCCACGTCGCTGCTCCTCTCGATGTTCATTGCGATTCGTTGTAGCAGATTATCGACGCTCGCGCGGCTGAATATCAGCACCGGTACAGACATCGCACGGGCAGCACGCGACCGCCACGCGTGCATCACGCTTGCGTCGCTCCCCTGCGCCGGGCACACGTCGAGCGAAAAATTGCCGCTTGCCAGGCCGTCCGAGGCGTGTCGGTGGGCGCGGCGGCGCGCATCTATGGGACAATCCTGCTTTTTCGCGACTTCACGTTTCCAGCATGAGCACCGAGTCCACCAAGCCCAATTCCGCTACTGCCCTTCCGCTCACGGACGAAGTCCGCCATGCGCTCGCCGTCACCAAGCGCGGCGTCGACGAACTGCTGATCGAAGACGAATTCGCGCAAAAGCTCGCGCGGAGCGCGGCGACTGGTAAGCCGTTGCGCATCAAGCTGGGGCTCGATCCGACCGCGCCCGACATCCACATCGGCCACACGGTCGTGCTCAACAAGATGCGCCAGTTGCAGGACCTCGGCCACACGGTGATTTTCCTGATCGGCGATTTCACCTCGCTGATCGGCGACCCGTCCGGCCGCAACGCGACGCGCCCGCCGCTCACGCGCGAGCAGATCGAATCGAATGCGAAGACCTATTTCGAGCAGGCCGCGCTCGTGCTCGACCGCGACAAGACCGAAATCCGTTACAACAGCGAATGGTCGATGCCGCTCGGCGCCGACGGCATGATCAAGCTCGCGTCGCGCTACACGGTCGCGCGTATTCTCGAACGCGAAGACTTCACGAAGCGCTTCCAGGGCGGTGTGCCGATCTCGATCCACGAATTCCTCTATCCGCTGATGCAGGGCTACGACTCCGTCGCGCTGAATGCGGACCTCGAACTCGGTGGCACGGACCAGAAATTCAACCTGCTGGTCGGCCGCGAGCTGCAGAAGCAGTACGGCCAGGAGCAGCAGTGCATCCTGACGATGCCGCTGCTCGAAGGGCTCGACGGCGTCGAGAAGATGTCGAAGTCGAAGAACAACTACATCGGCATCAGCGAAAAGCCGACCGATATGTTCGGCAAGCTCATGAGCATTTCCGACACGCTGATGTGGCGTTACTTCGAACTGCTGTCGTTCCGTCCGATGGACGAGATCGCCGGCTTCCGGAAAGAGATCGAAGCGGGTCGCAATCCGCGCGACTTCAAGGTGCTGCTCGGCCAGGAAATCGTCGCGCGCTTCCATTCGCAGGCCGATGCCGAGCGCGCGCTCGAGGACTTTAATCATCGCGCGAAGGGCGGCGTGCCCGACGATATCCCGGCGGTGACGCTCGCGGGCGCACCGCTTGCGATCGGCCAGTTGCTGAAGCAGGCCAACCTCGTGCCGTCGACGAGCGAAGCGCTGCGCAACATCGAGCAGGGCGGCGTGAAGATCGATGGCGCGACGGTGTCCGACAAGGGCCTGAAGGTCGAGGCGGGCGAGTATGTCGTGCAGGTCGGCAAGCGCCGCTTCGCACGCGTGACGCTCACAGCGTAATCGCGCAGTGCACGCGCAACGCCGCTCGCTTGTCGTGACGACGCGCAGCCCGCGCCCGGAGCCGCGCCGATGATCGCGCTGATCCAGCGCGTGCGGCGCGCCGAAGTACGCGTCGTGGACGGTGAAAGCGAGCGCGTGACCGGCGCGATCGACGCGGGTCTGCTCGCGCTTGTCTGCGCCGAGCGCGGCGACACCGAGGCGGCAGCCGACAAGCTGCTGGCCAGGGTGCTCGGCTATCGCGTATTCAGTGACGCGGCCGGCAAGATGAATCTCTCCGTGCAGAATGTCGACGGCGCGGGCCGCGCGGGCGGTTTGCTGCTCGTGTCGCAGTTCACGCTCGCGGCCGATACCAACAGCGGCCTGCGCCCGAGCTTCACGCCCGCGGCGGCGCCCGACGAAGGCAAGCGCCTGTTCGATTACTTCGTCGCGGCCGCGCGCGCGAAGCATCCGGTGGTCGAGACCGGCGAGTTCGGCGCGAACATGCAGGTGTCGCTCGTCAACGACGGGCCGGTCACGTTCTGGCTGCAGACCCACGCATAAGTGGGTTTCAGCGCGCGCCCATGCGCGCCGTTTGCGGGCCTGCTCGATCGAAGCGTGTTCCGGCGCGCAGCCACCGCAACTCAGGCGCGGCCGTCGCTTTTTGCGACAATAGCCGTTCGGCATAACCGGCGAACGGCGCCCACTTCCTTCTCATGACGACGCAGATTCTGTTTATCCGGCACGGCGAGACCGACTGGAACCGCATCAAGCGCATTCAAGGTCACATCGACATTCCGCTCGCGACGACGGGGTTCGCGCAGGCGCAACGTCTCGCGCGGCGTATCGCGCAGGAGGCGCAGCAGGGTGCGCGGCTCGACGCGATCTATGCGAGCGATCTGCAACGCGCGCAGCAGACCGCCCAGCCGATCGCCGAGGCGCTCGGCCTGCCGCTACAGTTGCGCGAGGGCTTGCGAGAGCGTTCGTACGGCGCGTTCCAGGGCCACGACAGCGACGAGATCGCGCTGCGCTTTCCCGACGAATACGCGCAGTGGCAAACGCGCGATCCCGGCTTCACCCCGCCCGAAGGGGAGTCGCAGCGCGTGTTCTACCACCGTGTCGTGCATGCGATCGAGCCGCTTGTCGCGGCGCATCCGGGCGGCCGGATCGCCTGTGTCGCGCATGGCGGCGTGCTCGACTGCGTGCGCCGCTTGGCAACGGGTTTGCCGCTCGACGCGCCGCGCGATTACGCGCTGCTGAACACGAGCGTGAACATCGTGGATTTCGCCGACGGTCACGCGACGATCGTGTCGTGGGGAGACGTCGCGCATCTCGAACCGGCGAGCGCCGCCGACGACGGCTTCAGGAAGGCACCGGAGCCGGGCCGGTAAGCCGGGCGCGCATGACGGTGACGAGGCGGAGGCGTATCTTGGCGCCTCAGCGCCTCAGCGCCTCAGCGCCTCAGCACCTCAGCACCTCAGCACCTCAGTGCCGCGCGCTGTATCGCGTGCGCGAGTGCGATCGTCCGCCGGCCCATCTCAAACCGGCTCTGGCGCCGCGGCCGCGCGCCGGCGCGCCCGCTTCGACACCCCATTGACCAACGCCCAGCGGATCACCGGCGCAACGAGCCGCACGCCGGGCCGCGCGAGCGTTCTGCGCAGCGCCGCATAACGAGCGAAGCCGAGCATGTCCTGCGCCCAGTCCGGCAGCAGATCGACGCCGGCGTTGAGCATCAGCGCCCCGGCGGGCCGCATCGCGAAACTCGGTGCCGGCGCGTTCATCAGAATCCTCACGACTTCGCGCGTGCGTTCGCTTGCGACGAGCGCGGGCTGCATCGCGAGCAGATACGCCTCGATCTCGGCGCGCGAGCGCGGAATCTCGGTGGCGCCGAGCATTTCGGCGATGCGCGCGGTTTCCGCGAAGTATTGATCCTGTGCCGCGACGGACAGCATCGGATTCACGTAGCGCAAATGCGCGGTCATGAAGCTCGATACTTCGGCGACATGCACCCACGTCAGCAGCGCGGGTTCGCTCGCCTGGTACGCCTGACCGTCCGGCGCGACACCGCTCACGTCGAGATGGATGCGCCTCACGCGTTCGATCAGCGCGAGCGCGTCGCGCCGGCTGCCGAAAGTCGTGCCGGCGATGAAGGTCGCCGTGCGGCGCAGGCGCCCGAGAATGTCGGTGCGAAACGTCGAGTGATCCCATACGCCCGCGAGCGCGAGCGGGTGCAGCGCCTGGAGCAGCAACGCGCTGATGCCGCCCGTCATCATCGACGTGAAGTCGGCGTGGACTTTCCAGCAGATGGCGTCGGGCCCGAAGAGGCCGGGATCGCCCGGCGGCGAGGAGTAGTCGAGCACCGGGCCGCTGCCGGTCGTCAGATGCGTGACGCCCGAGGCGAGTTTCGAGCGCAGGCGGTGGGTGAGCCGCTGCGCGAAGTTGCCGGAGGGTTCGCCGGCCGGGTTGACGATGGGATTGCCCGGTGCGCCGGCGGGCTGGTTGCCAGCACCGCTGCCGGCGTTGCCACCGGATTTGTTACCTGAGGTGTCACCCGAGTGGTCGCCTGAGGCGCCGGGCGGTTGCGTCTGGTCGGACATCCTGAGCGGCCTCGCTTGCGGCGGTATCGGCTGAGCCGGCTGACCCGGCGATTCAGTTCGCCGAGTTCCACAGGCCCGGCAGCGCACTCGACGCATCCGGCGCGGCGAGCCCGAAGTGCCGGTAGGTCAGCAGCGTGGCGACACGGCCGCGCGGCGTGCGTTGCAGGAAGCCCTGCTGGATCAGATAGGGTTCGAGCACGTCTTCGATCGTGTCGCGCTCCTCGCCGATCGCCGCCGCCAGGTTATCGACGCCGACCGGGCCGCCGTCGAACTTGTGCAGGATCGCTTCGAGCAGCTTGCGGTCCATCAGGTCGAAGCCGACCGCGTCGACGTCGAGCATGCTGAGCGCGGCGTCGGCCACCTGCGCGGTGATGTTGCCGTCGGCCTTCACTTCGGCGAAGTCGCGCACGCGGCGCAGCAGGCGGTTCGCGATACGCGGCGTGCCGCGCGCGCGGCGGGCGATTTCGAACGCGCCGTCCGGATGGATCTGCGCGTTGAGCAGCGCGGCCGACCGCGTGACGATGCGCGCCAGTTCCTCGGCGTTGTAGAACTCGAGCCGCGCGACAATGCCGAAGCGGTCGCGCAGCGGATTGGTCAGCATGCCCGCGCGCGTGGTCGCGCCGACCAGCGTGAACGGCTGCAGGTCGAGCTTGACGCTGCGCGCGGCCGGCCCTTCGCCGATCATGATGTCGATCTGATAATCCTCGAGCGCGGGGTACAGGATTTCCTCGACGACCGGCGAGAGCCGGTGGATTTCGTCGATGAACAGCACGTCGTTGGCTTCGAGATTCGTGAGCAGCGCAGCGAGATCGCCCGCGCGTTCGAGCACCGGCCCCGACGTTTGCCGCAGATTGACGCCCATTTCGCGCGCAATGATGTGCGCGAGCGTGGTCTTGCCGAGGCCCGGCGGGCCAAACAGCAGCACGTGGTCGAGCGATTCGGAACGGCGTCTCGCGGCCTCGATGAAAATTTCGAGCTGGCCGCGTACCTTCTCCTGCCCGACATATTCTTCGAGCTGGCGCGGGCGCAACGCCCGCTCGAACGCTTCTTCGTTCGGCGAGGCGGGCGTGGCCGCAATGATGCGCTCGGCGGCGAGTTTGTCGGTTTCGATCATGCGCTCATTGTACCGCGCGCTGTACCGCGCGCGACCCGGGCATCAGCCCTTCGAGAGCGCCTTCAGCGCGAGCTTGATGCCCTCGGAAACGCCGGTGCCGGCCGGCACGTTCTTGATCGCCGCGAGCGCTTCCTTCTCGGAGTAGCCGAGCGCGAGCAGCGCGTTGAGGATGTCGGAGGCATGATCGGATGCCGATGCGGCGCCCGCCATTGCGCCGAGGTCGGCGCCGAGCTTGCCCTTCAGTTCGAGCAGCAGCCGCTCGGCGGTCTTCTTGCCGATACCGGGCACGCGCGTAAGGCGCGCCGCGTCCTGCATCGTCACGGTCTGCGCGAGTTCGGACACGCTCATGCCCGACAGCACCGCGAGCGCCATGCGTGCGCCGATGCCGGAAATTTTCAGCAGTTCGCGGAAGGTCGAGCGTTCCTGCGCGGTGCCGAAGCCGTACAGCAGATGCGCGTCCTCGCGCACGATCATCTGCGTGAGCAGCACGATGCGTTCGCCGGTCGACGGCAGGTTGTAGAACGTGCTCATCGGCACGTCCACTTCATAGCCGACGCCGTTGCAGTCGACGAGCAGATGCGGCGGGTTTTTTTCCAGCAGAACGCCGGCAATGCGACCGATCATGGCGGATTCGATTTTTAGAGTCGTGTGGGAAAGGGCGAGTGTAGCGTAGCGGACCGGCGGCGCGATGGGGAATTGCGGGAGGCTGCGCCGCAAACCGCGCCTGCGCTAGCCCACGAGGCGCCCGCGCCGTACTCGCAGCCCTTTCTTCGCCAGCGAAGGCGCGATGCCGCCGAGCGTGCCCAGCGTCGAGCCGCCGTGCGCATGGCAGATCGCCATGCCGAGCGCGTCGGCGGCGTCGGTGCCCGGCACGCCCGTGAGGTTCAGCAGACGCACGACCATCTGCTGCATCTGCTCCTTGGTCGCGCGGCCGTAGCCGACCACGGCCTGCTTCAGTTGCAGGGCTGTGTATTCGGCGACCGGCACGCCGCCCGCGACGAGCCCGCAGATCGCCGCGCCCCGTGCCTGACCGAGCAGCAGCGTCGACTGCGGATTGACGTTGACGAAGACTTTTTCGATCGCCGCCTGATCGGGCGAATGCTGGCGGATCAGCGTCGAAATGCCGTCGAAGATGGTGCCGAGGCGCGAGGGCAGATCGGCGTCGGCCGTCTTGATGACGCCGCTCGCGACGTAGCTCAGTGTGTGGCCGTGTTGGTCGATCACGCCGAAGCCGGTCACGCGCAGACCGGGGTCGATGCCGAGAATTCTCATGAGGTGCCGCACATGCGATAAAAACCAGGTGCCTGCGATACTACAACGAACGCGGCGCGTGGCGGTTTGTGGGTGGTGTCGCGGACGGAATAAAACGGTGACGGCGATGCAACACAGCGAGGCAACACAGTGAGGCCAGCCTGGACGCCGCGCCATTGGACGCGTCGCAAGAGCGCGCGGCATTGAATCGGCCGTGCAGGATCGATCGCACCAAAGCAAACGGCCCGGCAGGAACACCCGCCGGGCCGTTTTTTCGACAGTACAGACATCACACGCGCGGCAACCGCCGCCTCACCGTATTACGGCGAAGCAGCGATTCGCCGCCAACCGCCTGTCAATGACGGAAGTGACGCACGCCCGTCAGCACCATCGCGATGTTGTGCTCGTCGGCGGCGCTAACCACTTCGTCGTCGCGCACCGAGCCGCCCGGCTGGATCACGCAGGTTGCGCCCGCGGCGACGACCACGTCGAGACCGTCGCGGAACGGGAAGAACGCGTCCGATGCGACCGCCGAGCCGGCCAGCGTCAGATTGGCATTCTGCGCCTTGATGCTGGCGATACGCGCCGAATCCACGCGGCTCATCTGGCCCGCGCCGACGCCGAGCGTCATGCCGTTCGCGCAGAACACGATCGCGTTCGACTTCACGTACTTCGCGACGCGCCAGGCGAACAGCAGGTCATCCATTTCCTTCGGCGTCGGATGGCGCTTGGTGACCACACGCACCTCGCGCGGCTGCACGTTCTTCGAGTCGAGCGACTGCACGAGCAGGCCGCCGCCGACGCGCTTCAGATCGAACGCGTTATGACCGTCGCCGAGCGCGATTTCGAGCAAACGCACGTTCTGCTTCGCCGCGAACACCTGGCGCGCTTCGGCGCTGAACGACGGCGCGATCAGCACTTCGACGAACTGCTTCGCGACCGCTTGCGCGGCCGCTTCGTCGACTTCGCGGTTGAACGCGATGATGCCGCCGAACGCCGAGGTCGGATCGGTCTGGAACGCCTTCGAGTACGCTTCGTGCGCGTTCGCGCCGACCGCGACGCCGCACGGATTCGCGTGCTTGACGATCACGCAGGCCGGCACGTCGAAGGTCTTCACGCATTCCCACGCCGCGTCGGAGTCGGCGATGTTGTTGTACGAGAGTTCCTTGCCTTGCAGCTGGTTGTAGTTCGCGAGCGCGCCGGCCGGCACGGCGAGGTCGCGGTAGAACGCCGCGCTCTGGTGCGGGTTCTCGCCGTAGCGCAGATCCTGCACCTTCTCGTACGCCATGTTGAAGGTAGCCGGGTACGTATTGCGCGACGCGTGCTGCAACTCGTCGGTCAGGCTCGTCAGGTAGTTCGTGATCGCGCCGTCGTACTGCGCGGTGTGCGCGTACACCTTGGTCGCGAGGCGGAAATTCGTCCTGTACGACACCGTGTTGCCGTTCGCGCGCATTTCGTCGAGCACGACCGCGTAGTCGGCCGGATTGACCACCACGGTCACGTCGCGGTGATTCTTCGCGGCCGAGCGCAGCATGGTCGGGCCGCCGATGTCGATGTTCTCGATCGCGTCTTCGAGCGAGCACTCTTCCTTCGAGACGGTCTGCACAAACGGGTACAGGTTTACGACCAGCAGGTCGATGGTCGGAATGTCGTGCTTCTCGAGCGCGGCCATGTGCTCGGGCAGATCGCGGCGCGCGAGGATGCCGCCGTGTACCTTCGGATGCAGCGTTTTTACGCGCCCGTCGAGCATTTCCGGGAAGCCCGTGTAGTCGGCGACTTCGGTAACGGACAGGCCCGCGTCCGCGAGCAGTTTCGCGGTGCCGCCGGTCGACAGGATCTTGATGCCGAGGTCCGACAGCGATTTTGCGAAATCGACGATGCCGGATTTATCGGAAACGGAGATGAGCGCTTGCTTGATCATGATGAAGACGAAAAGCCGAAGGGAAACGTGGCAGGGCGCAGAAACTACAACGCGCTACAGCAAACCGTGTTGTTGCAGCTTCTTGCGCAGCGTATTGCGGTTGATGCCGAGATACTCGGCGGCCAGCGACTGGTTGCCGCCGGCCTGCTCGAGCACCACTTCGAGCAAGGGTTTTTCCACGCATGAGATGACCATGTCGTAGACGTCGTGCGGATTGGAGCCGTCGAGATCCTGGAAGTACACGTCCAGGCTGTCGCGGACGGATTGTTCGATGTTGTTCTTGCTCATGCTGCTAGTCGGTCGGTGTGGTCCTCGTCCTTGCTGTCGAGCCCGGGGTTGCCGGTCGATTCGTCGACGTAGACGAGGCGGTCTGAGATCGCCTTTTGCGCGTCGAAGAACTCGTTGACAGCGAGGAGTTGTTCGCGCGTGGTGTCCAGCGTATTCATGCGATGCCGGAACAGGTTGGCGCCGGAAAGGCCGCGAGTGTACCAGCCGATGTGCTTGCGCGCAGTGCGCACACCGGTAAATTCCCCGTAAAACGCATAGTGATCTTCGAGATGCTCGTTCATCACCTGCTGGATTTCGTCGATGCGCGGTGGCGGCAGCAGCTCGCCCGTCAGCAGGAAATGCCCGATCTCGCGGAACAGCCACGGACGGCCCTGCGCGGCGCGCCCGATCATAATCGCGTCCGCGCCGGTTGCGGCGAGCACCTCGCGCGCCTTGTGCGGCGAGGTGATGTCGCCGTTCGCGACGACCGGAATGCCGACCGCCGCTTTCACCGCGGCGATCGTTTCGTATTCGGCGTCGCCGTGGTACAGGTCGGCGCGCGTGCGGCCGTGCACGGTCAGCATCGAGATGCCGGCCGCTTGCGCGAGACGTGCGACGTTCAGCGCGTTTTTGTTCTCGCGATTCCAGCCGGTGCGGATTTTCAGCGTGACGGGCACCGCGTCGGGCCCGACGCCGACCGCGTTCACCACCGCCTCGACGATGCGTTGCACGAGCGGCTCGTTCTGCAGCAGCGCCGAGCCGGCCGCGACGTTGCAGACCTTCTTGGCCGGGCAGCCCATGTTGATGTCGATGATCTGCGCGCCGTTCGCGACGTTGTAGCGGGCGGCCTCGGCCATCATGACCGGGTCCGCGCCGGCGATCTGCACGGCGATCGGCTCGACCTCGCCTTCGTGGTTGGCGCGGCGCATCGTCTTCTCGCTTTTCCACAGCTGCGCGTTCGACGCCACCATTTCCGACACCGCGTAACCCGCGCCGAGCCGTTTGCACAGCTGGCGGAACGGGCGGTCGGTTACGCCGGCCATGGGAGCGACGAACAGGTTGTTACGCAGATTGTGGGAGCCGAGAGTGGGCATGACGTGAGCGCGCTGGCGACGGCCGGGATTTGACAATCATGGCCGCCGATGCAATGCGAAATGCGAGGGAAAACCGCCATTTTAGCGTTAACGGGTTGCCGGGACTCGCCATCTGCGTGTCGTAACCCATTAAATCTTCTATGAAAGTGGGACGATTCATAGAATCGCGCAGTGCGCACGATAGCCCGCCCGAGCGCGGCGCAAACGGCACGCAAATGCCGCGCAAACGCCACGGCCGGGCGAATTTACCGCGCGTCTAACGGCGCTGGCCGAACATCATCTGGCGGGCGAGCGCGGTTTTGACCGGCGGCACGAATTCGAGCGCGGTCAGCGCAAGGCCGCGCATGATCGCGAGTGGCGGGAAGTCGACGGTGAAAAGACGCGCGAGCGTGTCGGTCGCGCCGATCGTCATGCGCCGGTCGAGTGCGCGGCGTTGCGCGAACGTCGCGAGCGCAAGCGGGGTCGGGCCTTCCGCCGAGAGCGCGTCGGCGAGCGCGTGCGCATCGCGCAGGCCGAGGTTGAGGCCCTGGCCTGCCACCGGATGCAGCGTCTGCGCTGCATTGCCGATTGCGACGATGTGGCCGTTCACGAGCGTATCGACGGCGTTGAGCCCGAGCGGGAACGACGCGCGTCCGCGGATCTGCGTGAAGCGGCCCATGCGGTCGCCGAACGCGGCGTCGAGTTCGCCCAGGAACTCGGCGTCGGAGAGCTGCGCGCGGCGCGCGGCTTCCTCGGGCGAGCAGCACCAGACGAGCGCGTAGTCGGCGCCGCGCACGCCGCCCATCGGCAGCAGCGCGATCGGACCTTGCGCGGTGAAGCGCTCCCACGCGACGTGCGGCTGCGGCGTGGACACGGTGACCGTGCCGACCAGCGCGGTTTGGCCGTAGTCGCGCGAGCCGATGCCGTTGGCGCTTTTATCCACACTTCTGGCGACGCCGCGTTTATCGGCGGCGGCGTCGGTGGGGCTGGCGGTGCGCTCGCCGGCCTCTTCTTCCTCGGCATCGCGGCTCGTGTCGCGGGCCGCCTTTCGCGCGGTTTTCTGATCGCCGAACAGGCCGCCCTCGGCGTTCACGAGAATCCGCGTGCGCAACTGCCGCGCGACACCGGCGGTTTCGATCGGCAGCGTGACGCCGTCGGATTCCTGGGTCGGCGCACCGGCCGAGGTCGAGCGAAACCAGTGGACCCGTGTTGCGTGCACGGCGTCGGCGAGGCCGTGCACGATCGAGCCGTAGCGCAGCACGTAGCCGAGCGCGGGCAGGCCGTGCTCGCGATGATCGATCAGCGTGCGGCCGAAGTGACCGCGCTGCGACACGTGGATGCGCTCGATCGCGGTGGCGTCGGCGGGCCAGCGCAGCGGTTCGAGGATCATCCGGCTGCCGTGCGAGACCGCGATTGCGCGCGGATCGGCAATCGAGTCCTCGGGCTCGCGCGCATCGACGAGCGCGAGCCTCAGTTCGCGTGCCACGCTGCGGCGCGCGAGCCAGCCGGCGAGCGCGAGACCGACCGGCCCGGCGCCGACGATCGTCACGTCGAAGTCGAACGCCTGCTGGCGCGAGGCGGGCTTCAGGATCACCGCCGAGGGAGAGGCTTCGTTCATCGCCGGTCAGGTCCTGGCTGCATGCGTCGTTTCATGGGGCGCTTCATGCGTCGCTTCCTGCGCGGCGCGCTTCCCGCATCAGCGCCTCGATCTCGTCGGCGGCAACCGGGACGTCGCGCGTCATCAGTTCGCAACCGGTGGGCGTCACGATCGCATCGTCCTCGATGCGGATGCCGATGTTCCAGTAGCGCTCGGGCACGCCCTCGGCCGGCCGGATGTACAGGCCCGGCTCGATCGTCAGCGTCATCGATGCCTGCAGCGTGCGCCACGGCAGCGCGCCCGCCTCGTCGCGCGGCGCGCCGCGCTCGCGGTAGTCGCCGCAGTCGTGCACGTCCATGCCGAGCCAGTGGCCGGTGCGGTGCATGTAGAACGGCGCGTAGGCGCGCTCGGCGAGCACGTCGTCGAGCGAGGCGAACTTCTCGCGCGGCACGATGCCGGTGTCGAGCAGCCCCTGCGACAGCACGCGCAGCGCGGCCTGGTGCGGATCGTCGAAGGTGACGCCGGCGCGCGTCGCATCGATGGCGGCCTGCTGCGCGGCCAGCACGATGTCGTACAGTTCGCGCTGCGCCGGCGTGAAGCGGCCGCTCGCCGGGAACGTGCGCGTGATGTCGGACGCGTAGCCGTCGAGCTCGCAGGCCGCGTCGATAAGGATCAGGTCGCCGTCGCGCGCGATCGCGTTGCCGGCCGGGTAGTGCAGCACGCAGGCGTTCGCGCCCGCCGCGACGATCGAGGTATAGGCCGGCGCCTGCGCGCCGAACTTGCGGAACGTGTAGAGCAACTCGGCCTCGAGTGCGTATTCGCGGATGCCGGGCCGGCACGCGGCCATCGCGCGCCGATGCGCGGCGGCCGAAATCTGCCCGGCGCGGCGCATGATCGCGAGTTCGTGGTCGTCCTTGATAAGCCGCATTTCGTCGAGCAGCGGCAGCAGATCGCGCGCGGCGGCGGGCGCGGCGACGCCGCCGCGGCCTTGCGCGCGCACTGCGTCGAGCCAGCCGCGCACCTGTTCGTCGAGCCGCGCCGAACGGCCGAGCGCGTAATGCAGCGCCGGTTTGTCGGCGAGGATGCGCGGCACCTGCGCGTCGAGTTCGCCGAACGGGAATGCGGCGTCGAAGCCGAACGCTTCGCGCGCACCCTCGGGGCCGAAGCGGAAGCCTTCCCACGTCTCGCGCTCGACGTTCTTCTCGCGGCAGAACAGGATCGAGGCGGGCGCGCCGGGGGCGGCGCTCGCGTCGAGCACGAGCAGCGCCTCGGGCTCGGCGAAGCCGGTCAGGTAATAGAAGTAGCTGTCGTGACGGTACGGGTAGTCGGCGTCGCGGTTGCGCAGCGCTTCCGGCGCGGTCGGGACGATGGCGACGCCGCCGCCCGCGGCGCGTAGCGCGGCGAGAACGCGCTCGCGGCGCGTGCGGTAGACGTCGATGGCGATGGTGGGTTCGGTCGGCTGGTTCATCGTGCGATTGTAGCGCTCCGTCCCGTTGTGCTTTCGGTGTCGCGCACGCCGGCGCCGCCGTTTTGCGCGGATTGGCACGCAGCCTGGCGGCATCGCCGCCGCGGGCATGTTGCAATCCGCCCACAGCGGGTCCGCGCGCGGCTCGCGAAGATGCGGCCGGTACGTTCGTGATGCCCCTGGACCACTTATACTTTCGCCGGATTCAGAAAAAGGCAGATGGTCATGATGAAACTCATCGGTTCGCTCGCCAGCCCGTTCGTGCGCAAAGCGCGAATCGTGCTCGCCGACAAGAAGATCGACTATGAACTGGTGCCCGAGAACGTCTGGGCGCCGGATACCCGGATTCACACGTTCAATCCCATCGGCAAGGTGCCGTGCCTCGTGATGGAAGACGGCGAAGCGGTGTTCGACTCGCGCGTGATCTGCGAATACGTCGATACGCTCTCGCCGGTCGGCAAGCTGATTCCGCCGTCGGGGCGCGAGCGCGTCGAAGTGCGCTGCTGGGAAGCGCTCGCCGACGGCGTGCTCGACGCGGCCGTGCTGATCCGTCTCGAAAGCACGCAGCGCGCGCCCGAACAGCGCGTCGACGCGTGGGTCGCGCGCCAGCAGCGCAAGATCGACGAGGGTCTGATGGCGATGTCGCAGGGGCTCGGCAGCAAGCCGTGGTGCGCGAGCAATCACTACATGCTCGCCGATATCGCGGTGGGCTGCGCGCTCGGCTATCTCGACTTCCGCATGCCGCACCTGAACTGGCGCGAAGCGCATCCGAATCTGGACAAGCATTTCCAGAAGCTGTCGCTGCGGCAGTCGTTTATCGATACGGCGCCGAAGGACTGAACGGAGCGCGTCCGGTGAACGCGGCCTACGGGCGAAGCGCCGGGCGCCGGCCGGCCTGAACCGGAATTTGTCCCTTTGATGAAAAAATGCGCCTGACGGGGTCAGGCGCATTTTTTTTGGCGGGTGCGGTTAGCGCGCGTCTTTGCGGCGGTCCTCACGGCACCGCGCGATGCCGGGTCCGAACGCGAAACCGAATGCGAGCAGCAGCACCGACACCGCCAGCACCGTGTTGTTGCCGCTCGTCACGTAAGGTGTGTTGCCCGAGGTGCCTTGCACCTTCACGTCGAGCGAGCCGACCGTGTAGGGCGCGAGGCGTCCGATCACGCGGCCGTTCGCGTCGATCGCGGCGGTCATGCCGGTGTTGGTCGCGCGCAGCATCGGCCGGCCGGTTTCGAGTGCGCGCATGCGCGCGATCTGCAGATGCTGGTCGAGCGCGATCGTGTCGCCGAACCACGCGAGGTTGGTCGAATTGACGAGCACGCCGGCCGGCGTCGAGTTTTCGCGCAGCGTGCGCGCGATCTCCTCGCCGAAGATGTCCTCGTAGCAGATGTCGGCCGCGACCGGCTGGTTATGCACCATGAACGGCTTCTGCACCGGCGCGCCACGGAAGAAATCGCCGAGCGGAATGCGCATCAGGTTGACGAACCAGCGGAAGCCCCACGGCACGAACTCGCCGAACGGCACGAGGTGGTGCTTGTCGTAGCGATAAATGTCGCGCGAGCCCGGCGTGACGCCGAACAGGCTGTTGGTGTAGTCGACCACCCGGCCTTCGGGCGTGATCGTGCCGCCGAGCGCGCCGAACAGGATCGCGCTGCCGGTCGAGTCCGAGAACTCGCGGATCGCGGCCGCGAACGGTGTCGGCAACTGCTGCGCGAGCACGGGAATCGCGGTTTCCGGCGTGACGATCAGATCGGCCGGCTGCGCGGTAATCATCTGCTGATACTGATCGATCGCCGCGCGCATGCCGGCTTCCTCGAACTTCATCTCCTGCTTGACGTTGCCTTGCAGCAGACGCACGCTCAACGGCGCGTTGGCGGGCGTCGTCCACGGCACGAGCGGCAGCAGCAGGCCGATCACGATCAGCGCCAGCGCGGCGCTGGCGGGTGCGGCGATCGACGACACGCGGCGCGGCGCGGCAGGGCCGCTCGCGGCGGCGCCCGGTGCGGCGCCTGCGTTGCGCGGTTCGCGTGCGGAACCCGCCGAGATCGACGCCAGCAGCGCCTGCACGATCAGCGCGGCGCTCAGCGCGACCATCCAGCCGACGCCGTACACGCCGGCCACCGGCGCGAATCCGGCGAACGGGCCGTCCACCTGCGCATAGCCGGTGGCGAGCCACGGAAAGCCGGTGAACACGGTGCCGCGCAGCCATTCGCCGATGGCCCACGCGCTCGCGAAGGCGAGCGCGCCGTGCCAGGTCGGCGAGAACGGCTGGCGGTCGTCGGCCGCGCCGTTGCGGGCGTGGCCCGCGCAGAACGACCAGACGCCTGCGGCCAGCGCCGGATAGAGGGCCAGGTACAGCGAGAACAGCGCGAGCGCCGTGCCGGCCAGCGGCGCGGGCATGCCGCCGTAGTCGTGCATGCTCACGTAGAGCCACCACACGCCGGTCACGAAATTGCCGAAGCCGAACGCCCAGCCCGTCAGCGCGGCGCTTTTCCAGCCGGTGCTTCGTGTGAGCCACGCGAAAAAGAACACGAAGATCGCGAGCTGCAGCCAGCCGCCGTGCGGCGTCGGCGCGAACGATAGCGTATTGGCGGCACCCGCGGCGAGCGCCACGAGATAGTGCCAGCGCGGCAGGGCGCGGCTGCGCGTGTCGGCGGCGGGGGCGCTCACGTCGTGGCGCGGGCGGGAAGTGATCGGGTCGGCCATTATTGCGTGGTCGGCGTCGGAAGTTGAGGAGTCAAAAAAGCGTGCAAGGAAACCTGCAAGGCGGCACGCCAAAATTTCGCGAACGGGCGCGCCGGCGAAACGGCACGGCGCGCCGGCCGCTCAGGTCTGCACGTGCTGCGCCTCGCGTTCGCGCTGGCCCGCGAGCGGGTCGCGGCGCACCAGCAGCATGTGGACCTGGCGCGCGTCGCCGCGCAGGATCTCGAAGATCAGATCGTCGAGGCGGACTTTTTCGCCGCGATGCGGCACGCGGCCGAAGTGATGCGTAACGAGCCCGCCGATCGTATCGACTTCCTCGTCCGAATAGTGCGTGCCGAAGGTCTCGTTGAACTGCTCGATCTCGGTCAGCGCGCGCACGCGGAAGCGCCCGTCCGGCGAGGCGATGATGTTGCCGCTTTCCTCGTCGAAATCGTATTCGTCCTCGATGTCGCCGACGATCTGCTCCAGCACGTCTTCGATCGTGATGAGGCCCGCCACGCCGCCGTATTCGTCGACGACCACCGCGAGGTGGTTGCGGTTCACGCGAAAGTCGTGCAGCAGCACGTTCAGGCGCTTCGACTCGGGGATGAACACGGCCGGGCGCAGCATGCCGCGCACGTCGAATTCTTCTTCGGCGTAGTAGCGCAGCAGGTCTTTCGCGAGCAGCACGCCGATGATGTTGTCGCGATTGCCCTCGTAGACCGGATAGCGCGAGTGCGCCTTTTCCAGCACGAACGGGATGAATTCGGATGGGTTGTCCGCGATGTTGATCGCGTCCATTTGCGCTCGCGGCACCATGATGTCGCGTGCGCACAGTTCCGACACCTGGAACACGCCTTCGATCATCGACAGCGAGTCGGCGTCGATCAGGTTGCGCTCGTGCGCGTCCTGCAGAATTTCCAGAAGTTCGGCGCGCGAGTCGGGCTCGGGCGAGATGAAATCGGTCAGGCGCTCGAGCAGCGAGCGCTTTTCCTGCGGTTTGTCGAGGGTGCGTCCGGTATGGCGTCGACTGGGATACGTGTCGTTCATGGTAGTGCGCCCGGCGAGACTGGGCGCGCTGTTGCAGAGCATTAAGGATACACCAGGCGCATGGCGAAACCGTGTCCCGCCGGGCCTGGCGCTGATTTGAAGCCGGGTGAAGCGGCCGCGCCGCGAGGGCGGGGCATGGGCTCATCCTAACCGATTACGTGTCGAAAAGCGCTTGCCGGCAAAAAAGTAACTCGCGCACGGGGACGGGCGAGAGCGGGCGGGATGGCTCGCGGCGCCGCCGCGGGCGAGCCGTGCCTAGGGCCGGCCGGCGCTTCCGGCTTCGGCTCTTTCAGTCTTACCGTCCCGTCGCCGCGCGCTCGGGCGTGGCCGGCTGCGGCATTTCATCGACCTCTCGCGCCTGACAGCGTGTGAGCAGCGCTTCGAGCGCGCGGTCGGGCATGCCGCTTTCGCGCAGCGCATGGACCGTGCGGCTCACGTAGTCGAGCGTCGTGCCGTAGCGGCCGCACGCGCAACCGAGCACGGTCCGGACGATGTCGTCGCGCAGCTTGCCGGTGTAGCTCGGTGCGTCGCGCCGCATCACGAAGGCGAGCGCGTCGACGCGCCGGCCGTCCGCGAGTACGCAGGGCAGCCAGGCGGGGCGGTACGAGCCCATCGGCATTTCGCGGCGCCACAGCGCTTCGAGATGCGGCATCGAGCCGGCGGCGGCGAGCCGGAATGCCACGCCAGTGCACGAGCCGCCGCGATCGAGCGCGAGCACGAGGCCCGGCTGCTCGGGCGTGCCGCGATTCACGCGCGACCATAGGTAGAGCCCGCGGTGATAGCCGTGCACCTTCGAGCGCAGCGCTTCGACGGTCGGCAGGCCCGGGTTCCAGATCAGCGAGCCATAGCCGAACAGCCACAGGTCGCTTTGGCGGTCCCAGCCGCGCAGCGTCGATTCGAGCGACGCGCGCAGTTCCTCGTCCGTCAGCAGCCGCGACTCGCCGAGCATCGGCGGGTAGTCCGGGCAGCGCACGGGGATATCGGCTTCGGGGGACGAGGTGCTCACGGTAGGGTTGGGTCGTGGATGGCGTGGGGAAGGGGCGGGAGTCGCAGAAGCCTATCGGTAAGGGTCCGGAAACCCGAGCTTACCGAGGATTTCGGTTTCGATCGCTTCCATTTCCTCGGCTTCTTCCTCGACTTCGTGGTCGTAGCCCTGGGCATGCAGCGTACCGTGCACGAGCAGATGCGCATAGTGCGCGACGAGCGGCTTGCCCTGCTCGGTGGCTTCCTTTTCAACTACCGGGCAGCACAGGATCAGATCGCCCGTGACCGGATCGTCTTCCGATTCGGCGTAGGCGAAGGTCAGCACATTGGTCGCGTAGTCCTTGCCGCGATAGGTGCGGTTCAGCGTGCGGCCTTCCTCGACGTCGACGAAACGCACGGTCAGTTCGCCGTCCGCGAAGAGCGCCGCCTTGATCCAGCTCGCGACGCTCGCGCGCGGCAGCAGCGCCTTGTGTTCCGGCCAGGCTTTGGCGGCGGGAAATTGCAGGTTCAACGTCAGTTTCGGGGAGCGGCTCATGCGGTCTCGGGTCGGGGCTTCGCGTTTGTTGTGGTGTTTCCTGCGGCGTTCGTTGTTGCGCTGGCGGTTGCGTGGGGCGTTACGCTCTTGGTGGCGTTCGTGGCGTTCGTGGCGTTCGTGGCGTTCGTGGCGTTCGTGGCGTTCGTGGCGTTCGTGGCGTTCGTGGCGTTCGTGGCGTTCGCGATGGCAGCGGCTTCGAGCAGAGCGCGTCGCTCCGGTGGCGCCGCTCGGCGGCGCGGCTTACGCGGTCCGGTCAGCCACGCCGCCTATCCCGCGCAAGTGCCGCGCTTCAGCGCGAATCCAACGGAGCCGCCGATTTCTGCGCATGCGCATCGTACGCCTCCACAATGCGCGCGACCAGCGGATGGCGCACCACATCCGCGCTCGTGAAGCGCGTGAGCGCGATGCCGCGCACCTCCGAGAGCACCTGCTGCGCCTCGATCAGGCCGCTCTTGTGGCCGCGCGGCAGGTCGATCTGGGTCGTGTCGCCGGTGACGACGGCCTTCGAGCCGAAGCCGATCCGCGTGAGGAACATCTTCATCTGCTCGGGCGTGGTGTTCTGCGCCTCGTCGAGGATGATGAACGCGTGGTTCAGCGTGCGGCCGCGCATGTACGCGAGCGGTGCGATTTCGATCATCTGCCGCTCGAACATCTTCGCGGTCTTGTCGAAGCCGAGCAGGTCGTAGAGCGCATCGTAGAGCGGACGCAGGTACGGATCGACCTTCTGCGCCAGATCGCCCGGCAAGAAGCCGAGCCGCTCGCCCGCCTCGACGGCCGGGCGCGTCAGCACGATGCGCTTGACCTGGTCGCGCTCGAGCGCGTCGACCGCGCAGGCCACCGCGAGGTAGGTCTTGCCGGTGCCGGCCGGGCCGACGCCGAACGTGACGTCGTGCGAGACGATCTGCTTCAGATACTCGCGCTGCGCCGGCGTGCGGCCGCGCAGGTCCGCGCGCCGCGTGTAGAGCTTCGGACCGTATTCCTGGAAGTCGTCGTCGCTCGCGTCGAGATCGGCGGGCTGGTCGAACGGATGATCGGGGTTGCCGGCGAAGCGCGGATCGGCCGCGTCGTCGCCATTGGTGCCGCCGTTGCCGTTCGGCCGATGGCGCGCCGGATGGCGCACTTCGACGAGCGCGAGCTGGATGTCGTCGACCGACAAAGGCTCGCGCGCGCTGTTGTAGAAGTTTTCGAGCGCCGTGAGCGCGAGCTTTGCGCCGCGTCCGCGAATCGTGATGCGATGGCCGCGGCGCTGCAAGGTCACGTCGAGCGCCTGCTCGATCTGCCGCAGATTTTCGTCGAGCGGTCCGCAGAGGTTGGCGAGCCGCGCGTTGTCTTCGCGCGGCGCGGTGAATTCCAGATGCTGCTGAGTGGTCTTCAAGGCGGTGAGTCGATCCTGTCGGTTGCGGTACTCGGAATGTCGGTCAGTGTGCTTGGTGCGCTTAGTGCGTCACGGCGGCGCGGTCGTCGTGAACCATCACGAGTTCGCCGCGCAGCGAGTGCGGGTACGCGTGCACGATCTTCACGTCGACCATCTGGCCGATCAACCGTGCGTGCGAGGCGACCGGCGCCGGGAAATTGACGACGCGGTTGTTCTCGGTGCGGCCCGCGAGCTCGTTCGGGTCCTTGCGCGCGGGGCGCTCGACCAGAATGCGCTCGACCTTGCCGACCATCGCGTCGCTGATGTGCTGCACGTTCTCTTCGATGGTCGCCTGCAGATGTTGCAGGCGTTTGAGCTTCACCTCGCGCGGCGTGTCGTCGTGCAGGTTCGCGGCCGGCGTGCCGGGACGCGGGCTGTAGATGAACGAGAAGCTCGTGTCGTACTTCATCTCGTCGACGAGCGCCATCATCTTCGCGAAGTCTTCCTCGGTCTCGCCGGGGAAGCCGACGATCATGTCCGTCGACAGCGACAGGTCCGGGCGGATCGCACGCAGCTTGCGGATCACGGACTTGTATTCGAGCACGGTGTAGCCGCGCTTCATCGCCATCAGGATGCGGTCGGAGCCGTGCTGCACCGGCAGATGCAGGTGGCTCACGAGCTTCGGCACCTTCGCGTAGGTGTCGATCAGGCGCTGCGTGAATTCCTTCGGATGCGAGGTGGTGTAGCGAATCCGTTCGATGCCGGGGAGGTCCGCGACGTATTCGATCAGCGTCGCGAAGTCGGCGATCTCGCTTGAGCCCACGGTCAGCGCGCCACGGTATGCGTTGACGTTCTGGCCGAGCAGCGTGACTTCGCGCACGCCCTGGTCGGCGAGACCGGCGATTTCGGTCAGCACGTCGTCGAGCGGACGCGACACTTCCTCACCGCGCGTGTAGGGCACGACGCAGTAGCTGCAGTACTTGCTGCAGCCTTCCATGATCGACACGAACGCGCTCGGGCCTTCGACGCGCGCCGGCGGCAGGTGGTCGAACTTCTCGATTTCGGGGAACGAAATATCGACCTGGGCGCGCCCGCTCACGCGGCGCTCGTCGATCATTTGCGGCAGGCGGTGCAGCGTTTGCGGCCCGAACACGATGTCGACGTACGGCGCGCGCGCGACGATCGACGCGCCTTCCTGGCTCGCCACGCAGCCGCCTACGCCGATAATCAGATCTGGATTCGCGTCCTTCAGCTCGCGCACGCGGCCGAGGTCGGAGAAGACTTTTTCCTGCGCTTTTTCGCGCACCGAGCAGGTGTTGAACAGGATCACGTCGGCGTCTTCCGGCGTGTCGGTCTTGACGAGTCCTTCAGCGGCACCGAGCACGTCGACCATCTTGTCGGAGTCGTACTCGTTCATCTGGCAGCCAAAGGTCTTTACATAAACTTTCTTGGTCATCGAATTTCGCCGGTCGCAGTGGTTAACCTGGGGGCGTCATAAAGGGTGGAGAGGGTTGCGCGGTGCGCCGGGCCACGCGTTCGGGCGCGCAAGCTGATGCGCAAGCGCCGCCGCAACGTAACTCACTATTATAGCCCTTCAGGGAGCACGGGTTTGGCCGCCGGCCGAGCGTTCCGGCGGCAGGCCCAGCAGGCTTTCCAGTTCGTCCGACACGAGCGCGAAACGCTCGGCGAGAAAATCGAGCAGCGCGCGCACGCGCGGCGCCATGAAGCGGTTGCGGTGATAGAGCGCGTGCAGCGGCGCGTCCGGATAGCGCCACTCGGGCAACAGCACCTTCAGTCCGTCGGCGCGCAGGTCCGCTTCCACGTCCCACATCGATTTGATCGCGATGCCGTAGCCGCGCAGCGCCCATTCGCGGGCGACCGCGCCGTCGTTGGTCTCGCGCGCGGCGTCGAGCGGCACCGTGTAGTGCTGCACTGCGTCGCCGCGCGTGAAGCGCCACTCGTTCGCCGGCCCGGACGCGGTGCCGAGCACGATGCAATCGAAACGGGCGAGGTCTTGCGGGTCCTTCGGCTCGCCCTTGCGCGCGATGTATGCCGGCGACGCGCACAGCACGCGCCGGTTCGGCGCGAGCTTGCGGGCGACCAGCGAGCTGTCCTGCGGCACGCCGAAGCGGATCGCGAGATCGATGTCTTCCTGCACGAGATTCGACAGCGAATCCGACAGCGTCAGCGCGAACTTCACGTCCGGATATCGCGCGTTGAATTCGTCGAGCCAGTGCAGCAGCAGGTTGCGGCCGAAGTCGGAGGTCGTCGAGATGCGCACCTTGCCGCGCACGACGCCTTGCCCTTCCTGCAAGGCCGCTTCGGCGTCGTCGAGCGATTGCAGCGCCTCGCGGCAGCAGTTCAGATAGAGCCGCCCCTCGTCGGTGAGCCGCAACTGGCGCGTGGTGCGCTCGAAGAGCCGCGCCTTCAGATGGCTTTCGAGCCTGGCGAGGCGCGCGCTTGCCGCGGCGGGCGTGAGGCCCATTCTGCGGCCCGCCGCCGACAGGCTGCCCTGCTGCGCCGCTTCGACGAAGAGGCGGATGTCGCCGAGATTGTCCATTGCTGATTTTCAAGCACGATTTGAAAATGTTTCAAATGCTACGCCAATTATCAAATCGGCTCCCTGCCCGGACAATGCGGCCTTGACTGAATTTCCCTCTTATCCGGAGCACCTCCATGCCCATTCCCTTACTCGCGCTGGCGATCAGCGCATTCGCGATCGGCACGACCGAATTCGTCATCATGGGCCTGTTGCCCGAGGTGGCGCGCGATCTCGCCGTGTCGATTCCGTCGGCGGGGCTGCTCGTGAGCGGCTACGCGCTCGGCGTCGCGGTCGGCGCGCCGCTGCTCGCGGTGGTCACGAGCAAGATGTCGCGCAAGCTGGCGCTGCAACTGCTGATGGGCGTGTTCATCGTCGGCAACGTGCTGTGCGCGGTCGCGCCCGATTATTCGGTGCTGATGGTCGCGCGCGTCGTGACCTCGTTCGCGCACGGCTCGTTCTTCGGCATCGGCGCGGTGGTCGCGGCCTCGCTTGTGCCGGCCGAGAAGCGCGCCAGCGCGATCGCGCTGATGTTCACGGGCCTCACGCTCGCGAACGTGCTCGGCGTGCCGTTCGGCACCTTCGTCGGCCAGCAGTTCGGCTGGCGCGCGACGTTCTGGATCGTTAGCGGACTCGGCGTGCTGTCGCTCGCGGGCATCGCGGCGCTCGTGCCGAACCGGCACGACAGCGGCCCGGCCGGCCTCGGCCACGAAGTGCGCGTGCTGAGGGACCCGCAGGTCTGGACCGCGCTCGCGATGACGGTGCTCGGCTTCGGCGGCGTGTTCGTCGTGTTCACCTATATCGCGCCGATCCTCGAACAGGTGAGCGGCTTCTCGCCGCGCGCCGTGACGCTGATTCTCGTGCTGTTCGGCGCGGGCCTGACGGTCGGCAACGTGGTCGGCGGCAAGCTCGCGGACCGCGCGCTGATGCCCTCGCTGATGGGCATTCTCGCCGCGCTCGCGGTGGTCATGGCGGTCTTCGCGCGCACCAGCCATTCGCAGGTCGCCGCGGCGGTCACGGTGTTCGTGTGGGGCATTGCCGCGTTCGCGACGGTGCCGCCGTTGCAGATGCGCGTGGTCGAGAAGGCGGCCGCCGCGCCGAATCTCGCCTCGACGCTGAACATCGGCGCGTTCAACGTCGGCAATGCGGCAGGCGCGTGGCTCGGCGGCCTCGTGATCGCTCACGGCCATGCCCTCGATACCTTGCCGTGGGTCGCGGCGGCGGTCAGCGTGGCGGCGCTGCTGCTCACGTGGTTCGCCGCGCGCATGGATGCGCCGGTGCGCGCGGTCGCGCAGCGTGCGTGAACGGCTTGCCTCTGCAATGCTGATAACAGTGTGAAGATAACTTCGTTGGGCGCGGCACAGCGCGATGCTATCTTGCTTCCACTCAATGCTTTTGCGCCGCCCGGCGGCGCTCTGGAGGCCACTATGCATTCTCCGCTTGCACTGGTTCGCGATCGCCCGGCCGATGCCGACGCGGTGCCGCGCGCAGCCGAACCGTTCGATGCGCTCGAGCAACTGGTCGGCGTGAATCTGGCCCGCCTGCGCGCCGAGCGCCAGCTTTCGCTCGATGCGCTAGCGCGCGCGTCCGGCGTGTCGCGCGCCATGCTCGCGCAGATCGAATCGGCGCGCAGCGTGCCGTCGATCAAGGTGCTGTGCAAGGTGGCGGCGGCGCTGAAGGTCTCGGTCGCGGCGTTTCTGCGGCGCCACGCGACGAACGGCTTCGAGCATCTGCCGGCCGAGCGCTCGGCGCGAGTCGTCAGCGCGAACGGGCGCTACTCGGCGCGGCCGCTGTATCCCGATACCGAGCCGGGCGCCGCCGAATTTCACGAGCTGCGCATCGCGCCGCTGCACACCGAGACGGGCACGCCGCGCGCGCCGGGCACGACCGTCAACCTCGTCGTCAGCGACGGCACGCTCGAAGTCAGCGTGCACGATCAACGCCAACTGCTCGCGACCGGCGATGCGATCGTCTTCGATGCCGATCAGCCGCACAGCCTGCGCAATCCCGGCGACACCGAGGCGCGCGCGTTTCGCGTGACGCTGCGGGCGGAGACGCCGCCGCGCTGGGACGTGCCGGCCGTGGGCGCGGCGCGTGAGGAGGCCGCGCGCGAAGGCGTGCCGGGTTGAGGATCGACGGCGCGCGAGGTTCGGGCGCAGATCGGCGCGCAGTCAGCGCGTCGCTGCAGGTCCAACGCCGCCAGTAGGGTCTTTGTGGGGCGAGCTGCAGTTCCGGTGCGCCTGTTGTATGCTTCGCCGGCCGGTCGAACCGGCAATCAGTGCGTCTTCAGGGCGGGGTGCAATTCCCCACCGGCGGTAAGCCGTCAGCGCGAAAGCGCGAGTCGGCGAGCCCGCGAGCGCCCGCATCGAGCGGTCTTCAGCGTATCGAAGGCCGCGGCGGGGTCAGCAGATCTGGTGAGAAGCCAGAGCCGACGGTCACAGTCCGGATGGAAGAAGATGTGCAGATAGAGTCATGTGCGCTCCGCGCTGCCGCTGGTCGTTCTGGTGGCGCCGGTGGACGAGCGCCGCCTTCGTGCGGCGCCCGGCGGCGCGTTCGAGTCTGTTTGCAATGCCCTGAAACGTTTTTCGCCCAACTTTTGCGATGAGCGTTTCAACCATGTCCTTTGCTACTTTTCCCGCTCCGTCGACGATTGCCGAAGATGCTTTCGCCGATCTCCCGCTGCTCGCCACCGAAACCGTTCCGCCGCGTATCGCCGCCGCCTTGCAGGCGCTGCGCGAGGGCCGCGCCGTCGTTCTGCAGGACGACCACGACCGCGAGAACGAAGCCGATCTGATCGTCGCGGCCGAGCGTCTGTCGGTCCAAACGATGGCGCTCCTGATCCGCGAATGCAGCGGCATCGTCTGCCTGTGCCTGCCCGACGACACAATCCGCGCGCTCGAATTGCCGCCGATGGCCGTCAACAACGAAAGCCGTCACGGCACCGCGTTCACGGTGTCGATCGAGGCGCGCGAGGGTGTGAGCACGGGCGTGTCGGCGCAGGATCGCGTGACGACGATCCGCGCCGCGATTGCCGATACGGCGAAGCCCGCCGACATCGTGCGTCCGGGCCACGTGTTCCCGCTGCGGGCGATGCCCGGCGGCGTGCTCGCGCGGCGCGGCCATACCGAGGGCACGGTCGATCTCGCGATTCTCGCGGGCCTGAAGCCGGCCGGCGTGCTGTGCGAGTTGATGAACGCCGACGGCACGATGACGCGCGGCGCGGACGTCGAGCGCTTTGCCGCGCAACACGATTTGCCGATGCTGACGATCGCCGAACTCGTCGAGTTTCGCGAGGCGCTCGCGCAGGTGCGTGAGGGGGCGGTGCTCGAGGCCTGAAGGGGGCGGCGCGTTGTCGATCGATACTACGACTGCACGTCGCCAAACTCGCCGCGCATGCCCGCCGCGACCAGCCCAGGCAGTTCGTCCATGTGCTTCATGATGCGCGTCATGCCCATCGAGCGCAGCGCGTCCGCGTAGCCGTCGGGAATATGGCTCGCGCCGACGAACGCGATCGTTTTCATGCCTGCCGCGCGTGCCGCATTCAGACCCGCGACGCTGTCTTCGACGACGAGGCAGCGCGCCGGCTCGACACCGAGCGTTTTTGCCGCGAACAGATACACGTCGGGATAGGGCTTGGGCCGCTCGACCTGCTCGGCGCTGAAAACCCGTTCGCCGAAAATCTGCTGCAGACCCGCGCGCCGCACCGAGGCGCTCACGCGCGTCATGCGGCTGTTCGACACGACCGCGGCCGGCAGCGTCACGCGTTGCAGCGCGTCGCGCACGCCGTGGATCGGACCCAGCGACGCGGCCAGCGCAAGCTCGATGTTGTGCTCGATCGTGTCGAGGAAGTTCGCGGGCAGTCTGACGTCGAACGATTGCTCGATGCCTTCGAGAAAGCGCGAGGTTTGCTGCCCGAACGCCGTTTTGACGACGGGCTCGAAGTCGATGCCGGGAAACGAGGCCGTCAGCGTTTCGAACATCACGCGATCGGCGATGACTTCGCTGTCGACGAGCACGCCGTCGCAGTCACAGATGAGGTGGTCGATCATGCCTGAAGAACGATAAGCGGAAAGCGCGCGGCCGGCGTTCTCGCCTGCCTGCGCGTCGGGATGGACAGCGCCATGATACGTGCTTTCCGGCGCGGTTCGTGGCTCATGGCTTATGGCGTATCGGCCCATGCCTTCGCCGCGCGGATCGCGCGCTGCCAGCCGTCGAGGCACGCCTTGACCTCGGCATGCGGCAGCGCGGGCGTGAAGCGGTGTTCGAGCTTCCACTGGCTTTGCAGTTCGTCGACATCTTTCCAGTAGCCGACCGCGAGACCGGCCAGATAGGCCGCGCCGAGCGCGGTCGTTTCCGGCACCTTCGGGCGCACCGCGTCGACGCCGAGAATGTCGGCCTGAAATTGCATCAGCAGATTGTTCGCGCAGGCGCCGCCGTCCACGCGCAGTTCGCCGATGCGGATGCCCGCGTCGGCTTCCATCGCCTTCAGCACGTCGAGCGATTGATAGGCGATCGAATCGAGCGCCGCGCGTGCGATATGCGCGGACGTCGTGCCGCGCGTCACGCCGAACAGCGTGCCGCGCGCATGCGCGTTCCAGTGCGGCGCGCCGAGGCCGGCGAAGGCGGGCACGAGGTACACGCCGTCGCAATGCGGCACGCCGCGCGCGAGCGTTTCGATCTCCGCCGCGTTCCTGATGATGCCGAGGCCGTCGCGCAGCCACTGCACGACCGCGCCGCCGATGAAGATGCTGCCTTCGAGCGCGTAGTCGATCCGCTCGCCGATCTGCCAGGCGAGCGTCGTGACGAGATTGTTCTGCGATTCGATCGGCTTGCCGCCGGTGTTCATCATCAGAAAGCAGCCGGTGCCGTAGGTGTTCTTGACCATGCCCGACTCGGTGCACATCTGCCCGAACAGCGCGGCCTGCTGGTCGCCGGCGATGCCCGCGAGCGGAATATTCGAGGCGAACACCGTGGTCACGGTCGGCCCGTACACCTGTGACGACGGCCGCACCTCGGGCAGCATGCTGCGCGGAATGTCGAGCGCGGCGAGCAGTTCGTCGTCCCACTGCAGCGTGTGGATGTTGAAGAGCATCGTGCGCGACGCGTTGGTCACGTCGGTGATGTGCAGCGCGCCCTTCGTGAAATTCCACACGAGCCAGCTGTCGACGGTGCCGAACGCGAGCCGGCCCTGGCGTGCTTTTTCGCGCGCGCCTTCGACGTTGTCGAGAATCCAGCGGATTTTCGTCGCCGAGAAGTACGAGTCGATCGGCAGACCGGTTTTCGCGCGCACGCTCGGTTCGAGCCCCTGGGCCTTCAGTGCGTCGCAGAAGTCGGCGGCGCGGTGGTCCTGCCAGACGATCGCGTTGTAGATCGGCTGGCCGGTCTGGCGATCCCACACGATGGTGGTTTCGCGCTGGTTGGTGATGCCGATCGCCGCGATCGACGCGCCGTTCAGGCCCGCGCGCGTGACGGCCTCGGCTGCGACGCCGGCTTGGGTCGACCAGATTTCCTGCGGATCGTGCTCGACCCAGCCCGGATGCGGATAGATCTGCCGGAATTCTTTCTGCGCGATCGACACGACATTGCCGCGCCGGTCGAACAGCATCGCGCGCGAGCTGGTGGTGCCTTGGTCAAGCGCGAGGACGTACTGATCCTGCATTGTCTCTTCTCCATGGGTATGGCGGATCGCCGGGTTGCCGGCCGGCGATCGGAGCGGCCAGGTTGCGGCGTGTCGTCGCGAGCGCGCTGCAATCGTGTGTTGCAGTAGTGTGATGGCGCGTGACGGTCTCGTCCAGCTGGCCTGGGTTCTCGCCGTGCGTGCCGCCTGTGTCTCACATGCCTGTTGTCTTACGCGCTTTGCTGCACGGGTTCGCTCGCGAACCACGCGTCGATGTCGCGCGTGACCTGGTCGAGCGTGCCCGGCGCGACGTGCAGCCCGAGTTTCGAGCGTCGCCACAGCACGTCCTGCGCGCTGCGCGCCCATTCGACATCGCGCAGATAGCTCAGCTCGGCTTCGTAAAGACCCGGCGCGAATTCGCGGCCGAGATCGGCGAGCGCGCGGGCGTCGCCGAGCACGCGATTCGCGCGCGTGCCGTATGCGCGCGCGAGGCGATGCGCGAGCGCCGCCGGCAGCCACGCATGGGTGCGGCTGAACTCGCCGAGGAAGCGGTTGAAGTTCGCCTGTGCGATATCGCCGCCGGGCAGCGACGCGCCGACGGTCCACGCGGGCACCTCGTGCTGCAGGGCTTGCGCGAGCGTATCGACGGCCTGCTCGGCGAGCTTGCGAAACGTCGTGATCTTGCCGCCGAACACCGACAGCAGCGGCGCTTCGTCCGCCGGTGCGTCGAGTTCGAGCGAGTAGTCGCGCGTGACCGCCGAGGGGTTGTCCGCGTTTTCGTCCTCAAGCAGCGGGCGCACGCCCGAGTAGGTCCAGCGCACGTCGGCCGGCGAGATTTTCTGCTTGAAATAGCGGTTGATCGAATCGCAAAGGTACTGCGTTTCGTGGGCGTCGATCGCGACCTGCGACGGGTCGCCGCGATATTCGAGGTCGGTCGTGCCGATCAGCGTGTAGTCGTGTTCGTACGGGATCGCGAAGATGATCCGCTTGTCCGGGTTCTGGAAGATGTACGCGTGATCGTGCTCGAACAGCCGCCGCGTGACGATGTGGCTGCCCTTGACGAGCCTCACGCTATGCGACGCGGGGCGGCCGAGCGCGCCCTTCAGCAGTTCGCCGACCCACGGGCCCGCCGCGTTGGCGACGGCCGCCGCGCGCACGTCGAGCGTCGTGCCGTCCGCGCGCTGTAGCTGCGCGTGCCATTCGCCGCCCGCGCGCACCGCGCTGACGAGCTTCGTGCGCGTGAGGATGGTCGCGCCGCGCTCGTGCGCATCGAGCGCGTTCAGCACGACGAGGCGCGCGTCGTTGACCCAGCCGTCCGAATACACGAAACCGCGCTTGATCGAATCGACGAGCGGCGCGCCGGCCGGGTGTTTGTGCATCGCGATGCCGCGCGAGCCGGGCAGCAGTTCGCGCTTCGCCAGATGGTCGTAGAGGAACAGGCCCGCGCGGATCAGCCACGCTGGGCGCAGATCGGGCATGTGCGGCATCACGAAGCGCAGCGGCCACATGATGTGCGGCGCCGCGCGCAGCAGCGTTTCGCGCTCCTGCAACGCCTTGCGCACGAGCCCGAACTCGCGGTATTCGAGGTAGCGCAGGCCGCCGTGAATCAGCTTCGTACTCGCCGACGACGTATGCGCGGCCAGATCGTCCTGTTCGCACAGCAGCACCGACAGGCCGCGCCCGGCCGCGTCGCGCGCGATGCCGGCACCGTTGATCCCGCCGCCCACGACGAGCAAATCGTATTTCGAGCCTTGCGCCACCGCTGAGTCCTCTAGGTCGAATCTTGAAAGGAGGTTGGAAAACTAATCGAACCAATGATGTTCGTTTTCGAACTTTAATGAACATATTCGAAAAAGTAAAGTTCGTTTATCCGATCGAGACCTGGCCGGATGGCCGGAGGAGTGGCGCAACGCTCGGCCACGGAAGATACTCTCGACAGCAGCCACTTTGAGGTGATTTGAATGCGTGGACTTTTCATGATCGGCGCCGCGGCGCTTCTGGCGGGGTGCGTGAGTTCGCCGAGCCTGGAGGGAACGAGGGGCGCGCCCTCGTTCGAGGCGTTGCAGCAGATGTGCTCGCCGCAAACGGTCGATTACGGCAGCGACGCCCAGTCCGTCTATACGACGTTTTTCGATGCGTACGTCGCGAACCGGCGCGGCCGGCTCTCGAAGGACGATTTCTGCGCGTTCCAGGCGTCCATCGCGCAGCGCCACGCGAGCGAGGAGATGAGCGGCGACCCGAAGGTGCGCAATCAGTGGGTCCAGTTCTTTGCGGAGCAGCGCGCGAAGGCGATCAGCTGGCGCGCGGCGGTCGATCCGACACTGCGCAACGGTTGAGGCGCGGGCCAACTGCTCGCGAGCTCACGTGCTTACCTGCTCACGTGTGTTGAGGCAGGGCGCCGCGCCATAGCATGCGCAGAATCTGTGCGAATACCGCTTCGCGCGAAGGTTCGTCCGCTGGTTGACTTGTCGCGGCGGCCGAATCGGCTTGCCGTGCCGCCGGCAACGGTAGCTGACCGGCGAGCGCGAGCATCGTGAAGCCGTGCAGGCTTGTCCAGTACGCGTAGCCGATCAGTTGCGGATCGCCTTCCAGAATTCCCGCCGCGACGAGCTGCTCGAAATGCGCGCCGAGCAGCCGCCATGCGCGCTGCGACGCGGCGGTCAGTTCGGGGTAAGCGCCTTGCTGCGGCACCTGGTCGAACATCAGGCGATACGCGTGCGGCTCGTCGAGCGCGAACGCGACGTAGGCTTCGCTGACCGCCGAGTGATCGGCGGCGGGGGCGTCTGCGGGGATGCTTTGCGCCGCCGCTTCGAGACGCGCCGCGAAGCGATTGAACGCGGCGGCGCGGACCATCGCGAGAATTTCGTTCTTGTCGCGGAAGTAGCGGTAGGGGGTCATGGCGCTGCAGCCGAGCTCCTTTGCCAGCTCGCGCATCGTCACGCCCTGCGCGCCGCGTGTCGCGAACGCGCTTTCGGCAACACGTCGCATCGCTTCGCGAAACTGCTGGATGTCTTCGGGGGAGAGCGTCTTGGGCATGCGCGAGGGTCGGAAGTCCGTCGCGTCAATTTACTGTGTAAAGGATTCGCACACAAGAAAGGGCCGCGAAGCGGCCCGCTGTCATGCTCATCGAACGACGCGCCAGTGCAATGCCGGTGCGAACGAACCCGAAGGCGGCGCGCTCCGTGGCCGTCGTGCAAAAAATGGGCGGAAAAGCGCTGGCGGAAAATGTCTCAGGAAGACCGCTTGATGGCCCGCAATGCGTTGTTGCCGGTTTCCGTCACGCGCCACCGTTCGTTGCCCGATGCGAGGCGTTCGAGTTGCACCAGTTGGCGTTCGAGCAATGCATCGAGTTCTTCACGGTCCATATCGACCTGGTTGGGGGCGTCCTTGACGAGCAACAACGTGGCGAATTCATGCGGACTCAGCATCGTTCTCTCCATGTCAGGCAATCGCGGACAGCCTTGCAGGCAACCGGCACGGCCGGTCGAGTCCGCTAAAAGGATCAGGGCGGGAAGTACGGCTTATACGACAGATTCAATAGCCGACGCCGCGCGAAGCGCGCAACGAAGGCCGGGGAACTGGAGTGTAGTCAACCACCTGTGAAACACCAACCCGGCCCCCGTAAATTTTCCCTTTGACAATTGGGCCACCGGGAGGCGGTCGGCGAGAGCCGCCAGATTCTTGATTTCACTCGAAGTTTTGCGTGCGCCGCAGCATGGCGGAGAACGCCTAGCGCGAGCGGACCTTACCCGGCGATATAGACCTGGCAGTTGGCGGCGGTGAGCGTCTCGGCCATGTCCGCGGGCGGGGCGGCGTCGGTGAACAGCGCGTCGATCTGGTCGAGATGTCCCTGGCGAACCAGCGCCGGGCGGCCGAATTTGGAGTGGTCGGCGGCGAGGAACACGGTGCGCGCGTGCTCGATGATCGCCTCGGCGACGCGCACTTCGCGCGTGTCGAAGTCGCGCAGCGTGCCGTCGGTTTCGATGCTCGACGTACCGATGATCGCGAAATCGACCTTGAACTGGCGGATGAAGTCGATCGCCAGCTCGCCGACGATGCCCTTGTCCCACGGCCGCACGATGCCGCCCGTCACGAGCACCTCGCAATCGGGATAGCCGCTCATCATGCTAGCGACGTTCAGATTGTTCGTAATCACGCGCAAGCCGCGATGCCGGTTGAGCGCGCGCGCGATTTCTTCGGTGGTCGTGCCGAGATTGATGAAGAGCGATGCCTGATCGGGAATGTGAGTGGCCACTAGCGTCGCGATGCGCCGTTTCTCCTCGTGGAACATGCGCTGGCGCGCCGTGTACGAGACGTTCTCGGAGCTGGTCGGCAGGCTCGCTCCGCCGTGATAGCGGCGCAGCAGGTTCATGTCGGCGAGCCAGTTCACGTCGCGGCGGATCGTCTGCGGTGTCACGTTGAAATGACTCGCGAGGTCGTCCACGGTGACGAAGCCGTCGCGTTGCACCCACTCCAGCAATTCCTGTTGCCGGGCGTTGAGAGTCAGGCGGGGGTCTCGTGTCATGTGTCGCGTATCGTGGATGGGGTGGCGGCGTGGCCGGCGCGTGGTCGAGGCCGGCCGCCCGTGGGCGGGGTGCGGCTATTGTAAGACCATCGGGCCTGTTGTCCGCCAACCCGCGCAATCCGCATGGGCGCGCTGCTGAAGCTCGGCACCGGCTTCGAGCACCCATTCAGGCGAATTACGCATTTATTCATTTGATAAATGAATTTGTTTTTTGGGCCCGTTCGCGCTGCAATCCGGAGTTCCCCGTTTTACCTGCTTTACAACCTTTCCCATGAGGCCCAGCGACTTTTCGCGCCGGGCCGCGCTTTCGAGAGTGTTCGACATGACTGGCTTCAGTAACTGGCACAACCCCTATCCGACGCAACGTTTGCCCGTATTCGCACGCAACATCGTGTCGACCTCTCATCCGCTCGCCGCGCAGGCCGGGCTGCGCATGCTGTGGAAGGGGGGCAATGCCGTCGACGCGGCGATTGCCGCCGCCGCCGCGATCACGGTGGTCGAGCCGGTGTCGTGCGGCCTCGGCGGCGATGCGTTCGCGCTCGTGTGGGACGGCAAGAAGCTGCACGGCCTGAACGCCTCGGGCGTGTCGCCGGCCGCGTGGAACGTCGATTACTTCAAGCGCAAATACGGCGAGGTGAACTGCCTCGCGAAGCAGCCCAAGCGCGGCTGGGACGCGGTCACGGTGCCGGGCGTGATCGCCGGCTGGGAAGCGCTGCACCAGAAGTTCGGCAAGCTGCCGTTCGCAGACCTGATGGAGCCGGCCATCGAGATCGCCGAGCGCGGTCACGCGGTGGCGAGCATCGTCGCCTACAAGTGGGCGGCCGCCGTGCCGGAGCTGAAGGACCTGCCCGGCTTCGCGCAGACCTTCATGCCGCACGGCCGCGCGCCTGAAGTCAGCGAACTGGTGCGCCTGCCCGGTCACGCGAAGACGCTGCGCCTGCTCGCCGAGCAGGGCCCGCGCGCGTACTACGAAGGCGAGATCGCCGAGCGCATCGCCGCGTTCGCGCGCGAGGGCGGTGCCGCGCTGACCGCCGACGATCTGCGCAACTACCGCGCGGACTGGGTCGAGCCGATCGGCAAGGACTATCGCGGCTACACCGTGCACGAGATTCCGCCGAACGGGCAGGGCATCGCCGCGCTGGTGGCACTCGGCATCCTCGAAAAGTTCGACGTGAAATCGCTGAAGGTAGACAGCGTCGAGTCGCAGCATCTGCAGATCGAAGCGATGAAGCTCGCGTTCGCCGACCTGTATCGCTACGTGGCCGACCCGCGTTCGATGGACGTCACGCCGGAGCAGATGCTCGACGACGCCTACCTGACTTCGCGCGCGAAGCTGATCGATCCGAAGCGCGCGACGCATTTCGACTTCGGCATGCCGAAGGCGGGCGGCACGATCTACATGTCGGCCGCGGACGAGAACGGCATGATGGTCAGCTTCATCCAGTCGAACTACATGGGTTTCGGCTCGGGCATCGTCGTGCCGGACACCGGCATCGCGCTGCAGAACCGCGGCTGCGGCTTCTCGATGGACCCGAAATCGCCGAACGTCGTCGAGGGCGGCAAGCGGCCGTTCCATACGATCATCCCGGCGTTCCTCACGCAGCAGGTGAACGGCCAGCAGGAAGCGGTGATGAGTTTCGGCGTGATGGGCGGCGACATGCAGCCGCAGGGCCATCTGCAAACGGTGGTGCGCATGCTCGACTACGGCCAGCAGCCGCAGGCCGCGTGCGATGCGCCGCGCTGGAAGGTCAACCGTGACTTCACGGTCGACATCGAGTCGACGCTCGATCCGAAGACGACCGAGGGTTTGCAGAAGCTCGGCCACACGCTCAAGTCGGTCGACGATCCGTATATGGACTTCGGCTCCGGCCAGTTCATCTGGAAGCTCGATCGCAACGAGCCGGAGCGCGGCTATGTCGCGGCCAGCGACAGCCGGCGCGACGGGCTCGCCGCAGGTTTCTGAAGCAAGGGCTTCGAGCTGCGGCGCCGTGGCTCGAAGCCGGATTCGGGAACCGCTTCGACAGGATGCGCGGCGCTTCGTACGCCGCGCCCGTCCATGCCGGGCGCGTCGCCGCTGAACGGCATGGGCCGTGTGAGCGCTGTGCCGCTCGCGCAGGCGTGGGTATGCTCGTGCAAGCGGCGCCGCACGCACCCCGGAATCACGTATCACGTATCAGACCGGCAGGAGACCCCCATGAACCATCCCGCATCGCGTTCCGCGAGCGCATCCCCTCATGTATCGCCCGCGCCGCTTTCGAAGGCCATGGTGCGGCGTATCGTATTTTCGTCGTCGATCGGCAACGCGCTCGAGTGGTTCGACTTCCTCGTCTACGGCTACTTCGCGACGATCATCGCGAAACAGTTCTTCCCGTTGCACGACGAGTGGCTCTCGACGCTGCTGGCCATCGCCACGTTCGGCATCTCGTTCCTGATGCGCCCGCTCGGCGCGGTCGTGCTCGGCCTGTACGGCGATCGCAAGGGCCGCAAGGCGGCGCTCACGCTCGCCATCGCCTTGATGATGGTCGGCACCTTCACGATGGCGGTGATGCCGCCGTTTTCGTCGATCGGACTCGCGGCGCCGTTGCTGGTGCTGCTCGCGCGGCTCGTGCAGGGCTTCGCGGTGGGCGGCGAATTCGGCAGCGCGACGGCCTTCATGGTCGAGCACAGCGCGTCGCGGCGCGGCTATTACGCGAGCTGGCAGTTCGCGAGCCAAGGCCTCGCGGCGATTGCCGCGGCCACCTTCGGCTCGCTGCTGACCGCCTGGCTGCCGGCCGAACACCTCAATAGCTGGGGCTGGCGCGTGCCGTTCGTGTTCGGCTTGCTGGTCGGTCCGGTGGGCTATTACATCCGCTCGCATCTCGACGAGACGCCCGAATTTCTCGCGCTGCGTGAAGAGCGAGAAGCGGAACGTGAAGCTCGCGAGGCGGCCGGCGAACGCAAGGCCGTCGATACGAGCAAGGATGCGTCGTTCGCGAATCAGTGGGTCAACCTGTTGCTCGCGATCGGCATCGTTGCTCAATCGACGGTCGGCGTGTACGTGTTGCAGCTTTATATGCCGCTTTATGCGGTCAAGCAGTTGCATATGGCGGCGGCCGCGTCGTTCGGCGTGGTCGTGCTGAACGGCGGCATGCAGTTCATCTTTTCGCCGGTCATGGGCGCGCTGTCCGATCGCATCGGCCGGATTCGCATCATGCTGACCACGTCGATCCTGATGGGGCTGCTGATCTATCCGATGTTCGCGTGGCTGCAGTTTCATCCGACGATCGGCTGGCTGCTGTTGCTGCAAGGCGTCGCCGGTATTTTCAAGGCCGCCTATTCGGGGCCGATGCCCGCGTTGATGTCGGAGATTTTCCCGACCCAGGTTCGTTCGACGGGGCTTTCGATCGGTTACAGCATCGGCGTGACGATCTTCGGCGGCTTTGCGCCGACCATCGTCGAGACCTTCATTCATCTGACCGGCGACAAGCTCGCGCCGAGCTACTACGTGCTGCTCGCGGCGGTGTTGTCGGGGGTGTCGCTCATCATCGTGGCGCTGCGCATGCGCCGCATGCGTCCGGCTCAGGCCGGCGTGCTGCCCGCCTGAGTGCGCCGCAACACGCCGCAACACGCCGCAACCGGCAGGCGCGCGGCCGCCATCGATGCCGCGGCGCGCCAGCCTTTGCCGGTTGGACCGATCCTTCGGCTTTCGTATGCGGACTGAAATGTGCCGAAAGCCAACTCCTCGAAGCCGGCTCGTCGAGCCGGTTTTTTTTCGCTCCCCGCCCGCCGCTTTAACCTGCTGGAATATTTCGCCTATCTGCGAAGCGGAACTGCGGCGGTGCGGCATGGTCTGTGCAGAGTACTCTTCATGGGGCGCTGCATAGTCGCTTAACACCGGCTAACATGCAGAGTACAAGAGCCCAACTCTAATTCACGGCGTTGTATCCGACACGGCATCACGGCGAGCGCGGGGCGGTTGCGAGCAGGCTCCACGAGTCGGTACGGCATTCGGAGCAAGACACGATGCACACAGAGCTGAACCATGTCATGCCCTGGCGGATCGAGGACATCGACCTTACCCGCATCGACCGGCAGAAGGCCTCCGCGAACGAAGACCTGCTGTTGCTGCTGTGCGCGGCTTCGTTTATCGAAAGCGGCACCGACCTCTACACCAGTAATCTCAGTACCTTCTTCAACGACGATCCCGAAGTCTCGGCCTGGCTCAACAACGAGTGGGAGCCCGAGGAAATGCAGCATGGCCGCTCGCTGAAGACCTATATCGGCTACGTGTGGCCCGAATTCGACTGGGACACCGCGTTTCGCAACTTCATGGCCGAATACTCGCTGACCTGCTCGGTCGAGGATTTCGAAAAGACCCGCGCGCTCGAAATGGTCGCGCGTTGCGTGGTCGAAACCGGCACGGCGACGCTGTATCGCGCGATCAACGAATGCTCGGACGAGCCGGTGCTCAAGCAGATCACCGACAACATCCGCACCGACGAAGTCCGGCATTACAAGCACTTTTTCAAGTATTTCAAGAAGTACAACAGGATCGAAGGCAATGGTCGTCTCGCGGTGCTCGGTGCGCTGATGCGCCGCGTGATGGAGATCAAGAACGAGGATTCGGAGATCGCGCTGCGGCATGTGTTTGCGATCCGCTATCCTGAGCGCGTGCACGATTCCGCGTATAACCGCGAGCGTGCGGCGCGCATCAACACCCTGGTGCGGCGCAATCTGTCGGCCGACATGTGCGTGAAGATGCTGCTCAAGCCGCTCGATCTGCCGGCACGCATTCAGCCGGGCGTGCATTATCCGCTCGCGAAGATCACGCAGCACGTGTTCTTCCGCTGATCCGGCGGCGCGCCGGTTTTTGCGCTGACGTTGCGTTAATAACCGTGCGCTGACCTCGCGATGATCTGGCGACGAACTCGGCGCGGCGACGAGGCGAGGCTCGCTCACGCGGGCCTCGTTCTTTTCGCGGTATTCGCAGCATTCGCGGCATGATGGAGCCTTGTCCATTTCAACCTGACCGACCGCATGAGCGATTCTTCCGCATCTACCCCGGCGCCCGCGCGTCCGCTCGAACAGAATGTGTTCGATGAATGGCCCGACGCCGTGCGCGCGTTGTTCGATGGTTCGTCGATCGGCGGCAAGAGCGGCTTTACCGCTTCGCTGCTCACCGTCGATGCGAACGGCCACGTGCGCACGTCCTTGCTGAGCGTCGGCGAACTCTATGCGCCCGATGCGCGCACGCTGTGCATCGCGTTATGGCCGCAGGCGCGAGCGACGCGCGCAATCGCGCAAAGCGGCCGCGCGACGCTCAGCTTTGTCTGCGACGCGGCGTTCTATCAGGTGCAGTTGCGTGTCGCACCGCTGGCGAGCGCGGTCGGCGACGACAGCGGCCTCGTCTATCTGCTCGGTTCGATCGACACAGGGGAAGCGCAGAGCGTGCGTTATGCGCGCCTCACGGGCGGCATCACGTTCGAACTGGAAGGGGGCGGAAGGGAAGTGCTCGACCGGTGGGAGAAGCAGGTCGAGCATTTGAAACGGGCCGCTGCCGCGACCCGCCGTTAGTTCAAGCTGTTAGTTCAAGCCGTTGGTCCGCGCTGTTAGTCCTCGCCGTTAGTCGCTCACCGAGGCGCTGACGGCTGGCGAAACGACGGCTTCAAAGGCCGCGGAATCCCACGAGCTTCGACAGAGGCTCAACGGCCCGGAGGCTCAGCGGCCGCGCTCACCATTGCGCGGCGGCTGGGCGCCACGCGGTGCATCGTTGCGCGGCTTCGCGCCGCCGCCGAGCAACGCGCCCGGGTTGCTGTTGTGCGAGCGATTGCCTTGCGGTTTGCGCGGCGCGTGATGTGCGGCCGCACCGTCATGCGCAGCCGCGCGCGGCCGGTCGTCGTGACGTTGCGCGTCGCGTCGCGGCTGGCCGCCGTTGCCGGCTGGCTTCGCGCCTTGCGGGCGCGGCGACGGCTGACCATTCGACGCGCGCTGTCCCGAGCGTTGCCCCGAACCTTGCCCCGGTTTTGCCGAAGCCGCAGCGGATGCCGAGCGCGCATTGGCGCCTGCAGCCGCATTCGCGTTGCCACCTTCGCGCCGTCCGGCGCCTTGCCCCTGACGCGGTGAGCGGCCGCCACCGCCCTGGCTACGACGCTGAATCGGCTCGGGCTTCGCGTTCGGGTCCGGCTCGAATCCGGCGATCACTTCCTGCGGCACCGGACGCTTGATGAGCTTCTCGATGTCCTTCAGCAACTGCAATTCATCGACGCATACGAGCGACACCGCCTCGCCCGTCGCGCCCGCGCGGCCCGTGCGGCCGATGCGGTGCACGTAATCTTCCGGCACGTTCGGCAGATCGAAGTTGACCACGTGCGGCAGCTGATCGATATCGATGCCGCGTGCGGCGATGTCGGTCGCGACCAGCACCTGCAGCGTGCCGTCCTTGAACTCGGCGAGCGCGCGCGTGCGCGCCGACTGGCTCTTGTTGCCGTGAATCGCGAGCGCGCTGATGCCGTCCTTCGTCAACTGCTCGGCAAGGCGGTTCGCGCCGTGCTTGGTGCGCGTGAACACGAGCACCTGGAACCAGTTGTGCTGACGGATCAGATGCGTGAGCAGGTCGCGCTTGCGGTCGCGATCGACCGGGTGAATCTTCTGCGCGACCGTTTCGGCCGTCGTATTGCGGCGCGCGACTTCGATCAGCGCCGGCGAGTCGAGCAGGCTGTCGGCGAGTGCCTTGATCTCGTCGGAGAAGGTGGCCGAGAACAGCAGGTTCTGGCGCTTCGGCGGCAGCTTCGCGAGCACGCGCTTGATGTCGTGGATGAAGCCCATGTCGAGCATGCGGTCCGCTTCGTCGAGCACGAGAATCTCGAGATGCGACAGGTCGATGGTCTTCTGCTGCATGTGATCGAGCAGACGGCCCGGCGTCGCGACGACGATATCGACGCCGCGCTTCAACGCATCGATCTGCGGATTGATGCCGACGCCGCCGAACATCACGGTCGACTTCAGCTTCAGGTATTTGCCGTACGCGCGCACGCTTTCTTCGACCTGAGCGGCGAGTTCGCGCGTCGGCGTGAGGATCAGCGCGCGGATCACGCGCTTGCCGCCGGCGGCCGGCGGCATCGATTGCAGACGCTGCAGGATCGGCAGCGTGAAGCCGGCGGTCTTGCCGGTGCCGGTTTGCGCGCCGGCGAGCAGATCGCCGCCGTTGAGCACGGCGGGGATCGCCTGGGTCTGGATCGGGGTCGGGCTGGTATAGCCGAGTTCGTTGACAGCGCGGACCAGCGGTTCGGACAAGCCGAGGGAATCAAAAGACATAAAAGCTCTTTGCAATGCAGTTTCGCGAACGGCGCCAATGGGAACCCATGCGGCATGAACCCGCCGGCAAGGCGTGTGCGAGGCCGAAGCCCGGTTCCGTTCGCGGAGAAATCGGCGGCACGTTCAAAGATGTGCCGAATGTTTCGACGCGCTATGCAGACACGTCGACTGGCCTTAAGTTGCAATTCGTCGCCGTGGAGTGTCATGCGACATAGCGCGCGACACTGACGAATTGACACAGACTGCCCGCCAGTACGAACAGGTGCCAGATACCATGTCCGTGGCGGATGCGCTCGTCGTTGATGAAGAAATAGATACCGGCGCTATAGATGACGCCGCCGGCCACGAGCCATGCGGTCCCCGCGGCCGGCAACGCCTGCACCAGCGGGCGGACGGCTACGAGCGCGAGCCATCCCATCAACACGTACAACACCATCGACACGCTGCGGGTACGGCGCCCGAGCGTCAGTTCCTGCACGATGCCGAGAGCGGCAAGCCCCCAGCTTACCCCGAATAGCGACCAGCCCCACGGCCCGCGCAACGTGACGAGCGTGAAAGGGGTGTAGCTGCCGGCGATCAGCAGGTAGATCGCCGAATGATCGCATTTCTGCAGAATCGCCTTCAGACGCGGATGGCTTACGCTGTGATAGAGCGTCGAGATCGCATACAGCACGAACAGCATCGCACCGTACACGCTGAAGCTGACCACCTTGTACGCGTCGTCGGCGAGCACGCCCATCGTGACGAGCGCCGCCAGCCCCACCACCGACAGCACGGCGCCGACGAGATGGGTAATGCTGTTGAAACGCTCACCGACAGGCACGACTCTTTTCTCCCATGCGGTTTCACGAGGGCAGACACAACCGCAAATGCGCCCACATGATACCGGTCCTGAAAAACGAAGGGCGCGGCCGCGAGTTTCGCAGGCCGCGCCCGGGGTGCGACGAACGCTGCTTAGTCGAGCGGCGCCGAACGCAGATCGGCCACCTGCTGCGGCGACACGGCGGTGCCGTGGTTGCCCCAGGACATACGGATGTACGTCACGACGGCCGCGACTTCCTGATTCGACAGCGCCTGCGCAAACGGCGGCATGCCATACGGATGCGGGTTCGCTTCCGTGCTCGGCGGATAACCGCCGTTCAGCACCATGCGGATCGGGTTGACTGCCGATGGCATCTGGATCGACGGGTTGTTCGCGAGCGGCGGGAACGCCGGCGGCTGGCCGAGACCATTTTCCGCGTGGCACTTCGCGCAGTTGTCAACGTAGATCTTCTGGCCTTGCTTCAACAGTTCGCCACCGAACTTTTCCGAGGTTTCGAGCTGCAGCGGTTCCGGTGCGTCGCTCTTCTGCGGAATCGTCTTCAGGTACGTCGCCATCGCGTTGATATCTTCGGTCGACAGATACTGCAGGCTGTTGTGCACCACTTCGGCCATCGGACCGAACACCGCGCCGCGGTTCGACACACCGGTCTTCAGCAGGCTGGCGATGTCCTGCAGGTCCCAGTCGCCGAGGCCGGCTTCCTTGTTCGACGTCAGCGACGGCGCATACCAGTTCTGCAGCGGAATCAGACCGCCCGCGAACGCCGCCGAATTGACCGGGCCGCCCATCGCGTTGATCGAGGTGTGGCACATGCCGCAGTGGCCGAGGCCTTCGACCAGATACGCGCCGCGGTTCCACTCGACCGACTTGGTCGGGTCCGGCTTGAACTCGCCTTCACGGAAGAACAGCGTGCGCCAGCCGATCAGCATGTTGCGCTGGTTGAACGGGAATTTCAGTTCGTGCGGACGGCTCGGCACGTTGACCGGCGCGACCGAGCGCAGGTACGCGTAGATCGCGTCCGCGTCGGCGCGCGTGACCTTCGTGTAGCTCGTGAACGGGAAGCCCGGATAGAGCAGGCTGCCGTCCTTCGAGCGGCCCGTGTGCATCGCGCGATAGAAGTCGTCCTGGGTCCACTTGCCGATGCCGTACTGGTCGTCCGGCGTGATGTTCGGCGTGAACATCGTGCCGAACGGCGTCGCCATCGGCAGGCCGCCGGCGAACGGCTTGCCGCCGCGCACCGTGTGGCAGGCGATACAGTCGCCGGCGCGGGCGAGGTACTCGCCCTTCTTGATCAGTTCGGCCTGGTCGGTGGGCGTGGCCGCCACGGCCGAGCCGTTATGCAGGTTGTCGCCACCCGACCAGAGGACGGGAACGAGTGCGGCAGCCGCAGCCACGACGACTGCCGAGAGGGCGAACAAAGACTTGCGTTTCATTTGAGTGTCTCTCCCGGCGCCTTATTGCGGTTCGCTGCCGCAGGCAAGCGGAGTCTTCAAGGAGCGGGCCGGAGCCGGCACGGGGTTTTGCGGAGCCTTTTGCATCGACAGCCAGGCCGCGACGGCGTTCACGTCGTCGTCGGACAGACGCGTGGCGACCGTGTGCATGCAGTCGGGCGCGATGGCGTGGCGCGAGCCCGAACGCCAGGCGCCGAGCTGCGCGCTGATGTAGTCGGCGTGCAGGCCGACGAGACCCGGGATCGCCGGTTCCATGCCGGTGAGCGCCTTGCCGTGGCAGGCCGCGCAGGCGGGCACCTGCTTCGATGCGTCGCCGTGCAGCACGATCTGCTCGCCGCGCTGGAGCGTCGTCGCCGACACGGTCGGCTTGGCCGGTGGCGGATAGGGCGGACGCTGCTGCGAGAAGAACGTGGCGATCTGGTGGAGATAGTCGTCGGAGAGATACGTGACGAGGTAGTTCATGGGCGGATACTTGCGGCGCCCTTCACGGAAATTCTGTAGCTGGTTGAACAGATAGTTCGCCGGCTTGCCCGCGAGGCGCGGGAAGTAGTCGTTGTCGGTACCTTGACCGTGCGAGCCGTGGCAGGCCGTGCAACCTTGCACGCGCGCTTCCATCGTGTCGGGGGCCTTCGGTTGAGTCTGCGCTTTCGCAGCGCTATAGACACCCGCGGAGCCGATCAGCAGAAGGGCAAGCAACGGGCGGAAGAGGCGTCTTGAAGACACGCGTAACTCCATCAGAATCGGGGACCTGACCGAACTTCGGGCGGCTCGGTGTGAAGGACAGCCGTCGCTGCGGCGACGCAGCATTCTATCATCGAAGGGTGATGGTGACTATTTGACGCACTCAAGGCCTTCGTTGGTGTGACTGCCATGCGACAGTATGTCGCGTGGCGCGGGTCGGCTCGTGCTCCGGCCACATGGCATTTGGCGAAGCCGGTTGAACCGATGCCCGCGCGCGCCATCGAAGCGTACACTTGCGGGTCCGCCGGCCGCGCCGTCCAGGCGACGCGCGCTCTCGCGCCCGCCATTCCACCCAATCATCGTTTGTTCCCCTCAGCTATCGGTCTTACATGAAGCTATTCGATTTTTCCGTTCCGGCGCTGCGTGCGTTGATGTCCGGCGCGCTCGCGCTGGCGGTGTCGTCCACGGCGTTCGCGCACGCCCATCTGGTCTCGAGCGTGCCGGCGGCGAACGCCGAGGTCGCCGCGCCCGGCGACGTCACGATCCATTTCACCGAGCCGCTCGAGCCGGCCTTCAGCAGGATCACGCTCGCCGATGCGAGCGGCAAGCCCGCCGCCACAACGGCTTCCGCGGTCGACGGACAGGATGCGCGGGTCATGCGTCTGGCGCTCCCGCCGCTGGGCGCGGGCCGCTACGCGGTGCACTGGATCGCGGTGGCGACGGACGGCCATCGTACCCAAGGCGACTTCGCGTTCAACGTCAAATGAGCTTCGACGGACTGTGGATCGGGCAGGTCGCAATGGCCGCGCTCATGAATGTGTCGTTTGCGTTCGCCGTCGGTTCGGCGCTGCTGGCGGCGTGGCTCGCACGCGACGCGCGGCAGGGCACGTCCCCGGCGCGCCCCGGCTGGCTGCGCGCGCAGCGTTCGATGCGCGCGGCCGCCATCGTGCTGGTGCTCGCCGACCTCGGCTGGCTGCTGTACCAGACGGCGTCGATGAGCGGCGTCGCGCTGCCCGCGGCGTTTGGCGTGGTGCCGACCGTGCTCGCGCAGACGCACGTCGGCCGTGGCTGGAGCGTCGCGTTCTGTGGCGCGCTGGTGCTGCTCGGCACCGCGCTGAGCCACGGCACGGGCCCGCTGCGCAATACGCTGCTGTGGCTCGCGGTGCTGGCGGTCGCGGCGGGCAAGGCGTCGCTCGGTCATGCGGCCGATGCCGGCGTGCTGTCGGCGGCGATCGGCATGCAGACGCTGCACGTGCTGGCGACGAGCGTCTGGGGCGGCCTCGCGATGGCCTCGGGACTTGCGGTGCTGCCGGCGCTCGGCGCGTCGACCGCGCGCGGCATGCTGATCCGCACGGCGGCGCAGGTGTCGAACGTGTCGATCGTCGCGGTGGCGCTCGTGCTGCTGTCGGGCGTTTTCAACGCGGTGCGCGGTTCGGGGGGCTCGCTCGACGCGATCCTGTCGAGCACGTGGGGCCATGTGCTGACGCTCAAGCTCGTGCTGGTCGCGCTCGCGCTCGTGTTGGGCGGGCTGAACCGGCTGTCGGCGCTGCCGCGCCTGCGCCGCACCGCGTCGACGATGGACGCGCACACGTTCGTCAACGTGCTGTATCTCGAAGCGCTCGTGATGATCGGCGTGTTCGTCGTGGCGGCGGCGCTGTCGCATAGCGTGCCGGCGTTTGCGGCGCTCGGCTGAGCGTGGGTCAGATGGATGCCGTTCTGCCGATGCTCGGGCAGATCGGCATTGCTTTCGGGACAAGCTCGCCGGCGAGGGCCGACTCCGCGACGGTCTTCGGTCTCGCCTGCGCGTTCGGGTTCCGCTGTGCCGGGCCGCTTGCGGAGCGTGTCGGACAACGCACGTTGATCGTGGCCGGCACATGCTCAGGCTGGAAATAGCCAGGCCTTACGCGGAATAGCGGAAGAATTCGACGAAGGCGCGCAATGCCGGGCGCATCTGTCGCCGGGAAGGGTAATAAATATAAAAGCCATCGAAAGGCGGACACCATTCTTCCATGACGGAGATCAGCCGCCCTTCGCGTACGTCGGCCGCGACGGCTTCCTCAAACAGAAACGCCAGTCCCACTCCGTCGAGGGCGGCCTGCCTCATCAATTCCTGCTGCGGCAGGATCACGCTGCCCTTGACCTCGACACTAACCGCATGCCCGTCATGCTCCAGTTCCCAACGGTATAGGCGTCCGCTTTCGAACCGGCGGCGGATGCAGTTGTGTGCGCTCAGATCGCGTGGATGCCGGGGCCTGGGATGTCGCTCGAAGTAGGCGGGGGAAGCGACAATCATGCCGCGCCGTGGCCCGTCCGCGCGTACCGCGATCATGTCGGCCGCGAGGCTCTCCCCGAGCCTGATCCCCGCGTCGCAACCCTTTTCGACGATGTCTTCAAAAATATCCGAAACGCGAATGTCGAGTTCGATCGCGGGATAGCGCGCCGTAAACGCCGGCAGGCGTCGCATGATGACTTCCTGGACCGCGAGAAACGGCATCGTGATCCGCAATGGGCCGGCGGGCGCAACGGCCCCTTCCGTGACCTCGGTGAATCCCGTTTCGATTTCGGCAAGGGGGCCGGCGACCCGGGCAAGGAGACGTTCCCCTTCCTCGGTCGGGCGTGTCGAGCGCGTGGTGCGCGCCAGCAACCTCAGGCCGAGCGTGTCCTCCAGCGTGGAGACCGCGTGGCTGACCGCTGAAGGCGCGATGCCGAGCTGATCCGCCGCTGCCCGAAAACTGCCAGTCCTGGCAACGGTCACGAAAACGACGAGTTGGGAAAGCTGTGTTCGATCCATTGTTCGAAATTTTAGATCAACACAAACTGCTTTACACGGGTTATCAGCATCATTCGCTCCAACTACCATGCTTCCATTCCGCGTTAATTCACAAAGGAGTGCGCTATGGAACATCGCAAGTTAGGAAAAATCGAAGTTTCGCCCATCGGTTTGGGCTGCATGGGGCTGAGCCAGTCTTATGGCGCGCAGGACGAAGCCAGCTCGATCCGGACGCTGCAGCGCGCCGTCGAGCTGGGCGTGAGCTTCTTCGATACCGCCGAGGTTTATGGACCTCATCGCAACGAGATTCTGCTGGGCAAGGCGCTCAGGCCTTACCGTGAGCGCGTGGTCATCGCGACGAAATTCGGCTTCGTCTACAACCGGGAGCGCAGCGATTTCGGCGAAATCACCGGAACGGACGGACGTCCCGAAAACGCCCGCGCGGTCGCGGAAGCCTCGCTGAAGCGCCTCGATACCGATGTCATCGACCTTTATTATCTGCATCGCGTCGATCCGGCCGTGCCGGTCGAGGAGAGTGTCGGCGCCATGGCCGAGCTGGTGGCCGAAGGCAAGGTGCGCGCCATCGGTCTTTCCGAGGTCTCCGCCGAGACGCTGCGGCGGGCGCATGCCATTCACCCGATCACGGCTTTGCAGAGCGAATACTCGCTCTGGACTCGCGATGTCGAAACAAACGGCGTGCTCGACACCTGCCGCGAACTGGGCATTGCCTTCGTGCCGTTCAGCCCGCTGGGCCGCGGCTTCCTGACCGGAAAAATGCCGGCCACCACCACGCTGGAATCGGGTGACTTCCGCCACAGCTTGCCGCGCTTCCAGCCCGGCCATATCGAGGCCAATCGCCAGTTGGTGACGGTGATCGAGGACATCGCCGCGGCGAAAGGCGCAAGCGCTGCGCAAGTCGCCCTCGCCTGGGTACTGGCTCAAGGGCGCGACATCGTGCCGATTCCCGGCGCAAAGCGCATCGCGAATCTGGAACAGAATGTCGATGCCGCGAGCCTTGCGTTGACCGAAGCGGAGTGCGCACGGCTCGAAGCGACGTTCTCTCCCGAGAACATCTCGGGCAGCCGATATCCGGCTTCTTTCGAAGCAATGGGGCCGAAGTAGGTTTCCGCCCTGCCTGGAAGGACTCCACCCGATAGCGGTCCAGGGCAGCGGGCCGGAGTCGCCGGGAAATTAAAAAAAGCAAAAAAAAGCGCCGCACGGCAGTAGGGCGCGTGCGGCGCAATACACACGATCGGCTGGCATCGACCAGCCGATCCGCTCCTGCTCTCTTCAGGCCACGAGCGCTTCGTCGTGCACTGCGTCGTGCGCCCGCTCCAGGGTCTCCTCCGGAAACATCTCCTGCTGAAGCTCGCCCGCGTCGCTGAACCACTGGCAGATCAGCCAGTTGCCCGGCGCGAACACGACCGGGCCGCTCCAGGTTGCCGTCATCGGACGGCCGCCGGACTTCAGTTTCAGCACGTCGCCCGGGCTGTACACCGGTTTGGCGTTTCTCTTGATGAGCCGCATCGCGAGCCTCGCTTACTCGAAGCCGAGCCGATGGGCGAGGATCGGCGCGCAGAACAGCGCGATCGCACAGCCCGCGGCCTTGCCTTCGAGTTCGGCGCCGGCCGCGCGCGAGCCGACCATCTGCGTGAGCAGATCGAATATCTGCGGCAGGCAGTACAGCACCGCCGCGCCGATAAAGCACTTCGCGACCACCGCGATGCTCCAGCCGCGCTCGTACGCGAACATCGCGCCGATGACCCGCAGCACGCCGAACGCGACCAGCGCGCCGACCGCCGCCTGTTCGCGGATCAGATAGTCAGGAAGGAATTCGCCCACGTTGTTCCCCGTAGCATGTGTCGTTTGCATGCATTTGAGCAAGGAGCGGGCCATGCGTATGTCCGATACCGAACCAATGACGCGCAAGCCTTGCCGGGTAAGGCTTTGCGGGGAGAGGGCGAAATCCGGGAGCGGTCGTGAAACGCCGGTTCGAGGCGTTTCGGTCCGGGATGTTACGTTACTGCGACGGCCCGCGCGTCACGTGGCCGTAACACGCGGGCGGGGCGTCGGCGAAGCGTTCAGCGGATGCGCTCGATCTTGCCGACGAGGAACAGATACGACAGCGCGCCGACCACGCCGACCGCGCTCATGAACATCAGCGCGGGCTTGAAGTCGCTGTTTTTGACGATGAAGCCGATCACCACCGGCACGCAGATCGACGACAGATTGCCCATCAGGTTGAACATGCCGCCGGTCAGGCCGAGCAGCTCCTTCTTCGCCATCGACGACACCAGCACCCACGTGATCGACGAAAAGCCGCTGCCGAAGAACGCGATCGCCATGAAGAGGATCACCATCGCGGGCGTGTCGACGTAGTTCGCGCCGACGATTGCCGTCGACAGCAGGAGGCCCGTGACGATCGGCACCTTGCGCGCGACCGTGGCCGACACGCCGCGCCGCATCATCCAGTCCGACAGCAGGCCCGAGGCGAGAATGCCGACGAACGCCGCGAGAAACGGCACGGCCGCCATGAAGCCGGCCTTCAGGAAGTCCATGTGCCGGTACTTGACGAGGTAGGTCGGAAACCAGGTGAGGAAGAACCACAGCGTCGAGGTCACCGCGATCTGGCCGATGTACACGCCCCACAGCTTGCGGTTGCCGAGCACGGCGCGCCAGTCGGCGGCGGTATAGCGGGCGCGGGCGCGCGGCGCGCTGCCGAGTTCGACGAGGCCGCCGCCCGCGCGGATGACGTCGAGTTCGGCCGCGTTGATGCCGCTGGCCTCGGACGGCTCGCGATACAGCGCGTACCAGACCAGCGCCCAGCCGATGCCGAGCGCGCCCGTCAGAAAGAACACGCCCTGCCAGCCGAAGTGCTGCTGCGTGAGCACGAGCACCGGCGTCAGGAACGCGAGCCCGACGTACTGGCCGGACGTGTAGCTCGCGATGGCGCGGGCCCGTTCGTTATCGGGAAACCATGTGGTGACGACGCGATTGAGCGTCGGATAGGCGGGCGCTTCGAGCGCGCCCAGCAATACGCGCAGCGACAGCAGCACCGCGAACGCGCTGGCGAAGCCCTGCAGCAGCGTCGCGAGCGACCATAGTCCGATGATCAGCGCGAGCAGCAGGCGAGGCCGCGTGCGGTCCACGAGGATGCCGCCGGGAATCTGCAGCAGCGCATACGACCAGCCGAAGGCCGAGAACACGAGGCCCATCTGGGCGGGATCGAGTTGCAGGTCCTGGCCGATCGCGGTCGCGGCGATCGACAGATTGCTGCGGTCGAGATAGGTGATGACGACGGTGACGAACAGCATCGCGAGCAGGCGATGGCGCTTGCCGGTCGCTTGCATTTGGGTGTGGGTTGTCTCCACGAGGGTCAGCCTCTTGATGATTTTGTTATCGGCGGCGGGCGGGGGCGACGAACCGGCAGGGCGCGGTCGCGTCTATCGGACGGCGCGCAACAGCCGCCGCCGGGCCGCATGGGATGCGTAGCCTGGCGCTTACCCCAGGTGCACCCCAAGGCACACCGATGCCGGCACGCTGCCCGCCGGCGGCGTGCCGCTTCATCCGCTCAGGGGCGCGGAATCACCATTCGGCGACGCTGCCGTCCGCGTGACGCCACACCGGATTGCGCCAGCGATGACCGACCTTCGCCATCTCGCGCACCTTCTCCTCGTTGACCTCGATGCCGAGTCCCGGGCCCTGCGGAATCGACACGAAACCGTCTTCGTACCTGAAGACCTCCGGGTTTTTGATGTAGTCGAGCAGGTCGTTGCCCTGGTTGTAGTGAATGCCGAGGCTCTGTTCCTGGATGAACGCGTTGTAGCTGACCGCGTCGATCTGCAGGCAGGTGGCGAGCGCGATCGGGCCGAGCGGGCAATGCAGCGCGAGCGCGACGTCGTAGGCCTCGGCCATCGCGGCGATCTTGCGGCATTCGGTGATGCCGCCCGCGTGCGACGCGTCCGGCTGGATGATGTCGACGTAGCCGCCCGAGAGGATGTGCTTGAAGTCCCAGCGCGAATACAGACGCTCGCCGAGCGCGATCGGCGTGTTGGTCTGATTGACGATGTCGCGCAGCGCCTCGGCGTTCTCCGAGAGCACCGGCTCCTCGATGAAGAGCAGCTTGTACGGATCGAGCTCCTTCGCGAGCACCTTCGCCATCGGCTTATGGACGCGGCCGTGGAAGTCCACGCCGATGCCGACGTTCGGTCCGACCGCCTCGCGCACCGCCGCGACGTTGTTGATCACGCCTTGCACGTTGTCGAAGGTGTCGATGATCTGCAGCTCTTCCGAGCCGTTCATCTTGACGGCCTTGAAGCCGCGCTCGACCACCGCGCGCGCGTTGTTGGCGACGTCGCTCGGGCGGTCGCCGCCGATCCACGAGTACACCTTGATGCGCTCGCGCACCTGGCCGCCGAGCAGCGCATGCACCGGCACGCCATGATGCTTGCCCTTGATGTCCCACAACGCCTGGTCGACGCCCGCGATCGCGCTCATCGTGATCGGGCCGCCGCGATAGAAGCCCGCGCGGTACATCACCTGCCAGTGGTCCTCGATCAGCAGCGGGTCCTTGCCGATCAGATAGTCGGACAGTTCCTCGACCGCGGCGGCCACCGTATGCGCGCGGCCCTCGACCACCGGCTCGCCCCAGCCGACGATGCCCTCGTCGGTCTCGATCTTCAGGAAGCACCAGCGCGGCGGGACGATGAAGGTTTCGAGTTTGGTGATTTTCATGGTGCGTGTCTCCTCGCGGCCTGCGCTGGCGGAAAAATTTCGGAAACCCGATGCTACAACAAAAGCACTTTAAAGTACTATTAATAGTATTATTTGTCACATAGTGGTCAGACTGGAACCATGGCCGTCGCCGCGTGGCGGCACGAGACCAGCGACCGATCAGCGACTCACCAGCGACAGACCGACCCGCGCGAGGAGAAAACCATTCAGCACGACCTGCACGGGCGAGTCGCCCAACTGCTCGCGACCGCGATTCTGCGCGGCGATTACGCGCCCGATTCGATCCTGCCGCGCGAGGCCGAGTTGATGGAGCGCTTCGGCGTGAGCCGCACGGTGCTGCGCGAGGCGCTGCGCACGCTGACGTCGAAAGGGCTGATCGAATCGCGGCCGCGCGTCGGCACGCGGGTGCGGCCGAAGTCGGCGTGGAATCTGCTCGATGCCGATCTGCTCGACTGGTACTCGCGCGTCGCCGAGCCGATGGCATTCGCGCTCAAGCTACAGGAAATGCGCGAGATGATCGAACCGTATGCGGCGAGCCTCGCGGCCGCCTCGCATACGGACGACACGCTGCCCGCGCTCGAGGCCGCGCATGCAGCGATGGTGGCGGCGCGCAACGTCGACGCATGGGTGCGCGCGGACCTGCAGTTTCATCTATGCGTGCTAAGCGCATGCAGCAACGAATTGCTGATTCCGCTCGGCGCGCTGATCGAGCGCACGCTCGAGGCGCAGCTGCGGCTCAATGCGAAACGCGCTGACGTGTTCAATGCGTCGCTCGCCGAGCATACAGCGGTGTTCGAGGCGATCCGCGCACGCAATGCGCAATGCGCGCGCGCGGCGATGGCGTCGTTGCTCGGCGTGACGCGCGGGCGGATCGAAGGGTGAGGCGGGTGAGTTGGGTGAGCCGGGTGAGTGGTCAATCCATCGCCGCATGCGCCACCGATGCATCGGGCGCCTTGTGCGACGGCCGGATCAGCAGCAAGAGCGGAATCACCAGCAGCGTTGCCATGAACATCAGCTTGAAGTCGTTCAGATACGCGACCATCGACGCCTGCTGCGTGATCGACGCGTTGAGCGCCGCGATGTCGTAGTTCGAGCCGCTGCCGAGCATCGGCTGGATCGCCGGATTGAACGCGGTGATGTTCGCCGCGAGGTCCGCGTGCGAGATCTGCGTGTTGCGCGTCATCAGCGTCTGCACGATCGAGATGCCGATACTGCTGCCGATGTTGCGCATCAGGCTGTAGGTCGCGGTGCCGTCGGCGCGCAGTTCCGGCGATAGCGTCGAGAACGTCAGCGCGGAGAGCGGCACGAACACGAGGCCGAGCCCGAAGCCCTGGATCACGCCGGGCCACACGATGTCCGATGCCGACAGCACGATCGTGTACTGCATCATCTGCCAGAGCGCGAACGCCGAGATCAGGAAGCCCGAGAGCAGCAGAAGCCGCGCATCGACGCGCTTGAGCAGGCGCCCCGCGATCAGCATCGCGACCATCGTGCCGGCGCCGCTCGGCGCCGTGACGAGGCCCGTGGTCGCGACCGGATAGCCCATCAGGTTTTGCAGCATCGGCGGCAGCAGCGCGCGCGTCGCATACATGACCGCGCCGATCACGAAGATGAAGAACGTGCCGGTCGCGAAGTTCGGGTCCTTCAGCAACTGGTACTTGAAGAACGAATGCTTGCCGACCGTCGCCGTGTGCACGAGAAAGAACGCGAAGCTGATTGCCGCGACGAGCGCCTCGATCACGATCTCGGTCGACGAAAACCAGTCGAGCTGTTCGCCGCGATCGAGCATGGCCTGCAAGGCACCGATCGCGAGACCGAGCGTGATGAAGCCGAACGCGTCGAACTTCACGTCGTGCTTCGGCTCGCGCGTCGGCAGGAAGGTCGCGACGCCGAACAGTGCGAACGCGCCGATCGGCACGTTGATGAAGAACACCCAGCGCCAGTTGTAGCTGTCGGTGAGCCAGCCGCCGAGCGTCGGACCGAGAATCGGCCCGACCATCACGCCCATGCCCCACACGGCCATCGCTTGGCCCTGCTTTTCGCGCGGGTTGATGTCGAGCAGGATCGATTGCGAGAGCGGCACGAGCGAGGCGCCGAAAACGCCTTGCAGCAGACGCGACAGCACGATTTGCGGCAGCGTTTCCGACAGCCCGCATAGCGCCGAACTGACGGTGAAGCCGGCGATCGCGATCAGCAGCAGGCGCTTCACGCTGAGCCGGTCCGAGAGCCAGCCGGTCAGCGGCGTGGCGATCGCGGCGGCGACGATGTAGGACGTCAGCACCCACGTGATCTCGTCCTGCGACGCGGACAGCGTGCCTTGCATATGCGGCAGCGCCACGTTGGCGATCGTGCTGTCGAGCGTCTGGATCAGCGTCGCGAGCATGATCGAGATCGTGATCATCGGCCGGTTGAGCGGCGCGGTGGCGCTCGCCGGCGTGGAAGCTGAGGACATGAAAGAGGGGGCAGGTCAATATAATAAGCATGCTTATTATATCGGCGGAACGGGTTTGCGCTATCGGGAGTTGTGCTGAGCCTGGCGCGCTCGCGTGCGTGCCGGCGTGCGGCAAACCGGGGGGCTTCCGTATAATCCGCGCATGAAAACCCAACTCGAAGAGCGCTTCGGCTTTCTGATTTCCGACGTCGGCCGCCTCGCGGGCAAGCGTTTCGACGACCTCGCGAAATCGTCGGTCGATCTCACGCGCGCGCAGTGTCGTGTGCTGGCCTATCTCGGCCACTACGGCGACATCAACCAGGCGCGGCTCGCGGACCTGCTCGAAGTCGCGCCGATCTCGGCCGGCCGTCTGCTCGACCGGATGGAAGAGGGCGGCTGGATCGAGCGGAGCGCGAATCCGCAGGATCGCCGCGAGCGCCAGGTGCGCATGACGCCGAAGGCCGAGGGCACGCTCGGCAAGGCGCGCAAGGTCGGCGACGAGGTCGCGCTCGAAGCGCTCAACGGTTTCAGCGATGCCGAGGCGGCACAACTGATTGCGCTGTTGCAGCGGGTGCGCGGCAATCTGAGCCGGATCGTCGATCGCTGAGCTCACCCCGCCATTGCATCACCGGCGTTATTTCGACTCGGAAGCCGGTGCGGCGCCGCCCGGCGGCACCAGTTCGTAACAGGCCGGCGTCTCGGCCTGCCTGGTTTTTGCATCGGACTGCTGCGGGTCGATGCATTTGAACGCGCTCTGATCGCGCTGCACGAAGATCGTGTCGGCCGGGCCGCCGTTGCCGCGCGTGTCGTTGACGACCGCGGCGATCCTGTAGCCGTCCTGCAGCAGCGTCGCGAGCGTCATGGGGCTCGCGCGCCACTGGCTGTCGGCCGGCGTCTGCGCCCGGGCAGCGAGCGTTGCGCCGGCGCAGACGAGCGCGAGGGAAGCCGCGGTAGCGGCGAGCGCGGCGGTGCGAAACGTCATCAGGGAACCTCCTCGAAGTTGCGATTCTGCAAGGAAGCCTGCAAGCTCCTGGAACCCGGACGCGCGGTGCTTTGGCATCGCCGGGGAAAACTTGTCAGGCTTGCGCGAGCTGCCATTCTCTCAAGAGTGGGCGTGCGCAACAAACCCGGGGGCGTTTCAGCGCCTCGTCACCGGCCCGTTCATCGCTCGCTCTTCGCGACGCCTCTGCCTTTGCGTTCTCCCTCGATCAGGCGCTGACGCCGTCCTTTCTCGCCAGCCAGGCTCGCCATCCGCCGAACCCGGAGATATCGGTGCCCGACTGCACGCCATAGGGCTCGCACAGAAAGCCGCTCACCCACGATCCGTCGACGAGTTCGACCTTGCCCAGAACGAGGGGCGACGCAATGGTCGCGATGAACGAGCCGAACTCCGCGGCAGGCATCTCCCACACCTCGACCGCGATGCTTGCGCCGCCCTCCGTGACACGCCACATGCCCGGGCGGCGCGTGCCGTCCGCCGACGCGGGCAGCGCCGCCAGCCGGTAGTGCCCGGCGGTATCGGTGGCTTGCACGAGCCGTGCGCCCCGGGCCAGCAGATCGCGATTGAGCGGCAAGCCTTGCATATGCGCACCGCAGACCGCGATCCGCATCCGGTCGTGCGTCGCCGTGCGCCGTTCGCCGGGCTCGCGCGGCGCGATCGTTCGGCCTCCGATGCATGGCGTGCCGCTCCTTCGCTGCAACAGATCGGTCACGCTCAACAGATACTGATCGGTGAATGGGCGGCCAAAAACGGTCACGCCCCACGGCAGACCGTTCTTCATGAAACCGGTCGGCGTCGCGACGGCGGCGTAGTCGAGCAGATTCATGAAGTTCGTGTAGTAGCCGAGCAGCGAGTTCGGGCCGATCGGGTCGCGCGCCAGTTCGTCGAGCGTCACGGGCCGTGGATACGTCGGCGTCAGCACGAAGTCGAGCGACTCGAGCGAGGCATCGCAGACCGCCTTCAATGCCTGCAGCCGGTATTGCGCACGAAATAGCTCGACCGCGCTGGCCCTCGGCGCTTTCGCCAGCACGTCGCGAATCACCGGCAGCACGGCGTCGGGCGTCGTCGTCATCAGCTCGCCCGCGACGCTGTAGCGCTCGGCGACCCACGGACCTTGATAGAGCAGATTGGCGGCTTCGACGAACGGCGCGGAGTCGATTTCGACGGCCTCGCCGCCCGCCGCTTCGAGCAACGCGCGCGCCGTCGCGAACAGTTCGGGGCTTTCAGTGCAGTCCGCGAATTCGAGTTGCGCCGGCACGCCGAAGCGGAACGCCGCGGGCGTGCCGAACGCGCGTGCCGTGTTCCATTGCGGATTGCTGCGGCTGTACGCGTCGTGGGCATCGGTGTGCGAGGTCAGTGCCAGCAGCTCGCTCGCTTCCCCGGCCGTGGCGGTGAAGAACGTGACGCAATCGAGCGTGCGGCACGCGGGCACCACACCCGCGGTGGACAGGATGCCTCTCGTCGGTTTGAGTCCGACGAGATTGTTCAGCGCGGCGGGCACGCGGCCCGAACCGGCCGTGTCGGTGCCGAGCGCGAAACTGGCGACGCCGAGCGCGACCGCCAGCGCCGAGCCCGCGCTCGAACCGCCCGACGGATAGTCGGGATGCACGCTATTGCGGCACGTGCCGTACGGCGAGCGCGTACCGTTGAGGCCGGTCGCGAACTGATCGAGATTGGTCTTGCCGAGCGGTATCGCGCCCAGCTCGATCAAGCGGGCGACCACGCTCGCCGATTCCGCCGGCGTGTACGCGAAGGCCGGGCACGCGGCTGTCGTCGGAACGGCGGCGAGGTCGATGTTGTCCTTGATCGCGAACGGAATGCCGTAGAGCGGCAGGCTCGCGGCGTCCTGAGCGTCGAGCCGATCGAGATAGGGCGCGACTTCCTCGTCGGTCAGAAGATGGATGAAAAGACGGAACTCGGGATTCAGCGCCGCGGCCTTGCCGAGCAGTTCCGCGACGAGCTGGCGCGGCGTGAGCGTGCCCGCGCGGTAGGCGGCGCGAAGTGCCGGGATGCGCAGATCGAACGAGGAGCGTGACGGGAGTGGTGGCATGGTTTTCTGTCCTGGAATCTAGTGACGTTCGACGACGGCCACGCGTTGCCCCGCGCGCACGGGCGAGCCCGGCGCCACGTAGATTTCGCCGACGGTTCCGGCGCACGGCGCGCACACCGAGATTTCCATCTTCATCGACTCGATGACGAGCAGCACGTCGCCCGCATCGACCGCATCGCCGGGTTTCACCTTGACTTGCCAGAGGCTGCCGGCAATCTCGCTGTCCACCGCGATTTCGCCGTCCTTGAGCGGCGCCAGTTGAGCGTCTTCGGCGGGCGGCGTTTCGAGCGTGTCTTCGCTGGCGCCCGCTGCGCGCCAGCGCTCGCGCTCGGCCTGGAAGGCCGCCTGTTGCCGCGCGCGGAACTGCGCGATGCTGGCGGATTCGTCGGCGAGAAACGCCTGGTAGTCCGGCAGGGAAAGTTCGGACTCCTCGATCCGCAGCGGATAACGTCCGAGCGGAAAATCCGCGCGGATGCGCAGCAGTTCGTCGGCCGGGACTTCGTAGAAGCGGATCTGGTCGAAGAAGCGCAGCAGGTAATGCTGGCCGGCGAAGTCCGCATCGTTGCGATAGCGGTTCCACATCTGCAACGTGCGGCCGACGAATTGATAGCCGCCCGGCCCTTCCATGCCATACACGCACAGATACGCGCCGCCGATGCCGACCGAATTCTCCGCGGTCCACGTGCGCGCTGGGTTGTATTTCGTCGTCACGAGCCGGTGGCGCGGATCGAGCGGCGTCGCGACCGGCGCGCCGAGGTACACGTCGCCGAGTCCCATCACGAGATAGCTCGCCTCGAAGACGATCCGCCGGACCGCGTCGATCGAGTCGAGATCGTTGATGCGGCGAATGAATTCGAGGTTGCTCGGACACCACGGCGCATCCTTGCGCACCGTGGTCATATATTTTTCGATCGCGAGCCGGCAGGCGGGGTCGTCCCACGAGAGCGGCAGGTGCACGATGCGCGACGGCACGCGCAGGTCCTTGTGCAACAGCACCTCGCCCCATGCCTGCGCGACGATCTGCAGCAGCCGGGCGAGCGGCAATTGTTCCGGACGGTAGTGAATCTGCAGCGAACGGATGCCCGGCGTGAGGTCGATGACGCCGGCGAGCGCCTTGGCTTCGAGGGACTGCATCAGCGCATGTCCGCGGAAGCGCGCCACGAGGTCGAGTTCCGCCGGGCCGATTTCGAGCAGCAGATGCGTGTCACCGGAAACGCGCGCGACGAGCCGTTCGCGATCCGCGCCGGTATCGAGAACGATGGGCGAGGTCAGCGCTGCTTTTCTCCCGCCCGGCGCACCTCGCTGAATGTCGAGCGTCTCCAGTTCGCGCAGCCGCTCGCGCGCCGCGTCACGCGCCGCCTCGACTTCGACGGGCACGAAGCGAATCCTGTCGCCGGCCTTGAGCTGGCCGATCTGCCACAGGTCCGCCTCGATGATCGTCACCGGGCACACGAAGCCGCCGAGGCTCGGGCCGTCGGGGCCGAGAATCACGGGCATGTCGCCGGTGAAGTCGACGGCGCCGATCGCGTACGGATTGTCGTGAATGTTCGACGGATGCAGTCCGGCCTCGCCGCCGTCTTCGCGCGCCCACTCGGGTTTCGGTCCGATCAGGCGCACGCCGGTGCGGCTGGAGTTGAAGTGAATCTCCCACTCGGTCTCGAGCAACTGCTCGATATACCGGGCGCTGAAGTATTCGGGCGCGCCATGCGGACCGTAAATCACGCGCAGCGTGCGCACGCTGTCGAGCGTCGGCACGTCGGCGAGCGCGGCGCCGGCCCGCGCGTCGTCGAGCGGATAGAGGTGCAGCACGTCGCCCGCGCGGATCGCGCGCCCGCCATGTCCGCCGAACTGGCCGAGCGTGAACGTGCTGCGGCTGCCGAGGTAGAGCGCGACATCGAAGCCGCCGCGCACGCATAGATAAGCGCGCGCGCCCGCGCCGCGGATCGTGCCGAGCGCGAGCGTCGCGCCGGCCCGCACGTGGAGGCTCGTGTTGAGCGGCTGCGCGACGTCGTCGACCAGCACCGGAATCGGCGCGCCCGTGATGGCGATCACGGCGTCGGTGTTAAAGCGCAGGGTCGGCCCGCTCATGGTGATTTCGAGCGCGGCGGCATCGGCCGCGTTGCCGAGCAGGCGATTGCCGAGCCGCATCGCTCGGTCGTCCATCGGTCCCGAAGGCGGGATGCCGACGGCCCAGTAGCCCTGGCGGCCAGGATAGTCCTGCACGGTCGTCTGCGTGCCGCCGCTGACGACTTCGACCGTGCTCGCCTGGTATCTGAGTCCTTCGAGACAGCGGGTCCACGGCTCGCCGGACGCAAACGGCCTCGCGCACAGAATCTGGCGCAGATAGTCGCGATTCGTCTCGACACCGTAGAGGCGCGTGTCGCGCAGCGCGCCGTCGAGCGCGTGGCGCGCCTCGTCGCGCGTCGGCGCCCAGGCGATCACCTTCGCGAGCATCGGGTCGAAATACGGCGGCACGTCGCAACCAGCTTCGATCCACGTGTCGATGCGCAGCGCGCGGCCGTCCGCGTGCGGAAACGCGACGTCGGTCAGCAGGCCCGGACTCGGCTTGAAATCGCGGCCCGGATCTTCCGCATAGAGCCGGGCCTGGATCGCATGCCCGCGCGGCGTCAGGCCCGCCGCGAGTTGCCGTAGCGGCGCGAGCGTGCCGGCCGCGAGTTCGATCATCCAGCGCACGAGATCGACGCCCCAGACCTGCTCGGTCACGCCGTGCTCGACCTGCAGGCGCGTGTTGACTTCGAGGAAGTAGAACTGTTCGGCGGCGCTGTCGTAGACGAACTCGACCGTGCCGGCGGAACGATAGCCGACCGCTTTCGCGAGCTTGACCGCGGCCTCGCACAAGGCAGCCGGAATGCCGTCGGGCAGGCAGGGCGCGGGGGTCTCTTCGAGCACCTTCTGGTTGCGCCGCTGCACCGAGCAATCGCGCACGCCGAGCGCAAGCGCCTCGCCCTGGCCGTCGCCGAATACCTGCACTTCGAGATGCCGCGCCCGCTCGATGTACTTCTCCAGAAACACGCCGGCATCGCTGAAGTTGTTTTCGCCGAGGCGCTTGACCGCCTCGAAATGGGCGCCGAGTTCAGCGGCGCTCCAGCACACGCGCATGCCGATGCCGCCGCCGCCCGCGGTGCTTTTCAGCATCACCGGATAGCCGATGGTTTGCGCGGCGGCGAGCGCCGCCGGCAGGTCGGCGAGGAGCCCGGTGCCTTCGAGCATCGGCACGCCTTGCGTGGCTGCGATTTCGCGAGCCGTATGCTTGAGGCCGAAGGCGCGCAGCTGAGCGGGCGTCGGTCCGATGAAGGCGATGCCGGCCGCTTCGCAGGCTTCGCCGAACGCCGCGTTTTCCGACAGAAACCCGTAGCCGGGATGGATCGCCTGCACGCCTTCGCGACGCGCGATCCCGAGGATTTTCTCCACGTCGAGATAGGTCGTCGCGGCGGGGCCTTCGCCCAGCGCGTGCGCGATGGGCGCTTCGCTGACGTGGCGGCTCGCCCGGTCGGCTTCCGCATAGATGGCGACGCCGGTGACGTCGAGTTCGCGCAACGTCCTGAGAATGCGGCACGCAATAGCGCCGCGATTGGCGATCAGAATCTTCTCGAACATGGCAGGTGTCTTGATTCGGAGGCGGGCCGTCCCGCCGTGGGAATAGCCGGCCGTGGTCGTCCACGGCCGAAGTCGCGTCAGCGATCTGTCCGGGCCGGTTCGGCGCGCGTGAGGGGGTGGGTGTGAGTGAAATAGCGCCCCGAGCGAACCAGCATGATGAGAAAAAGCCACTCGCGGATGCGTTTCAGTTCCATATCAGCAGCTCCGCGGGCGTCGGGTTGTAGGCGTTGCACGGATTGTTCAGCTGTGGGCAGTTGGAGATCAGCACGATGACGTCCATCTCCACGCGCAACTCGACGTACTTGCCCGGCGCGGAAATGCCGTCTTCGAACGTGAGCCCGCCCGTGGCCGTCACCGGCACGTTCATGAAGAAGTTGACGTTCGCGCCGAGGTCCCGCTTCGCGAGCCGCCCGTCGTGAGCGCAAGCGCGCAGGAAGTTGTCGCGGCAGCTGTGCATGTAGCGCTTCTCCAGCGCGTAGCGCACCGTGTTGCTCTCCTGCGCGCAGGCGCCGCCGAGCGTGTCATGACGGCCGCACGTGTCGGCGACGATCGTCAGCATCGGATTGCCGAGGTTCGAATACAGCACCGAGCCCGCCGTCAGATAGAGGCGCTTTTGCCGGCGCAACGTGCGTTGCGGGTCGAAGCGCTCGCGCGGATCGGCGAGGCGGTAGAACAGCGTGTCGACCGCCTGGTTGCCTTCGAGATCGACGATGCGCAGCGTTTGCCCCGCCTTCAGCTCGTGCAGCCACGGCTCGCCCGCCGCGAGTGTCGCTCGGTAGGCCGCGTGGTCGGGATGTTTGTCGCTGACGGTCAGCGCGCCGTTCGTAAGCGTATGAGTCATGTGCCGGGTCTCCGCTCAAAGAAAGAAGCGTTCGGTGTTGATAAAGCCGCGTACGTTTTCCTCGCAGGCGCTGCGGCAGATTTCGGCGACCTCGGGGGACGCGTCGCGCAATGCGAGCTTCACGGGCCTGGGCGCGTACTCGCGGTTCGGGTCGAGCGGATGCTGGATCGCGGTGAGCACGACGAGCGTATGCATCGGCGCGTACAGCTCGACGTAGTCGCCGGCCTTCGAGTTGCCGGGCACGAATTCGAGTGCGCCGTCGTCAGCGACATCGACGCGGCTGAAGAGGTTGAGCGTCATCAGCAGGTCCTCGATGCCGAGGCCCCACTTGCCCATTTCGACGAGCAGGTTGTCGGTGCCGTTGCGATAGAACGCGTTGCGCAGTTCCTCGTAGCGGCCTGCGCCGTATCGTTCGAGAACCTCGGCGGCGTTCGATACGCCGCCGATGCTGTCGTGCCAGCCGCAGGTATCCGCGACGATCGCCGCGAGCACGCGGCCCATGTCGGAGTAGAGGCAGTGCCCGGCCGTGAGCTTCGCCGTGTGCTGGCACTTCAGCGAATCGGGCAGATTGAGCCGTTCGCTCTTTTCCGTCGCGTTGACCATCATCACGCTGACGTTTGCGCCGCCGCGCAGATCGGTCACGCGCAGCGACTGCCCGCGCTTCACGACGAGCGACGTGTGAGCGCCGCCGGGGACGGTTTCTTCGAGCAGCAATGTCGTACCTGGATTCATAACGGAGTGTCCTTCAGTCGGAGACCAGCTCGATGCCGGAGGCGCCTCGCACGGCCGCCTCGGCGAGATGCACGGCCGACGCGCTGGCGCGGCTGCGGTCGAGCGGAATGTTGTAGGTGATGCGCGCGCCGTAGGCGCCGGGCGCCTGCGGATCGACGCGCACCTTGTCGAAAACCAGCACGCGGCTGCCCAGCGTGAAGCCTTCCTTGAGGTCGTGTGTGACCATGAAGATCGTGGGCTTCGATTCGCGCCACAGGTCGGAGAGCAGTACGTGCATGTCCTTGCGGATGCCGGGGTCGAGCGCGCCGAACGGTTCGTCGAGCAGCAGCACGCGCGGCTTCGTGATCAGCGCCTGCGCGATGGCGAGACGTTGCTGCATGCCGCCCGAGAGTTGCTGCGGAAACTTGTCGAGCGCCGCGCCGAGGCCCACGCGTTCGAGCATCGCCGCCGCCTCGTCGCGCGCCGCGCGCCGGCGGGAGCCGAACAGCCGGCCGGTGAGCTGCGCGTGCGGAAGTTCGAGCGCCAGCATCACGTTGCGCAGCACGCTCAGGTGGTCGAACACCGAGTAGCGTTGAAACACGACGCCGCGATGCCGGTCGGGCTCGGCCGGCAGCGGCTTGCCGTCGAGCAGGATCGTGCCGCGCGTCGCGCGTTCCTGACCGAGCAGCAGCCGCAGAAACGTCGACTTGCCGCAGCCGGACGCGCCGACCATCGAACAGAACTCGCCTTCCTTGACGGTCAGATTCAGACGCTCCAGCACGACCTGGTCGCCGTACTCTTTCCAGACGTTGCGGACTTCGATCATCGCGCGCCTCCGTACCACGGGAAGCACCATTGCGTGAGCCGGCGCAGCAGTTCGTCGGTGAGCCAGGCGAGCAGCGTGATCCACGCGACGTACGGCAGGATCAGGTCCATCGCCAGATAGCGGCGCACGAGGAAGATGCGGTAGCCGAGGCCGTCGGTCGACGCGATCGCTTCGGCGGCGATCAGAAAGAGCCACGCCGCGCCGAGCGACAGACGCGTCGCCACCAGCAGGCGCGGCAGCAATTGCGGCAGCACCAGACGCAGAATCACGGTCCAGCTCGTGGCTCCCAGCGTTTGAGCCTTGACCCACAGCTCGACCGGAATCTCGCGGGCGCGGGCATGCAGGTCGCGAATGATGACCGGCGTGATGCCGACCACGATCAGCACGACCTTCGACAACTCGTCGAGTCCGAACACGATGAACAGGATCGGCAGCACCGCGAGCGGCGGCACCATCGAGACGACGGTGATGAATGGCGAGAGCGTCGCGCCGACGAGCGGAAACGAGCCGGTCGCGATGGCGGCGACGAGCGCGATCACGGCACTCACGGCGAGGCCGATGCCGAGCCGCCGCAGGCTCGACAGCGTGTCGGCCCACAGCAGGTATTCGCCGGTGCGTTTGTCCTCGGTGAAGGCGGCCGATTTCACCGCATCGCTCATTTGCGTCGCGCTTGGCAGCAGCTTGTCATCGGGATTGAGCGAGAGCCGCATCGAGGAGCCGGTGAAGTAGACCGCGAACAGCACGGCGAACGGCAGCAGGAGCAGCATCAAGCCGCCGATCCGGCTCGGATGTCGATTGATGAGTCGCATGGTGAACGCCTGGTGGAGTGACTGGAGTGGGAGCCTGGGATAGGTGCCTCGGATAGGAACCTCGGATAGGAACCTCGGATAGGAACCTCGGATAGGAACCTCGGATAGGAACCTCGGATAGGAACCTCGGATAGGAACCTGAAGCGGGAGCTCTGATAAGGAACCCTGAACGCCCCTCTCAGAGCTTGCCCGCCGCCGCCATCGCAACGTAGGTCGGATCGAAGCGCAGCTTGACGTTGTTCCGGTTGCCGACGACGACGCCCTTGTCGAACGCCATGCCGACCGCATCCGCGCTCTTCGCGTCCTGTCCGAGCAGGCCATGATCGAACGAGAACTGCGCGACGCGCGTCATGATCTTCGGCATGTCGGGGTTCGTGACGAAGGCGAGCGCGGCTTGCGGCGAATAGAAGAGGGCGGTCGTCGACAACTGGCCCTTGAAGTTGGCGAGATCGGTGCCCGAGGCCTTGGCCATCGAGGTCAGCGCCGAGGTGCTGGCCGCGGAGTCGGTGTGCATCAGCGCGACCATTTCGAACCAGGCGCCGGTCAGCGCCTTGCCGAGCGCGGGGTTCTCCTGCAGCGTCTTCGTGTTGACGACCATCATGTCCATTATTTCGCCGGGAACCTTGCTGGAGTCGAAGACTTCGCTGACGTTCGGCTGTGCCTTCAGATCGGCGAGCATCGGGTTCCAGGTGACCGTGTTGCGAACCGAAGGGGTTGCGAAGGCGCCGGAGATATCGGCGTCCGACGTGTTCACGACCTTGAGGTCGCGCTCGCTCATATGCGCGCTTTCGAGCGCGCGCGCGAGCAGGTAATGAGAAACGGAGAACTGCACGAGGTTGACCTGCTGTCCCTTCAGGTCGGCGATCTGTTTGCCCTTGCCCTTCATCAGCACGCCGTCGTTGCCGTTCGAATAGTCGCTGACGATCAGGGCCGTCGAATCCACGCCGCCGGCCGCGGGAATCGTCAGCGCGTCCATGTTGGTCATCGCGCAGCCGTCGAACTTGCCGGCCGTGTACTGATTGATGGATTCGACGTAGTCGTTCAGCTGCACGACGTCGACATTGATGCCGTATTTTTTGGCCCATCTGGACACGATGCCCTGGGTTTTCGCCTGGCCCCACGGCATCCAGCCGGCGTAGATGGTCCAGCAGACCTTGAAGTCGTTGCGGCCCGCGGCGAACGCGGAACCGGAGGCGAGTGTGGCGAGGGAGACGGCGGCAATGCCAAGACAGCGCACGAGCTTGAACATGGGTTGACCTCGGATGGGACGGTTAGCGACGGCAGGGAGCAGCGCAAACATCGCGTTCTCTCCCGGGCTTTTGTCCCGCCGTGTAACCTCGCCTGAGGTCGACAGCTCTCGGACCAGCACCTGCGCGAAGCAGGCCGGAACCCTAGCCGTCCATTGCCAGATTGTTTGTCGAACCGGAGGTTGCGCCGGCTCCTTGCGCGCTCTTTAAAGCGGGAAGCGTGCCAGGGGCGATGTCGCGGCTGAGTCGAGGACCTGGTGCGGCGAAGGCGGCGCTTTTGCCCTGGGGCGGGGACGGCGTGCACTGATGTGCGTCAGCGCGTGCACTTGATTCGGGCGGTGGGGGAGTGGCAAGTCGCCGGGGTGATGACTCGGCTTTGCGCCGTCCACTGCATGATTCTCAAGCGAAACGGCACGTCACCGGCGCCCGTTCAAGGGCGTCGGTGAACAACGAGATAGCGGTGATTTGAGTTTGAGCGTGCGGTCGCGCTATGCGTTGCGGCTTCGTGAAGCCTGTGCCATTTTTCGCGGTCGTCGTGTCTCAAGGGTGCGCTACGCCGGGCGTGGGCGCTTGCCTTTGACCCGGCGGAAGGCGAAGAGAGCGGCGAGCCGCGTCAAAGCGGATTCGGCAGTGTGTTGGAAGGCGCGAGGGGCGGCGTGTCGAGCAGCGCGGCTTTCGCGGCGAGCAGGCCGTTTTCGTCTGTTTCGAAACGGCGCAGCCAGGCGGCGGTGGATTGGCGCGTGTTGTAGACCGGTGCCCCCGCGTTGACGGTGCCGCGTTGAAGAACATCCATCTCCTGAGCTCGTATTGCGCGCAGCGCATGGTCGAGGACCACGTAGGCGGGGGGCGGAACTGGAGGTTTGTCCTCGCTGTCCGAGATGCCTGATTCGGGCAGAACACCAGCGCGAATGGCGATTCCTGCACCGTAATCACCGATCGAGAACCAGCTCGGCGGTAACTCGGAGCGCAACGCCGCGACTCCGCCGGTCTCCGCGAGCATCGGCTTGCTGATTGCGGTCAGCCAGTTGACGGTTTTGATTTTCCCTTTCAGGTCGCGGACGGAGTTGAACTCCGGCCTGCCCACGTCGAGGCCTGGCATGAGTTGCGAAATCCAATATTCTGTTGGCTCGTTCGGCTCGGCTTCGGTGGGCGACAGATTGACCGCGCATCCTGCCTGGCCATGGACCGCGCTCACGCGCGTGGCCGCGTCGAAGAACAGCTTGGCGAAGGCGTCCGGGTTCTCCTGAACCGCGACGATTGGCCAGGAGAACGCCAGGGAGTTGAGCCCTCGTGTGCCCATCTTCTCTTGCCATTGGCGCAGGCCGGTGATCTCGAACTCGAACAGGCTCGCGTCCGACGCGCGCTCTCCGCCGACGTAGCAGAAGTCGAAGCGATCTTCCGGGCCGAGACTCGCGGCGATAGCTCTCATGGGCTTGGCCTTGGCGAACGTTTGCGCGGTCTTCCCGTTATGCCACAGGAACGTCAGCTTGCAGCCCGGTGACGCGCAATAGTCTTCGAAGCAATCGACGAGCGCCTCGCGGACGGCAGTGTCGAACGCTCGCTCGAAGTAAAGCGAAGCGCGGACGACGACTGCGGCGCCAATGCCCTCGTGGGCGTAGCGAGGCTCCAACAGCGCGTTTTGCACCAGCGCCTTGCCCTGGTTGGCTTTGGCCCAATCGAGAAAGTTCTTGTCCATGGTCGTTCGATGCCGGCAAATCTGAATTATGGAACGGGAATTGGTGTGGGCGGCATTGGCAATCCGCCCATGCCCGGTAGCGACGAGGGGCCTTGCCCCATCATCTGGCGCAACGAACGGCCGAGCCCGGAAAGCGCTTCGGAGAGCGCACGAACGGGACTTTCGCCGTTGTCGTCCCCCGAGCAGTCGCAGTCTCCCGGCCCCATCGTCGCGACCTTGCTGGGGGAGCCGGCGATCCGCGCGTAGTCGTCGTCCTGTTCGGGATCTTTGGTTTGCGGCGGAAACTTGATCTCTATCACGCCCTTAATGTTGTCTTGGGTCGGCGGGAGCGAGCCGTCCTTGACGATAACGATGTCTGGTCGGCGCACGGTGTTGGAGCCAGTGGGATACGCGTCCAGGCCCCCCGGCCAGTATTTGGCGATCCAGCCCGGCAGGTAGGGGTGTGCCTCGGTCGGTGACGCTGAGCGCATGATTGGCGCGGGTGGCGTCTGCGTCATGTCGTAGTTCACCTCGGATTTGTAGGGGCTCTGCCAGTCCATCGATCGGTCAACGTCGCGCAGGTTCCGCGACACGCACTGCTGCCTGAGGCTTTGCCCGGTGGACCCGGTGTCCGGCTCGCGACTGCACACGCAAATGGCTTTGCAGATGACCTTTTTGTCGATCGGGTCGGGAAACGCCGGCCGCAGTTGAACCGGCGTCGTTTGGCCGCCGCTCGTCAAGCCTCCAGCTCCAGAGCCGGTCCCGTAGCCGGGGCCGCTCATGCACCATCCTCAACGCCTGCTGACTGCGTCGACTCCGACGAGAACCGTAGCGACGCGGGGGCGTCGGCTTCGTGCCATTGCGTGTATCCGCTTGCGTCGGTCTGTCCGGAAAGAGTTTGGCCGTCGGTGGTGTGAAGTGTGTAGGGGTGGTTGGCGATTGGCTTGCCGGTCGTTTCGTCCAGCACCTGGAACCGGCCTCGATACGGCCCGGCTCCGTCGCCTGTTGCCTCGTGGTTGGCGATTGCTCCCGCTTGGCCGCTCGCCCCGCTGGTGGGCTGAGCCGTCGCGACCGATTGGGACGCGATCAGCGTGGCGCCGCAAGCCGTTTTGTCGCCTTCAAAGGCCGGCGGCTTTCCATGCATGGTCATCCCGCGCGGCAGGATTTGGACGATCGGGTAGACGCCCCCGCACTTGGGGCACGAGACCATGTCTCCCAAACGGGCGACGGATTTGCTTTCGACCTGGCTGTTAGGCGAACACTCTGCCACCGTGATCTGTCGTATCGCCTTCGCGAATAAAAGCGCTCATTGCAAGCTGACGAAGTTTCGGTAGGGCTTCACTTTAACCGCTTCGTATGATGATATCGAAGCGGTCGGCTGAAAACGAAGAGATTGAAGCGGAGACATGCGTCAATTCTTCGGCCAGCGCGTTGCGCGCCTCGGTAGCCAGCGTACCGGTCGGGTAATGAACATGGATCAGAGGCACGGCGGTCCGCTCCTTCGATAGAAACAGGTCGTAACAACATAAGCGTGTAAGCCGGCCTTGGGACAAAGACGTCGGCCAGATGCGGCGCATCCGCCAATTTATAAAGCTCGCTGTTGATGAAACTCGTAGGTGTCCGGCATTCTGGCTCAGATGCCTTGACCGCCCGACACTTCGATGCGCTGTGCGTTGACCCAGCGGTTGTCCTCGGACAAGAGGCTGGCGATCATCGGCCCGATGTCGTCAGGCACACCGACGCGACCCAAAGCCGTCATGTCCGCGAAGAACTTGTTGAATTCCGGGGTATCACGCACGGCGCCGTTGAAGAAATCAGTCTCGATCGCGCCCGGCGCCACCGCATTGACCGAGATTTTGCGGCGACCCAGTTCCTTGGCCATATATACGGTCAGTACCTCAATTGCACCCTTGACCGAGGCATAAGCCGACCAGCCTTCGGCAGACACTCGGGTCAGACCAGTGGACAGGTTCACAATGCGCCCCCCGTCAGCGAGCAGGGGCAGCAGCTTCTGCGTGAGGAAGAACACGCCCTTGAAGTGCACATTGACCAGTTTGTCGAACGCGTCCTCGCTCATCTCGGCAATCGGCGCCACGTCGCCATGTCCGGCGTTGTTGACGAGATGGTCGAAGCTGTCGCGCTGCCAGGTCTGGTGCAACGCGGTCCTCAGCCGTTCTGCGAAGGCCGCGAAAGTGGTGGCGTCGTCGGCGTCCAGTTGAAGGGCTACCGCCTTGCGACCGAGCTTCTCGATCTCGGCGACCACGGCCTTGGCTTCTGCTTCGCGACTGTGATAGGTAATGATGACGTCGCCGCCCCGACTGGCGATGGCCAGGGCGGTATTGCGGCCGAGGCCGCGGCTGGAACCCGTGACGACAGAAATCCTGCTCATGAACGACTCCTTGGTAACGTGTAAGAAGGCGTTCATTTTGTCGCGCGGAACGTGGATTACCTTTGCCTGAATCGCCGAGTTCTTGGCCTTTTCCTCCGAAGGTGGATTTCGCGCCGCCTGAAACGCGCTAGGATGCCGAGGTAAAAAACGCTCGTAGCACGACGATATGAACGACACCCTGCTCGACGCGGTGCGCCGCTACGCGAGTGCCTATACTGGCCCGACAGGCGTGGCCCAAACTCCCATCCCGGCCCTGACCACCATCCGGGCGACCCAGCCGAGCGGGATCGACTATGCGATTTCCCGGCCGCTGGCCTGCCTGGTGTTGCATGGAGGCAAGCGGGTCACGATGGGTACGAAAACGTTCGACTTCAGCGCCGGCGATTCGCTGCTGATTACGGCCGACGTGCCGACGGTAAGCCAGGTCACGCGCGCCAGCGCCGCCGAGCCGTACTTCTCGCTGGTGCTGGATCTGGATCTGACGGCTATCGCCGAACTTGCCGTGGAGATGAAACTGGGGCCCGCGGCCCAAGGGTCGCCCGTGCGGGTTGAGCCATCCGACTCAGAGGTGGCCGATGCAGCGCTGCGCCTGATGCGGCTGATCGAACGCCCCGCGGCGCTGCCCGTTCTGCAGGCCCAGCTCGTGCGGGAAATGCACTACTGGCTGCTGGTCGGAAAACACGGCGCCGCGATCCGTCACTTGGGCTGGCCGGAGAGCCACACCCAGCGCGTGGCACGTGCTGTCGCCCTGCTGCGCAGCGAGTTCGCGCAGCCGCTGCCGATCGAGCGGCTGGCGTCCGAGGCCCGCATGAGTCCATCGTCGTTCTACCAGCATTTCCGGGCGGCGACCTCGTTGTCCCCGTTGCAATTCCAGAAGCAATTGCGCCTGATCGAAGCTCGCAGGCTGATGGCGTCGGAAGGTGTGTCGGCCAGCGGCGCGGCGTTTTCCGTGGGCTATGAAAGCGTCCAGCAATTCACGCGGGAATACCGGCGAATGTTCGGCCTACCTCCGAGCAGAGACGTCGATGCCATCAAGGATGCTACCAGCACCGTTGCTGCGGGAAGGTCTGCAGAAGCTATTCTCGGAGCGCGCCTTTTACCACTTGAACCGAATCAGTCGTGAGAATCCGCTGACAGCCGGCCGGCGCTTCCATGTTGCGTCGGCGCCCAAAACCGGCGCAAGCCTATCCTGCTGTAAGGACTTTCGCTGTATGTCAACTACGGTTTATGGGCTGTGGATGACCGTCTCCGTTTGCGTTTTGATGCACATGGGTTACGCAATCTATTTGCGTTTTCAACTCCCCGGATACGCAGGGCTGCTGCGCGCGTAACACGTTGTTCTGCGCCGCTCACTGGCATCGTTCGCTTTCGATGCTTATTTTATTTGCGCGAGCTGCTACCTACAGCCTTCACAGGTGCGCACAGGATTTGCGCGAAGGAGTGAACCTCTGCGCACGATGTTTGCTTGGTATGGAGTACGACTTGATCTTTACCGGTCGCGTGATTTGCGATTCCTTTGCCGTGAGGCGGTAGATGCTGCGTGTGCGCTTAGCCGTAGAGGTAGCAGACTGCATCCCTGTAACCGGCCTTGTCACGCCGAAACTGCTGGCGCGGGCCACCATATCGAAGCCGCACGAGCGCTCCCAATTCCATCAGAGACGCAGCCTGCGCGGCGAGGATCAACCGCCGCGGAATGGGGCTGGCCAGCAGGATAGCCGGGGTTTGCTCCCGTTCGGTCTGACCTCCTGTTGCTATGACACATTGCAGCGTGGCGGGAACGACTCGGTACTACACGGTAGCCGCCGGCGCGCGATAGCATCCGCTCCCGGAAAATCGCTCGCATCTAAAACGTTTGGGCTTTAGATGCGTAATGCCCCTGTTCGGGCGCATTCCCGGCGTTCCAGAACAAAAAAGCCGCTGCTTCGTGAGAAGCAGCGGCTTTTTCTTGCAACTGGTGGCGAATCAGGGAGAAAAGGTCAACTTCCTGAAACGCCCGCCCCGCCTGGCTCTGCGGGGCTTCTGGGCCTGAAATCGGTGGTCCACTGGTTTGGACCCCCAATTCTAGCGCCGTTGTTTCCCTGATGGGACATCGCAAACGCAGTGAGACATGTGGGAACCGACGGAGGTTGGACTTCAGGCGCTTGGTTTCACTCGACTCAAAACAGCGCTTTGACCTCTCCGTCCGCGCCCGATATTGCGCGCGGACTTTCATCTGGGCGAAAAAATGCTGACCTAGTCTCCCCATTCATCAGGGGGATCGATCAGCGTCATTATCGTTCTGCCACCGCGTTTGGTTTTTTCGTATTCTGGTTTGTAGCCAAATTTCTTTAGTGGATTTTTTTTGAGGTAAGTTTCAGCCTCAATCATTGCCTTGTCCGCTGCGGCCTTTGTGGCTGATGAAAGGGTTCCAAAATCCGGGGTAGCCGAAAACCATTTGGTGGTCCAAGGCAGCGGCGCGCTCCTAGCCAAGTTAAATCGCGTGGGTTCTTTGAGTCTAGCGGCGCCAAATTCCAACTGATTGCTTACTTCGAATTGGTAAGGGGTAATTCGCTTTTGCGTAGTAAGCCCGGTGGTTTGGTTCGCTGATCCATAGCATGCCAGCACCACATATTCTTCCAATTTATTCGGCCGTGCCTTTCGGACTGAAGAGATATAAACCAACCTTTTTTCAGGCCCTGGAACTGTTGGGTCTTCTTCTAGAGGGAAGGGGCAGCGGACTATTATCCCCGCTTGCGGGGACCAAATCGTTATTCTTTGCTCACTCATCAGTCTGCGTCATCCTTCAGGTTCAGGATGGGTCGACGATTTCGAGCGAATCCCATTCCGGATAGGCGCCCCATAGAGCCTGCAATTGGTGGTCCGAAAGCTCCCGATCGGTGGATGAGCATTCAAATGGCTCTTGATCCGCCGTGTTCGCTGCTGCCTGCTTGGTGGCGACACCTCCTGACGGCTCGCCCTGCTCCCGATGTCGAACGTCACGAAGAGTGCTCGGAGTTTCCGCCAGAAATCGAATAACCGTCACTTTGTTCCCCTTTGTTGGGTTTGCCCACAGAAAGTCACTATACACCGACCTTCTGCGCATTGAGGACCATCTGTCGGCCCGAAAAATCGTTGCAACGAAAGTAAAATGTAATATATTTTCGTTCCCGAGCTTCCCGCAATCGCACGCCAAGAAAGTCGTTGGGACGCCCCCGCCTGCCACGACGCTCCAAGCGCCCTCAAACGCAAATGCTACTAGCTAGGGATGACCTGCCGCATAAAAGTGAGCCAGCGGTCGCTGGTCTAGCGCAAAGGCTGTCTGGGCATGCCGGCCTTATGGCTGCACGTCTGCCGGAGAAGGGGCATCCGCGGGCGGTTGGGGCGGCGCATTGGGGGCGCGACTCACCACCGAGCAAAGCCCCTCGAGGAAGATATCCGCATAGCTCTCCGCCGCTCCCGAGGAGACCATTTCCTCGGCTTCATCAATTATCGACGGGTCGTCAATACGAATCGGCAAAACGGAATATTTCTCAAGCGAGCCGTTGTCTTTTAACAAGGTTCCCACGGCGCTCGCGACCCCACAACCGCATGAGTGGTCCGCCTTCCTTACAACATCGGAGATGCTGTTGTGCAGTCTCGTGAACTCACACCCAAGCGGGGAGCACGGATCGACTAAGTAATGGAAGCGAGAGGACGGCTGCATGTTGTGAAGCGGATCCAGCAGCACAACCTGGAACACGTTTTTCTCATCAAAAAAACCGATGATCCGCCCTCGGCCCATTGAGACCATAAACTGCGCGAGCGGGAACTCCTCCTCGTTGTCCCGATAGTCTTCTGCAATCCAGTCCAATTCTTTGCGCTTGACCGGAATGTTTCTCGCGTTCCAATCGATCGGGTGGAATCGGTAGTAATCTCGTTTTACGTGATCGCTCAGAATCTCGTCAACTTCTTGGCTACCGAGTTCCTTGAAGCGCTCGAGAACGGAGAGAAGCCACGTCTGCGGAACGTCGCCCGCGCTAAGCCCGAATTTTTCGATTTCCCGGAAGAATGTGAACGAAAAACTCCATCGAGTTCCAGCGGTGGGCGCGCGCTTTAGTTTCTTTTTGAGTTGCTCGGCCTGCGTTGAGTCGACCTCAATCTGAGCAGAGCGTTTCTCGACCACCTTGCCGAGGCGAGCCATTTGCGTGCGCCTCGATTATTCGACTTCGTCGAGCTGTTTCCGGTAAAAGTCGGCCATTAGATTTTCGTCGATGACCCTTTCACCTCGCTCCGACCAACGGAGGCCGGCGCGCGCCGCCAGCCACGGCTGTTCGGAGTGAGTCATCGCCTCAAGCTGCGTGCCGGACAAATCCCCATACGCCTCTAGGACTTCGTCAATATGCGCACAGGCCCGCTCGGAAAGCAGTTCTGCAGCATTCGCATCCGGCACGTCGCTGCGCCGAACGGTGGCATACAGGCTGTGCGTGTCCTTGAAGCGATCATATATCTGGCGATTCACTGGCCCGTGGATCCATGCTTGGAACTTGCCCCGGAAAAACGGCGCGTCGTTGAATGCGAGATGCCACGCTTGCACGTAGAAAAGCAGCTTTTGCAGCTTCAAAACATTGAGCGACACCTCTCCCTCGTCGAGCTTGACGATGATGTAGTCGACAACGGCGTGGATGTCCACAGTTGGGGCGCTCATGTCGGGCTCTCGGTGCACAAACAGATGGGAAATCAAAAAACTGCGGGATCTCAATGACTTAGCCATTCTCCCACGACTGATGGAGGTTGCCAAGGGCACGTGCCCCCAAGAGGTTGACCGATCGTCTGGCGCGGAGATGGCCGGCGATCCCACCTGCCCCTCATCTCTTGGCTATTCTCTCAACCATCTCTCAATATATGTATTCTATTGAAAATAGATTTTGATTGGGGAAACTCAACCCAAATGCAGCGCCTGCCGTTTCCCGCCCTCAGGGTGTCTGATGAGGCCTGTTGCCTTTCATGCACGGTCCGAAGCGAGTCGGCGCTTCCCCTGCGAGGCTTCTCCAGCCTCGTCCGCAACGGCCGATGCCTCTATAATCGCTCGCGTTCAGGCGCTGCCGGACCCGACGATCATGCGCCGAGCGCGCTGTCCCCGCGCCATTGAGGTGCACGGGAGGGCCGGGGCGCGCCGGACGCCTCCGCAACTACCCATTCCGCATGAGATGACCGCAGACGCCATCGCCATAAAAGCCTACAACCATATTGATCGCCGTCGCAGGAGGTGGCATGGAGAGGAGGAGGTTCGCGCAGCGTGGATATCCGCGCTCGAGTCCGCGCTCGACGTAATCTTCGACGCCGAGCGCGCTCGGCGAGACCTCAGCCTCAATAACGTGGTCATTGAGTTCAAAGCGCCTGGCCTCTTCAACGGCAGCGACAAGAGCGCGAGTTTCCAAAATGCGATGGATAAGCGCCTGCTTCCTTACATCCTGAAGGCGGCCGAGGAAACCGGAGTTCCGCCGGAGGACTTCATCGGCATCGCCATCGACGGGGAGCATTTGTGCTTTGCCCAGGTTGTGGGGGGAGCGATTCGACACAACTATCTTTTGCCGTTCTCCGTTGTTTCCGTGGGGATGGTAATCGAGGCATGTCGAAATAATTTTCGTCGCCCTGTTGTGGCGGAAAGCTTGCTTGATGACTTCGGGCATGCGTCAGAGGCCGCGTGCGCCGTCATGCAAGCCCTCTCCCATGCGCTTCAGGGCGCCATAGACGCGCCCGAAGTAAGCAAGATTTCGATGTTGTTTGAGGAATGGCGGGCGCTCTACGGACAGGTGGCGGATCTTTCGGGCTTCCAGATTGAGACGATCGAGAAGGTGTTGCGCTTCACATGGCGGGGCGCCGAGCGTCATTCGATGTCTGCGCGCTTGTTTGTCATCCACACCTACAACTCTCTTATCATCAAGCTGCTCGCGGCGGAAATCGTATCCGCGCACGGGCTCACGACGATCGCCGGTCCGGCGGAAGCATTTTCTGCGTTAATGGATGACGCGCAACTGATCGACCAGCTTCGGCTGCAAATCGAGCGGGGTCAGTTGTTCGAGACGGCGGGGCTCGCTGGTTTCGTCGAGGAAGCGATTTTCAGTTGGTATATCGATGCGGCCGGAACGCCGGAAGACGCGCGAGATTTGATTCCCGCGCTTCGCGCCCTGATCGGCAAGCTCGCGCTTTATCGGACCGATCGTCTCGGGCGACAGCGAGACGCGTTGCGTGATTTCTATCAGGGGCTTGTGCCCGAGACGCTGCGCAAGAGCCTGGGCGAGTTCTACACGCCTGATTGGCTGGTTGAGCTGACCGTCGCGAAGATTGCCCCCTCGGCGTGGATCGGGCCGAGATTTCTCGATCCGACATGCGGATCCGGCTCTTTCCTCGTCGAGGTGATCCGGCGCAAGCGCGCCGAGGCCGCCCGGAAGGGGTTGGACGACAGGGCGACGGTCGACGCCGTGCTCGACGAGGTTTGGGGTTTCGACCTCAACCCGTTGGCGGTTCAAACCGCTCGCGTGAATTTCCTGATGGAAATCGCGGATCTGTTGTCTTCCGCTCGCGGCCGGCGGGTGGAGCTGCCCATTCTGTTGGCGGATGCGATTTACTCGCCCGCGGCGGATCCAGAGGGCGATGCAGACGTGGTGCAATATCGAATTGGCAGCCGCAGAGCTAGCCTGGACATTCACCTGCCCGCGACGCTTGCATTCAACCGGCCCAGGCTCGATTCTGTGTTTGACCTCATGGGCGAGCACGTCGAGCTGAGCCATGAATATTCGATCATGTCCGCCGCCTTGGTGCGCGCCAAGTTGCTGAGCAGGGCCGAAGCGCAAGCTTGGTCAGAGCCTTTGCGCACAACATACGAACAGGTTTTGAACCTGCATAAGCAGAAGTGGAACGGCATTTGGTTTCGCATTGTCCGAAACTTCTTTTGGTCGGCAACGGCGGGCCACTTTGACGCCATCGTCGGAAACCCGCCTTGGGTGCGATGGTCTCGGCTTCCAGAAACCTATCGGGAGCGCGTTAAGCCCACGTGCGAGCGATACGACATCTTTTCCGAGACAGGGCACCATGGCGGCAACGAGCTCGACATCTCGGCGATGATCACTTACACGACCGGCGACAAATGGCTAAAGATGGGTGGCCGCATGGCGTTCGTTATCACTCAGATTCTTTTTCAGAATCCGTCGTCCGCCGGCTTCCGGAATTTCCGCATTGACCGCGGCTCCCATCTCTCGCCGATCGAGGTCGAAGATCTTAAGGCGCTGAAGCCGTTTCCCAACGCCGCCAACAAAACGGCGATTGCTTTGTTTCAAAAAGGAAAGACCGGCCCTTCCTATCCGGTGCCATACAAGGTATGGGACGCTGCCGAGGGCTATACGCGGCGGATACCGCCGGAGCTTGCTCTGGACGAGGTGTTGGAGCGGGTCGAGCGTGACACCTGGGAGGCGACGCCGGTTGGGGGCGTGGGCTCGCCGTGGGCAGTGCTGCCGATCGGCAGGTTTTTGGAAATCAGCCAGATTGCCCGTCCTTGCGAATGGGTGGAGGGGCACAAGGGGATCACCACCGATCTCAACGGTGTCTACTTCGTTCCTGTCATCGATCAAAACAAGGCGGATCATCTTGTTCAGATCGAAACGCAGCCGAGCTCTGGCCGCAAGGACATTGGTGTCGCCAAGCGGGCGTGGATAGAGCCAGATTGGCTGTTTCCGCTAGTAAAGGGCGCCTCGGATTTCGAGCCGTGCTATCTGAAGCCCGACCTTCACCTCTACACGCTGGTCCCGAACGTCGGCATCAAGAAGTCCGACTTCGATGCGGCGGGGGAGCGCGTTCTTGAATTGCCCGCGACACGCCGATACCTCAATTCGTTCAAAGACGTATTGGAGCAGCGGTCAACGTGGAAATCGCGGATGCGGCCGGCTAAAGCGCCCAATTTCACCATTTACAACGTTGGCGACTATACGTTCGCGCCTTGGAAAGTGATTTGGGCGGAGATGCCCGGCAACTTCTGTGCAGCGGTGGCCGGAAGCGGGCGAGTTCCGCTCGTGGGAACGAGGCCTTTCGTCCCGGACCACAAGGTGTTTTTTGTGGCGCTGGACGACGAGATGGAGGCCCACTATCTGTGCGGCATGCTGAACTCAACCATCGTGGGCCAATATGTGGAGGCTCACAACGTTGACATTCAGGTCGGCGACATCTTTAAGCACATGACGCTGCCACGCTACGAAGCGACAAATGCCGCGCACCAGCGGATCGCAGAGCTCAGTCATAAAGCGCACTCGATCCGCGACTCGGAGGAGAGGTCGGCAATCGTTGGCGATGTGCGGAAAGCCGCCGATCTGTGCCTCGGGCGTTGGATCAAGGCCAAGGCGCGCACCACTTGAGACCCCTGACGCTCGCCGAGTTGACTCGCGACAGCGGCGCGCCGACGCGAGTGGCTGGCGATCGAGTTCCGTTTTGCGTGCAACCGCAGAAGTCTTGCCACGCCGCATGGCTTGGCGCTTTGCGCTCTCCCGCGCGACCGATTTGGGCCTACCTTCCGAGCGGTTCCGGCGATATAGTTTGCGTTCCGAGGCGCGGCGTTTGTGCCGCGGAAATGAGAGAGCGCGACAACAAGCCAACAGCGCGGAGACCGCATGTCCAACGAAAAAAATGGATCGACGTGGAAGAAGTGGGATTTGCACGTCCACACACCGGCGTCCATCGTTCACCACTACCCTGGCGGCGGTGCCGACGCTGCGTGGGAGGCGTTCATCTCTGATCTCGAGGCCTTGCCGCCCGAGTTCAAGGTGGTGGGCATCAACGACTACGTGTTTGTCGATGGCTACGAAAGGGTCTTGCGGGCGAAGCGGGAACACGGTCGGCTCAAGAACCTTGACCTGATTCTGCCGGTCGTTGAACTCCGGCTCGACAAGTTCGGCGGCATCGTTCAACGGACGAAAGACGGATTCTCCGAGTCGAATTGGAGCCGAATAAACCTGCACGTTATTTTCGACGAAGTCGAGCCCGCGCTTATTCGGGATCAGTTCCTCAGCGCGATCACGCGGCACTACACGCTGACGCCGGAAGCGAGCAGCCAGGGGGCGAGATGGGGCGGTGTGATCACGCGCGAAAATCTGCGCGCGCTCGGCGAAGCCATCATTGCCGCGGCACCCGACGGCCAAAAGTCTGGTTATGACGACCCGCTGACGGAGGGCTTCAATTCGTTGAACGTCAGCATGGAGAAGGTCAAGGAGGCGCTCAACACACCATACTTCGAGCGTAGCCATTTGCTTGCCATCGGCAAAACCGAATGGGACAGCCTGCGTTGGAGCGACCACACGATCGCAGACAAGAGAACCGTCATTAACGAGGCGGATCTCGTCTTCACTGCGGCGGAGAGCCCGGCGGCTTATGAAAAGGCGCGCAAAAGCTTGGCTGACGCGAACGTGAATGCCTTGCTTTTGGACTGTTCGGACGCCCATTGGTTGAGCACGGAGAAGGACAAGGACCGCATCGGCAACTGCTTCACGTGGATCAAGGCGGACGCCACATTCGCGGGCCTGGTCCAAGCGATACGCGAGTTTTCGAACCGCGTCTATATCGGCGACAATCCGCCGAAGCGGCAACTGGTCGAACGAAACAGGACGAAATACATTTCGTCCATTCGCGTGAAGAAGAAGCCTGGCTCTGCGTTGCGAGAACCATGGTTCGACGTGGACATGCCTCTCAACGGTGACTTGGTGGCGATCATCGGCAACAAGGGAAGCGGCAAAAGCGCTCTGTCCGACATCATTGCGCTGGCGGGCGACACGAAAAACATGGTCGACGCGAGAAACAGGGCGGGTTTTTCGTTCTTGAACGAGCTGCGCTTTCGGAATCCCAAAGGGAAGCTGGCGCAGCACTTCACGGCCACGATTGTCTGGCGGGACGGCACGGAGTCGCCGCGACAGCTTGACGAGGACCCTTCGCCGACAAGCGTCGAGCGAGTCAAATATTTGCCGCAACTGTATCTCGAAACGCTGTGCAACGAGCTCGGCGAGGGCGGCTCATCCACGTTCGACAGCGAGCTTCGAAAAATCATCTTCTCCCATGTCCCCGAAGAGGACCGGCTTGACCAACCATCAATGGATGCGTTGATCGACTTCAAGGTCGCGGAAATCAATGCCGCGAGGCAAGCCATCATCAAAGAGATTTCGAGGATCAATGCCGATATTCTGGCCACCGAGGATCGGATGACGGCTGAGTTCCGGACGGGGCTGGAGAAGCAGCTTGAGGCGAAGCGCTCTGAACTGGCGGCGCTTGACGCAGGCAAACCCGTCGAGGTCGCAGACCCGGGCGCCTCACCGGAAGCGCAGCGCGAATCGGAGCAAGCGGCCGAGTTGATCCAGCAGCTCGAAGCGCAAGCGGCGGCCGTAGACAAGGAGGAGGCGGAGCTTCGCGATCGCAAGGGGGCGGCTGTCAAGCGGCAGGCGCTGGCGAAGCGAATCTCGCAAGCGGTCGACAATCACAAGAAAGCTCACGACCAGTTTCTCCAAGAGTTGGCCCCTTTGCTGGGCGAATTGGGCGCGGAAATTCGCCCCGATCAGCTTGTTTCATTGCAAATCAACCTTGCTCCCGTCAATGAAGTTGGCGCGGCGGCGGCCACGGAGATTCTCAGCGTTGACGGGGCGCTTCTGAGCGAAGAGGCGGGCGGCCTCATCAAGCGACGCGAGACCGTCAAGGCGTCCATCGAGGCGACGAAGACGAAGCTCGGCGAGAGGCAGCGCCTGTTCATCCAATACAAGGAAGCGCTCGCAGCGTGGGAAAAGGCGAAAACCGAACTGATCGGCGGGAAGGACAAGGCAAATAGCATTGGCTGGCTGGAAGCGGAGATCGAGAGGCTCGCCGCATTGCCGGGGCGGCTTTCTGATTTGCGCGCGAGCCGGGTCGAGAAGGCCAAGCAGGTTCATGCGTTGATCGTGGAGGCCGTCAATGAATACCGTCGGCTATACGAACCGGTTCAGTCCTTTGTTCAATCGGCGCAGCAGATGGACATGCCCCTTCCTCTCGACTTCCAAGTTCGGATCGACGAGTCGGGTTTTCAGGAGCGCTTCTTCGCGAGCATCAATCGCCAGGCGCGAGGATCGTTTTACGGGATCGAGGACAGCGACCAACGGATGCGGGAGCTTCTGAGCGAAGCAGACTTCTCAACGGCGGACGGCACGATCGCTTTTGCAGAAAGGCTCGACGATTTGCTTCGCCACGATCGCAGAGACGACGCAGGGCGGTCGACGAGGCTGGCCGACCAAGTTCGACGCACGGCCGGGCCAAGAGAGGTGCTCGATTACCTCTATGGACTCGACTACCTGTCGCCGCGATATTCGCTGACTTACGCGCAGCAGGAAATCGGGCAATTGTCGCCGGGGGAGCGCGGTCTCTTGCTGCTCGTCTTTTACCTGCTCGTGGACAAGGACGACATCCCCATCGTCATCGACCAGCCGGAGGAGAATCTCGACAACCAGACGATCTACAAGATCCTGGTCAAATGCATCAAAGCAGCCAAGGAACGGCGCCAAGTCATCATCGTCACCCACAATCCCAACTTGGCCGTGGTGTGCGACGCCGAGCAGATCATTTACGCGGAGTGCAACAAGACCGAGCACAGCTTCACTTATGAGGCCGGGGGCATCGAGAACCCGAGGATGCTCGAAAAGGTGATTCACATCCTCGAAGGGACGAAGCCGGCGTTTAAGAACCGCAGCGACAAATACGCTCTTTGAGCGTTTCGTCGGCGATGGGACCAGGCGGCTGGCTGGCACGTAGCAGGGGGCCATCGTGTTGATCGGGGCGGATATTGAACGGGGAAGAGCCATGTCGCAGCGCAAGCATCAGTTGCCTCATTTTCTGGATGGCGTAGTGTCGGAACAAGTCTATTTCCGCTGGCTTGCTCGCAAGGCCGTTGCTCATGTGCGCCGGGACCGCAAGCGTTTTGCGAATGAGGCAACGGGAGCCGCTTATCGCCAGGCGATTCACGAAGCGGTTGTCGCGAGTGGCGGGCGCGACGACTACACAGGCGAAGAGCTCGACTGGACGCTCATCAGCAAATACGCGAACGCCGAATCCCAAGAGGGCCGGCATCATTACAAAGCGGGCTTCGCGTTGTTGCCCACGGTGGACCACGTCGAGGCGTCGGCAAGCGCGGCGGCGTTCAAGGTATGCGCGTGGCGCACGAACGACGCAAAAAACGATCTGTCCGTCGATGGCTTCATCGCTTTGTGCGCACGGGTTCTGATTCACGCCGGGTATCGCGTTGAGCCTCCCGAGCAGGAGCGCGCGGCGTAGCGTTCACGCGGTATCAAACACAACCAGGGCGACTCCCTTTGGGCGCGCTCGCTCGGTTTCCCTGCTAGCATTTGTCCATAAACATCAAAATCCTTTCACGGGGGATCGCATGTCGAAAGTGTTCAGGGAAGCGCTTAAAGGTCAGCCGATCCAAGGGGACTCGTCAGGGGCGGCGCCAGCCACATACAGAAAAGTTGTGAACGGACTGTCCAGGGCGCTGGATCGTGAGCCTGTGCACACTCGCCGGCCAAGCCAAGACTTCGAGTTGCTGCTCGACGAGATTCCCGATGCGATGAAGGCGAAGGCGCTCGAATGGTATGAGCGCGGGATTAAGAGAGGGCTTGCGCGGGCCACGGACCTCATGGGCAGTGGAAAGATCACGGTTGAAGATGGCGTGGTGTATGCGCCCTCCGAGATCCAGGTGAATGTGCGGACAAAATTTCGCGGCGAAGAGTGGGAGTCGCGAGAATTCATCGTTGACACGACGGACATCGGTTTCGACAACGCCTCGGGTGATTGAGCTTGTTGGCGCGAGTCTTTGGCGCGCCTTGGCCTGATGAGCGCAAGAGCGGAACGCGGGGCGAGGGCTGTTTTGTTGACTCGTCGCCGTTTTTGATCTCAATTTTTTCTTATACACCTGACGCACCCTTCGGTGCCACATTCGTTGCACGCTTTTCAAGCGCGCAAAAAAGCGCTCAGGGCGCCCAGCTTCACGCTTCAAACGAGGCGATCATTTCGCCAATTTTTCCCTCGGCCTGGACTGAATGAACGCGAACAAGCCATGCTTCCACGGGGCGCGGTTCGCACAAAAAGCAAACCGGGTTGATCGCGCTGACGCTCGCCAACGCGCTGCGCGAGTCGACCAAATCCATTCGCGCGAGAGAGATCGGCGAGGCCAGATTTCGGACGTGCTCGCCGTCGATTGCCAGCAGCCGGCACGAGAAATCGACGGACAACCGCCCGCGAGAAACTTTCCTTGCGGCCGACCATTCGGCGCGAACCAACGCCGACTTCAGGATTTGGCGGCCGGCGCGTCGTGCTTCGGCGCTGAGCCAATCTCCGATCGAAAGCGGCTCGGCACGATCCTCGCCGTCGTCAACATCAAGATCGGATTCGTCATTGGCTTGCGCGGCGTCGGCAAGCCGATGCAGTCGTCTGGCTCCGGCCGCCGCTTCTTCGAGGAGGGGGCGCGTCGCCGCGAGCCTGTCGGCCACCAGCGTCAGTTTGTTGTCGAGCAACGCCGTCGCCGCGGCGAGGCCGGCGTCAAGTCGGTTAAGCGAGGCGGCGATGTCCGAAGCGCCGAACGCTTCTTCTTCCTCACGTCCGCGAGAAATCAGCCAGGCATGGGCGATGTCGAGCGCTCTGTCGATGGCGTCGGTCGGTGTCGCCTCCGGAGGCAACTCGCGCGCGAGGGCGATCAATCGCGCCTTCCTGCGCTGAGTCAGGCGAACGCCAACGTGGCTTCGTTTCCATTCCGGTCCGTCAAACGCGGCGAAGGCCATATTCTTTTTCTCCTCTGTTTCCGAGAGTTGCCCGATCAAAAATTTGGCTGTCTGCGCTTGCGCTGACGCTGCGATTGGTCCGGCTTGGCCGCGAAGGCGAGATCGCCAGAGGGGCGGCATCGCGTTTATCGGCGCGGCTCTTGTCGCATTGCGATGGTTTGCTTGCCAATCGAGAGAGCCTCGCAAAAGGCCGTGGCGGCGCGCCGATCGCTTTCGCTGACTTTCTCTCGTTGGGCGCCGCGCTGGCCCCGCCTGCTTTTTGAAGCCGAAGGACGCGCGTCGCGGCTAGCGCCTGCGGAGGCTTTTGCCTGTTCGGCGCGCGTCGGGTTTGTGGCGTGATTTGCCGGCTCGCGGCCGTTCGCGTCTCGATAGTCGAGAGTTGTGCCTTTGGCGTGGCTGCGGCTCATGCCGCGCGCGAGCGCCTCGATTTGCTGCTCGCGCGTCAACTGCTCGCGGTTGGCGAGGTGAGACTCCGGATCGGCCGCGCCGATCATCGAGGCATCGACGAAGATTGTCGTCGCGAAGCGAGAGCGGCTCGCGGCGACGTAGATCCATTCGCGATCCGCCATCGGGCTCGCCAGCGCATACGCCGCGTCATAGGTCTTGCTCTGGATTTTGTGATTGGTCAGGCAGTAGCCAAGATCGAAGCACGCAAAAGACGCCGGGACGACGACCCGACGATCGCCATGCAGATTTGGAGCGTCGAGCTCGACGACAAGCGAGAAATCTCCGCGAACCTTGTCGATCTTCTTGACTGTGCCGGCAACGCCGTTCGCGACGCCGATCTCCCGGTCATTTTGCGTGAAAACGATTCGGTCGCCCGCGGCGAAGCGCTTGGTTTCCGTCGCGCCGTCTCGATGGCGAATCATGATTTCCGCCCCGGCGTGATCGAGCACCGCGCTGGCGTCGACCAAACGCTCGCGCGCTCGTCGATTGAGCTCCGCGACTTCGGCGCGAGTGCCGGCGATCATTGCTTTCGACGCTAGCGGAGTTTTGTCCGCGCTCCATGCGTCGACCATCGCGGCCCAGGCGGACTCCTGGCCCTCCAAGAGCATGAGGCGCCCGCGAGAGTCGATTAGCCTAAGCGCGGGCAGCGCCTCGCCCATGGCGAGCTGCTCGACAGCCAAGCGCAGCCACTCGTGGTCATACTTCGCGCGCCACCGTTCGAACGCCGCGCGCAATTTCTTGCTGCCCTGACAGATCGCCTCGGCGGCGGCAAGACGTTCGCTCTCGGGCAGTTCGCGAACGGCTGTGGCTTGCTGTGGCGTTATCCCCGCGCCTCGCTCGGCTTGCCTGTCGAGCCAGTCAAGAAGGGGGCCGAAGTCCGTGCGTTGTCGCTGAATGGCGGAGATTTCCGCCGCGCCGTGAATGTTGACCAGAGCGCGGAAAATTCCGCCCGCGGCGATTGGCTGCAACTGCTTCGAGTCGCCGACACTGACGAATTTAGCCCCGGCCGCGATGGCGGCGTCTTGAAGCATCGCGAATTCGCGAGAGCCGACCATTCCCGCTTCATCGAGCAACAAAACGGAGCGCTCGCTGAGCTTTGCTCGGCCGTTGCGCAGAGCGAGGAGCAAACTCGCGATCGTGCGCGACTCGATGCCCGTTTCGCGGGCCAGGTTTTGCGCTGCGGCTGCCGATTGCGCGCATCCGACCAGCTTGAATCCCGCCTCGACGTAGGCTTCGCCGAGGGCTTTTAGAAGCGTGGTTTTTCCAGCGCCTGCCCACCCTTCGACAAAGGCGTGGTCGCCCGTTCGAGAGGCGACGTGAAGAGCGGCGGCGCGCTGCTGAGCGAGCGAGACAGGAGCGTTGAGCCTCGCGCTAAGCTCACGTTCCAAAGCGTCAAAGCGAGCCTCGACAAGACGCTCGTCGATTTGATGCCGCGTGTTGTCCGCGCCGCGACGAACGCGATCGGTCGCGAGCGTTTCGAGCTCCTGGGTTGCGCGGGAAGTGAAGACCGGAGTGTTTTGCTCGGTCGCGCCGAGCGCGACAACCTGGTCCGTTTGAAGAAAACTGCCAAGCTCCGCAAGACATTCGGCCGACGACCATCGCCCCATCGCCATCGCGCAAATGTGGGCAAGGGCCTCTTGTGGCGTGAAGCAAGATTGGCTGGACGTCAGCTCGTCGAGAAGCTCGCCGTGATCGAGCATGAACGGTTGCTGCGACGAAAGCGAGTCGGCGGAAAGCTCCGCGGTTGGATCGATCCGCGGGGACGCCCGCATTCTTGCCACGGCTGACGCGTCGAGGCCCACGCTCGCGGCTTGCTCTTTGAAGAGCGCGAGCAGCTCGGGCAAGGGAGGCTCGGCTTTCCCAGCGCGCGTGTTGAGCGCCGCGACGCTTTTCGCCGCCGCGCCATGGTTTCCCGCGGCATGCTTGTCGAGGTGTTCGCGAATTTGCCGGCTGCGCGTCGAGAGCGCCTCGCGCTGCGCGTCGGAAATGCCGGCAAGATTGAAATACGGCCCGTCAGCCACCACGGCGAAGCCAAGCTCGCGCATGCGCCACGCCAGCTCCGCGCGAAACATCGCGCCCGTGGCGAGCTTGCGCTCAAATTGCGGGCGCAGTTCGAGCGCGCTCCATTCTTTCGAATTCTGACGTTTTCCTACGTTCAGCAGTGGAGCTGCGGATCGAGCGATCGGCTGGCAAAGTGGGTGTGGCACGCGGCTAGCGTCGCGTCCGCCTCGCGCTGCACGCGTCCGCCTTTCTCGTGTCGAGTGAGCGCCCCCGATTCGGCGTAGCGCAGAGCGGCGCGGGCGGCCTCTTGCAAGCACGCGATGATTTCTCGCTGCGTCTTCGCGTCAGCCGCGGCGAACGCGGCCGACACGTCCTTCGGGGCAGAGAGAGTCATGTCCAAGCCCATGACATGACGGTCGCCCGCGCCTTGGACCAGGGGCTCGCCCGTGAGCGGGTGGAAGCCGTGGGCCAGGCGCTCGACGTGCTCCGGCTCGGGAGTGTCGCCGAGGCCGAGCAGCCGCGCGCCGTCGCCCGCCCAGAACGGGGCGGGCTGGCCGAGCGAGCTGCGGAGATACTCGACGAAGTCGCTGCGCTCGCGCGTTGAGGGGCTCCGGATATAGAAAAGGTAGCCGTCGCCGCTCTTTGCGCTGCGCTTCTGATTCTTCGCCGAGTTGATTTTCGTGAGGGAAAGCATTCGGTCGATCGAGCCTCTGATCGAACGTCAACGAGGGCGAGGGCGCCGTTTTGTTTCCCGCGCCCCGGAGGCCGCGGTTTGGCTCGCCTTGGCGCCGTGGCCGCTGGCGGCGTGTTTGGCTGTCACCCTCGCCAAAACCCGCGCGATGATCTCATCGCGCGCTTCGCTGTTCTGCCGAGCCTGCTCGATGGATTCAGGGGACTCCTCGTCCGCTTGGCGTCGGACCTTCGGCGACGGTTGCTCTTGTGAGCTATACCACTCGGCGAGGTCGTCCAGGCGCACGGCGGGCATCGAGCAAAGCATGCGATGCGGAAGAAAGAAGCGGCCTTCGCGCATCGCCGTGTAAATCGTCGGCGCGGCGATGCCAAGGATCTTTGACAACTGCGCCACGCGGACAAACGCCGACTCGATTCGGTATTGTTGCGCGAGGGACTTCTTGGCCTCATCGGCCGTCATCCTTCTTTTCATCCGCTCCATGGGCGCTGCGGCTTGCTCGTCTGCTTCGACCTTTCGCTCCATTTGCCCTCCGAGGACACGCTAAACCCCCATATCCTCCGCCGGAGCGGCGTTCGATGGTTTGCTTCCCCGTTCGCCGACCGCCGGCAGTTTCGAGCGCGCGCGGATCGAGACTCGCCTCGAAGCCCAAGGCCCCTTTTCTCATCATTTATTGAACCGTTCGTCGGCAGCTAATAACTGTTTTTGCTGCAATGGCAAGTCGCAGCAAAGGCTTTTGAGGCCAATTTTTGGGGTCTTTTTCAGACTAAAGGTTTGTAGCCTTTCGATTCCAATTCAAATTCGACTATAAAGAGGCGGGTTTAAGTATTAGATACCAAAAAACCCACTGGCGTTCAGCAACGCGCCATACGGTTCGATGTTGATTTAGCAATTCCAAGCTATTGCGCACAAAGACTTTTTTCGAGAGTAAACGGTCGGCGCCAAACGCTGCTGCAATTTTCAATTCACAAAGATTTGCAGCATCGCGTGAGGCGTCCTGAATCCCCCTTTTTTTAGAGGATTGTCGAGGGGGCATTTCATCCACAAAGGGAGACCAAACCATGCTTAGCCTTTCAAAGAGAGTCAAAAAAAACGGTCAATGCCAATGGCAGGCGACCATTCGTGTTCCAGGCCAAAAGACCGTCAGCAAAACCTTCGGAACGTGGCAGGCGGCTCGTGATTTCGGCGAGGGCGTCGACCACGAACTGCGAGCGCTCGTCGCGAAGGCGGCCGAGCCTGCCCTGCCCCCGGATTTGCTGGCCGAGGACCTCGGCGATATCGTCGCCGAGTTCGCGAAAAGCAAGTGGGCGAGCAAGCGCCACCCGGGGTTCGCGCCCACTGTCGCCAAGCATGTGTCCGGCCACAAAGTCGGGGACGTTCGGCTGCGCTGGATCGACGAATACATCAACAAAATGCGGGAATTGCCGTCGAAACGCGGCGCCCCGTTTTCCCACAACAGCATCTTTTCCCACTTGTGCTTGATGTCGCTGGCGATCAGTTGGCGCGCCGCGCAGCTTGACGTCCAGCCTCCGGTGTTTCCTCACTTCTCGCAACTCTTTCCCGAAGGCTACGACATTCCCCGCCATCGCCGGCTGGCTCCGAAGGAGGAGCGCGCGCTCATCCAGCATCTCTGCCGCCAGAGAAACGAAGAAGGGCGCTTTTTGTGCCTGCTTGTGTTGCTGGCGATCGAGACGGCTGCGCGCCTGCAAGAGTTGATGTTCGCCAAATGGGACGAGTTCCATTTCTTCAAGGACAAGGAAGGGAAAGACAAGGGGGTTTGGCTGATGCCCGCTGGACACACCAAGACCAAAAAGAGTCGCGAGGTGCCGCTGAGCGAAAAAGCGCGACGAATTTTGCGCGTGCTCCGGAGATTGCAGCCAGATGGCGCTCAGCCGATGTTCGTCGCGCTAGGGAACCCGAACCACGTCTCCCAACGCTTTGCTGTCCATTCCAGGCGGGCGGGACTTGTCGACTTCCGCTTCCATGACCTGCGCCACGAAGGCGCGACGCGATTGTTGCTTCTTAACCCAGACAAACCATACAAGGTGATGCGCGCGGTCGGCCACTCGGACATGTCGACGTTCAACGGATACGTCAATTTCGGACGCGAAGACTTGCTTGATCTCGTCGATTGACGCGCAAGCGAACCGCGAATGGCGATGGCTGCGAGGCCGTCGCCATTTTTGCGCGCGGGCGTCTTTCCCAACGGTCCCGTGTGGTCGGGTCGGCGACGGTCGTAAGTCGGAGACAAACGAAAACGCCCCGCCGAATTCTGGCGGGGCGTTGCGCGCGGCGCTATCTGCGCCGTCGCGGCGAGGGCTTGGCCGGAGGCGGCGAGCCGGCTTCGTCGTCATCGCCCTTCGCTTTCGGCTTGGGCTTCGCAGGAGCGGCAGGGGCGATGCCTTCCGCCAACCCAACGGCGCGAAGGCGAGCCATCACGCGCTGCCTGGCGAGCTCGTAATCGCGTGGCGCAAGCCGCAAAGCCGCGCGAATTTCGGCCGGCGTTTCGCCGTCGAGCAAGGCGTCGAGCACCGCGCGGTCGAGATCGCTCCCGAGGGAGAGGCGAGCGCGAAGCGCCGCGCGCGCCGCGAGCCGGAGCTCCTCCGCGGCGATTGCCGCTTGCTCCGGCGTCGGGCCGGGGCATCGCCAGCCGCCAGCCGTGTCGCAATGGTCGAACGAGGACGAGAGCCCCAGTTCGTGCCTGTGCAGCTTGCGCTCGCTGTGCGCGATGCTGTCCATCACCCGATAGACATAGAAGTCGAACCGGATGCGGAGCGGCCATTTGCGCCTGCCGTCGAGCATGCGCAAGAGCGCCTCTTGCAGGAGATCGCAGCCGCCGTCGGACCCCATGGCTTCCGAGAGCCTGTCTCCCGCGAAGCGGAGGCCTTTGCGCTGTCTCGGGGTGAGTTGTTTGAATGCATCGATGATTTGTTGTGTTGTCGCGTGAGTAGTCATACGCCTCCTGGGTCGACTTGGGTGAGTGCCTTCCGCGACGCGGAAAGCTGACCCTAAATCCGCCGATTGGGGTTTTCCCAGGTTTGTCCAGACGAACGGCATGGTTGCCGTCCGTCGACATTCGTCGCCGACGCCCCGGATTGCGGCGCGATTGGAGGATTTGGAGGCTTTCGAGGCATGGGAGCCGCGCATGGGACAAGGGCCTAGACACGGGGCGGGCGCGAACGCGCCAAGCGTCAAACGAACGGATTGGGCGGCTTGGTTGAGGTTGGCCGCGGTGGAGGGGGCCGCGGTCGGGGCGCTCGCGCTGGCGGCGTTGTGGAGGGACTTGCCAGGGCTGCCGGCGCCCTCGGGCTCGCTGGGCGCGCACGCGCTCTGTTGGGCCAAGCTGGCGGCCAACCAGCTTCCCCCTGGCTTGTTCGCGGACGGCGCGAGGGCTTGCGCCGCGCGTTGGAGCGGACTCGCGCCGACGGGGCGCCTCGCGGTCGAGTGGCGTGTCGTTGTCGCCGCGCTCGCGGCGTGCGCGCCCGCCGCGCTGACGGCTCGCCGCGGCTTGGCCCCGCGCGACGGCCTTGCGTTCCTTCGCGGCCCGTCCCGGCATGAGCGCCGGGCAGCGGCGAGCAAACTGCGGGCGAAGGTCGCGGCGCAGGCCAAACGCCAGCCAGACCATCCGATCGCGCCCGGCGTGCCGTGGCCGGCGGACAGGTGGACGCGCCACACGCTGATCGTTGGCGGCGTCGGCTCGGGCAAGTCGACGTTTCTTCGGCCATTGCTCAGGCGCGTCGTCGAGTCGGGCGACCAAGCGCTGATCTTCGACCCGAAGGGGGAGTTCACGGAGGCTTTCGTCCGGCCCGCCATCCTGGCTCCTTGGGACGCTCGCTCGCTGGCGTGGGACCTCGCGCGCGACCTGCGCAACCTGCAGGACATGCGCCGTTTCGCCGCCGCGATGATCCGCGAAAGCTCAGACCCGATGTGGGCGAACGCTGCTCGCCAACTGCTTGTCGGCTTGCTGGTTTATCTGCGGGCGACGCGAGGGCGCGAATGGGGATGGGCGCATCTCGCCCGGCTGCTTTTCCTCTCGCAGCCTGAGCTTCTGGCGATCATGAGGCGCTGGCATCCCGAAGCCGTGCGCGCGGTCGAGAAGGCGTCGATCACGACGCAAGGGATTCTCATTAACTTGGCGTCGTTTTGCGCGCCGATTGTCGACCTCGCGAGCGCTTGGGGCGCGACGCCTCCGGAGCGCCGGATCAGCTTTCGGCGATGGGCCGATGGCAAGTCGCGCTGGCGGCAAATCATTGTCCAGGGGCACGGCAGCTATGCCGACCTCACGAAAAGCTACGTTGAGGCTGTCGTGGGAACCGTCGCGGCGCGAGTGAACAGCGTGGAGATGCGCGACGACCCGTCGCGCAAGCTCTGGTTCATCGCGGATGAGCTGCCACAAGCCGGGAAGATTCCGATTCGCGCGCTGTTCGAGGTCGGCCGCTCGCGCGGAGTGCGCTGCGTTGTCGCTTGCCAAGATTTTGCTCAGTTGGAAGAGGTCCACGGTCTGCTGCTCGTGCGCGCGTTGACGTCGATGTGCGGGACTCTGGTCGTCGGGCAGATGTCCCCTGGCGAGACAGCCGAGCAACTCTGCAAAAACCTCGGCTCGCGCGAACACGAGCGAAGGAATGTGTCGGTCTCGATCGACAGCGCAAAGCGCTCCGAGACGGTTTCGTTCTCTCGCGAAAGTGTTCCGCTTTACTCGCCCTCGGAGCTTGCGTCGCGGCTCGGTCCGACGCGGGATGGCAAAGGCGTCAAGCTCCTTGTTGTCGCTGACGGCGACGCGCACGAGCTTTTCTATCCGATCGTCCGACTTCGCCGCGCGCGGCGGGCTCATGCCCCTGCGCCTTGGACGCTCGGGATCGGCGTCGCGCCCGCGAAGCCGGCGAGCGCGCCGAGCGAGCCGGACATGGCGAAAGCGTCTGATACCGAGGCAAATGCGCCTCGCGCCGCGCCGCCAAGCGCCGCCCGCGCCATGAGCGCGCCGGCAGAACTTGGCGCCTCTTCCGCGACCGGCGGACAAGCCGCGATGGATCCAACGATCGCCAACCTGCTTGCGACCGATTTTCCTGAGCTTGGCGAAAACGGAGGCGGCGACAAAAGCGGAGACGAGGGCGACGGCGACGATGGCGGCTCGGCGAATGCCAAGGCGCAGCCGTCGCGCTGACGGGGGGCGGCCCAGCGCCGCAAGCGGTCCAAGAGAAATCATCACAAGGGGACGACATGAGAGCCACGAAGCGACGAAAAAGCAAACGGAAATTGAACGAGCAGAAGGCGCTCGCGCTTGGCGCGAGCAAATCAGGGGATGTTCGCGAAGCGGCGGACCCCGATGGCGAATGGCTTCAAGCGAGCCTGAGGGAGGCGCGGGGCGAAGACGATCCGCGCGGCCTCGCGTGGATCGAGGAAGTCCGAGAGGCTTGGTGGAGGCGCAAGTTGGCACGGCTGCCCCGCGCGGTTGTCGACGCGTTTCTTCGCGCGCGGCGCGCGCTCCTTCGCGTCGCGGCGCGGCTTGCGGCCGCTCGTCGGAGCTTGGCTCGCAAGGCTTGACCCGCGACGCGTTTGGCCCGATCAAGGATGCCTGCTCTCGCCAGAAAAGGCGCGGTCGCGTGGCGGCGTGCCCGTCGAGCAAGGCGCTCGCGCGCAGCCGGCGGGTCGAGAGGTTGTCGACGTTCGGCGAGGCGGGGAGCAAATCGGAAAGCGAGGGTGTGCGGGGAAAACACAGCTTGGGGAGGCTGCGCAGTGAAGGGGCCGGCGATCGAACACTTGGAGCGGCTCGACGACGAGCTGCGTGAAGCCGCTCGCAAAGGGAGCGCGAAATCCATGCGCGATCTGCTCGCGCGCGGGGCTGGCGTCGCGTCGGTCGACGCGCACGGCTGGACGACGTTGATGTTGGCGACCGCGTCGCGGAAGGTCGAGTGCGTGAAGCTGCTGCTGCCCGGCGTGGACCCAACCCGCCGGAGCCGAGACAGAGCAACCGCGTTGATGATCGCGTCGGGCATGGGCTGGGCAGAGGGAGTCGAGCTGCTGTTGGCGGCCATTGAATCCAGGCCGGGCGGCAGCCGCCAGCGCCGGTTGGCCCCGACATTGCGAGACGATTGGGGGCGAACGCCGCTGATCTTGGCCGCGCAAACGGGAAGCGTCGAGTGCGTGCGACTGTTGTTGCCCACGTCCGAGCCGAACGCGATGGACAGTGATGGCCGGACGGCTTTGATGTGGGCCGCCAAAGAAGCGAACGCCGGGGCGGTCGAGTGCCTCAAAGCGCTCCTGCCGGCCTCCGATGCCGGGAAGAAGGATAGGCGTGGGAAAACGGCATTGCACTTGGCCGCGAGCGGTGGTTGGCCCGAGGCCGTGGAGCTTCTCGCTCCATTGTCTGATCCGCTGGCCGTCGACAAGGAGGGGAAGTCGGCCTTCGACTTGGCGTTGGAGCGCAGCGACGAAAACGCAGAGCCGATTCGCCAGGTGTTGCGCTGCGCGTTGGCCGAGAAGGAGGGCGGCGCGATCGGCGAGGCGTTGGGCGAGAGCGGCTCGGCGGCGTGCGGGTCGCTGCGTCCGCGAACTTTGTGAGCCTGGACGCAGAGTGGCTTGCTTGAAGCGCTCGCGCCACGAGCGCGGAACAACAGGTCGATTCGAGATTAAAAAAGGCCGCTTTCGCGGCCAATCGGGCATGAGCCCGTCCGAGGCAATCGTGGCTGGTTTTGCTGACTCAGGCCTGTCCGGCGGGTTTGATCAAATGCGAGAGCTTGCCACTGACAATAAAGATCGCGACGCAAATGTTCAGCACGAACTCTAAGAAGAAGCCCATTTTCATGCCCGCTGACGTCGGCCCATCGCAAAGTGCGGGAAGGAAGAAGCCGAACATGCACACAGCCGCCCCGACGAACACCCAAAAAAGATCTTTTGTGCGTTGCGCGCTTGCGGCGATGATTTTCATCACAAAAAAAATGACGATGAACAAGCCAATGATCGCGTTGATAAGCGGAATCAGCATGAACATCGAAAATCCAAGCACTCCGAAAAATTTTGCGAAGGCCAAGCCGCGCTTTTCTTGAACTTGCTCGCTGACGAGTTTTTGGTTTTGCATATTTGCTCCGATAAAAAAGCGCTGGCGCGCGCGATTTTCAGACACACCAGCGAAAGGGGACTATCTTTGAAGGAATCTATTGAGGCTTGGAGAATTTGAGCAATTCGACGTGCGTTGGTGTCGGCGCGCCGTGCGAGGGTCGGTCAAAGTAGTCCATCTTGATCACTCGCCCAACCGATGGCGCATACCAGTCTGTCTCGCGGGCCGTGCCCTCGCCGCGATTGCCTTCTGTGCCTGACCAACTTGCGGTCATTTCGATCTTGAACGCGGCGAACACGCCGGCTGGCGTTTCGACTTGTTCGACGCCGACGACCTTGGCTTGGCGCTCGACGTCAGACGCCCAAGAGCCGGATCGATAGACGCTCGAAGACGACCAAGTCTTGCCGACCGACATCGGAAATTGAAGTTTTCCGTCGCTCGGTTCGAACGTGCCGGTGGCTGTTTTGACGTTGTTGCCGCCCGCGTCGAGAACGATCGATCCGCCATTGATCTCTGTGCGTCCGCCCTCCACGCGCGAGACGGTTTGCGCGAACGTTGAGTTTTTTGTCGATTCAAGATCGTTGGTGTAGCGGAAGGTCCATTGCTCGCCGACGATGTAGACGGGTGCATCAGCTTGCGCCGGCAGGGCGGGCTGCGTGACAGGCGCGGGTAAGCTCGCGGCTGACGCGGCGATCGCTGCGGAGGCCGCGATTGATGAAAGGTCCATGATCGTTTTAGCGTTGGTTGGTCGCGAAGGTCGGCGCGGTGGCAACCGCGCGCTTCGACGGATAGATCAACAGGTTGGAGGGCGATCGCGTTAGCCCTTGTCCGCGTCGGCGGCGAGCCAGCCGTCCGAACCTTTGAGCATTCGGATACGAGCCGCGCCGACTTTCCCCTGGATGTCGCACACATAGGCCTTGTCGCCATCGGCCTTGCAGCCGATCAACTTCACGTCGGCGACGGCTTTCTTCTGCTCGGCCACTTGTTGGTCGACGAACGAGTTCTTGCCCGCGATTTGCTCCGCTTGTTGACGCCCCACGTCGACCTGTTTTTCCAGTGCGGCGCGAACGTCGTCTTCGCTCGGCGAGCCGCTGCAAGCGGACAAAAGCGCCGACGTGGCGAGCGCGAGGACGACGGCAATTTTGTTTCGTTGAATTCTTTGGTTCATGGAAGCTCTCAATTGAGGATGACGCGGGGGGGCGTGATTTGCTCGAACGCGCGAGCGCCGCTAGCGCTCTGCGTGCTGGCGGATGTCGGCGCGCCGATAGGCGTGTTGTCTGTCGCTGCGGTCGTGAATTGCCAGCTCACGGAGAACGAGGTCGCGGCAAGCGAGGTGTTCGTCAGCGTGCCCGAGACTTTGGCCGTGTAGGTCGTGCTCTTGGCAAGCCTCGCGGTCGGCACGCACATGGCCTCGCGCGTCGCGTCGGAGTTGTTCGAGCTGTCTGTCTCAATGCACGGCACGTTCGCGCCCGAGGCATCCGTGATCGTGAACGACACGTTCGAGAACGCCGCGTTGTCGCCGCCCGTGAGCGTCACCGGGTAGCCGACCACCGTGCTTTCCAACGCCGGCTGCGCCGCGACCGGGTTCGGGCTTTCGTTCGCGAACCACCCCGTGTTCACGCCCGTCATGCCGCTATACGGCCAGGCGACCAGTTGGTTATCCGCGATGACCTGCTTATAGTCGGCGAAGTCGACCGTGAGGGTCGAGAGCTGGGCCGAGCTCGTCGCGTTCGCGACACCCGCTCCCGCATGGACCGAGTCGAACAACATCACAGCGCGATGGAAGGGCGCGTCGAAAAGTGCTTCGATCGCTTCCGTCGAGCTTGCGAAGGGGCCGGAGAAGCCAGCGGTGACTTCGCCGACCGAGCTGGTCGAGTAATACAAGTTCACGCGGTCGCTGGGCGTCGCGCCCGTGTAGCCAGTCTGACCAGAAGTCTCGACGTGTCCCACCGTGTTGTTGTCTTGCTCCCAGAGCGAGTGGTTGGCCGCCGCTTGCGCGACGCCCGATTGCGACGTCAGCGCGGCAAGGCCGACCTGTGCGCGCATGTTGTTGATGTAGCCGAGCGCGTCGGTCGCGGTGTCGCCGGTGGCGGAGAAAACGCCAGAGGCCGAAGCGCCCGGAGCCGAAAGGAGCGCGACAGTCGACGCGTTCGTGGAGCTGCCTGAGCCGGCCCCCGTCGACGCGTTGCCGCCCGGCGAGCCACCCCCGCCGCCGCAGGCGGCAAGACCCCCCGCGGCCAGGGCCGCGATGATTGTTCTCTTCATGTTGTTCTCGCTAATCGTTGCTCAAAACGGCCGACGCGAGCGTCCGCCAGCCTTAAATTGATCCAAGGCGTCTATATCGTAACTCCAGACGTCAATTTATGAACGTCCCGCGTAGCGAGAATGACGCGAAACGTCGTTTTTTTGCAGCAAGCGGGGAGGAAGCCATGAAAGGCGAGGGCGTCGGCGAAGAACTCGCCAAAAGAGTGGGGGCGGCCATTGCCGCCCAAAGAAAGGCTGCGGGATACACCCAGGCGCGCGTCGGCGACCTGCTGGGTCTCGAAAAAGAGACGGTCTCGCGCATAGAGACGGGCAGCATCGCCCCGACGTTGTTCAGGCTCGGGCAATTCGCCGAGCTGTTTCATTGCCCCATTTCCGCGCTCTTCGGGGAATACCGGGGAAAATCAGGCGAAGACGGCGCGGAAATCGCCGAGCTGATCGCCGATTTGTCGCCGGAGGCGCGCCGGTCGGCGCTCAGGATGCTGTCGGAGTTCGCGGCGATTGCCCGCGAGCGCGAAGATTTGCGCGAACAGGTGGAAAGGCTGCGCGCGGAGCTTGAACATCGCGTTTTGTCCGAATCTCTGCCGTCAGCGCCGGCCAAGACGCGGCAACGCTCGAAGCTTTGACGCGGGAGCGCTCCCCGGAGTCAAAAGCGGCTTTCCATGATTGCGGGCGCAGAAGCGTCGCCCACAACCATTCGCCATTCTCCGCAGCGGTCACGCGTCAAGGGTGTGCTGCGCCGAGCGCTCGCGCTCGCCCTTGACCCGGGAATCGATGAAGGTTGGCCAGCAGCAACAAAGCGAATCCGAGCGCGTGTTGGCGGTCTCGACACGACGACGGTTCGGGCGCCTTCAAAATTTCCGTTGACGTTTTCGAGAATTTGCACAAAAATCCGGTTGACGTTCTTCCCGATATGCACATTCAAGAAACGGCGCCTAAATGTCCCTTCCTCTTCCCGAAGCGTTTCACCCGGCGCTGAGCGCCGATCGTTTGTCTGTCATTGCGTCCATTCTCATCGCTGAGCACTTCTCGACCGCCACGGCGCTGCAAAGTGATTACGACGACGGCTACACGCGGGGCTGCACTCGTTTTGGCCGCCAACGCAACCGGCTCAAATCGACGGCGCTGTCGGGCGAACACGACTGGTTGGATCTGCGCCATGGCGGCAATGATCTGGTCTTCACAATCGGCGGCATTCCTTGCCGTTTCGCCGCTGACGATCCGACCAACCCGACGAAGCCGGCGGTTCTCGACGCCACGCCGATTCAGCAGGGCTTCTTTGGTGAAGTTGAAAGCGGCGTTCCCTGCAAGTTCTGCTTTGTGCTTGACGGCGGCTACGCCGAGGCGGATGACCCGCGCGTCGTCTTCTTGGGCGAAGACTCTGCGGGCGTGGTGAAGTGCAAGTGGGTGTCCGACACTGCTCGCGCGCTGCATGCTGTCGCCGCCGAGACGCCGCCGCCCAAGGAGATGGGCAAGCCGCGTGTCGCTCCGAAGCGCTCCGACGCAGGCGACGAAGACGCCGCTGTCACGTCATGATGTTCATCGGGTCCAACCTGCGCACGGCGCGTCTATTTCACGGGTTGTCCCTGCAAGAGCTGGGCGAGCGGATTGAACGCTCAAAGCAGTTTCTTAGCCGCATCGAGGCGGGCGTCGACGCGCCGACAACCGCGCTCGTCGACGCCTTCTGCTCCGAGCTGAAAGTCCTGCCCGAGTTCTTCATGGAGCCGGACCCCATGCCGATTGCCGACGAGCAGTGTCATTTTCGCAAGCAACTCACGACAAAGGTCGCGCTGCGGCAAGTGGCGCGAGCGAAGGGCGAGCTGTTGAAGCGAATGGTTAACGCGCTCGAAGAGCATCTTGATCTGCCGCAATACAACTTCGACGAGGGCGATGGCTCGTCGGCGGATTCGATTGAGCGCGCGGCCGAGCGCGCTCGCGCTCATTGGGACCTCGGGCTCGGCCCAATCCAGAACATGACCCGCGTTGCGGAGAACGCGGGAGCTGTCGTGGTTCCGCTGAACGGGTTGGCCTCGGAGATCGACGCGATCTCGTTCGCCACCCGCAGGCCGGTTATCGGCGTGAATCCGGAGGGGAGGTCGGCTTGCCGAACGCGCTTCGGTATCGCGCACGAAGTGGGGCACTTCTTTTTGCACGTTGGTGTGCAGACGGGCGACAAAATGACGGAGTCCCAGGCAAATCGTTTTGCCAGTTCGTTTCTCATGCCCGGTCGGTATTTCGCCCCCGAGTGCCGCGCTGCGCTGCGCGGTAGCCGGTTGAACTGGGCAGCGTTGTCCGAGATCAAGATGAGATGGGGCGTTTCGAAAGCGGCGGCACTTTACCGAGGAAGACAACTGGGTGTCTTTTCTGATGAGCAATACAGGAGCGGCGTTATCGGTTTGACACGGCACGGCGAAGCGAGAGTCGAGGTGGAGGACGTGAAGATGCAGCCAGAGCAACCGGAGCTGGTTGTGGACAGCGTTGAGGTGTTGCGCGAGTCCTTTGGCATTTCACAGGAAGACATCGCGCGTCAGATGCGTGTCGAGCCTGCGCTTCTTCGTGAGCTTCTTTCGAGCCAGGCGGAAGCGATTGAGACGCCAGCCACGAACGTTGTGCGATTTCCGATAAGCAGAGCCTCGCGTCTGCCGCGAACCGTGGACCATTGACAGGTCGCGGCCCGGGGCGGAGACGGCCCGGGCGCGAAAGCGATTGCGAGTGGCGTCAGTGTGAAAGTTCGAGTTTGCTTAACTCGTCGACGCGCAAACCGTGCCGCCTTTCATGGCCGCAAATTCTTCGCCAGCCAATCGTTCCATCGTCCCGGCGAGTAGCGCAAACCGTCCAGGTCGAGCCCGGGATATTGGAGCCTTGGCAACACCAGCTCGGCGAGCTGCGCGGGCGTGAACTTCGCTTTGTAGCGCGAGGCGCCCATCCCCTCGGCCTTGTGGCCGATCCATTCGTCAATCTGCACCGGGTTCGCGCCGCTGGCGTGCAACGCCGTCTCGGCCGTGTCGCGGAAGCTGTGGAACACTTTGCGGCGCGGCTGATGGACGCCGACATCCGGAAGATGCTTCTCGTTGAAGTCGCGACTGATGTATTTCTCCCGCTTGCCGAGCGAATCCATGGGCAAGTGCGGGAATAGGCGCGCGCCGCCCGAGTCCTTGACGTCCTTCGCATAAGCAAGCAGTCCCAGGCGAATCAGCTCCGGGTGCATCGGGATCGTTCGCACAGAGTCCGCGTTCTTGGTGCGCGTCGGATTGTCGCCGCGCGGATCGTGGTCGATCCGAATGCACGGCAGGCCGTCGACCTCTTCAAGGTCCGACAAGCGAAGCTGCGCGATCTCGTTTGCTCGCGCCCCGGTGAACAGGGCGATCAGGGGCGCCCAAAACTGATGCGGCCTCTTGGCCCGGTTGTATCGCTCTGGTTCGAAGATCAGCCGCAGCTCGTCAAGCGTGAACGCCTCTGCGCCGCCCTCGTCGCTTCGCGTCGGCGAGGGCCGGGCAACCCCTTCAAGCGGATTCGGGCCGGGATGCCGGCCATTGCCGACCGCCCACCTGAGAAACAGCTCGGACGCGTTGATCTGCGAGCGGACGGTCTTCGGGTTCAGAGGCTTGCCGTTGGCCCCTGGTGCGAGCAGCCCCTCCGCGTAGCGGATGCACTGGCCGCGAGAAATCGCGTGGACCATCGTGTCCGGGCCGCCGATCGCGCGGGCGAGCCCGGCGAGTGCGGTCGCGTAAGCCTTTCTCGTCGAGCCCGCTAACGCCCCGAGGTGCGAGAGCCATGCGGCGATCGCTTCGTCGAGCTTCTGCGGCACATCCACAGCCACGGGCGCTCGTGGCGCGAGCCCGATCGCCGCCGCCAGCTCGTCGCGCTCTGCGAGCTGCGCCGCGCTCGGCTCGCCCGCCATGCGTTGCCGGTTCCTCGCGTGCATCCGCTCGGCCATGGCCGCGAACTCGCGCAGCTCTTCGGCCTCGCGGCCTGGCGTGGTTTCGAGCCGATCCGCCGAAACGACGCCATTTGGCTCGATGCGCAGGCCCTCGACGATGAGACGGCGAATCGCCTGCGCGTCGATGTTGTCGGGATCGAATGCCACCAGCCGCCTCGCTTGATCAATGATGGGGATGAGTTTAGCCGACAGCGCGTAGGCTAAGAGGCGGGCGGTGGCCGGGTTCTTCGTGGCCAGGGAGCGTTTGATTTCCCCCTGGCCGAGGGCGGCTTGAAGCGGGGAGGGCAGGACGAGGCGAAACGAATAAACGCCGTGTCGAGAACGGCGAAGGTGCGACGCTAGGCGCATGGGTTCACTCAGTAAGAGTGGACCACCGCTTTGGACCCCCCAGCGTATCGCTGAAAAGAAAAAAGCCCTGAAAAATCAGGGCTTTTTTGATACTGGTGGCGAATCAGGGACTCGAACCCCGGACCTGCGGATTATGATTCCGTCGCTCTAACCGACTGAGCTAATTCGCCGAAAGAAGCGAGATTATGCTGACGCAGCCGGAAGCTGTCAACCCCCGGCCCACAACTTTTTCAGACAGCCCGGACTACTACCTGAGCACAGTCCCCAGACACCCCCTCAATCCTTCGCATAAATATCCGAGTCCTTGGTCTCGCGCACGAACAGCATGCCGATCACGAAGGTGACCACCGCGATCACGATCGGATACCAGAGCCCCGAGTAGATGTTGCCCTTCGCCGCCACGATCGCGAACGCGGTCGCCGGCAGGAAGCCGCCGAACCAGCCGTTGCCGATGTGATACGGCAGCGACATCGACGTATAGCGGATGCGCGTCGGGAACATCTCCACCAGCATCGCCGCGATCGGCCCGTACACCATCGTCACGTAGATCACGAGGATCGTCAGGATCACGATGCTCATCGGCCAGTTGATCTGCGCGGGGTTGGCCTTCGGCGGATAGCCGGCGGCCTTCAGCGTCGCGGCGAGCGTCGTCTCGAACAGCTTGGTTTGCTCCTTCGCGTCGGGCGCGTGGCCGTCGAACGTGTTGACGACGGTGTCGCCCACGCGGATCTGCGCGATCGTGCCGGCCGGCGCCGCGACGTTGTCATAGTTCAGGCCGGCCCGCGAGAGCGCGCCCTTCGCGATGTCGCACGAGGTCACGAACTTCGCCGTGCCCACCGGGTTGAACTGGAACGAGCACTCGGCCGGATCGGCGATCACGACGATCGGCGACTTCGCCGTCGCCGCTTCGAGCGCCGGGTTCGTGTAGTGCGTGAGCGCCTTGAAGAGCGGGAAGTACGTCAGCGCGGCGATCAGCAGGCCGGCCATGATGATCGGCTTGCGGCCGATCCTGTCCGACAGCGAGCCGAAGAACAGGAAGAACGGCGTGCCGATCAGGAGCGCGAGCGCGATCATGATGTTGGCGCTGGTGCCGTCGACCTTCAGCGTCTGAGTGAGGAAGAACAGCGTGTAGAACTGGCCCGTGTACCAGACCACAGCCTGGCCGGCCGTCAAGCCGAGCAGCGCGAGAATCACGACCTTCAGGTTCTTCCACTGGCCGAACGCCTCGGAGAGCGGCGCCTTCGAGGTCTTGCCCTCGGCCTTGATGCGCTCGAACACCGGCGACTCGTGCAGTTGCAGGCGAATCCACACCGACACCGCGAGCAGCAGGATCGACACGATGAACGGAATACGCCAGCCCCATGTGCCGAACGCGTCTTCGCCCATGAACGTGCGCACGCCGAGAATCACGAGCAGCGACAGGAACAGGCCGAGCGTGGCGGTGGTCTGGATCCACGCCGTGTAGAAGCCGCGCCGGTTCGCCGGTGCATGTTCGGCGACGTAGGTCGCGGCGCCGCCGTATTCGCCGCCGAGCGCGAGGCCCTGTAGCAGCCGCATCGCGATGAAGATCACCGGCGAAGCGATGCCGATCGACGCATAGCCGGGCAGGAAGCCGACGAGGAACGTCGACAGGCCCATGATGATGATCGTGACGAGGAACGTGTACTTGCGCCCGACCATGTCGCCGAGACGCCCGAACACGATCGCGCCGAACGGCCGCACCGCGAAGCCTGCCGCGAAGCTCAGCAGCGTGAAGATGAACCCCGCGGTCGGATTGACGCCGGAGAAAAAGCTCTTGCTGATGAAGGCCGCGAGCGAGCCGGCCAGATAAAAATCGTACCACTCGAAAACCGTGCCCAGCGACGATGCGAAGATCACCCGCTTCTCATCGCGCGTCATCGGCACGTGCGAGATTTGCCCGCCAACGGTAGCCATAGGTCGTCTCCCATATTGATATGCACACGGATCGCCGGCTCAGGCGTTCCCGTGCAACCGATTATTGGAGTGGAAACTTACGGCCTACTGACGCGGCGGCCGGGCAGGGGATGTCCCTGATAAATCGGCGAACGAACCGTCAACATGCGTTCAATGTCGCACAAGACACGCTTAATTGTGCCTAATTGTCGAGCGTGTATCTCAAAATTGCGGATGTGCGATACCTGACGTCAGGCCGCGTTAGGGTAAGTCCCGCCCCCGTTCGGGCACCTGCAAGCTGATGCGCACGAGCGTTCCCGCGAGTCGCGGCGACTCCTGGTAGACGTTGTCGTCGATGGTCATCTCGCCGCCGTGCATCGCCGCGATCTCGCGCACGATCGCGAGCCCGAGGCCGCTGCCGTCGCCCTCGCGGCCGAGAATCCGGTAGAAGCGCTCGACCACGCGCGAGCGTTCGGCGGCCGGAATGCCGAGGCCGGTGTCCTCGACTTCGAGATGCACGAGCCGCGCGGCCGCGTCGTTGCGCACGCGCACGGTAATGCGCCCGCCCGCCGGCGTATAGCGGATCGCGTTGTCGATCAGGTTCGACAGCAGTTCGCGCAGCATCACCGGATTGCCGGCCACTTCGACCGGCTCGTCGGGCGCCTCGTAGCCAAGGTCCATCTCCTTGGCGAGCGCGGGCTGCACCCATTCGCGCACCGCGCTGCGCGCGAGTTCGCCGAGTTCGACCGGCGTGAAGATCTGTCCCGAGCGGCGGTTTTCCGCGCGTGCGAGCGCGAGCAATTGCGTGACGAGCCGCGCGGCGTGCTCGGAACTGGTCGCGATCTGTTCGAGCGAGCGATGCACCTCGGCCGACGCGTTCTGCCGCAGCGCCAGCTCGGCCTGGGTGCGCAGGCCGGCGAGCGGCGTTTTCATCTGATGCGCAGCGTCGGCGATGAAGCGCTTCTGCAACTCCATGTTCTGTTCGAGGCGCGTGAGCAGATCGTTGAACGAGGTGACGAGCGGCTCGATTTCGGGCGGCGCGCGCTGCGCTTCGAGTGGCGACAGGTCGTCCGGGCGCCGCGCGCGGATGTGCGCCTGCAGCGCATGCAGTGGCGCGAGCCCGCGCGACAGGCCGAACCACACGAGCAGGATCGCGAGCGGCAGGATCACGAATTGCGGCAGGATCACGCCCTTGATGATGTCGTTGGCGAGCTGGCTGCGCTTGTCGAGCGTTTCGGCGACCTGCACGAGCACGGGCTGCGCGTCGCGCGTCTGCGGAAACTCGACGGTCGTGTAGGCGACGCGGATGTCGTTGCCGCGCAGCACGTCGTCGCGGAATTCGACGATGCCCGGTTGCGGCCGGTCTTCTTCGTGCGGCAGCGGCATGTCGCGCTCGCCCGCGACCAGTTCGCCGCGCGTGCCGAGCACCTGGTAGAACACGCTGTCGACGTTGTCCGCGCGCAGGAAATCGCGCGTCGAGTCGGGCAGCGACAGCTCCGCGACGCCGTTGACCGGATGGATCTGGCGCGCGAGCACGTAGGCGTCGGTTTCGAGCGCGCGGTCGAACGGGCCGTTCGCGATCGACTTGGCGACCAGATAGGTGACCGCGAGGCTCATCGGCCAGAGCAGCAGCAGCGGCGCGAGCATCCAGTCGAGAATTTCGCCGAACAGCGAGCGCGGGCGCGCCTCGGCGGCGGCTTCGGTTTCGTCGGGCGGGGCGAACGGGTTGGCGTAGCGCGCGTCGCGCGCCTCGTCGAGGTCCGCCGCGTGCGCCGGGGCACGGTCAGCGCGTGCGGACATCGCGGGCCTCTATTTGTAGTGGTGGCTCGCCGGCATCGCGGCCGATCCCGCCGATGCCGGCGAACTGGACGGGCCGGGTCCGGCGAGGGGGGCGCCCGTGGACGCCGCGGCTGTGCCGGGGGGCGGGCTTGCGCCGGCGCCCGCGCTTTCCGGACTCGCGTTCGCGGGCGGCGCCGCTTTTTCCAGGCAGTAGCCGAGCCCGCGCACGGTGATGATGCGCACGCCGCTCGGCTCGATCTTCTTGCGCAGCCGGTGCACGTAGACCTCGATCGCGTTGTTGCTGACTTCCTCGCCCCATTCGCACAGATGGTCGACGAGCTGTTCCTTCGAGACGAGCCGGCCGATTCGTTGCAGCAGCACTTCGAGCAGGCCGAGTTCGCGCGCCGACAGATCGATGACCTGCTCGTTCACATAGGCGCTCCGGCCGACCTGGTCGAACGACAGCGAGCCATGCCGCACGACCGTCGGGCCGCCGCCCGCGCCGCGCCGCGTGAGCGCCCGCACGCGTGCTTCGAGTTCGTTGAGCGCGAAGGGTTTGGCCATGTAGTCGTCGGCGCCGAGATCGAGCCCCTTGACGCGTTCGTCGACGCTGTCGGCGGCGGTCAGGATCAGCACGGGCAGGTTCGAATTGCGCGCGCGCAGGCGGCGCAGCACCTCGAGGCCGGACATGCGCGGCAGGCCCAGATCGAGGATCAATAGGTCGAACGACTGCATTGACAACGCCGTATCGGCTTCCACGCCGCTTTTGACGTGATCGACGGCATAGGCCGATTGGCGGAGTGATCGAAGCAGACCGTCCGCGAGTATGCTGTCGTCTTCGGCTATCAGAATTCGCATGATGCGCCAGCCTGGCTTTGCCGGCACCGTGGGGGACGCCCCGGCGCGCAGCGGTCTCCGAACATCATTGTGGGTAGTTGAGGTAGTGCGACAGTAAAAATGCGCGTTCGCATGACAATCGCGCTTGCCAAAACTACTGTTTTTTTATACAGTGGCTGCGTTTCGTGTGCCGTTCTCAGGACCGTGCCGAATTTGTATCGAATCCGGCTGGAACCTGGGCGCACACCTGCCTCAGACGCCGTTCATCATAGCAAAGGACGATTCATGGAAGAAAGCAAGAAAGGCTCGGCTGGACTGACTGCTGAAAAGAGCAAGGCACTTGCCGCCGCGCTCGCGCAGATCGAAAAGCAGTTCGGCAAAGGGTCGGTCATGCGGCTCGGCGCAGGTGAGGCAGTCGAAGACATCCAGGTGGTCTCCACCGGGTCGCTCGGCCTCGACATCGCACTGGGCGTCGGCGGTTTGCCGCGTGGCCGCGTGGTCGAAATCTACGGTCCGGAGTCGTCCGGTAAAACCACGCTGACGCTGCAGGTCATCGCCGAAATGCAGAAGCTTGGCGGCACCGCGGCGTTCATCGACGCGGAACACGCGCTCGACATCCAGTACGCGGGCAAGCTCGGCGTGAACGTGGCCGATCTGCTGGTCTCGCAGCCGGACACCGGCGAACAGGCGCTCGAAATCGCCGACGCGCTCGTGCGCTCGGGCTCGATCGACATGATCGTGATCGACTCGGTCGCGGCACTGGTGCCGAAGGCGGAAATCGAAGGCGAAATGGGCGACTCGCTGCCGGGTCTGCAAGCGCGTCTGATGTCGCAGGCGCTGCGCAAGCTGACCGGCACGATCAAGCGCACGAACTGCCTCGTGATCTTCATCAACCAGATCCGCATGAAGATCGGCGTGATGTTCGGCAACCCGGAAACCACCACGGGCGGCAACGCGCTGAAGTTCTACGCGTCGGTGCGTCTGGACATTCGCCGTATCGGTTCGATCAAGAAGAACGACGAAGTGATCGGCAACGAAACGCGCGTGAAGGTCGTCAAGAACAAGGTGTCGCCGCCGTTCCGCGAAGCGATTTTCGACATTCTGTACGGCGAGGGCATCTCGCGTCAGGGCGAAATCATCGACCTCGGCGTGCAGGCCAAGATCGTCGATAAGGCTGGCGCATGGTACAGCTACAACGGCGAACGGATCGGCCAGGGCAAGGACAACGCGCGTGAATTCCTGCGCGAAAATCCGGACATCGCGCGCGAAATCGAAAACCGTATCCGCGAATCGCTGGGCGTCACCGCGATGGCAGATGCCGTGACCGGCGCGGACGCTGAAGTCGCGGACGAAGAAGAGTAAGCCGCGGACGAAGAAGAGTAAGCATCAGGTGATACGCAAAGGCCGGCCGCTGTCCGGTTCAGGTTCCAGCTCCGACTCCGGGCGTTACCCGGACGGCCCGCGCGATGCAGCGGAGGGATCGCCCGAGCAGGGCGATCCCTCCGATCCGTTCGAATCCTTCGACGCCCACGATCACGCTGCGGGTCGCGGCCCGCAGCGTACTCGGTCTCGAGTTTCCTCTGCGGCGTCCAGCCCCGATTTCTCCGGGCCGGATTCCCAACCCCTCTCCGAAGACACCTACACCCGCTCACGCCGCCAACCCGGTGAAGCGAAGCCGGGGCAGTCCGACGAAGACGGCAGCAGAAAATCCCAACGCCCGGCCCGTTCGCTGAAAGCGCGTGCGCTCGGCTATCTGTCGCGCCGCGAATATAGCCGCGCCGAACTTGCGCGCAAGCTGAAACCCTACGTCGAGGAAACCGATTCGCTCGACACGGTGCTCGACTCGCTCGAAGCCGAGAATTGGCTATCCGACTCGCGTTTCGCGGAAAGCCTGATTCACCGGCGCTCGTCCCGACTGGGCACGAGCCGCATCCTCGGCGAACTGAAGCAGCATGCGCTCAATCCCGCGCTTGTCGAAGAGGCGACCGCGCAACTGCGCGACACCGAACTCGCCCGTGCACGGGCCGTCTGGAGCAAGAAATTCGGCGAACTGCCGGGTACACCGGCCGAGCGCGCGAAGCAGGCGCGCTTTCTCGCCTCGCGCGGCTTTTCCGGCGCGACGATCGGCAAGATCCTCAAAGGCATCGACGAGATGTGGGACGGCGACTAGCCGCACAGCGAGCGGAAAACCAGGAAGCGCCACGCGGGCGGCACGCCAAAAAGACAGGCGGGGCAGCGTTTTCCGCGCTACAGCCCAGCGGGCGGGGACGCAATCGGGACTGTCCCAAATACCCGTTATGCTAAAATCCGTAGGTTTTCCAATCCGGCCTTTCCTTCCCGCATGTCGCTCTCCCCGCCAGTGTCCCGTCAGTTGCGTCATCGTCGCGCAATCAGAGCGGAAGCTTACGAGCGAGCAGATGGCCTGTGGGACGTGGAAGCGTGCCTGACCGACAAAAAGCCGCGCGATGTGCAGCTTGCGTCGGGTGTCCGGCCCAATGGTCAGCCGATCCATGAGCTCTGGCTTCGCATCACGATCGATCGCAAGCTCAACGTCGTCGACGCCGAAGCGTCGTCCGACTGGGTGCCCTATCCGAGCTCGTGCCAGGCCAGCAATTCCGCCTATCGCGCCCTCATCGGGCTCAATCTGCTCCACAACTTCCGTCGCGATGCTGCCCGTTTGCTGGCCGGCACGGCTGGCTGCACGCATCTCACCGAGTTGTGCGCGGTCTTGCCGACCGCCGCGATTCAGGCGTTTGCCGGCGACGTGTGGAACACCGCTGACAGCGCATCGGGCGCGAACACGGGTTCAGGAGACGAATCGCCTGATAGCACGGGCGAGCATTCCAACGACAAACCGCCATTCCAGCTGGGACGCTGCCACGCGCTGCGTTTCGACGGCGAAGCGGTGCAACGGTTTTATCCGCGCTGGTATGGCCACGCGCCGCGCCCGGAGCAGCGCGCGGCCTCGTCAGGCGATGCGGCGGGCCGCGAGGCACAACGCGGCAGCGCGTCCGGCATGAACGGCGGCAGCGGAAACGAAGTTCAATCCAACTCTCAGACTGAAGGGAATCACGCATGAAGATTCACGAGTACCAGGGTAAGGAAATCCTGCGGAAATTCGGCGTCGCGGTACCGCGCGGCAAGCCGGTCTTCTCGGTGGATGATGCGGTCAAGGCCGCGCAGGAGCTGGGCGGCCCGGTGTGGGTCGTCAAGGCTCAGATCCACGCGGGTGGCCGTGGCAAGGGCGGCGGCGTGAAGGTCGCCAAGTCGCTGGAACAGGTTCGCGAGTATTCGGAACAGATCCTCGGCATGCAGCTCGTCACGCACCAGACCGGCCCGGAAGGCCAGAAGGTGAACCGCCTGCTGATCGAAGAAGGCGCTGACATCAAGAAGGAACTGTATGTCGGTCTCGTGATCGATCGCGTTTCGCAGAAGATCGTCGTGATGGCATCGAGCGAAGGCGGCATGGACGTCGAAGAAGTCGCGGAAAAGACGCCCGAGCTGATCCACAAGGTTGCCGTCGATCCGTCGACCGGCCTGAAGGATGCGGAAGCCGACGACCTCGCGAAGAAGATCGGCGTGCCCGACGCTTCGATCCCGCAAGCTCGCGCGATCCTGCAAGGCCTGTACAAGGCATTCTGGGAAACCGATGCATCGCTCGCCGAAATCAACCCGCTGATCCTGACCGGCGACGGCAAGGTCATCGCACTCGACGCGAAGTTCAACTTCGACTCGAACGCGCTGTTCCGTCACCCGGAAATCGTCGCTTACCGCGATCTGGACGAAGAAGATCCGGCTGAAATCGAAGCGTCGAAGTTCGACCTCGCATACATCTCGCTCGACGGCAACATCGGCTGCCTCGTGAACGGCGCTGGCCTCGCCATGGCAACGATGGACACCATCAAGCTGTTCGGCGGCGAACCGGCGAACTTCCTCGACGTCGGCGGTGGCGCGACGACCGAGAAGGTCACCGAAGCGTTCAAGATCATGCTGAAGAACCCGAACCTGACCGCGATTCTGGTCAACATCTTCGGCGGCATCATGCGCTGCGACGTGATCGCGGAAGGCGTGATCGCGGCGTCGAAGGCCGTGTCGCTGAAGGTGCCGCTCGTGGTCCGCATGAAGGGCACGAACGAAGACCTGGGCAAGAAGATGCTCGCCGAATCCGGTCTGCCGATCATCTCGGCCGACAGCATGGAAGAGGCGGCTCAGAAGGTCGTCGCGGCTGCTGCGGGCAAGGCGTAAGCCGGCCACAGCGCATACCAGACTACGAATGGCGGCGCGCGAGCGACGCGGGCGGGCTTCACGACGCCTTGCGGCGCCACGGCGCGACGCCAAACGAACAGAGGTTAATACATGTCGATTCTGATCAACAAAGACACCAAGGTCATCACGCAGGGCATCACCGGCAAGACCGGTCAGTTCCACACGCGTGCTTGCCGTGAGTATGCAAACGGCCGCGAAGCGTATGTCGCGGGCGTGAACCCGAAGCGCGCCGGCGAAGACTTCGAAGGCATTCCCATCTACGCGAGCGTCGCCGAAGCCAAGGCCGAAACGGGCGCGACCGTGTCGGTGATCTACGTGCCGCCGGCAGGTGCTGCCGCGGCGATCTGGGAAGCGGTCGAAGCCGACCTCGACCTCGCAATCTGCATTACGGAAGGCATTCCTGTCCGTGACATGATCGAGCTCAAGGCCCGCATGCGCGCGGAAAACCGCAAGACGCTGCTGCTCGGACCGAACTGCCCGGGCACGATCACGCCGGACGAACTGAAGATCGGCATCATGCCGGGTCACATCCACCGCAAGGGCCGCATCGGCGTCGTGTCGCGTTCGGGCACGCTGACGTACGAAGCAGTCGGCCAGCTGACCGCGATCGGCCTCGGCCAGTCGTCGGCAGTCGGTATCGGCGGCGACCCGATCAACGGTCTGAAGCACATCGACGTCATGAAGATGTTCAACGACGATCCGGATACGGACGCCGTCATCATGATCGGCGAAATCGGCGGTCCGGACGAGGCGAACGCCGCGCACTGGATCAAGGACAACATGAAGAAGCCGGTGGTCGGCTTCATCGCCGGCGTCACGGCGCCTCCGGGCAAGCGCATGGGCCACGCCGGCGCGCTGATCTCGGGCGGTGCGGACACCGCCGAAGCGAAGCTGGAAATCATGGACGCTTGCGGTATCAAGGTCACGAAGAACCCGTCGGAAATGGCGCGTCTTCTGAAGGCGATGCTGTAAATCGAAGAAATGTGCGTGCCGTCGCGGCACGCCTTTGATACGCTTACGAGGTCCTTTCGTGAGCGGGCGGTCCCGAAAAGCGGGGGAGTGCAGACTCCTCCGCTTTTTTTTGTCCGCGCGCATGCCGAGTTTCCGTCCGCTAGGCGGTTTTTTCCTATCCGGTCTCTCATGCTCGAATTCTTCTCGACGCTCAACTGGGGCGCGGTTTTCCAGATCATCGTCATCGACATTCTGCTCGGCGGCGACAACGCGGTCGTGATCGCGCTGGCCTGCCGCAATCTGCCGCCGTCGCAGCGCGTGCGCGGCGTGCTGTGGGGGACCGCCGGCGCGATCGTGCTGCGCGTCGTGCTGATCGCGTTCGCGGTCGTGCTGCTCGACGTGCCGCTGCTGAAGTTCGCGGGCGGTCTGCTGCTGCTGTGGATCGGCGTGCGTCTGCTCGTGCCCGCGCACGATGTGCATGAGAACGTCAAGCCTGCCGACAAGCTAATCTCGGCGATCAAAACCATCGTCGTCGCGGACGCGGTGATGAGCCTCGACAACGTGATCGCCATCGCGGGTGCGGCCGAGTCGGCCGCGCACGAGCATCGTCTTGCGCTCGTGATTTTCGGCCTCGTGGTGAGCATTCCGCTGATCGTGTGGGGCAGTCAGCTGATTCTCAAGCTGCTCGACCGCTTTCCGTTCATCGTGCTGTTCGGCGCGGCATTGCTCGGCTGGATCGCGGGCGGCCTGATGGTCAACGACCCGGCCGGCGACCGCTGGCCGATCCTCGACACGCCCGCCGCCGAATACGGGACGAGCGTCGCGGGGGCGCTGTTCGTCGTGATCGTCGGGTCTCTGCTGAAGCGCCGCAACGCGAGGCGCGCCGCGCTTTGACGGGGGCGCCGGGCGAGGAGATGCGCCGGGCGGGTTCGAGTGTGCCGGGCGGCTAACACGTCGGCACGTCGGCGCAACATTAGCCATCTGGCTGACTGTGAACCGCGCGCCTGGCTCGCTACGATTGAAACGCCTGTTCCCGATTCGCGGGCAGGCGTTTTTCGTATCAGGAGGTCTGCCAATGATCTTTACCTTGCCGTATCCCCCTTATTCCCAAGCCCAGGCCGCGCGTTCCTCGTGCCTCTCCCGCTGCGTGCGCTGGCGCCCGAACTGGCCCGCGCGGCTCGCGCGCATCCGCGATCGCTGGGGCGTCGGCTTCACGCTGATCGAGCTGATGATCGTGCTCGCGATCGTCGGCGTGATCGCGGCCTATGCGATTCCCGCGTATCAGGACTATCTGGCGCGCAGCCGGGTCGGCGAGGGCTTGTCGCTCGCGTCCTCGGCGCGGCTCGCGGTGGCCGAAAACGCCGCGAGCGGCAATGCGTTCAGCGGCGGTTATGCGTCGCCGCCCGCCACGCGCAATGTCGAGTCCATTCAGATCGACGACGACACCGGCCAGATCACGATCGCGTTCACGACGCGCGTCGCGCCGGCCGGTTCGAACACGCTGACGCACCGACCGCGCGCGTCGCCTTGAACAAGGACGCGGTGCAGAGCGGTGCGCTCACATGGGAGTGTTTTGCGGGCGGCAAGGCGGCGTCGTCGTTGCCGGCACCGGGCGCGGGACCCGCGCCGGTCGACGCGCCGACGCTCGCGGCGAATCTGGCGCCGCCGGAATGCCGCTCCTGAGCGGTCGGCTGACTCCGCGCCGCAACAGGGACGCCACGTAAAACGCTGATTTTTGGGCTATTTCGGCCGGGCCGGCGCACAGCGCAAGGAATTTTTTGTATAGTGCGCCGGTTGCCGACGCCCACCGTTGATTCGATGCCCACCCCTTTCGCGCGTTACCTGTCTCTCGTCCTATTGGCTCTCGCGTTGGTGCTGCCTTATGCGGTTTCCAACCATACGTATCCGATCCCGACCTTCTACGCCGAATTCACCGCGTTCGCGCTGTATCTGCTGATGGGCGCCGCGGTCGTGCTGCTCGTCGCGAGCGCAAGGCCGCGCGTGACGTTCGCGTCGCCGGCGGTCGCGCTGGTGCCGCTGCTGTTCGGTCTCGTGCTGGTCGTGCAGACGTTCGTGCTGCCGGTCGCACAGCCGTCGATGAACTGGCTCGGCGCCGGCTTCCTGCTCGCCGCGTTCATGGCCGTGCATGCGGGCTACGGCTTCGCGCGCGCGAAGCTCGATGAAACCGCGTTGCGCTGGGCGGCCGGGGCGTTGATCGCGGGCGGCCTGTTTGCGGTGTTCAGCCAGGTGATCCAGCTGTTCCATCTCGAGACGCGCGTGGCGCCGCTCGTGGTCGCCTATAACGTGACCGTCGAGCGCCGGCCGTTCGGCAACATGGCGCAGGCGAACCACCTCGCCACCTATATCTCGTTCGCGATGGCGGGCGCGCTGTATCTCGTGCAGACGCGGCGCATCGCCGTGCCGGTCTGGTTGCTCGTGTCGACGATTTTCTCGGCCGGACTCGCGCTGACCGTCTCGCGCGGTCCGTGGCTGCAAATGGGCGTGATCGTCGTTGCCGGTTTCTGGATGGCGTTCGCGCAGATGCGCAACGAGCCGCGCCTGCGCCGCGGCAACCGCGAGTGGCTGATTCCGATCGTGCTCGCGGTGCTGTTCTTCGTGGTCAATGCGCTGATCCGCTGGGCCAACGTGCGCTATCACCTCGAACTCGGGCAGTCGGCGGCCGAGCGCTTCCAGGACGCCGGCCAGATCGCGCCGCGCCTCGCGCTATGGAAATACGGCTGGACGATGTTCAAGGCGCATCCGCTGCTCGGCGTCGGCTGGGGCGAATTCCCGAACTACCAGTTCGAACTCGTGAAGACGTTGGGCGGCGTCGAAATCGCCAACAACTCGCACGACATCTTTATCGATCTGCTCGCGAAGACCGGCTTGATCGGTCTCGCGATCGTGCTGCTCGGTCTCGTCGCGTGGCTCGCGCGCGTCGTGCGCGCGCCGCAGAGCGCGGCGCGCGTGTTCGGCGTTGCGCTGATCGGCGTGCTGACGATGCACGCGCTCGTCGAATATCCGCAGCAATACATGTTCTTCCTGCTGCCCGCCATGTTCGTATTCGGCCTGCTCGAAACGCGGCCGCTACGCATCGTTCCCGAGCGCGTGTCGCTGGGCGTGTTTGCGGTGGTCGTGTTCGGCGGGCTGGCTTCGCTGTATCCGGTCTATCGCGACTATGCGCGCGCCGAGGTGCTGTATTACGGCGCGCGTCCGGCCGAGCAGTACGGCGCCGATCCGTCGTTCCTGTTCGGCTCGTGGGGCGAATACGGCCTCGCGACATTGCAGCCGATGAATTCCGCGAACCTGCAACACAAGCTCGAGATGCACCGGCGGGCGATCGCGCTGCTGCCGGGCGAAACGGTGCTGCGTCGTTACGCGGTATTGCAGGCCTTGAGCGGCGATACCGCGGCGGCGCTCGACACGGTCGAACGCCTGAGAATTTTTGCCGAGGAGCTGAAGGACTGGCCGGCGCAGTTGGGCTATCTGTACGAACTGGTCGACGAGCAGAAGTCGCTCGCCGGTTTCCGGGAAGAACTGGTCAAGCGCTACGGCAAGCCGTCGGCCGACGCGGCGCAGGATGACGACGATAGCGACGATTGACGGCGGCGCACGGTCTGTATCGGCCTTTTTTGCAGAGGGCTCCTCGCATCGCTCGTTCGGTTAAGGTTAGGGTTAAGGGCGTTCATGGAAGCTTGCGCGATTCGCTTCATGCGCGAAAGCTTCCGCCCGTCAGAGCTCCGAATATTTCGTGGACCTGCCTTTCGCCTTGTCGGCGGGATAGCGCTCTTCGTTCAGTTCGAGCTTTTCCGCCGCCGCTTCGACGAGATCGAAGCCGGCGGCATCGGCAACCAGCAGCAGGTACATGAGCACGTCGGCGCATTCGTGCCGCAGGTTCTTCATTTGCGTCGGATCGCGGAGCAATGCTTCGATGTCCGCATCGGTCTTCCACTGGATCGTTTCCAGCAACTCGCCGGCCTCGATGCTCGTGGAGACGATCAGGTTGCGCAGCGTGTGAAACTGCTGCCAGTCGCGAGCGTCGCGGAAGGCCAGTAATTGCTCGCGCAGTTTGTCGATGGTCATGTCCTTATCCTGGTGGTCGCCGGGCGCGGTGTCGGATCGAGCCCGATGAAATACGCGCTCAATCCTGCGCGACCCAATCCCCCGATTTGCCGCCATGCTTTTCCATCACCCTCACATCCGTGATGGTCATGCCGCGATCGACGGCCTTGCACATGTCGTACACGGTCAGAAGCCCGACCTGCACGGCCGTCAGCGCTTCCATCTCGACGCCCGTTCGTCCGAGCGTTTCCGCCTGAACCGTGCAATGCACGCCAGGCAGCGTTTCGTCGAGTTCGAAGTCGGCTTTCACGCGAGTCAGCGCGAGCGGATGGCATAGCGGAATCAGATCGGCGGTGCGCTTCGAGCCCTGGATCGCCGCGATGCGCGCAATGCCGATTACATCGCCCTTCCTGGCGTTGCCGTCGCGGATCAGCGCGAACGTTTCCGGCAGCATGCGGATCGAACCCCGCGCGATCGCGATGCGCTTCGTTTCCTGCTTGCCGCCGACGTCCACCATATGCGCCTCGCCGGCCGCATTGAAATGAGTGAGTTCAGGCATGGTTGGCTCCTTCAGAGGGCGCCTATCATAGCAGTGCGCCCGTTGCGCGGCGCGGCGACCGGATCGCCCCTGAAGCGCCGCCACGACTGATTACAATTGCGCTGAGTGCTGCCCCGCGCCGTCCTCATGTCCGCTATCTTAGTCTGGGCCGCGCGCGTCGCTTTTCGACTTCGTCAGACCGGCTCCTCGATGCGTCCAAAACGGTTTCTCGCTGCGTTGCTGTCGATCGCGCTGGCCGTGCCGCCGGGCGCGTTCGCGCAGGCGAGCAGCGCTTCAGCCGGCGCATTGGGTAGCACCTCGGGCATCGCATCGAACAGTGCATCGAGAAGTGCTTCAGGTGGCCCATCAAGCAACACAGCGAGCAGCCCATCAAACACTCCCCCGGCCATCCCGTCGAGCATCACGTCGAATACCGCGTCCGGTATCGCGCTCAACCCGCAATCCAGCGAAGCGCCGCTCGTCAGCGGTCCGGCCGATAGCTACGCCGATCCGATCCTGCCGCAGGACATCGCGCCAGGCGTGTTCGGCACATATGGCGGCGCGCAAAGCCGCTTCTCGAACGGCAACAGCGGCAATAGCGGCAACAACCGCAACAGCGCCAACACGGGCCGCGCCGGCAGCAACGGCTGGCGCGCGCCGATCGCCGCGCAGCAGTTGCCCGATCTCGGCAGCGGCGGCGCCGGTTCGCTGACGCCGCAGGCCGAGCGCAAGCTCGGCGAGCGCGTGATGCGCGAGCTGCGACGCGATCCCGACTATCTCGAAGACTGGCTCGTGCGCGACTACCTCAACTCGGTCTCGGGCAAGCTCGCGGCGGCGGCCAACGCGCTGTACATCGGCGGCTATCGTCCGGACTTCGATCTGTTCGCGGTGCGCGACGCGCAGATCAACGCGTTTTCGCTGCCGGGCGGCTTCATCGGCGTGAACACGGGGCTGATCGTGGCGACGCAGACCGAATCCGAACTCGCCTCGGTGCTCGGTCACGAGATGGGGCACGTCCTGCAACGCCATATCTCGCGGATGATCTCGAACGGCGAGCGCAGTACCTACGCGGCGCTCGCCGGCATGCTGTTCGGCGTGCTGGCGGGCGTGCTCGCGCACAGCGGCGATCTCGGCAGCGCGATCGCGCTCGGCGGCGAGGCGTACGCGGTCGACAGCCAGTTGCGCTTCTCGCGTTCGGCCGAGCAGGAAGCGGACCGCGTCGGCTTTCTGCTGCTCGCGGGCTCCGGCTACGACCCGTATGCGATGCCGACGTTCTTCCACCGGCTCGAGCGCGCGGCGATGAACGACAACGGCATGCCGGCCTATGCGCGTACGCATCCGCTGACGGGCGAGCGGATCGCCGACATGGAAGATCGCGCGCGCCGCGCGCCGTACCGGCAGCCGCATCAGGACCCCGAATACGGCTTTGTGCGGGCGCGCGCGCGTCTCCTGCAAGGCCACTCGCGCAGCGATTACGCCGATGAAATCTCGCGGCTGCACTCGGAAATCGACGAGCGCACGGCGCTCAACGTCGCCGCGAACTGGTACGGCATCGCGTATGGGCAGATGCTGCTGGAGCGTGACGACGACGCCACGGCGGCGCTCGCCAACGCGCGCGCGACGTTCACGGCGAGCGAGCGCGCCGAGGGCGAACCCGAGCGCAGCTCGCCGAGCCTCGACGTGCTCGCGGCCGACATCGCGCGGCGCGCCGGTCACGACGACGAAGCCGTACGGCTCGCCGATTTCGCGCAGAAGCGCTGGCCGCAGTCGAATGCCGCGATCGACATGCATATCCGCACGCTGCTGACCTTGCGGCGTTTCGCCGAGGCGCAGGCGCTCGCGAAGCGGGAGACGGCGGCGCATCCCGATCAGCCCGCGTGGTGGCTCTATCTCGCGCAGGCCGGCGCGGGCAGTGGCGACGTGTTGACCCAGCATCGCGCGATGGCGGAGAAGTTTGCGCTGGAGGGGGCATGGCCGTCGGCGATCCGGCAATTGAAGGACGCGCGCGATCTGAAGACGATCGGCTATTACGATCTCGCGACCGTCGACGCGCGTCTGCACGAGATGGAGAACCGCTACAAGGAAGAACGGCTCGACGAGAAGGGGGAAGGGGTGTGAGCTTGCCGTCGGCGCGCATGAAGCGAAGCGCCTTCTGCGAGACGAAGAACGGTGACTGACGGTGGTTCGTGGGGAAGCGTCAGTCTGGTCAGTCAGGCTCCGATGCCGGGCTCGGCCGACAGAAGCCTGCCTCGGCGCGTGCCTCAGATCAGTGCCTCAAACCCGCACCTCAAACCCCCGCCGCTGGACTCGCGACGAACCCGAACCGCGCCGCCACTTCATCGCGCCGCACGCTTTGCAGCGGCAACGCGACCTGATCGTTCCAATGGAATTCGCCGCTCAGCGTATCGTCGCCGGCGAGCGTCGCGTGATCGGAGAAGAGTTCCAGGTCGTGATCGTGCAGCGTCGCGATCCGTGCCGGCTCCGAGCGATCGGCGAACAGAACGCCGCCGTCTTCATCGACGAATACCGCCGCTGGTTCGAACGCACCGCCGCCCTGGTCGTGCAACGCGAGTGAGCCATCGGCTGCCGCGGACAACCTCACCACCCACGGCGTATACGCAAGCTCGACGTACACACGCTGCGGCCCGTTCTGGAAAAACCACTGGCCGCGCTCGTCGGCCTCGTAGTTGCGGTTGATGAAGCCGAGCAGCGCTTCATGACGGATCGCCACGCCCGGCGAGCCGCTTGCCTGGGCCGCTTCGTCGCGCATGCGCCAGTTGCCGCGCCGGTCGAGCATGAGCCAGCCGGTGCAGCTCGGCACGTTCGGCCATTTGGCGAGAGCCTGTTTGACGATGTCATCCATGATCGACGTGACGCTCCAGATAGCCGAACACGCGCCGCGAGAGCCAGTCGATGCGGCCCGGGAACGGCCCGGTCATGAAACCCGCGTGGCCGCCGTGTTCGGGTTGATAGAGTTCGACCGCCGCCGACACCTCGTGCCGCGACGGCAGCGCCTCGGCCGGCAGGAACGGATCGTTGCGCGCGTTGAGCACGAGCGTCGGCACCTCGATGTGCGGCAGCAGCGGGCGCGTGGTTGCGCGGCTCCAGTAGTCGTCAGTATCGCGAAAGCCGTGCAGCGGCGCGGTCACGACGTTGTCGAATTCGTACATCGTGCGGCTTGCGAGCATCGCGTCGCGATCGAACAGCCCCGGAAACTGTTCGAGCTTCTGGCTGGCCTTCTGCTTGAGCGTTTTCAGGAAGCTGCGCGTGTAGACGAGGCCGAAGCCCTGCGACAAGGCGCGGCCGCCCGCATGCACGTCGATCGGCGTCGAAATCGCGGCGGCCGCCGATACCACTCTCGCCGCGTCCTCGCGCTGCTCGCCGAGCCAGCGCAGCAGCACGTTGCCGCCGAGCGACACGCCCGCCGCGACGACCGGCCCGCGATGCGCGGCGCGCAGTCGGCGCAGGACCCAGTCGACCTCGGCGCTGTCGGCGAGATGGTAGAAGCGCGGCAGACGATTCAGCGGGCCGCTACAGCTGCGAAAGTGCGGCACCACGCCGTGCCAGCCATATTCGCGCGCGGCCGCCATCAGCGTGGCCGCGTAATGCGAGCCCGAACTGCCTTCGAGGCCGTGAAACAGCACGAAGAGCGGCGCGGTATCGGCGGGCGGGCTGTCGTGCGCGACCCAGTCGAGATCGATGAAATCGCCGTCGGGCGTGTCCCAGCGCTCGCGGCGAAACGACACCGCGGGGCGGCGCGCGAACAGCGAAGGGACGATGGTTTGCGCATGCCGGTTCGGCAGCCAGAGCGGCGCGCGGTACAGCAGTTCGACGCTCGCCTCGACGGCCGCCGCGACCTTCGTGGAAGCCGGGACGGGGGAAGCGGATTTGTCGTGCGTCGAACTCATGCCTGCATGAAAACGGAAAGCGTCGATCCGAAGTGGCGCCGCGCGCTCAATGCAGCGGACCTTGCCCGTGCCGCATCTTCGTGGCGAACTGGCTCGCGGTTTCGTTCGGCATCGGGCTCGCGTGAATGTGCGCGATGCGCCATTCGCCGCGCTCGTGAACCATCACGTAAGTGGTGAAAACCATCGCGGGCGTGGCGGTCGGGCCAGCCGGGCGATGCGCCTCGGCAATCGCATAGACCACGGTGCCGAGGCTGTCGTAGACGCGGATGTCGAGCGGCTCGATCAACACCGGCGCCGCTTCGAGCTGGGTCTGCAAGCCGGCGCGGATACTGTCGAGCCCATGCAGGTGCGAGCCGTCCGCGCAGATGCAGCTCACGAACTCCTCGTCGATCCACAAGCCCATCAAGCTGTCGATATTGACCTCGGCGACGGCCTGATAGTAGGCGTTCAGGGTATCGGCGGCGGCTTCGAAGATATGGGCAAAACGTGGCATGGCTCGTCAGTCTCTTGTGCGCGGCGCGCGGTTGAGGATCGGCGGTCAGCGGGATGGTCCGGCGCGCCGGACCATCGCTCCCCGGCGCCAGCTTGCCCGCGCCGCAAGGCGCGAACATGACGCGACGCACTCGGGGGCGTGCGGTGTTGCGTGCAAGTATCAGTCGGCTCAGCGCTGCGCGAGCAGCATGCCGCGCAAATCGCCGAACACCTGCTCGGCGCTCAACTGTTTCAGGCAGTTCAGATGGCCGAGCGGACACTCGCGCTCAAAACAGGGGCTGCATTCGAGATGGAGCCATTGTACCTTCGCGAGCTCGGACAAGGGCGGCGTGTGGCGCGGATCGGTCGAGCCGTACACGGCCACGAGCGGGCGGCGCAGCGCGGCGGCCACGTGCATGAGACCGGAGTCGTTGGTGACGACCGCGTTGGCTCGCGAGATCAGCGCGCAAGCTTCGCCGAGCGCGGTCTGGCCGCACAGGTTGCGCACGTTCGGGGCTTTCTCGGCGATCGCCTGGGCGAGCGGCGCATCTTTTGGCGAACCGAGCGCGACGATCTGCGTGTACGGGAACGACTGGCCGACCATTTGCGCGAGCGCGGCGAAGTGCTCGGTCGGCCAGCGCTTCGCGGCACCGTATTCGGCACCCGGGCAGAACACGAGCAGCGGCACGCGCGTATCGAGATTGAAGCGCGCCGAGACGCGCGACGCCTCGTTCAGGTCCGCGTCGAGGCGCGGCATCGGCAGGTCCTCGGGAACCTTGGCGCCGGGCGCGTAGGCGAGGGCCGCGTAATGGCCGACCATTGGCGGGCGCTCGTCCTTGCGCGGATTCGCGTGGCGCACGTTGAGCACGCCGTAGCGGCTCTCGCCGCTATAGCCGATGCGCAGCGGGATGCCCGCCAGCCACGGAATCAGCGCCGACTTGAACGAGTTCGGCAGCACGTAGGCCGCGTCGTAGCCGACATCGCGCAAGTCGCTCGACAACTGCCAGCGGCGCAGCATCTGCAGCTTGCCGTGCGCGAGGTCGGTGGCGTAAACGTCGCGGATTTCCGGCATGCGTTCGAGCACGGGCGCGACCCAGGTGGGCGCGACCGCGTCGATGACGATGCGCGGATGCAATTTCACGAGGCGCGCAAACAGCGGCTGCGCCATCAATGCGTCACCGATCCAGTTCGGTGCGATAACCAACGCGCGACGCATCAGAGTGAGTGTCCGGTATCGATAAGAAGCGCCGCGCGCGCAATGCGCGTGGCGTTCGGATGGGTCAAAAGGGGAAAGCCGAAAACCGCGCGGCATGTAGCCGTTTGCCCTGACACGCCGGGGTGGCGGTTCGGGCTCGCGGCGCGGCTGCGCGGGTAATCGGCTCGTATGAAGGGCTCGTGCCGGTTTCGGCGGCGCGGGTGTCGTCGTGAAACCGTCGCGCTGCTGAAGCCGGCCGAAGCCGCTCGATAAGCCGTGCCTAGTGGCCCCTGATTACTTCGCCGTCGCGCAGCTTGTAGCGCGTGCTGCAGTACGGGCAGCGCGCTTCGCCGTGCGTGACGTCGATGAAGACGCGCGGATGCGCGCTCCAGCGCGGCATGGCCGGGTTCGGACAATACGCCGGCAGGTCCTTTGCCGACAGTTCGACCAGCGGCATTTCCTTGATTTCGCTCATGAGATTCTCGTTGTATGCGGGGGGCGGTCAGAGCGCCGCCGGCGAGCGGCGCAGCGCATCCTGGAACTTCGCTCAGATTCGGGTCAGCCAGTGCGCGTACTTCGGATTCTTGCCGTTCACGACGTCGAAGAAGGCCGCTTGCAGCTTCTCGGTGATCGGGCCGCGCGCGCCGGCGCCGATCGTGCGGTTGTCGAGCTCGCGGATCGGCGTGACTTCGGCGGCGGTGCCGGTGAAGAACGCTTCGTCGCAGGTATAGACCTCGTCGCGCGTGATGCGCTTTTCGATGACCTGCAGGCCCATGTCGCGCGCGAGCGTGATGACGGTGTCGCGCGTGATGCCGTCGAGGCACGACGACAGATCGGGCGTGTACAGCTTGCCGTTGTTGACGAGGAAGAAGTTCTCGCCCGAGCCTTCCGACACGTAGCCGTCGACGTCGAGCAGCAGCGCTTCGTCGTAGCCGTCGGCGATCGCTTCCTGGTTCGCGAGAATCGAGTTCACATACCAGCCCGACGCCTTCGCGCGCACCATCGACACGTTCACGTGGTGGCGCGTGAACGACGAGGTCTTCACGCGGATGCCCTTGGTCATGCCGTCTTCGCCGAGGTACGCGCCCCACGGCCAGGCGGCGATCGCGACGTGAATCGTATTGCCCTTGGCCGACACGCCGAGCTTTTCCGAGCCGACCCAGATGATCGGGCGCAGATAGCACGACTCGAGCTTGTTCTCGCGGACCACTTCGCGTTGCGCGGCGGCGAGCGTTTCATGGTCGAACGGCACGTCCATCTGGAAAATCTTGGCCGAGTTCAGCAGGCGCTTGGTGTGCTCCTGCAGGCGGAAGATCGCGGTGGCGCCGTCGGCCGTCTTGTAAGCGCGCACGCCCTCGAATACGCCCATGCCGTAGTGCAGCGTGTGGGTGAGCACGTGGATCTTGGCATCGCGCCAGTCGATGAGCTTGCCATCCATCCAGATCTTGCCGTCGCGGTCGGCCATTGACATACGATTCTCCAGCGGGTGCGTTATGAGGTGTGGCGGCGTGTGGCGGCGAGCGCCAAGGCATGGCCAGGAGCGCTATTTTAGCGTCATTTGCACACACAACGGGCATTTGAGCGTATCCCGGACGCTATAATCCTGCGCACGCATAAATCGAATCCGGATGCGCCAGCGGGTGGGCTCGCAACCTGGCGCCGACCTGTTCTTCCTGGCGGCGTCCCTCGCGCCGGCGCCCTTCGCCTCATGCTCGCTCGACTGTCCGATACCGATCGCCGCGCTTTCCGTGAGGGCGCGCGCGACTATACCCCCACGCTGATGGCGATTTTCTCGTGGGGCCTCGTCACCGGTATCGCGATGAGCAAGTCCGTGCTCACGCTGCCGCAGGCGCTCACGATGTCGCTGCTGTGCTACGCCGGTTCGTCGCAACTGGCGGTGCTGCCGCTTCTCGCCGCGAAGCTGCCGGTCTGGACCGCGCTGCTGACCGCGGCAATGGTCAATACCCGCTTCGTGATCTTCAGCGCCGGCCTCGCGCCGCACTTCTCCTATCTGCCGATGTGGCGGCGCATCCTGCTCGGCTATTTCAACGGCGACGTGATCTATCTGCTGTTCCAGAAGAAGAGCTTTCCCACCGGCTACGTGCCCGGCAAGGAGGCGTATTTCTGGGGCATGGCCGTGTCGAGCTGGCTGTCGTGGCAGGTCTCGTCGATCGTCGGCATCCTGCTCGCGAGCCTGATTCCCGATAACTGGGGGCTCGCGCTCGCGGGCACGCTCGCGCTGCTGCCGATCATGGTGTCGGCGATCGCGACGCGCTCGACGATGGTCGCCGTGGCGGTCGCCGGCATCGTCTCGCTGCTCGCTTTCGACCTGCCGTACCGGCTCGCGCTGCCGCTCGCGGTGATCGCGGCGATCGTCGCCGGCAGCGCGGCCGACCTCATGATCGAGCGGGCGGACCTGCGCCGCATCCGCGACCGCGCTGGAGACGCCCCATGACCTCGACGCAGATCTGGCTCGCGATTGCCGGCATGACCTTCGTCACCGCGCTCACGCGCGCGCTGTTCCTGATCGGCGGCGAGCGCACGGTGCTGCCGGCGCGCGTGCAGCGCATGATGCGCTACGCACCCGCCGCGGCGCTCGCGGCCGTGGTGCTGCCCGACGTGCTGGCGACCCCCGGGGGTTTGTCGTTCGCGCCGTCGAATCACGAGTTCTACGCGACGCTCGCCGGTCTCGGCTGGTTCCTGTGGCGCCGCACCATGCTCGGCACGATCGTCACCGGGATGGTCGTGTTCACGTTGCTGCGCGTCCTCATGCTGCTCGTGTGACGGGGTGCGGCGCCGATGCTGCGGCGCGGTATCGGCGCTGGCGCGGCCAAATACGGGAGATTCGCGCCATCGCGGGTCAGAAGGCCGTTTGGATCAGTTAAAATGCCGCTTTCCGGGTTGAGCGCGCCGCAGCAAGGCGCCCGTGCCGCGGCGATCCCGCCGGCGCCCAATCCCGCGGAGCCGCCGGGCCGCGGCGCTGGAGTTCGCCGCGCAGCGCCCCGCGCGCAGTCCGCCACCGCCTTCTCATCCACTCGCATACTCAAGCCCATGAACAAGGTATTGCGTCTCTCCGACCTGATCGCCGAAGGCAAGCTGTCCGGCCAACGTGTGTTCATCCGCGCCGATCTGAACGTGCCGCAGGACGATCAAGGCAACATCACCGAAGACACCCGCATCCGCGCTTCCGTGCCGGCCATCGAGGCCGCGCTCGCCGCCGGCGCCGCCGTGATGGTCACCTCGCACCTCGGCCGCCCGACCGAAGGCGATTCCAAGCCCGAAGACTCGCTCGCGCCGGTCGCGAAGCGCCTCGCCGAACTGCTCGGCCGCGACGTGCCGCTCGTCGCCAACTGGGTCGAAAACGGCGTCGACGTGGCGCCGGGCTCGGTCGTGCTGCTCGAAAACTGCCGCGTCAACAAGGGCGAAAAGAAGGATTCCGACGAGCTCGCGCAGAAAATGGCGAAGCTCTGCGATATCTACGTGAACGACGCATTCGGCACCGCGCACCGCGCCGAAGCGACCACCCACGGCATCGCGAAGTACGCGCCGGTGGCCTGCGCGGGTCCGCTGCTCGCCGCCGAACTCGAAGCGCTCGGCAAGGCGCTCGGCGCACCGAAGCGTCCGCTCGTCGCGATCGTCGCGGGCTCGAAGGTGTCGACCAAGCTGACCATCCTGAAGTCGCTCGCCGAGAAGGTCGATCAGCTGATCGTCGGCGGCGGCATCGCCAATACGTTCATGCTCGCGGCCGGCCTGAAGATCGGCAAGTCGCTCGCCGAGGCCGATCTCGTCGCCGAAGCGAAGGCGATCATCGACGCGGCCAAGGCGCGCGGCGCCTCGGTGCCGATCCCGACCGACGTGGTCACGGCCAAGGCGTTCTCGCCGACCGCGAAGGCCGAAGTGAAGGCCGTCGCCGACGTAGAGGACGACGACATGATCCTCGACATCGGTCCGCAGACCGCGCAGGCGCTTGCCGCGCAGCTCGAAAAGGCCGGCACGGTCGTGTGGAACGGCCCGGTCGGCGTGTTCGAGTTCGACCAGTTCGGCAACGGCACGAAGACGCTCGCGGACGCGATCGCGCGTTCGGCGGCGTTCTCGATCGCCGGCGGCGGCGACACGCTCGCGGCGATCGCCAAGTACGGCATCCACGACCAGGTCAGCTACATTTCGACGGGTGGCGGCGCGTTCCTCGAATTCCTCGAGGGCAAGAAGCTGCCAGCGGTCGAAGTTCTGGAATCGCGGGCTTAACGTGGCGGCGCGCTCCCCATCGGCGAAGTCGACCAAGGCGCGAGGCGCGCAAGCGCCGCGCGGTAACGCGGCAGCGACGGCAGGGGAGCGCGTGGCACGCGCGACCGCTGTGCGGGCAACGGCGGAACAGGAGGTGGCTGGCGAGGTGCCGGCAGCGCCAGTGACCACTGAACCGGAGCCAGTTGCCGGAGCGGCCGCGGAGCCGGTTGCGGAGCATGCCCTCGCCGCCGGCGCGGAGCAGCCGCCAACGCCCCGCACCGACTCCACTCAAACAGATTCGACCCCGCCGGCACAGCCTTCCGGCAAGCAGCACGGCCACACCCCGGCGCGCGAGGCGCCGGTCACGCATACCGCATCACCCGTATTACCCCACAAAGCGACCCCGGTCACAGCCGGCGCGCGACCCCACGCAGCATCTTTCGATGCGCCGACTCCGCAGCAGCCCCCCAGTGCTCTTTCCAGCGATCCCATCCAGACGAGGAGACTCATGCATCGCGCCACCAAGATTGTCGCTACTATCGGTCCGGCTTCCAGCACACCGGAAATCCTGCTGCAAATGATTCGTGCGGGGCTGGATGTCGTGCGGCTCAATTTCTCGCACGGCACCGCCGACGACCACCGCCAGCGCGCCGAATTCGTGCGCGAGGCGGCCCGCCAGGCCGGCCGTGAAGTCGCCATCATGGCCGACCTGCAGGGGCCGAAGATCCGCGTCGGCAAGTTCGAGAGCGGCCGCACGACGCTCGTCGTCGGCAATCCGTTCATCCTCGACGCCGACTGCGAGCTCGGCAACGACGAGCGCGTCGGCCTCGACTACAAGGACCTGCCGCGCGACCTGAAGCCGGGCGACGTGCTGCTGCTCAACGACGGCCTGATCGTGCTGGACGTGCAGCGCCTGATCGGCAACGAGATCCACACGATCGTGAAGGTCGGCGGCGAGCTGTCGAACAACAAGGGCATCAACCGCCAGGGCGGCGGGCTGTCGGCGCCCGCGCTGACCGCGAAAGACATGGAAGACATCCGCACGGCGATGTCGCTCGGCGTCGATTTCATCGCGGTGTCGTTTCCGAAGAACGCCACCGACATGGAAATGGCCCGCCAGCTCTCGAGCATCGCTGGCGCGCCGTACGGCATCAAGCCGAAGATGATCGCGAAGATCGAGCGCGCCGAAGCGATTCCGGCGCTGCAGGGCATTCTCGACGCGTCGGACGGCATCATGGTCGCGCGCGGCGATCTGGCCGTCGAAGTCGGCAATGCCGCGGTGCCGGCGCTGCAAAAGCGCATGATCCGCATGGCGCGCGAGTCGAACAAGTTCGTGATTACCGCGACGCAGATGATGGAGTCGATGATCCACGCACCCGTGCCGACCCGCGCGGAAGTGTCGGACGTCGCGAACGCGGTGCTCGACGGCACCGACGCGGTGATGCTGTCGGCGGAATCGGCGGCGGGCAAGTACCCGGTGCAGACCATCGAGACGATGGCCGCGATCTGTCTCGAAGCCGAGAAGTCGGAGCAGTCGGAACTCGACAAGGACTTCCTCGACCGCACGTTCACGCGCATCGACCAGTCGATCGCGATGGGCGCGTTATTTACGGCCTATCACCTCGGCGCGAAGGCGATCGTCGCGCTGACCGAGTCGGGCTCGACCGCGCTGTGGATGTCGCGCCACTGGACCCATGTGCCGATTTTCGCGCTGACGCCGCGCGTCGGCAGCGAGCGGGCGATGGCGCTGTACCGCAACGTGACCTCGCTGCATCTGGACACCAACACCGACCGCGACACCGCCTTGCAGCAGGCGCTCGAAACCGTGGTCCGCAAGGGCTATGCGTCGCATGGCGACATGGTCGTGCTGACGGTCGGCGAGCCGATGGGCCAGGCCGGCGGCACCAACACGTTGAAGATCGTGCGGGTTGGCGAACCGTACTGATCGGGTAGGACCCGCTCGATCGGCACAGGCCCGATTGAGCGAAGCAGGCCGGCACCCCGGCATCCGTATGGCTCGTGTGCGACGGCGCACCAAAACGCCGTTGCGAGCCCGGGAACGCCGCCTGCTTCGCGATAGAATCGCCGCAAAAGATGCCGACGACAAAAGAATTCGTTTCAATCTAAGGAGTTACAGCATGCCTCTCGTATCAATGCGTCAACTGCTGGACCATGCTGCCGAAAACGGCTACGGCCTGCCGGCGTTCAACGTGAACAACCTGGAGCAGGTGCAGGCGATCATGGCCGCGGCCGACAAGGTCAACGCCCCGGTCATCATGCAGGCATCGGCCGGCGCGCGTAAGTACGCGGGCGAGCCGTTCCTGCGTCACCTGATCGAAGCGGCGGTCGAATCGTATCCGCACATCCCGGTCGTGATGCACCAGGATCACGGCCAGTCGCCGGCGGTGTGCATGGCGGCGATTCGCAGCGGCTTCACGAGCGTGATGATGGACGGCTCGCTCGAAGCCGACGGCAAGTCGGTCGCCTCGTACGAGTACAACGTCGAGGTGTCGCGCAAGGTCGTCGAGGCGGCGCACTCGATCGGCGTTACCGTGGAAGCGGAGCTGGGCGTGCTCGGTTCGCTCGAAACGATGAAGGGCGACAAGGAAGACGGCCACGGCGCCGAAGGCACGATGACGCGCGAGCAGCTGCTGACCGATCCGGAGCAGGCCGCCGACTTCGTCAAGCTGACCCAGTGCGACGCGCTGGCGATCGCGATCGGCACCTCGCACGGCGCCTACAAGTTCAGCAAGAAGCCGACGGGCGACATTCTCTCGATCGCACGCATCAAGGAAATTCACGCGCGCATTCCGAACACGCACCTCGTGATGCACGGCTCGTCGTCGGTGCCGCAGGAACTGCTGGCCGAGATTCGCGAATTCGGCGGCGACATGAAGGAAACCTACGGCGTGCCGGTCGAGGAAATCCAGGAAGGCATTCGCCACGGCGTGCGCAAGGTCAACATCGACACCGACCTGCGTCTCGCGATCACGGGCGCGATCCGCCGCTACATGGCGACCAACCCGGGCAAGTTCGATCCGCGCGACTACCTGAAGCCGGCGCGCGAAGCGGCGATGAAGGTCTGTATCGACCGCTACACGCAATTCGGCTGCGAAGGCCAGGCCGGCAAGATCAAGCCGGTCTCGCTTGATAAAATCGCGGAGAAGTACAAGTCGGGCGAGCTCGCGCAAGTCGTCCGCTAAGCTGTCGTTCCGGCCGGCTTTTCGCCCGGCCTGCTGGCCGTTTGGCCAGGTTGTCGTTAGATCGCCGTTCCCGCATCATCGGGGGAACGGCGTTTCCCTTTTGTTCCGGTCACACTTTTTGCCCCACTTTTAGCGAACCACGACGATGTCTACCCTCTACGAATCCACGCTCCGCTCGCTGCCGCTGCTCGGCCGCGGTAAAGTCCGCGACAACTATGCGGTGGGCAACGACCAGTTGCTGATCGTCACGACCGACCGTCTGTCGGCGTTCGACGTCATCATGGGCGAGCCGATTCCGAACAAGGGCCGCGTGCTCAACGCGATGGCGAACTTCTGGTTCGAGAAGCTCAAGCACGTGGTGCCGAATCACCTGACGGGCGTCGCGCCCGAGTCGGTGGTCGCGCCGGACGAAGTCGAGCAGGTGAAGGGCCGCGCGGTGGTCGTCAAGCGTCTGGAGCCGATTCTCGTCGAAGCGGTGGTGCGCGGCTATCTGGCCGGCAGCGGCTGGAAGGATTACCAGGCCACCGGCTCGGTGTGCGGCGTGCAACTGCCGCCGGGCCTGCAGAACGCGCAGAAGCTGCCCGAGCCGATCTTCACGCCGGCCGCCAAGGCCGAGATGGGCCACCACGACGAAAACATCACCTACGACGAGATGGAGCGCCGCATCGGCACCGAACTGTCGGCTACGATCCGCGACATCTCGATCCGCCTGTACAAGGAAGCCGCCGATTACGCCGCGACGCGCGGCATCATCATCGCGGACACGAAGTTCGAATTCGGTCTGGACAACCACGGCAAGCTGTATCTGATGGACGAGGCGCTGACCGCCGATTCGTCGCGCTTCTGGCCGGCGGACGAGTACCAGGTCGGCACCAACCCGCCGTCGTTCGACAAGCAGTTCGTGCGCGACTGGCTCGAAACCCAGCCGTGGAAGAAAGAGCCGCCGGCACCGAAGCTGCCGGACGACGTGGTCGCGAAAACGGGCGAGAAATACCAGGAAGCGCTCGAGCGCCTGACCGGGCACACGCTCGACTGATCGGATTGCGCGCGCCGCGTCAGGCGCGCATTGCCCGGAAACAAGGAAGCAAGGAAGCCGTAGAGATGAGTGAAGCACAAACCGCCCATACGCATGACGCGCCGGTCGTCGGCGTGCTGATGGGCTCCAGTTCCGACTGGGAAGTCATGAAGAACGCTGTCGCGATCCTGCAGGAATTCGGCGTGCCGTACGAAGCGAAGGTCGTGTCCGCGCATCGCATGCCTGACGAAATGTTTGCCTATGCCGAAAGCGCGCGCGGGCGCGGCATCCGCGCGATCATCGCGGGCGCGGGCGGCGCGGCGCATCTGCCGGGTATGCTGGCCGCCAAGACCACGGTGCCGGTGCTCGGCGTGCCGGTCGCGAGCAAGTATCTGAAGGGCGTCGATTCGCTGCATTCGATCGTGCAGATGCCCAAGGGCGTGCCGGTCGCGACGTTTGCGATCGGCGAGGCGGGAGCCGCGAACGCAGCGCTGTTCGCGGTGTCGCTCTTGTCCGGCACCAGCGCCGAATATGCGGACAAGCTCGCTGCATTCCGCGTGCGCCAGAACGAAGCGGCTCATGCGATGGTATTGCCGGCGCTGTAAGCGCGCCGGTTGTTTTTAAAGACCAGGACGTCTCCTGTCCGACCCCCGGCCGGGATGCCCGCCGCTCGCCGCATGAGCGCAAGGCGTATCCGGCCGCGACCGACCACCAAGATGAACCCAGACAACACACCGGTTTCACCGATTCTGCCCGGCGCATGGCTTGGCATGGTCGGTGGCGGCCAGCTCGGCCGCATGTTCTGCTTTGCCGCCCAGGCGATGGGCTATCGCGTCGCCGTGCTCGATCCGGACGAAACCAGTCCGGCCGGCGCGGTCGCCGATCGCCACCTGCGCGCGGCCTACGACGATGAAGTGGCGCTGACCGAACTCGCGCGGCTGTGCGCGGCGGTGTCGACCGAATTCGAGAACGTGCCGGCCGCGAGCCTCGATTTTCTCGCGAAGACCACCTTCGTGAGCCCGGCGGGGCGGTGCGTCGCCGTCGCGCAGGACCGGATCGCCGAGAAGCGCTTCATCGCGTCGTCGGGCGTGACGGTGGCGCCGCACGTCGTGATCGAATCGTCGGATGCGCTTGCCGCGCTCGACAACGCGCAGCTCGAAGCCGTGCTGCCCGGCATTCTGAAAACGGCGCGCTTGGGTTACGACGGCAAAGGCCAGGTCCGCGTGCGCAACGCCGAGGAAGTGCGCGAGGCACATGCATCGCTCGGCGGCGTGCCGTGCGTGCTCGAAAAGCTTCTGCCGCTGAAGTTCGAGGTATCGGCGCTGATCGCGCGCGCGGCGAGCGGGGCGTCGGTCGTTTATCCGCTCGCTCAGAACACGCATCGTGACGGCGTGCTGTCGCACACCATCGTGCCCGCGCCGGACGCCTCGCCCGCACTCGTGCAGCAGGCGCAACAGGCCGCGCTGCAGATCGCCGAGAAGCTCGGCTATGTCGGCGTGCTGTGCGTCGAGTTCTTCATTCTCGAAGACGGCTCGCTCGTTGCCAACGAAATGGCGCCGCGCCCGCACAACTCCGGCCACTACACGGTCGACGCCTGCGCGACGAGCCAGTTCGAGCAGCAGGTGCGCGCGATGACCGGCATGCCGCTCGGCGACACGCGCCAGCATTCGCCGGCGGTCATGCTGAACATCCTCGGCGACGTGTGGTTCCCGGATGGTCCGAAGCGCGCGGCGGTCACGCCGCCGTGGCAGGAAGTCGCCGCGCTGCCGGCCGCGCGCCTGCATCTGTACGGCAAGGAAGAGGCGCGTTGCGGCCGCAAGATGGGTCACGTGAACTTTACGGCGCCGACGCTCGAAGAAGCCCGCACGGCGGCGCGCGATTGCGCGCGGCTGCTGCGCATCATCACGAACTGACGCGCGCGCCATGCCGGATCAACAGAAACCCGCCGAAGATTCCGCGAGCGCCGCCGGCGCGTTGCCGGTCAGCGCCGCGCAGATCGGGCACGCGGCCGCGCTGCTCGACGCGGGCGGGCTCGTCGCGTTCCCGACCGAAACCGTGTACGGCCTCGGCGGCGACGCCGAGAGCCCCGACGCGGTTGCGCGCATTTACGCGGCGAAGGGGCGGCCCGCCAATCATCCGGTCATCGTGCATCTGGCGCCGCAGGGCGATCCGAACTACTGGGTCGAGCATTTGCCGGGCGAGGCGCAGCGCCTGATCGACGCGTTCTGGCCGGGGCCGCTCACGCTGATCCTCAAGCGTGCCGCGCATATTCCCGCGGCGGTCAGCGGCGGGCAGGATTCGGTGGGGCTGCGCTGTCCGTCGCATCCGGTGGCGCAGGCTTTACTCGAGGCATTTAGCGCATTGCGCGGCGGGCATGGCGGAGTGGCCGCGCCGTCGGCGAACCGCTTCGGTCATGTGAGCCCGACCACCGCGCAGCATGTGCGCGACGAATTCGGCAGCGCGATTCATGTGCTCGACGGCGGCGCGTCGGATGTCGGGATCGAGTCGACGATTCTCGACCTGTCGCGCGGTTTTCCGGCGCTGCTGAGGCCGGGCCGCGTCACGCCGCAGGATATCGCCGACGTGCTTGGCGAAGCGCCGCGTCTGCCCGATGGCTCCGATGCGACGGCACCGCGCGCGTCCGGCACGCTGAAGGCGCATTACGCGCCGCGCACGCCGCTCGCGCTGCTGCCGTTCGGCGAGCTGGAGCCGCTGCTCGCGGTGCGCGAGACCGGCGAGCGCGTGGCCCTGGTCGCGCGGGCGTCGCGTGCCGGGCGTTGGGCCGACGCCGAAGGCGTGCATTTCGTCGCCGCGCCGGAAGACCCGCATGCTTACGCTCGCGAGCTGTATGGTCTGCTGCGGGCGCTCGATCGCGCGAACGTCACGCGGATTCTGATCGAGAAGCTGCCCGACACGATCGAATGGATCGCGGTCAACGACCGGCTCGGGCGCGCGGCGGCGGCTTTCGAGGCGCAGGGCTGAGCGTATCGTTCGCTACGCTCGACTTCATGGCGCGGCAAACACGCCAGCCCCGCGCCCGAATCCCCCTTTACTTCCCAAGCCCGCTCGCCGCGACCTGCTTCTCGACCTGCTGCGCAAACAGCAAATGCAGATGCGTGGTCGGGTGCACGAGGTCCGCGAACATATAGGTCTGGTCCGCGCCGGCCACCGTGTAGGTTTGCGGCGAGCAGAACAGCGACGACGCGAATGCGCTGCCGAACGCCGCGGCCGTCTGTCCCGGCAGGAGCACAGCGGGATTCTTCGTCGCGTAATTGGTTGCGTTGGTGGCCATCGACGTCAGGTTACACGCGGTACCCGTATTCGAAACCGTGAAGCCTAGCGACTGATAGTTCGCCATCGTCTGGTCCTGCCACGCGTAGGCGCTCACGTAGATGACCTGCTTGTTCGACGCAAGCTGCTGCTGCAGCACGCCGTTATAGGTCTGGACCAGCGCGCTGAAGAGCGCCTGGCCTTGCGCGCCGGCCTGGAGACCTTGCGGCGTCTGCGCGATATCGGGGATGTCCGACACCACCACATGCGTCGCGCCGGATGCGATCACCTTCTGCACCGTGCCGACGAACGTGGCCGCCGCGACGCCGATCGCCTGCAGCGCGTTCACCGTTGCCGCCTGCGAGGCCGTCGCGGCGGCCGTCTGCGCGTCGGCCGCGGTGCCGCCGCTTTCGAGCACCTGGGTTGCCGCCGCCGTGCCGGCATCCGAGACCGCTTGCGCCTGGATGAAGATGTCGTTCGCGCCGCCGTTCATCAGCACGAGCTGGTTCGCGTTGAAGCTGCCGTGCGCGCTCAGGTACTCGGTGACCTGGGCCGTGATCGGCACCGTCGTCGCGGCGAGGTTGTTCGGCGCGTAGCCTTCGCCCGGCTGCAGATCGACCCGCGAGCCGCCTTGCGCGTAGCCGAGGCCGCCGTTCGCGGTGAGCGGCTGGCCGAAGCCGCCGACGTAGGCGGCGCTCAGCGTGTCGCCGTAGTACTCGGCGACCTTCTGCGTCCAGACTTCGCCCGGGTTCGTCGTGAAGCGGCCGCCGCCCGTGCCGACGCTCGCCTGGACGGACGGCCCGTAGGTGCCGACGTCCGAGAGGCTGTCGCCGAACGAGACGATCTGCAGCTTGACGCCACCCGGCGGCGTGCTGCTCGCGTTGCTGTTGTCGTCGCCACCGCCGCCGCACGCCGCCAGGGCGGCGAATGCCGCGCTCGCCACGGCGATCTGCGTGACGCGGACCCATTGCTGTTTCTTCGAAGCTGCTTGGTTCATGTTGACGACATCTCCTCGTATGTGTGGCCCTTATGCCATGTGTTGCAGGCGGCGTCCGTCGCGTCGGCGGCGTGACGACAGCTTACAGAATCTTCTACGGTTTCCGGAACATGGCCGTATGAATTTGAATCGTGTTCGAGCCGGACCGATCGGCGCTTGCCCGATTTATCGTGTTCCCATCGTCTTGCCCGATTCCGTGCCCGGATGCGCGTGAGCGCGTGTCTGTGCATAGGCGTTCGGCGTGGCCGGCTCCGTAGGGCCGGCCGCCTGCCGCCGCACGTGATAGGCGGCGGCCCACGCGGGCGGCGCGAACAGTGCGCGCCACTTGTCGCGCCAGCCGCGCACGCTCGCGAAATCGGCGGCCATCGAGGCCCATTCGTGAAACGCCGCCTTCAGCGGGTTATGCGTGTGCAGCGGCTCGACGATGCCGTACTGCGGAGCCTCGTGCGGATCTTCGTCGACGTAGCTGCCGAACAGACGGTCCCAGATCACCAGCACGCCTGCGTAGTTGCGATCGATGTAGCGTGCGTTGCGCGCGTGATGCACACGGTGGATCGACGGCGTATTGAACACGTATTCGAGCCAGCCGAGCTTGCCGATCATCTGCGTATGCACGAAAAACTGGAAGCCGAGATTGATGAGCACGATCGCGACGATCTGCTTCGGCGGGAAGCCGAGGACCGCGAGCGGAATCCAGAACACCCACATGCCGGCGACCGGGTACATCAGGCTCTGGCGGAACGCGGTCGAAAAATTCATCCGCTCCGACGAGTGATGCACGACGTGCGCGGCCCACAGCCAGCGCACGCGATGGCTGCAGCGGTGAAACACGTAATAGAGCAGGTCCTGCGCGACGAACAGGACGACGAACGACATCCAGCTCGCCGGCCAGGTATGAAGGCGGTCATGCTCGTAGAAAAACGCGTAGACAGGGATGATCGCGAGCCACGCGAGCTTGTCGGCGGCCTGTTGCATGATCGCGAGCGCGGCGTTGCACAGCGTGTCGCGCCAGCTGTAGAGCCGCTCGGCCGGGCGCGTACGGCTCGCGTGCCACGCCTCCCAGCCGATGCAGGCGAGAAAGACGGGCGCCATCGCGAGCAGCAGCAATTCGGCGTCGAATTGCATCGTGTCTCCGTTCCTGGTCCCCGAGCGCCGCGCGGTGCGCGACGGGTGGTGTCGTTATCGTTGGTGTGGGCCGCGTGATCCTGAGGTGGATCACGCGGCCTGTGCGGCAGGCGCGCGCTGTCGCGCGCCGCATGCTGCCCGACAGCGTACACGGTTAGGGCGCTCGCCGCGTGCGGCGTCGCTAGAAGGAATACTCAGTGGCCGGCGCGCTTGCGCGGTTTTTTGCTGGGTGTTGCACGCGGTTCTTCGAGCGGCGCGGAGACTTTCGTGAAGCCTTGCGAGGGGCCGTCGTAGACCCATTCGAGCAGCGCGTCGTGCGCGGCGCGCGCGGCTTCCGAATGCGGATCGTTGATCAGGCTCACCACGATGTAGCTGTTGCCGTCGGCCGATGCCACGTAGCCGGCGATCGCGCGCACGTCGCGCAGCGTGCCGGTCTTGATGTGCGCGTTGCCGCCCGCGCCCTGGTTGGTCAGGCGGTTGCGCATCGTGCCGTCGACGCCGGCGATCGGCAGCGATTCGACGAACACCTGCGCGACCGGACTCGCGTTGGCGCGCTGCAGCAGATCGGCGAGCATGAGCGCGGTGACGTGCTCGTCGCGCGAGAGGCCCGAGCCGTTTTCGAGCGTCAGGTACTCCGTGTTCAGGCTGTCGCGGCGCAGGAAGTCCTCGACGGCGCGCACGGATTTCGCCGGGGTCGCGGGAGCGTGCTCCTCGACGGCGCCGATCGTCAGGAACAGGTTGCGCGCCATCGTGTTGTTGCTGAACTTGTTGATATCGCGAACGATGTCGGACAGCACCGGCCCTTCGTGCGTCGCGACGAGCTTCGCGCCGAGCGGCACCGCGCCTTCGCGCGTCGCGCCGTGGAGGGTGCCGCCGGTTTGCTGCCACAGCGCGAGGAAGCCGCCCGCGAAGAACGCCGAGTGATCGAGCACGGCAACGTTGACCGTGCGCGCGTCGCAGCGCATCGAGAGGTCGCCGGTGAACGACGCGACGAGCGTGCCGTCGGGCTGCGGCGTGACGCTCGGCGTTGGCGCTTCGCCGCGGCACGGGCCGTTCGTCGCGTGCAGCTGGTTGTCGATGCGCAACTGCGCGAGCGCGGGAAGCACGTCGATCGCCACCGTGCCGTCCGCCGATGGCGTCAGTGTGAACGACAGCGACTTGAACGCGTAGAGCAGCGGATCGGGGCCGACGTTGTACGGCGCGGTGGTGTCGTCGTCGAACGGCGGCAGGTCGCGCGTCGACGGATCGAAGTAGCGCTTGTCGAGCACGAGCGCGCCGTCGATGCCGGTGATGCCCGCCTTGTGGATCTTCTGCACGAGATCGATCAGTTCCTCGGGCACGAGCTTCGGGTCGCCAGTGCCCTGGATGTACAGATTGCCGTGCAGCACGCCGCTCGCGTCGAGCGTGCCGTCCGAGTACGCGCTCGTGCGCCAGCGGTAGTCGGGGCCGAGAATCGACAGGCCGGAGTAAGTGGTGACGAGCTTCATCGTCGAGGCGGGCAGCATCGGCTTGCCGGCGTTCAGCGCGAGGATCGGCGTGCGGTCGCCGACTTTCTCGACGACTACGCTGATCGACGACAGCGGCACGTGCGCGCGATGCAGGCCGGCCATCACCTGCGGCGGCAGCACCGTGGTGACGTTCACGCCGGGATGCGTGGTCTTGACGCGCGCCTCGGCCGTGTGCGGCGGCAGCGCGGCCGCGCCGAGCGCGGCGACAAGAAGCCAGGCAGCCGGGCGCGCCACGAGGCGGCTCGGCATGAGCGTGGCGAAAGCGGGGGAGCGGTGCGGCCGCGACGCGACACGGCGTGCGACGGAAGACAGAAAGGCAGGCGTCATGAACGGGCGAGGAAGCAAACGAACGGGCAAAAACGGGCAAAATTTCAGGGCACGCGCACGGGTGGAGCACGGCTGCGGCGACCGGCCTGTCTGACGGTGTCGCGCCGCGTGTCCCGCCGGCCGTCGCATGACGGGCGGGCGGAGCAGCGCGGCCTTGCGGTCCGTGCAAACGCCGGAGCCGGTCGATACGTCCGGCCTGCGCGAGACGTCGCGCGCGACCGCTCGAAACCGTGCGGCCGCCGCGCGGCGCAAAGCGCCCATTGTAGTGACATGCCATGCCGCTGCGGTGAAAAAAGCGCGGGGCGGCGCGCAGCCTGGAGGCGGGCGCTAGAATGCGGCATCATCAAACGTTTCGGAACGGACAATCATGCGCATCCTGCTTGTCGAAGATGACCGGATGATCGCCGAGGGCGTGCGCAAGGCGCTGCGCGGCGAAGGCTTTGCCGTCGATTGGGTCGAGGACGGCGAAGCGGCGCTGCATGCGGTAGCCAGCCAGCCTTACGATCTGGCGCTGCTCGACCTCGGCCTGCCCAAGCGCGATGGACTCGAAGTGCTGCGTACGCTGCGCACGCGCGGCCATGCGCTGCCGGTGCTGATCGTCACCGCGCGCGATGCGGTCGCCGACCGCGTCAAGGGCCTCGACGCCGGCGCCGACGATTACCTTGTCAAACCTTTCGATCTCGACGAACTCGGCGCACGCATGCGCGCGCTGATCCGCCGTCATTCCGGCCGCAGCGATTCGACGATTCGCCACGGTACGCTGACCCTCGATCCGGCCGCGCACCAGGTCACGCTCGACGGCGCGCCGGTCGCCTTGTCGGCGCGCGAATTCGCCCTGCTCGAGGCGTTGCTCGCGCGGCCGGGCGCGGTGCTGTCGAAAAGCCAGCTCGAAGAAAAGATGTACGGCTGGGGCGAGGAGATCGGCAGCAATACCGTCGAGGTCTACATCCACGCGTTGCGCAAGAAGCTCGGTGCCGAACTGATCCGCAACGTGCGCGGACTCGGCTACATGATCGCGAAGGAAGCCTGAGCCGATGCGCTCGATCCGCCGTCAACTGCTGATCTGGCTGATCGCGATCGTGCTGCTCGGCGTCGGCATCGCGGGATGGCTGATTTACCGCCAGGCGCTTGCCGAGGCGAACGAGCTGTTCGACTACCAGCTCGAACAGATTGCCGCCGCGCTGCCGGCCGAGCCGTTTTCGCAGGTGCTCGGGCGCGATACCGGCGACGAGGGCATCGTGCTGCAAATCTGGAATCGCAACGGCATGCTGATGTACTACTCGCGCCCGCGTGCGCCGCTCGCGCCGCGCGCCGAACTCGGCTTTTCGACCGAGAGCACGGATCGCGGCGAATGGCGCGTGTATGGCGCGATCGTCGGCGACAACGTCGTGCAGCTCGCGCAGCCGCTGTCGGTGCGCAACCGGCTCGCCGCGAACGTGGCGCTGCGCACGCTGTGGCCGCTGATCGTGCTGCTGCCGCTGCTCGGGCTCGCGGTGTGGGTGATCGTCGGACGCGGGCTGAAGCCGTTGCGGCGCGTGACGAGCGCGCTCGACGCGCGTCATCCGGAAGCACTGGAGCCGTTGCCGGACCAGCGTCTGCCGCTCGAGGTGCAGCCGCTCGTGCGCGCGTTGAACGGGCTGCTCGAACGGCTGGCGACCGCGCTCGACATCCAGAAGGCGTTCGTCGCCGATGCCGCGCACGAATTGCGCACGCCGCTTGCCGCCGTGCAGATTCAGTCGCAACTGGTGGCGCGCGCGCGGGACGAAACCGCGCGCGGCGAGGCGCTCGCCGATCTGCAGGCTGGCGTGACGCGTGCCACTCGCCTCGCCGAGCAGTTGCTCGCGCTTGCGCGTGCCGAGCCCGACGGCGTGGCGGTGGTCGAAGCGTTCGATCTGCGCGCACTGTTGCAGGACTGCGTCGCAACCTATGCGCCGCTGGCGATGAACCGCGGCGTCGATCTCGGCATCGAGGCGAGCGAGGCCGCCACCGTGACCGGCGAGGCCGAGGCGCTGCGTGTGATGTTCAACAATCTGCTCGACAACGCGACCAAGTACACGCCGCATGGCGGCCGGGTCGACGTGAGCTTGCGTGTCGAGGGGGGGCGGCCGGTCGTGCGGATCGCCGATAGCGGACCGGGCATCGCTCCCGCGGATCGCGAGCGCGTGTTCGACCGCTTCTATCGCGCGGGTGCCGGCGCGGACCGCGTGCGCACCGATGTGGCGGGCAGCGGCCTCGGTCTTGCGATCGTGCGCCGCATCGCCGTGCAACAGCATGCGCAAGTGTCGCTCGACGAAGCGCCGGCCGGCGGTTTGCAGGTCACCGTGCGCTTCTGACGAGCGCGTTTTTGCCACTGGAACGTGGCCGCCACGATGGCCTGACAAGCCCGGCCGATAAGGTTCCCGCGATCTGTCGCTGCTTAAGACTCTTTTAAGCGATCCCCCTTACGCTCCTCGACATCCAAAGTCACTTTCTCCAGCCAGGAGCTCATGATGAACGCGAAAACCTTGTCCCGCGGCGCCGTTGCGGTCGCTGTCGCCGCCGCGCTGTCAGCCGGTTATGTGGCGGGCCATCGCGATGTGCCCGCACCGCAGATCATCTCCCCCGCGCAGGCCGCTGCGATGATGCCCGCCGAAGCCGCCGCCAAGACCGGCATCCCCGATTTCTCCGGCCTCGTCGAAACCTACGGCCCGGCCGTCGTCAACATCAGCGCGAAGCACGTGGTCAAGCAGACCGCGATGCGCGGCAACAACGGTGGCAATTTCGGCGGCAACCAGTTGCCGATCGATCCGAACGATCCGTTCTATCAGTTCTACAAGCGTTTCTTCGGCGGGATGCCGGGCATGCAAGGCGGCGATGGCGGCGACGCACCCGACCAGCCGAGCGCGAGCCTCGGCTCCGGCTTCATCATCAGCAATGACGGCTACATCCTGACCAATGCGCACGTGGTCGACGGCGCGAATGTCGTTACCGTGAAGCTCACCGACAAGCGCGAGTTCAAGGCGAAGGTGGTCGGCGCCGACAAGCAGTCCGACGTCGCCGTGCTGAAGATCGACGCGAGCAACCTGCCGACCGTGAAGATCGGTGATCCGCGTCAGAGCAAGGTCGGTCAGTGGGTGGTCGCGATCGGCTCGCCGTACGGTTTCGACAATACCGTGACCTCGGGCATCATCAGCGCGAAGTCGCGCTCGCTGCCGAACGAGAACTACACGCCGTTCATCCAGACCGACGTGCCAGTGAACCCGGGCAATTCGGGTGGCCCGCTCTTTAACCTGCAGGGCGAAGTGATCGGCATCAACTCGATGATCTATTCGCAGACCGGCGGCTTCCAGGGCCTGTCGTTTGCGATTCCGATCAACGAGGCGATCAAGGTCAAGGACGATCTCGTAAAGACCGGCCATGTGAGCCGCGGTCGTCTCGGTGTCGCGGTGCAGGGCATGAACCAGACGCTCGCTAATTCGTTCGGCATGCAGAAGCCGCAAGGCGCGCTCGTCAGCTCGGTCGATCCGGGCGGTCCGGCGGCCAAGGCCGGTTTGCAGCCGGGCGACGTGATCCTCTCGGTGAACGGCGACGACGTCAACGACTCGTCGGATCTGCCGGCACAGATCGCGGGCATTGCCCCGGGCACTTCGGCAACCCTGAAGGTGTGGCGCGACAAATCCACCAAGGACGTGAAGGTGACGATCGGTTCGTTCTCGGATGCGAAGCTTGCGTCCGCGGGCAAGGCCGATCAGCAGACCCAGCTGCAAGGTCGCCTCGGCGTGGCGGTACGCGCGCTGACGCCGGAAGAAAAGAGCAGCGCGTCGGTGTCGCATGGTCTGCTCGTGCAGCAGGCGGGTGGGGCGGCCGCGAGCGCGGGCATCCAGCCGGGCGACGTGATTCTCGCCGTCAACGGCCGGCCCGTCACGAACGTCGATCAGCTCAAGCAGATGATTTCGGGCGCGGGCAACAGCATCGCGCTGCTGATTCAGCGCGACAACGCGCAGATCTTCGTGCCCGTCGATCTCGGCTGATCGTCGAGCCGGGCGGTTCGATCATGTCCCGCCCGATCCGTGCCGAGTTTTGGTAGCGATTGCCGGTTCTTTGCATTTGCTGCAACGAACCGGCATTTTTTTCGCCCGTCCCTTTGGCGAACCGCACGCGCTTGTATCGCGCGCCAACGCTCGAAGGGCGACGTTTTTCCGTCGACGCAACCGGACGGTTGGCACGCAGGTTGCATGATCCTTGATCGGGTCCACCGAGGGACACCGGACAAGGGCTTTAACAAGGAGCGAACCGATGAAAACCCAACGCAATCAGCGAAGGATCGTAGCCGCTGCACTCTGCGCGGCGCTCACGCTCGGACTGGCTGGCGGAGCGTACGCGCAGCAGGCAGGCGGTGTGACCGGCGGCTCGACTACCGACAACACGAGCGCCGGCAACGTCAACGGTGGCGGCATGCCGCAAACCCAGCAGCAGGGCAACGTGTCGTACGTGTCGGGCGGTGTCGGTCTCGACGAGTCGCGGGCGCTGCAACGGGCGCAAAGCCAGTGGCCGCTGGCGCTGCGCTTTACCGGCCCGAACGGCGAATTTCTCGCCGACGTCCACGTTCGCATCGTCGATGCGCATGGCGGCGAGGTCCTGAGTGCGACGTCGCGCGGCCCGTTCATGCTGGTCAGGCTGCACCCCGGACGCTATACCGTGCACGCGAAGTACAGCGGCAGCGAGCAGACACGCGCGGTGACGGTACAGGCGCGGGGCAACGTCAAGGCGGCGTTCGTCTGGAGCGTGAAGTGAACGCGAAGTAAGCGGTCCGCTCGGCGCCGCGGCCTGCGGGTTGGCGCGACCGGATGCGCGGTGCCGGTTCCTTGCGGCAGGGGACGGCCGCGCAAGCGACTGGAGTTTGGCCGATAATGAAGCCACGGGCACGTCCCGTGGCTTTGTCGTTCATGCGGCAGCGCCTTGCAGCATTCCGCCCAACCGGCCCACACCATCACGGAGCATGGACATGAGCGATGCGTCGACATCTGCAGGAAATTCCGGCGGCCACACCATCGTGATTCGCGACAACCCCCACCGGGTGCGCGTGATTCACGGTGGCGTGACGATGGCCGATACGCAGGCCGCGTTGACGCTCTGCGAAACCGGCTTGCCGGACGTGTTCTATTTCCCGCGCGCGCATGTGAACATGGCGCGGCTCGAACGCTCGACGCATACGTCGCACTGTCCGTTCAAGGGCGACGCGTCGTACTTCCATCTGCGCACCGAAAACGGCTTGGTCGAAAACGCGGTATGGAGCTACGAGGAGCCGTTCGAGCAGGCGAAGCAAATCAAGGGGTATCTGGCGTTTTACGCATCGCGCGTCGACCGTATCGATCAGACGTCATGATCCGGCGGGCGCGTGTTTATCGGGGGAGGTGGTCATGGAACTGAACGATGCGTTACGGATTCCGCTTGCGCCGGCCGATGTCTGGGACGCGCTGCAGGACCTCGCGCTGTTGCGTGCCAGCCTCGACAACTGCGAGTCGTTCACGCGCCTCGCTCACGGCGAGTACGCGCTGACCATGACGGTGCCGCTCGGCCCGTTGCGCGCGCATTACGACGCGCGCGCCCATGTCGCCGGCCAGGATTCCGGTCCGGCGGAGGCACAACGCCGCACCATCAACTTCAAGGCGCGTGCCCAGGGCATCGGCGCCTTGCGCGGCCAGATCGAAGTGCGTTTGCGGGCGGACGAGAGTGCGCATGGCAGCGGCCGGGAGCGCGGCACACGGATCGACTACACGATCTGGGCGACGTCGTCGGGTCCTCTCGCCGAGCTGCCTGCGCGTCAGCTCGAAAACGCGCTGCATCAGCTGGCCGACGATTTTTTCACCGAATTCGATGCCGTCGTGCGCGCCAAGCACGGCAAGGGGCCGAACCGCGCGCGCGGCGCGGCGGCGCGCCGGCAGCACGTGTTTCTGCGCCCGATCGCGCTGGGCGGCATCGCGCGGCGCACGCGCGTCGATCACGGCAGTGCGCTGACCGGCCGCGCGGCGAGCGCATCGCATAGCTGGCCGCATGGCGGCGCGCAGCACGAGCCCGGACAGCACGCCGTGCCGAACTGGGCGTGGGCCGGGATGATTTTCTTCGTCGCGCTGCTGCTGTACCTCGTGCGCTGGATCAGCGAGCACTGATACCTCGGGCCGTGCCCGGGGGCTCAATGTACGGATGGCTCCCGCGCGGGTGCTGCGACGAAACCCCGGCGTGGCGCTAGGTGTCGATCGTGGGCCGATAATGCGGGCTTCGTCGCCCCGCGCCGAGCCAACCACGTCGCAGCGCGCGGCGCCCACTTCTGTTTCCGGATTTCCCATTTTCAACAAGGAGCTTTTCCATGACCACGCCGCGCCGCGCGTTGATCGTCATCGACGTGCAGAACGAATACGTAACCGGCGAGCTGCCGATCGAATTTCCGGATGTGCAGACGTCGCTCGCCAATATCGGCCGGGCGATCGACGCGGCGCGGGCCGCCGGCGTGCCGGTCGTGGTCGTGCAGAACATCGCGCCGGCGACCTCGCCGTTGTTCGCGCGCGGCAGCGCGGGAGCGGAGTTGCACACGGTGGTGACCTCGCGCGCGCACGACCACCATGTCGAGAAGTCGCTGCCGAGCGCCTTTGCCGGCACCGATCTGGCCGACTGGCTCGTCTCCCGTCAGATCGACACGCTAACCGTCACCGGCTACATGACGCACAATTGCGACGCATCGACGATCAACCACGCGGTGCATGCCGGGCTCGCGGTCGAATTCCTGCACGACGCGACGGGCTCGGTGCCGTACGAGAACAGCGCGGGTTTTGCGAGCGCGGAGGAGATTCATCGCGTGTTCAGCGTGGTGCTGCAGTCGCGCTTCGCGGCGGTGGCGAGCACGGATGCGTGGATCGCGGCGGTACAGGGCGGCGTGCCGCTCGAGCGCAGCAACATCTATGTGTCGAATCAGGCGGCGCGGGCGCGCAAGGCGCTTGCCTGAATCCCGCGGACGGCGGTGGCGGTACGCATGAATCTGCGTGCCGCATAAACCGGGTGGCTCGGGCCGCTCAGGCCACCTTTCTGCGCAACGCGGGGCTCAGGCGCAGCGCGTCGAAGATGCCTTCCACCATCTGCTGCGCGTGCGTGCCGAAATCGGTGGCGTCGGGCAGGAACAGCATGTCGCGCAGCGCGCCGCCGACGAACGAATGGACCATCGCCGCGGCGAGCTTCGTGTCGAGATCCTCGGGCAACTGTCCCTTGGAGATCGCGTTGCGCAGACCGCCTTCGATTTTCGTCAGCCCTTCGCGCATATTGGTCTGATAGCGCTCCATCATCGGCCCCATGTCCTCGACCAGCTCGCATTTCAGAAACAGGATGTCGAACACGCGGCGGCGGCGCGGGTCGTTGGCGGTGTCGCGCAGACAGACCATGCAGACTTCCACGAGACGCCCGAGCGGATCGGTTTCGTTCGGGTCGAGCGAGGCGGCCTTCAGTTCGTCGAGCGGCAGCAGCACGCGGTCGAACATCTCGTTGAACAGCTCGCTCTTGTGCGCGAAGTGCCAGTAGATCGCCCCGCGCGTGACGCCCGCGGCCTGTGCGATATCAGCCAGCGAGGTGCGCGATACGCCTTTCTCGAAAAAGACCAGTTCGGCCGCGTCGAGAATCCGGTTGCGCGTCTCCAATGCCTCTTCTTTGGTTTTTCTGGCCATATTAGGAATGACTTGCCCTGATTGCGGGGTTTCCCCGGGCTGTTTTAAGTCAGCCCGATGACAATCTGACTACTATTAAGCGAATAGCGAAGCGAACTTGCAAGTCCCCGGCCCGCAAGAGAAGTAAACGCACTTTTACATGCATTCGTGAATGTATATATAATAGCATCCCACGATTGGATAGCCCAAGCCGGGATCAACGGTTAATATCCGTCACTGTTGCCTTTCAGAACGCTGTTGCGCCGTGCCGGAAAGCGTGGCGCCGTGCGGCATTCCCGGGTTCGCACATTTCACACAGGTGCCCCTGCAGGCGCGGTTCGCATTCACGGGCTACCGGTCAAGCGTCGCAAGACGCATGTGTGCGCAGTCGTCCCCGGGGTAGGGATGCGCGCACTTTTTCTTCTCAGTCTTTGACAGAGGTTGCTCCATGCGCGTCGAACGGGTTCCATTCCGCTTAATCAGTGCCGCGACGGCTGCCATCTTGCTGGCGGCATGCGGACCAAAACAATCTGCCCCGCCGCCCCAGACGCCCGAAGTCGGCGTCGTCACCCTCCAGCCGACGACCGTGCCGGTCGTCACCGAACTCCCCGGCCGCACCAGTGCGTTCCTCGTCGCGCAAGTCCGCGCACGGGTGGACGGCATCGTGTTGCACCGCGAGTTCACGGAAGGCAGTCAGGTCAAGGCGGGTCAACGCCTCTACAAGATCGATCCGGCACCGTACATCGCCTCGCTGAATAACGCGAAGGCGTCGCTCGCGAAGGCGCAGGCGAACCTCGTGTCGACCACCGCGCAGGCCAACCGCTACAAGGTGCTGGTCGCCGCCAATGCGGTCAGCAAGCAGGACTACGACAACGCGGTTGCCGCCGAAGGCCAGGCCGCCGCCGATGTCGCCGCCGGCAAGGCCGCGGTCGACACCGCGCAGATCAACCTCGGCTATACCGACGTAACCTCGCCCGTGACCGGCCAGATCGGCGTGTCGCAGGTCACGCCGGGCGCGTACGTGCAGGCGAGCCAGGCCACGCTGATGGCGACGGTCCAGCAGCTCGATCCTGTCTACGTCGACCTCACGCAATCGAGCCTCGACGGCCTGAAGCTGCGCCGCGAAGTGCAGGAAGGGCGTCTGAAGACGAGTGGCCCGGACGCGGCCCAGGTGTCGCTCGTGCTCGAAGACGGCCGGGTCTATCCGGAGAAGGGCAAGCTGCAGTTCACCGACGTCACCGTCGACCAGAGCACCGGCTCGGTCACGGTGCGCGCCATCTTCAAGAACGCGGACCACGTGCTGCTGCCGGGCATGTTCGTGCGCGCGAAGATCGAGGAAGGCGTGAACCAGAACGCGCTCATCGTTCCGCAAATAGGCGTCACGCACGACCAGAAGGGTCAGCCTACCGCGCTCGTCGTCGATACCGACAACAAGGTCGAGCTGCGTCCGCTCGTCACCTCGGGCACGTTCGGCGCGTACTGGGTGATCGCAGACGGCCTGAAGGCCGGCGACCGCGTGATCGTCCAGGGCACCGACAAGGCGCGCCCCGGCCAGCAGGTCAAGCCCGTGCCGGCGCAACTGCCCGGCGATGCGGCTTCCGGCGCGGCCGCGCAAGGCGCGCCGGCCGCCAGCGGCGCGCAACCGGCGCAACCCGCGGCTCAACCCGCTTCCGCTGCATCGGGCGCGTAATAACAGGGAGCCCGCTTCATGGCAAAGTTCTTTATCGATCGCCCGATTTTTGCCTGGGTGATCGCCATCATCCTGATGCTCGCGGGTATCGCGTCGGTGTTCACGCTGCCGATCGCGCAATACCCGACCATCGCGCCGCCGTCCATCCAGATCAGCGCAACGTATCCGGGCGCCTCGGCAAAGACGGTGGAAAACACCGTCACGCAGGTGATCGAGCAGCAGATGAGCGGTCTCGACCACCTGCTGTACCTCGCGTCGACCTCGGACGACTCGGGCACGGCAACCATCACGCTGACGTTCGCGGCCGGCACCAACCCTGACATCGCGCAGGTGCAGGTGCAGAACAAGCTGCAGCTCGCCACGCCGCTGCTTCCGCAGGCGGTGCAGCAGCTCGGCACCAAGGTCACGAAGTCGAGCAGCAGCTTCCTGCTGGTGATGGCGTTCGTCTCGACCGACGGCAGCATGTCCAAGTACGACCTCGCGAACTACGTGGCGTCGAACATCGAAGACCCGGTCAGCCGTATCGACGGGGTCGGCACGGTGACGCTGTTCGGCTCGCAGTACGCGATGCGGATCTGGCTCGACGCGAACAAGCTGAACAACTTCTCGCTCACGCCGGTCGATGTGCAGGCCGCGCTGCAGGCGCAGAACGTGCAGGTCGCGGGCGGCGCGCTCGGCGGCACGCCGTCGGTGCCGGGCCAGGTGCTGCAGGCCACGATCACCGAGGCGACGCTGCTCAATACGCCCGAGCAGTTCGGCAACATCCTGCTGAAGGTCAATCCGGACGGTTCGCAGGTGCGTCTGCGCGACGTGTCGCACATCGAGCTCGGCGGCGAAAACTACAACTTCGACACCAAGTACAACGGCCAGCCGACGGCAGGCTTCGGTATCCAGCTCGCTACGGGCGCGAACGCGCTCGCCACTGCGAAAGCGGTGCGGGCAAAGGTCGCCGAACTGTCGAAGTACTTCCCGCACGGTCTCGTCGTCCAGTACCCGTACGACACGACGCCGTTCGTGCGCCTGTCGATCGAGGAAGTGGTCAAGACGCTGCTCGAAGGTATCGTGCTGGTGTTCCTCGTCATGTACCTGTTCCTGCAGAACCTGCGCGCCACGCTGATCCCGACGATCGCGGTGCCGGTGGTGCTGCTCGGCACGTTCGCGATCATGAGCGTGGTCGGCTTCTCGATCAACGTGCTGTCGATGTTCGGCCTCGTGCTCGCAATCGGCCTGCTGGTGGACGACGCGATCGTGGTGGTGGAAAACGTCGAGCGGGTCATGCAGGAAGAGGGCTTATCGCCTCGCGAGGCAACCCGCAAGGCGATGGACCAGATCACCGGCGCGCTCGTCGGCGTGGCGCTCGTGCTGTCGGCGGTGTTCGTGCCGGTGGCGTTCTCGGGCGGCTCGGTCGGCGCGATCTACCGGCAGTTCTCGCTGACGATCGTCGCGGCGATGGTGCTGTCCGTGCTCGTCGCGCTGATTCTGACGCCGGCGCTGTGCGCGACGATCCTCAAGCCGATTCCGAAGGGGCATCACGAAAAGGCCACCGGTTTCTTCGGCTGGTTCAACCGCACCTTCAACGCGAGCCGCGACAAGTACCACTCGGGCGTGCACCACGTGATCAAGCGCTCGGGCCGCTGGCTCATCATCTACATGGTGGTGATCTTCGCGGTCGGCCTGCTGTTCGTGCGTCTGCCGAAGTCGTTCCTGCCTGATGAAGACCAGGGCACGATGTTCGTGCTCGTGCAGACGCCGACCGGCTCGACTCAGGAAACCACGGCGCGCGCGCTGAAGGACGTGTCCGACTACCTGCTCAACGACGAGAAGGCAATCGTCGAGTCGACCTTCACGGTGAACGGCTTCAGCTTCGCCGGCCGCGGCCAGAACGCGGGTCTCGTGTTCGTGCGGATGCGGGACTACGGCGAGCGCCAGCATGCGGACCAGAAGGTGCAGGCGCTCGTGGGCCGTCTCTTCATGCACTTCAGCAGCTACAAGAACGCGCTCGTGTATCCGGTCAATCCGCCGTCGATTCCTGAACTCGGCACGGCAGCGGGCTTCGACTTCCAGCTGCAGGACCGCGCCGGTATCGGTCACGCGAAGCTGATGGAAGCGCGCAACATGCTGCTCGGTCTCGCCGCGAAGGACCCGACGCTCGCGCAGGTGCGTCCGAACGGCCTGAACGACACGCCGCAGTTCAAGGTGAACATCGACCACGAGAAGGCCGCCGCGCTTGGCGTGTCGCTCGCCGCGATCGACCAGACGTTCTCGATCGCGTGGGCGTCGCAGTACGTCAACAACTTCCTCGATACCGACGGCCGGATCAAGAAGGTGTACCTGCAGGGCGACGCGCCGTTCCGCATGAAACCGGAAGACGTGAATGCCTGGTTCGTGCGCAACAACGCCGGCACGATGGTGCCGTTCTCGGCCTTCGCGAGCACCGAGTGGACGTTCGGTTCGCCGAAGCTCGAGCGCTACAACGGTATCTCGTCGGTGGAAATCCAGGGCGCGGCCGCACCGGGCAAGTCGACCGGTCAAGCCATGGCGGCGATGGAAGCGCTCGTCACGAAGCTGCCGCCCGGCGTCGGCTACGAGTGGACGGGGCTGTCGCTGCAGGAACGCCAGTCCGGTTCGCAGGCGCCGATCCTGTACGGCATCTCGATCCTCGTCGTGTTCCTGTGTCTCGCGGCGCTGTATGAAAGCTGGTCGATCCCGTTCTCGGTGATCATGGTGGTGCCGCTCGGCGTGATCGGCGCACTGCTGGCCGCGACCTTGCGCGGGCTCGAGAACGACGTGTTCTTCCAGGTGGGTCTGTTGACCACGGTCGGCCTGTCGGCGAAGAACGCGATTCTGATCGTGGAATTCGCGCGCGAACTGCAGCAGGGCGAAGGCATGGGGCCGATCGAGGCCGCGCTCGAAGCGGCGCGTCTGCGGCTGCGCCCGATCCTGATGACCTCGCTCGCGTTCATTCTCGGCGTGCTGCCGCTCGCGATCAGTAACGGCGCGGGCTCGGCCAGCCAGCACGCGATCGGCACCGGCGTGATCGGCGGTATGTTGACGGCGACCTTCCTCGCGATCTTCATGATCCCGATGTTCTTCGTCGTGATCCGCGCGAAGTTCGGCGGCGAGAAGGAAGACCCGGACGAGGCGCTGCGCCACTACGAACAGCACCATCCGCATGAACCGCAGGGTGGCGGTTCGGCAGGCGGGTCGGCTGACCATGACTCGGGCAAGGATGGACATTGAGATGCAAAAACATTCTTTGATTGCAGTGGCGGTCGCGCTGCTCGCCGCGGGTTGCACGATGGCGCCGCACTACGAGCGCCCCGCCGCGCCCGTCACGGCGACCTTCCCGACGGGCGGCGTGTACGACACGCAGCCCGGCGCTCCGGGCGCGCGCAGCGCGAACGGCCAGGCCGCCGCCGACATCGGCTGGCGCGAGTTTTTCGTCGATCAGCGCTTGCAGCGGCTCATCGAAATCGCGCTGAAGAACAACCGTGATCTGCGTGTGTCGGTGCTGAACATGCAGGCGTCGGCCGCGCAGTACCGGATCGTGCGCGCAGGTCTGTTCCCGACGCTCAATGCCGCGGGGTCGCAAAGCCGGCAGCGCACGCCGCGCGACCTGCTGATCTCGCCCAACGGCCCGACCATTTCCAACACGTATTCGGTGGGGCTGAATGCGTCGTGGGAAATCGACTTCTTCGGGCGCGTGCAGAGCCTCAAGGACCAGGCGCTGGCGACGTATCTCGGTACGGCGCAGGCGCGCAAGGCCGCGGAAATTTCGCTGGTCTCGCAGGTCGCGAACCAGTACCTGACGCTGCTCGAACTCGACGATCTGCTGAAGGTCACGCAGGACACGCTGACGAACGCGCAGGAGTCGTACCGCATCACGAAGCTGCAGTTCGACAACGGCACGGGTTCGGAACTCGATCTGCGCCAGGCGCAAACGGTCGTCGAGACCGCGAGCGCCAATCTGCAGGCGCAGGCGCGTTTGCGGGCGCAGGCTGAAAACGCGCTCGTGCTGCTGGTCGGCGAGCCGTTGCCGGCCGATCTGCCGCCGGGCTTGCAGCTGAACGACCAGAATCTGCTCACGGACATTCCGGCGGGCTTGCCGTCCGACCTGCTCACGCGCCGTCCCGACATCATGGAGGCCGAGGAGAACCTGCTCGCGGCCAACGCGAATATCGGCGCGGCGCGCGCGGCGTTCTTCCCGAAGGTCTCGCTGACCGGCAGCTTCGGCACGCTGAGCCCGACGCTCGGCGGGCTGTTCAAGCCGGGCTCGGCGGCGTGGAGCTTCGCGCCGTCGATCACGCTGCCGATCTTCGAGGGTGGCCAGAACATCGCCAACCTCAATCTCGCCAACATCGAGAAGAACGTGCAGATCGCCACGTATGAAAAGGCGATCCAGACGGCCTTCCGCGAAGTGGCGGACGGGCTTGCGGCGCGCGGCACCTACGATCAGCAGATTCAGGCGCTCGAGCGCAATACGTCGGCCGAGCAGCGTCGCCTCGATCTGTCGAACCTGCGCTACAAGAACGGCGTCGACAGCTATCTGTCGGTGCTGACCGCGCAGACCGATCTGTATTCGTCGCAGCAGTCGCTGATTACCGCGCGCATGCAGCGCCTCGAAAACCTGGTCACGCTGTACCAGGCGCTCGGCGGCGGCTGGATCGAGCACACCGGCGACCAGCCGCGTCCCGCGGACGCGCCGGTCGACTACGGTGCGGCGAGCGCGCCGGTCGCAGCTTCGGCGGCGACGGCGGGGTGAGCGTCGGCAGTCGGTAACGTGCTGGCGCGGCGGCGCCCGGCGAAGTAGAGGGAACCGCCCACCGCTCGCGCAAGCAAGCGGCGCAGCAAACAGAAAAGCCACGGCGTGCCGTGGCTTTTCTGTTTGTGTGCGGTATCCGTCGCGCCGAGAAGCCGAATGGGCTTCAAGCGAGGCGATGGCAAATCAGGTGGCAGTAGATGAGCGGGGCCGGTACTTGCTCGGCGACGCTCAAAGCACAATCCACGGTGCCCAGCGTCCTGCCATGGCGCGATTCATCGCCTGCGCCTGCGCTTGCGTCGAAGACTTCACCCACGACACGGCGAACCCAAACCGAAATCCAAACCCGAACCCGCCGCCGGCACCCACCAAAGCTCAATGCAAATCCGCCGCCCGCAGCATCTCGTTATGCGGCGGCTCGCTGCCCGCGCTCGTGTCGAGATCGTGTCCGGCGCGGCGGATCTCGCAGCGCGCCTTCTTCTCGCTCTTCACGCCGTTGAAGATCAGGTTCAGCACGACCGCCGACACTGACGCCAGCAGAATCCCGCTATGCAGCAGCGGCGACAGCGCCGGCGGCAGTTGCGAGAAGAAGTGCGGCGACACGACCGGCACGAGCCCGAGGCCGATGCTGACCGCGACGATGAACAGGTTGTGGTGATTCTTCACGAAGTCGACGCGCGAGAGCACCTTGATGCCGTTCGCCGCGACCATGCCGAACATCACGATGCCCGCGCCGCCGAGCACGAACGCCGGCACCGAGGCGACCACCTGCGCCATCTTCGGGAACAGGCCGAGCAGCACGAGGATCACGCCGCCCACCGCGCAGACGAAGCGGCTCTTCACGCCGGTCACGCCGATCAGTCCGACGTTCTGCGAAAACGACGTATGCGGGAACGAGTTGAAGATGCCGCCGATCAGCGTGCCGAGCCCGTCGACGCGCAGGCCGCGCACCAGCGTCTTCTGATCGACCGGACGATTGACCATGTCGCCGACCGCGAGGAACATGCCCGTCGATTCGATGAACGTGACGAACATGACCGTGACCATCGTCGCGATCGAGAGCGGGTCGAAGTGCGGCAGACCGAAGTGGAACGGCATCACGAAGCCGACCCACGGTGCGTGCGTGACGCCGTCCATGTTGACGCGGCCGAGCAGCAGCGCGATCACGAAGCCGGCGACGATGCCGAGCAGCACCGAGATATTGGCGACGAACCCCCGGGCAAACTTGTTGATGAGCAGGATCAGCGTCAGCACGAGCAGCGACAGGCCAAGGTAGACCGGATTGCCGTAGTCGGGATTGCCGACGCCGCCCGCCGCCCAGTTGATGCCGACTTCCATCAGCGAGAGGCCGATCACCGAAATCACGACGCCGATCACGACCGGCGGGAAGAAGCGCAGCAGCTTGCCGACCATCGGCGCGGCCAGAATGCCGATCACGCCGGCCGCGATCGTCGAGCCGAAGATGTCGAGAATGCCGAGCGAGGGATTGGTGCCGATTGCGACCATCGGCCCGACGGCCGCGAACGTGCAGCCCATGATGACGGGCAGACGGATGCCGAAGATCCACAGCCCGAGCGTCTGGATCAGCGTGGCGATGCCGCACGAGAACAGGTCGGCGCTGATCAGGAACGCGATCTGGTCTTTCGGCAGCTTGAGCGCCGCGCCGATGATGAGCGGTACCGCGACTGCGCCGGCGTACATGACCAGCACGTGCTGGATGCCGAGGGTGAGCAACTGGCCCGCGGGCAGGTGTTCGTCGCACGGGTGAACCGTGTTCGCTTGCATATCGTCTGTCTCCACCATCTGTTTTGGAATGACTCCAAGGTATCGGGGACGAAAATCCGCTACAAGACCGCGCGCGGCTATTCCGGCATTCCCGGTGACGATATGCGCGGGCCTCGTTTGAAAGCCGGATCGAAGGCCGGCACGCGGTTTATCGTGGCTGCATCCCCGGCGGATCGGCGGCGGGCCCTGTGTGGCGGCGAGTGCGGGCAGGGTGCGCCGGCGCGCGGCACGGATGCGTCGCGCGCGGGGATATGTGTGAGAATCAATAACGTGTATCTCGCTCGCAGCATAGTCCTGTTTTGAGATGGTTCGCGGCATGGCGGGGTTAACCCGCGTTTGGCGGGTTTGCGGTGCTTGCGGGCCGTGCGCCGGACGTTGCTTCTGGCCGCGTGTTTTGCGGCGCTTGGGGTGCTGTTTCCAGTTGCGCTTCCAGCCGCGCCTCCGGCCGCGCTTCTGGTCATGTTTCCAGCCGCGTTTCCTGCTTCGCTTCCAGTCCCTCCTTCATCCTTATTTCGACGTCCTCGCACCCATGAGTTTTCTCGGCATCGACCTCGGCACCGGTTCCCTCAAAGCGGCAGTCGTCGACGAACACGGCCGCGAGCAGGCGGTGTCGAGCGTCGCTTATGCGTTCGATACGCCGCGCGCGGGCTGGGCCGAGATCGCGGTAGAGACGTGGTGGAGCGCGCTCGTCGAGGCGCTGGCGCGTCTGCCGCGGCATCTGCGCGACGATGTGCGGGCGATCGGCCTGTCCGGCCAGATGCACGGCGTCGTGCTGCTCGATGCGCACGGCGAGCCCGTGCGTCCCGCGCTGCTATGGCCCGACTCGCGCGCGCTCGATCTGCTCGACGCGTGGCCCGAGCCGCAGCCGAATCCGGTCGCGCCTGGCATGGCCGGTCCGCTGCTGCGCTGGATCGTGCTGCATGAGCCGCAGACCGCGCGCCGCACGCGTTGGGCGTTGCAGCCGAAAGACTGGCTGCGCGTCGCGCTCGGCGGCGCGTTCGCGACCGATCCGTCCGATGCTTGCGCGACCGCGCTCGCCAGTCCGGCCGGCGTGTGGGATGCGGCGCTGCTCGAGCGGCTCGGGATTCCGCGCGACTGGTTCGCGCCGCTCGCGCCGTCGTATGCGGCGGCCGGTGTGCTGTCGCAGAGGGCCGCGCAGGCACTCGGCTTGCGCGCCGGCATCGTGCTCGCGACCGGCGCCGCCGATACGCCGTGCGCGGCGCTCGGCAGCGGACTCGCGCAGGACGGCGATGCGCTGCTGACCACTGGCACGGGCGGACAGATCGCCGTCCTCGCGAGCGGCGAGCCCGTGGCGGTGAAGGGGCTGCATCGCTATCGCGCGGCCAGCGATCACTGGTATCGGATGGCGGCGATGCAGAACGTCGGCATTGCGCTGGAGCGTGTGCGCGGCTGGCTGTCGTATGAGTGGGTGGATGCGTATCGCGAGGCGTTCGGTGATGCCGTTGCCGATGTGTCCGGCGCTGTATCTGGTGGTGCCGCGAACGGCAAATCCGCCGGGTCCGTCAGCGGGGCGCCCGGCGAGCCGATGAGCGCGGTATCGAGCGCGAGTTTCGGCGCGAGTGCCGACACGCCCACCGGCGCTGACCTCGGCGCTGACAGCAACGCCGCCCTCAGCGCTGCCCCCACCCGGACAACTCGCCCGGCAACCCACGGCGAATCCCGCGCATCTTCGGGCCTGACCTTCCTTCCGTACCTGACCGGTGAGCGCACGCCGTGGCTCAACCCGCAGGCGCGCGGCGGCTGGCTCGGCCTCTCGCTCGAACACACGCGCGGCGCGATGATGCGCGCCGCGTTCGAAGGCGTTGCGTTCTCGCTGCGCGCCGGGCTCGATGCGGTTCGCTCGAGCGGGGCCACGGTCACGGCGCTCAAGCTCGCGGGCGGTGGCTCGGTCGATCCACGCTGGCGTCAGCTGCTCGCCGATGCGCTCGGCGTCGAGCTGCATGCGGTCGACTGTCCGAACGCGGCACCGCGCGGTGCCGCGATACTCGGCGGCCTCGCGAGCGGTCATTGGCATGCGCGCGATCTTGCCGCGCTCGCGCCCGGCGCGACGCGCGTGGCGGGTCCGCGAGGCGATGCGGCGCTGGCGGAGCGCTATGCACGCTTCGTCGATCTGTATGGCCGCGTCGAGCCGTGGTTCGGTGGTACGACGCAGCGCGAAGCCCGGTAGCGGTAGCGGCGATGAACGCGGCGGCCGTCCCGGCGAGCACGAGGCCATGCTGCGGCAACGTGTACTGGCATGGCAAAGTACGGCGATGGGTGCTGCAACGGCGTTGCAACGAATCCTGGACGGCGAGGCAACAAGCACGGCAATGAATATTGCAAAACGCACGGCAACACACCTGGTAGCGACCGCGGCAACGACTACGGCAACACACTTGGCAACGACCGCGGACAACAAGCAACGCACGAAGCGCAGTCACCGAGCATGCTCTCGCCCCACACTTTGCAATACCATTACGCTTTTCGCGCGCCAAGCCGCCGCCCGGTACGCGATGCCGCAGGACGCGACATCGCCAATCGCGAGCCGTGCAGGCAGCAAGCAACAGCAAGCAACAGCAAGCAACAGCAAGCAACAGCAAGCAACAGCAAGCAACAGCAAGCAACAGCAAGCAACAGCAAGCAACAGCAAGCAAACAGCAGCAAGCAACGGCTCGCACGAGCCCGGCCGCAGCGCAAGCATGGTCCCGGCTCACGAACCAGGACACGCAGTCGAACACGAAGCAGCGCACGAACCAGAACACGCGCGCGCCGCGGCATCCCGATCCGCGACGCGCTCCGCACAATCAAACCGACTCACGGACCCACAGGAGCATTGACGATGAAGACCAAAGCAGCAATCGCATGGAAAGCCGGCGCCCCGTTGACGATCGAGGAAGTCGATCTCGAAGGTCCGCGCGCCGGTGAAGTCCTGATCGAAGTGAAGGCGACGGGCATCTGCCACACCGACTACTACACGCTGTCGGGCGCCGACCCCGAAGGCATCTTCCCGGCGATTCTCGGCCACGAAGGCGCGGGCGTGATCGTCGATGTCGGCCCCGGCGTCGGCACGCTGAAGAAGGGCGATCACGTGATTCCGCTTTACACGCCCGAATGCCGCCAGTGCAAGTTCTGTCTGTCGCGCAAGACCAACCTGTGTCAGGCGATCCGCTCGACGCAGGGCAAGGGCCTGATGCCCGACGCGACCTCGCGCTTCTCGCTCGACGGCAAGCCTTTGTTCCACTACATGGGGACGTCGACGTTCTCGAACTACATCGTCGTGCCGGAGATCGCGGTCGCGAAGGTGCGCGAGGACGCGCCGTTCGACAAGATCTGCTACATCGGCTGCGGCGTGACGACCGGCGTCGGCGCGGTCGTGTATTCGGCGAAGGTCGAGGCGGGCGCGAACGTGGTCGTGTTCGGGCTCGGCGGCATCGGCCTCAATGTGATCCAGGGCGCGAAGATGGTCGGCGCGGACAAGATCATCGGCGTCGATCTGAACCCGGGACGCGTCGAGCTGGCGAAGAAGTTCGGCATGACGCACTTCATCAACCCGAACGAAGTCGAGAACGTCGTCGATCACATCGTGCAGCTGACCGACGGCGGCGCCGACTACTCGTTCGAATGCATCGGCAATACCAAGGTGATGCGCCAGGCGCTCGAATGCACGCACAAGGGCTGGGGCCAGTCGTTCATCATCGGCGTCGCGGCGGCCGGCGAGGAGATCAGCACGCGGCCGTTCCAGCTCGTGACGGGCCGCGAGTGGAAGGGCTCGGCGTTCGGCGGCGCGCGTGGCCGCACCGACGTGCCGAAAATCGTCGACTGGTACATGGAAGGCAAGATCAATATCGACGACCTCATCACGCACCGTCTGCCGCTCGAACGCATCAACGAGGGCTTCGACCTGATGAAGAAGGGCGAGTCGATCCGTTCGGTCGTGCTGTACTAAGCGAGGAGCGCCGCGATGCTCGAACTACTCTCGTCGCACGCCATTCATGGCGGCGAGCAGCGCTTCTACCGGCACGAGTCGCGCACGATCGGTCTGCCGATGCGCTTCTCGGTCTATCTGCCGCCGCAGGCCTTGCATGAGAACGCGGGACGTGTCCCGGCGTTGTTCTATCTGGCCGGACTGACCTGCACGGAAGAAACGTTTCCGATCAAGGCCGGCGCGCAGCGCTTCGCGGCCCAGCACGGCATCGCATTGATCGCGCCGGACACGAGCCCGCGCGGCGCGAACGTGCCGGGCGAGAGCGATGCATGGGACTTCGGCGTCGGCGCGGGTTTTTACGTCGACGCGACTGCAGAGCCGTGGTCGAAGCACTACCGGATGTACTCGTATGTGCGCGACGAACTGCGCGAGACGGTCGTGAGCGAGTTGCTGGTCGATGGCGCGCGCCTCGGCATCTTCGGTCACTCGATGGGCGGGCACGGCGCGTTGATGCTCGCGCTGCGCAATCCGGACCTCTATCGGTCGGTGTCGGCGTTCGCGCCGATTGCGGCGCCGGTGCGTTGCCCATGGGGCGAAAAGGCGTTCGGCGGCTATCTCGGCAACGACCGCGAAGCGTGGCGTCAGTACGACGCGAGCGAACTGGTTGCGCAGGCATCGCACAAGTTCGCGCAAGGGATTCTCGTCGATCAGGGCCTCGCGGATCAGTTCCTGCCGACGCAGCTGAATCCCGACGTGTTCGAAGCCGCGTGCAAGGCCGCGGGTCAGCCGCTGACGTTGCGCCGTCATGCGGGTTATGACCACGGCTACTACTTCATCTCGACCTTCATCGAAGATCACCTTGAGCATCACGCGAAGGTGTTGCTCGGCTGAAAATGCCATAAAACACGGTGTGAAATGAAGAGCGGCGGCACGTGCAGAAAATGCACGTGCCGCCGTTTTCTTATGTGACCGGAGTAAGCGCCGCTCAATGCCGCTTCAGCAAACTCCCGCCATACACGAGCGCCGATAGCACCGTGATCCAGAAGCTCGTCGGCCAGTCGGTATAGAACGCGAGCGTCAAGCCGAGCCATGCCTGCGCGAGCGCGAACACGGCAGCAAGCACGAGCCCGGTGGAGAGCCGCGTGCTCAGATTCTGCGCGGCGGCGGCCGGGCCGACCATCAGCGTGAACACGAGCAGCACGCCGACGATCTGCGTGCAGGCCGCCACGGCCAGCGCGGCGATCGCGAGAAACAGCACCGACACGCGGCGCAGCGACACACCCTTCGCTTCGGCCAGTTCCGGTTGCAGCGAGGCGAACAGCAGCGGCCGCATGATGGCCGCGAGCGCCGCGAGGCTCACCACGCCGAGCGCCGCGAGCACGCCGAGCGTCGACGCATTCACGCCGAGCACGTTGCCGAACAGCAGCGCCGTGACCTGGGTCGCGTAGGCGGTGAAGAAGTGCAGAAACAGCAAGCCGAAACCGAGCGACAGCGAAAGAATCACGCCGATCGCGACGTCGCGCCCCGCCAGCCGCTCGCCGAGCGCGCCCATGCCGACACCGGCCGCGAGCGTGAAGCCGATCATCCCCCAGATCGGCGAGATGCCGATCAGCACCGCGCCGGTCGCGCCGGTGAAGCCGACGTGCGAGAGCGCGTGGCCGGCGAAGGTCTGTCCGCGCATCACGAGGAAATAGCCGACCACGCCGGCCAGCACCGCGACGATCCCCGACGCCGCGAATGCGTTCACCATGAAATCGTATTCAAACATCGTGCTTGTGTCCGTCGCGTGAGTCGTGCGGGTTCGAATGGCCGTGCGAGGGTTTGTGCGCATGACCGTGGCCGTGGTCGTGCGAGTGAGAATGAGCGTGCGAATGTCCGCCGTCCTCGTCGTGTTCATGCTCGTGATCGTGCTTCTCGACTTCGACGCCGCCCGACATCACGAAGATGCGGCCATTAACGCGCATCACGTCAATCGGCGAGCCATAGAGGCGCGACAGTACCGGCCGCGTAATGACCTCGTCGACGGTGCCGAGCGCCGCGACGCCGCTGCCGAGATACAGCACGCGATCGATCGAGTTCAGGAGCGGATTCAGTTCGTGCGCGGAGAACAGCACCGCGATGCCGAGCTCCTGCTGCACGCGCCGCACGAGTTCGACGACGCTCTTCTGATGATGCGGATCGAGGCTGATCAACGGTTCGTCGAGCAGCAGCAGCTTCGGGTTGCCGAGCAGGCACTGCGCGAGCAGCAGCCGCTGCCGCTCGCCGCCCGACAGCTCCGACAGCGGCCGTTTGGCGAGGCCGGTTGCGCCGACCAGTTCGAGCACGCGATCGACGTCCGCGCGCGTTTTCGCATCCGCATGCGGCAGGCCCCAGCGATGACCGTCGGCGGCCATCGCGACGAAATCGCGCCCGCGCACGCGGCGGCCCGCGAGGGCGCTGCGCGTCTGCGGCATATAGCCGATCGAGGCATTGCCGCGCTCGACCACCTGCCCGAGCACGCGAATCGTGCCGACCGCGGCCGGCACGAGGCCGAGCACCGCGCGCATCAGCGTCGTCTTGCCCGCGCCGTTCGGCCCGAGCACGCCGATGAACTCGCCCTGGTTTACGACGAAGCTGGTGTCGCGCAGGATCGTGCGTTCGCCGAGTTCGAGCGTCACGCGCTCGAGTTCGAGCACGGGCGTGTCGCGCCGGACGGCGCCGGCGGCGGTGGTGGGTGTTCCGGGCGACGGGCCCGTTGACGTACCCGCTGGCGCATGGCGGCCAGTCGAAGTCATGGAGTGGTTCCTTTGGCGCTTGCGCCTTGTGCCGCGTTCGTGTCGCCCGCGGCGAGCGCCTTGCCGAGCGCGTCGAGCTGCGTGAGCATCCACGTCTGATAGGTCTTGCCGGCCGGCAGCGTTTCGGTGACGCTCAGCGTCGGGACCTTCGATTGTTGCGCGAGCTTCAGCATGCGTTGGGTCAGCGCCTCGGTGGCCTGGCTGTTGTAGATCAGTACGCGCACGCGCTGGTCGCGCAGGTCGCGTTCGAATGCGGCGATATCGGCCGCGCTTGCTTCGGTGTCGTTCATCGTGGCGAGCTGGAAGCGCTGGTTGCGCATACCGAGGCCGATCGCGTCCGACATGTAGCCGAACACCGGCTCGGTCGCCGTGACCGGCAGGCCCGCATAGCGGCCGTGCAGTTCGGCGACCTTCGCGTCGATCGGCTTCAGCGAATCGAGAAACTTCGCGAGGTTCGCATCGTACGCCGACTTGTGCGCCGGGTCAGCCGCGCCGAGCGCGTCGTGGATCGCGCGCGCGACTTTCGGCATCGTCGCCGGGTCGTACCACAGGTGCGGATTGTCGCCGCCTTTCCTGCCAGTGAGGTCGGCCGCGACGATCACGGTGCGCTGCGCGCCTTTCGAAGCGGCCAGCAATTTTGCCATCCACGGATCGTAATCGGCGCCGTTGTAGACGACAAGGCTCGCATGCTGCAACGCGCGCGCGGTGGCCGGGCTCGCTTCGAACAGATGCGGGTCCTGGTCCGGATTGCTGAGGATGCTCGTCACGTCGACGCGCTCGCCGCCGAGTTGCCGCACCACGTCGCCGTAGAAATTTTCCGCCGCGACCACCGGGATTTTCGCGCCGGCCCGAGCTTCGGCGGCGAACGCGCCGTGGCCGACGGCGACGGCGGCGAGCCCGGACGCCAGCAGATACTTCGACAGCTTCAGCGCGCGCTGCGCCCCGGTCAACATCGAGCCGATTCGTTTCATCGTGGTGTCCTGTTGCGTGAGAGTTGAATGAGCCACCTGGCGTGGCGGTGACGAAGACGCGGGAAGACGCGGCGACGCCTTCGGGCGGCAACCGCTTGCGGATCGCCGCGCAAGAGTGCGATGAGGCCGAAATGATATAACGTATCGCGATTTTTGTCGTCAGGCCGTGTGGGCGGCCGCGCCGCCGCTCCTGCCGCGCTGCACCATCGAAATCTGGCGAGGCGCCTTGACATGACCCGGTCCGTATCCGATCATTCGATCACCAGTGGAGCAATTGCTCGATCAATGAGCGTTCGCTCACTGCGCAGCGGAATGCAAAACGAACCGGAGACAGGCCGTGGCGGCACGATTGCAGGACAAAGTGGCGATTCTGACGGGCGCGGCAAGCGGCATCGGCGAGGCCGTGGCCCGGCGCTATCTCGACGAGGGCGCGCGCTGCGTGCTCGTCGACCTGAAGCCCGCCGACAGTTTCGGCGCCGCGCTGCGCGCCGCGCACGGCGAGCGCGTCTTCTGCGTAAGCGCCGACGTTACGCGCCGCGACGACATCGCCCGCATCGTGGCGGCCGCGCTCGAACGCTTCGGCCAGATCGACATTCTCTTCAACAACGCGGCGCTGTTCGACATGCGCCCGCTGCTCGACGAATCCTGGGACGTGTTCGACCGGCTCTTTTCGGTCAACGTGAAGGGCATGTTCTTCCTGATGCAGGCGGTGGCGAGCCGGATGGTCGAGCAGGGCCACGGCGGCAAGATCATCAATATGTCCTCGCAGGCCGGCCGGCGCGGCGAGGCGCTCGTCTCGCATTACTGCGCGACCAAGGCGGCGGTGCTGAGCTATACGCAGTCGGCGGCGCTCGCGCTCGCGCCGCATCAGATCAATGTGAACGGCATCGCACCCGGCGTTGTCGATACGCCGATGTGGAGCGAGGTCGACGCGCTGTTCGCGCGCTACGAAAACCGGCCGCTCGGCGAGAAGAAGCGCCTCGTCGGCGAGGCGGTGCCGCTCGGCCGCATGGGCCTGCCCGACGACCTGACCGGCGCCGCGCTGTTTCTCGCCTCGGCCGATGCGGACTACATCACCGCGCAAACGCTGAACGTCGACGGCGGCAACTGGATGAGTTGAGGAACGGACCGGGAGCGGGCACCTTGCCCGCTCGCGGCGGCGCGTCACTTGGCGAAGCGAATGCGCGAAATGAACGCGCAAAGCGAACGTGCAAAGCGAACGCGCGAAACCAAAGCAGCACGACATAACGTACCCAGAACGTACCCAAAAAGGAGACAGCAATGAAACCCGCTCTCAAAACCGCGCTGAAGGCGCTGAGTGCCGGCGCGGCGACCTGCTTCGCGCTGAGCGCGTCGGCGGCGACCATCACGATCGCCACGCTGAACAATCCGGACATGATCGAGCTGAAGAAGCTCTCGCCCGCATTCGAAAAGGCGAATCCGGACATCAAGCTGAACTGGGTGATCCTCGAGGAAAACGTGCTGCGCCAGCGCGCGACGACCGACATCACGACCGGCAGCGGCCAGTTCGACGTGATGACGATCGGCGCATACGAAACGCCGCAGTGGGGCAAGCGCGGCTGGCTCGCGCCGCTCACGAACCTGCCCGCGAGCTATGACCTCGACGACGTCGTGAAGACGGCGCGCGACGGTCTCTCCGCCAACGGCCAGCTGTATGCGCTGCCGTTCTACGTCGAAAGCTCGATGACCTATTACCGCAAGGACCTGTTCGACAAGGCCGGCCTGAAGATGCCCGATCAGCCGACCTACGACCAGATCGCGCAATTCGCCGACAAGCTCACCGACAAATCGAAGGAACAGTACGGCATCTGCCTGCGCGGCAAGGCGGGCTGGGGCGAGAACATGGCGTATGCGACCACGCTCGTGAACACGTTCGGTGGCCGCTGGTTCGACGAGAAGTGGAACGCGCAACTGACCTCGCCGGAATGGAAGAAGGCGATGACGTTCTACGTCGATCTGCTGAGGAAGGACGGCCCGCCGGGAGCGAGTTCGAACGGCTTCAACGAGAACCTCACGCTGATGTCCTCGGGCAAGTGCGCGATGTGGATCGACGCGACCGTCGCGGCCGGCATGCTCTACAACAAGCAGCAGTCGCAGATCGCCGACAAGGTCGGCTTCGCCGCGGCGCCGGTCGAGGTCACGCCGAAGGGTTCGCACTGGCTGTGGGCCTGGGCGCTGGCGATTCCGAAGTCGTCGAAGCAGGCCGACGCGGCGAAGAAGTTCATTACGTGGGCGACCTCGAAGGACTACATCGGGCTGGTCGCGAAGGATGAAGGCTGGGCCTCGGTGCCGCCGGGCACGCGCCAGTCCACCTATGCGCGCCCCGAGTACCGGCAGGCCGCGCCGTTCGGCGACTTCGTGCTGAAGGCGATCCAGACGGCCGACCCCGATCATCCGACGCTCAAACCCGTGCCGTACACCGGCGTGCAGTTCGTCGGGATTCCCGAGTTCCAGTCGTTCGGCACGGTGGTCGGCCAGAGCGTGTCGGGCGCGATTGCCGGTCAGATGACGGTCGATCAGGCGCTCGCGGCCGGCAATGCCGCCGCCGATCGCGCGGTGAAGCAGGCCGGATACCAGAAGTAACGCGCGAAGCAACGCATCGACTCGCGCGGGCGTGGCCGCGGGCAACCGGTCCGGCGGCCCACTCCCACGTCGATCGCTGCGTCACACGCCGGCCGATCCACGTCGGCCGGCTCCCGCAGTACAGCGGGCCGTTCGCCTGCGCCGCGTTTCGTGCGGCTTACGAGGCTCACGTGGCACGCCATCGCACATGATGCCGATGACGTCCGCGCGGTTCAGGCGAACGCCCCGCGCATTACCGAACAGGTGATCCATCATGCGTCCTTTGCGCCTGCCCCTCATGCAAGCTCCTCCTCAGTCCGAAAAAGAACGCGAAGCCCGCAAGGCGAATTCGGCCCGCTGGCTCGTGATGCCGTCGGTCGGCGTACTCGTGCTGTGGATGGCGATTCCGCTCGCGATGACGATCTGGTTCTCGTTCTCGCGCTACAACCTGCTGAATCCGGACCTGCGCGGTTTCGCCGGCCTCGACAATTACCGCTATCTCGCGACCGATCCGTCGTTCATCCCGTCGATCGTGCACACGATCGAGCTGATCGTCTCGGTGCTCGTCATCACGGTGGGCGGCGGCGTGCTGATGGCGGTGCTGTTCGACCGCAAGTTCTACGGCCAGGGCGTCGCGCGGCTGCTCGCGATCGCGCCGTTCTTCGTGATGCCGACCGTCTCCGCGCTGATCTGGAAGAACATGATCCTGCACCCGGTGTACGGCCTCGTCGCGCAAGCGATGCGCTCGCTCGGCATGCAGCCGGTCGACTGGTTCGCCGACTATCCGCTGACCGCGGTCATCATGATCGTCGCGTGGCAGTGGCTGCCGTTCGCGTTCCTGATCCTGTTCACGGCGATCCAGTCGCTCGACCAGGAGCAGAAGGAAGCCGCGAAGATCGACGGCGCGGGTCCGTTCTCGATGTTCTTCTACATCACGCTGCCGCATCTGAGACGCGCAATCGCGGTCGTGGTGATGATGGAGACGATCTTCCTGCTGTCGATCTTCGCCGAAATCTATACGACCACGGGCGGCGGTCCGGGCAATGCGACCACCAACCTGTCGTACCTGATCTTCTCGCTGGGCCTGCAGCAGTTCGACGTCGGTCTCGCCTCGGCGGGCGGCATTCTCGCGGTCGTGCTGGCCAATATCGTGTCGTTCTTCCTCGTGCGGATGCTCGCGAAGAACCTCAAAGGGGAGTACGAAAAATGAGCCACGCTGCTTCTACGTCCGCCTCTACGTCTGCCTCGACGACGCAGCCGGTCGCGGTGCCGACCAAATCGCCGTTCGAGACGGTGACCCGCGCCATTCCCGGCGTGATCGCCTGGCTCGTCGCGCTGCTGCTGTTCTTCCCGATCTTCTGGATGACGATCACCGCGTTCAAGACCGAGCAGCAGGCCTATTCGTCGTCGCTGTTTTTCACGCCGACGCTCGACAGCTTCCGCGAGGTGTTCGCGCGCAGCAACTACTTCTCGTTCGCGTGGAACTCGGTGCTGATCTCGGTCGGCGTCACGCTGCTGTGCCTGATTCTCGCGGTGCCGGCCGCTTATGCGATGGCCTTCTTCCCGACGCGCCGCACGCAGAAAGTGCTGCTGTGGATGCTCTCGACCAAGATGATGCCGTCGGTCGGCGTGCTGGTGCCGATCTATCTGCTGTGGAAAAACAGCGGCCTGCTCGATACGGTGTCGGGTCTCGTGATCGTCTACACGCTGATCAATCTGCCGATCGCGGTGTGGATGTCGTTCACGTACTTCGCCGAGATTCCGCGCGACATTCTCGAAGCCGGACGCATCGACGGCGCGGCGACGTGGCAGGAGATCGTCTATCTGCTGATGCCGATGTCGCTGCCGGGGCTCGCCTCGACCGCGCTGCTGCTCGTGATCCTGTCGTGGAACGAGGCGTTCTGGAGCATCAATCTGTCGAGTTCGAACGCGGCGCCGCTGACCGTGTTCATCGCCTCGTATTCGAGCCCCGAGGGCCTGTTCTGGGCCAAGCTCTCCGCTGCATCGCTGCTCGCGGTCGCGCCGATCCTGATCGTCGGCTGGCTGTCGCAGAAGCAGCTGGTGCGCGGTCTCACGTTCGGGGCGGTCAAATGACGGCAGGTGCGCAACAAGACGCGGGCGCGTCTGTGGACACGGCGGCGGCCGGCATGCGTCAATTCGCGTTGATCTGCGATTGCGACGGCGTGCTGATCGACAGCGAAGCCGTGGCCGCGCGCATGCTCGTGCGCGAACTCGAAGCGCGCTGGCCCGGCGCCGATGTCGAAGCGGTCGTGCTGCCGCTGCTCGGCCTGCGCATCGAGCGCGTGCTGCGGGACGCGGCGGCGCGGCTCGGCAGGACGCTCGACGCCGCCGACATCGACGCGATCCGCCGCCCGGTCGAAGCGGCGGCCGTGCAGGCGCCGGCTGTCGACGGCATCGAGGCGGCGCTCGCCCAGGTGCCGCTCGTCAAAGGCTGCGCGAGCAACAGCTACCGGCCCTATGTCGAGACGGTGCTGGCGCGCACGGGTCTCGCGCGCTTCTTCGGCGACCGCCTGTTCTGCGCCGATTCGGTGCCGAATCCGAAACCCGCACCCGACGTCTATCTCGCGGCGGCGCGCGGCGTCGGTCTCGCGCCGGGTGCGTGCCTCGTCGTCGAGGACAGCGTGACCGGCGCGACGGCGGCGACGGCGGCGGGCATGACGGTGCTCGGCTTCGTCGGCGGCGGTCATGCGAGCGATGCGCAGATCGATCGCCTGCATGCGGCCGGCGCGCGTCACGTCTTCGACGACATGCGGCAATTGCCCGAGCTCGTCGCGCAATGGACCTTGAGCGCGACGGCGGCGGCGCCCTGAGCAACGACAGGACTTCCTGATTTAACGACTGGCAGCGGTACGCGTTACGCAGTACGGACAGCATTACACGGAGACACATCATGGCAAGCCTAACTTTGCGCAACATCAGAAAGGCCTACGACGACAACGAAGTGATGCGCGACATCAACCTCGACATCGCGGATGGCGAGTTCGTCGTGTTCGTCGGGCCGAGCGGTTGCGGCAAATCGACCCTGATGCGGATGATCGCGGGCCTCGAAGACATCACGAGCGGCGACCTGAATATCGACAACGTGCGCATGAACGAGGTGCCGCCGGCCAAGCGCGGCATCGCGATGGTGTTCCAGTCGTACGCGCTGTATCCGCACATGACGCTCTACGACAACATGGCCTTCGGCCTCAAGCTCGCGGGCGCGAAGAAGCCCGAGATCGACGCGGCCGTGCGCAATGCCGCGAAGATCCTGCATATCGACCATCTGCTCGATCGCAAGCCGAAGCAGTTGTCGGGCGGCCAGCGCCAGCGCGTCGCGATCGGCCGCGCGATCACGCGCAAGCCCAAGGTGTTCCTGTTCGACGAACCGCTGTCGAATCTCGACGCGGCGCTGCGCGTGAAGATGCGCCTCGAATTCGCGCGTCTGCACGACGAGCTGAAGACGACGATGATCTACGTGACGCACGACCAGGTCGAGGCGATGACGCTGGCCGACAAGATCGTCGTGCTGTCGGCGGGCAATCTCGAACAGGTCGGCACGCCGACGATGCTCTATCACGCGCCCGCGAACCGCTTCGTCGCGGGCTTTATCGGCTCGCCGAAAATGAACTTCATGGAAGGCGTCGTGCAGTCGGTGTCGAGCGACGGCGTGACCGTGCGCTACGAAACCGGCGAGACGCAGCGCGTCGCGGTCGATCCGGGCACGGCGAAGCAGGGCGACAAGGTGACGGTCGGCATCCGGCCCGAGCATCTGCATGTCGGCACCGAAGACGGCATCGACGCGCGCACGATGACGGTCGAATCGCTCGGCGACGCGGCGTATCTGTACGCGGAGTCGAACGTCGCGCCCGATGGCCTGATCGCGCGGATTCCGCCGCTCGAACGGCATGCGAAGGGCAACGTGCTGAAGCTCGGCGCGACGCCCGAGCATTGCCACCTGTTCGACAGCGAAGGCAAGGCGTTCCAGCGCAAGATCGTCGAGGTGCTGGCGGCGTGAGCGCGTGATTGCGCGATTGGGTGAAGGCAGGGGCGGGCGGCATGCGCGCCGCCTGCCTCGATCAGGCCGCGTGGTTCGAGCGTGACGGGCGGTGAACCTGCCCGGGCGTGGCCGCGCTCAGCCATCTGACGAAGCGTGCTCGCGAGGCGTGGGTGCCGAATGAGCGCCGAACGAGTACCGAATAAGCGTCGATCAAGCCGGCGCGCGAGGCAACGGCCTCGCGCGCCGGCGTTTCCTCAAGCCTTCGACGCTTCCAGCGCGGCCCTCGCGCACAACTCGTCGGTGACGAGTCCCGACAACCAGCCCCCCTTGAGCACCGCGATCAACGCCTCGCGCTTGCGCTCGCCGCCCGCGAAGCCGATGGTCGGGCGGCGCGGCGGCGCGTCGAGCACGACGCTCGTCACGCGCCGGCCGGTCGGCGATTCGACGTGCGCGCCGGCTGCATCGATCGGCAAGCCGAGCATTTCGGCGATCGCGTGGTTCTGCATCAACTCCTTCACTTCCGCCGACGTGATGAAGCCGTCCTCGTGCAACGGGCAGTTGAGGCCGATATTGCCGATGCCGACGAACGCGACGTCGGCTTGCGCGGACAGTGATTCGACGACCCGATACAGCCGGTGATTGCACCACTGCGCGCGCTCGGCCTCGCTGTCGGCGAGCAGCGGCGCGGGCAGCAGGAAATGCTTGCCGCCGGTCTTCTCGGAAATGCGCAGCGCGACGTCGTAGCGGTTCGAGGAGCCGTCCTGGGCGATCGCCCCGACCATCGACACGAGCCGGTGCTGCGGACGGTCCAGCTGCGCGATCTGATCGACCGCGGCCTTCAGCGTGCGGCCGCTGCCGACCGCGACGACCATCGGCTTTTCCGCGTTCAGATAGCGCTCCATGACCTGCGCACCGGCCACGGCGAGCTTGCGGTCGACTTCCTCGGAGGTGTCGCCGTCGATCGGTACGACCTCGCAGAGATCGAGCCCGTAGCGCTTCGACAACTGATCGGCGAGCGACAGGCAATCGGCCAGTTGATGATCGACGCGCACGCGGATCAGGTTCTTTTCGACCGCGAACGCGACGAGCCGCTGCGCGACCGGCCGCGAGACCTGCAGCTTCTCGGCAATTTCGTTCTGCGTATTGCCGGCGACGTAGTAAAGCCAGGCGGCGCGTGTGGCGAGATCGAGTTTTTCGGTGGACTTGGGCACGATGGGTTTCGCTGGAAGTGTGCCGATGAAAGCGGCCGGCTCCGCTGCTGCGCGGATGCCGGCCGGCTGGAGCGCTTCAGGCGAGCGGCGCGCGCGCGGGATCGAACAGCGGCCGCACGTGGCGGTAGAGCGCGCGATACGCGTCGAGCCGCGTGCGCAATTGCGCGTGACGCTGCGGATTCGGCGTGAACTGCTTTTCGACGGGCGGCTTGGTCAGCACCGTGGCCGGGTCGCCGCCGGCGGCGAGCCAGCCGAGACGGGCCGCGCCGAGCGCCGCGCCGGTCTCGCCGCCGCCGTGCTTGACCGTGGCGGTGTCGAGCGCGTCGGCGAGCAGCTGGGCCCAGTAGTCGCTGCGCGCGCCGCCGCCGAGCAGCGACAGCACCTTCGCTTCGGTGCCGGCCGCGCGCAGCGCGTCGAGGCCGTCGGTCAGCGCGAGCGTCACGCCTTCGAGCACCGCATAGCCGAGCAGCGCGCGGTCGGTCGCGTGGTTCATGCCGAAGAACACGCCTTGCGCGTAGGGGTCGTTATGCGGCGTGCGCTCGCCCGACAGATACGGCAGGAACAGCGGCGCGGTGGCGAGCGCCTCGGCGGGCAGCGCCTCGATTTCGGCGAGCAGCGTCGGTTCGTCGGTCGAGGTGAGCTTGCAGACCCAGCGCAGACAGCTCGCCGCCGACAGCACCACGCTCATCTGATGCCAGCGGTCCGGAATCGCGTGGCAGAACGCATGCACGGCGGACGCCGGATTCGGCCGGAAGCTGTCGCCGACCACGCACAGCACGCCCGAGGTGCCGAGCGAGACGAAGCCGTCGCCCGGTTGCGTCGCGCCGATGCCGATCGCGCTCGTCGCGTTGTCGCCGCCGCCGGCCGCGACGATCACGCCCTCGTTGGGGTCGTCGCTCAGGCCGAATTCGCGTGCCACTTCGGGCCGCAGCGTGCCCGACGGCGCGCTGCCTTCGGCGAGGCCCGGCATCTGCGCGCGCGTCATGTTGCAGGCCGCGAGCAGCGAGTCGGACCAGTCGCGCTTCGCGACATCGAGCCACAAGGTGCCGGCCGCATCCGACGGATCGGACACCTTGCCACCCGTCAGTTGCAGACGCAGGTAATCCTTCGGCAGCAGCACGCAGGCGGTTTTAGCGAAGATTTCGGGCTCGTGGCGCGCGACCCACAGCAGCTTCGGCGCGGTGAAACCGGGCATCGCGAGATTGCCCGCGACGCTGTGCAACTCGGGCGCGCGCTCGGTCAGTTCCGCGCATTCCTTGTCGCTGCGCATGTCGTTCCAGAGAATCGCGGGACGCAGCACGTTGTCCTGCGCATCGAGCAGCACCGCGCCGTGCATCTGGCCCGACAGGCCGATGCCGCGAATCTGCGCGAATTCGTCGGGATGGCGCGCGCGCAATGCCCCGAGCGCCGCGCGCGTGCCGGCCCACCAGTCCGCGGGATTCTGCTCGGCCCAGCGCTGATGCGGACGCGAAACCGTAAACGGGGAGCCTGCGGTGCCGATCACGCGTCCATCGGACGCAAGCAGCAGAACTTTCACTTCGGACGTGCCGAGATCGATGCCGAGGTACATGGGCGCGAAACCTGAGTCGTTGGGGATGCGCTACTTTAGCCGCACATCGCGCGCGCTGTCATGGGCATTAAGCCTGGCAGCGCGTGCGTCGGGGTCGGCGCGGAAGCGTGCGCGCGGCCTCGTGCGGGCCGCGCTGCGCTCATGCAGCGTTCAGGCCACCTTCATGCCGCGCCGCGTTTCGCGAGCCATGCGTCGACGCGCACGAGCGCGCCCGCGAGCGCCGCTTCGAGTTCGGGCGTCTGCGCCATGCGGCCCCACAGCAGCCGGTCGGCGGCGAATGCGCGTAGCGGATCGGCGGCCGTGAAGAAGCCGTGCGCGACGCTCTCGTCCATCACGCCGTCCTGATACGCGTAGGGCAGCTTGCCCGTGTGCCAGCGTTCGAGAAAGCGGAAGAACAGCGCGGGCAGCACCGCGGTCGCGGCCGGCGTGACGCCGCGCGCGAAGCACCCGGCGAGCGTCGGCGCGATGAAGCCGGGCAGCTTCGAGAAACCGTCGGCGGCGACGCGCTGGTTGGTGTCGAGAATGTGCGGATTGCTGAAGCGTTCGAGCACGACGTCGCGATAACGCGCGAGATCGAGCGGACTCGGCGTGAGACACGGAATCACGTCCTCGGTCACGTAGTCGTAGGCGAACTGGTGAATGTCGGCGTCGAGCGTGCCTTCGTGGATGTAGTTCAGGCCGACCAGCGTGCCCGCCCACGCAATGCAGCTATGCGGCGCGTTGAGAATGCGGATCTTCGCTTCCTCGTACGGCAGCACCGAATCGACGAGTTCCGCGCCGACCTTCTCCCAGGCGGGCCGCCCCGCGATGAAGCGGTCCTCGATCACCCACTGGATAAACGCCTCGCCCATCACGGGGCTTGCGTCGTCGACGCCGGTCGCGGCCAGCACGCGTTCGCGCACGTCGGGTGTCGGGCGCGGCGTGATGCGATCGACCATCGAGCACGGGCACGAGGTGTGGCCGTCGAACCATTGCGCGAGTTCGGTCGCGCCGCGCCGTGCGAGAAACTCGCTCATGCCTGCATGAAAGCGCTCGCCGTTGCTGCGCAGGTTGTCGCAGGTTTGCAGCGTGACGGGGCCCGCGCCGCGCTTCATGCGCGCGTCGAGAATCGCCGCGAGCGCGCCGTAGATCGTCGTGTGGCCGCCCGCGAGGTCGGCGGCGAGATCGGGGTTCGCGATGTCGAGCCGGTCGTGTTCGTCGAGGTAATAGCCGCCTTCGGTCACCGTGAACGCGATGATCTTGCAGGCCGGATCGGCACCGGCTTCGATGAGCCCGCCGAGGCTTTCGCTCCACGGCAGCACGCGCTCGATCGAGCGGATCGTCTCGTAGGCGCGCTCGCCGTGCGGCGTGACGGTTTCGAGCGTATAGACGCCGTTCTGCGCGGCGAGCGCGTCGAGCACCGCGTTCATGTCGCCGCGAATATTGCCGACCGCGAGCGACCAGCGCGGCTCGTCCGGCAACCTGGCTTCGTTGAGCCGATGCAGATACCACGCCTGATGCGCGCGATGAAACGATCCCGCGCCGATGTGCAGGATCACGTGTGCGGCCGCGCCGCTGCCTTGCCCGCTGTTCATGTATGTCTCCGGTTCCATGCAAGATGGATGCTCGACGCCTTGTCCGCGGCGCTCGGTGCGCGCGTTTCGTGCATAGGGAGCATTTGCTCTGTGTGTGAGCGAATGATCGTACCGGGCGAAACGAAAGTCAAGGCGAGGGCGACGGGTTTTCGTGGCGCAGCGCGGCATGGTATGCCGTGCGTTCGTTCATGACCGCATCGCCGGCTGGAAAAAACCGCTGCGCCATCGCTATTGCATTGCATCAAATTTGACTTTTTGGGCCTCGGGGCTAACCCGAATGCAAAAAAGTATCGGTCTGCGGTTTCTTTTCAAGTGGTCGCCCGTGCGTTTGGCGGGTACTTTTCGCTATACAAGATCAAGATCGGCGGTGCCTCGAATGGGCCGCTCTCATGGAGGCAGACAGTGCAACCTGATCTAGAGGTCGTGGCCGTCCGTCGCGACGAATCGTTCAAGGCGTGGTCGCATGGCTATCCGTATCGCACGGTGCGCTGGCACTTTCACCCCGAATACGAGATTCATCTGATCGTCGAGACGACCGGCAAGATGTTCGTCGGCGATCACATCAGCAGCTTCGCGCCGGGTAATCTCGTGCTGATGGGCCCGAACCTGCCGCACAACTGGGTCAGCGACGTGCCCGAGGGCGAGAGCGTCGCGCAGCGCAATCTGGTCGTGCAGTTCGGCCAGGAATTCGTGTCGAACTGTCTCGAAAGCTTTCCGGAGTGGCGCCAGGTCGAGGCGTTGCTTGCCGAGGCGCGCCGCGGCCTGTCGTACGGCCCGCAGACCTCGGCGCAGATCAAGCCGCTCTTTCTCGAACTGCTCGCCGCGCGCGGCCTGCGCCGGCTCGTGCTGTTCATGTCGATGCTCGAGATCCTGATGAACGCGCAGGACCGCGAGACGCTCGCGAGCCCCGCCTATCAGGCCGATCCGACCAGCTTCGCGGCGACCCGCATCAACCACGTGCTCGCGTATATCGGCAAGAACCTCGCGAACGAGTTACGCGAATCGGAACTCGCGCAGCTCGCGGGCCAGAGCGTCAGCGCGTTTTCGCGCTATTTCCGCCGCCATACCGGGCTGCCGTTCGTGCAGTACGTGAACCGCATGCGCATCAATCTCGCGTGCCAGTTATTGACCGACGACGAACTGAGCGTGACCGACATCTGCTTCAAGGCGGGCTTCAATAATCTGTCGAATTTCAACCGGCAGTTTCTCGCGGTGAAGGGCATGGCGCCGTCGACGTTTCGCCGCTATCAGCAACTGAACGACGCGAGCCGCGATGCCTCCGAGGAAGCGGCCGCGTGCGGCCGGGGTATCGACAACGCGCCGGCGATCGTGCTCGCGCCGGGCCTGCCGAAAAACGGCACCGCGTATCCGCTCACCTAGTTGGTTCATTTAGTCCGCTTATGTAGCCTACTTATGTAGTCCGCTGTTTTAGTCCACCTGTTTTTCAACACGCGTCGCGCTGTGCGAACCCACAGCGCGCAGGACGTGCTCACTTCAAAAAAATGGAGACAACCATGAAGCAAGCTGCTTTTCAGTCGAAATCCCAGTCGAAATCGTTGCCGTCGTCGATGACTTTTGCACGCCGCGTCGCGGCGCTCGCAGCCGGCCTCTCGCTCGTTGCGATGTCGGCCGCGCAGACCGCGCAGGCTGCGCCGCTCAAGATCGGCATGACGTTCCAGGAACTGAATAACCCGTACTTCGTGACGATGCAGAAGGCACTGAACGATGCGGCGGCGTCGATCGGCGCGACCGTGGTCGTGACCGACGCGCATCACGACGTGAGCAAGCAGGTCAGCGACGTCGAAGACATGCTGCAGAAGAAGATCGACATCCTGCTCGTCAATCCGACCGACTCGACCGGCATCCAGTCGGCCGTGACCTCGGCGAAGAAAGCGGGCGTCGTGGTTGTCGCGGTCGATGCCAATGCGAACGGTCCGGTCGATTCGTTCGTCGGCTCGAAGAACTACGACGCGGGCCTGATGGCGTGCGATTACCTCGCGAAGTCGATCGGCGGCAGCGGCGAAGTGGCGATTCTCGACGGCATTCCCGTCGTGCCGATTCTCGAACGCGTGCGCGGCTGCAAGGCGGCACTCGCGAAGTCGCCCGGCGTGAAGCTCGTCGATACGCAGAACGGCAAGCAGGAGCGCGCGACCGCGTTGACCGTGACCGAGAACATGATTCAGGCGCATCCGAATCTGAAGGGCGTGTTCAGCGTCAACGACGGCGGCGCGATGGGCTCGCTCTCGGCGATCGAATCGTCGGGCAAGGACATCAAGCTGACCAGCGTCGATGGCGCGCCCGAAGCGATTGCCGCGATCCAGAAGCCGAATTCGAAATTCGTCGCGACGTCCGCGCAATTCCCGGCCGATCAGGTGCGCATCGCGCTCGGCATCGCGCTCGCGAGAAAGTGGGGCGCCAATGTGCCGAAGACGATTCCGGTCGACGTGAAGCTGATCGACAAGAGCAACGCGAAGGGTTTCAGCTGGTAATGCAGGCCGCAGCCGCCGCGCGCGAGCATCATGCGCGGCGGCGCGCGGCAGAGGAACACGCGATGGACACGATTCTCAAGCTCGACAACATCAGCAAAAGCTTTCCTGGCGTGAAGGCGCTGCAAGGCATTCACCTCGAGATCGCGCGCGGCGAGATTCATGCGCTGCTCGGCGAGAACGGCGCGGGCAAATCGACGCTGATGAAAATTCTCTGTGGCATCTATCAGCCCGACGAAGGCACGATCACGATCGACGGCACGGCGCGCCACTTCGCGAACTATCACGACGCGGTGGCCGCCGGTGTCGGCATCGTGTTTCAGGAGTTCAGCCTGATTCCGTATCTGAATGCAGTCGAGAACATCTTTCTCGGCCGCGAAATGCGGACCCGCTTCGGCATGCTCGAACGCGGCAGGATGCGCCGCGCGGCCGCGCAGATTTTCGCGCGGCTCGGCGTCGCGATCGATCTGTCGGTGCCGATTCGCGAACTGTCGGTCGCGCAGCAGCAGTTCGTCGAAATCGGCAAGGCCCTGTCGCTCGAGGCGCGCATCCTGATTCTCGACGAACCGACCGCGACGCTGACACCCGCCGAAGCCGCGCATCTGTTCACGATCATGCGCGAACTGAAGCAGCAGGGCGTGGCGATGATCTTCATCTCGCACCACCTCGAAGAGATTTTCGAAGTGTGCGACCGCATCACGGTGCTGCGCGACGGCCAGTACGTCGGCATGACCGAGGTCGCGCAATCGGACGTGAGCCGTCTCGTGCAGATGATGGTGGGGCGCCGCATCGAGAGCAGCTTTCCGCCGAAGCCGCCGCCGCGCGCCGATGCGAAGATCGTGCTCGACGTCGTGCGCTTGCAGTTGCTGAAAGACAGCCCGGTGCTGAGTTTCTCGCTGCGCGAGGGCGAGATACTCGGCTTCGCGGGACTGGTCGGCTCGGGGCGCACCGAGACCGCGCTCGCGGTGATCGGCGCGGACCCGGCCTACGTGAAGGAGATTCGCGTGAACGGCGCGGCCGCGAAGCTCGCCGATCCGGCCGATGCGTTGCGCGCGGGCGTCGGCATCCTGCCCGAAAGCCGCAAGACCGAAGGGCTCATCACCGACTTCTCGATCAGGCAGAACATCTCGATCAACAACCTCGGCAAGTACCGCTCGCTGCGTTTCTTTATCGACCAGCGCAGCGAGGCGCGCGCGACCGCCGACATCATGAAGCGCGTCGGCGTGAAGGCGCCGACCATGCATACCGAAGTCGCGACGCTCTCGGGCGGCAATCAGCAGAAGGTCGTGATCGCGCGCTGGCTCAATCACCACACCAACATCCTGATCTTCGACGAGCCGACGCGCGGCATCGACGTCGGCGCAAAGGCCGAAATCTATCTGCTGATGCGCGAGCTGACCGCGCGCGGCTACTCGATCATCATGATCTCGTCCGAACTGCCGGAGATCGTCGGCATGTGCGACCGCGTCGCCGTGTTCCGGCAGGGGCGCATCGAAGCCATGCTCGAAGGCGACGCGATCGACTCGAATGCCGTGATGACCTATGCGACCGCCGGTTCGCTTGGAGCTGCTCATGAACACGCCTAATCCTTCCTCTTCGCCCGAGACCTCGACCGTTGCGGGCAATACGCCGGGCGCGCCCGCGCGCTTCAGCTGGGCCGCGCTGAAACGCTCGACGCTGTTCTATCCGTTCGTCGGCCTGCTGGTGGTCTGCATCGTCATGGTGTTCGCGAGCGACAGCTTCCTCTCCGCCGCGAACATCGAGAACGTGCTGCGCCAGGTGTCGATCAACGCGATCATCGCGGTCGGCATGACCTGCGTGATCCTGACGGGCGGCATCGATCTGTCGGTCGGTTCGGTAATGGCGCTCTCCGGCACGCTCGCGGCCGGTCTTATGGTGGCCGGCATGAACGCGGTGGCCGCGCTCGTGGTGGGTCTCGCCGTCGGTCTCGGCTTCGGCGCGGCCAACGGCTTCTTCGTCGCGTTCGCAGGCATGCCGCCGATCATCGTCACGCTCGCGACGATGGGTATCGCGCGCGGCCTCGCATTGATCTACACGGGCGGCTATCCGATCGACGGCCTGCCCGACTGGGTCAGCTTCTTCGGCAGCGGCAAGATTCTCGGCATCCAGGCGCCGGTCGTCATCATGGCGGTGATCTACGTGATCGCCTGGGTGCTGCTCGAACGCATGCCGTTCGGCCGCTACGTCTATGCGATCGGCGGCAACGAGCAGGCGACGCGGCTCTCGGGCGTGCGCGTCGCGCGCGTCAAGCTGCTCGTCTACACGATCGCCGGCCTGACCTCGGCGTTCGCCTCGATCGTGCTGACCGCGCGTTTGATGAGCGGCCAGCCGAACGCGGGCGTCGGCTTCGAACTCGACGCGATCGCCGCCGTCGTGATGGGCGGCACGTCGATCTCGGGCGGACGCGGCTCGATTATCGGCACGCTGATCGGCGCGCTTTTACTCGGCGTCCTGAACAACGGCCTGAACATGGTCGGCGTGAATCCGTACGTACAGAACGTGATCAAGGGCGGAATCATTCTGCTCGCGATCTATATCAGCCGCGACCGCAGAAAGTAACGCTTCCTTTTCCCCACTTTTTCGCAGGACCATGCAATGACGACTCAATCCGACAAGCCGAACATGACCGCCATCGTCTGTCATGCACCGAAAGACTATCGCGTCGAACAGGTACGGAAGCCGCGTGCCGGCGCGCACGAACTCGTGATTCGCATCGCCGCGTGCGGCATCTGCGCGAGCGACTGCAAGTGCCACTCGGGCGCGAAGATGTTCTGGGGCGGCCCGAGCCCGTGGGTCAAGGCGCCGGTGATTCCGGGTCACGAATTCTTCGGCTATGTCGAAGAACTCGGCGAAGGCGCGGCCGAGCATTTTGGTGTGCAAAAGGGCGAGCGCGTGATCGCCGAGCAGATCGTGCCGTGCGGCAAATGCCGCTATTGCAAATCCGGCCAGTACTGGATGTGCGAAGTGCACAACATCTTCGGCTTTCAGCGCGAGGTCGCGGACGGCGGCATGGCCGAGTACATGCGCATTCCGCCGACCGCGATCGTCCACAAGATTCCTGACGGCATCTCGCTCGAAGATGCCGCGATCATCGAGCCGCTGGCCTGCGCGATTCACACGGTGAATCGCGGCGACGTGCAGCTCGACGACGTGGTCGTGATCGCGGGCGCGGGGCCGCTCGGTTTGATGATGACCCAGGTCGCGCATCTGAAGACGCCGAAGAAGCTCGTCGTGATCGATCTCGTCGAAGAGCGGCTGGCGTTGGCGCGCGAATACGGCGCGGACGTGACGATCAATCCGAAGAAAGACGACGCGCTCGCGATCATCCATTCGCTCACTGACGGATACGGCTGCGACGTCTATATTGAAACGACCGGCGCGCCGATCGGCGTGAATCAGGGCATGGACCTGATCCGCAAGCTTGGGCGTTTCGTCGAATTTTCGGTGTTCGGTGCCGATACGACACTCGACTGGTCGGTGATCGGCGATCGCAAGGAGCTCGACGTGCGCGGCGCGCATCTCGGGCCGTACTGCTATCCGATCGCGATCGATCTGCTCGCGCGCGGGCTCGTGACGTCGAAGGGCATCGTCACGCATGGCTTCTCGCTCGAAGAATGGGACGAGGCGATCAAGATCGCGAACTCGCTCGATTCGATCAAGGTGCTGCTGAAGCCGCGCGCCTGAGCGTGGCGCGCGGCCCATCAACGGAGACTTTATGAACTACGTCATCGGCGTCGATATCGGCACGCAGAGCACGAAGGCGCTGCTCGTCGACGAGCACGGCGCGATCGTCGCGCAGCATGCGTCGGGCTATCAGCCCGACACGCCGAAACCGTTGTGGGCCGAGCAGTGGCCCGCGGTGTGGCTGAAGGCGGTGGTCGCATGCGTGGCCGCTTGCGTGAGCGAGGCGAAGGCGGCCGGCGTCGCCGCGAGTTCGATCAAGGCGCTGTGCGTGAGCAGCCTGTACGGCGGCTCGGGCATTCCGGTCGACAGCGACATGCGGCCGCTCGCGCCCTGCCTGATCTGGATGGACCGGCGCGCGACCACGCAGGTCGACTGGGTGCGCGGGAACGTCGATCTCGAACGGCTTTATACGATCACCGGCAATGGCGTGGATAGCTACTACGGCTACACGAAGATGCTGTGGCTGCGCGAAAACGAGCCGGACGTATGGGCGCATACGCGCTATTTCCTGCCGCCGAATGCTTACGTGATTTATCTGCTGACCGGCGAGGTCGCGGTCGATCACAGTTCGGCCGGCAATATCGGCGGCGTCTACGACATGGCGCGGCGCGACTGGTCGGACGAAGCGCTCGACATGCTCGGCATTCCCGCGACGATGATGCCGGATCGCCTCGTCGAATCGTCGGACGTGGTGGGCGGACTGCTGTCGCAATGGACCGCGCAGCTCGGGCTCGAAGCGGGCACGCCGATCGTCGCGGGCGGCGTGGATGCGGCCATGGCGACGTTCGCCGCCGGCGTCACGCGCGCGGGGCAGCACGTCGCGATGATCGGCACGAGCATGTGCTGGGGCTATATCAACCAGCAGGTCGACGCGCGGCACGGATTGGTCAGCATGCCGCATGTTTTCAACGGCCAGCAGGACCTCTATGTATTCGGCGGCGCGATCACGGCGGGTGCGTCGGTCGCGTGGTATCGCGAGCAGTTCTGTCATGCGGAGATCGAGGCCGCGCGCGCGACGCCGCATGGCGATCCGCACCGGCTGCTCGAAGAAGCCGCCGCGCAGGTGCCGGCCGGCGCCGACGGCGTGCTGTTCCTGCCGTATCTGATGGGCGAGCGCAGCCCGGTGTGGGACGCGAAAGCGAGCGGCGCGTTCGTCGGACTGTCGCTCTTTCATACGCGCGCGCATCTGTATCGCGCGGTGCTCGAAGGCGTGTCGTTCGCGCTGAAGCACAACATCGAGGCGGGACGCAAAGGCGCGCAATCGCTCGACGACAAACTGATCGTGGTCGGCGGCGCCGCGCATTCGGACCTGTGGATGCAGATCATCGCCGACATCACCGGCTATCCGGTCTACACGATCGAGCAGGACGTCGAAGCCGCGATGGGCGCCGCGCGGCTCGCGGCGGTCGGCGTGGGCCTCGTGTCGCGCGAAGCGGCGCAGGGCGGCTGGGTCACGCTGATCGAGCGCGCGCAGCCCGACGCGCAGCGCATGGCGCTATATCAGCAGCGCTTCGGCGTGTACGTAGACCTCTATCCGGCCTTGAAGCCGGTCATGCATCGCTTGCAATCATCATGAACGCTACTTTCGATTTTTCCGGCCGCTCGATTCTCGTGACGGGCGCATCGAGCGGCATCGGCCGCGCCACGGTCGAAGCCTTGTGCGCGAGCGGCGCGTCGGTTGTCGCGGCGGCGCGCAACGTCGACGAACTCGCGCGGCTTGCCGAGGAAACCGGTTGCGAGCCTCTCGCGCTCGACGTCGGCGACGAAGCCGCGATCGAGGACGCCTTCGCCTCGCTCGAACCGTTCGACGGTCTTGTGAATTGCGCGGGCATCGCGTTGCTCGAACGCGCGGTGGAGACCACGGCCGCGAGCTTCGATCGCGTGATGGCCGTTAATACGCGCGGTGCGGTGCTGGTCGCGAAGCACGTCGCGCGCGCGATGCTCGCGGCGCAGCGCGCGGGCAGCATCGTGAACGTATCGAGCCAGGCTGCGCTCGTCGCGCTTGAGGATCATCTAAGCTATTCGGCCTCGAAGGCCGCGCTCGATGCGGCCACGCGCGCGCTGTGCGTCGAGCTGGGGCCGAGCGGGATTCGCGTGAACAGCGTGAACCCCACGGTCACGCTGACGCCGATGGCGGTGCTGGCCTGGAGCGATCCCGCCAAACGCGATCCGGCCTTGCAGGCGATCCCGCTGCGGCGCTTTGCCGAATCCGCCGAAGTCGCCGCGCCGATCCTGTTTCTGTTGAGCGAGGCGGCGTCGATGATTAGCGGCGTATGCCTGCCGATCGACGGCGGCTATACGGCGCGGTGAAGGCTGCGCGCAGGGCTTGCCGGAGCCGCCGGAGCGAGCGGTCGGGTTAGAGCATCGTGCGCACGTGCCACAGTTCGGGGAACAGCACGACGTCGAGCATCTTGCGCAGATACGACGCGCCGCTCGTGCCGCCCGTGCCCTGCTTGAAGCCGATGATGCGCTCGACCGTCGTGACGTGCCGGAAGCGCCACTGACGGAACGCGTCTTCGAGATCGACGAGTTCTTCGGCCATCTCGTACAGATCCCAATGCTCGGACGGATTGCGATAGACCTCGAACCATGCGGCCTCGACCGAGGCATCGTGCACGGTGGGCTGGGTCCAGTCGCGTTCGAGCCGCGCGGGCGAGATCGCGAAGCCGCGGCGCGCGAGCAGCCGCACGACTTCGTCGTAGAACGACGGCGTTTCGAGCGCGGCCTTCACCTCGGCGTGGATGTCGGGGCGATGCGCGTGCGGCTTCAGCATCTGCTCGTTCTTGTTGCCGAGCAGGAATTCGATCTGCCGGTACTGGTACGACTGGAAGCCCGACGAGCTGCCGAGATAAGGGCGCATGGCCGTGTACTCGGACGGCGTCATCGTCGCGAGAACGTTCCAGGCCTGCACGAGCTGCTCCATGATCCGCGACACGCGCGCGAGCATCTTGAAGGCGGGCGGCAATTCGTCGCGATGCACGGCCTTCAATGCCGCGTGCAGTTCGTAGAGCGCGAGCTTCATCCACAGTTCGCTGGTCTGGTGCTGGATGATGAACAGCATCTCGTTGTGATCCGGCGACAACGGATGCTGCGCGTCGAGCACCTTGCCGAGCGACAGATAGTCGCCGTAGCTCATCGATTCCGAGAAATCGAGCTGCGCGTCGTGCCAGCCAGGGTTGGCGGAATGCGTGGCAGAGGCGGTGGATGTGGTGGCGGTGGTGGATGTGGAACCCGCCCCCGCCGCAGCGGAGCCCGCCGAACTCGCGGCGGGCGTGCCGGTTGCGCCCGTCTTCCCATGGCCGAACGGACAGCCTTGCGCGGGCGACTCTTCGGGCAAGCCCGGCGTGTGCATGTGATCGGTCATTCCATGATCCTCAGGTAACGGCGCCGCGCGCGGCGAATTCCGGCGCCCGCCAGGTTTCATGCACGAGTATGTCGCGCAGCGTCTCGACGGCGTCCCAGACGTCGACGAAGCGCGTGTACAGCGGCGTGAAGCCGAAGCGCAGCACATACGGCTCGCGATAGTCGCCGATCACGCCGCGCGCGATCAGCGCCTGCATCACCTCATAGCCGTGCGGATGTTCGAAGCTCGCATGCGAGCCGCGCCGCGCGTGTTCGCGCGGCGTGACGAGTTCGAGCGGAAACTCGCCGCAACGGGTCTCCACCAGTTCGATGAACAGATCGGTCAGCGCGAGCGACTTCTTGCGGATCGCCTGCATGTCGGTTTGCAGGAACACGTCGAGTCCGCATTCGACGAGCGCCATCGAGACGATCGGCTGCGTGCCGCACAGATAGCGGCCCACGCCGTCATCCGGCCGATATGTGGGGCTCATCTCGAACGGCGCGCGATGCCCCCACCAGCCCGAGAGCGGCTGCGCGAATGCGTTCTGGTGGCGCTGCGGCACCCACACGAAGGCAGGCGAACCGGGGCCGCCGTTCAGGTACTTGTAGGTGCAGCCGACCGCGTAGTCGGCGCCGACGCCGTTCAGATCGACCGGCACCGCACCCGCCGAATGCGCGAGGTCCCACAGCGCGAGGGCGCCCCGGTCGTGAATCAGTCTCGTCAGCGCGGCCATGTCGTGCATGTAGCCGGTGCGGTAGTTCACGTGAGTAATCATCGCGATCGCGGTGTCGTCGCCGATCGTGGCGGGCAGCTCGGACGGATCGTCGACGAGGCGCAGCTCATAGCCGCGATCGAGCTGCTCGATGAGCCCCTGCGCGATGTACAGGTCGCTCGGGAAATTCGAGCGCTCGGAGACGATCACGCGGCGCCGCGGATCGCGCGCATCGGCGACCCGCAGCGCGGCCGACAGCAGCTTGAACAGGTTGATCGAAATCGTGTCGGTAACGACCACCTCGTCGCTCGCCGCGCCGATCAGCGGCGCGAGCTTGTTGCCGAGCCGGCGCGGCAGCGCGAACCAGCCGGCGTTGTTCCAGCTGCGGATCAGCCCCTCGGTCCATTGCGCGCCGATCACGGTCTGCGCGTGTTGCGCGGCCGCGGCCGGCGGCACGCCGAGCGAGTTGCCGTCGAGATAGATGGTGGCCGGCGACAGCGCGAACTGGTCGCGCAGCATGGCGAGGGGATCGGCGCTATCGAGCGCCACGGCTTCGTCACGATGGTTCATGGTGGTCCGTTGGTTCCGGGCGGGAGGGTTCGTCGGTTGATAGGTCGTGTAGCTGGCCGTGTAGCCGGTCGTGTCGCGGGTTCGGCGTGCCTCAGCGCGAGCCGGGCAGCGCGCGCAGCACCGCACGCACCGGGCTCGCGTCGAGCGTGGTCAGTTTGAGCGGCAGCGCGATCAGCTCGTAGTCGCCGGGTTCGACCGCGTCGAGCACGATGCCTTCGAGAATCGCCATGCGATGCGCGCGAATCCGCTGGTGCGCGTCCATCGTCTTCGATTCCTGCGGATCGAGCGACGGCGTGTCGATGCCGATCAGCTTGACGCCGCGTGCGGCAAGCAGATCGACGGTATCGGGCGCGACCGCGCAGAACGCGCTGTCCCAGGCGGCGGTCGGCGCGCTTCTGTAAGTGCGCAGTAAGACTCGCTGCGGCAGATCGTCGAGCGAGCCGGTCAGGTGTTGTGGCGTCACAACAGGCGATGCGCCGATGCAATCCATCACTCTGCATAAACCGAGATACGCGTCGAGCGGCACGTTGCCGATCGCGGCGCCCTCGGCGTCGTAGTGCAGCGGCGCGTCGGTGTGGGCGCCGGTGTGCGGCGACAGCGTGAGCCGCGCGACGTTGACGGGCGAGCCCGCTTCCATGCGCCACACACGCTCGATGCCGACCGGCGTGTCGCCCGGCCAGACGGGCGTGGCGGTATCGACGGCGGGGCTGATGTCCCAGAGTGTTGGCATGACCGTTTCTGTGGCGGGTGACGATCTTTAAATGATAGTGGTCAAGCCGCGAAATGTGATTGCGAAAAAATCTCCTTCTTAGCCGTGTCTTGGAACATAATTTGAGTCAAACGGGAAAGGGAGACCGAATATGAACGCGATCTCGCTCGACGCCACCGATTGCCGTATCTTGACGGTGCTTCAGCAGGAAGGACGGATCAGCAATCTCGACCTCGCGGAGCGCATCTCGCTCTCGCCGTCGGCGTGTCTGCGGCGCCTGCGTCTGCTCGAGGAGCAGGGCGTCATCGAACATTACCGGGCGTGCCTGAATCGCGAGGTGCTCGGTTTCGAACTGGAGGCGTTCGTGCAGGTGTCGATGCGCAACGACCAGGAAAACTGGCACGAGCGTTTCGCCGAGGCCGTGCGCGACTGGCCCGAAGTGGTCGGCGCGTTCGTCGTGACGGGCGAGACCCATTACCTGCTGCGGGTGCTCGCGCACAACCTCAAGCACTATTCGGATTTCGTGCTGCAGCGTCTGTACAAGGCGCCGGGCGTGATGGACATCCGCTCGAACATCGTGCTGGAGACGCTCAAGGAAGATTCGGGCGTGCCGGTTTCGCTCGTGAAAAAGAACAGCGGGCATAGCGCTGCGCACAACGAGCGCTGAGCGGGCAGGGGCGCCGCGCGGTGCGCGCGGCGGGACGTTTCAAAGCAATTTGAGGCCGTGGAACTGACCGCTCTGGAACACGAGCGGCAGGATTTCGGCGGCGTTTTCGTGCACGCCGCAGCGCTCCACTTCGCCCACGAAAATCACGTGGTCGCCTTCCTCGTAGCGGCTGCGGTTATGGCATTCGAACCAGGCGAGCGCGCCGTCGAGCACCGGCATGCCGCTGTCGCCCGCCGCGTGCGACACGCCTTCGAAGCGGTCGCCCTTCACGGTCGCGAAGCGCTTGCACAGATCGAGCTGCGACGCGGCCAGCACGTTGACCACGTAGTGGCTATTGGCGCGAAACACCGGCATCGAGGCCGAACGCGTCGCGAGACTCCATAGCACGAGCGGCGGATCGAGCGAAACCGAATTGAACGAACTGGCCGTGATGCCGATCAACTGGCCCGACGCGGCGCGCGTCGTGATGACGGTGACGCCGGTCGCAAACTGGCCGAGCGCCTGCTTGAACGCGGCCTGGTTGAAGTTGGGTGGGCTGGCGCGCTTCATTCGGGCAGAACCCCCGGCACGCGCCGTGTGAAAGCCTGACTGACGCGCAGGCCGGTGCGGCTGGAAGCGAATGATTCGAAAGTCATGGTGAAAATCGTCGATTTGCGCCAATTTTAACTGCAATCGCCGCGTGCGCCGTGCCGCGGATGCCGGCGGGTCGTCAAACCGGCGTGTACTCGCGTAAAAATGCGCACCGGGGTTCGTTGCCGGGCATCCTGGCGGGACGATCGTCGGAGCCGTCGAAAAGCTTGTCGTTCGTCAAGGATTGCTGTGAACGTGGCGCAGACTTGTCCCCCTGACGAGCGCCGGCGTTCCTATACTCGATAAATGGCACGATTGCATGGCGGCCGGCGCGGACCGGGTGCGCAAATCAGGCGTGCGAGCGGCGTCGCGCTTCGGCTGGCTTTTACGCGGCGTTTTCGGCCCTATATACCGGACTCGGCGGCGGCGAAAACGCCGGCCACCGGTCCATTTTTCCGTATCTGATCTGGGGTGAACGTTATGAACGAGACGGCAACGCTCGGTGGCGGGTGTTTCTGGTGCCTCGAAGCGGTGTATCTGGGCGTCGAAGGCGTCAACGCGGTCGAGTCGGGCTATGCGGGCGGTCACACGCGCCAGCCGAGCTACGAGCAGGTGTGCGACGGCGAGACCGGCCACGCGGAAGTGGTCAAGGTCGACTTCGATCCCGCGAAGATCAGCTATCGCGAGATTCTCGACATCTTCTTCGCGATCCACGATCCGACGCAGTTGAACCGGCAGGGCAACGACGTCGGCACGCAGTACCGCTCGGCGATCTTCACCCATTCCGATGCGCAGCGCGAAACCGCGCTGCAGGCGATTCGCGAGATCGGCGAGGAGCGCATTTACGACGGCAAGATCGTCACCCAGGTGGTGCCGCTCGACGGCAACTACTGGCCCGCCGAGGCGTATCACCAGAACTATTTCGCGCAGCATCCGAATCAGGGCTATTGCTCGTTTGTGGTGGCGCCGAAGGTCGCGAAATTCCGGCAGAAGTTCGCGCATCGGATCAAGGCGGGGTGATTGGGGGCGCGGAGTCTGGGGCCGTGGTGGGCGTTACGGAGCCGCACGGAGCTTCAGTTCTTCCGTCTGCAGCGCGAATGAACGGAGTTCGTTCACACGGAGCCACGGCGGTGGCCCGCGTGAAATCGTTCAACTCCGCGCGTCGCCGGCTTCGCCTTCGCTTGCGCCCCGTGCGGGTTGCGCCGGCGCTTCGTCTCCATCCACCTCACGCGCCTGCGCGAGACGCGCGCAGGCCTCGACGATCTCCGCCGCCAGCTTCACGCAACTGAGCGGCGCCGATCCTTCCGCCTTGTTATTGACCGCAATCACGACCGGCTGGCCGGCCAGCGCATAACGCGCGGCCAGCTCGGCGAGCGACGCGCGCGTCGCCGGGTCTTCGTCGACGAGCCGGTTGAACGGCTCGTACTTCGCCTTCGCCTGCTCGTATTTGAAGCCGCCATGCAGACTCCAGCGTACGATCAGCGGACCGGCCGGCTCGCCGTCGAGCAGCGCGAGCGCGGCGGCCTGGCGCAGCGGGTCGGGCATGCGCGCATGAATGCCGACGCAATAGCGCACGCCTGCCGCCTTCAGCATGCGGATGAAGCGCGGCGTGAGCAGACTCGCGTCGCGAATTTCGACCGCGTAGCAACTGCCGTCGGGCAGTCCCGGCAGCGCGTTGAAAAATTCCGCGAGGCGCTCGATAAATACCGCCGGCTGCGCGAGCATCGAGTCCGGCAGCGGCGAGAACTGGAACACGAGCGCGCCGGCCTTGGCGCCGAGTCCCGCGAGACAGGGCGTGACGAAGTCGTCGATCGCCATCTGTGCGTTCAGGAAGCACGGGTTCAGCGACACCGGCTCGCCGCGCTCGGCACGCACGGTGGCGTCGGTGATCGTCATCGGCGCCTTGACGATGAAGCGGAAATGCTCGGGTACCTGCTGCGCATAGCGCAGGTATTCGGTGACCGTGAGCGCCTGGTAGAACGAGCGGTCGATGCTGACCGTCTTCAGCAGCGGATGCGCGCCGTAGGCGCTCAAGCCTTCGCGCGAGAGCTTGCTGTTGCTGTAGTCGTCGCCGTAGACGATGCCGCTCCAGCCCGGAAACGACCACGTCGACGTGCCGAGGCGGACTTGCGGCGGCAATTGCGCCGCGAGCGCGAGCAGTTCGGGTGAGGGCGGTGCGGCGAGCACGTCGCGGCTGCGGCGTTTTTTCGGGGTGTCGGCGGGAGCGGGCGGGGTGTTTGAGGTGTGTGCGTCTGCCGTACCAGCCGCGGCGGCGGGGTTGTCGGGCGTGTCGTCTTCCCACAGCGAGGCGGCGCTAGCTTGCGCACGCTGGGCGCGCCGGGGTTGGGCGGCGGACACTGCTGGGCTGGCGGGTGCCGCTATGGCTATGGACGAGCCGGCGACGAGTGAGGCGGCATCGGCATCGATGCCGGTGTTGTCGAGCGAGGCTGCGGGCGCGGCATCTTCAGCCGCGGCGGTACGCGTCAGCCTGGCGCCACGCACGCCGCCTTTCTGCACCGGCAATACTGCAGCCTGCGGTTCATCCACCGGCATCCCGAACAGATCGAACTGCGCGGCTTCGCGAGCCGCATCGTCCGGCTTGCCGTCGTTGCCGCTCAACGGCTTTTCAACTTCGTTCGTCCCGCTCTGGTCCATCAATGTCCGGCCTGCTGTTCAGGTTGCGCCGCGGCGTCTCACTTCACGCTTCATGCCCGCCGCGGCGCCCACCGGTCATGGCCGGGTCACAGCGGTTTTTCGTACATGTAGCGGCGCGACCACGGCAGGTTTTTCGCGCTGCGGCCGGCTTTACGGCACACCACCTGGAAGATCGACACGTCGTCGTTTTCGAATGCATACGCGCAGCCGGCCAGATACACGCGCCAGATGCGGAATTTCTCGTCGTCGACGAGCTTGCGGGCTTCGTCCGCATGCGCTTCGAAATTCTCCGCCCACAGATCGAGCGTGTGCGCATAGTGACGGCGCAGGCTTTCGACGTCAACCGGTTCGAGGCCGCCGCGCTGCATCGATTCGAGCGCGAGGCTGATGTGCGGCAGTTCGCCGTTCGGGAACACGTAGCGGTCGATGAACTCGCCGCCGCCCAGCGAGGTCTCGCCGCTGTCGGCGTCGCTCGACGTGATGCCGTGGTTCATCGCGATGCCGTCGTCGGCCAGCAGGTCGCGCATCTTCTCGAAGTAGCCCGGCAGATTCTTGTGGCCGACGTGCTCGAACATGCCGACGCTCGTGATGCGATCGAACTGCCCCTGGACATCGCGATAGTCCTGCAGGCGAATCTCGATCTGGTTTTCGAGGCCGGCCGCTTTCACGCGTGCGGTGGCGAGGTCGAACTGGTTTTGCGAGAGCGTCACGCCCACGCATTTCGCGCCGAACTTCTGCGCCGCGCGCAGCACGAGCGCGCCCCAGCCGCAGCCGATATCGAGCAGACGCTGGCCGGGCTGCAACTGGATTTTGGTCAGAATGTGATCTATTTTCTTCAGCTGCGCGGTCGCGAGGTCTTCGGTGCCGGTCTCGAAGTACGCGCACGAGTAGACCATGTTCTCGTCGAGCCACAGCTTGTAGAACTCGTTCGAGACGTCGTAGTGATACTGGATCGCTTTCCTGTCCGACGCCTTCGAGTGATTGAAGTAGCGCCGCACGCGCGCGAGCTTGCTCGCGTTGGTGACGGTGCTGCGCGCGAGTTCATAGCCGATATTGATGATGTCCGACAGCTTGCCCTCGATGTCGATCTTGCCCTTCACGTACGCCTCGCCGAGATTGTCGAGGCTCGGTTCGAGCAGATAGGGCAGCGCGGTCGCGCTCTTGACGTGCAGCGTGACCTGGGGCGCGGCGAACCGCCCGAAGTCATGCTGCTGACCGTCCCACAGCACGAGGCGTGCAGGCAGATTCGCTTTGGTTTTGACGTCTTCAACCCACTGCGCCAGCTTTTTCTCCCAGAACATGTGATCTCTCCGTGTTCGTTGATTTAAAGCAAAGCTTGTGTGGATCGCGATAGGGCACGGCGCATTCCGCGGGCCGCGCAACGCAATCCGGCCGGCGCGCGTCGCCACGCAAGCGGCGCCGCCGGCATCATTCGTCGGATCAGGGCGACAGGCGGGCGATCTGCCAGCTACCGCTTGCGTCCGCGCGCGTATAGAGCAGACGATCGTGCAGACGCGAAGGCCGCCCCTGCCAGAATTCGATTGCCTCGGGCACCAGACGGTACCCGCCCCAGTGCGGCGGCCGCGGAGGATTGTCGCCATATTGCAGGCTGATTTCGCGTTCACGTACTTCGAGCTGCGAACGGCTTTCAATCACCTGACTCTGATTTGAGGCCCACGCGCCGATGCGCGAGCCGAGCGGACGCGACGCGAAATAGGCGTCGCTGTCTGCCGCGTCCGTTTTGACGACGCGGCCCTCGATGCGCACCTGGCGCTCGAGTTCGATCCAGTGAAACAGCAGGCTCGCGTTAGGGTTCGCGCTCAGCTCGCGGCCCTTGCGGCTCTCATAATTGGTGAAGAACACGAAGCCTCGCTCGTCGACACCCTTGATCAGCACGATGCGTGCCGATGGCCGGCCGTGCGGGTCGACCGTTGCCAGCGTCATGGCATTCGGCTCGGGCAGTTGGGCGTCGATCGCCTGCTGGAACCACGCGTCGAATTGACGGAACGGATCGTGGTCGACGTCGGCGACGTCCAGAGAGCCCAGCGAATAATTTTTTCGAAGCTCGGCGAGTGAGATCATGTTCTTATGCGAACGCTTACAGTCAGGCAAGTATAGCTAAGGCGCCAATTTTTTGCGCGCGAGCGGACGAGCGTGTCAGACGCCACATGCCCTGCCTGCGCGAGCGGTCGCGCGAGGCGCGGGCCGGCCGTGTTTCGTTGCTCGCGTGACCTCTTCGTATGACCCTTTCGTATAACCCCTTCGCATGACCCGTTCGGGGAGCGGGACGTCACGCGAAACTTCGGGCAAGGCGTTGAGGCAAAATACGGGCTGCGCGCGCGTCGGCTTCACGAACGCGAAGCCGCTTTCCGTTCCGCCTGTGTATGCCTTGTATTCGAGCCCCGTCATCATGTTCAGCACCACCGCGCAATCCGATCTTACTACCAGCCTCGATGCGAATGAAACCGCCGACCGCGCGCGCCGCTTCGGCGGCATCGCGCGTCTGTACGGCGCCGACGCGCTCGCCGCGTTCGAGGGCGCCCACGTCGCGGTGATCGGCATCGGCGGCGTGGGTTCGTGGGTTGCCGAGGCGCTGGCGCGCAGCGCGCTCGGCACGCTGACGCTGATCGATCTCGACAACGTCGCCGAGAGCAACACGAACCGGCAGATCCATGCGCTCGACGGCAACTACGGCAAACCGAAGGTCGAGGCGATGGCCGAGCGCATCGCGGCGATCAATCCGTATTGCGACGTGCGGCTCGTCGAAGACTTCGTCGAGCCAGACAACTTCGCGGCGACGCTCGGCGGCGGCTTCGACTACGTGATCGACGCGATCGACAGCGTGCGCACGAAGACCGCGCTGATCGCGTGGTGCGTCGAGCGCCAGCAGGCGTTGATCACGGTCGGCGGCGCGGGCGGCCAGCTCGATCCGACGCGTATCCGCATCGACGATCTCGCGCTGACGATCCAGGACCCGTTGCTGTCGAAGGTGCGCGGCCAGTTGCGCAAACAGCATGGCTTTCCGCGCGGGCCGAAGGCGAAGTTCAAGGTGAGCGCGGTGTATTCGGACGAGCCGCTGATCTATCCGGAAGCGGCCGTTTGCGATATCGACGAGGAAGCCGAGCACGTGAGCACGTCGCCGGGTCACACGGGGCCGGTCGGTCTGAATTGCGCGGGGTTTGGGTCGAGCGTGTGCGTGACCGCGAGCTTCGGGTTTGCGGCGGCGGCGCATGTGCTGCGCGAGTTGGCGAAGCAGGCGAGGGCGCGGGCGGCTATTTGAGCGCTGCGGTTTGATGGAAAGCGATGAAGGCCGATGCAGTACGGACCGGCGCGGTTGCGGCGTTCACCGCAACCGCGCCGGTCATCGGGCACTCGTCAGTCGCGCGCTAATCAGTACAACGACGCGCTGAGCTTGCGCCGCCATTGCGACACCAGCTCCGGCTGATGCGCGGCCAGATCGAATACCGACAGCATCGTCTTGCGGCCGACGTCGTCGCGGAACGTGCGGTCGCGCTGCACGATCGCGAGCAGATGTTCGAGCGCCTGCGCGTATTTGCGGTGCGCGATAAACGCATTCGCGAGATCGAAGCGCGCTTCGAGATCGTCGGGATTGCCGGCGACGCGCGCTTCGAGCGCATCGGTGGGCGGCAGGTCCGCGGCGGCATCGACCGCGTCGAGCCGCGTCTTGATCGCGTTGAAGCGCGCGTCGATGCCCTGGGTCGTTTTCGGCGACAGCAGATCGACTTCGTTGCGCGCTTCGTCGATGCGGTTGTCTTCGAGCAGCAGCTCGATGCGGTCCATGCGCGCATCGTCGAAACCGGGGTCGTACGCGAGCGCCGCTTGCAGCAGATCGTAGGCGTCTTCGCGGCGGTCTTCGGCGAGCGCGGTCTGCGCTTCGATGCGCGCGGCCGGCGCGCCTTGCGGCACGAGCCGCTCGATGAACTCGCGCAACTGTCCTTCCGGCAGCACGCCGACGAACTGATCGACCGGCTGGCCGTCGGCGAATGCGATCACGTGCGGAATGCTGCGCACCTGGAAGTGCGCGGCCAGTTCGTGGTTCTCGTCCACGTTGACCTTCACGAGCTTCCATTTGCCGGCTGCCTCGGCTTCGAGCTTTTCCAGCAGCGGGCCGAGACTCTTGCAGGGGCCGCACCACGGCGCCCAGAAATCGACCAGCACGGGGGCCAGAGTCGACGCTGCGAGAACGTCCTGTTCGAAAGTGGCGAGAGTGGTGTCCATTGCGTCCTCGTCGATAAAAACGGTTTGTGGCTAGGTGGGGCCGATGTGGGCGAATTCAATGCGGGCCTGCATGGCGACGACGCGCCACGCGAGACCGTGCAGGCTTGCGCGGGTTGGTGGTGTGTGCAGGGCGCCTGCCGGTGCCGCGCTGTGGCCCGCGCGCATGGGTGCATTGGCGCATCGGCCTATCGGTGTATCGGCGCCCCGCCTTGTTTCACTTATGCGCCGGCAGCGGAATCCATTCGGTTTCGCCGGGCACTTGGCCCATTTCCTGATTCGTCCACGCGAGCTTGGCGGCCTCGATCTTCTCTCGCGAACTCGCGACGAAATTCCACTCGATAAAGCGTTCGCCTTCGAGCTTCTCGCCGCCGAGCAGCATTACGCGCGCGCCGTGCGTGCTCGCGAGCGTGACCGTTTCATCGAGCGCGAGCACCGCCATCTGGCCCACTTCGAGCGGCGTGCCGTCGATTTCGAGGTCGCCTTCGACCAGATACACGCCGCGCTCCTCGTGCTCGGGTTCGAGCGCGAACGCGCTGCCCGGCGTGAAGTCGGCGGCCACGTACAGCGTGCCCGAGAACGTCGCGACCGGCGAGACCGCGCCGAACGCGTTGCCCGCGATCACGCGCAGCGTCACGCCGTTGCGCTCGACGACCGGCAGCGTCGCGGCCGCGTGGTGCGCGAACGACGGCTCGATCTCTTCGTCCGCGAGCGGCAGCGCGACCCAGGTCTGGATGCCGTGCATCGTCTGGCCGCGCGCGCGGTCTTCGGCCGGCGTGCGCTCCGAGTGGACGATGCCGCGGCCCGCCGTCATCCAGTTGACGTCGCCGGGCACGATCTTCTGCTCGGAGCCGAGGCTGTCGCGATGCATGATCGCGCCGTCGAACAGATAGGTGACGGTCGCGAGACCGATATGCGGATGCGGGCGTATGTCGAGACCGCTGCCGGGTTCGAGGGTCGCGGGACCCATGTGATCGAAGAAGATGAACGGGCCGACGAGGCGCGCCGCCATCGCCGGCAGCACGCGCCGCACGGCCAGATTGCCGATGTCGCGCAAATGCGGTTTGAGGATGGCTTTGATCGAGGAAGTCATGAGCGGTCTCGGCGCAGGAGTGGAAGAAGGGGTTGAACCGACGATTCTACTGCGCGCCGCGCATGGCCGACATGACGACGCGCGGCGCGCCGTCACGCATGCGGGCGAGGCGCGCGATCCCGCCGCGCGGTGCGGTGCGGCTCCGCTAAACTGCCGGATCGAACCATCATATTGGAGACGCGGATGTCGCCTAGGGACTTGCTGCTTGCGCTGATCGTCGTGATCGCATGGGGCGTCAATTTCGTCGTCATCAAGGTGGGCCTGCATGGCGTGCCGCCGATGCTGCTCGGCGCGCTGCGCTTCACGCTTGCGGCGGTGCCGGCGGTGTTTTTCGTCAGGCGGCCGCAGATGCCGTGGCGCTGGCTGTTCGCCTACGGCGCGACGATCTCGTTCGGGCAGTTTGCGTTCCTGTTCTCGGCGATGTATGTCGGCATGCCGGCCGGGCTCGCCTCGCTGGTGCTGCAGGCGCAGGCGTTCTTCACGCTGATCTTCGCGGCGCTGTTTCTGCACGAACGCCTGCGTCTGCCGAACGTCGCGGGCCTGCTGATCGCGGCTGCGGGTCTCGCGGTCATCGGCCTGCAAGGCGGGCACGCGATGTCGCTCGCCGGTTTCGTGCTGACGCTGTGCGCGGCGGGCATGTGGGCGCTCGGCAACATCGTCACGAAGAAGGTCGGCAAGGTCGATCTGGTCGGGCTCGTCGTGTGGGGCAGCCTGATTCCGCCGCTGCCGTTTTTCGCGGCCTCGTTCGTGTTCGAGGGGCCGCGCGAAATCGCCGCCGCGCTGAGCGGCATCAGCGCGTTGTCGATCTTCGCGATCGTCTATCTCGCGTTTATCGCGACGTTGATCGGCTACGGGTTGTGGAGCCGCCTGCTGTCGCGCTATCCCGCGAGCCAGGTCGCGCCTTTTTCGCTGCTGGTGCCGATCGTCGGGCTGGCCTCGGCGTCGTTGCTGCTTGGCGAGCAACTCTCGGCGATCCAGGTGGCCGGCGCGCTGCTCGTGATGGCGGGGCTCGCGGTGAACGTGTTCGGCGGCTGGGTCGCGCAGCGCCTGATGCCGGCGCGGTGAGTGTCGGTGCGAGCGGTATGGCGTGGCGCAGGCGGCGCACCGCGGTTTTCGGGCGAGCAATAAAAAACGGCCTTATGGCCGTTTTTTATTGCATCGTGCGTGACACCGGATAGCACGCCCTCGCGCGCATCGTTACGTCATGCGACTCTTGGCGAGCGGCGGATTCGCCGCGAAATAGCGCTTGATGCCGCTCAGGATCGCGTTGGCCATCCTGTCGCGATAGGCGTCGTCGTTCAGGCGCCGCTCTTCGTCCGGGTTGCTGATGAACGCGGTCTCGACGAGGATCGACGGAATGTCCGGCGCCTTCAGCACCGCGAAGCCGGCCTGCTCGACCGAGCCCTTGTGCAGCTTGTTGATGTCGCCGATTTCCTTCAGCACGAAATTGCCGTAGCGCATCGAGTCGCGAATCTGCGCGGTGGTCGACATATCGAACAGCGCGCGGTTCACGGTCGCATCGGCCGATTTGACGTTGATGCCGCCGATCGAGTCCGACGAGTTTTCCTTGTTCGCCATCCAGCGCGCGGCCGCGCTCGACGCGCCATGCTCCGATAGCGCGAATACCGACGAGCCCTTCGCCTCGGGCGTCGTGAACGCATCGGCGTGGATCGACACGAACAGGTCCGCGCCGACGCGGCGCGCCTTCTGCACACGTACGTTGAGCGGCACGAAGAAGTCGGCGTCGCGCGTCATCATCGAGCGCATGTTCGGCTGCGCGTCGATCTTTGCGCGCAGCTTCTTCGCGATGTCGAGCGCGATGTGCTTCTCGTACGTGCCCGCGCCGCCGATCGCGCCAGGGTCCTCGCCGCCGTGACCCGGATCGATCGCAACCGTGAGCAGGCGCACGGTGTTGCTGCGGCCCGATTTCGGCGTGCTGAACGCGTAGGTGTCGTCGCTGCCGCCAAGGGTGTCGTTGTCGTTGCCGAGACCGTGGGCGGCGCTGCTGCCGTTGGTGTTGCCCCCCTTGTTGCGGGCGATCGCGGTGGGCGGTGCGGAAGGCGCGGCCGGCGTTGCCTGCCGGCCGGCGATAACCGGCGCGGACGGCGGCGTCGCGCCATGCGCGGGCGGATGCGGCACGCCAGCGGCGCCATTGCCGGCGCTTGTGCCCGCGCCGCCGTTCTGCGCATAGCGCTCGAAGAACGCCTCGCTGTTGTCGGCGGGCGGCGTGGTGCCGGGCCCGGCGAGCGCTGCGGGCGGTGCGCTGTTTTCCTCGTTGAGGGCCTGCTGCTTGCGCTCGGTCTGCGCGAGCAGGTCCATCAGCGGATCGGGCGCGACGGCCGGATACAGATCGAACACGAGCCGGTACTTGTACGCGCCGACCGGTTGCAGGGTGAACACCTGCGGCTTCACCGAACCCTTCAGATCGAACACCATACGCACGACGTGCGGCTGATATTGCCCGACCCGCACCGACGAAATTTGCGGATCGTTCGGTGTGATCTTGGAGACGAGGTCCTTGAGCGCCTGATCGAGATCGAGACCGCTTAGATCGACGACGAGCCGGTCCGGTCCCTGCAGCAGTTGCTGCGTGTTCTGCAGCGGCTGATCGGATTCGATCGTCACGCGCGTGTAGTCGCGCGCGGGCCATACGCGCACGCCGAGCACCGAGCTCGCGAAGGCGAGACGCGGCGCGACGAGGCCGAGCACCAGCGTGGACGCGCCTGCCCGCAGAATCTGCCGGCGTCGCCAGTTATGCGTGGCGCCCGCGGCGGATTCGATCGAGTGGAACGGTTTGATCAACATCTTTCGAGACATGCCTTTCCTGATTCGCTATATGCCCGTGCGACGAGTACGCGTGCGTCTCCGTCACCGTCGAGCGCAAGCGAGAAGACGAGATCCGGGATGCCGAGCAGCGGGCCCGCGCGTTGCGGCCATTCGACGAGGCAGACCGCGCCGCTGTCGAAATATTCGCGAAAGCCTGCATCGGCCCATTCGGCCGGATCGCTGAATCTGTACAGATCGAAGTGATAGAGCGCGAGTTCCCCATGAGTTCGTTCGAGCACATAGGGTTCGACGAGCGTATAGGTGGGACTGCGCACGCGGCCGGTGTGGCCGAGGCCGCGCAAGGTCGCGCGCACGAGCGTGGTTTTGCCTGCGCCGAGGTCGCCGATGAGCTGCACCTGCAGACCGTGGAATGCCTGGCTGCTTGCCGCGTTGTTTGCCGCTTCGGGCTCCCGTGCCGACAGCGGTGCCTGCTGCACCCGCCGTTGCGCTGCTTCACGCACGCCTTCGATGGCCCGCGCGAAACGCTCGCCGAACGCGTGCGTGGCGGCTTCGTCCGCGAGCGCGAAGGCGCGTTCGAGCAGGACGGGAGCGGATGGCAGGTGCGCGTGATCGGGATTGGCAGGCATTCTCGTAAAATGGCGTGATGAACCGAAGTTCGACGTCCCCTGTTTCATGCGAGCCCGCATCGGTCGATGCCGGGCCGGTCGCGCATGCGCTCGATGCGGCGGCGCTGCATGCGCTCGCGTTCGACATCAAGACGTGGGGCCGCGAGCTCGGTTTCGGGGCGATCGGCATCAGCGACACCGATCTTTCCGCCGCTGAAGCGCCGCTTGCAGCGTGGCTGGAAGCAGGGTGCCACGGCGAGATGGATTATATGGCGAAACACGGCATGAAACGCGCGAGGCCGGCCGAGCTTGTGGCCGGAACGCGACGTGTGATTACCGCGCGCATCGCTTATCTGCCCGCCTCGACGCTCAGTGGCGAGGCCTCTGAACGTGCGCTGGAAGGTGTGTCGGAAGGTGCGCGTGGGGGTGCGCATGAACACGCTTCCGAAAGCTCGCCGCAAGACGCCGTGCGCCCGGGCAACTGGCGCGCGGCCGAGCATGCGCGGCTCGCGGACCCGTCGGCGGCGGTGGTGTCGGTCTATGCGCGCGGCCGCGACTATCACAAGGTGATGCGTCAACGCCTGCAACAATTGGCCGATAGAATCGAAGCGGCAATCGGGCCGTTCGGCTATCGCGTGTTCACCGATTCGGCGCCGGTGCTCGAAGTCGAGCTGGCGCAGAAGGCGGGCATCGGCTGGCGCGGCAAGCATACGTTGCTGTTACAACGTGACGCGGGCTCGCTGTTTTTTCTCGGCGAAATCTACGTCGACGTCGCGCTGCCGACCGATGCCGAAACCTCGCCCGAGGTCGCGCCCGAAACGCCGGGCTCGCATTGCGGCAGTTGCTCGCGTTGCCTCGATGCGTGCCCGACCGGCGCGATCGTCGCACCTTACAAGGTCGATGCGCGCCGCTGCATCTCGTATCTGACGATCGAACTGAAGGGCCGGATTCCCCTCGACCTGCGTCCGCTGATCGGCAATCGTGTCTATGGCTGCGACGATTGCCAGCTCGTGTGTCCGTGGAACAAGTTCGCGCAGGCCGCGCCGGTCGCCGATTTCGACGTGCGGCACGGGCTCGATCGCGCGTCGCTCACCGAGCTGTTCGCATGGAGCGCGGACGAATTCGATACGCGCATGCAGGGCAGTGCGATTCGCCGCATCGGCTACGAGAGCTGGCTGCGCAATCTCGCGGTGGGGATGGGCAACGCGTTGCGCGCGGCGCCGCAGAGTCTCGGCGAAAAGGCGCGCGCGGAGATCGTCGCGGCATTGCGGGCGCGTGCCGGCGATCCTTCCGACATCGTGCGCGAGCACGTGGAGTGGGCGCTCGAAGCGGCGTAGAGTAGCTGCAATTCGGTAGCTGCAATTCGGCAGCCGCAATTCGGCAGCCGCAATTCGGCAGCCGCAATTCGCGGCGGCGGGGCGCTGTGCGGGTTTTTTCATTTGCGCTCGCCGCTCAAGTTTTGAGCACGTTCTAGACGCTATTCTAGACAATGTCTAGAACTTTGCTCCCCCACGGAAGATCCAGATCGATGCTTGACGTCTCTGGAATCGCCTCCTTGATGTAGATCTCCGTCGTCTGCGCGCTCGTGTGCGCGAGGCGCGTCTGGATCGCTTCGCGGTGCTCGCCGCGTTTCGCCGCGTCGGTCGCGCCGATGGCCCGGATGTCCTTGAACTGCACGTCGAGCGTCACTTCGGCCTGCGCCTTCGCGCGGCGCCACATCGAATTCAATCCGCTCCTGGTGTACGGCGTGCCAACGCTGCGGCGGCGCAGGCAGGGGAACAGGCGATGGCTAATCGCGCGAAGGCTGACAAGGAGGCGGCCGCGCTCGCGCCCGGTGAGCTCGGCCGAGCTCGACAAGCTCGGCGCGCTCAGAAAGGACCAGCAATCATGAAAATCGTACGGGTGCTTCTCGCGGCGGTTCTGTCAGGGTGCGCTATCCAGCAGCCTGTTCAGCTACCGTCGGCGCCGATCGTTCCAACGAAAATCGTCGACAAAGGTTGCGAGTGGGTGAAGTTCATCACGGCAAGTGCTGACGATACGGAGGCGACGAAACGGCAGATCATCGCCCACGATCAAGCCTTCGTCGCGAACTGTCCTGATGCAGCTCCCGGCTCAGATTAACTGCGACTGAGCTTGCAATCCACCGACACCGGCGCAACCAGCCGATTGCAAGCTCCTGCAGTTAGTCGTCAAGCCTTTGTCGGTATCGGGCGATGCACCGGCGGTAGATCAGGATAGCTGCCACGAACGCAAACACGGTGCCAGCTGATGAAATGAAGAATGCCAGATCAACTTCGTCAGATGCGGTTTTGCACTTGAATTTCAGAAGCAGGAAGTTCCAGACCGGATTTGAAAAATTCAAGGGGGTGTCTGGATGTGTGGCCCACCAGTATGCGTTGGCGAAAATGGCAACCACCAGACATGCAGCAATCGCTATGCAAACCAGAACCCTTTTCATTTCACGGTCAGCTCCCCGTACGCTTTGAGCTGCGACCCAGGAACAGCCAGCTTGGGTGTATCAGTGAGAATTGCACGGATCCGATGCCAGTCACCAAGATTCTCAATCGTCACGCAACCTTCGCTTTTTCCTACTCGGCCTTTGGGGTGCAGTCTGAAATTACCACGCAGGATACCGTCGCAAATAACGTGGTCATCATCAATACTCCCATCGATCGCATAAAGGGAAAACCACTCACTCTTGTTATTGCCATTCAGGTTTAACCAGTCCATCAGAGGGCCTACTGTCCCGCCTGACTTTCTATCAAAAATATAGTATCTGCCGACGGGAATTGCGCCATAGTTCGGTGTGCATGACAGGGATGCTTCATTGATATGACTGCCTTGGCCCGAAAAAGCATCAAATTTCAGGGCGCCAATCTCGAACTTACTCATTGGCTTACCGCTCAATCTAAAGGTGCATTGAAGCATGGGCTCTCCGAATCGACTATTCAGCGGAAAATCTGAATAATCATGTTATGTAGGAGGGCGCATGATCGTCCACATCTATCTGCGGGGCTTGCAATCGGCTGGTCGCAAATAATGTGAGCCGGTGTCGATGGATTGCAAGCCGACGTGGATGATTGCAAGCTCACAGGATCACCCGCACTGGGGGTTGCGATACGTTGCAACATCGTGGACAACTGTCAACGAAGGCTGCGGGAGGTCAGTTGGTGTTAGCCAATATGCATCACGTGGCTAGTGGAAGAGGTATACCCGCATCGAGCACGAGGACGGTACGGCCCTCCATATCAGGGAACACGAGGACGAAACCGTTCAGGTGTTTATCGGAAATACCGTTGGTTATTCTACCGGCGCGGGTTTCTAGCAATTTCAGAATCGGTACACGTTTGCTGCGGCTTATGAACTGAGTGACCAACCGCCGTAGCCAGTGCCAAATCGCGAGAGCCCTTATTTAAGCGCCCAGCCAGCACGCCCGCTGTAGTGGCGCAGGAGTGCTCTCAATGGCGGAAAAGTGTCTAGAACCAACGGCGTATACTCTAGCGTAACGCGGTTTTCGGTCGCTTAAAAAATAGGCGGATTCTAGACGGGGTTTGCCGACCACCTTTTCCAGCAAAGCTTTGCTGGGAGTGCATTCCGGCATGGGGTGCTGGTCTGCTACATGGCGGGCGCGCCATGCAAACCTGCGGCGCGGGCGTGCTGCTTGCGCCGTGCCGCGCGTCATGCAATCCTTCAGGCCGCGCGAATGAGGAGCAGGCAATCATGTTCAACGCAGTGATCGATGCGCCGTTCGGCAAGGTCGGCATCCGTCTCGAAGGCGAGGCCGTGCGCGAGATCGTCTATCTGCCGCAGTCGACGCGCAATATCGCGCCCGATACGCCGCTCGCGCGCGAGGCCGCCGCGCAGATCGAGCGTTACTTCGAGCAGGCATCCGCGCCGTTCGAGTTGCCGCTCGCCGCATGCGGCAGCGCGTTCCAGCGGCGCGTGTGGCAGGCGATCAGCGAGATTCCGCCCGGCGTCGTGCTGACCTATGGACAGCTCGCCAAACAGTTGGGTAGCGTGCCGCGCGCGGTCGGCCAGGCGTGCGGCTCGAATTTCTTTCCGATCGTGATTCCGTGTCACCGCGTCGTGAGTGCGAGCGGGATCGGCGGATTCGCGCATCATGCGGGCGACGGTTTCTTTCGCAACGTGAAGCGCTGGCTGCTCGCGCATGAGGGTGTTCCGTACGCATGAGCATGACCGATACCGACATTTCCACCGATATCGCGGCGGTCGCACCGGCCGCCGCGCATACCGGCGACGCGGCGAACGCGTCGCCGCTGCTCGTCACGAGCGGCGCGTCGATCGACGCATTCTGCGACGCGCTGTGGCTCGAACATGGCCTGTCGCGCAACACGCTCGACGCGTATCGCCGCGATCTGCGGCTCTTCTGCGAATGGCTCGCGCACGCGCGCAACGCGTCGCTCGATACCGCGAGCGAGGCCGACCTGACCGCCTACAGCGCGGTGCGGCAGAAGGACAAGGCGACCTCGGCGAACCGGCGGCTCTCGGTGTTTCGCCGCTATTACGCGTGGGCGGTGCGCGAGCATCGCGCGGCCGTCGATCCGACGCTGCGCATCCGCTCGGCGAAACAGCCGCCGCGTTTTCCGTCCACGCTGAGCGAGGCGCAGGTCGAAGCACTGCTCGGCGCGCCCGATATCGACACGTCGCTCGGCTTGCGCGATCGCACGATGCTCGAACTGATGTACGCGAGCGGCCTGCGCGTCACCGAGCTCGTCACGCTGAAGAGCGTGGAAGTGAGCCTGAACGACGGCGTCGTGCGCGTGACCGGTAAGGGCTCGAAAGAGCGCCTGATTCCGTTCGGCGAAGAGGCGCACGCGTGGATCGCGCGTTATCTGCGCGACGCGCGCCCGGCGCTGCTCGGCGCGCGCGCGGCGGACGCGCTGTTCGTCACGACGCGCGCGGAAGGCATGACGCGCCAGCAGTTCTGGAACATCATCAAGCGGCACGCGCAGGCGGCCGGCGTGCATGCGCCGTTGTCGCCGCATACGCTGCGGCACGCGTTCGCGACGCATCTGCTCAATCACGGCGCGGATTTGCGCGTCGTGCAACTGCTGCTCGGCCATACCGATATCTCGACCACGCAGATCTACACGCACGTCGCGCGCGAGCGGTTGAAGTCGCTGCATGCGCAGCATCATCCGCGCGGGTGAGGTTTGGCGATCGCGGTGGTAGGGTCGCGAGTCGCGCGCGGCGGCAAGCGCCGGAATTTCGCTGATGCGCGCGGGCAGGGCGGCGAGCAACGCGGCAATGTCGATCGTGGAACGGATGGATGAAACCGGATTCAACGCTGTCTCCTCACGCCAGCCTGATTCCGAACGATCGTGCCACAGCCGCTGGACCCGCACAATTGGCCGTTCGGCAAATAGCCGTCGCGCGGACTCGCCATTACAATGCGCCGATGAGCAAATCCAGACACGTCTCCGAAACGCCGGCCACACAGCTGTTGCGCCGCCACGGCGTCACCTTCGGCGAGCATCCTTACGACTATGTCGAGCACGGCGGCACCGGCGAATCGGCGCGCCAGCTCGGCGTGGACGAGCATCATGTCGTGAAGACGCTCGTGATGGAAGACGAGCATGCGAAGCCGCTGATCGTGCTGATGCACGGCGACCGCACCGTGAGCACGAAGAACCTCGCGCGGCAGATCGGTGCGAAGCGCGTCGAGCCGTGCAAGCCCGACGTCGCGAGCCGGCATTCGGGTTATCTGATCGGCGGCACGTCGCCGTTCGGCACGCGCAAGCCGATGCCGGTGTACGTCGAGTCGAGCATTCTCGAGATGGACCGGATCTGGCTGAACGGCGGGCGGCGCGGCTTTCTCGTCTGCATCGAGCCGAAGGTGCTCACCGAATTGCTGGCGGCGCAGCCGGTGCAGTGCGCGAGTGTCGACTGATTTTTCAGGCGACGCCGGCCTGAATGTTGGCCGGACTGTTTTTCGCGCGGACGCGTTCGGTAGAATGTGCGCCTCCCTGTTTCGACGGGCATGCCCTGATGCGGTTGGGGTGTCGAGTGTCAGACCGCGATCCTTATAAGAGTCCCACATGCAAAATGTGATCGTTGCTGTCGTTGCCTATCTGATCGGTTCGCTGTCGTTCGCTGTGATCGTGAGCGCCGCGATGGGTCTCGACGACCCGCGTTCGTACGGCTCGGGCAACCCCGGCGCCACCAACGTGCTGCGCAGCGGCAGCAAGAAGGCGGCGATTCTCACGCTGATCGGCGACGCGTTCAAGGGCTGGCTGCCGGTCTGGTTCGTCGTGCATGTCGGCTCGCGTTACGGGCTCGACGACAAGTCGGTGGCAATTGCGTCGCTCGCCGTGTTTCTCGGGCACCTGTATCCGGTTTTCTTCCGCTTCAAGGGCGGCAAGGGCGTGGCGACCGCGGCCGGCGTGCTGCTCGCGATCAACCCGACGCTCGGCGTCGCCACGCTGCTGACCTGGCTGATCGTCGCGTTCTTCACGCGCTATTCGTCGCTCGCGGCGCTGTGCTCGGCGGTGTTCGCGCCGCTCTTCTACGTGTTCCTGTTCGGGCCGCGCATCGTCGCGCTGGCGGTGCTCGTGATGAGCGCGCTGCTCGTCTGGCGCCATCGAGGCAATATCGCGAAGCTGATGCGCGGGCAGGAGAGCCGGATCGGCGACAAGAAGAAGGCGGCGAGCCCGGCGGCGGGGAACGATCTTTGAGGCGGGGTTGAGTGGCCGCGGTGGTTTGACGTCCGCTTTTTGACGTCCGCTTCGGCGCGCAAGTCGTCGCGGATGCAAGGCTTTCCGATGTTTCCGATACCGCGGCGGCGGAGGCCGTCCGGGCGCTGGCGCGAGGCTTGCCGCCAGCCCCGCGCAAACCTCGCCGCCTAGTCGCCTAGTCGCGGAAATTGTTGAAGTCGAGCGGCGTGTCGGTCACGTCCTTGCGCAGCAGCGCGATCACGCTTTGCAGATCGTCGCGCTTGCCGCCGGTCACGCGCACCGCGTCGCCCTGAATGCTCGCCTGCACCTTGATCTTGCTGTCCTTCACGATGCGCACGATTTTCTTCGACAGATCGCCGGACACGCCCTTCTTGATCTTGATGACCTGCTTGACCTTGTCGCCGCCGATCTTCTCGATCTTGCCGTAGTCGAGAAAGCGCACGTCGACATTGCGCTTGGCCATTTTCGACAGCAGCACGTCTTTCACCTGGCCGAGCTTGAAGTCGTCGTCGGCGAAGGCGGTGAGTTCGTTTTCCTTGTGCTCGACGCGCGCGTCGGAGCCCTTGAAGTCGAAGCGCGTGGAAATTTCCTTGTTGGACTGTTCGATCGCGTTCTTGACTTCGATCATGTTCGCTTCGCAGACGACGTCAAACGATGGCATTGCATTCTCCCAATAGTGCGGCGGTGCGCGACGCGGCCGGTCGGCTGCTCGCGGGGCACTCGCTATAATCACGGACCGGACGTCATTTTACCGACGCCGCTCCCTTTTGCCCAAGGCCGCCGCGCGGTGTCGCGAGAGCGGCCGATCCGGCGCCGGACGGCGCTACTTTGTCGCCAGTCGACGTTTCCCCTGATTTTCGCTCCGATGTCCCGATCCGATTCCGCCGCCGGTTCCGTAGCTGCTTCTGCCGCCGTTTCTGTGGCGGCATCCGCCGATGCCGTTGCCGATTCCGCCGCGCTTCTCGCCGACTATTCGCTGAAGGCGCACAACACGTTCGGCTTCGATGTGCGTGCGCGGTTTGCCTGCGTGATCGAGCGCGAGCCGCAACTGCTGGCCGCGGTGCGCGATCCGCGCGTCGCCGGCTTGCCGCGCCTCGTGCTCGGCGGCGGCAGCAACGTCGTGCTGACCGGCGACTTCGCCGGGCTCGTGCTGCTGGTGGCGCTGCGCGGCCGCCGCGTCGTGCGCGAGGATCAGGACGCCTGGTACGTCGAAGCCGCCGGCGGCGAGCCGTGGCACGAGTTCGTCGCGTGGACGTTGGCGCAGGGGCTGCCCGGCCTCGAGAATCTCGCGCTGATTCCGGGCACGGTCGGCGCGGCGCCGATCCAGAACATCGGCGCATACGGGCTGGAAATGTGCGAGCACTTCGTGTCGCTGCGGGCGATCGAGCTGGCGACCGGCGAAGCGATCGAACTCGATGCGCAGGCGTGCCGTTTCGGCTACCGCGACAGTTTCTTCAAGCGGGAAGGGCGCGAGCGTTTCGTGATTACCTCGGTGACGTTCCGTTTGCCGAAGCACTGGCAACCGCGCGCCGGCTACGCGGATCTGGCGCGCGAGCTGGCGGCGCAAGGCTATGAGGTCAGCGCCGAGACGGCCGGCGGCGTGCGCCCGCAGCCGACCGCGCAGGCGATCTTCGACGCGGTGGTCGCGGTGCGGCGCGCAAAGCTGCCCGATCCGCTGCAACTCGGCAACGCGGGCAGCTTCTTCAAGAATCCGGTGATCGAAGCGGCGCAATTCGATGCGCTCAAGCGCCGCGAGCCCGACGTCGTGTCTTATCCGCAGCCCGATGGCCGGGTGAAGCTGGCCGCGGGCTGGCTGATCGACCGATGCGGCTGGAAAGGCCGTGCGATGGGGGCGGCGGCCGTGCACGACCGGCAGGCGCTCGTGCTCGTCAATCGCGGCGGCGCGAGCGGCGCACAGGTGCTGGCGCTCGCGCGGGCGATCCAGCGCGACGTCCTCGAACAATTTGGCGTGGAACTGGAGGCGGAACCGGTGTGCCTGTGACGCGCGGTTTCGGGTTTTGTCGAGGCGGAAATAAAAAAAGCGCCGGGCGTGTTGTCCCGGCGCTTTTTTGTTTCTGGCTTCAGTCGTGCCGCTGCGTGGGCGCTTGCGACGCCCCGGACGCATGCCGGGCGTGACGCCGGCGGCGGATGCCTTGCCTCGTATTCAAGGCCCCGTCGCGCTTGCGCCCATGCTCAGTGGTTGAGCTTGCCGAGCAGCAGGAATTCCATCAGCGCCTTTTGCACGTGCAGACGGTTTTCCGCCTCGTCCCACACCACGCTCTGCGGACCGTCGATCACTTCCGCGCTGACTTCCTCGCCGCGGTGGGCGGGCAGGCAGTGCATGAAGAGCGCGTCCGGATGCGCGCGCGCCATCATGTCGGCATCGACGCACCAGTCAGCAAAGGCTTGCTTGCGTGCCTCGTTTTCGGCCTCGAAGCCCATGCTGGTCCAGACGTCGGTCGTCACGAGGTCGGCGCCCGCGCAGGCCTCGTTCGGATCGTCGAATTCTTCGTAGAACGGCGCGCTTTCGGCGGCGACGAGCGCGTGGTCGACCTTGTAGCCCGGCGGCGTGGACACGCGCAGCTTGAAGCCGAGAATCTGCGCGGCTTCGATCCACGTGTAGAGCATGTTGTTCGCGTCGCCGACCCAGGCGACCGTCTTGCCGCGGATCGGGCCGCGATGCTCGAAGTACGTGAAAATATCTGCGAGCACCTGGCACGGGTGGTATTCGTTGGTGAGCCCGTTGATGACCGGCACGCGCGAGTTGTCGGCAAAGCGCTGGAGGATGTCCTGGCCGAACGTGCGGATCATGATGATGTCGACCATGCGCGAAATGACCTGCGCGGCGTCTTCGATCGGCTCGCCGCGGCCAAGCTGCGTGTCGCGCGTGCTCATGAACACCGCGTGGCCACCTAGCTGGAAGATGCCCGCCTCGAACGACAGACGCGTGCGCGTCGAATTCTTTTCGAAGATCATCGCCAGCGTGCGGTCGTGCAGCGGGTGATAGGTCTCGTAGTTCTTGAATTTGCGTTTCAGGATGCGCGCGCGTTCGAGCACGTACTCGTAGTCTTCCAGCGAGAAATCCTTGAACTGCAGGTAGTGGCGAATTTTCTTGGCGGTCATAAAACAAATACGGCGGTCTCACCCGGCAGGGTTGCCGGACTGCGCCGCCGTCGTTTGGTGGTAACTCAATGCAGGATAAAGGATTTCTCCCCGTTTGACGAGTCGGCCAGAGGGCCGGGAGAGGGGTCTGAAAGCGTCTCGCGGACACCGCGGCGTGCCTGTGTGCGGTGCGGAAGAAGGTCCGCTGCGCTATAATCTCAGGGTTATCCCAAGCCCGGCAAGCCGATGTTCCGTATCGAGAAATACGGCGCAAACGCGGCTCGCAAGGTGCGGAAAGCCTGTCGCGGCGTGGCCGTCTTGGCAGGCGTCAAGGCGGTTCAGCCGGTTCCCGCAGCCGTTCTCGTGGTGGGTTCGTTAGTGTTTGCGTTTGCGTCAGCCTGCGTCGCAGGCGGTCGCAAGCGACTGCCGTGCATGCCGTCCGCGGCGAGTCCGGGCGCACGGCCGGTGCATCGCCGGTTTGCCGTCATCCGCTGGGCAGTTACACAGGTATTCCTACATGGCCGAAGCAGCTCCAATCGAATATTTCATTCAGGGCATCACGTCGACCGGAAAAAAGTTTCGGCCGAGCGACTGGTCGGAGCGGCTCGCGGGCGTGATGTCGTCCTTTGGGCCCGGTGTGAGGAAGGGGCCGAACGCCTATATGCAGTACTCGCTGTACGTTCGGCCGACCATGGTCGGCGACCTCAAATGCGTGATTCTCGATTCGCGCCTGCGCGACATCGAGCCGATGGCTTTCGACTTCGTGCTCAATTTCGCGAAAGACAACGACCTCGTCGTGACCGAGGCCTGCGAACTGGAACTCGAGCACGCGCCGCCCCCGCAAGCCAAGCGTCACGTGATCTGAGGCAGGCTGACCGGTCGGTCGAGGCAAAAACAAAAACCCGCGAGTAGCGGGTTTTTTTACGGCCAGGCATTGCGAGGCATTGCGGCCGGGCGGGGCCAAACTCGGTGTGTTTGCCGGAACGTGGGCGCAAACGGCCCGTGCGAAACAAAAAAGCCCGCCAAAGCGGGCTTCTCGTGCAGCGGAAACAGGAGGTGGCCCACCGAAGCGGGCCGACCGGAATTACTGCGCTGCGGGCGCTTGCAGACCCTTGACGGCTGCAGCGAGGCGGCTCTTGTGGCGAGCTGCCTTGTTCTTGTGAATGATGTTCTTGTCGGCGATGATGTCGATGGTCTTCGACGATGCCTTGAAGATTTCAGCGGCCTTAGCCTGGTCGCCTGCGTCGATTGCCTTGCGGACAGCCTTGATAGCCGTGCGGAACTTCGAGCGCAGTGCCGAGTTGTGCGAGTTTGCCTTCGCGGCCTGGCGGGCGCGCTTGCGTGCTTGTGCGGAGTTAGCCATGACGGTTCCTTATCCTGTTCCTGTTTCCAGTACCCGCCATTCGTGTGGCGAGGTGCTGCTTCTCGATCCGAACCCCTGGAAGCGATTGCCCAAGGGCGCAAAAGTGTCGAAAAAATCGATCGAACTACGCGAAGGCGGGCCCGTGTTTCGGGTTGTTCCGGCGGATTGACGGGTGGCGTGGCGCCAACCCGAGAATCTTGTCCGAAAAACCGTTCGAAAACTGAGCGAGCTTCGAAACCGACGATTATAGCAACAAAATCAGGCACGTGGCAACGACAATGCGTGACTGTGCAACAGCGGCCGGCGTGGTGTCATGCCGGAAACCTATGCTTCGGGCGCTGGCCTTATGAAACCGCAGAGGAAAGGGCGAAGCGCTGGCCGTATGCGCCAGGCCTGAACAGAGAACCGAACCGGGAGGCTCATCCATCCGACTCGCCGGCAAAATCCGCCGCGTCGAGCCGGAAAAAGCACAGAAAAGTACGAAAAACAACGCTTTGCAGCCCATTGCCGCGAACGTCCTCGCGGCAAATCGGTCCGAATCGCGTTCCGGCTCGTCGTCCGCATTTGCGGCACCCGTATAATAAGCGCCCCATGAATCTATTCCGAGCCCTGCTGACGGTCAGCGGCTTCACGCTGCTGTCGCGCGTGACCGGACTGGCCCGTGAAACGCTGATCGCCCGTGCGTTCGGTGCCAGTCAATACACTGACGCGTTCTACGTCGCCTTTCGCATTCCCAACCTGCTGCGCCGGATTTCCGCCGAGGGCGCGTTCTCGCAGGCCTTCGTGCCGATCCTCGCGGAGTTCAAGAACCAGCAAGGCCACGACGCCACCAAGGCACTCGTCGACGCGACCTCGACCGTGCTCGCGTGGGCGCTCGCCGTGCTGTCGGTGCTCGGCGTGCTCGGCGCGTCGGGCGTTGTGTTCGTGGTCGCATCGGGCCTTGCGCACGAGGGCCACGCGTACGATCTCGCGGTCGCGATGACGCGCATCATGTTCCCGTACATCATCTTCATCTCGCTGACGTCGCTCGCGTCCGGCGTGCTGAACACGTACAAGAACTTCTCGCTGCCCGCGTTCGCGCCGGTGCTGCTGAACCTCGCCTTCATCGCGGCCGCGGTGTTCGTCGCGCCGCATCTGCAGACGCCGGTCTACGCGCTCGCGTGGGCGGTGATCGTCGGCGGCGTGCTGCAGTTCATCGTGCAGCTGCCGGGCCTGAAGAAGATCGACATGGTGCCGCGCATCGGCCTGAATCCGTTGCGCGCGCTCGCGCATCGCGGCGTGAAGCGGGTGCTCGCGAAGATGGTGCCGGCGATGTTCGCGGTGTCGGTTGCGCAGATCAGCCTCATCATCAACACGAACATCGCGTCGCACATCGGTCCGGGCGCGGTGTCGTGGATCAACTACGCCGACCGGCTGATGGAGTTTCCGACCGCGCTGCTCGGTGTCGCGCTCGGCACGATTCTGCTGCCGAGCCTCTCGAAGGCGCATGTCGACGCCGATTCGCACGAGTATTCGTCGCTGCTCGACTGGGGGCTGCGCGTCACGTTCCTACTCGCGGCGCCGAGCGCGGTGGCGCTGTTCTTCTTCGCCGAGCCGCTGACCGCCGTGCTGTTCAACTACGGCAAGTTCGACGGCAACTCGGTCGTGATGGTGAGCCGCGCGCTCGCCGCCTATGGCGTTGGCCTGATCGGCCTGATCATGATCAAGATTCTCGCGCCGGGCTTCTACGCGAAGCAGGACATCAAGACGCCGGTGAGGATCGGCGTTGGCGTGCTGATCGTGACGCAGTTGAGCAATTACGTGTTCGTGCCGGTGTTCTCGCATGCGGGGCTGACGCTGAGCGTCGGGCTCGGTGCCTGCATGAACGCCTTGCTGCTGTTTATCGGTCTGCGCAAACGCGGCATTTACATGCCGTCGAGCGGCTGGCTCAGGTTTTTCGTGCAGTTGCTCGGCGCGTGTCTCGTGCTGGCCGGGGTGATGCGCTGGCTCGCGATCAGCTTCGACTGGATCGGCATGCATAGCCAGCCGCTCAACCGCATCGTGCTGCTCGGCGCATGCCTCGTGCTGTTCGCCGCGCTATATTTCGGTATGCTTTGGCTGATGGGCTTCAAGTACGCGTATTTCAAAAGGCGAGTGAAGTGATCACGATGACGCGGGTTCTCGATTATTTCAGCACGCTCGTCGCCGATGACGAAAGCCTGCCCTTGACCGAGACGGCGCTCTCGCTCGCGCAGGACGCCTATCCCGACCTCGATCTGCAGGCGGCGCTGTCCGAGCTCGATGAACTGGTGCTGCGTCTGCGGCGCCATATGCCCGAGGATGCCGACATCCGGCAGAAGGTCGGCGTGCTGAACCGGTTCTTTTTCCGCGAACTCGGTTTCGCCAGCAATCTCAACGATTATTACGACCCCGATAACAGCCATCTGAATGCGGTGCTGAAGCGCCGTCGCGGCATTCCGATTTCGCTCGCGGTGCTGTATCTGGAGATGGCCGAGCAGGTGGGTATTCCGGTGCGCGGCGTATCGTTTCCGGGCCACTTTCTGCTGCGCGTGACGACGCCCGACGGCGACGTGATGCTCGATCCGACCAACGGCCATTCGCTGTCCGAAGCGCAGATGGTCGAGATGCTCGAGCCGTACGTGGCGTCGGCCGGCGACTCGATCGGCCGCGCATTGCGCATGCTGCTGCAGCCGGCCACGCGCCGCGAGATCATCGCGCGGATGCTGCGCAATCTGAAGGCGATCTATCTGCAGACCGAGCGTTGGCAGCGGCTGCTCGCGGTGCAGCAGCGGCTCGTCATTCTGCTGCCGGACAATATCGAGGAAGTGCGCGATCGCGGTTTCGCGTATGCGCGGCTCGACTATCTGCGTCCCGCGCTCGAAGACCTCGAAAACTATCTCGGTGACCGCCCCGATGCGGAAGATGCCACGGTGGTCGAGTCGCAACTGCATGAGTTGCGGCAGCGCACGCGGCACGATGGCGGCGCATGACGGGGGCAGGGCGGCGCGCGCTGGCGCATAACAGCGCATAACGGCCGCGCGCGGTTTTAAGCCTGCATAAAACGCAAAAGCCTGCACAGGGTTCATGTGCAGGCTTTTTTTCGCTTCGCGCCGCAGGCCGCGCGAGGGCGGCATGGCCTCGCGTTTCAGGCGGCCGTCATTTCACTTCGGCTGCATGCGAATCGCGCCGTCCAGACGGATCACTTCGCCGTTCAGCATCGGGTTGTCGAAGATCTGCTTGGCGAGCATCGCGTATTCCGCCGGCTTACCGAGGCGCGGCGGGAACGGCACCATCGCACCGAGCGCGTCCTGTACTTCCTGCGGCATGCCGAGCAGCATTGGCGTTTCGAAGATGCCGGGCGCAATCGTCATGACGCGAATGCCATTGCGTGACAGGTCGCGCGCGATCGGCAGCGTCATGCCGACCACGCCGCCCTTCGACGCGGCGTAGGCCGCCTGGCCGATCTGACCATCGTACGCGGCGACCGACGCTGTGCTGATGATCACACCGCGCTCGCCATACGCGTTCGGTTCGTTCTTCGACATCTGCATTGCCGCGAGCCGGATCATGTTGAACGTGCCGACCAGGTTGATCGAGATCGTGCGCGCGAACAGATCGAGCGGATGCGCGCCATCCTTGCCGACGGTTTTCGCGGCCGGCGCGACGCCCGCGCAATTGACGAGACCGCGCAGCGTGCCGAGTTTGGCCGCGGCTTCGACGGCCTGCGTCGCGTCCTCTTCGCGGCTCACGTCGCATTTGACGAACACGCCGCCGAGTTCCGCCGCGAGCGCTTCGCCCGCGTCCACGTTGAGGTCGGCGAGCGCGACCTTGCCGCCGTTTTCGGCGATGAGGCGCGCGGTAGCGGCGCCGAGACCCGATGCACCGCCGGTGATCAGGAATGCGTTGTCACGAATTTCCATGTCTTCTCCTTTGCTGCGGTTACTCAGTGCTGTTTCGATCGAGTCTGGGTTCGCCGACCGATTGTAGCGGTTGTGCTGCGATGCAAAAGGCTAGCGCGTCCGTGTGACGCTATGCCTTCTCCCGGCAAAAGTCGGTCGCGTCCCGAGCGGCGCGCATCAATGAAAAACCCGCCGGAATAGGCGGGTTTTTCGTCGAACGCAGGCGGCGGACGGCGTGCTTACTTGAGCGCGTCGAACGCGCGGGCGCGGATTTCGTCGACGCTGCCGAGGCCCGAAATGCGGCGGTATTGCGGTGCCTTCAACTGGGTCGAGGCGTCGCCGTGATTGGCCCAGTCGTTGTAGTAGTCGATCAGCGGCTTGGTTTGCGACTCGTACACTTCGAGGCGCTTCTTGACCGTTTCTTCCTTGTCGTCGTCGCGCTGGATCAGCGGCTCGCCGGTCACGTCGTCGATACCTTCGACCTTCGGCGGATTGAACTTGACGTGATACGTGCGGCCCGAGGCCGGATGCGAGCGGCGGCCGCTCATGCGCTCGATGATCTCGTCGAACGGCACGTCGATTTCCAGCACGTAGTCGATCGCGACGCCGGCCTGCTTCATGGCCTCGGCTTGCGGAATCGTGCGCGGGAAACCGTCGAACAGATAGCCGTTCGCGCAGTCCGGCTGTTGCAGACGCTCTTTCACGAGGTTGATGATGAGTTCGTCCGTGACGAGCTCGCCCGCGTCCATGAAGCGCTTCGCTTCGAGACCGAGCGGCGTGCCTGCCTTGACGGCCGCGCGCAGCATGTCGCCGGTGGAAATTTGCGGAATGCCGAATTTTTCCTTGATGAAGTTTGCCTGAGTGCCCTTGCCCGCGCCCGGTGCACCCAACAGGATCAAACGCATGTGATATCTCCAGATCTATGTGAATTCTTTGGTGACGCGGCAACTATCCCGGCGACGCTGACTCTCCGAAGGGCTCGCATCGGCTGGCCGTTGCGCGTTTCGCGCTGCACGTCGAAAACGACGGCGCTGCGGAAGGCAACGGTGCGATCGGGACAACCCTGGGTGTCGCCTGTTATGGGGGCACGCACAACCGTCCGATTATGCCATGGCTTCCCGCGCTCAAGACCCGAATAAAGTCCGCACGCGCGCGAGATCGGCGGGGGTATCGACACCCGGCAGCGGCACGTCGTGCGTGACGAGCACGGCGATGCGCTCGCCGTGCCACATCGCGCGCAACTGTTCGAGCGCTTCGGCCTGTTCGATCGGCGAGATCGCGAGACTCGGGTACGTGCGCAGGAATTTCGCACGATAGGCATACAGGCCGATATGCCGGTACACGACCGCGGGGGCGGGCGGCGCGGGCATCGACGCGACGTTCGGCCAGTGCGGCTGCCATGCGTCGCGCGCCCACGGAATCGGCGCGCGCGAGAAGTACAGCGCGACGCCGCGCGCATCGGGCACGACCTTGACGACGTTCGGATTGAAGATTTCGGCGGGGTCGCTGATCGGATGCGCGGCCGTGGCGATCGCGCAGCCGTTCGAGGCCGCGAGATGCGCGGCGACACCATGCACGAGCGCGGGGTCGATCAGCGGCTCGTCGCCCTGCACGTTGACGACGATCGTGTCGTCGCTCCAGCCGAAGCGCGTCGCCACTTCCGCGAGACGGTCCGTGCCCGACGGATGATCGGCGCGCGTGAGCACCGCGTCGAAGCCGTGAGCGTGCGCCGCGTCGAGCACGTCCTGCGCATCCGATGCGATCAGCACCTGCTGTGCACCCGACTCGCGCGCGCGTTCGGCGACCCGCACCACCATCGGCTTGCCGCCGATGTCGGCGAGCGGCTTGTTGGGCAGACGCGTCGAGGCGAGGCGGGCCGGCACGACGGCGATAAACGGATGAGTGGCGGTGTGGGTCATCGAATGAAAAGGCGGGCGGCGATAAAAGCGAGGGAAGCGGTTGCGCGCGCGGCGAGCCGCGGATTCGGGCTGAAACGACAAGCAGCGCTGAACGGCAAAACGGTGGAACGACGTGCGAATCTGCGGAAAGGCGGCGAACCGGCGGCTACGGGCGATGCGAAGAACTCGGCGAAACCGCGTGCCTCTCAACCGTGTACTGCCGCACTCGCCGCTTTGCTTCGGGCAACCGGATTCAGGCAACCGAACCCGGATTCAGATCGACCGGCGTGCCTTCCACGGTTTGCCGCGCTTCGTCGACGAGCATCACGGGGATGCCGTCGCGGATCGGATAGGCGAGCTTGTCCGCGTTGCAGATCAGTTCCTGCGCGGCGCGGTCGTAGCTGAGCGGGCCCTTGCAGATCGGGCAGACGAGGATTTCAAGCAGGCGAGCGTCCACGGACTTTCTCCACAACTAATGCAGTGAGGCGATGATCGAGCGCGGCTTCGACCGGGACTACCCAGATGCGCGCATCGTGCCAGGCCGCCAATTTTACCGCATCCTTTTCCGTAATCAGGATCGCATCGGCGTCGACGTCGGCGAACGGATTGCGCTCGAAGGCGTAGTGATCGGGCAGCGCGCGGGTCGCCGGCGCGAGGCCGGCCGCGCGCAGCGTCGCGAAAAAGCGCTCGGGCGCGCCGATGCCGGCCGCGGCCAGCACGCGCTGACCGGCGAATTGCGCGAGCGGCCGGCGCAGCGCGGGATTGTCGAGATGCCATGCGTCGGCCGGCGCGAGCTGCAGCGCGAACGTGTTGGGCCAGGCGGGCAGCGTGCGCGCGTACGGATCGTTAATGAGCGTCGCGTCGCGGCGGCGCGACAGCGGCTCGCGCAGCGGACCGGCCGGCAGCAGGAAACCGTTGCCGCCGAGCCGGTGATCGAACACGACCAGTTCGACGTCGCGCGCGAGCCGGTAATGCTGCAGACCATCGTCGCTGACGATCACGTCGACGTCGCGATGCGCGGCGCACAGCGCCTGCGCGGCCGCCACGCGATCCGGGCAGACCCACACCGGCGCGCTCGTGCGGCGCGCGATCAGCAGCGGCTCGTCGCCGCCGACGCTTGCGGAAGAGCCCGGCGTGACGGGTGTCGGTGTGCTCACGCGTGCGCCGTAGCCGCGCGAGACGACGCCGGGCGTGAAGCCCGCGGCGCGCAACGCCTCGACGAGCGCGATCACGGTCGGCGTCTTGCCGGTGCCGCCGACCGTGACGTTGCCGACCACGACCACCGGCACGCCAACGCGCACCGTTTTTAACCAGCCGAGCGAGAAGGCGGCACGGCGCGCAGCCGCGATCGCGCCGAACACGCAGGCGAACGGCGTGAGCGCCCATGCGAGCGGTCCGCGCTGCTGCCACTCGCGCGCGAGGCGCGCTTCGAGACGGTCGTTGAGTTCGCTCATGAGCCAGTGACGGACACGGCTTGCGCGCCGTACGCCGGACGAGGGCGGCGCGGCGACGCGAAGGCGTCATGCGCAATACGCGGGGTCTGCATCAACGCGGTTCTCCGGGCAATCGTGGTGAGGCGAAAAATGACGTGGCGGCAAGCGGCGTCTGTCGTGTCGTGTCGTGACGGCACGCCGCGACGGCCGGCATCGCCGCGTTCGCGGCGGGTTCGGCATGCCGCCGAACCCGCCACTCTAGCGCGCGGGCATCCCGCCCGGCAAGTCGCGCGGCGCGTGTTAAGCGTCTGCTCACGTCTTCTGCCGCGATCCGCAGCCTGTGGATAACTTTGTGGAGAACCAGCCTGCCGATTCGTGGAAAGCGCCGCTCCGTGCGCTCCGGATCGGCCTGCCCGGTCTTTATTGAGATATAAACGCCATATAAATCAATAGCATGCCTCGAATTCACATGTTGTGAAGAGGGTTCTGGCGGAATTCGTCAGGCCATTCCCGCCATGTGGACACTTTTAACAGTTTGGCGATCAGGCTGGACGCCGATGGCCGCTCGGTCTATCGTCTGTCCGGCCAGTCCTACTTATTCCTCGCATGAATTCCGAAAGCCCCTTTTCCTCGCCGGCGATGCCCGGCGGCGAGGTCGTCGTTGCCGTGTCCGCGCTCAATCGTGCGATCGGCACGATGCTCGAACGCTCGTTTCCGCTGGTCTGGGTGGCGGGCGAAGTGTCAAATTTCACGCGCGCCGCGAGCGGTCATTGGTATTTCTCGATCAAGGACGCGCAGGCGCAAATGCGCTGTGTGATGTTCCGCGGCCGCGCGCAGTACGCCGAATTCACGCCGCGTGAAGGCGACCGTATCGAGGTGCGCGCGCTCGTCACGATGTACGAGCCGCGCGGCGAGTTGCAACTGAACGTGGAAGCGGTGCGCCGCACGGGCCAGGGGCGTCTCTACGAAGCGTTTTTGCGGCTGAAGGCGCAGCTCGAAGCCGAGGGCCTCTTTGCGGCCGAACGCAAGCGCGCGTTGCCGGCGCATCCGCGCGCGATCGGCATCGTCACGTCGTTGCAGGCCGCCGCGCTGCGCGACGTGCTGACCACGCTGTCGCGCCGCGCGCCGCATATTCCGGTGATCGTTTATCCGGCGCCGGTGCAGGGCGCGGGCGTCAGCGCGAAGCTTGCCGCGATGGTCGAGGCGGCCGGCGCGCGGCGCGAGGTCGACGTGCTGATCGTGTGCCGCGGCGGCGGGTCGATCGAAGACCTGTGGGCCTTCAACGAAGAAGTGCTCGCGCGCGCGATCGCGGAAAGCGTGATTCCCGTCGTGAGCGGGGTCGGTCACGAAACCGATTTCACGATTGCCGATTTCGCCGCCGACGTGCGCGCGCCGACGCCGACCGGTGCCGCCGAACTCGTGAGTCCGCAGCGCGTGCTGCTGCTGCGCGAACTCGATCATCGGCATGCGACGCTCGCGCGCGCGTTCGGCCGCATGATGGAGCGGCGCGCGCAGCAGCTCGACTGGCTCTCGCGCCGGCTTGTGTCGCCGGCCGAACGGCTTGCGCGGCAGCGCGTGCATCTGCGGCAGTTGAGCGCGAGGCTTGCGTCGGCGGGTGCGCGTCCGGTGCGCGATGCGCGCGCGCGGTTTTCGCTGTTGCAGATGCGCTGGCAGCGCTGGCGTCCCGATCTCGCGGCCGAGCGCGTGCGGCTTGGCAATCTCGCGCAACGTTTGCACATGGCATGGTTACGCCAGCATGAACGTCAGCTTGCGCGGATCGATACGCTCGCCGCGCGGCTCGAAGTGCTGAGCCCGCAGCGCACGCTCGAACGCGGTTATGCGGCCGTGCTCGACGCGCAGAGCGGCCGCGCGATTCGCGCACCGTCTTCGTTGAAACCGGGGCGGCGTTTGACGATGCATCTCGCCGAAGGCTCGGCCGACATCGCGCTCGCCGATGTGCAGGCGCGTCTTGACGATGGCTTCTGATGTTTCACCCATGGGCGCGTGTCGCATCTTTTTTTGCTTTCCGGAAAGCAGGCACGCGCCGTGCGCATTCGCTGAGAAGGCTTTGCGCGCGGCATCTTCGGCATGCCCGGCATAAAGTCCGTTGGTTTGCGGGGTTATTCCAACTCGCCTACAATCGAGTGCTCGATAGCGTCATCCGCAGACTCCCCCCACAACAGATACAGACAGAAGGAAAGCACCATGGAACATACGCTCCCGCCGCTGCCGTTCGCGAAAAACGCGCTCGCACCGCATATGTCGGAAGAGACGCTCGAGTTTCACTATGGCAAGCATCACCAGACCTATGTGACCAACCTGAACAATCTGATCAAGGGCACGGAGTTCGAAAACCTGTCGCTCGAAGAGATCGTCAAGAAGTCGTCGGGCGGCATCTTCAACAACTCGGCGCAAATCTGGAATCACACGTTTTTCTGGAACAGCCTGTCGCCGCAAGGTGGCGGTGCGCCGACCGGTGCGCTCGCTGACGCGATCAACGCGAAGTGGGGGTCGTTCGACAAGTTCAAGGAAGAATTCACGAAGACCGCAGTCGGCACGTTCGGCTCGGGCTGGGCATGGCTCGTGAAGAAGGCTGACGGTTCGCTCGACCTCGTGTCGACCAGCAACGCCGCAACGCCGCTCACCACCGACGCAAAGCCGCTGCTGACGATCGACGTGTGGGAACACGCTTACTACATCGACTATCGTAACGCGCGTCCGAAGTTCGTCGAAGCATTCTGGAACATCGCCAACTGGGACTTCGCAGCGAAAAACTTCGCGTGAGATTGCCGGTTGCCGTGATCTGCCGTGCTTTCGTGGCACGAAGATCGCGATAGTCAAAACTGACTGTCGCGGTTGCGATGAGCGCGGTAGCGAATCAAGAAAGCCCTCCTGTGCGAGGGCTTTCTGTTTTTTTGCGGCGTGGTTTGGGGTTCTGCTTCGACAACGGCTGAATCGGCACGTCCTGTTATGTTGCCGGCGTGTGTCTTTTCCGCTGTTTTTGCGTAGAACATGGTTACAGTTGGTAACCGCGGTTTTGTGCTGACGACGTGAAATGGACGCGGAGAAGCGCTTGCGTTGCGTTGAGCCGCGCGCTGTTAACGAGGTGCTTGCCAGCCGCCTGTTAGCGGTTTTTTAGCCGCCCGAATCGGAGCTGCCCGACATCTGCCGATGCCGATGACCCCGGCCGCTACCCGTCGACGTTACCGAACTGGCTGGCGCGGGCGGTGGCGGCGGATGATTGATGTATTGAAAATTCTGCGCAATGGCGGCACTTGAAAACGTCGTGGCTGGTTGCTGAGGCGCGCTATCAGGCGCGCCCGGCGTGGACTGGGCGAAGGCGGGCGCCGCCCATGCGACGCAAGCTGCGCTCGCGGCAAGAATGAGCCGGTTCATTGAGGTATCCTTTGTTTCGACACGATGGGTGACCGCGTTGCCGTGCGAGCGTGCGGCGGGGTTCGTTTGACGCGAGTGTAGGCCGGTGCCCCGCATAATTTGATTGCCGATGCGCTTACAAGCATTACCTGCCATGACGCGCGCGATCATCGTGTTTTCGCGATGCGCACACCCAACCGGCGTGGCGCGGCGAAAAACTTTCTGTAACGAAGCAGTAACCACGGAATTTGGCGATTAGCCTAACGTTTGAATTCCAATTTCCTGAAGTGCACTACCATGACTTCCAACAATAAATCGATCGGCCTGGCCATCCCGGCGGCCGTTATCGCACTCGTACTCGGCGGTTGCGCCGTGGTACCACCGAGCGGTCCTAGCGTGGTCGCGCTGCCGCGTAGCGGCCAACCGCTCCAGCAGTTCCAGCAGGACGACTACGCATGCCGTGATTACGCGAATCGCTCAATCAATCCATCCGGCGCGGCGCAGGCTGCTACGACGAATGGCGTGAACAGCGCGGCGCTGGGCACGCTTGGCGGCGCGGCGATCGGCGCGCTGCTTGGCGCGGCGGCGGGCAATGCCGGTGCTGGAGCGGCGATCGGCGCGGGCAGTGGCTTGCTGATCGGCGGCGCGAACGGCGCGAATAGCGCCCAGTATTCGGCGGCCGGTCTGCAGGCGAGTTATGACGCGGCGTACGCTCAATGCATGACCTCCAAGGGCGACACGATTGCGCAACCGCAGCCGTACTATGCAGCGCCGCAACCGGTGTATGTCGCGCCTCGTCCTTATTACGCGCCGCCTCCGGTCATGTATTCGCCTTATCCGTACTATTGAGCATCGGAGCCCATGGGCGGTCAATCTGTGTGGATGGGCCTTGGTGTTCAGCGTTGCCGGGAGGTCGGGTCTTTTCGAGCAGGTGAGCGGGTTTGCCGGTTGCCGTAAAGATTTTATTGCTGGCGGAAACGTGCGAAATGAGGTCGGCGAGTTCCTGGCGAAGGCCGTGGGCTTGGATGGGATCGCGGTGAGCTATCGCCTGACATATCGCGGTATGTCAGGCGATATTGTTTTGCGGTCCTGCATGACTGGCAAGGTTATTGCCTTTTGACGGGTTATTGGGTCGTTGAGCCTTTCGGCCGTCGTGATTCGATACGCAGGGCAGGGCGGGCACTTTGGGTGGTACGAGCGGGTACGCGGACGCGTGCATGGCAAACCGTGTACCTGCTCAGCGACTGGGAGCGGATATGCCGTGGTGGTTTATTCCGTGCTCTCCGGCTTGTCCGCCGTTGTTGCCTTACGCGGACGACGGCCGCGTGCTGTTGTCTTGCGAGCCGTTTTCCTCGCAGCCACAGGCGCTTCTCCCTCGCTTCCCGGCGACGCAGAGGTCTCGGTCGGTGCGGCGATCTCGGGCACCTCGTCGATCGGTCGCGGCGTGCTCTTCTTCACCTTCTTCGCAGTTGTCTTGCGTGACGCGCGTTTTTTCGCGTTCTGTGGACGTTCGGGTTGGTCACCTTCGTCTTCCGGAGTGCTTTCGCCGCCAGTGACAGATTCCGTGCTCGCGTGTTCCGATGCTACTGAGGGCGTTTCGGGCTGCATTGCCGCGATTGCCACGAACTCGTTGGCGGACCGCAGCTGCTCATGCGTCTTGTCTTCCTGCGGCTCGGTGAGGATCACCAACTCGGTGACGGCCGGCCCGACCGCAGCGGATTCCTCAGAAACAACTTCTTGCTGGCCGCGACCCGTTTTGCGTTTGTTGCGGTCTTTGCGACGTGATTCGTGCTTGCCACCCGGTTCGCCAGTGTTGGTTTCCGCCGTCTGCGCCTTATAGGAGTGCTCAGCCGGCTCAGCTTCAACCGCCTCGCTCACGGTTTCCCCCGCGACAGTCGCTGCGGCGCTTCGATACACGTACGCGCCCGACTTCTCATCGCGGCCGAATTCAAGCAGCCCACGTGCCTGTGCTTCTTCCAGCAGATTGCCGAAAGCGCGAAAACCGTAGTACGTCTCGTTGAAATCCGGTTTGCGCCGCTTGATGGCGTTTTTCAGCACGGACGCCCAGATCTTGCCGCTGTCGCCTCGTTCGGAAGCGAGCGCATCGAAGGTTTGCACCGCAATTTCGACCGCCTTGCTGCGGCGTTTTTCCAGATCTTCCTTAGGTCGGGCTTTGTCCTCATCGGGCGCGCGTTTGGCGGTCTGCTGAGCACTCTGCTGCGGGCGCGACGATTCACGTCTTGCGACGGAGCGCTGGCTTTCACGCACGAGGTCGTCGTAAAAAAAGAACTCGTCGCAATTGGCAATCAGCAGATCCGATGTGGACTGCTGCACACCGACGCCGATCACCTGTTTGGCGTTCTCGCGCAGCTTCGACACCAATGGCGAAAAATCCGAATCGCCGCTGATGATGACGAACGTATTGACGTGCGATTTCGTGTAGCAGAGATCGAGTGCGTCGACCACGAGCCGGATGTCCGCGGAATTCTTGCCCGATTGACGCACGTGCGGGATCTCGATCAATTCGAAATTGGCTTCGTGCATCGCTCCTTTGAAACTCTTGTAGCGGTCCCAGTCGCAATAGGCTTTCTTGACGACGATGCTGCCTTTGAGCAGCAGGCGTTCGAGCACCAGCTTGATGTCGAATTTGTCGTACTTCGCGTCGCGCACGCCGAGCGCGACATTTTCGAAGTCGCAAAATAGCGCCATGCTGACGTTTTCGTTGGATGACGCCATGTATCTCTCCATTGAAGCGATCGTCGCAGTCGACGAATCGCGACATGATAGCGATTCCAGCGAAGGTGGGCAGCTTTTGTGGTCTGGTCGCACCGATTCGGGTAAAAAAAGCGCTTTGGGTCGCTACAAACGGCCGTTACCAATCAGTCCCGCTAAATGTTTTCGCTCTGAGTCGTGCCGCTCTGCGCATGCCTTGGCCCGCGAGTTTCCAGCACTTCATCGATTAATCCATATTGCCTCGCCTCGAGTGCCGACATGAAGTTGTCACGGTCGGTGTCGCGCGCGATTTCTTCGATGCTGCGGCCAGTGCGTTCCGCCATCATCGCGTTGAGGCGCGCGCGCGAATACAGCACCTCCTTTGCCTGAATCTCGATGTCCGCCGCGGTGCCCTGGCCGCCGCCGGACGGCTGGTGAATCATGATGCGCGCGTTCGGCAGCGCGTACCGCTTGCCACGTTGCCCCGCAGTGAGCAGGAACGTTCCCATGCTTGCGGTGAAGCCCGTGCACAGGGTCGAGACCGCGGGCTTGATGAACTGCATCGTGTCGTAAATCGCGAGACCGTCGTACACCGAACCGCCCGGCGAGTTGATGTAAAAAGAAATATCCTTGTCAGGGTTCTCGGATTCCAGAAACAGCAACTGCGCGACGATCAGACTGGCCGATTGCTCGTTCACCGGCCCGACCAGAAACACAATGCGCTCGCGCAGCAGACGGGAGTAAATATCGTACGCGCGTTCGCCGCGGCCGGACTGTTCGATTACCGTTGGCACGAGACTGGAAGCGGATGGGGGGCTGGAAGGCATGGAGTCCTCGTTACGCGTGACGTGACACATGGGTGGCGCCAGTGGTGAGTAGATGCGTGGGCGACGCTGGTTTGGAAACCGCGCGCTTCATGCACCGGTTGTTGCTCATATGACGAAGCGGCGACCCGCCGTGTGACAGGAATTTTTTTGTATGCCGCTGTCACATCGTCGAGCGCCCGGACGTCAAGCAAGGAATACCGGCGATGGCGAACGTCCCTCGCAACGCCGCAGGCACACTTTTTCACCACGCACGAACTGGAGGTCACGCATGACGGAACAGGGAATCGACAAGGCATCCAGTTTCGAGGCCGCGCGCGCCCGTCTGCTCGCGCTCGCGTACCGGATGCTGGGCAGTCGGGCGGAAGCGGAAGACCTGGTGCAGGACGCTTGGCTCAAATGGCATCTGGCCGATACGCAAGCGGTGCAAACACCGGTCGCTTGGCTCACCACGCTGACCACGCGCATGGCGATTGACCGCTTTCGGCAGGTGCAGCGGGAGCGCGCATCGCAAACCACCGGCTGGCTGCCGGAGCCGTGGCTCGACGAAGTCGCGCCATCCGCGGAGGAACTGGCGCTACGCACGGCAGACATGTCATATGGCGTGATGCTGCTGCTCGAACATCTGAAGCCGGAGGAGCGCGCAGCGTTCGTGCTGCACGAAGCCTTCGATTGCGACTATGCGGAGATCGCCTCGATTCTCGAACGCACACCGACCGCTTGCCGGCAGATCGTCCATCGGGCCAAGGCGCGGCTACAACGTGCCGGCGCACCGCTCAAGCGGCACGATCCGGCGTTGCATGGGCAGATCGTCGAGCGTTTGCGCGTGGCGCTGGAAATGCAGGACCGGGCGGGTCTGCTGCGGCTCTTTAGCGACGCGCCTGAAGTGATGAGCGACGCCCCCTTGTGCGTTCCGCAGAATGCGCCTGTGCATGCCGCGCTGAGCGAGCCAGTTCCGGCACCGGCGCGTGAACCCGTGCGTGCAGGCGAGCCGGCGCCCACCGACTGGATGAACGCGATAACCTCGCTCGCGCAGCAGGCGACCAATGCCGAGGTGGTATCGATGCAAGGGGCCGTGTGTATCGCGCTGTTCTGCGAGGGCGACGTCGTTGGAGTCATCGACGTGCTGACGGACGGCGCAACGGACAGTTCGGCGAGGATCGTCTCGTTGCGCATCGTGACCAGCGCCGCGCGTCTGGAGGCCGCTAACCGTATGCTGGGCCGGGAGGCGGTCAAGGAACTGCTTGCCCGGATTCAGCAGCGTCCGGGGGCTTTAGCTCCGGTGAGCCGCAATTTCCCAATTGATGTCGACGCATAGCACCTGCGTGCCGTGTGGCGTATGGGCAGCAATCGAGGCAGTGACGCACAGGTGCGCTTCGTTGATCGACAGATACGGCGGCGTCAGATGCACCTGACCGGGTTGACGCATCGCCTGAATAAAGTACGGGCGTCGCTCCCAGCTTGCGCCTTCCGAATGCAGCAGCGGGCGGAAGCGCTTGGCGCGTTGCGACGTGCGGCCCGGTGGCAACACGTTGTCGCCAATCTGCCGGCCCGAACCGTCCAGCACGAAGCAGCGAGCCGTTTCGTCAAGTGCGAGCAGCGGCGCGGTGGCTTCGTCGAGCGACTCTCCGGCAACCAATTGCGCGGCGGCCGTCTCCAGCGCGGCGGCATAGGGCGCGAGCCGCTCGGACTGCGCCTTCTCGCGCGTTGCAACCCGTTGGCGCAGCGCGGCGGAGAGCGTATCCATGAGGCCTGCTGCGGCTTGCGGCTTGACCGGTTCGACACTTGGGCCCGCGAAAAAAGCGCCCTGGACGAAGTCCACGTTGCATTCCAGCGCGATCAGGGCATCACGCTTGGTGCTCAGGCCGCCCATCAGCACCAGTTGCCCCGATTCGTGCAGCAGCGAGACGAGGCCCGGCAGTACGCGTTCGATATGCGAGTGTTCGCTGGCTTGCGCGAGGATGCAGCGGTCGAGTGTGACGATGTCCGGTCGCAGATTCCACACGCGGTCGATATTCGAATGCTTCACGCCGAAGCCGTCGAGCGCAATCAGGAAGCCGGATTTACGCAGTACGTCGATGATTTCGGTAAAGCGCGTGGTTTCACCGCCCGCCTGCTCGGGCACTTCGAGCACCACGCGTTGCGGCGGCAAACCAAGTGTTTTCAGGCTGGCAAGCAGCGCGTCACCGTAGCTGGTGTCCATCAGCGCGGCCGGATGCAGACTCAGGAAGAGCCATTCGTCGTGACTGTCGAACGCGTTGAAATTGCCGAGATGCAGCGACTCAGCCAGGCGCCCGAGTTCAAGCAGGTCGCCGCGGCGCGCGGCTTGCGTGAAAACTTCGTGGGAGGGCACGTGCTGAGCATGTTCGTCGTGAGCGCGCAGCGAGGCGTGATACCCGATTGCACGTCGGTGCGACACCGAAAAAACGGGCTGAAACACACTGAAAACGGTGTATCCGCCATACAGAACGGTACGCCGGGAGCCTTCGTCGCCGGCCATCGGGCGGGGTGGCTGAAAGCCGGGAGGATCGAGTTCGATCATGCTCATCATGTCAGTCGTGTGGAAGTGGCGGCGCTTGCAGGCTCGGCACGAGTTCGCACGCGCAGATACGAAAGTTTACAGGATAGGCCAGCAAGAACTATGCGCGTGCACAAACACTGCGTGGGCGTCCAGCCACCATGCTCCGACTCGACCTTCGAGGCCACAATTGTGCGCCCGCTCAAGCGTGAAGGCGATGATTCGCACTTCGCTGGTGCGCGGCGCGCCCTGTTGCAGGTCGGCAGCGCTCGTCGATGGCCCGTGCCGCGGGCCACTCGAGAAGGCGCTTTACCTCGTCGCAACGGGTCCGGCGATCGGCCTCGCGCCCGGTCCAGCGTTCAGTTCAACGATCAGGCCCGTTCTGACGGATCGGTTTTTTTCGCGGGAGTGCGAATGTCCGGCGCCAACTGCGCGAAGATCCATGACGAACAAGCGGTAATGATGCCGACGCAGAGGAACGTGGCATGAAACGCGGGCAGCGAATTGGCTGCGGTCACGCGCTGCATGATGCCGGTGAAGGTCGCGAGCAACGCGCCGGCCACCGTTACGCCGAGGCTCATCGAGAGCATCTGTACCAGCGAGAACAGGCTGTTGCCACTGCTTGCGCCGCCAGTGCCGAGGTCCTTCAGCGTCAACGTATTCATTGCGGTGAACTGCATGGAGTTGACGCCGCCGAAAATCGCGAGTTGCACGAGCCGCAGCCACAGTGGCTGACTCGCGCTCGTGAGCGCAAAACTTGCCATCATCAGGCCGACCAGGATTGTGTTGGTCATCAGCACGCTTCGGTAGCTGTACCTGACAATCAGCTTCGTCACGAGACGCTTGGATACCATGCCCGCAGCCGCGACGGGCAGCATCATGAGGCCGGCTTCGAAGGCGCTATAGCCGAGACTCACCTGCAGCAACAGGGGAATCAGGTAGGGCATCGAGCCGCTGCCGATCCGCGCGAACAGGTTGCCGAGCAGGCCGACGCTGAAAGTGTGGATCTTGAACAGATCGAGCGGGAAGATTGGCGCCGGCTCGCGCACCGCGTGCAAACCATAGGCGACGAAGCAGGCGAGGCTCAGAATCAGCAGAACCAGCACCGTGGCGTGCTGAATGCCGAATTCGGTACGGCCGTCGAGCGCGAAAGAAATCGCCACCATGCCGACAATCAGAAACAGGTAACCCTGTATATCGAACTTGCCGGTGTCTTCGTTGCGACTATCCGGCATGAAGATAAACGTCGCAATGCAGCCCACGATGCCGACCGGCACGTTGATCAGAAAGATCCAGTGCCACGATGCGATCTTGACGAGCCAGCCTCCAAGCGTTGGCCCGATCAGCGGCCCGATCAGGCCTGGAATCGCCACGAACGACAACGCCGGCAGGTAGCGTTCCGCCGGAAAAGTGCGCAGCACGGCGAGTCGTCCCACTGGCAGCAGCATCGCGCCGCCCACGCCCTGCAGAACGCGGTAGATCACCAGTTGATTCAGCGTATGCGCGTTCGCGCACAGCAGCGAGCCGACCGCGAACACGAGGATCGCGCTGAAGAACACGCGGCGCGTGCCGAGCTTGTCGGCGAGCCAGCCGGACACGGGAATCATCACCGCCATCGTCAACGAATAGGCGATCACCACCGATTGCATGCGCAGCGGCAACTCGCCGAGGCTTGTCGCCATCGCGGGGAGCGCGGTGTTGACGATCGTCGAGTCGAGCGTCTGCATGAAGAAGCCGGTGGCGACGAGCCACAGCATGACGGTGAGCGAACGGGCCGAAGGGGTCGGGGCCGTGTCGCTGGCGAGGGCGGGCGGAGTCGGCGTCATGGGCATGGAGGGCGGCTTGGCACGCAGGGACGGGCTGGGAGTCGCTATTTTATGGAAAAGCGTGGCCTGGCGCAGCCATTTACGGGGGCGGGTGCATGGGGCGGCTTGCCTGCCCTGCCTTCAGTCGTCCGGCGTCAGCTTCGCGGCCGCGCGGAAAAACGCCAACGCGCGCGGATCGTTTCCGAATGCCACATGAATCCGCGTCCACGGGCTCGGCTCCTGGTTTGGCCGGAAGTGGTGGCCCGGCGCGACCGTCACCCCGAACGGGGCGCCGCATTCCACGAGCCGCTCGGCGTTGGCGACGTGCGGCACGCGTGCCCAGACGAATTTGCCGCCCGCCGGTTTCTCGAAAATTTCCCAGCCGGCGTCCTCGAGCGTCTGGATAGTCGAGCCGAGCGCGTCGCGCATCTGGCGGCGCAGACGTTCGAGGTATTTACGATACGCGCCGCGCTCCAGCATCGATACCGCGACCGCTTCGGCAAAGCGCGAGCCGCCGATGCTCGTCAGCATCTTGATATCGACGAGGTCCTTGATGATCGCGTGGCTTGCCACCACGCAGCCGATTCGCAGCGACGACGACAGTGTCTTCGACAGTCCGCCCACGTAAATCACCTGTTCGAGCTGATCGAGCGTGGCGAGGCGGTCGCTGGGATCGGTCTGGAAGTCGGCGTAGATATCGTCTTCGATAATCGCGAAGCGATGCTCGCGCGCCATTTGCAGGAGCCGGAACGCGACCTGCGGCGCTACCGTGGTGCCGGTCGGGTTATGGAACACGGTGTTGATCAGCAGTAGCTTCGGCCGGTGCAGCTTGAGCTGCGCTTCCATCGCGTCGAGATCGAGTCCGTTGTGGACGCGGGCAATGCCGACCAGCCTGACGCCATGCAGCTTCAGCAGGCCGTACAGGTTGTAGTAGCCGGGGTCTTCGACAAAGATCGTATCGCCGGCCTTCAGCATGTAGCGCATCAGCAGATCGAACGCCTGGCTCGCGCCGTTGGTGATGAGAATTTGCGACACTTCGGCGTGGATGCCCAACTGCGCGATGCGGGTGCGCAGATGCTCGCGCAGGAGCGGGTTGCCGAGCGGTGTCGCGTAATCGACCATGCTCGCCGGATCGGTGCGCGACACGTGGCGGATCGCCTGGGCGATGCCGTCCATATCGCGCCAGCTTTCCGGAATAAAGCCGCTGCCGAGCTTCAGCGTTTCGCCCGGATGGCTGAACTGCTGCAGCAGGTGGTCCGATTCATCCTCGGCGCGGCGTGGGTCCGAGGCGCCTGTGCAGAGCGTGCTCGCCGGTTGACGATTGGCGACGTAGAAGCCGGAGCCGTGACGCGAGTCGACATAGCCGAGCGACACCAGCCGGTCGTAAGCCTCGATTACCGGAAAGCGGCTTACGCCGAAGTCGGCGGCGAACTGGCGAATCGACGGCAATTTCGAACCGGGGTGCGCGTTGCGCGAGCGAATCCAGGCGGTGACGCCCGCGACGATCTGTTCGGTTAGCGGCACGCCGTTGTCCCGATCGAGCTGGATATCGAGCTTCATACCGTGGTCTCCTCCGCGGGCCGGCGAGCCGAAATTGCCACTCACGTCGAGCCAATCAGGCCAACTGTCCGGTTTTTTAACTGAACAGTTCCGATGAAAGTGTTCGGAACTGTGCATGGGTCTCCGATCATCGCACGTCAATAATCGGTACAACAGAAAAGTTTTTTTAGGAGAACGGCGATGCGTGAAGTCCGGATTTTCGAACTCGAACATGGCGAGCCCGCGGCGGCCTGGCGTGTCGCGCGTCCGTCGATATTCAAGGTGATCTCGGGCGAGGTCTGGTTGACAGTCGAGGGCGAGCACGAGGATCACTGGCTGGCGATGGGCGAGTCGATCGAACTGCCGCGCGGCGCGGTCGCGTGGATCAGCGCCGGGCAGGCGGGGGCGCGTTTTGCGCTCGCGAGCGGTTCTGAGCACGCGGTGCCGAAGCCACTATTCGGCCGGCCGATGCTGGCCTGGCTGGCACGCCGCCCGAGCGTGGTCTGAAGCCGTTCCACGAGCGGTGGTTGGCGCGCGTTTAGCCCATGCCCGTTCGTGGTAGCGCGCGGAGCCTCAAGAGACGAGGGGATCGGCGCATCCGCACCTGGGTCTCGCCGCGTGCTCCAGCTCAGCAGCCCATGCACCCATCGCCGCGAATCACCTGTCCACCTCATATTCCCCGATATACCGTGCGCGCGGCCGGATCAACCGTCCGTCGCGTGCCTGTTCCATCGCATGAGCAATCCAGCCGACCACGCGCCCGACCGCGAATAACGTGAACGCCGCGCCGGCCGGCAAGCCGAGCACCCGCTCGATCGCGGCCAATGCAAAATCGACAGTCGGCTCGGCGCCGGTCGTGTCGCGCACCGCGCGCGCGAGCCTCAGCACATTGTCGAGCGATGAGCGGCTGGGCGCACGGTCGGCGAGCATCGTCAACAGTAATTGCGCGCGCGGATCGCCATCTGGATAAAGCGGATGACCGAAGCCCGACAGCAGCGGACCCTGCGCGCCTTGTTCGGAATGCGCGAGACGGTTCGCGAGGTAGCGGTCCAGATCGGGCGCGCGCGCCGCTTCTTCGAGCAGTGCGGCGATGCGCACCGTTTCCCCGCCGTGACGCGGACCGGCCAGCGCCGCGAGTCCGCCCGCCACCGCGCCGAACAGGTGCGTCCCCGTCGAGGTGATGCAGCGGACCGTAAACGTCGACGCGTTGAGTTCGTGATCCGCACAGGCGACCAGCGCCGCGCGCAGCAGTGCGCTCTGTTGCCGGTTGCGGACCTGCCACGCGGCGGCGAGTTGCCGGTGTAGCGGTTCGTTCGACGGCGCCGCCGGCAGCATCGCCGCAGCCAGCAGCCGCATGACGGCGCATGCGGTGTCGAGTTGCGCGTCGCGGCCGAGCGCCCACACACGCGGCATCTGCGCCGCGGCGGCCGGCAGCAGCACGAGCGCGCGATCGAGCGGCGTGCTGTCGCTCCACAGTTTGAGCCACGCGCCCCATTGCGCGGGCGCGAGCGGCACGGCCGGCGCGTTGGCGATGCGCCGCGCGCTGCATTCCCACAGCAGCGCCGCGACGTCTTCGAGCGATGCGCTGCGCGCGAGCTCCATCGCATCGTGTCCGCGATACAGAAGACGCCCGTCTGCGACCAGCGTGATCGACGATTCGAGCACCGGCACGCCCCAGTCCAGCACCTTCTGTGCGACCTTGCCCGCACGCTTGCCGTCGGCCTTGCGGCGCGCGAGGCGGCGTACTTCGGCGGCATCGTAGAGGCGGTGCCGGCCTTGCGCGTCCGGCGACGAGCCGAGCATGCCGCGGCTCACGTACGCATACAGCGTGGGCAGGCTGATGTCGAGCATTGCGGCCGCTTCGGCGGCGGTGAGGAAAGTCTGGGCTGGCATGAAAACGTGTGGAAACCGAAGAAATCAATATATATTGATTATCATAATCAAGATTGATTGCGGCAAGGCGGAATTCTAGACTCGGGTCACTTCATTTCCGTCAGCGCGCCGAACGCGCCCCATGCCATGACGCCCGAACTTGCTCTCAAACATATCTGGACGCTTGCCGGATGCGATCCGGTTACCCTGCATTCCGTTGCGCTGAGCGGCGCGGACCCGGGCCTGCCGTCGGTCTACCGCGTCGGCAGCCTCGCTTCGGCGACGATCGCGGCGACCGGCCTTGCCGCGGCCGAGTATTGGCGCTTGCGCAGCGGCCGCAGGCAACACGTGGCTGTGCAGATGCGGCGCGCGCTCGCGGCGTTTCGCAGCGAACGCTATCTGCGTATCGACGACGGGCCGCCGCCCGTGCTGCGCGATCCGGTGACGGGGTTCTACGAAACGCGCGATGGCCGCTGGGTCCAGTTGCACACGAACTTCGCGCATCACTTGCAGGGCGTGCTGCGGGTGCTCGGTTGCGAGAACGGGCGCGAGCCGGTGGCCGCCGCGATTCGCAATTGGGACGGCGCGACGCTCGATCAAACGCTGGCCGACGAGGGCCTGTGCGCCGCGTTGATTCGCACGCCGGAAGAATGGGCCGCGCTCGAACAGGCGCGGGCGATCGCGGGCTTGCCGCTGTTCGAGATCGAGCGCATCGGCGATGCGCCGGCCGAGCCGCCGCGCCGTGTCGGGAGCGGGCTTGACCGGCCGCTCGCGGGCGTGCGCGTGCTGGACCTGTCGCGCATCATCGCGGGACCGGTGGCTGGACGCGCGCTCGCGCATCACGGCGCGGACGTGCTGATGATCAACGGGCCGCATCTGCCGAACATCGCGCCGCTCGTGATCGACAACGGTCGCGGCAAGCGCTCGGCCGTCGTCGATCTGCGCGACGCGGCCGGCTGCGAGACGCTGGGCGGACTCGCGCGCGATGCCGACGTGTTCCTGCAGGCGTATCGCCCGGGCGCGCTCGCCGCGCGCGGCTTCGGTCCTCCGGAACTGGCGCGGCTGCGGCCCGGCATCGTCTATGTGTCGGTGTGCGCGTACGGGCATACGGGGCCGTGGGCGCAGCGGCGCGGTTTCGATAGCCTCGTGCAGTCGGCGAGCGGCATCGCGTGGCACGAGCGCGCCGCAGCGGGCAGCGCCGAGCCGCGGCATCTGCCGTGTCAGGCGCTCGATCACGCAACCGGCTATCTGGCGGCGTTCGGCGCGATGGTCGCGCTCGCGCGGCGAGCCAGCGAAGGCGGCAGCTGGCACGTGAAGGTGTCGCTTGCGCAGACAGGGCGCTGGCTTCAGTCGTTCGGGCTGCTACCCGATGGACAGCAGGCGCCCGAGGTCGCGCTCGACGAGATAGGTGATTGCGTCGCGAGCGTGCAGTCGGAATTCGGCCGCGTGCTTGGTGTGCAGCCGGCGGAAGAGTTGGCGGAGACGCCCGCGTTTTATGCATTGCCGCCAGCGCGTATCGGCGCGCATGAGGCGAGATGGGCGTAGCGCCGGGTGCGTGTGCGACGTATCGCGGCAACGGGTTGGCTGCTCGACTTCTTGTCCGACCACACCTGAGTGATTGCGTCGCGACACGGCAATTCGCAATCGGGCTCGATCGGCCGCACGCGCAACAGGCCGCCCCCGGAACGGGCGAGAGGAGACGCCCGCGTTTTTAGCGTTACCGCTGGCGCATGTCGACTCGCGAGGCGAGACAGGCGTAGCGCCAAGGCTACGCCACATCACAACCGCAACCGCAACCGCAACCGCAACCGCAACCGCTCAGCATCCCGCCGCACAAGACAGACGAATGCACCGCGACCACACATCACGGCACCTCGCATCTCCACCCCTACTTCCTCAACTCCGCGACAAAATCGTAGTAATCGTTCCGGCAATACGTATCGGTCAACTCGATCGCCCGTTGATCCGCCGTATAACCGACGCGCGTAATCAGCAGCAGCGCCTCGTTGGGCGCGATGCTCATCTGCTGCGCGATTTCCTCGCTCGCGTTCACCGCCCGAAAATGCTGCAGCGCGCGCACGATCGTCAGCCCACGACTCTCCAGATACGAGTACAGCGAATCGCCGATCGCCTGAGGATCGGGAATGACCGCCGCCGGAAACGTGGAGTTCTCGACTGCCATCACGATGCCGTCGGCAAGCCGCAGCCGCCGCAGCCGCGTCACCGCCGCGGCCGGCGACAGCCCGAGCTGGATCACTTCATCGCGATTGGCCGGCGAGATTTCGCGCGACAGCCACTTCGAACTCGGCGTGAAGCCGCGCCGCCGCAGCATTTCGCTGAAGCTCGACAGCCGCGACAAAGGATCTTCGTAGCGCGGCGTGATGAAGCTGCCCGCGCCCTGGGTGCGGCGGATCAAACCCTGCTCGACGAGCAGCGCGATCGCCTTGCGCGACGTGATGCGCGAGACGCCGAGCGCCTCCGACAGCACGCGCTCCGAAGGCAGCGCCTCGCCGGCGTTCCAGCGGTTTTCGTGAATCGCGCTGCCGAGCTTGCGGGCGAGCTGCAGATAGAGCGGCGTGTCGTTTTCCGGGTCCGGGCGCAGGTCGCGCCAGCGGTCTTCCGAGGCAGAGGTCATGGGGCTCACGCGAGATAGGCAAGCGGCAATTCTAGAACATCGGCGCGCCGCGTTATAGCGGGCTTTTGCCTGGCGCACCGCCGCGAGGCCGCCGAGCCGCTAAACTCGTCGCTAAGCTTTTGCGGCATGCGTCGCGTCCCGATGCACCCCGTGGCGTTCCGATGTATTCCGGCGCCTCAAGCCGCATTGCGCCGGTTGGCGCTATTTCGCGCACGGTGCCGGACCGGGCCGTGCGTCGCATCGCATGAAACGCATTGAACCGTATTGAACGGTATTGAACCGCATTGAATCGAGCCACTTCGAGGAGTCAGCATGACGAGCGATATCGCGAGCGTAAGCCTGCCAGGCGGCGAGCGCATTCCGGCGTTGGGGCAGGGCACGTGGGAAATGGGCGAGAGGCCGGCGCAGCGCGCGGCGGAAATCGCGGCGCTGCGCTGCGGCATCGAACTCGGCATGACGCTGATCGACACGGCCGAAATGTACGGCGACGGCGCGACCGAGTCGCTGCTCGCCGAAGCGCTGGCCGGCTTGCGCGACAAGGTGTTCCTCGTCAGCAAGGTGTATCCGCACAACGCGAGCCGGCGCGGCGTGATCGCCGCCTGCGAGCAAAGCCTCAAGCGTCTGAAAACGGATCGGCTCGATCTGTATCTGCTGCACTGGCGCGGCTCGGTGCCGCTCGCCGAAACCGTCGATGCGTTCGAGGCGCTGCGTCGCGCGGGCAAGATCCGTCACTGGGGCGTGAGCAACTTCGACACCGACGACATGGACGAACTCGTCGCGGCGTCCGGCGGCGATGCCTGCGCGACCAATCAGGTTCTCTACAACGTCGCGCGCCGCGGGCCGGAATTCGATCTGCTGCCGTGGCTCGCCGCGCGCGGGATGCCGGCGATGGCCTACAGCCCGGTCGATCATGCGCGTTTGCCGAAGCGCTCGCCGCTCGACGACATCGCCGACGCGCGCGGCATCTCGGTGTTTCAGGTGGCGCTGGCGTGGGTGCTGGGCAAGCCCGGCATTTGCGCGATTCCGAAGGCCGCGCGCGTCGAGCATGTGCGCGACAACCATCGCGCCTCGCAACTGAAGCTGGAAGCCGGTGAACTCGCCGCGCTCGACGCGTACTTCAAACCGCCGCGCAGCAAGCGTCCGCTCGAAATGCTGTGAGGGCCGACGCAGGCTCAAGCGCGGCCGCCGCCGAGACGGCGGTGCGCTTCATGAACGATGCCGGTGACCCGGCCGGCGGAGCCTGACGTTACCGATGCGCTCAGGTGCAGGCGTGGTGCAGGTGCACGGAACCGAGCACCGCGACTTCGGCGGGGGTGTGCTTGAGGGAGTCGTCGACCTGGGCGGCGTCCGCGACGAAGTCGTCGACGATCGACGACACCGGCACGTCGCGCAGGCACAGCGAGACGCGTTGCGTTTCGTTGGCCGGCAGCGGGGCGCGCTGGCTGAGGAACAGCACGCCGTACTGGTAGCCGTGAATGATGCCGCGGATCGCGCCGACGCACTGCGCTTCCGCGACATTGTCGTTGCGCTGCTTGCAGGTTTGCAGGAGCGAGTAAGCCGAGAACGTCGGATCGACCGGCGGCGCGGCTTGCGACAGGGTTTGCTGCAGCGGTTGCGCCGGCTTGGCCGCCGGCGTTTGCGCGTTGGCGAGCGATGCGAGGCCCAGCGCGGCAACCATCAGCACGGCGGCGGCCGCGCGTGTCGCGGAAGGGGGGACGTTTCGTTGCATGTTGTGGGCCCTCATATCGAACGTTGAATCTGATATGAGGTGATCGTCTCGGATTGGTTCCATAACACTCGCACGCAATGGGGGTGGTGTTTCCGCCGCCTGCGGCGCGGTTCGCGCGACGCGCCGGCGCTTGCCGGCGCGCGCTCTGCCGCGTTTTCGTCGGCGCTCGTGCCGAAGGCGGGTGGGCCGCTCCGACCGGCCTCGATCGGTGACGCGCGACCGGGGGATCGGGACGTCACCGCCGTTGCCGGCGGATAGCGGACAGTATGCCGGTACATGCCGCCGGCGGGTAGGGCGCGTGAGCCCGGTCTGAGACTGGGCGATGGCGGGTACGCGTTCACGCCGCCGTTGTCATTGGCGGCGCTGCCTTTGCTTTCGCCATTGTTTTCGCGATTGCCCCGGCTGTTGTCGGCCCCCGACCTGCCGGAACTCTCGCGTTGCCGTCGTTACTCGCGGCGGCTTCGATGTGGCGCTGTGCGAGGCCGGTCAGGCAACGGAGCTGGGCCACGGGAGCGAGTGAACCGTGAACCGATTGGCAGCGCTACCGGACGTTGAATGCCGGGCCGTCAGGCGTTGGGCACGGCGTCGCCGGAATCGTCCGCGTCCGCCATCTTGCCCGCGCCGTCATCGCGCGCCGTGCTCTGCAACGCACGCAACGTCTCCGGTGGAATATGACAGCGGATCAGATGCGCGCGGGTTTTATCCGCGTCGTTGCCGGCATCGAGAAACGGCGGGTCCTGCTCCTCGCAGATCGCGCCGAGCTTGCGTGGACAGCGCGTGTGAAAAATGCAGCCCGACGGCATCGCACCCGCCCCCGGCAGTTCGCCGGACAGCCGGATGCGCGCCGGCTTCGGCCATTGCCGGCCGTCACGCTCATCCTGGTCGCGCAGCGTCGGCACCGCCGACAGCAGCGCCTCGGTGTACGGATGCTGCGCTCCGTCGAACACCGCGGCGGCCGGTCCGATCTCGAGCAGGCGGCCGAGATAGAGCACCGCGATGCGATCCGACACATAGCGCACCACGTGCAGATCGTGCGAGATGAACACGTAGCTGACGTCGCGCTCGCGCTGCAGGTCGGCAAGCAGGTTCAGGATCGCGGCTTGCACCGATACGTCGAGCGACGAGGTCGGCTCGTCGCAGACGAGGACACGCGGCTCGCCGGCAAACGCGCGCGCAATCGCGACACGCTGCTTGAGCCCGCCCGACAACTGCCGCGAGCGCGCGTCGAGATAGCGCTCCGGCAAGCGCACGGCGGCCGTCAACGCGGCGAGCCGCGCGTCGAGCGCGGGGCCGCGCAGCGCGCTCAGGCGCGTGAGCGCTCGGCCGAGCAGCCGCTTCACCGAATGCGCGCGATTGAGCGCCGAGTCCGGATTCTGGAACACGATCTGCAGCGACTTCAGTTGCTCGCCGCCGCGGCGCGTGACGCGTGCGGCGAGCGGTGCGCCGTCGAGTTCGAGCACGCTGCCCGCGTCGGGCGTGAGCAGGCCGAGCATCAGCTTCGCGAGCGTCGTCTTGCCGCTACCCGATTCGCCGACGAGCCCGAGCGTTTCGCCGCTCGCGAGGTCGAGCGAAACGTCGTCGACGGCGCGCAGCGGCACGCCGGCAACGTGGAACGTCTTCGACAGATTGCGCGCGCGCAGCACGGTGGACGAGGGTTCGCGTTGCCGCGCATCGCTTACCGTACGTGGGGCAGCCGGCGGCGCATTAGATGGCGCGTTCGATGACGCAGCAGTCAACCCGTCGGCCAACCCCGTCTCCCCATCCGCCACCGTCCGCGGCAATTCGATCGCCCGCTCGTGATAGTGGCAACGCGCCATCTGATCGCCATGCGCGGCGCCAAGCCGGTAAGGCGGCGGCGCTTCGCGGCGGCAACGTTCGTCGGCGAGACGGCAGCGCTCCGCGTAGATGCAGCCCTGCGTGACCGAACCCGGCGCGGGCAGGTTGCCCGCGATCGTATCGAGCCGCTCGCTGTCCTTGCTGCGCCCGGGCGTCGGCAGACAGCGCAGCAGCCCGACCGTGTACGGATGGCGCGGCCGCGTGAAGATGTCGCGCGTCGCGCCTTCCTCGACGAGCTTGCCCGCGTACAGCACGCCGACGCGCTCGCACATGCGCCCGATCACCGCGAGGTTGTGGCTGATGAACAGCACCGCGGTGCCGAGTTCCTTGCGCAGTTGCGCGACGAGATCGAGCACCTCGGCTTCGACAGTTGCATCGAGCCCGGTGGTCGGTTCGTCGAGAATCAGCAGCGCGGGGTTCGACGCGAGCGCCATCGCAATCACGACGCGCTGCTGCATGCCGCCCGACAATTGATGAGGATAGCTGTCCATCACGCGCTCGGGCGCCGCGATGTGCACGCGCTTCAACATTTCGAGCGTGCGTTGCCGTGCTTCGTCGCGTGTGGCGCCCGCTGTTTCGAATGCTTCGGAGACCTGCCGCGCGATCGTCAGCGAGGGATTCAACGCGCGCCCCGGGTCCTGATAGACCATCGAGACCGTCGTCGCGCGCATGCCGCGCAGCGCCTCGGCGCCGAGCTTCTGCACGTCCTCGCCGGCGATCGCGATCTTGCCCGCCTTCACCTTGCCGTTGCGCGGCAGATAGCGCAGCGTTGCCAGCGCGACCGTGGACTTGCCGCAGCCCGACTCGCCGACGAGTCCATACGCTTCGCCGCGCCGCACGCGCAACGAGACGTCCTGCAGCACCTCGCGATCGCGCCCGCGCACGCGGTACGCGACCGTCAGGCCGACGAGGGTCAGCGCATCGGTGCGCTCGCTCTTCAACACGTCGAAGGCCGCGAACGCGGCAGAGGAAGAGGGCTGTGCGCTCATCGCTCGTTTATCGCTCGCTCAGTGGTTATTCTCATTGGCCATTTATGGGTCAAGCACGCCCTGCACGCCGTCGGCCACAAGATTCACGCCGACCACGAGCGAGGCGATCGCGCCCGCCGCGAACACGACGGTCCACCAGGCGCCGCCTGCCATCAGCGTGTACGACTCCGACAGCGCGAGCCCCCAGTCGGCCGACGGCGGCTGGATGCCGAAGCCGAGGAACGATAGCGTCGCGACCGCGAAGATCGCATAGCCGAGCCGCACGGTTGCCTCGACGACGATCGGCGGCAGCACGTTCGGCAGGATCTCCGCGAACATGATGTAGGGCGCGCGTTCGCCGCGCAGTTGCGCGGCGGCCACGTAGTCGAGATGGCGTTCCGCGAACACGGCGGCGCGCACGGTGCGCGCGGTGATCGGCGTGAACGTAAGGCCGATCACGACGATCACCGTGAGGTTCGAGGCGCCGAGCGCGGCGAGCGCGAGCAATGCGACGATCACGAGCGGCAGCGCGAGCACCGCGTCGATCGCGCGGCCCACGAGATGGTCGACCCAGCCCTCGAAGTAGCCGACGACGAGCCCGAGCGCGGTGCCGGCAGCGGTGCCGAGCAAGGTCGCGAGCGGCGCGATCGTGAGGATGTCGCGCGCGCCGACGATCACGCGCGAGAACACGTCGCGGCCGAGCTGATCGGTGCCGAACCAGTGCGTGCGATCGGGCGGCGTGAGCGAGTTGAGCGGATCGGATGCGTAGGGGTCGAGATGCACGAGCCACGGCCCGGCCATCGCACAGCCGATCCACCACGCGACGATTAGCGCGCCCACGACGAAGGTCGGCGAGCGCAGCAGCAGAAGCAGGTGTTGATAGCGCGGTTGATTGCGGTTGTGCGATGCGGAGCCGGGCGTGCCCGGCACAGGCGGTGTGGGCGGCGCAGGCGAAGCCGGCGGCATGGACGGCGGCACTGAGGGTGGTGGCACCGATGGCGGCACAGTCGCGCTCATTCGCCGTTCCTCACACGCAGCCGCGGATCGAGCAGCACATGCACGGCATCGGCGACGAGATTCGCAAGCGTATAGACCACGCCGATCGTCAGCACGCCCGCTTCGAGCATCGGAAAGTCCTTCGCCTTGGCCGCGTTGTAGATCAGCGAGCCGATGCCGGGGTAGTGGAACAGCGTCTCGACCACGACGAGTCCGCCGATCATGTAGCCGAGCTGCGTTGCGGCTACCGTGACGGTCGGCAGCAGCGCATTGCGCAGCACGTGCCGCCAGATCACGACGTGGCGCGGCAGGCCCTTGAGGATGGCGGTGCGCGTGTAGTCGGCGTCGAGCGCTTCGACGGTGCCCGCGCGCGCCATCCGCGCGATATAGCCGAAGAACACGAACACGAGCGGCAGCACCGGCAGCACGAGATGCCTCAACTGCTCGAACACGCTCGCGTCGGGTGCATACGACGCTTCGATCGGCAGCCAGCGCAGCCACACGCCGAACACCAGAATCAGCACGATCGACGATACGAACTCCGGCACCACCGTCGCCGACAAACCCGCGATGCTGATCGCGCGATCGAGCCAGCGCCCCGCATGCATCGCCGACCACACGCCGCCCGCGATGCCGAGCGGCACGACGACGATGAAGGCGAGGAAGCCGAGCTTGGCCGAATGCGCGAGCGCGTCGGCGATAAACGGCCCGACCGGTTCGCGATACGCGTACGAAAGTCCCATGTCGCCGCGCACGACATGCGTGATCCAGTCGACGTACTGCGTGAGCAGCGGCCGATCCGCGCCGAGCTGGTGATTGAGCGCGGCGACCGCGCGCGCATCGGCGAGCGGGCCGAGCACCGCGCGGCCGATATCGCCGGGCAGCAACTGGCCGCCCGCGAACACGATCAGCGACAGCAGCCACAGCGTAATCAGCGAGAGGCCCGCGCGCGTCGCGAGAAAACGCGCGACACGGCTCGCATGGCCGTGTGCCGCCGCTCGCGATGATGAAGGGGACGCCGTGGCCGACATCGTGAACTCCTGCGAAATCGCGCGGTGCCTAAGCGCGCGGTGCCTAAGTGTTCAGGCCGGGTACTCGAGCCATGTGCTCAAGCGCTCAGCGTCGCGCGGTCGAAATACAGTTGCGCGAGCGCGGTGAAGCGCACGCCGTTCACGCCCTTGCGCATCGCGATCAACTGATCGTAGAAGAACGGAATGATGACCGGCGTTTCGTCGAGCAGCAGCGTCTGGATCTGCCCGGAGATTTTCCTTTGCGTGGCAAGGTCGAGCGCCGCGACGAATTGCGCGACCAGCCGGTCGTATTGCGGATTCCTGAAATGCGCCGCGTTCCATGTGCCGTTGCTCGTGAGCGGCGCGTTGAGGAACACGTTCGGCACGCCGCGATGGCCGTAGTCGGTGATGCCGAGCGGCGAGTCGAGCCAGTCGGATTTGCCGGGGGTGCCCGCGCCGTAATAGAGCGACTGGCTTTCGACCTTCAGGTTGATGCGCACGCCGATCGCTTTCGCCGCGTTCTGCACGACCACGGCGAGGTCGGGAATCTCCATGTATTTTTCGGTGGTCAGCGTGACGTCGAAGCCGTTTGGCACGCCGGCCTGCGCGAGCAGTTGCTTCGCCCTCGCGACGTCGATTTTGCGTTGCGGCACACCTGCATCCGACGACGGAAACACCGGCGCAAACGGGCTGTCGTTGCCGGCTTGAGCGCGGCCCTTGAAGAGACCGCGCACCAGCACGTCGCGATCGATCGACAGCGCAAGCGCCTCGCGTACGCGTTTGTCCTTGAAGAGCGGGCTATCGTTGCGCATATGAATCTGCCGATGGGCGCTCGACTTCACGCCGACCGCCTTGTAGTCGGGATTGTTCAGAATGCCTGCGCCGCCCTGCACGGTGAAGGTGCCCATCACGTCGGCCTGATGGCCTTGCAACGCGAGCAGCTGCGCCTGCTCGTCGGCGTAGAAGGTGAACTGCACGTGTTGCGGTAACGCTTTTTCGCCCCAATAGTCGGGATTGCGTACGAACGATGCGCCGACCTTCGGCTGATACTTTTCCAGCCTGAACGGACCCGTGCCGATAAAGCTCTTTTCGTAATTGCCCGCGTAGTTGGCGGGCAGGATCACGGCGTTGTAGTTGTCCGAGGAAACGTAGTACGGGAAATTGCCGTTCGGCGCATCGAGATGGAACTCGACCGTGTATTCGTCGATAACCTTTGCGCCACCTTTCGACAGCACGCCCTTCAATACCGAGAGCGCGGCCGAGCCGCTGGCCGGATCGGCGAGACGGTCGAAGGTGGCGGCCACGTCCTTCGCGCCGAAGTGCTGGCCGTCGTGGAATTTGACGTTCGGGCGCAGCTTGAAGGTCCACACGTCGCCCTTGTCGTTCGGCTTCCACGACAGCGCGAGCGCGGGCTTCAGCATGAGCTTTTCGCCGTCGTCGTCGATCAGGAATTCGCCGGTCTGGTTCAGCAGCGCGAGGCTCGCCGCGTCGGTCACGGTGAGCGGGTCGACCGCGCCAGCGGGCGTCAGATGCGCGACGCGGATCGTCTGGTTCGATGGGGCCGCCGTGCCCTGTGCGTTCTGCGCGCTCTGTGCATCGGCACGCGGCGTGTCGAGCAGGCCGCCGCCCACGAGCGACAGGCCGATCACGCTCGCGTAACGCAGCAATTCGCGCCGCGTGAGGCGGCCGGCCAGGAATTCATCGATGGCATGGTTGCCGTAGGCGTCGGCGGTGCGGCGGGCTGCTTGCAGCGGCGCATGAGGTTCCGCATGGGGGGCGGGAAGTCGGTCCGCGGGCGTTTTCATCGATGGCGTGTCCAGTCCATTCTGCTGCCGGTTCGGAAGACGTCGCGCGAGCCGCGCGACAGCGCGAGGTGCAGCGCGCTTTCAGCGCCCGTGGCGTCGAGCCTCGGCGCCCGACGAAAGCGCAATGCTGCGCAAAGCGGTTTCAGTGTAAGCGATTGCTTGCGGCTGCGGCGCGCTTGCGCCGCCGTGGGCTTGCCGATCGGCCGATAACGGCGTGGTGGTGTGTCGTCGCTGCAACGGTAGCACGGCGTGGGCCACGGTGATCGCTAGCGCCGCGCGGCATGGCGGCAGGCGTTCGGCGCGAGCGCGAATGGATCGCCCGAATGGATCACCCCTAACGCGCTGGAATCCTGACCGATTGCATCATGCGTACAGCGGGATTGACAGCAAGCACCGCGCATCGCAAGCGCTGTAGGCTGCCCCCCGCGCGCTTTAGCGATCGTGCGGGTGCTTGTGAATCGGATCGACCCAGTACACCGTCTCGGGCTGTTCGACCGCGTCGATGTTCAGATTGACCACGACCGCTTCATTGTCGCTGCGCACGAGCACGCATTCGAGCGGTGCGTCGGTGCTCGCGTTGATCTCCTGATGCGGCACGTAGGGCGGCACGAAGATGAAGTCGCCGGGGCCCGCTTCGGCGGTGAATTCGAGGTGCTCGCCCCAACGCATGCGTGCCTGGCCGCGTACCACGTAGATCACGCTTTCGAGCGCGCCGTGATGATGCGCGCCGGTCTTCGCGTTCGGATGGATCGTCACGGTGCCTGCCCAGATCTTCTGCGCGCCGACGCGCGCCGCGTTGATCGCGGCGGCGCGATTCATGCCGGGCGTCTGCGCGGTGTTGGCATCGAGCTGATCGCCGCGGATGACCTTCACGCCGTGCTCGCGCCAGTCGACCTGCGCGGCGGCCTCGTGCTCGGCCCGGTAATGCGGATGTTCGTGCTCGTGGCTCATGGTGTCTCCTTGCGGGCGTGGGTGCCGCGTTCGAGTCCTGCGCTGCGGTCGTGGCCTGATCGATGCCGGTGTTGCATGGCCGTTCGACATTCTGGCACGTTCGGAACACGCACGCGTGGTGTGACGAGGCGGGCAGCAGGGGCCCGACCGCGCACATCGACGAAGAACCGAAAAAAAGCCCGCTCACGGGGAGCGGGCTTCGAGCCGTTGGTATCGGCGGTGGCATTGCGGCTGCGGTGAAGCGCGGCAAGGGCTGCCTTGCCGCACTCCTCAATGCCACCAGCATCATTGCTTCTTCGCGTTGATCACCGCTTCGGCGACGTTGCTCGGCGTTTCGGCGTAGTGCTTGAATTCCATCGTGTAGGTCGCTCGGCCCTGGGTGGCCGAGCGCAGCGAGGTCGAGTAGCCGAACATCTCGGAGAGCGGCACTTCCGCGCGCACGAGCTTGCCGCCGCCGCCCGCGATGTCTTCCATGCCCTGCACCATGCCGCGCCGGCTCGACAGATCGCCCATCACGTTGCCCATGAAGTCCTCGGGTGTTTCCACCTCGACGGCCATCATCGGTTCGAGCAGCACGGGCTTCGCCTTGCGCATCGCTTCCTTGAATGCCATCGAGCCGGCCATGCGGAACGCGTTTTCGTTCGAGTCGACGTCATGGTACGAACCGAAGGTCAGCGTGACCTTCACGTCGACCACCGGGTAGCCCGCCAGCACACCGGCCTTCAGCGTTTCCACGATGCCTTTGTCGACCGCGGGAATGAATTCGCGCGGAATCACGCCGCCCTTGATCGCATCGACGAACTCGTAGCCCTTGCCTTGCTCCGACGGTTCGAGCGTGATCACCGCGTGACCGTACTGGCCGCGCCCGCCCGACTGCTTGACGAACTTGCCTTCGACGTCCTCGACCTTGTTGCGCACCGTTTCGCGATACGCCACCTGCGGCTTGCCGACGGTCGCTTCCACGCCGAACTCGCGCTTCATGCGGTCGACCAGAATTTCGAGGTGCAACTCGCCCATGCCGGAGATGATCGTCTGTCCGGATTCCTCATCGGTCTGCACGCGGAACGACGGGTCTTCCTGCGCGAGCCGGTTCAGCGCGATGCCCATCTTCTCCTGGTCGGCCTTGGTCTTCGGCTCGACGGCCTGCGAGATCACCGGGTCGGGGAAGATCATCTTTTCGAGGATGATGACGTGGTTAGGATCGCAGAGCGTGTCGCCCGTGGTCGCTTCCTTCAGGCCGACGGCCGCCGCGATGTCGCCCGCGTAGACTTCCTTGATTTCCTTGCGCTCGTTCGCGTGCATCTGCAGGATGCGGCCGAGGCGCTCCTTCTTTTCCTTGATCGCGTTGTAGACCGTGTCGCCCGAATTGACGACGCCCGAGTACACGCGGAAGAAGATCAGCTGGCCGACGAACGGGTCGGTCATGATCTTGAAGGCGAGCGCCGAGAATGGATCGTCGTCGTTCGGATGGCGCTCGATCTCCTTGTCGTGCTCATCGTGGCCGGTGATCGCGGGCACGTCGACCGGCGAGGGCAGATAGTCGATCACCGCGTCGAGCATCGCCTGCACGCCCTTGTTCTTGAACGCGCTGCCGCACAGCATCGGCACGATCTCGTTGGCAATCGTGCGGGCGCGAATGCCGTGCTTGATTTCCTCTTCGGTCAACGGCTCGCCGCCGAGATATTTTTCGAGCAGCGTTTCATTGGCCTCGGCCGCGGATTCGACCATTTTGTCGTGCCATTCCTTCGCGGTGGCCGCGAGTTCAGCCGGAATGTCGCGGTACTCGAACTTGATGCCCTGGCTGTCGTCGTCCCAGAAGATCGCCTTCATCTTGACGAGATCGACCACGCCCTGGAAATAATCTTCCGCGCCGATCGGAATCTGGATCGGCACCGCGACGCCCTTCAGACGATCGCCGATCTGCCGCTGCACGCGGAAGAAGTCCGCGCCGATGCGGTCCATCTTGTTGACGAACGCGATGCGCGGCACCTTGTACTTGTTCGCCTGGCGCCACACGGTTTCCGATTGCGGCTGCACGCCGCCGACCGAGTCGTACACCATGCAGGCACCGTCGAGCACGCGCATCGAGCGCTCGACTTCGATCGTGAAGTCGACGTGCCCCGGAGTGTCGATGATGTTGATGCGATGCTCGGGGTAGTTGCCGGCCATGCCTTTCCAGAACGCCGTGGTGGCCGCCGAGGTGATCGTGATGCCGCGCTCCTGCTCCTGTTCCATCCAGTCCATCGTCGCCGCACCGTCGTGAACCTCGCCGATCTTGTGGGTCACGCCGGTGTAGAACAGGATCCGTTCGGTGGTGGTGGTTTTGCCGGCATCGATGTGAGCGCTGATGCCGATATTCCGGTAGCGCTCGATGGGAGTCTTGCGGGGCACGTGAACCTCCTTGGAATGGTGCGCCTGAAACGCATGCCGGGCGACCGTTGGGCCGCCCGGGGAGTCTGGGTGCTGCTTGATGTGGTGGTGCTTTATCGAGATTACAAGGATAGCGCGTCGGTTGGTCTTTTGCATGAATCGCGCTGGCGGGCGGCAAGCATGCTCGCGCAAGGCGGCGCGGACGAAAAAAAGCCGGCGCCTGGGAAGGGCGCCGGCTTTTTCCGGAAAACGTCGCGGCGATGGGGCGGCCGGGAGGGCTGGGTGAGATGCCCATGGCGTGCCTATGAGGTGCCGCCCAGTTGGTGCTCAGTTGCTGCCTGGGCGCCCCCCGAGATGCGCCCCCCGAGCGGCCGGCGGCCCGGCAAGCTGCCGCAGGGGCCGCCAGAATTGCAGCTTACTGCGTGATGCCCGGCACCGGTGGCAAGCCCTGGATCTGCATGCCCGGCTTGATGCCCTTCGACGCGAACCAGCCCTTGCTCATCTCGAGCGCGAACACGCCGTTGTGCGTCGGGCAATGATTGTTGGTGGTCTCGGCCTGCATCTCGTCGAGGTCGGTGATCGTGCCGTCCGCACGCATGAACGCGATCGACAGCGGAATCAGCGTGTTCTTCATCCAGAAGCAGTGGCCGGCGTTCTCGTTGAACACGAATAGCATGCCTTCGTTCGGCGCGAGATTCGTGCGATACATCAAGCCCTGTTCGCGATCCGCATCGTTGGCGGCGACGGCCGCGTCGATCACGAACATGCCGGCGGTCAGCTTGACGCGCGGAAATTCGCCAGGCTGCTTGGCGCCCGGCGGCATCTGCTGCGCATGGGCGGGGGCGGTGGTGGCCGCCAACGAGATGGCCGCGAGCGGCAGTGCAACGGCAACAGCGAAACGCGCCATCAGCGAGCGCATGGAAAATCGCACGGCAGGACTCCTTGCTCAAATTAACTCGCGCATGTTACGCGAGCGCGTGCAAAACAAAAAGGCAGATCGCCTTGCGGTGATCTGCCTTACAACGCCGTAAGAACGGCAATGAAGCGAGTTCTTGACTGCGTTTTTACAAGCAACTTACTCCGAAGCTGCCGAAGCTGCAGCGGCTGCTGCTGCCTTCTTGTGCGCCTTCTTGTGGTGAGCGTGCTTGGTGGCCTTCTTGGCTGCCGAAGCTGCTGCCGGAGCTGCGGGAGCTGCCGAAGCCGAAGCTTGTGCGAATGCTGCCGTTGCGAAGAGGCCAGCGACCAGAGCGGCGATCAGTTTGTTCATTGTGTAGATCCTCAGCTTGAGTTAATTAACCAAATGACCCGGCTTATGTAGAGTCAAGTCGGTAAACGTGCCATCCACCTTTCGGTTGACAGCCGCATCGAACAAATTTCTCGACGCGTCTGCTAGCGTTCGGACTTTCGTATTCGCCGCGCAAACGGCTTATGCAAAGGTCTTTAAGGCTGAATGCCGGATAGCTTCGGCGGCATCTGCGTCGAATAACGCGTCGCGTTGCGCAGCGGTTGACGAGAATTCGCCGGAAAATTTTCATCGCGATGGACTGCGGCGACGACCCCTTGCGACGGCATTCGCGAGCGTGCATGTTTCACGTTTCCGGGGCTGCTTCACGGCGTGGTTTCACGCCTGTTTTTATTTGCCGATACAACGGCTTAGGCCAATCGAGGCAAGCGTGAAACACTCACGATACGCATGACGTCCCCCCGTATTCGCGCATTTACACGATACCGTCCCATGGCGCGTTCGCCGGCAACTCGATGCTCTCTCCCGGCGCGAGACCCAGCGAAAAAATGTCCAGCGCACCGACACCGACGCGCACGAGGCGCAGCGTCGGAAAGCCGACCGCGGCGGTCATGCGGCGCACCTGGCGGTTCTTGCCTTCGGTGATCGCGAGTTCGATCCACGTGGTCGGGATCGCGGCGCGGTGGCGGATCGGCGGAGTGCGAGTCCATAGCGTGCTCGCCGGCTCTATATGATTCGCGCGACAGGGGCGTGTCACGTAGTCGCCGAGATCGACGCCGCGTGCAAGCTTCTTTAGCGCGACCTCGTCGATCGCGCCTTCGACCTGCGCCCAATAGCGTTTAACGAGCTTATGACGCGGCTCGGCGATACGCGCCTGCAATGCGCCGTCGTCGGTGAGAAGCAGCAGGCCTTCGCTATCGGAATCGAGCCGGCCCGCCGGATAGACGCCGGGCACCTTGACCCAGTCGGCGAGCGAGGCACGCGTTTCATGCGGCGAGAATTGACAGATGGTGCCGAACGGCTTGTTCAGGGCGAGAAGGCGCATACGGGAAAGAAGAGTCGGCGGACCAGGGCGCGGCGGCGTATCGAAACGTATCGAAGCGCGCCAATGCACGCTCATGCACGTCAACGCACGTCGCGGCAACGTCACACGATGTGCCGATCGTGCCGCGTGAAGTTTCGGCGACGGCAGCCGGCCGCATCGCGGGCGCCGGCCGTTGCGCTCAGGGTCCGGTTAGGGATGGCGCGATGATAATGCATAAACCGGCATCGCCATTCTTATGTCTTATAGAAGAGTGAGGCTCGCAGCCGCGTTCGTCCATGTTGGAAAACCCCGAGCCATGGCCGTTTCGACGCGCGCGAGGCGTGGGCTAGAATAACGGCCAGGCCGCTCGCGAGCGTCCGGCATTGCGCGGCGAGGGGCGCCCCCTTTCGCAGTCTCCCATCAGCTTTTCACAGCTTTCACTGGAGTCCGATCATGCCGTATCAGCACATCAAGGTTCCGACCGGTGGCGACAAGATCACTGTCAACGCCGATTTCTCGCTCAATGTCTCCGACCAGCCGATCATCCCGTTTATCGAGGGCGACGGCACCGGTCTGGACATCACGCCGGTCATGATCAAGGTCGTGGACGCGGCGGTCGGGAAGGCGTACGCGGGCAAGAAGAAAATCCACTGGATGGAAATCTACGCGGGCGAGAAGGCGACCAAGGTGTACGGCCCGGACGTGTGGCTGCCCGAAGAAACGCTGCAGGCGGTGAAGGAATACATCGTCTCGATCAAGGGGCCGCTCACCACGCCGGTCGGCGGCGGCATCCGCTCGCTGAACGTCGCGCTGCGCCAGGAGCTGGACCTCTATGTGTGCCTGCGGCCGGTGCAGTACTTCAAGGGCGTGCCGTCGCCGGTGCGCGAGCCCGAGAAAACCAATATGGTGATCTTCCGCGAGAACTCGGAAGACATCTACGCCGGCATCGAATGGGCGGCCGAATCGGAGCAGGCGAAGAAGGTCATCAAGTTCCTGCGCGAAGAAATGGGCGTGAAGAAGATCCGCTTCCCGGATTCGTCGGGCATCGGCATCAAGCCGGTGTCGCGCGAAGGCACCGAGCGTCTCGTGCGCAAGGCGATCCAGTATGCGATCGACAATGAGCGCCGGTCGGTCACGCTGGTGCACAAGGGCAACATCATGAAGTTCACCGAAGGCGCGTTCCGCGACTACGGCTATGCGCTCGCGCAGAAGGAATTCAACGCGGAGCTGATCGACGGCGGCCCGTGGATGAAGGTCAGGAATCCGAAGACGGGCGGCGACATCGTCGTGAAGGACGTGATTGCCGACGCGTTCCTGCAGCAGATCCTGCTGCGCCCGGCCGAATACGACGTGATCGCGACGCTGAACCTGAACGGCGACTACGTTTCGGACGCGCTCGCCGCGCAGGTCGGCGGCATCGGCATCGCGCCGGGCGCGAACCTGTCGGATTCGGTGGCGATGTTCGAGGCGACGCATGGCACCGCGCCGAAATACGCCGGTAAGGATTACGTGAATCCGGGTTCGGAAATTCTCTCGGCGGAAATGATGCTGCGCCATCTCGGCTGGTTCGAGGCGGCGGACCTGATTATCGGCTCGATGGAAAAATCGATCCTGCAAAAACGTGTCACTTACGATTTTGCGCGCTTGATGGAAGGCGCGACCCAGGTATCGTGCTCAGGATTTGGGCAGGTGATGATCGAGAATATGTAATTCATGCGCTGGAATTATCCAGCGCGCATTAATGGCTTGACTGGAATACCCCGGCGCGATTACGCGGCCGGGGTATTTTTCTGGAAATCGTATCCGGTTTTTTACGGCCGGAATATCGGCGGCGGCCGGTATCGAATGACGCTGGATTTTCAGCGCCGCTTTTCAGCATCGTTTTTTTGCATCGCTTCTCAACACCGAATCGCACCGCATAAAAAGAAACCCGGCGTGCAGCCGGGTTTCAAAAAGGACGGGGACGAACCGCCTCAGGCAGGTGCCTGAATGTTCGAAGCCTGTTTTCCTTTCGGGCCTTGCACGACTTCGAAGGTGACCTTCTGGCCTTCCTTCAGCGTCTTGAAGCCATTCATCTGGATGGCCGAGAAGTGTGCAAACAGATCCTCGCCACCCTCGTCAGGCGTGATGAATCCGAAACCCTTTGCGTCGTTAAACCATTTGACCGTACCAGTTGCCATTCCAACTTCCCCTGTTACTCATGTGACCACCACGAGCCCCTCGAAAAGCCACGACCACACGAGGCAGCCGCTCCCTCCTCACAAGCTCACCATCGGCATTTTTTCGAAATTATGGCTTGGTGAAAAAAGTGCCAGCTTGATTGTTGAGGCTCTTTATTCGAGTGTCAAGAAAATTTTGAGACGCCGTTGTCGCATTGCAAACAGGCTGCTTTCCAGGGGTTTTTCCCGCTTCCGTTATGTGCGGTTGCGCAAGCGTCGCGTCTTGAAAAGTCGCATAATCGACTCACATGCTGGACTGGGGCCGGGCCGCCGGGAGTGCCCGCGGCGCGTGCCCCCCACCGGCTCCGGCAGGTTATGCGATACTCGATCCGACCGCGGCGCAGCAACATCGCGCGGCATCACAGGATAGGGGCCGGCTCCGCAATCGGCCCGTCGACAACGCGCGGGCGCGGGCGGTCATGACGAAGTCATGACCGGCTGTCCGCAGCGAACGGGGGCATCGGCCGCTGGCCGGGTTTTGACAGGATTGCGGGCCTGTCCTAGTTGTTTAGAATGGGTGTATGGCGATTATCCCGGACAAGCAGGACGGCACCGTACTGGAGCGGCAGGAGCAGAAACTCAAGCCGCCGTCCATGTACAAGGTAGTGCTGCTGAATGACGACTTCACGCCGATGGAATTTGTCGTGATGATCGTGCAGGAATATTTCAATAAAGATCGTGAAACCGCAACGCAGGTCATGTTGAAGGTTCATCGCGAAGGCAGGGGAGTTTGTGGGGTCTATACGCGGGACATCGCGTCGACCAAAGTCGAGCAAGTCGTTACCCACGCACGGCAGGCCGGGCATCCGCTGCAGTGTGTGATGGAGGAAGCATGATTGCCCAGGAACTGGAAGTCAGCCTGCACATGGCGTTCATGGAAGCACGCCAGGCAAGGCACGAGTTCATAACGGTCGAACATCTTTTGCTCGCCCTGTTGGATAACCCGACGGCGGCGGAGGTGTTGCGTGCATGCGCGGCCAATATCGAGGATCTGCGCCAGAACCTGCGCAACTTCATTCATGACAACACGCCGACCGTGCCGGGCACGGACGACGTCGATACGCAGCCCACGCTGGGTTTCCAGCGTGTGATCCAGCGCGCGATCATGCATGTGCAGTCCACCTCGAACGGCAAGAAGGAAGTGACCGGCGCGAACGTGCTGGTCGCGATCTTCGGCGAGAAGGACTCGCATGCGGTGTACTACCTGCAGCAGCAGGGCGTCACGCGCCTGGACGTGGTCAATTTCATCTCGCACGGCATCGCCAAGACGAGCAGTTCGGACGCCGCGAAAGCGAGCGACGCGAACGCCGAGGCCGACGAGGCCGCCGCGCAGAAAGAAACGCCGCTCGCCCAGTTCACCCAGAACCTGAACCAGATGGCGAAGGACGGCCGCATCGATCCGCTGATCGGGCGCGAGTCGGAAGTCGAGCGCGTGGTACAGGTGCTGTGCCGCCGGCGCAAGAACAATCCGTTGCTGGTCGGCGAGGCGGGCGTCGGTAAAACCGCGATCGCCGAAGGGCTCGCCTGGCGCATCACGCGCGGCGAAGTGCCGGACATTCTGGCGGATGCGCAGGTGTATTCGCTCGACATGGGCGCGCTGCTTGCGGGCACCAAGTATCGCGGCGACTTCGAGCAGCGCCTGAAGACGGTGCTGAAGGAATTGAAGGAGCGTCCGCACGCGATTCTGTTCATCGACGAAATTCATACGCTGATCGGCGCGGGCGCCGCGTCGGGCGGTACGCTCGATGCCTCGAACCTGCTGAAGCCGGCGCTCTCGTCGGGCACGCTGAAGTGCATCGGCGCGACCACGTTCACCGAATATCGCGGCATCTTCGAGAAGGACGCGGCGCTGTCGCGTCGTTTCCAGAAGGTCGACGTGACCGAGCCGACCGTCGAGCAGACGGTGGCGATCCTGCGCGGGCTCAAGTCGCGCTTCGAAGAGCACCACGGTGTCAAGTATTCGTCGGGTGCGCTGTCGGCGGCGGCTGAGCTGTCGGCGCGCTTCATCACCGACCGCCACCTGCCGGACAAGGCGATCGACGTGATCGACGAAGCGGGCGCGGCGCAGCGCATTCTGCCGAAGTCGAAGCAGAAGAAGACGATCGGCAAGAACGAGATCGAGGAAATTATCTCGAAGATCGCGCGCGTGCCGGCGCAAAGCGTGTCGCAGGACGATCGCAGCAAGCTGCAGACGCTCGACCGCGACCTCAAGAGCGTGGTGTTCGGGCAGGACCCGGCCATCGACGCGCTGTCGGCCGCGATCAAGATGGCGCGCGCGGGCCTCGGCAAGCTCGACAAGCCGATCGGCGCGTTCCTGTTCTCGGGTCCGACCGGGGTCGGCAAGACGGAAGTGGCGAAGCAGCTCGCGTTCACGCTCGGCATCGAGCTGATCCGCTTCGACATGTCGGAATACATGGAGCGTCATGCGGTGAGCCGGCTGATCGGCGCGCCGCCGGGCTACGTCGGTTTCGACCAGGGCGGCCTGCTGACCGAAGCGATCACGAAGAAGCCGCATTGCGTGCTGCTGCTCGACGAAATCGAGAAGGCGCATCCGGACATCTTCAACGTGCTGCTGCAGGTGATGGACCACGGCACGCTGACCGACAACAACGGCCGCAAGGCGGACTTCCGCAACGTCATCATCATCATGACGACGAACGCGGGCGCCGAGGCGATGGGCAAGTCGGTGATCGGCTTCACGAACCGCCGCGAGGCGGGCGACGAGATGGTCGACATCAAGCGCATGTTCACGCCGGAGTTCCGTAACCGTCTGGATGCGACGATCAGCTTCCGCTCGCTCGATGAGGAAATCATCATGCGCGTGGTCGACAAGTTCCTGATGCAGCTCGAAGACCAGTTGCACGAGAAGAAGGTCGACGCGCTCTTCACCGACGCGCTGCGCAAGCACCTCGCGAAACACGGCTTCGATCCGCTGATGGGCGCGCGGCCGATGCAGCGTCTGATCCAGGACACGATCCGGCGCGCGCTCGCCGACGAATTGCTGTTCGGCAAGCTGATGAACGGCGGCCGGGTGACGGTCGACGTCGATGCCGAAGACAAGGTGCAGTTGACCTTCGACGAGCATCCGGCGCCGCGCAATCCGAATCCGGAAGCGGTGGAAGTGGAGTGATGTTGGTGAGGTCGGCGTGGCCGGTGTGGCGTCAAGCCGGCTAAACGACCAAAGGCCAGAAGCAGAACGGCGCGGGTTTTATCCCGCGCCGTTTTTTTATGCTCCGTTTACGCTCCGGTTTTCCGCTAGCCGGGTGCGCTGAAAAACGCGGCAGCCGTGTCGCACCGCGGCAATCAGGCAATCAATGCTTGCCGGTGCTGCCGAATCCGCCCGCGCCGCGCGCGCTTTCCTCGAAGTCATCGACGATATTGAACTCGGCCTGCACGACCGGCACGATCACCAGTTGCGCGAGGCGTTCCATCGGATTCAGCACGAACGTCGTTGCGCCGCGATTCCACGTCGAAATCATCAGTTGCCCCTGGTAATCGGAATCGATCAGGCCGACCAGATTGCCGAGCACGATGCCGTGCTTATGCCCGAGACCCGAGCGCGGCAGAATCAGCGCCGCATAACCGGGATCGCCGACGTGAATCGCGAGGCCGGTCGGCACCAGCGCGGTTTCGCCCGGTTTCAGCGTCAGCGGTTCGTCGAGGCAGGCGCGCAGATCGAGGCCGGCGCTGCCGGTCGTCGCGTAGGCGGGAAGCTGTTCGCGCATGCGCTCATCGAGAATCTTCAGGTCGAGTTTCATTCGGGTTCGATCGGGAATGTTGGGGTTGTCGTGGTCGTTGGGATGGACGGCGGGCAGGGGCACGGAGGTGCCGCCCGTCAAGCCGCCGGATGCGAGCCGAGCTGGAACGCCTCGGCGAGAAGTTCATAGGAGCGCAGCCGCGCGCGATAACTGCCGGCGACCGTGAGCACCATCAGTTCGTCGGCCTGGAACTGCTCCTGCAAATCCGCGAGCCGCTCGGTGACGCGCTCCGGCGTGCCGATAATGCTGCGTGGTTTTTCGCGGTCGATCACGAGCCGTTCGCGCTCGCCGTACTCCTGCGCGACGCCTTGTTCGATCGTCGGAATCGGCTCGTTCAGGCCGTGCGCCATTTGCACGCGGCGCAGATCGACGGCTTTTTCGAGGTCGGCGGCTTCCTGGTCGGTGTCGGCGCAGATCACGAAAACCGCCGCGGCGAGATACGGCTGCGACGCTTCCGCGCTCGGCTGGAAACGCTCGCGATACGCGAGCGCGACCTGTCTGCCGAAATGCGCATTGATGAAATGCGCGAACGAGAAACGAATGCCGAGCTGCGCCGCGAGCAGGCCGCCGAATTCGCTCGAACCGAGCATCCACAGTTGCGGGCGCGTATCGATTTGCGGTTGCAGCAGCACGCCTTGCGCGAGGTGATCGGCGGGGAGCGTGCCGTGCATGAGCCCGAGCAGATCGGCAACCTGCTGCGGGAAAATTTCGCCGCGATTGTAGGCGCCGGCGGCCACCGCCTGCGCGGTGCGCATATCGCCGCCCGGCGCGCGTCCGACGCCGAGGTCGATACGGTTCGGGAACAGCGCTTCGAGCATCATGAACTGCTCGGCGACCTTGAACGGACTGTAGTACGGCAGCATCACGCCGCCGGAGCCGAGGCGAATACGTTTCGTCACGCTGCCGAGGCGCGCCAGCATCACTTCGGGGCAGGGGTTCGACACGCCGCGCAGGCCGTGGTGCTCGGCGCACCAGTAGCGCGTGTAGCCGAGGTCGTCGGCGAGCTGCGCGAGTTCGACCGTGGCGGCGATGGCGTCCGCCACCGAGTGCCCGGAGATCACCGGCGTTTGATCGAGCACGGAAAGTAGCGTCATGTCAGTAGTGCTCCAGATGATTCCGGCCACGAGTCAGCGTAGTCAGCGCCGACGGCAGCCACGCGGGCTCGCCGCCGTTTGCCTTCAGCGCCCCGGGCCGGTGTCGGGCAGGCGCCCGGCGATCTCGGCGATCAGCGCGCGCGCGAGCGTCTGCTTGTCGGCGCGCGGCAGTCTGGTGGCGTTGCCTGCTTCGAACAGGATCACTTCGTTGTCGTCGAGCCCGAACGTCAGCGGGCCCAGGTTGCCGATCAGCAGCGGCACGTTCTTGCGCGCGCGCTTTTCCTCGCCGTGGACTTCGAGGTTGCCGCTTTCCGCGGCGAAACCGACCGTGAACGGCGGCTTCGGCAACTTGGCGACCGCGGCGAGGATGTCCGGATTCTCGACGAACGAGAAGCTCGGCAGCGTGCGCTCGGAGGTCTTCTTGATCTTCTGTTCGCTGACGTGATCGACGCGCCAGTCGGCCACGGCGGCGACGCCGATGAACACGTCCGCGTCGGCGACAGCCCGCATCACCGCGTCGTGCATCTGCTGCGCGGTTTGCACGTCTTCGCGGAACACGCCCCACGGCGTTTCGAGGGCGACCGGACCGGCCACCAGGTGTACCTCGGCGCCGGCCTGCTGCGCGGCGCGCGCGAGCGCGAAGCCCATCTTGCCGCTCGAACGGTTCGTGATGCCGCGCACCGGATCGAGAGGCTCGAAGGTCGGCCCGGCGGTCAGCAGCACACGGCGGCCGGCGAGGATTTTCGGCGCGAAGAACGACGCGATCGCTTCATAGGTCGCGGCTGCTTCGAGCATGCGCCCGTCGCCCACTTCGCCGCAGGCCTGCGGACCCGAATCGGGGCCGAGCACCTCGATGCCGTCCGCGCGCAGTTGCGCGACGTTGCGTTGCGTGGCCGGGTTCTGCCACATCTGCCGGTTCATCGCCGGCACGACGAGCAGCGGGCAGTCGCGCGCGACACATAGCGTCGAGAGCAGATCGTCGGCCATGCCGTGCGCGAGTTTGGCGAGGAAGTCGGTCGAGGCGGGCGCGATCACGATCGCGTCGGCTTCGCGCGACAGATCGATGTGCGCCATGTTGTTCGGCACGCGACCGTCCCACTGGCTCGTGTAGACGGGCCGGCCCGAGAGCGCCTGCATCGTGACGGGAGTGATGAACTGGGTGGCCGCTTCGGTCATGACGACCTGCACGGTCGCGCCCGCCTTGGTCAGCAGACGCGTGAGTTCGGCGATCTTGTAGCAGGCGATGCCGCCCGTCATGCCGAGGACGAGGTGTTTGCCTGCGAGTTCTGCGGTTGCCAACGAAAGCCTCCGACAAAGCATGATGGCGCCCGGCGGCGCAAGGGCGCGGTGGTGTTACCCGTCACCCGTTGCCGCTGCCGTGCGTTTCAAACCCGACGCGCCGCGCGGCCGTGCCTCGCGTCGGTGGCGTCAGCGTGATGAACCGCGCACGCGCCGTAGCTCGTCGATCACGAGCAGGATCGCGCCGATCGTGATCGCGCTGTCGGCGAGATTGAACGCCGGCCAGTGCCAGCCGCCCACGTGGAAATCGAGAAAGTCGATCACGTGGCCGTAGGCGAGCCGGTCGATCACGTTGCCGAGCGCGCCGCCGAGAATCAGCGCGAGCGCCGTGCAGAACATTTTCTGCCCGCTATGCCGCTTGAGCAGATAGCAGATCACGAGCGCGGCGACCACGCCGAGCGCGGTGAACGCCCAGCGCTGCCAGCCGCCCGCCATCGCGAGGAAGCTGAACGCGGCGCCGCGGTTGTACACGAGGATCAGGTTGAAAAACGGCGTGATCTCGTGCGGCACACCGTAGGCGAACACCTTGCGGACCGCGATTTTCGTCAACTGGTCGAACAGGATGACGATCAGCGCGATGCCGAGCCAAGGGGCCAGCGAGCCGCTTCGGGCCGATGTTTTCGAGATGCTTCCCGCCATTATGCCGCGCTCCTCGTTTCGCCATTGCCGAACAGATTGCTGAAGCAGCGGCCGCACAGCGACGGATGCTCGGCGATCGTGCCGACGTCCGGGCGATAGTGCCAGCAGCGCTCGCACTTCAGATACTTCGAGGCGATCACCTCGACGCTTTCGTCCGCTTCGCTGTCCACCTTCACGACCTTCGCCGCCGACGTGATCAGCACGAACTTGAGGTCTTCGCCGAGGCTCGCGAGCGCGTCGTAACGCGCGCCGCTCGCGCGGATTTCGACTTCGGCCTGCAGCGACGAGCCGATCAGGTTCGCCACGCGGGCCTCTTCGAGCGCCTTCGTCACGTCGCCGCGCGCGGCGCGCAGCAGCGTCCACTTGTCGAGCAGCGCACCCGCGTCCGGCATGGCCGGGAACGCGTGGTAGGTCTCGGTGAAGATGGTTTCGCTATCCGGCTGGAACACCTTCCACGCTTCTTCGGCGGTGAACGACAGGAACGGCGCCATCAGACGCAGCAGACCGTGCGCGATGTGGTAGAGCGCGGTTTGCGCCGAGCGGCGCGCGACCGAATCGGCCGCCGTGGTGTAGAGGCGGTCCTTCAGCACGTCGAGGTAGAAGCCGCCGAGGTCTTCCGAGCAGAACGTCTGCAGCTTCGCGACGACCGGGTGGAACTCGTACTTTTCGTAGTGCGCGAGGATGTCGTTCTGCAGGTTTGCCGAGAGCGCCACCGCGTAACGATCGATTTCGAGCCAGTCTTCGACCGGACGCGCGTGCTGCGCGAAGTCGAAGTCCGACAGATTCGCGAGCAGGAAGCGCAGCGTGTTGCGGATGCGGCGATAGCTTTCCGTCACGCGCTTGAGGATTTCCTCGGAGATCGCGAGTTCGCCTGAGTAGTCGGTCGAGGCGATCCACAGGCGGATGATTTCCGCGCCGAGGCGGTTCGCCACTTCATGCGGATCGATACCGTTGCCGAGCGACTTGCTCATCTTGCGGCCTTCGCCGTCGACGGTGAAGCCGTGCGTGAGCAGCGCGTTGTAGGGCGGACGGCCGTCGAGCATCGAAGCGGTCAGGAGCGACGAGTGGAACCAGCCGCGATGCTGGTCCGAGCCTTCGAGGTACAGGTCGGCCGGGAACTGCAGCTCGTCCTTGTGCGAGCCGCGCAGCACGTGCCAGTGCGTGGTGCCCGAGTCGAACCAGACGTCGAGCGTGTCGCGGTTCTTTTCGTACAGATTCGCGTCGTCGCCGAGCAGCTCGCGCGGATCGAGCGTCTGCCACGCCTCGATGCCCGCCTGCTCGACGCGCTGCGCGACCTGTTCGAGCAGTTCGAGCGTGCGCGGATGCAGCTCGCCGGTTTCCTTGTGCACGAAGAACGCCATCGGCACGCCCCATTGGCGCTGACGCGACAGCGTCCAGTCAGGGCGGTTGGCGATCATGCTGAAGAGGCGCTGCTTGCCCCACGACGGATAGAAGGCCGTGTTCTCGATGCCTTCGAGCGCGGTTTCGCGCAGCGTCTTGTCGCTGTCGTTCGGCTTCACGTCCATGCCGGCGAACCACTGCGAGGTGGCGCGATAGATGATCGGCGTCTTGTGGCGCCAGCAGTGCATGTAGCTGTGCGTGTACTTCTCGGTGCGCAGCAGCGAGCCGGCGCCTTGCAGCGCCTCGACGATCTGCGGATTGGCCGCCCAGATCGACAGGCCGCCGAACAGCGCGAGCGATTCGATGTAGCGGCCGTCGCCCATCACCGGGTTGATGATGTCCGAGTCCGACATGCCGTGCGCCTTGCACGACACGAAGTCTTCCACGCCGTAGGCGGGCGACGAGTGCACGACGCCGGTGCCGGTTTCGGTCGTCACGTAGTCGCCGAGATAGACCGGCGCGGTGCGCTTGTAAGCTGGATGCGCGGACGCGAGCGGATGGTTGAAGCGCAGATTCACGAGCTTCGCGCCCGGCGTGGTCGCGATGACGGTGCCTTCGAGGCCGTAGAGCTTGAGGCACGCCTCGACGCGTTCCTCGGCGAGGATCAGGAGGCCGCGCGGCGTGTCGACGAGCGCGTAGACGATTTCCGGGTGCAGGTTCAGCGCCTGGTTGGCAGGAATGGTCCACGGCGTGGTGGTCCAGATCACGATGCCGCCTTCGCTGAGCGGCAGCGCGGCGAGGCCGAAGGCCTGCGCGGTCTTGTCCGGCTCGGCGAAGCTGAACAGCACGTCGATGGTCGGATCGGTCTTGTCCTTGTACTCGACTTCCGCTTCGGCGAGCGCCGAGCCGCAGTCGAAACACCAGTTGACCGGCTTCAGGCCGCGGAACACATAGCCCTTTTCCATGATCTTCGCGAGCGCGCGGATTTCGCCGGCCTCGTTCGCGAAGTTCATCGTCCGGTACGGATTGTCCCAGTCGCCGAGCACGCCCAGACGGCGGAAGCCGACCTTCTGCTTCTCGATCTGCTCGGTCGCGTAGGCGCGCGCCTTCTGCATCACCTCGGCCGCCGGCAGCGACTTGCCGAACTGCTTTTCGATCTGGATTTCGATCGGCATGCCGTGGCAGTCCCAGCCCGGCACGTAGACCGCGTCGAAGCCCGCCAGATTGCGCGCCTTGACGATCATGTCCTTGAGGATCTTGTTCACCGCGTGGCCGAGGTGGATGTCGCCGTTCGCATACGGCGGGCCGTCGTGCAGGATGAACTTCTTGCGGCCTTTGGACGCGGCGCGGATCGTCTCGTAGACCTTGCGTTCCTGCCAGTCCTTGACCCATTGCGGCTCGCGTTTGGGCAGGTCGCCGCGCATCGGGAACGGCGTGTCGAGCAGGTTGACCGGGTAGCGTGACTGCGGTTTCGAATCGGCTTTCTTGTTACTCATGATGTGGATGGCGGTGAATTCGTTCTATGTGCAGCGGGGCGCGGATTGCGCACGCTGCGCGAGGAGCGTGGGACGCGCCCGGCAGGCGGCTCGCATGATGCCGATGCCCTTCGATGCGCGCGGCGACGGTTCGGGCGGGGCGGTGCGCCGGCCCGAACCGCGGCGGTTATCTAATTCGGTCGGTGGCCGACGTGGCGAACCCGGTGGAACGGCTGCCCGGCGTGCCGGCGCCAGCTGCGGCGAGCCACGCGCGCGCATTGGCGACGTCGCGCGCGATCGCGGCGGTCAGCGTTTCGAGATCGACGAATTTCTCCTCGTCGCGCAGCTTCTTCAGAAATTCGACGCGCACGAGTTTGCCATACGCGTCGCCGTGCCAGTCGAGCAGATGCACTTCGAGCAGGACGCGGCCGGAATCGTCGACGGTGGGACGCACGCCGAGGCTCGCGACGCCGGGCAGCGGTTGCTCGGCGATGCCGTGCACCTGCACGACGAAGATGCCGGCCAGCGCCGGGCGCTTGTGCGCGATCGGCAGATTGAGCGTGGGAAAGCCGAGATCGCGGCCGAGCTTCATGCCGTGCGTGACGTGGCCGCTGATCAGGTAGTCGCGGCCAAGCGCGGCGCGCGCTGCGTCGAGGTCGCCCGCGACCAGCGCCGCGCGCACGCCCGAACTCGAAATGCGCGCGCCCGACGGATCGGCGACGGTCGCCATCTGCTCGACTTCGAAGCCGTACTGCTTGCCGGCCGCCTGCAGCGAGGCGAAATCGCCGGCGCGCTTCGCGCCGTAGCGGAAGTCGTCGCCGATCATGATCCAGCGCGCGTGCAGCCCGTTGACGATGATCCGCTCGACGAACGAGTCCGGCGACTGGCTCGCGAACGTGTGATTGAAGTGCTCGACGACGACCCGGTCGACCCCGTTGGTGCGCAGCGCCTCGAGCTTGTCGCGCAGCATCGCGATGCGCGGCGGCGCGCCGGCCGGGTTGAAGAATTCGCGCGGGTGCGGCTCGAAGGTCATCACGCAGACGGGCAGGCCGCGGGCGTCGGCGGCCGCGCGCACGTGCGCGAGCAGAGCCTGGTGGCCGCGGTGGACACCGTCGAAGTTGCCGATGGTCAGCGCGCACGGCGCGCGGCTCTCGGCATTGGGAAGACCGCGGAAGACTCTCACGATAACGGGTTGCAGCGCTTGCTGCGGTGGCAATAGGGGCGCGGCCAGGGTGCCGCAAAACAAACGATTATAAACGCTTGGCGCAGCGCACGGCTGCGAGGCCGCTGTCAGGCGATTGCCGAATGATAAAATCCGCGCATGAAAAAACTCGTCATCCTGATTTCCGGACGGGGCAGCAACATGGAAGCCATCGTGCGCGCCTGCGCGAGCGAGGGCTGGCCGGCCAGGGTCGCCGCCGTGATTGCCAACCGTCCCGATGCCGCGGGGCTCGCGTTCGCGGCGTCGCATGGCATCGCCACGGCGGTGGTCGATCACCGCCAGTTTCCCGACCGCGACAGCTTCGACGCGGCGCTCGCCGAACAGATCGACGCATTCGCACCGGACCTCGTGCTGCTCGCGGGCTTCATGCGCGTGCTGACCGCGCGCTTCGTCGACCATTACGCCGGGCGCATGCTTAACGTGCATCCGTCGCTGCTGCCAAGCTTTGCGGGCCTCAAGACCCATCAGCAGGCGCTCGACGCCGGCGTGCGGTTCCACGGCGCGTCGGTGCACTTCGTCACGTCGCAGCTCGACCACGGGCCGATCGTCGCGCAGTCGGCGGTGCCGGTCGTGGCGGGCGACACCGCCGAGACGCTCGCCGCACGCGTGCTGACCACCGAACACATCATTTATCCGCGCGCGGCGCGCTGGTTCGTCGAAGGGCGTCTTGCTCTCGACGGCCTGCGCGTCACGCTTACGCCGCCGGAGCCTCAATGGCTCTTTGCCGGTCACCCCGCCGGAGAGGGCGCATGAGATTGCATGGTTTCCTGATTGGTCAAACTGAAACGCTGCTGGCCGAAGTGCTGCGGCTCAACGGTCCCGCCGACGCCACCACGAGCCGGTTTTTCCGCGCGCATCCGAAGCTCGGGCACGCCGAGCGCGGCGTGATCGCCGAGGCGGTGTTCGCGGTGCTGCGCCGCCGGATGGAGTTCGCGCATCTGGCCGAAAGCGGCACCGGCAACCCCGCGCGCCGCATGGCGCTGCTCGGCCTGATGCAGACGGTCGGGCGCAACGCGCTCAAGCCGTTCGTCAGCGAAGCCGAGGCGACGTGGCTCGAACACGTGTCGAGGATCGACCCGGAGAGCCTGCCGCTGCGGATTCGCCTGAATCTGCCCGACTGGATCTGCCAGGCGCTCGGCCCGCAGTTCGAGGGCGCCGAGCTGGCGCAACTGGCCGCCGCGCTGAACTACCCGGCGCCGCTCGATTTGCGTGCGAATCCGGTCAAGGCGAGCCGCGACGACGTGCTGGGCGCGCTGTCGAAGGCCGGCATCGAGGCGGGCGCCACGCCGTTCGCGCCGCTCGGCGTGCGCGTGGTCGGCAAGCCGGCGCTGATGAAGCTCGACGCGTTCCAGCAGGGCTGGCTCGAAGTGCAGGACGAGGGTAGCCAGTTGCTGTGCTCGCTGGTCGCGCCGCGGCGCGGCGAGATGATCGTCGATTTCTGCGCGGGCGCCGGCGGCAAGACGCTCGCGCTCGGCGCGGCGATGCGCTCGACTGGCCGGCTCTACGCGTTCGACATCTCCGAGCGGCGTCTCGCCAAGCTGAAGCCGCGCCTTGCGCGCAGCGGCCTGTCGAACGTGAACCCGGTGCTGATCGACAGCGAACACGACGCGAAGATCAAGCGCCTCGCCGGCAAGATCGACCGCGTGCTCGTCGACGCTCCGTGCAGCGGCCTCGGCACGCTGCGCCGCAACCCGGACCTGAAGTGGCGCCAGTCGCCGGAGTCGATTGCCGAGCTGGCGCCGAAGCAGGCGTCGATTCTCGCGAGCGCGGCGCGTCTCGTGAAGAAGGGCGGCCGGCTCGTCTATGCGACCTGCTCGATTCTCGAAGCGGAAAACGAGGCGATCGTGCAGCAGTTCCTCGCCGATCATCCCGATTTCGCGCTGGTGCCCGTGCGCGACGTGCTCGCCGAGCAGCGCATCGAGCTCGACATGGACGATTACCTGAAGCTGTGGCCGCACCGTCACGCCACCGACGGCTTCTTCGCCGCCGTGCTGGAGCGCCAGAGCTAGGCGCGTCCGGCTTTTTGCCGGCGTGCGCGGGCTGCCTTGCAGTCGCGGCGCGCCGGCGCTTTCGGCGAGATCATGCAGACGAGTCTTTTTTTCCATCGCTTCAGCGACATCGCGCACGACTTCGGTCAGCCCGTGATGTTGTGGCAGGTCGGCATCCTGCTCGCGACGCTGCTCGTCGCGTGGCTGCTTGCGCGCACGCTGCGCCGCCGCCTCGGCGGCCCGCGGCATCCGCGCTACCAGACCCTGCGCTTCGGCATGGAAAGCCTGAACCGCGCGGCCTTTCCGCTGCTCGGCGCGGCGCTCGTGTGGCTCGCGCGGGCGATCGCCGGCCAGTTCATGCACACCGCGCTGCTCGATCTGGCGCTGGTGCCGCTTGCCGGCATCGGCCTCATCTACATCGTGTTCTTCTTCGCGCGCCGCGTCTTCAGCCGCGACGGCGGCGTGCATCCGTGGCTTTTCCTCGTCGAGAAGACCGTCTCGGTGGTGGTCTGGATCGGCATGGTGCTCACACTGATGGGCATCCAGGACGAGGTGATCGCGTGGATGGGCAGCGTGCGGTTCCGCGTCGCCAACGCGCACATGACGCTGCTCTCGCTCGTGACCGGCCTGCTGTGGGTCGGCATCACGATGATCGTCGCGATGTGGCTCGGCTCGACGTTCGAAGACCGCCTGATGCGCTCGAAAACGCTCGACGCGAACCTGAAGGTCGTGGTCGCGCGCGTCGGCCGGGCGGCTTTCGTGCTGGCGGCGATCCTGATCAGCCTGTCGATCGTCGGCATCGACATCACCGTGCTCGGCGTGTTCGGTGGCGCGCTCGGGGTCGGGCTCGGCTTCGGCATGCAGAAGATCGCGAGCAACTACGTGTCGGGCTTCATCATCCTGCTCGACCGGTCGTTGCGGATCGGCGACACGATCAGCACGGGCGGCCTGCAAGGCATGGTCACGCAGATCCGCACGCGCTACACCGTCGTGCGCGGGCTCGACGGCATCGAAACGCTGATTCCGAACGAAAAGCTCATTACCGACGTGGTGCAGAACCAGTCGTCGTACCTGACGCGCGGCTATGCCAAGGCGGCCGTGCAGATCGCCTATACGTCCGACGTCGAGCAGGCCATGGCGCTACTCGTCCAGGCCGCCGACGACGTGCCGCGCGTCTTGCGCGAGCCGGTGCCGACGCCGTATCTGGTGGGCTTCGGCCCCGACGGCATCAATCTCGAACTGGGTTTCTGGATCGCCGACGCGGCGACCGGCACGGGGGGCGTGCGCTCGACGATCAACCGCAACATCTGGCGCCTGTTCTCCGAACACGACATCTCGATTCCGCTCGCGCAACGCGAAGTGCGGATCGTCGGACCGGCGGGCGGCGCTATGCCGCATCCGGTAACTATGACCGGCCCCGGCGCGGCGCCTGCTGCCGCGTCCGCTTCCTTGCCCGAGGCCGCGCTCGGGCCGATGGACGGCGCCCCGAGCGACGTTCGCTGACGGGATCGACGCCCCGCCGCGCCGCCCGAAACGGTCCGCAGCGGCCGTTATGATATTGATATCACACAAAAAATCCCTATTTGTTACAAACACTTGGGATGCTTCAAGTAGAATATCGTGCTATCCCGCTGTATGCTTTCACTTTCTTGACACACGCAATGCGTGTGCTCCGTATCTCTCGTTCTGCAGGTAACTTACCTTGTTGAATTCTTTGCTCGATTTTCTTGCTCACGGCCTGTTGCATTTCTCGTGGTGGCAACTCGTCGTGTACACGCTCATCGTGACGCACATCACGATTATCGGCGTGACCGTCTATCTGCATCGCTGCCAGGCGCATCGCGCGTTGGAGCTGCATCCCATCGCGAGTCATTTTTTCCGCTTCTGGCTGTGGATGACCACCGGCATGCTGACCGGCCAGTGGGCCGCGATTCACCGCAAACACCACGCGAAGTGCGAGACCGAGGAAGATCCGCACAGCCCGCAAACGCGCGGTATCTGGAAGGTGCTGCTCGAAGGCGCCGAGCTGTATCGCACCGAAGCGAAAAACGAAGAAACGATGCGCAAGTTCAGCCACGGCACGCCGAGCGACTGGATGGAGCGCAACGTCTACACGAAGTACCCGATTCTCGGCGTGAGCCTGATGATGGTGATCAACGTCGCGCTGTTCGGCGTCGTCGGCCTGACGATCTGGGCCGTGCAGATGATCTGGATTCCGTTCTGGGCTGCCGGCGTGGTCAACGGCCTCGCGCACTTCTGGGGCTATCGCAACTTCAATTCGTCGGATGCGAGCACCAACATCTTCCCGTGGGGCATCATCATCGGCGGCGAAGAGCTGCACAACAATCATCATACGTATGCGACGTCGGCCAAGCTGTCGAACAAATGGTACGAGTTCGACATCGGCTGGATGTACATCCGCATCATGTCGGCGTTCCGTCTTGCCAAGGTGAAGAAGGTCGCGCCCACGCCGCGTCTGACCACCGGCAAGCTCGTGCTCGACCAGGACACGCTGCAGGCCGTGCTCGCGAACCGCTACGAAGTGATGGCGCGCTACGGCAAGGCGCTCAAGCGCGCGTACCGCCAGGAGCTTGCGCATCTGAAGGATGTCGGCTCGCGCGAGAAGTATCAGTTGATGCGCGGTGCGCGTAGCTGGTTCCACAAGGAAGAGGCTGGGCTGAACGAGCCGCAGAAGCGCCAGCTGCCGCAAATCTTCGCCAACAGCCAGAAGCTCAAGACCTACATCGATATGCGCAACGAACTCGCGTCGATGTGGGAACGCTCCAACGCATCGCGCGAACAACTGCTCGCGCAATTGCAGGACTGGTGCCATCGCGCCGAGCAGAGCGGCATCAAGGCGCTGCACGATTTCGCGACGCGACTGCGTCGCTATGCTTGAGCGCGAAAAAATCCATTAAAATTTCAGAACGTCACAAAACCCCGCGTTGGCGGGGTTTTTCTTTTTGGCGTCGTGGAAAGCCGTCGCGACTGTAGTGACTCGATGGGCAAGCGGCGGCGCGGCGAGGACAGAGGAGATCATGGAGCAGCAGGCGATCAGGACCGTCGAATATGACCGGCCGCAGGCGCAAGGCACGACTTGCGGGATCGGTCAGGCATGGGCGAAGGTGCCCGAGATGCCGTCGGCGGCAGAAAAGGCGGCACTGAAGGCACGGATTCGTGCATTACTCGAGCGCGAGAAAGCCGTACTCGTCGCGCACTATTATGTCGACGCGGAATTGCAGGAGCTCGCCGACGAAACCGGCGGCATCGTGGCCGACTCGCTGGAAATGGCCCGCTTCGGGCGCGATCACGACGCGCAAACGCTCGTGGTGGCGGGGGTGCGCTTCATGGGCGAGACCGCGAAAATCCTCAGCCCCGACAAGCGCATTCTGATGCCGGATCTGGATGCGACCTGTTCGCTCGATCTCGGCTGTCCGGTCGACGAATTCTCGGCGTTCTGCGATGCGCATCCGGACCGCACGGTAGTCGTGTACGCGAACACGAGCGCGGCAGTGAAGGCGCGAGCGGACTGGATGGTGACGTCGTCGATCGGGCTCGAGATCGTCGCCGATCTGCATGCGCGCGGCGAGAAGATCATCTGGGCGCCGGACCGCCATCTCGGCAGCTACATCCAGGGCAAGACCGGCGCGGACATGCTGATGTGGCAGGGCTCGTGCCTCGTGCACGACGAATTCAAGGGCATCGAACTCGATCTGCTGCGCGCCGAGTATCCGCTAGCAAAGGTGCTCGTGCATCCGGAGTCGCCGCCCAACGTGGTCGCGCAGGCGGACGTGGTCGGCTCGACGACCCAGTTGATCGACGCCGCGCAGAAGCTCGATGCGACGCATTTCATCGTCGCGACCGATCTCGGCATTCTTCACAAGATGCAGCTCGCCGCGCCCGGCAAGACGCTGATTGCCGCGCCCACGGCCGGCAACAGCGCGACCTGCAAGAGCTGCGCGCATTGTCCGTGGATGGCGATGAACGGCCTCGCGAATCTGGCCGATGTGCTCGAACGCGGCCATAACGAGATTTTCGTCGAGCGCGCGATCGGCGAACGGGCGCGTCTGCCGATCGACCGCATGCTGGACTTCGCGGCGCGTCACAAGAAGCGCGTGCAGGCGAGCGGCGATCTCGCGCGCGACGCGCAACTGTATTCGAATGTGGGGGCAGCGTAATGGCGGTACTTGAGAAGGCGCCCGGGCAGGCCGTCGGGGGCGAGCGGTTCGAGGCGGTGTCGCCGCTCTTCGCGGAAATTCACGCGCAATATGGCGCCGCGTTCGATGCGGCGCTCGCGCGCAACATTGCCGATGCGCTCGCCGAAGACGTCGGAGCCGGCGACCAGACCGGCCGACTCGTGCCGGCGGACGAGATTCGCAACGCGCGCATCGTCGTGCGCGAGGATGCGGTGCTGTGCGGTGTGCTGTGGTTCAACGCCGTGATGCGGTCGGTCGATCCGCGCATCGAGGTTCAATGGCGTTACCGCGAGGGCGAGCGCATGAGCGCGAACACTCCCGTCTGCGAACTGCGCGGGCCGGTACGCGCGCTGCTGACCGCCGAGCGCAACGCGATGAACTTTCTGCAACTGCTGTCGGGCGTGGCGAGCGCGACGCGCCGCTATGTCGACGCGATTGCTCATACGCATACGCGCGTCCTCGACACGCGCAAGACGCTGCCGGGCTTGCGGCTCGCGCAGAAGTACGCGGTGCGGGTGGGCGGCGGCGCGAATCAGCGGCTCGCGTTGTACGACGGCATTCTGATCAAGGAGAACCACATTGCCGCAGCAGGCGGCGTGGGCGCGGCGATGGACGCGGCGCTTGCCTTGAATGCGGGCGTGCCGATCCAGATCGAAGTCGAAACGATCGAGCAACTGGAAACCGGGCTCGCGCACGGTGCGCAGTCGATTCTGCTCGACAACTTCTCGTTCGACATGATGCGCGACGCGGTGCGTATCACGGCGGGGCGGGCGGTGCTCGAGGTATCCGGTGGTGTGAACTTCGACACTGTGAGTACGATCGCGGAGACGGGGGTCGATCGTGTTTCGATTGGTTCGCTGACCAAGGACGTGCGCGCAACGGATTACTCGATGCGGATCGTCTGACGCCGACACTCCGACGCGTCGACGTGTGAGCGCTCGCTGAACAAGGCCATGGCCGGGAGTCTCCGGGCATGGCCTTGTTGGTTTGCCGCGTTCGTTTCAGTGCCGGCTTTTGCCGCCGTTTCTCACGCGTCGCGCTTGCGCGCATACTCCGGCGACAACACCGTCGGCAATGCCTTCGGCAGCGTAGTCGGCCAGTCGCGGCTGAAATGCAGCCCGCGGCTTTCGCGCCGCAAGCGCGCGCCTTCGACGATCAGCGACGCGACGTCGACCAGATTGCGCAGTTCCAGCAGATCGCGGCTCACCTTGAAATTCGCGTAGTACTCGTGGATCTCGTCGCGCAGCAGCGTAAGCCGGTGCCTGGCGCGCTCGAGCCGCTTGTCGGTGCGCACGATGCCGACGTAATTCCACATCAGCCGGCGCAGTTCGTCCCAGTTGTGCGCGACCACGACTTCTTCATCGGGATCGGAGACGCGGCTTTCGTCCCACGCCGGCAGCGGCGCATGGACGGTGGCGCCGAAGCCTTCCGCTTCGATCGCCTGCGCGGCCGAGCGGCCGATCACGAGGCATTCGAGCAGCGAGTTGCTGGCGAGCCGATTCGCGCCGTGCAAGCCGGTGCAGGACGTCTCGCCGACCGCGTAAAGGCCCGCGAGATCTGTGCGCCCGGCAAGGTCGGTGACGACGCCGCCGCACGTGTAGTGCGCGGCCGGCACGACGGGAATCGGCTCTTTGGTGATGTCGATGCCGAATTCGAGGCAGCGGGCGAGGATGGTCGGGAAGTGCTCGTGCAGGAACTCGGGCGGTTGATGGCTGATGTCGAGGTACACGCAATCGATGCCGCGCTTCTTGATCTCGAAGTCGATTGCACGTGCGACGATATCGCGCGGCGCCAGTTCCGCGCGCTCGTCGTGATTCGGCATGAAGCGCGTGCCGTCGGGCAGCTTCAGGATGCCGCCTTCGCCGCGCACCGCTTCGGAAATCAGAAACGACTTCGCGTACGGGTGGAACAGACAGGTCGGGTGAAACTGGATGAATTCCATATTCGACACGCGGCAGCCGGCTCGCCATGCCATTGCGATGCCGTCGCCGGTCGCGGTGTCGGGGTTCGTCGTGTACAGGTAGACCTTGCCGGCGCCGCCGGTGGCGAGCACTGTATGCGGCGCCTCGATCGTCACGGTGCGGCCGCTTTGCTGGTCGAGCGCGTAGAGGCCGTGGCAACGGCGGCCGGGCAGGCCGAGGCGATCCGAGGTGATCAGGTCGATCGCGTGGTGATCTTCGAACAGCGTGATGTTTGGGTGGCGGCGCACCTGTTCGCTGAGCGTGGCGACTACCGCGTGGCCGGTCGCATCCGCTGCATGAATGATTCGGCGATGGCTGTGGCCGCCTTCGCGCGTCAGGTGAAAACCGAGTTCGGCGTCGTCGTCTTTCGTGAACGGCACGCCCTGTTCGATCAGCCATTCGATCGCGGTGCGCCCATGTTCGACGATGAAGCGCGTAGCGGCTTCGTCGCACAGGCCGCCGCCGGCGACCAGCGTGTCGCGCACGTGATTGTCGATGCTGTCCGCGGAATCGAGTACCGCGGCAATGCCGCCTTGTGCCCAGTCGCTCGCACCTTCGGTCAGCGATCGCTTGGCGATCACCGCGACCCGCCGCGTTTGCGCGAGATTGAGCGCGACGCTCAAGCCCGCCAGACCACTACCGACAATCGCCACATCGAATTCCATTACCGACCATCTCCCTCTTTCGTTTTGCGATGATGGCGCATAAATCGTGCGCCGCGGAAACGACAAAGGATACGCGTCGTAACGACCGAACGAAAGTCGGCCGAACGGGATAGGACGGTTTGCGAGGACGCAGTGAAAGCGGCTGGCCGTGGCGAGCGATGCTGCCTCAGCTACGGACGGGGAGCGTTACGCGGTCAATGCGGATTTTGCTCGCACAAAAGCAAAAGCCCCGCACGAATGCGGGGCTTTCTTGCACATTTGCCTTCGTCAGGCAGAGGAGCCTCGATCTTATTTGATCTTGGTTTCCTTGTAGTCAACATGCTTGCGGATGACCGGATCAAATTTCTTGATCAGCATCTTTTCCGGCATGTTGCGTTTGTTCTTCGTGGTCGTGTAGAAGTGACCCGTGCCTGCGGTCGATTCCAGCTTGATCTTGTCGCGTGCGCCCTTTGCCATGATTTACTCCTTAGGCTTCACCGCGTGCGCGCAGGTCTGCGAGCACAGCGTCGATACCGTTCTTGTCGATCAGGCGCAGGCCGGCATTCGAAATGCGCAGACGCACCCAACGGTTTTCGCTTTCCACCCAGATACGGCGGCTTTGCAGGTTCGGCAGGAACCGGCGCTTGGTCTTGTTGTTCGCGTGGGAAACGTTGTTGCCGCTCATCGGCGCTTTCCCAGTTACTTGGCATACGCGTGCCATGAGAGCACTCCTAATACGCTAATTCTGAGTTCGAACGCCGTGAAAGTTTCCCGAAAAGAGCCGCGCTGAAGTTGAGCCGAAGGACTCGCTACTGCAGCCGCCTGACCTTTGCGGAACGCCTTGATGGCTTCGGAACAGGGGGTTGGAAATAGGCAAACCGGAATTCTAGCAGAAAAAAAGCCGCAAAATCAAACCTTATTTGCGATGCTCGACACGACGCCATGCGTCGGCGCACCGGGCCAGCCGGCGCGGGCGAACGAGTAGACGCTGTCCGCGCCGATGACCAGATGATCGACCAGTTGCACGTCGATCAGCGCGAGCGCATCGCGCAGCGTGTGCGTCAGGCGGCAGTCGCTCGCACTCGGCTGCACGGCGCCGGACGGGTGATTATGCGCGACGATGAGGCTCGCCGCATTGGCGTTCAGCGCCCGCCGCACGATCTCGCGCGGATACACGGCCATGCGCGTGAGCGAACCGTGCGCGCTTTCCTCGCAGTCGATCAGCCGATGCCGGGCGTCGAGAAAAAGCGACACGAATACTTCCTGCGGCCTCCCGCCGATCAGCAGGCGCAGGTAGTTCTCGACCGTTTCGGGCGAATTCATCAGCTCGCGCTTGCGCATCTTGTCGACCAGCGAGCGGCGCGCCATTTCCATGATCGCGAGCAATTGCGCCTTTTTTGCCGGTCCGATGCCGCGGATGCCGTCGAAATCCGTGTAGGTCGCGTCGAGCATCGCGCGCAGCGAGCCGAAGCGCCCGAGCAGCTGGCTCGCGACGCTGAACACGTCGTGGCCGGGCAGTCCCGAGCCGAGCACGAGCGCGATCATCTCGGTATCGGACAGTACGGTGGCGCCCTGCTTGATGAGCCGCTCGCGCGGCATGTCGTGCTTATGCCATTTGCCGCGCAAAAGCCGCGACCGGGCGCGCTTGCGCGGCGTTGCGCCCCCGGGGGCCGCGGCTGCTCGGGTTCGCGGCGCGGGCAGGGCCGTTGCCTCAGGTGTTTCGTCGATTGTGCTCGCGAAATCGGTCATATATACAGTGTCCTCCGCTTCGGATTGACGGCGCCCACGGTGCGACGGCGCCGCTGGGGCCGAGCCGCTTCGCGCGCGACGGACTCAAGCCGGCGCTCGCTAGGTGGCTTACAATAGGCGCTTTGCGCACGGCACCCGACGGTTTGCCACACGCGTCGACTGCGCCCGCGGCGCACGCGTGCAGCGCGCTTCGACTGAGCGAGCATTGCATGAGCATCATCGACATTTCCGAAGTGAAACCCGGTTCACACGTCACGCTGCATTACCGGCTTTCCCTTGCCGATGGCGCCGAAGTCATCAACACGTTTAACGACAAGCCGGCCACGCTGCTGCTCGGCGCCGGTCAACTGGCGCCGCCGCTGGAAGATATTTTGCTAGGTTTGAAGGTGGGCCACCATTCGACCTTTCAGCTAACGCCGGGCCAGGCGTTCGGTCCGCGCAATCCGGAACTGATCCAGCGCGTGTCTCTCGCTACACTGCGGGAGAACAGCATGATCGGCGAGGATTTTTCGCCGGGTGATCTGATCGAATTCAATGCGCCGGGCGGCGGGCGCTATGCTGGCGTGCTCAAGGAAGTCGGCGAGACGTCGGCCCTGTTCGATTTCAATCACCCGCTTGCCGGCCAGGCGCTGGCGTTCGAAGTGAAAATCATCGGGATTCTGTAAACATGAGCATCACGGATACGACTCTTGCCGAAGCCGAGATCCTGCTGGCCCAGCCACGCGGATTCTGTGCCGGCGTCGACCGGGCGATCGAGATCGTCGAGCGGGCCATCAAGCTGTATGGCTCGCCGATCTACGTGCGTCACGAAATCGTCCATAACGCCTATGTGGTCGAAGATCTGCGCAAGAAGGGAGCGATCTTCATCGAGAGCCTGGACGAAGTGCCGGCCGGCAACACGGTGATCTTCAGCGCGCACGGCGTGTCGAAGGCCGTGCGCTCGGAGGCGGAGTCGCGCGGACTGCGGGTGTACGACGCCACCTGTCCGCTCGTGACCAAGGTGCATATCGAAGTCGCGAAGATGCGCCAGGACGGCTTCGACATCGTGATGATCGGCCACAAGGGCCACCCGGAAGTCGAGGGCACGATGGGCCAGGCGGCCGAGGGCATGCATCTCGTCGAAGATATCGAAGACGTGCAGGCGTTGCAGCTCGCCGATCCCGAGCGGATCGCGTTCGTCACGCAAACCACGCTGTCGGTCGACGACGCGGCGGAGATCATCGGTGCGCTGAAGGCCAAGTATCCGTCCATCCGTGAGCCGAAGAAGCAGGACATCTGCTACGCCACGCAGAATCGCCAGGACGCCGTGAAGTTCATGGCGCCGCAGTGCGACGTCGTGATCGTGGTCGGCAGCCCGAACAGTTCGAACTCGAACCGCCTGCGCGAGCTGGCCGAAAAGCTTGGCGTGCCGGCTTATATGGTCGATTCGCCCGATCAGATCGATCCGGTCTGGGTCGAGGGCAAGCGCCGCATCGGCGTGACGGCCGGCGCATCGGCCCCCGAGGTGCTGGCGCAAGCCGTCATTGCGCGCTTGCGCGAACTGGGCGTGCGCAACGTGCGCGCGCTCGAGGGCATCGAAGAGAACATCGCGTTCCCGCTGCCGCGCGGGCTCGGTCTGCCGACCTGACAGCCGGCTCGATACCCGGCTCGACACCGGTTGGTTATCCGCGTCGAAAAAAAGCGCACCCAAGGGTGCGCTTTTTTTATGGCCGCATCGCCGGCGAGTCTTTCAGAAAAGGTGCCAAATCGGAAGAATGGGTCCATTTCCGTGGGTTTGCGCACAAATTATTTTGATTCGTGATCCGGTGTTTTATTGATTTCCGGAGCATGCGCCCCCGTTTAGACTGGCGCAAATCATGCCCCCCGTTTCACCGCGCACCCGATTAGTGCGTTCTACCTAATGAGCGCCAAAAGCTTATCCGTGCCGCGAATCCCGCCGCATCTGGCATTCAGGCCGAACCGGCTACAACACTTGATGCCAAAGGGCTCGACGGCGGTGCAACTGATGCATGAAAAAAGATCGCAACCAGGTTGCTCCCTTAAGTGCATTTTGTTCTCAAAATACGGTTGCAATGCAGGAAAACCCCACCGGTTCAACAATATTGCCAGCCATAAAATTGGAGTTACAATGCGCGCGTTCTCAAGGCCTTGAGGTCCTGAACAGTGGATTTTGCAAGGCGCAGGAGACCTACTTGATGCGAGTCAAATTTGCTTACGCCGTGTCTATCGCGGCCGCGGTTGCGATGCTGACCGCGTGCGGCAAGAAACAGGATGGCGAAGCGGGGGCGGGCGCATCGGCGGCTTCGGCTGCGGCGGTGGCTGCCGCGAGCGAAGCGACTATCGTGAAGATCGGTCATGCCGCGCCCTTGACGGGCGGCATCGCGCATCTGGGCAAGGACAATGAAAATGGGGCGCGCCTCGCGGTCGAGGAAATCAATGCGCAGGGTCTGACGATCGACGGTCAGAAGATCCAGCTGCAACTCGACGCGCAGGACGACGCGGCGGACCCGAAAACGGGCACCGCCGTCGCGCAGAAGCTGGTGGACGATCACGTGGTCGCGGTGGTCGGGCATCTGAACTCGGGGGTATCGATTCCAGCGTCGAAGATCTATAGCGACGCGAGCATCGTGCAGATCTCGCCGTCGTCGACCAATCCGGCGTACACGCAACAGGGGTTCAAGACCACCTATCGCGTGGTCGCCACCGACGCGCAGCAGGGGCCGGCGCTCGCCAATTACGCCACGAAGGCGCTGGGCGCCAGACGCATCGCGGTAGTGGACGATGCGACCGCCTACGGCAAGGGTCTCGCGGACGAATTCGCGAAGGCGGCCGAAGCGGCCGGAGCGAAGATCGTCGCGCGGGAGGCGACGAACGACAAGGCCACGGATTTCCGGGCCATCCTCACGAAGATCAAGAGTGTTCGGCCGGACGCCATCATGTTCGGCGGCATGGACGCGACGGGCGGGCCGTTTGTGAAGCAGGCGGCCGCGCTCGGTATCAGGGCAAAAATCCTTGGCGGCGACGGTGTGTGTACCGACAAGGTAGGTGAGCTGGCGGGAACCGCCGTGCAAAACCTGGTCTGCTCGGAGGCGGGACTCGCGCTTTCGAAGATGGACAAGGGAGCGGACTTCGAAAAGAAGTACGAGGAGCGCTTCCACACACCGGTGCAGATTTACGCGCCGTTCACGTATGACGCTGTGTACGTGATCGTCGATGCAATGAAGCGCGCTAATTCGATCGAGGCGCCCAAGGTGCTGGCCGCGATGCCTTCGACCGATTACAACGGGGTAATCGGCCACATCGCGTTCGACGACAAGGGTGATTTGAAAGAAGGCGCCATTACGCTTTACGACTTCAAGGACGGCAAGAAAGCGGTTCTCGACGTCGTCAAGATGTGATGACGGGAAGTATGGCCTGACGGCACCGAACCCATCCAACGGTGCCGTTTTTGCATCCGCCCAAGGCGAGCCCGCGACCGCATCCCGGCCGCACGGCAAACCGGCAGCGGATAACCCTTACCGGTCTTTTATATCAGTACCCGCAGTGCGGTTGAGATTCCGTGACGCATCATCGCCCACCGGCAGATGAAAAACGCGAATCCAGCCGCACGGGCTAAGGAGCATTAAATGGATATCTTCATCCAGCAGATCCTCAATGGACTGGTGCTTGGCAGTGTCTACGCCATCATCGCACTGGGCTATACGATGGTTTACGGCATTCTGGGCATCATCAACTTCGCTCACGGCGACGTGTTGATGGTAGGCGCGATGGTCGCGCTCTCCGCCATAGGCGTGCTGCAGAACCACTTCCCCGGCCTCGGCAACGTGCCGACGCTCATCATCGCGTTGATCATCGCGGCGGCGGTCTGCGCCGTGGTCGGCTACACGATCGAGCGCGTGGCCTACCGGCCGTTGCGGCGCGCGCCGCGTCTCGCGCCGCTGATCACCGCGATCGGCGTGTCGATCCTCCTGCAGACGCTCGCGATGATGATCTGGTCGCGCAACCCGCTGCCGTTCCCGCAGCTGCTGCCCACCGATCCGATCAACGTGATCAAGGCCACCGACACGACGCCCGGCGCCGTGATCTCGATGACCGAAATCGTCATCATCGTGGTGGCGTTCCTCGTGATGGGCGGCCTGCTGCTGCTCGTGCACAAGACCAAGCTCGGCCGCGCGATGCGCGCGATCGCCGAGAACCCGGGCGTCGCGAGCCTGATGGGCGTGAACCCGAACTTCGTGATTTCGGCCACCTTCATGATCGGCTCGGCGTTGGCGGCTCTCGCCGGCGTGATGATCGCGTCCGAATACGGCAATGCACACTTCTACATGGGCTTCATCCCCGGCCTGAAGGCCTTTACCGCGGCGGTGCTCGGCGGGATCGGCAATCTCGGCGGCGCGATGGTCGGCGGCGTGCTGCTCGGTCTGATCGAGCAACTGGGCGCCGGCTATATCGGCAATCTCACGGGCGGCGTGTTCGGCAGCAACTACCAGGACGTGTTCGCGTTCATCGTGCTGATCGTCGTGCTGGTGTTCCGTCCGTCGGGCCTGCTCGGCGAACGCGTTGCGGATCGCGCCTGATCCCGGGCCATAAGGAGTAAACGAACATGACCTCAATTCAACCGATCGAGCCGTCGACGACGCTGATCCCCGAAAAGAACCTGACGAAGACGCTGGCGATCGGCGTCGTTACGGCCATCCTCGTGATCGCGGCACCGATGATTATCGGCGCGGCGGGCGGCAACTACTGGGTCCGCGTGCTCGACTTCGCGATGCTGTACGTGATGCTCGCGCTCGGCCTCAACGTGGTGGTCGGCTTCGCCGGCCTGCTGGACCTCGGCTACATCGCGTTCTACGCGATCGGCGCCTACACGGCCGCGCTGCTGAGCTCGCCGCACCTCTCCACGCAATTCGACTGGATCGCACATCTGGCGCCGAACGGCATTCACATGCCGATCTGGATCATCGTGCCGATCGCGATGGCGCTCGCTGCCGTGTTCGGGATTCTGCTCGGCGCACCGACGCTGCGTCTGCGTGGCGACTACCTCGCGATCGTGACCCTCGGCTTCGGGGAGATCGTGCGGATCTTCATGAACAACCTCGACCGTCCGGTGAACATCACCAACGGCCCGAAGGGGATCACCGGTATCGATCCGGTGCAGGTCGGCGGCTTCAGTCTCTCGCAGTCGCATTCGCTGTTCGGCGTGCAGTTCCCGTCCGTGTATCTGTACTACTACCTGTTCGTGCTGTGCGCGCTGTTCGTGATCTGGGTCTGTACGCGTTTGCAGCATTCGCGTATCGGCCGTGCATGGGCCGCGATCCGCGAAGACGAAATCGCCGCCAAGGCAATGGGCATCAACACCCGCAACGTGAAGCTGCTCGCGTTCGCGATGGGCGCATCGTTCGGCGGCCTGTCGGGCGCGATGTTCGGTGCGTTCCAGGGCTTCGTGTCGCCGGAATCGTTCACGTTCTGGGAATCGGTCGTGGTGCTCGCCTGCGTGGTGCTCGGCGGCATGGGCCATATTCCCGGCGTGATTCTCGGCGCGGTGCTGCTCGCGGTGTTCCCCGAGTTCCTGCGCTCGACGATGGGCCCGCTGCAGAACATGATCTTCGGCCATGAAATCGTCGATACCGAAGTGATCCGTCAGTTGCTGTACGGTCTCGCGATGGTCGTCATCATGCTGTATCGCTCGGAAGGCCTGTGGCCCGCGCCGAAACACGAAGACAGGATTGCGAAGCTGGCGAAGCGCAACGGCAAGAAGCCGGTGCGCGTATAAGGCCGCGGTGGAGAAAAAGACATGAGCGATAACGTAAGCAACAACGCGCCGATCCGTCTGTCGGTGAAGGGCGTCAACAAGCGCTTCGGCGGCCTGCAGGCGCTTTCCGAGGTCGGCCTGCAGATTCGCGCGGGCGAGATCTACGGGCTGATCGGCCCGAACGGCGCCGGCAAGACGACTTTCTTCAACGTGATCACGGGCCTCTACACGCCGGATTCGGGCGAGTTCAAGCTCGACGGCGAAGCGTACACGCCGACCGCGGTCTATCAGGTCGCGAAGGCGGGCATCGCGCGCACGTTCCAGAACATCCGTCTGTTCGGCGGCATGACCGCGCTCGAGAACGTGATGGTCGGCCGTCATGTGCGCACCAAACACGGCCTGCTCGGCGCAGTGTTCCAGACGCCGGGCGAGCGCAAGGAAGAGCGCGAGATCAAGGAGCGCGCGATCGAACTGCTCGACTATGTCGGCATTGCGCAGTACGCGGACTACACCTCGCGCAATCTGTCGTACGGCCACCAGCGCCGCCTCGAAATCGCGCGCGCGCTGGCGACCGATCCGAAGCTGCTCGCGCTCGACGAACCGGCGGCCGGCATGAACGCGACCGAAAAGGTCGAACTCACGAAGCTGCTCGACAAGATTCGCGCGGACGGCCGGACGATCCTGCTGATCGAGCACGACGTGAAGCTCGTGATGGGTCTGTGCAACCAGATGACCGTGCTCGACTACGGCAAGGTAATCGCACAAGGTCTGCCGCAGGACGTGCAGAAGGATGCGAAGGTGATCGAAGCTTATCTGGGTGCGGGAGTCCACTGATGTCCACGACGCAAGCAATGTTGAAAATCAAGGGCCTGCAGGTCAACTACGGCGGCATCCAGGCGGTCAAGGGCATCGACCTCGAAGTCGGGCAGGGCGAACTCGTCACGCTGATCGGTGCGAACGGCGCGGGCAAGACCACGACGATGAAGGCAATCACGGGTCTGAAGGCGTACGCGGCCGGCGACATCGAGTACATGGGCCAGTCGATCAAGGGCCTGCCCGCGCACGAACTGCTCAAGCGCGGCCTCGCGATGGTGCCGGAAGGGCGCGGCATCTTCGCGCGCATGTCGATCGTCGAGAACATGCAGATGGGCGCTTACCTGCGCAACGACGCCGACGGCATCAAGTCCGACGTCGAGCGCATGTTCGGCTTCTTTCCGCGTCTGAAGGAGCGCGCCTCGCAATACGCGGGCACGCTGTCGGGCGGCGAGCAGCAGATGCTGGCGATGGCGCGCGCGATCATCTCGCGGCCGAAGCTGTTGCTGCTCGACGAACCGTCGATGGGACTGTCGCCGATCATGGTCGAGAAGATCTTCGAAGTGGTGCGCTCGATTTCGGCCGAAGGCATGACCGTGCTGCTGGTCGAACAGAACGCGCGTCTCGCGTTGCAGGCCGCGAATCGCGGCTATGTGATGGACTCGGGGCTGGTCACGATGTCGGGCGACGCGAAGCAGATGCTCGACGATCCGAAGGTTCGCGCGGCTTACCTCGGCGAATAAGCGGGTAAAGACGCCGGGTTCCACAACCCGGCGGCGTCGCCGATTACGGCGATAAAGAAAAGGCCGCATGCGTTGTCGATCGCATGCGGCCTTTTTCGTTCAGGCGCGAAGAGGACGCCGCGCCCGGCGCGACACGTTCAACCGGCCGGCGCCGCGTCCGCGAATTTGCCGAGCCGCTTGCCCAGGCTGATTACCGCATCGGCGCGATAACCGAGCGCGTCGTAAAAGGCGCGCACGTCGGCTTTCGCGGACAGCACCTGTAGATTCAGCTTCGGACAGCCAAGCTTCGTCAACGCGCTTTCGACGTGCGCGACGAGCCGCGTGCCGATGCCGTGACGTCGCAGCGATGCGTCGACCGCGAGCGAATACAGCCAGCCGCGGTGTCCGTCATAACCGCCCATCACGGTGCCGACGATGCGCGCATCGAGCACCGCGACGAAGAACAGTTCCGGCTGCGTCGCGAGCTTGTTCTCGATCGACAGATACGGATTGCGCTGCGGCCTCGTCACGTCCCGGTACTCGGGAAACGCTTCCTGCCACAGCGCGACGACCGCCTCGGTATCGCTCGTGTCGAAGCAGCGGATCGATAGCGTCGTGTGCGTCGTCATCGGTGCGGTTCGCGTGGATTACAGCGAGTCGAGAACCGAGCGCAGCATCGCCAGCATCTGGTCGATCTCCTCGGCCGTCACGTTCAGTGCCGGCATGAAGCGCAGCAGGTTCGGGCGCGCCGCGTTGAGCAGCACGCCGTCGGGCTGCATCTCGCGCGCCTTCTCGACGATCTGGTTGCCGATGTCCTTGCCGAGCAGCAGCGCGCGCAGCAGACCCTCGCCGCGCTCGCCGAGGAAGCCGCGCTCCTCGGACAGTTCGAGCAGCTTCGTGCGCAGATATTCGCCGCGCGCGCGCACGCCTTCGAGGAAGCCCGGCGCCGTCAGTTGCGAGATCACCGAGTAGCCGACCGCGGTCATCAGCGGATTGCCGTTGTAGGTGCCGCCCTGGTCGCCTGCTTCGAACACGGCGACGTCCGCCTTCGAGAGCAGCGCCGCGAGCGGCACGCCGCCGCCGATGCCCTTGCCGAGCGTCATGATGTCCGGCTCGACGCCCGACAGTTGATGCGCGAACAGCGTGCCCGCGCGGCCGCAGCCGCTTTGCACTTCATCGACGATCAGCAGCAGGTTGTGCTTTTTCGTCAGCTCGCGCAGTTGCTGCATGAATTCGCGCGTGGCCGGAATCACGCCGCCTTCGCCTTGAATCGGTTCGAGCATCACGGCGACGGTCTTCGCGTTGATGAGCTTTTCCACCGAGGCGATGTCGTTGAGGTCCGCCTTCGGGAAGCCCGGCACCTGCGGGGCGTAGATCGTGTCCCAGCCCGGCTTGCCGCTTGCCGACATCGTCGCGATGGTGCGGCCGTGGAAGCCGTGATCGAACGTGATGATCTCGAACGCGCCGTCCTTGTGCTTCTTGCCCCACTTGCGCGCGAGCTTGATCGCGCCTTCGTTCGCCTCGGCGCCGCTGTTCGCGAAGAACACCTTGTCGAAGCAGCTGTGTTGCGTGAGCAGAGCCGCGAGCTTCGCCATCGGCTCGTTGTAGAACGCCGGCGACGGGTTGATCAGCAGTTTGGCCTGGTGGTTCAGCGCTTCGATCATGCCGTCGTTGCAGTGGCCGAGACAGTTGACCGCCCAGCCCTGAATGAAATCCAGATAGCGCTTGCCGTTGTTGTCGTAAATCCACGAGCCCTTGCCGTGCGTGAACACGACGTCGGGCCGGTTCGTGATGTACATCAGCGAATCGATCGGGTACTCATTGAAATTCATAACGGCAGGCTCCAGGCAAAGGGTAAAAAAGCACGGTGAATCGATATGACGGGTCGGCCGGTGCAAAAAAAGCGCGGCTGGAAAAACAGAAAAGCCACGGCATGCCGTGGCTTTCATGATTCGAACTGCTTGCGCCCAGTGTCGTGTGCGGCGCGAATCCGTGACGAAGCCAGCGGCGTCCCTAAGGAAGCGGCGAGCGGCGACGTCGGAGTTCGGACTGGATGCGGTTCATGCGCGAAAGAATACGATAAGAAAAGCGCCGGTGTAAACCATGAATTTGCATGACATCGCAACGAGGCGGATTTTTGAGTCTCTGCCTTGATGCTGACATGTTCCGCGCGCTGGGTTCACGCTGGACCCGCGTTGAACCCGCGCTGCGCCGCGCGGACTCAACGCGCCATGAACACGCCGTGCGCCGGATCAGACCGCGTTTGCGAGATCGGCCGCGCTCGTGAACGAGTCTGCGTAGAACTCGTCTTCCGACAACTGGTGATGCTGCGTGAAATCGCGCTGCGCCGATTCGACCATCACCGGCGCGCCGCACGCATACACCTGGTAGGCCGACAGATCGGGCAGGTCTTCAATGACCGCGCGATGCACGAAGCCGGTACGGCCCGTCCACGCATCGCTCGCATCGGGTTCGGAGAGCACCGGCACGAACCTGAAGTTCGGAATTTCGCGCGCCCATTGCTCGGCAAGTTCGAGCAGATACAGGTCTTTCTTGCGGCGCGCGCCCCAGTAGAGCGTCATCGGGCGCGCGATGTTCTTGAACACCGCGTGTTCGACGATCGCCTTCAGCGGCGCAAAGCCGGTGCCCGACGCGAGCAGCACGATCGGCTTGTCCGAATCCTCGCGCAGGAAGAACGTGCCGAGCGGCGCTTCGAAGCGCAGGATGTCGCGCTCCTTCATCGTGCCGAACACGTGATCGGTGAACGCACCGCCCGGCATGTGGCGGATGTGCAGTTCGATCGGGCCTTCGGCGTGCGGCGCATTCGCCATCGAATAGCTGCGGCGCTTGCCGTCCTTCAGGATGAATTCGAGGTACTGGCCGGCCAGATATTGCAGACGTTCGTTGGCGGGCAGTTGCAGCTTCACGACGACCACGTCGTCGGCGCGGCGCTCGATCGCGTTCACGCGGCACGGCAGCTTCTTGACCTGCACGTCGCCGACGCCGGCGACTTCGCGGATGTCGACTTCGAGATCGGAGCACGCGGTCGCGCAGCACAGCAGTGCCATGCCGCGCGTCTTTTCGTCGTTCGACAACGCCGACGACGAATGCGCGCGCTGCTCGACCTCGCCGCTCACCACGGTGCCCTTGCACGAACCGCACGCGCCGTTCTTGCAGCCGTACGGCAGGCCGATACCTTGACGCAGGGCGGCGGAGAGCACCGGCTCGTCCTGTTCTACCTGAAACTGCCGGCCGCTTTGCCGGAGCGTGACGTTAAATGCCATAGAGTTGTTCGAATCGAAAAATCGGAATCGTTAGCGGACCCGCGCGCATTGACCGCGCGGTACCTGTTGTGTGTGACGGCTACAATGCGTCCACCATGAAAGCGACACGAAATTTCCGCCGCCCGCGCGTGCTGATCGTAGGATGCGGCGACGTCGGCCTGCGCTGCGTGCCCTTGCTGCAACCGCGCGCGCGGGTCTTCGCCTTGACGAGCCATGCCGCGCGTTGCGCCGAACTGCGCGCCGCGGGCGCGACGCCGCTCGTCGGCGATCTCGACGAGCGCCGCAGCCTCAAACGGCTCGCGGGTCTCGCGCCGACCGTGCTGCATCTCGCGCCGCCACAGAAGTCAGGTGACGACGACCGCCGCACTCGCGCACTGCTGGCGACGCTCGGCAGCGCGGGTCAGGTGCGCCGCATGGGCGCTGGCATGCGCGCTTGTACGTGGATTCCCGCCGTCGCGCCGATCGCGCGCATGCGCCGCGCGCGCGCTTCATTTCTGGACGCTGAAGCAGCCGGTATTGTACCCGACAGGGTGCGCCGGGCTGCCGCTTCGCGCGGCGCGTCGCGCATCGTCTACGCGAGCACGACGGGCGTCTACGGCGACTGCGGCGGCGCGTGGATCGACGAAACGCGTGCCGTCAGGCCGGCCAATGCGCGCGCGAAACGTCGCGTGTCGGCCGAGCGGCAGTTGCGGCGCGCGACCGCGCGCGGCGCCGTGACGGCAAGCATTGCGCGGATTCCCGGCATCTATGCGCGCAACCGGCTGCCGCTCGCGCGGCTCAAGAAGGGCACGCCGGCGCTCAACGCGGCCGACGACGTCTACACGAATCACATTCACGCCGACGATCTCGCCGCGATCCTCGTGCGCCTCGCGACGCACGGCAAACCCGCGCGCGTGATCCACGCGTCCGACGATTCTTCGCTGAAGATGGGCGAGTACTTCGATCTCGTCGCCGACACGTTCGGGCTCGCACGCGCGCCGCGCATCACGCGCGCGCAGGCCGAGCGGCAGATCGATCCGAGCCTGCTGTCCTTCATGCGCGAATCGAGGCGGCTCGTGAACCGGCGTCTCAAGGACGAGCTGCGCGTGCGCTTGCGTTATCCGAGCGTCGAGGATTTTTTGCGGGACGCGGCGAAGGGCGCGTAGGGGCAGGGTGCGAGATATCGCTGCCCTCGCGAAAACACTGACCCGTCGCGTTGCATCGGGCGCTTGCCCGCGTGCAACGACCCTCCGCGTCACCCGCGCGGTCCGCTCGCTTCAGGTCAGCGTCGGCAGTACTTCCAGCAGCAGGAAGCACAGCATTCCGCCGATCAGGGCGCCGATCAGGCCCGGATGATACGTATGCCGCCGTCGCATGATGACCATCAAGCCGCCGATCAGCAGCAGCGCAAAGCAGATAAAGGCAATCATCGCCTGCGAGATCGCGTTCGTGCTGTCGATATGCATGGCGCCCCTCCTTGAAAATCTTTGTAGTCGTTTGTTTAAACGAGTATAGGGCGGCATGAAAGGAACGGCATGCTGCGGCGCAGCGCCGTCTGTGCGGTGCACCACGATGTACCACGATGTGCGCGGGCTTTTTTCCCGGCGCATCAAAGGCTTATGGGGACAGTGTCGGCGCGATCGTGGCGCAGCCGTGGTTTACCCGCTCCGTAAAGAACCGAGGTCGGCTTCGTCGAGCCATTGCCACGCGCCGGGCGCGAGCGTCGCGGGCAGCACGAGTCCGCCGATCCGCTCGCGATGCAGCGCTTCGCAGCGGTTGCCCGATGCCGCGATCATCCGCTTGACCTGGTGGTACTTGCCTTCGAGCACCGTGAGTGCGAGCGTGTGCGGATCGCGTGCTTGCGCGTCGAGCGCGGCGCTCGGTTTCGTTTCGCCGTGCAGCAGCACGCCGTCGCGCAACGCGCCCAGTTGCGCGTCGTCGAGCGGATGGCGCGTGGTCGCGACATAGAGCTTCGGCACCTTGCGTTTCGGCGACGTGAACTGATGCACGAACTTGCCGTCGTCGGAGAGCAGCAGCAGGCCCGTGGTGTCCTGATCGAGGCGGCCCACGCACTGCACGCCGCGCTCGGCGAATGGCGGCGGCAGCAGGCTGAACACGCTCGGATGATGCTGCGGATCGCGCGAGCATTCGTAGCCGGCCGGCTTGTTCAGCAGCAGATACGCGTGCTCGCGATACGGCCATTCGACACCGTCGACGTTAAAGCGCAACGTGCCGTCGGCGACGGGGAAGTCGGCGTCGGCATCGGTGCATACGGTGCCGTCGATGCTCACGCGCGCGTCGCTGATCAGGGCGCGGCATTGTCGGCGCGAACCGAAACCTTGAGTGAAGAGGATGCTTTCGAGATTCATGGCGAGCGAAGAATAACACCGCAAGAAGCGGAGCGCGGCGCGACGGCCGGGCGGCGACGATGAACGTCTCGTCATGAACTCCGGAGTTGGCCGATGCCCGCCACGTCTTCATCGTCTTCGTTTGCCGCGGCGAGCCGCTTGCCCGCCGCATTCCAGCGTCTCGCCTGGTCGAATCTGTGCGCGCAGTCGGCCGAGCAGATCAGTCTCGCCGCCGCGCCGCTCGTCGCGGTGTTCGCGCTGGGCGCCAGCGCGCGCGATACCGGTCTGTTGCAAACCGCGCAGACGCTGCCGTTCCTGCTGCTGTCGATTCCGCTCGGCGTCTGGGCCGACCGCCATTCGCGCCGCGTGCTGATGACACTTGCCGAAAGCGTGCGCGTGCTCGCGATGCTCTGCGTGCTGCTGCTCGTTCTCACGCATGCGTTGAACCTGCCGCTGCTGGCCGCGCTCGGCTTCGTCGCCGCGACCGGCACCGTGGCCTACAACGTCGCGGCGCCATCGCTGGTACCGTCGATCGTGCCGCGCGCCGCCTACGCGAATGCCAACGGCCGGCTCGAACTCGCGCGCAGTGTCGCGTATTCGGCGGGGCCGGCGCTCGGCGGCTTGCTGGTCGGCTGGATCGGCGCGGGCTGGGCCTACGGCGGCGCGGCCGCATTGTCGGCGCTGGCCGTCGCATTGCTCGCGGGACTGCGCGAACCGCCGCGCGCCGCCGTGCCGCCGCGTCGCTTCATGCTGGAACTGCGCGACGGCACGCGCTTCGTGCTGCGCGATGCCTTGCTGTTGCCGATGCTGCTGACGGCCGTGTTCTTCAACCTCGGCTTCTTTATCCTGCAAGCGGTGTATGTGCCGTATGCGGTGCATCGGCTCGGGCTCGGCGCCTCGATGGTCGGCGTGACGCTCGGCGCGTATGGCGTCGGCATGGTATGCGGTGCGCTTGCAGCGCCCGCGATCGCACGGCGTCTCGCGTTCGGTCGCCTGCTCGTCATCGGTCCGTCGTGCGGCTTGCTCGCTTCGCTCGTGATGGTCGCGACGCTCGTCGCGCCATCGTTCTGGCTCGCGCTCGCGAGCTTCTTTCTGCTCGGCGCGGGACCGATCCTGTGGGTCGTCGCTTCGACGACACTGCGTCAGGCCATCACGCCCGAGCGCATGATGGGCCGCGTCTCGGCGCTCATCAGCACCGCAACCTATGGCGCGCGGCCGGTGGGCGCGCTGTTCGGCGCGGCGCTCAGCGCCCGTTGGAGCATCGACGCATGCCTCGTCGCGGCCGCGCTCGCGTTTCTCGTGCAGGCGCTGATTATTGTCGTGTCGCCCGCGGCGCGCCTTGCTGACATTCCCGAGCAGACGGACCCAGCGGCTGTGTTACCGTCGACGCGCATGGCAAGGTGACGTTGCCGTTCGAGCCCGTGAGCGTGTAGCACGCTTGCCTGTCCCGGCGAGGCTCATCGTCGGGCGCGGGCAAGCACAGAGGGCCGGTGCTGTCACGCCGGGCTTCCGCATGACAAGGGAGGGTCCCGTGCCGACGCGGCGCCGATGTGGACCGTTACCGGCAGCGTCTACTGCTGACGGCTCAGCTCGCGCGCCGCGTGATCGATCGCTTCCGCCACCGCGCCCGCGTGCGACACCGGCGCCAGATGGCTCGACGCGACCGGCACGACCTTCGCGCCGATGCGCTCGGCGAGCGCTTTCTGCAACGCGGGCGAGACCGCCCGGTCCTTCGTCGTCAGCACGTACCACGACGGTTTATCTTTCCAGCCGACCTGATCGACCGCTTCGTCGAACGCCTGCGCGGCGATCGGCACCTGCGCGGCCGCGAGCACGCGTGTGACGTTCTCGGGCACGTCGGCGGCGAGGTCGGCGCGATAGCGCGCGCGATCGACCCACAGGAAGCCGTTCGCATCCTTGCTGATGCTCTGGCTGGCGGGCATCGGCGTGCCTTGCTTCATCACGTCCATCGCCGATTCGTGCAGTTCCGGCGCGATCGCCGCAACGTACACGAGCCCCGCGACGTTCGGCGCATTCGCCGCGACCTCGGTGATGACGACGCCGCCCCACGAATGCCCGACGAGCAGCACCGGGCCATGCTCGCGCGCGAGCACGCGGCGGGTCGCGGCGACGTCGTCGGCGAGCGAGGTAAGCGGGTTCTGCACCGACGTCACGTGATAGCCCTTCTGCTGCAGCTTCGCGACGACGCCGTTCCAGCTCGAACCGTCGACGAACGCGCCATGCACGAGCACGATGTTGCGCACCGGGCCGGCGAGCGGCGCGGCGGCAGGCTGGTCTTTTGCAGGGGCGGCGGGAGCGGCGGCGGGCGCCGGCGGGGCCGTCGCCACCGGAGCCGCTGGCGCGGCCTGGTCCGCGGGCTCGTTCCCGGACGGCGATCCGGCCGAAGGCGGTGACTGTTCGGCCGATGCGGCGTCGGGCGCCGTTTGCGCAAGCGCGCTTACGTTCGCGAAGCAGAGAGACAGAACGGCGGCGCAAAGCAGGCGTTTGGGCAACATGCTGAATCTCCGCAGGCTGAGAGTTCGACTCCGGCAACATACCGAAGCCCTATCGCGGCGACAATCACAATCCTCGCGCTTAGGTGCGGTGCTGAACCAACGCGGGTTGCCACGAATGTCTGAGGAATATCGGCCAAGGTAACATTACCGGTTTTGCCGGGCTAGGCCGTCACCGCAACCACAGCTGGCCGGGCAATGGGCCCCGATACAGGGGACCGGAGACAGCGGTCCGGACACAACGGTTTCCACACGGCAAGGCGCAATGAATAGTACACAACAGCAGGAAGGCCTGAAGCGCGGGCTCAAGAATCGCCACATCCAGTTGATCGCGCTGGGCGGCGCGATCGGCACGGGTCTCTTTCTCGGCTCGGCGAGCGTATTGCAGGCGGCCGGTCCGTCGATGATTCTCGGCTACGCGATCGGCGGCGTGATCGCCTTCATGATGATGCGCCAGCTCGGCGAGATGGTCGCGCAGGAGCCGGTGGCCGGCTCGTTCAGCCACTTTGCCTACAAATACTGGGGCGACTTCCCGGGCTTCCTGTCGGGCTGGAACTACTGGGTGCTCTACGTGCTCGTGAGCATGGCCGAGCTGACCGCGGTGGGCACCTACGTGCATTACTGGTGGCCGGGCGTGCCGTCGTGGGTGTCGGCGCTGGTGTGCTTCGCGATCGTCAACGCGATCAATCTCGCCAACGTGAAGGCATACGGCGAAACCGAGTTCTGGTTCGCGATCATCAAGGTCGCGGCGGTGATCGGCATGATCGTGTTCGGCGGCTATCTGCTCGCGAGCGGTCACGGCGGCCCGCAGGCGACGGTCGCGAACCTGTGGAGCCACGGCGGCTTTTTCCCGCATGGCTTTCATGGGCTCTTCATGATGCTCGCGGTGATCATGTTCTCGTTCGGCGGGCTCGAGCTGATCGGCATTACGGCGGCCGAGGCCGCCGAGCCGCAGAAGAGCATTCCGAAGGCCGTCAACCAGGTGATCGTGCGGATTCTGATTTTCTACATCTGCTCGCTCGCGGTGCTGCTGTCGCTGTATCCGTGGAACGAGGTGGCGGCGGGCGGCAGCCCGTTCGTGATGATCTTCTCGCAGATCGGCTCGACGCTGACCGCCAACGTGCTCAACGTCGTGGTGCTGACCGCGGCGCTGTCGGTGTACAACAGCGGCGTGTATGCGAACAGCCGCATGCTCTACGGTCTCGCGGAGCAGGGCAACGCGCCGCGCGCGCTGCTGAAGGTCGACCGCCGCGGCGTGCCGTATCTGGCGATCGGTCTGTCGGCGCTGGCGACGTTCGCGTGCGTAATCATCAACTACCTGATTCCGGCCGAAGCGCTCGGCCTGTTGATGTCGCTCGTGGTCGCGGCGCTGGTGCTGAACTGGGCGCTGATCAGCCTCACGCATCTGAAGTCGCGCAGAGCGATGCTGGCCGCCGGCGAAACGCTCGTGTTCCGCTCGTTCTGGTTCCCGGTCAGCAACTGGATCTGCCTCGCGTTCATGGCGCTGATCCTCGTGATTCTCGCGATGACGCCGGGGTTGTCGGTGTCGGTATGGCTCGTGCCAGTGTGGCTCGTGCTGATGTGGGGCGGTTATGTGGTCAAGCGTCGGCGCGAGGTTGCGCGGGGTGGGGTGGGCGCCGCGAGCCGGTAAGCGCCGATAGGTATGTCGCGGGAGAGGTTCGGCTCGCGGCATGCGCGATTTTTTCGGTGTGGGTTGTTTTTTGTATCGTCAGCATCGCTGATTGTTTATGCATTTTGCGGCGTGCGATATTTTTCGCTGTCGACGGTGGTGCGGGAGTGCAGGTTAGGCGTCTGCGAGGGGATTGCCGGTTTTCTCGGGGTTGTAGCGAGCGGTCCTAACCTGTACATCGGTGAGCGGCATGGTGGTATCTCCCGCTGGGAAGGCCCGGAAACGAGCCAGATACCACTGACTGCGTCGGTCAGTGCCATAGGTTGCGATTCATGGGGACATTTACGCCGGTCAAAACGTCAGTGTAGCGACATGCCCCCGAATGGCGCCTATTGTCAGCATTCGTTGCTTTACAACGGCAGACAACAAAAAACCCGCTAAGCCTTTGCTGTAGCGGGTTTTGTGGGCATTATCTATCTTCGCTTTACATGCTAATGGTGCCAGGGCCGGAATCGAAAAAATCCTGCTATCGCTTGGCTGGCGCGGGTTTGAGGAATTTTGCTGGTGCAGATACCACCAGAAATGCCACCGGGCGTGGGTGCTGGGGCATTCATGTGCTCTTGGCTGCTCATGCTGTCTTTCGCGTTCGTCTCAGGTCGAGACTTCGCTTGGCACATATTTGGCCGTGTTCGACCCGGAGCAGCCGTTCCGTGGCAGCGCCTCCACTGTCGCTTGCCGGAGTATAGTGGCCAATCGCCCGTCGGCTGCGTTGCGGGCACACTTAACCAACAAGCGCAAACATGACAGCAATTCCTGGGTTTTGGGATACCGGCCCACATAACCCCGTTCCGGTGGAGAAAACGTGGAGAGGCTTTGTTGCACATGTCGGTGGGGCCGTGGTTGAAGACCTAGTTCCACAGCCTCGTAACTTTCAAAATGCTGATTTCGCTTTCTTTGAAGATGGCGTTATTGCAGAGCTGAAGGAAATTGAAACCGAGTTTTCTAACTCTCCTGCTTTCGCCAAGGGATTTAATGAGCTTATGCAAAGAGTCGTCGCCGAGGATCCAGACTGGCGGCCTGCGTTGTTTGGCGGGAAAGGCGAGCCGCAGTGGTTTGCTCGTGATTACGTTCGCCTCTTCAGACCGCCTTTGACGCGCATCCTTAAGAAGGCAAACGCACAAATAAAAGAAACAAAGGAGCATTTTAAAATAAAATCCAATGGAGGCGTAGCAATAGTAGTGAATGATGGATTTGCATCCCTGGGTCCTGATCGTGTGAGAGCCTTGATAGGAAATATTCTTTCTACGTCCTATTCATCTATCGACTGTTGTATCTATATGACAGTAAATCGATATGTTGAGTTGCCGGGATCTAATGTTCCGCGTCTTGTGTGGGCACCAATGTACAGCGACCGTGCGTCAGACGGGCTCGTCGCGTTTGTGAATACACTTGGGGAGAGATGGTTCGACTATATCCAAACCATAATTGGTCCGTTCTCGATCGGCAAGGACGAATATCAGTCAGAGTCCGACGCGCCACTGATCGGTGCCCGTTCTATCGTATTGCCGCGTTAGCGCGCGTTCTGAGCGAAAGCGCTCGGTCAGGTTGACCTTGAGCTTTTCGTGTGAACGCGCCGCCGTGTCGATGCTGAGATACCTAACCGTGCTTTCAAGCTTCGTATGTTCAAGTAGCAACTGAACGGCTCGGAGGTTCGTTAATTCGAAATTACCAAGGAACTCCTGACTACATCATCGGTTGCAGCTAAAGCCGTAAGTCAAATAGGAGTTTTATTTTGCGTTCATCCCTTATTTCGTACTTCACTCTCCAGCAAACTCGAAGGATCTGAAATGACCGACGAAGTAGCGAACACTACTCAGTTTCTACTTTGCTCTAATTGCTTTGCAGACGAGGGATTGCGGATTGACTCGTGGAAGCATGGTGTCGAACAGGAAGGGGAGTGCCCAAACTGCAAGAGCCATGATGGGAAAAAGCTCACGAAGGAACACGTATTGGGGATTGCGCACCGCTTCTTTGTCAGCGGCACGACTATCCGATTTGACTATGGCGCGGCACCGCGCGTGCAATGCAACGAGCACCATTACGGCAAGAGCGATATCTCGCCGTCGCCATGGCTGAGAAACGATGTGAAGCTGATCGAGGACGCGGCAAAGATCGGTTTCTTCCATTACGGTCCGCGTTTCTGGATGTTTGGAGAAGTCGAGCCGTTGAAGGCGTTGCAAGATCCGGCGACACGTCCTCAGATCATTGACCGTGTATTAAAAGAATATCCTGTTCGAACACTCGCGAAGGACGAATTGTTTTATCGCGTCCGAGTGAACCCTCAGCATCATGCCGAGCCACACGAATATGACAGCCCTCCATTGCACTTCGCCGGGAAGGGACGGCTCGATTCTGTGGGCTTCCCGGTCATGTATGGATCACAAGATATAGATATCTGCATCCACGAATGTCGCGCCACGGTCGAGGATGATATGTATGTTGCCACGTTGCAACCCGTCAGAGACTTGCGGCTTTTGGAGCTTACAGCGGTCCTCAAAGAGGAGGTCACCGAATTCGAGAGCTTGGACATGGCTATCCATATGCTCTTTCTTGCGAAATCACATTCGTACGAAATCTCTCGCGATATTGCGATGGCTGCGAGAGGTGCAGGTTTCGACGGTGTTATCTATCCCTCCTATTTCAGTCTACTTCGCACTGGCGGGCGTCCCTTTGAGACCGCATATGGCCTTTCGCTACGCCGTTTTCATCCACAAGCCGAGCAGTACGCCAAGGCGTATACGATTCCTAACTTCGCTCTCTTCGGTCGACCGATCGAACAAAGCAGTGTCATCGTGAAGTGCATCAATCGAATGATCTTGACCCAGATCGGTTATTTGGGCCATTTTGGACCTGTCGCCTATTGATTTCACGCGAAACATTCACGATTAGCCAGGTTCCGCTATTGGCATCGCAAGCTGTCGTGCTGACTGGCCGCTTTGGCTGACGAGGGAGCGCTTGTTTCGTGTCTTCGTAAGTGAATGGCCGAGGCCGTGTGAAAACGCATTGATCGTCTAAACTGAATCAACGTGTTGAGACAGGGTGACTCATGAAGCGATTCGTTGAAGGTGATGACCGCAAGCAGGTCGCACTACTTCCCGAATGCGTCGATGACTATATTGGACAGGACAATCCGGTCAGGGTCATAGATGCCTTCGTCGACGAACTGGACCTTGCGGAACTCGGTTTCAACGGTTCGACACCGGCGCTGACGGGCCGCCCGTCCTATCATCCAGACGTGATGCTCCGGATTTACATTTACGGGTATCTGATCCGGGTACCCTCCAGCCGCCGTCTTGAGCGCGAATGCCAGCGCAATATTGAACTGATGTGGCTGACAGGACGTCTGGCGCCGGACTTCAAGACAATCGCTGACTTTCGCCGCGACAACGGCCCGGCGATTCGCAACGTATGCCGACGTTTCGTCGAACTGTGTCGCGGACTGAAGCTCCTGGCCGGCGACATGGTCGCAATCGACGGCAGCAAGTTCAAGGCGGTGAACAGCCGTGACAGAAACTACACGGCCGGCAAGATCGACAAGCGGCAACAACAGATTGAGGAAAGCGTCCAGCGATATCTCGACATGATTGAAACCGCAGACCGGACCAGTCCGATAGGTTTCGATGTGAAGACCGTGCACCTCTACGAGAAGATCGCGGTCTTGCGTCAGCAGATGCGTGAGCTCGAGCAGATCAGAAAGCAGTTGAAGAAAGTGCCGGACAGGCAGTTGTCGCTTACCGACCCGGATTCCCGTTCGATGACCAGTGGTGGCAAAAGAACCGAAACGGTCGGCTACAACGTTCAGGTCGCCGTCGATACGAAGCATCACCTGATCGTCGAACACGAGGTGACGAACGTCGGAGGCGATCACGGGCAACTCAGCAGGATGGCGTTGTTGGCGAAGAATGCGATGGGCAAACCGAAGCTGAAGGTGCTGGCCGATCGAGGTTACTTCAGCGGCCCGGATATCCGTGCATGCGAACTGGCGGGGGTCAAGGCGTATGTCCCGAAACCGCTCACTTCGGCATCAAGGAAGAAGGGTCTCTTTACCAAGCGAGACTTTGTCTACATCGCGAAGAACGATGAGTATCGATGCCCTGCAGGGGAGCGTGCTATCCGTCGATTCACGACCATTGAGCATAACATGAATCTGCAGGTGTACTGGCCCACCGCCTGCCCGCGTTGTCATCTCAAGGAGCGATGTTCTCCGAGCGACTATCGCCGCATCCGACGATGGGAACACGAACAGATACTGGAAGCCATGCAGCGTCGGCTGGATCGCAAGCCGGATGCAATGACGATCCGGAGAAGCACTGTCGAACACGTCTTCGGCACGCTGAAGCATTGGATGGGAGCCACACACTTCCTGACGCGAACGCTCGGACGGGTGAGCACTGAAATGAGCCTTCAGGTGTTGACCTACAACCTGAAGCGGGTCATAAACATACTCGGTGTCGCCAGAACATTGAAGGCGATGAAGATGGCTGGAGCATAAGCCCGGAGGGGCTTTGTGCGCTGGACAGGCTCTGTCAGGCCGGGTATGTGCCGCGCGACAAAATGAGAGTTCCCATGCGCACCATCGCGCCATAGACACGAATCATCGGGCCTGACTCGATTAGGGCGGGCGAACGGGCCCGTAAGGGAGAAGAAAACAGTTTCCACACGGCCTCGGCCGACCGCGGCCCGATTCGACAGGCTTTAGTAGCCCCGAAGCGGCCATCTGACCTATCAGAAAGTGGCCGTTCAACGCTTGACTAATCGGGCGACCGTAGTCCGATGATCTGAGGGTAACGGCAGCGTAACTTGCGAGTTCGCCAGTTTCCCTTAAGCATTCAGCATGCTTAAGGGCGCCAAACATCAATATTTCCATTCTTGTCTACCGAGACCAAAATGAATTGTTGCCGCCAATCAACCAGAATTAACCCAAAACGCTCACTGACACTCGCGAAAGCGTTTGTTAGAAGCATGTCATCTGCACCAGAGAGACTGGCCGCAAGTACCGTTGTGCCACTTTCATTTTGAATTCCGTAGAGATAGGCGTTCTCACCTAGCTCTATAGAGAACCCGTTCTCGACTTGACCGAGTACTGCGGAAAACGTCCCAAGAATAGGAGCTTGAAGTAACGTTCCGGACACTAAAGTAGCAAGCTCCCCCGGAGACACGCTATTAGATACGACTGGACCGCGAGTGATACGCCGGGCATAGATATCCTTCCATCCGTGCTCACTGCGATTTGCTGCCTCAAAGGACTTGTACTCCTTGAGAATTTTTTGAATTTCCCCAAATCTCGCTCTTGGGAAGAACTCCAGTTGCGCCCATTCGTCCTCGTGAAATTGCGGCACTCCTTGAGAAGACTCTTTAGTTGCAGCGACGTAAACGATAGAGTCTGCCGCGACTGTCGGCATGGTGTATCGCAACGAGTTGACATTCACTGTTTCGACCTTTGGCGCGGCTTGAGACGCGGTAGAGGTGCGAACTGCGGTCAGGAGACGGGCGAGTATTCGTTTCATTAGGAAGGGGAGCGCAACTGCTGTTAATTGAATTAACTTGGCGGGTCAGATAGAGCCCCCGCCAAGTCTCACCGGGTTCACTCTTCGACGTAACCCTTGCGCAATTTCTCCGTGACGAGCTTATCCATCTCGCGACGAGCCCGTTCTGCGCTGTCGTACTGCTTCAGATTCGTCTGCCCGCTGGTGCCTACGCGCCCATAGCTGACGCTAAGTTCAGCGCCCCGCAGCGTAACGCGCCAAAACTTGTGCGAAGTTCCGCCCTCAAAGCGCAGATTGCGCACCAGTTCTATTTGCGGTTCATCAGCGTGTGCAATACGAAAATCGTCGGTCGCGAGTGAAGCCGATGCCGCCGGTTTCGTTGGCATCGGCGCCGGCAATTCGACCTCGATATCCAGTGCCCTGTCTTCCCCATCGGCCAGCATGGACTCTATTCGGGTCAGCACCGCGTCGCGGTCATGCAGCCAATCCTTACCCGGAATATCCAGCACCCGCCATCCAAAGCTGCGCAGCACGCCGGGGCGGAAAACGTAGCGCTCGGCGGCATCGGTCACCGTTTCCGCCGGACTATCGAGCAAAATCGCGAGCGCGTAGTGCGCCGCTGACGGATCGACAACGGCGAGGTCGCATCGGAACTGCGATCGGCCTACATTGACGTGGACGTCATGACCGCGTGCCCGTAGTGCGTCGGCCATTGCGTTGCGGATGCTGTCGGATGCGGCCTGCCGCGCGAAAGCTTCACGCGCCCCCGGGTTTAGCGAACCAAGCGTCGCCTGCGCCCTCTCGAACTGTCCTTGGGCGCTCGCCTGTGCGAACTGCAGGAAAGCACGCAACGCCGCGGCGCCATCGTTGTGCACGTTGGTAATGGCCTCGGCCTGTATCGTCGATACGACCGCCATTCGATGGCGCGCACGGCTGAAGATGACGTTGAGGCGCTTCTCCCCGCCGCGCTGGTTGATCGGGCCGAAATTCATTTGCATCTTGCCGTCCGGACCTGGCGCGTAGCAGATGCTAAGAATGATGACGTCGCGTTCGTCGCCCTGGACGTTCTCCAGATTCTTGACGAACAAGCCATTGAACTGATCGTCGTCCTCGCGTACATACTCCCGCTCAAGACGCGCGGCGAAATCCGCGTCCTCTCGCTCGAGTGCTTCGAGTGCGGCCTCGATTGCGGTTTGCTGCGCCTCGGAGAACGCCACAATGCCGAGGCTCAACCCGGTCTCCCTACGCAGCAGCTCACGCACAGTTTGCGCGATATACCGCGCCTCGGGCTCGTTACACCGCTCCAGATATACGCCATCGCTTAACCGATGGAAGCTGACCGGCCGCGCCAAAAGCGCGTCCGCACCGGCAATTCCTGCGTCACCCTGGTCCGAGCGCACGGGGATCACGTCTTCCTCGCTGCGCTCGAGCACGCGGTCAGGAATGGTGACCAGGCGACCATCGTAAAACGCTGCGTTGGAGAAGCTGATCAGCGATTCGTGACGGCTGCGGTAGTGCCAGGCCAGCAGCGTAGCAGGCAAGTTCCGAGCAGCCTGGTTCAACAAGCTGTCTGAATCGAGGTTGATCGCGATACGCTCGCCGTCCTCTTCCACCACGATTTCGTCGTCTTCGCTGCTGCTGGTGGAGAAGAATGTGGTCGGCGGCAACTGCATTTCGTCTCCGACTACGACCACCTGGCTCGCGCGACTCAACGCAGGCACCGATTCCTCGGTGGGAATCTGACTAGCCTCGTCAAAGATCACCACGTCAAACAGATCCGGTGACAGCGGCAGAGTGTCGGAAACCGAGAGCGGGCTCATCAGCCAGATCGGTTTCAGATCGTTCACGATCAGTCCCGAGTCGTCGTCGCTGAGTTCGCGGATCGACCGGTGGCGCATGCTTTTGCCGAACTCATGCTCCAGTTCGCGGCGACCGGCGGCGTAACGTTTCTTGAACGTCTTGCCTTCGGCATCGAGTTGCGTGGCCGACAACGTGGATTGGCGCACGTGTTCAGCGAACTGCTGATGCCTCCTTGCGCTTACCACCTCGGCGTTGAGGGCCAGCAACTCGCGCTGTCCTTGCGCGACGGCACGTGCCGCCTGAGCCAGCGCGGCGCCGCTGAAGCGCGCCAGCGTGAGACTCTCCCGTTCCAGTCTCCGCAGCGCTTCGTCGGCGATCAGCGCATCCAGTTGGACAGGCGGGTAATCCAGCGATTGAAGCGCAACGGCATAGGTGGGATCTCCCGCGTGGACAGAACGCAGCAGCGGCAAGAGATCGGGCAAATCGGCCAGCGCTTCACGCAGGTCTCGAAGCAGTTCGGCAAGCTCGCCCAAACGCGTGTCGGGGTTCACGGCAAGGTCGAGGCCGACATGTTGAGCCAGCTTGTCCAATGGGTCTTGGGCACTTGCCTGTTCGCGCGCCGTCGCTAGCGGATCAGCAGAGCCGCGCAGATTGCCGATGAGATCTCGAAGCCCTTCGGATTTCTGGAGACGCCGCTCGAGTTCGGCGAGTGCCGACGTAAATGCGAGCATATCGCCGACGCCATACCGCTGCCGGCTCTGGGCATCGGCTGCGGCGAGCGCAGCGCTGGCGGCGTGCTCGGTAGCAAGCGCGTCCAATACCTTAAGGTAGCCGGGATGAACTGCGTGCTTGCCGAAATCGTAGCGGCGCTTCAGCTCCGCGCGTAGGCGCCACCAACGCGGCTGCAGCCAGCGCGTCGGCGACGACTCCAGCCGGCGAACCAGTATGAGTGCGGATTCCGTATCGTCCCGACTGAGCTTGTCGCGCCAATTCGATGTTGCGTCTTGGGCAACGCTCAGCGCCCGTGTGTGCGTATCGAGCTCGGCACGAACCTTCTGCATTTCACCATGCGCCGGTGAGGATTTATCGAGAAGATCGAGATGCGAAGCAAGTCCGGTGTCCAGCAGCCACACACAGTCAGTCGCGATGGAGCATGCATGTTCCAGGGCGGTGTCATGAGAGATCCTGTACTCCGAACTATCCAATAACCGGTCCAGCGCTTCGAACTGGGCTTCCGCAACTTCGCACAATTGTTCGGCCCGGCCGAATGCGCGCTCGTCGCCCAGCAATTGCCGGGACAGCTTGGCGAACGGATGTGCGGCAAGACTATCCACGCCGAAGCGCTCGCGCATGGCGCGGTGTACACGCTGCGTCAAATCCCGGTAGTGGTCCCAGCTCGCCAAAGTTGGCAAGCGCTCGCGCATCGCCGCCCCCGGTTCGGGGGCACTGGGAAGCTCGGCAAGACGCCGCAGAAGCGCGCGCACGCTGTCGCCGACGGGCTCGCAAATCGCCGCCATGGCCGACTCGAAACTGTCGATGCGTTGCTGTTGCTCCGTCAGCAAATCCACCGCTTGCTTGCGACGCGCCTCCAGCGTTTCGCTACCGTGAGGCTGCGAAATCCAGCGCTCGTAGCAGTCGCGCAGATCGGCGATAAAAGCCTTCTTGTCGGTCTGCGAATCGTGGATCAAGCAGCACAATGCTTCCAGGCGGCTCTGCTTGAGCCGATGGAACACCACGTCCAGCGCAGCACGTTTCTCGCAGACAAACAGCACGCGCTTGCCGCGGGCTGCGTAATCGGCGATCAGGTTGGTGATGGTCTGGGATTTTCCCGTTCCCGGCGGCCCCTGAATGATGAAGCTGCGCTGGTTGCGCGCCAACCCCACCGCTGCATTCTGCGTGGCGTCGGAAGCCACGACGCTCCATCGTTCAGCCGCTTGAAGTGGTGGCGGCGCCTCGGCCTCCACCTCACGCGGCTCGATGGAGAACACTCGGTCAAAAGCGGGGTTCTCGCGAGGTTCGTCGAGCAATTGGGAATAGTCGCGTACCAGCGACATCTTCTTGTAGTTGAAGTTAGCCAACGTCACCTGAGTCAGATCCAGATCCCAGGCGTAGCGGTGCCCTTCAGACTCTTGAAGCGCGAAACCTAAACGGTCGTCGGTGTCGGCTGTCTCGACAATCGGATCGGCCATATGGGGCTGACGGAGCCCGGCACTCGGCGCGGCACCCGCCTCGAAACGCTGCGGCAGCTCGCTTGGCCGAACCCAAAGTTCAAAAAGTGCTCGCCCAAGAGGCCGATAGTCGTCTTGTGCGTAGCTGTAAGGCGGCAGCCGTCCGTCCTCCCTCGCGCGTCTCACACTTGCGCCCGGCCTCCGACGCTTGAATTGCTGCATGCGCTGAAGCGCCTTCTGCCGCACGAGCCGTACCGCCGCCCGGTCGACCAGACGGAGCTCCACCGCGGGTTCGGAGCGCCGGATCTGACTCAGGATGTCGGCGTGTATCTCCGCGAGCGTAGTGCGGCCCAGGTCGACCGTCTCGGGCAGCCGGATGTCGTACAGCTGGCCAAGGTGATGGCGCAAGACAGGATTGAACTCGGCTTCGCCGCTCGTGCATTGGATCACGTACTGATCTCGCACCCCCTTGCGCTTGACCAGTTCGACCGGCAGCCAAAGCAGCGGCGAAACAATGCGCTCGTCCGGTGACTCCTTCAGGTTGTGCCAGCGCAAAAAGGCAATCACGAGGCGCAGGTTGCTGAAGCCGAATTCGGCCCGATCTCGCCGGGTTTCGGCGATGAGTCTGTCGAGGGCCGCCGGCAGGTACGGCTGGTCGTCGAAGCGAAGCCAGCGCTGCAGCGAGACTTGCTTGCCCGACACAAGATCGTCCGCAAAGGGGCCGCCCCACGTGCAAATGTGCTCGGGCCGTACACTTTCGATCTGCAGCATCAGCGGCACGCTGGCCACTGTCAGGTTCACGCTGGCCGCGGAAGGTCGAAAGTGAAGTAACCGGTTGCGCCGGGACAGATCGAACAGGCGATCGCGCAAATGCATGAGTACCGCGCGTCGACGCGGCATCGCACCGCTGGCGGCTGCGAGAGCGCGCTCCACGTCGAGAACGAGGGGCTGTTCACGCCAGGTGCTCAGGCGCGCGGCCAGGGCTGCGAGGTCCGTCGCGCGCTCGTGCCGGTTGATCTCCGTCATCTCGACGATGACCGCGGCCACGATAGGGTGCAGTCTCTCGCACACCAGGAACAGATTGCGGCGGTGGGCGACGAAGCTGCGTAAATCGTCTTCGTCGGCGAAATCCAATCCGCAGGCAAGACTCGCCAACATCAAGCCGAGCAGGAAAATATCGCTGATTTCATCATGGTGCCCGATCTGCAGTTCCCAACTGGCAGGACCCAGCAGGTACACGGGTCGCTCAATCGGCGCAGCAACGTCGAGTTGCAACGCCAGATCGGTTTCTTCGCGGCGACCATCTTCGGAATGGGTGCGTTGTAAGGCACCGACGATATTCAGGCCCGACGCCGGATGCGGCTGCACCCGGTGCACCGCACCGATGTCGATGGCCGGCGATTTGCCCTCGGCTCTACGCAGGCGGAGCACGCCATCTTCACCCACCAAGATGCTATCGGCGTCAAGCGCGGCAACCTTGCCTTGTGCGTGCAGCGCGGCAACTTGGTGAAATAGCGGCACAATCAACACCAGCACGTCGTCGGTGGACAGTGCCGCGCTACCTTGCGCTGCAATCAGACTGCGCAGGGTACGCGGATTGTTGTTTGCGATCGCGCTGTCGCTCATGCCTGACTCTCCTTCGCCAGTTGCCGGTTGTATCGGTCCAGCTCGCGCTTGCCGAAACCTGCATCGCGACGCAGATTGAGCCGCAGAGCGTCGAGGCTCCCCAGCGTTTGGGCTACCTGCCCCGCTCGCAACAAGGCCGCATCCTGCTGGTCGGGATCGGCGAGCGCGAGGTCCACCATCAGCGCGTTGAGGTAGCCGCGCACGCTGTCGTCGACTGCAACGGCGTCGAATACCTCGAGTCCGACGGCTGGCTCATCAGCACCCCAGTCAGGGAACAACATGCGCACTTGTGCAAGCACCGCGTCACTCGTGAGCGGCGCGCCGGCCAGATAGCGGGCAAGGAAACCACGCGTGAGGGTCTGCAGCCGCACTTGTCCGGGCAGGTCCAGACGCTCCAGTGTCAGCGGGCCGTGCAGCCTGGTGTCGATCCACGCATCCAGGTCGTCGGCCCCATCCCACCACAATGCCAGCGCACGGGCGCGAATGAAGGTCTCCGGATGGCTGTGTGCCGCACTCGCGCCCGCTTCATGCGAATCGATCTCGGCTGCCTGCCGCAGGTAGGCCGCCGCGTCAACGGTGGCAATTCCGGTCTGCACCTTGACCAGCGTCGATACCGCCGGCGCAACCGCGCCCGCTGCCACCGAGCCGCCTCGGTCGGCAAAAAGCTCCGTGTGAAGGGCATAACGGCGGTAGGTCTCGCGGTGACTGCTACGCGCGTCCGGTGCCGCCACCGCGTCGCTCAAGATGCGATCAGCGGCAAGAAAGCGCCCATTGTCGCGCGACCACAGCAGGTAATGCGCCAATTCATGTCCGAATACCGCCAGTAACTCCTCTGGTGACAGCCGGTCCAGCAGCGGCCCTTGAAGAATGATGTGAACCTCGCCCGGTACGTAGACGAGCGAAGCGTTCATCTGCTGCCCTGCGGATTGGTACAGGGTGGCTGGTGCTTCAATGCCTAATCGCTCCATCGCAATCGCCAAGGCGGCATGTACCTCACGGTGCGCGTCGGCGTCGATGCGGTAGGTATCGCGCAGTAGCATGGTGCGCAGTTCCTCCGAGAGCCCAGCGCCAGTGGCACGCTCACATGCCCAACGCCAAACCTCCGGCTCGCGTTCAAGCAGATAGTTGACCACCGTCGAGTGGTAGGTCAGCGGCGCCAGCGCGCTGCGATCGGGACTATGGATTCGCATGGAGTGATTATTGAGCGTTGTATGGCAGCGGTTCGACGACAGGGCAAGTGACGCAAGCCCCAGTCACCGTTGTTTCCCGGTGAGAGTTTAGGCAGTCCAGGCACCTGAGTAGAGGTCATAGATGCGAATGTTGCGCATCGCCGCGCGGATGTTATGCTCGCCGACTGACTCGACAAGCCGAGTCGGGACAGAGATGCCGACATGCTCGCTATGGATTGGAAACACTTCAGCTTCGCAGTCCAGCGACGCCAGACGTCTCTCGATGTCGCTCACGGACACCTTATGCGCTATGAATTGCAGGCTCATGTTCGCTTCACCCGAACCTCCGCGACGTCTCCAAGCGCGTCCTGGAGACGAGCCTCGAGAAAATCTGGGACTGCTTGTCCGCGGACATCATAAATTGCCACCAGGTTCACGCTTTGAAAAGGGAGGTGCAACTGACCGAAGCTGATGCGAGCGCGAACGAACGCAACACTCAGGTTAAGCGCTTCTTCAGTCTCAATGTAATGATTGACGACGAGGATATGCTCCGTGCCATCCTTTGCTGAAAACTCCGGAGTAAACACGATTATTCCGTTCAACAGGGGCTCAGCATGCTAATCGGCAGTTTTTTGAAAAACTGAAGAGGTGCTTTGCATCGATCTGGTTCCATTTGACGATTTTGAGCAGTCGGTCAACGTGCGCGGCTAGATTGGGTTTGGGTTGGCAAGCTGCGCTGCCGACTCATCAAACCACTTGAGGAACTTATGGATAGCGTCGGTGGCGGCGGTCACTGATGTATGCAAGGATCGAATCGTGTCGAAGCCGCGTTGCAGAATAAGAATCTTCGATGGTTGTGCCGGTGGGCAGAAAATGAAAGCCTTGCCTTCCCCGTCGAATTGCTCGCCCCAATTTGTCAAGAAATTGAACGCGCCATATTTCTCCCAATCGCGTTGGCACTCGAAAACGGTCCGTTCATCATCTTCAAGTAATTGATCGCCTTGAGCTCCGTACAGCAACCGATCAAGACGATTGATTAACTGTTTGTCGCTCAGACCGTCCAGATCACTTCGCCAAAGATCCGGAAGGGCCGCCACGATCTCCTTGAAACCTAGATAGGCTGGATACAACGAGCATCGCGGATTGGAATAATCGCCTAGAGCGTGTTAGGCACTTTGTGCCAAACCTGGTAACCTGGCGCAATGCCAGAACGCAAACCGTACCCAACAGATGTATCGGACGAGGAGTGGAGCTTTGCCGCTCCGTACCTCGTCCTGATG
>NZ_VWWL01000008.1 GCF_011752995.1 Burkholderia sp. Ax-1724
AGTGTGGTGGGCGCCGTATCAGTATAAAAAAAAAAAAGTAATATCGTTGGTAGAAATGGGTGGTGTACTAAACGGAATACTAGGTTGTAAGTCTCAGTTAGTTGTACCTGCTGTAGCTATGTTTGGATGCAGTCAGATAGATAGTGGGTACTGTTGTGTGTCGTAAGATGAAGTGAACTGGGAAGTGAGGCTATTCCGCGGTGTTCATGTTTGTCTGTTGGTGACTTCACGTTGATGGCGTCTGAGTGTTCAGTCTATTTGTTCCTGTTTTTTTTTTTTTTTT
>NZ_VWWL01000009.1 GCF_011752995.1 Burkholderia sp. Ax-1724
TCGGCGCGCCTCGACGCGATCGCGCCGCTCCGGGCGCGTTACGCGCAGCGCACGACGCCGCGCGCGTTCGATGCGGGCGCGCCGCAGAACATGATCAGCCTCGAAGGCGTGTATCACGACATTCTGCGGCTGCTGCCGGAGCGCGCGAGCATCGCGAGCGATGCCGGCACGTTCGGTGGCTGGCTCATGCGCTACTACCGCTGGAAGCATCCGCGCACGCTGTTCGCGCCGACCGCGGGCGGCATGGGCTACGCGCTGCCGGCGGCGATCGGCGCCAAGATGGCGCGGCCCGACGAACCGGCGGTCTCGTTCTCCGGCGACGGCGGCTTCGCGATGACGATGAGCGAGCTGGAAACGGCGGTGCGTCTGCGCCTCAAGGGGTTCGTCGCGCTCGTGTTCAACAACAACAACTACGGCACGATCACGATGCATCAGCGCCGGGAGTTTCCGGGCCGCACCGTCGCGACGGAACTGGGCGCGATCGATTTCGCGATGCTCGCCGAGTCGATGGGCGCGAAAGGCTTCACCGCGCGCACCAATGCCGAGTTCGCCGAGGCGTTCGCACGGGCGCTCGCGCACGACGGCCCCGCGTTGATCAACATTCTTTACAGCCCGGATCGGCTTTCGCCGTGGGCGGACGAGCGTGCATCATGAGCCAGACGTTGAAAATCGAAGAGGCGCGGCCGCTCGAACTGGTGACGGGGCAGCGTGCCAGTGCGCCGCAGGCGAACACCGCCGCAAACACCGCCGCGATCAGCGTCGATCACGTGTTCAAGCGCTTCGGTTCGAAGAAGGGCGACGTGCAGGCCGTCAGCGACGCCTCGCTGACGATCGCGCGCGGCGAATTCGTCTCGATCGTCGGTCCGAGCGGCTGCGGCAAGAGCACGCTGCTCAATATGATCGCAGGCCTGATGCCGGTCAGCGAAGGCCGCATCGAGGTGCTGGGCAAGCCCGTAAAGGGGCCCGTGCATGAACTCGGCGTGGTGTTCCAGCAGCACCTGCTGCTGCCGTGGCGCACGATCCTCAACAACGTGCTGCTGCAGATCGAAGTCCGCAATCTGAATCGCGCGGAGTATCTGCCGCGCGCGCAGCAACTGCTCAAGCGGGTGGGCCTCGGCGACTTCGCCGAGCGCTTCCCCGACGAACTGTCGGGCGGCATGAACCAGCGCGCGGCGATCGTGCGCGGCCTCATGCACGATCCCGGTGTGCTGCTGATGGACGAACCGTTCGGCGCGCTCGACGCGATGACGCGCGACCAGATGTGCCTCGACTTCCACCAGCTGTCGCGCGAGCAGGGCAAGACGGTGCTGTTCATCACGCACTCGATCACCGAGGCGGTGTTCCTGTCGAACCGGGTCGTCGTGATGTCGCCGCGGCCCGGCCGCATCGAGGAGATCGTGCCGATCGAGCTGGCCGGCGAGCGGCACGTCGACATTCGCGACGAGGCGGAATTCACGCGCTATACGCGGCATATCCGCCGCATCTTCGAAAAAATGGGCGTATTGAAAGAGGAGCGCCGGTCATGAATCAGAGTTCGACATCGCAAGGCGCCGTGCGCCGTGTGTTCAGTGCGCTATGGGCCCGGTTTCCGGTGCTGATCGTGCTGGTCGCGATCGTCGCCGTGTGGGAAGCGGGCGTCGATATCGGCCACGTGCCCTCGTATCTGCTGCCGCCGCCGAGCAGCATCTGGGTGTCGCTCGTCGATCATCGCGCCAATCTGCTCGCGCATATGTGGGTCACGCTGATCGAAACGCTGGCCGGCTTCGGCCTGAGCATCGCGATCGGCGTGCCGCTCGCGGCGCTGATCGTCTACTCGCGCGTATTCGACCGGATCGTCTATCCGATCCTGATCGCGTCGCAGTCGGTGCCGAAGGTCGCGCTCGCGCCGATCCTGCTGGTCGCGCTCGGCTACGGCATCCTGCCGAAGATCATCGTCGCGTTCCTGATCGCGTTCTTTCCGGTGGTCGTCAATACCGTCACCGGTCTCGCCTCGGTCGATCGCGATACGCTCAAGCTGATGCGCTCGATGGGCGCGACGAAGGCGGCCGTGTTCAGCAAGGTGCGCTTTCCGCATGCGGTGCCGAGCATGATCGCCGGGTTCAAGGTGGCGATTGCGCTGGCCGTGGTCGGCGCGGTGGTGGGCGAGTTCGTCGGCGGCCGGGCGGGGCTCGGCTACTACATGATGCTGGCGACCGGCAATTTCGACGCGCCGCTCGTGTTTGCCTGCGTCGTGGTGCTGACGCTGGTCGGCATCGTGCTGTTCTATGCGGTGGGTCTGCTCGAACTGCCGATGGCGCGCTGGAACCGCTCGGTGCGTATCGCGCGCGCCGCGGAAGCCGGCAGCGCATTCGGGATGTGACGGCAATGGCGAATCTCCCGGTTTCCTTGCCGTCCCGAGGCGCGGACCTGATGGAGCTGACGCACCTCGGTGCGATCTGGCCCACCAAGTTCAGCTTCGCGCATTCGTTCCTGCGCACGGTGTGCCGGATGGACTTCTCGTGCGAAATCAGCGAACTGCGCCTCGACGATGCAGGCCGCGGCCACATCGCCTATCGGGCGCGGCTCGACGGACACACGATGACGTTCGTGGTGTTTTCCGACCCGCTGCCGGAGCATCAACAGCAGGACCGCATCATCGCGACGCGCTGGGACGCATGGGCGGCGCTCTTTATCGGCGAGCCGTCGGCCGAGGATATCGAGCAGTCGCGCGAGCAGATCCAGCAGGTGACGTGGGGGCGCGCCGCGCCGCGCACGCTCGCCTGGTCGCGGGCGAACCGCAGCGCGCGCCTGTTCGAGCATGTGGTGGCGTCGCTCGCGGCCGGACAGCAGCCCGATCCGCGCCAGTTGAACCAGATCGGTTATCTGATCCGCACCACCGGGTTTAGCGGCAATGGCCGCAACGGCATGCACGATTACGCGTATCTGCGCCAGATCGGCCATCCGTTGCAGGCGCCGTATCACGCGCAAATGATGGCGGCTTACCTGTGGCGCGAGTTCGGCTACGACCTCGCACTGCACCTCGCGCGCGTGCGCAATCCCGCCGCCGTGGATCTTTCCGACGAATCGCGGCGCTTCATTGGCGTCGGCAACTCGTCGGGCATCGGGCTCGTGCCGTTCGTGGTCCGGCATCCGCGCCTGCTCGACCGCTGGATTGGCGCGCGCGAACAGGCTCTGGCCGAGATGTATCGCGAGCGCTTCGAAGCGGACGATTCGCGTTGCGACGAGTTCGATCGTCAACTGGAGCGCGCCATCGAGTATTTCGCGCACGAGCCGACCGGCGACCTCGACGAGTTCGCGCCGAGCGAGGCGATTCATGCCGAGCTGCTCCAGGTGCGCGAGCAGTTCGCCCACTTGCGCGCCGGGTGGACGGCCGGCGCGAGCCGCTCGAATCCGCTGGCCGAACTGCTCGCCAGCTGGCGGGGGCGTTGCTGCCTGGAGACCGGCGAGCTGCTGAACTCGTTGCTGCTCGAATGCCACGAAGGCGGCAACGTTGACGCGAATACGCTGCATGCCGACGAATCGCTGCCGTTCGATCCCACGCAGAAGGCCGGTGCGCTGAAGGACCTGATCGAGACGCATCTGGCCTGGGTGAGCCGTTTCACCGTGGAAGGCGAGCGGCCTTTTTTCTGGTACGCATCCGAGGAAAACATGGAGCCGCGGCGCGGCAGCCGCGACATCGACGAGGGCGAGCAATATGCGCTGCCCGTCGACGTGATGGGCCGTGTCGAAGAGCTGCTGTCCCGTCTACGCGCCGTGCCGCCCGAGCAGACGCTCGGCCGCTTTCTGATCGCGCATCCGGACATGCGCTTCATGGTCGGCTGGGTCAGCACGCTGGCGGATTCCCACTACGCGATTGCGCGCACGGATCTGCTCACGAAGGACTTTTCCCCGCTGCGCATCATGCGTTTCCAGCTGGCGACCTACGGCATGTTGAAGTTCCGCCCGCGTTCGCGCACGTGGCTGCGCGCGACGCTGTTCCAGGGCGCGGGGCTGCCTCGCGAACTCGCGGCCGGCCATGCCGGCGACGGTTTGCTGCCGAGCGTGCCGCACGGCTACGAATTGACGGAGGAACCGCTTCTTGGAGAATGAACTGTTGTCGGCTTCGGTTCGCCTGTCCGGCAAAGAGGTGCCGGGGTTGGCCGTGCGCGTGCTCGGGACGGCGTTGATGCCGTGGGGCGCGAGCGCCGGCGCGGCGGAGGCCGTCGAGTTCAGCGAACTGGCGGGCTGGCGGCGCCTGAGCCGGCTCGCGCGCGAACTCGATGCCTTCGATGCGTCGATGTGGCGCGCGCCCGATATCGTCGCCGAGCACGAAGACCATGCGCTATGCGAGGCGAACGGCGGCTCCGCGCTGTTCTTCGGCGCCGCGCTGGCCGACTGGCTGGGCGCCTGGGCGGCGCAAAGCGGGCGGGTCGTGGTCGCGCTGCGCAACGTTGCCCATGCCGCCGATCTGCATGCGATCCCGTACTGGCTCGCGCGGCGCGGATACGCGGGATGTGTCGCCACGGGCCTCGGGGTTGCGGCGGACGCGGGGCAGCGCGACGGAAGCGGGATCGTGTTCAGCGTGGCCAGTGCCGAAGGCGACGGCTGGCAGTATCGGGCCGCGCATGATCCGATGGCTGTGCCGGGCGCCGCCTGCTCGTTGCTGTCGGCGCTGAAGCACGACGCGCCGCCGCGCGCGGCATTCGACGCGCTGCTGCAAACCGGCGGCCACTCGCAGGCGGACGTGCGCGACTTCGCATGGCTGGAGGGGAACGATGCCGTCGTCGTTGCGGCGCTGGCGCGGAGCTTGAGCGGTTTTATCGGCGACGCCTGCGCGTACGCCATCGATTCGCAGCACCTGAGCGCGCTGAAGGCGCGGGCCATGGCCGAAGGGTGGCCGATCCCGCGTGACGAATGGGAGCGGTTGATGCGCTTCGCCGACCGAAGCCTGATTCGCACGTCCGAGCGTTCGCGCGAAGGCGCCGGTTGATTTCATCCAGACGGGACACAGTCATGAAGATAGTTGTCGTACATCATTTCGTCTTGCCGGGACAGCACGAGGCGGCGCACAGGCGAATCGGGGAAGTCACGCGGCGCATGGGTACCCGCGATGGCTTGATGTTCCGCCACGTCGGCGCACGCGCCGGCATGCCGGACTGCCTGACCTCGGTCACGGGCTGGCGCAGCGAGAGCGATTGCGCCGGGTGGGAAGCGTACCGGGATTCGCTGCCGCCGATCGGCGGCGACAACCCGTATTCGAAGGTCGAGGAACTGGCGGTGATCGTTCCTTCGTCCGATGAAAAGGGCGCGGCCGGTTGAGGCAAGGGGCGCGGCTGTCGCGCCCCGGTTTCGTCTTATTTAATAAGGATGTCGAATCTGTTGGTGGGGATGTGAAGTAGGTGGTACAGGTTTCATGAAAAAATTCTTACAATATAAATTGGTTAGGAGGTCAAATGAAGAAGGCATGGATGTTGATCGCGCTTCTCGCTGCATCGGATTACGCATCGGCTCAAAGCTCGGTGACGTTGTTCGGTCAGATCGACGAGGCAATCGCCTACATTAACAATGCGGGCGGCGGCGCTTCGGTGCGCATGCGCAGCGGCACGTGGGTGGGTTCCCAGTGGGGGCTGACCGGCAACGAAGACCTGGGCGGCGGATACCGGGCTTTCTTCCGCCTCGAAAACGGTTTTGATCTGAATACCGGCAAACTCGGGCAGAACGGCCGGCAATTCGGCCGTCAATCGTATCTGGGGCTCGGCACGCCCTACGGTAATCTGACGTTCGGCCGCCAGTACGACATGGTGGTCGATTATGTCGGCCCGATCATGGCGAACGGACGGGGCAGCGCGCCGGCCTACGACATCGACAATACGGGCAATGACTGGCAGACCAGCAACTCCGTCAAGTATACGACGCCGACTTTCCACGGATTTTCCGCCGGCGCGCTGTATGCGTTCGGCGGCGTGCCGGGTCAGTTCTCGACCAACAGCGTGGTGAGCGCGGGCGCGGGCTATACGGGCGGTCCGTTGCAGGTCGGCGCGGCGTATACGTCGGTGCGCAATCCGTATGCGACGTGGTTCGACAGCACCGGTGCGTCCAATATCCTGATCTTTGGCGCTTATCTGCCGAACGCGCGTGCCCTCAACATTGCGGCAGGCGGCGTTTCATATAAGTTCGGCAATTTGATCGGCCGTGTCGGGATGTCGCATTCCGATCTGACCCAATCGATCAACGGCGCGGACGCCCAGTTCAATATCTATATGGCGCAGGCCGACTACTGGATGCGCTCGGATATCCGGCTCGGCGCGGCGGTGGACCTCGTGTACGGGAACATCGGCTCGCTGGGCCAGCATCCGCGCTATCAGCAGTACAACCTGGTCGCCGATTACTATCTGTCGAAGCGCACCGATCTTTATATGTGGGCGATCTACGGCACGGCGGGCGGTGACGCGACGCGCATGCAGATCGGGCAACTGCCGGCGTCGACGACGAATAAGCAGTTCAACATCAACTTCGGTATCCGGCATCGCTTCTAGGACGCTCGGCATCGAAGACGGCGTCGCCGCCGAGGTTCGTGCGGCGGCGCTGTCATGAGCGCTGGGAGTGCGATTGGATCTGGTGCAAACCGGTGCCCGTGCGGAACGGAGCAGGGCCATGACGAGGCGACGTGCTGCCGCGCGCTGCGAGTTCAGGCAGCGCGCGGCAGCACGAGCTATTTGCGTGGCACGATCGATCCTGCTCTCCCGTTTCAGGAGAGCGGCTGGTTACATATTCGGGTAGTTCGGCCCGCCACCACCTTCCGGCGTGACCCACACGATGTTTTGCGTCGGGTCCTTGATGTCGCAGGTCTTGCAGTGCACGCAGTTCTGCGCATTGATCACAAGCCGCTCGTTGCCTTCATCGTTCTTGACGAATTCATACACGCCAGCGGGGCAGTAGCGCGACTCCGGACCCGCATAGGTCTGCCAGTTGACGTTGACCGGCACGGTCGGGTCTTTCAGCGTCAGATGCGCGGGCTGGTTCTCTTCGTGATTCGTGTTCGAAATGAATACCGACGAAAGCCGGTCGAACGTGAGCTTGCCATCGGGCTTCGGATACGTGATCGGCTTGCACTGCGAAGCCGGTTTCAGCATTTCATGATCCCAATGCTGGTGATGCAGCGTCCACGGCACATTGCCGCCCAGCAGCTTCTGCTCGATGCCGACCATCAGCGTGCCGAGGTACAGGCCCTTGCTCATCCACTGCTTGAAGTTGCGTGCGCGATACAGCTCGGTGTGAAGCCATGAGGTCTTGAAGGCTTCCGGATACGCAGTCAGTTCGTCAGCCTGGCGGCCGGCCTGCACGGCATCGAAGGCCGCGTCGGCCGCGAGCATGCCGGTCTTGATCGCCGCGTGCGAACCCTTGATACGCGAGACGTTCAGGAAACCCGCATCGTCGCCGACCAGCGCACCGCCTGGGAACACCAGCTTCGGCAGCGACATCAGGCCGCCCGCCGTAATTGCCCGCGCACCGTACGACACGCGCTTGCCGCCTTCGAGAATCGCGCGGATCGCCGGGTGTGTCTTGTAGCGCTGGAATTCCTCGAACGGAGACAGGTACGGATTCGAATAACCGAGGCCGACCACGAAGCCCACCACGATCTGGTTGTTGTCCAGGTGATAAAGGAACGAACCGCCGTACGTATCGTTTTCGAGCGGCCAGCCGGCCGTGTGCATCACCAGACCCGGCTTGTGCTTCGCGGGATCGATTTCCCACAGTTCCTTGATGCCGATGCCGTAGACCTGCGGATCGGCGCCATCGCGCAGTTTGAACTTCTCGTTCAGCTGACGCCCGAGATGCCCACGCGCGCCTTCGCAGAACAGCGTGTACTTCGCGTGCAGTTCCATGCCGAGCTGGAAATTTTCGGTCGGCTCGCCGTCCTTGCCGATGCCGAGGTTCCCGGTCGCGACGCCCTTAACGGAGCCGTCTTCGTTATAGAGCACTTCGGCGGCGGGAAAACCCGGGAAAATTTCGACACCGAGCGCCTCGGCCTGCTGACCCAGCCAGCGCGTCACGTTCGCGAGCGAAATGACGTAGTTGCCGTGGTTTTTGAAGTTATCGGGCAGCGCCCAGTTGGGCACGGCCTTCGCGCCGGTTGCGGTGAGGAACAGGAAGCGGTCTTCGGTGACGGGAACGTCCAGCGGCGCGCCTTTGTCCTTCCAGTCGGGGATCAGTTCGGTGATGGCGCGCGGGTCCATGACCGCGCCCGAGAGGATATGCGCCCCGATCTCCGAGCCTTTTTCGAGTACGCACACGCCAAGCTCGACGCCCTGCGCGGCGGCGCGCTGCTTCAGGCGGATCGCCGCCGACAGCCCGGCCGGGCCGCCGCCGACGATCACCACGTCGTATTCCATCGACTCGCGCGGGCCGAATTGCGAAGTAAGCATAGGTCAGGTCGCGACGTCAGATCGCGCAATTAGAGGGAGAGGGGAGCGATGGCAATCGAGATCAATTCAGCGCCGGTGCCGAGGGGGACGAGATCGAGCGGTTCGTGTGAACGCTCGATGAGAATGCCTTGCAGCGGACCGAGCAAGACGCCGTCAAGCATCCCGCCGCGCACGCTCCACTGACCGGACAGGCCGATCAGCAACCGGATCGGCGCCGCCGCGATGCTCGACGAACCGGACAGCACGCTGACGGACGAACCACAGCGGCCACGGCGCGTCATCACGTTCAGCGCGTTGACGGGCGCCGTGGAGAGCGTGCTCCACAGATCGAGGTCGCCGGAGAAATGCACGGGCTGGCCACGCTGCGCGTCGATGCGGACCTCTTGCGAGCGCAGCTTCACCACACCCTCGTCGAGCAGCACGAAGGTGCGCTCGAAGCCGGCGAACTGCGAGAACCTCGCGGACGTGTTCAGCGTTGCGAGGCTCACGCGCCAGTCCGTGTCCTCGCCGTGTCCGGCGGCGCTGCCGCGAGCAATGGTGCGGGTGATGCCGTTGCCGTTCGCCCACGGCTCCGCCTGCAACTGGGCGTACTCGAAGCGGCGCACGGCAACCTGAGCGGCGCTGGCCGCGGAAGAGGGCGCAGCCGCTTCAGGCTTCATCGCGCAGCTCCGGCATGCCGCTCCAGTTCGCCCAGCACCTCGAACAGATCGCCGACGAGCCCGATATCGGCAACAGAAAAGATCGGCGCGTCCGGGTCCTTGTTGATCGCAACGATCACTTTCGAGTCCTTCATGCCGGCGAGGTGCTGGATCGCACCGGAAATACCGAACGCGAAATACACATCGGGTGCGACGGTCTTGCCGGTTTGGCCGACCTGCGCGGCATTGGAAACATAGCCCGCGTCGACGGCCGCGCGCGAGGCGCCGAGCGCCGCGCCGATCTGTGCGGCGAAGTGTCCGAGCCGCTCCATGTTTTCCTGCGAGCCGAGACCACGGCCACCCGACACCACGATGCGCGCCGAAGCGAGGTCCTGGCCGGACTGGTTGGCGGTGTGCCGTTCGACGAGACGGGTTTTCGCAAAGCTGTCGAGCACGGGCAGCACGACGATGTCCGCTGCCTGTTCGCCCGAGCCGGCAGCGGGCCAGGACGAGGCGCGGAACGTGGCGAACGTCGTGGCGGCTGCCGTGCTGACGTTCGACACGACGCTGCCCGCATAGAGTCCGCGCACGAACTGGTTCGCGCCTGCAACCGCCGTGATGTCGGACAGAAACGCGCCGCCGGCACGCGCGGCCGCGCGCGGCAACGCGCTGCGCCCGAGCGTGCGATGGGCCGCGGCGATCAGCGAATAGTCGCTCGCGAGAAGCGCGAGCCGTGCGGCGAGCGTTTCGGGCGCGATGTCCACCGAAGCGGCGGCCGCGACCAGGACGCGCGAGATTCCGGCGACGCGCGCGGCAGACTCTGCCGCGCTCGCGTCGAGCACCAGCAGATCGACCGGCAGACCGCGCTCGCTGGCGGCCGATACGGTTCGAAGCGCAGCATCCGCGACCTGACCGTTTTCCGTCTCTGCAAGGACGAGCGTTCTCATGCGGCGACTCCCGTGTTTCCGAATACGTTGCGTGCCGCGAGCGCGTTGATCAGCGCGGCGGTGGTCGGCACCTGGATGCCGGCCTTGCGCGCGGGCGGTTCGCTCAGCGCGTCGATGCGCGCGAGCGGTGCCGGCTCCACGCCGAGCGTGCGATAGCCGAGGATCTCCAGCGGCTTCTGCTTCGCCTTGACGATGTTCGGCAGCGTGACGCGGCGCGGTTCCGCGAGCCGCAGGTCCGCGCTTACCACGCACGGGCCGCCCAGTTCCCAGGTTGCGGTGCCGCTGTCGTCACCGCAGGTCACGCGCCAGCCCTCGGCCGTGGCGTCGAGTGCGCTCGCGTCGAGCCCTTGCGGCCAGTCGAGCAGGCCGGCCAGCATCGCGGCGACGCCGCCGATGTCGTCGTCGATCGCCTGCTTGCCGCAGAGCACGAGACCGTAGTCGTGGGTCGCCAGATAAGCGTGCAGCAGCCGTGCGACGCCGAGCGAATCGAGTGCGGGTGTCGCCTCGGCCGTGTCGATCAGCACCGCGTCGTTCGCGCCCATCGCGAGTGCGGTGCGCAGCACGTCCTGGCTTGTCGCGAGGCCGCAGGTCAAAACGGTGACGTGCGTTGCCACGCCGGCTTCGCGCAGTTGCAGCGCCTTCTCCAGCGCGCATTCGTCGAACGGATTGAGCGACATCTTGAGGCCCGTCGTATCGACGGCGCCGCTGGCATTGACGCGTACGCGCACGTTGGGATCGACGACGCGTTTGACGGGAACCAGAATCCTGATAGCCATGTAGGTGTTCTCCGGGAAATCAGGGTAAGTCAGGACACGGCGCCCGAGCCGTACTTGCCGACCAGCAGCGCGCCGCTTTCGAAGCGGCTCAGCGCGTAAGGGGCGAGCGAGACGTCGGTGGGCAGACCGAGCGCATGCTGCGCGAGCAGCTTGCCGACGCCCGGCGAAAGCTTGAAGCCGTGTCCGGAAAAGCCGAAGCCGACGGTCAGCCCTTCGATATCGGCAACCGGTCCGAGCACGGGGTTCCAGTCGGGCGTCACGTCATAGACGCCGGTCCACGACGAGGCGAGGCCCGCCGTCTCGTAGGCCGGGAAGCGCTCGGCAACTTGCGCGCCGACTTCGGCGACGTAGTCGAGCGAGATGTCTCCCTGTTCGGTTTCGGGTGCGTTCAGCGTTTCGCCGACCACGCCTTCGGACACCAGCATCTGTTTGCCGCCATAGCTGCGGTAATAGAGCATGCCCGGCGAGGCGAGGTCCTTGAAGGCCGGCATCGCGAACGTGTATTCGGCCTCGCATTCGAGCGCCAGCACCGTATGGCGCTCGGGCTTGACCGGCAGCGTCACGCCGATCCAGCCGGCCAGCTCCGGCGTCCAGATGTTCTGCGTGCTGACGAGCGTGCCGCAGCTGAACGTGCCGGCCGTCGTCTCGACGCCGGTGATCCGGTGGCCGTCGCGAATCACGCCGGTCACGCGCGTGTTCTCCATGATCTTGACGCCGCGCTTGCGGGCCGAGCGGGCGAAGCTGGTCGCGACGAGGTAGGCGTCGGCAAAGCCGGCTTCGGGCTCGAAGCCGATCAGCGCGGCATCGTCGAAGCGGGCGATCGGCATGCGTTCGCCCGCTTCGTCGCGCGACAGCAACTGGACCTCGATACCCATGTCCTGCTGCGCGCGCAGCGACGCGCCCAACGGTTCGAGCTTGTCGCCTTCGGGCGCGCAGATCATGTAGCCGCACTTGACGAGGCCGCACGAGGCCTCTTCGTCGCCCACGTATTCGGCGAAATTGTTGAAGGCCCACCACGACGCGCGGGCCAGCTCGACGTTCTGGCGCACGGAGTAGTGCGTGCGCAGCAGCCCCGACGACTGCGAGGTCGTGCCCGCGCCGATGGTGCCCTGTTCGAGCACGAGTACGCTCTTTGCGCCGAGCGCGGCAAGGTGATGAGCGACCGATGCGCCGACTACGCCCGCGCCGATCACGACAAAATCATAGTGGCTCATGTGGACTCTCCAGAATGGCAATGGGCGGATTGTAGGGACGAGCCGCGGCAGACGATTTTTTATTAGATAAACTAATGAGGCCCCCGTATTGGTGCTGATGAAACTGACGCCACGGGCGGGTACAGGCACCATGGCGCTTTCTCGCCGATCGTCGATCACCGATCGCGAGGGGGCAGGCTGGTGGAGACGAACCACAGGATGAGGCAATGGGACGGACACAGGCTCCGATCGATCTGCGGGCGCTGCAGGCGTTTATCGCCGTCTGCGAAACCGGCTCGATGACCGCGGCGGCGAGGCAGCTCGGCGTGACGCAAAGCGCGATCAGCCAGGCGATCTCGGCATTGGAGCGCGACCAGGGTCTCGTGCTGTTCGATCGCGACAGCCGGCCGCCGCGCCCCAATCTGGCCGGGCGCGCGCTGCTCGAACTGGCCGGTCCGCTGCTGGAGCATGCGCAGACCGTGAGCGCTCGCATCGGCGACGCGGCGCAGGTGGGCAAGCTGCCGGTGCGCCTTGGCTGCGTCGATTCGTTCGCGGCGACGGTGGGGCCGGAGCTGATCCGCGCCGTGTCCGGCACGCCGCGGCAGATTTCGTTGTGGTCGGGGCTCACCCCGGGGCTGAGCCGGATGCTGCACGATCATGAACTCGATATGGTGGTCTGCACGCAGACCACGCTCGACGATGCGCGCATCGTCGAAGTGCCGCTGTTTTCCGAGGCCTTTGTCGCGGTCGTCGCGAAAAGCTATCTGCATGAGCGGCGCGACGCGGACTGGCGCAGCCTCGCGCACGATCTGCCGCTGATCCGCTATACCCGGCGCTCCGTGATCGGCCAGCAGGTCGAGCGGTTCGCCCGGCATCTCGGCATCGTGAGCCCGCAACGCTACGAATTCGACGCGACCGATCCGCTCCTGAGCCTCGTGACCGCGCGGCTCGGCTTTGCGATCTCCACGCCGCTGTGCCTCTGGCAGGCGCGCCACTATCTGAACGACATCGCGGTGCTGCCGTTGCCGGCCAGCCGGCTCGGGCGGCGCGATTTTTTTCTGCTGCATCGCGAGGGCGCGTGGGGCGACTTTGCCGCCGACATCGTCGCGCTCACGCGATCGGTGCTCGACCATTCGATTTGTCCGGCTTTGGCGCAGGCTTTGCCGGAACTGCCGGCCGACGCCGTGCAGTGATCCATCACGACAGGAGTTTGACGATGAACGAGTTGTATTCGCTCGAGCGCGGCGACGCGCCGCTGCTGGTTTCGATTCCGCACCTCGGGACGCGGATTCCCGACACGCTGCGCCCTCTGTATTCCGACGCGGCGCTGACGCTGGCCGACACCGACTGGCATCTGGACCGGCTCTACGCGTTCGTGCGCGAGATGGGGGCGACCTTGCTCGGCGCGAAAGTGTCGCGCTATGTGATCGACCTGAACCGGCCGCCGAACGACGAGAGCCTGTATCCGGGGCAGACGACGACTGGCCTGTACCCGACCGAAACGTTTCATGGCGAAGCGGTGTATCGCCCGGGCTGCGAACCGGATGCGGCGGAGAAGCAGCGCCGCGTGGAGACCTGCTGGCGTCCTTATCACGCCGCGCTTGCGGAGGAGCTGGCGCGTCTGCGCGCGCTGCATCCCCATGTGCTGCTGTGGGAAGCGCATTCGATCGCGAGCGTGTTGCCGAGGCTTTTCGAAAACAAGCTGCCCGATCTGAATCTGGGTACCCAGGACGGACGCACCGCGGCGCCGGCGCTGCAGGCCGCAGCCGAAGCTGGCGCCGCGGCGGGCGAATTCACATGGATTGCGAACGGGCGCTTCAAGGGCGGCTATATTACGCGCCACTTCGGTGCGCCGCAGCAAGGCATTCACGCGATCCAGCTCGAGATGTGCCAGTCGACCTATATGGACGAAGCGGCGCCGTTTGCCTATCTGCCCGAGCGCGCGGAGCGGGTTCAGCCGACGCTGCGGCGCATGGTGGGCGGCGCGCTCGACGCGCTCAGGACGCTGCCGGCGCCTCGCGTGCCCGAATGAACCCGTTCGCCTTATTCGCGTGCGCCAGGTGTCCCGATGGGTGCGCGCGCAGGGCGGCGGAATAAGGCGAGATGAGCGAGATGAGGCCCGAGGCCAAGACGCTGCCGGCCTCGATGAGCGAACGCTTTTCGGGCGTCACGGATGGCGGGAGTCGCTTTCGCTATCCGGACTTGCCCGATCTCACGCGGCGACCGAACGTGACCGCGTGCGCGCACGCGGTTTTTCGATTGCCGGTTTCGTCACTTCTTCGGGATGAAGCGCCGCCTGCTGCGCCGCAAGAATATGAGCCTCGGCCGCGGCTCGGGCGGCGACCGGGTCGCGCGCCTTGACGGCGTCGCGGATGCTATGCATTTCGAGCAGGCTGAATCTCGCGCGGCCAGGATTCGCCATCGACTTCGCGCGCAGCAGATTGATGCGCGCAAACAGCGATTCCAGAAATTCGCGAATGATGTGGTTGCCGCAGCCGAGCAGAATCACGTCGTAGAACTCGCCCGTCGACTTGAGCCGATCGAGCGCATTGTCGTTATTGACGGCTTCCTGGAATTGCGCGAGCGCCCGGTCGAGGGCGGCGACCTGCTCGTCGGTGGCCGACTGAGCCAGAAGCGCGGCCGCTTCGCCTTCGAGCAGCTTGCGCACGTGATAGATCTCCACCGACTCCTGGATGGAGATCGTCGCCACCGAAGGCCCGCGGTTCGGCGCGTTGTGAACGAGACGCTCGGATTCGAGCCGCCGCAACGCTTCACGCAGCGTCGTGCGGCTCACGCCCATCGTTTCCGCGAGCGTCGTTTCGACGAGCCGCTCGCCCGGCGCGAGTTGCCCTTGCATGATGGCTTCCCGCAACTTCGACGTGGTCTGAAACAGCACGGTCTGCGGTGTGACTTTCAGATCCACAGCCATAACGTCCCCTTCCCTTGATCTTTTCAGTTTGTAATGCGGCGGCCGGCCAGCGGAGCGCCGCGCGAGGCGCGCGCGCTCCCGATGCCCGGCCCGTGCCGCTTACCCTTGCGCGAGGAAGCGTTGACCGATTTTTTCGAAGACGCAGTAATGGCCCTTGAACCACTCTTCCGCCGCGAGGCGGGCGCGCCACGGCGTGCCACGCGCTTTTTCCCGCGCGTCCGACTCAAGTGCTTCCCGCTTTGCCAGATAGTGTAGAGCAAGATGGGTGAAGCGTTGAGGGTCTCCGTCGACGATATCGAAGCGCCGCACGGCAAGCCAGTCCTCGCATTCGAGCAGCGCCGGGATGTGGTCCTGTTCATACCAGCGATTGAATTCGTCGCTGCGCGCCTCGGGCACGGTGAAGAACACGGCGTAGACGAACTGCGCGTCGAACGGCGAGCTCGCGCGCGCGCCGTCCTGATGCCAGTAGCCGATTTCCTCGCCGATGTAGCGGGTGAAATCCGACACGCCGCCGAGCATGCGCCGCGAGCGCTCGCCCGGATTGCCCTTGATCTCCTTGTACTGCGGAGTCGAGAGCGCATCCCTCGATTCCATCTCGTAGATGGCGAGGTAGGCCGGCCCGTCGACATTGCGGTAGCGCTGCGCCGACGTGAAGCCCGGCGCCTTCATACGCGCCGGAATGTGCTCCGTGTCGTACCAGTCGTTGAAGTCTTGCTCCCAGCTTGCGTCGGGAGTCATTTCCGAAAACAGCACCGTGCGACGGCTCATCTCGATCTCCTCTCAAAAAAAGTTGTTGACTGGATTGTACGACAATCGTATTGTTTGTCAAACTGATACTTTTAACCGCCGGACTACCGGCCCTGGAGTCTCCGATATGAAGCTGCAAGTCAAGTCCCTCTACACGTACGTTCAGCACCAACCGGCACCGGCGAATGCCGAAGATCAACGTCCGCTGCACAAGGTTGCGGTCATCGCCGTCGTCAAGAATCCGTATGCTGGCGAGTTCCGCAACGACCTCTCCGAAATGATCGAGGCCAGCGTCGAACTGGGCGAAAAACTGGCTCAACTCGCGAAGGACGCGATGGGCCCGTACGAAGTCGAGAGCTACGGCAAGGGCGGCATCGTCGGCACCGCCGGCGAACAGGAGCACGCGAACGCGCTGCTGACGAGCGCATTCGCCGAGCCGATCCGCGCGGCCGTCGGCGGCAAGGCATGGATTCCCTCGTACACGAAGGTGGCTCCGGCTGGCGTCGCGATCGACGTGCCGCTCGCCTACAAGGATGCGCTCTATGTGCGTTCGCACTATGACGGCATGACCGTTGCGATCCCGGAAGGCCCGCTGCCCGACGAAGTCGCCGTGATCTTCTGCCTCGCGAACCGCGGCCGTCTGACCGCTCGCGTGGGCGGCCTGAAGGTATCCGAGGCAGTCGGCGAAGACGGTCTCGTCTAAACAATTTCCTTATGGAGGAGATGCAATGAAAACGGCAATCGTCAATCTGAAGACCATCGTCACCGGAGAGTGGCGCGATCCGTTCGCAAAGGGCGACAGCATCCTGATGGCGGACGGCAAGATCGAAGCGATCGGCACCCTGAGCGCCGAACAGCTCGAAGCCTGCGACGTGGTGATCGACGCCGACGGCGCGACCGCGATCCCGGGTCTGATCGACTCGCAGATTCACAACACGTTCGGCGACTACACGCCGCGCCAGAAAACCGTCGGCTTCCTCGAAAGCTACGTGCACGGCGGCACGACGACCGCGATCAGCGCGTCCGAAGTGCACGTGCCGGGCCGTCCGACCGATCCGCAAGGCGTGAAGGCGCTGGCCGTGGCCGCGCAGCGCTGCTTCGCCAACTATCGCCCGGGCGGCATGCGCGTGTTCGCGGGCTCCATCATTCTCGAACCAGGACTGGTCGAGGACGATCTGCGCGACATCGCCTCGCAAGGCGTGTGGCTCGCGAAGGCCGGCTTCGGCGCGGTCAAGACGCCGTTCGACTACGCGCCGATGATCGGCTGGGCGAAGAAGCACGGCATGATTACCACGGTGCATACGGGCGGCTCGTCGATTCCGGGTTCGTCGGGTATCTGGGCCGAACATCTGATCGCGATGCAGCCGCACGTGTCGTTCCATATCAACGGCGGCCCCGTGGCGATGCCGGATCAGGATTTCGGACGCATTCTCAACGAAAGCGAAATCGCGATGCAGGTCTGCACCGCCGGCAATCTGCGCACGCTGCTGATGATCGCCGAGATGACCGTGCAGGCCGACAAGTTCGACCGCTTCCTGATCGCCACCGACACGCCGACCGGCAGCGGCATCATGCCGCTCGGCATGATGTACACGATCACGCACCTCGCGAGCCTCGGCAAGATGGCACCGGAGCAGGCGATCTGCGCCGCGACCGGCAACAACGCGCGCACCTACGGCATCAACTCGGGCTTCCTGCAGGTCGGCCGCGACGCCGACGTCGTGATTCTCGACTCGTGCGTGGGCGGCACCAAGCATACGGCTCTCGATGCGCTGGCCAATGGCGATATCGCCTCGGTCGCGGCGGTCGTCACGGACGGCGTGCCGCGCTTCGTCGGCCGCAGCCGCAACACGCCGGCTTCGGAGAAGAACGTGCGGGTTATCAAGTCCCGCATCATGAACGATTTCGCGGCTCCTAAACATTGAGAACTGGCATGGCTGAACAGAAAAGGATAATCGTCGTCGGCGGCGGCCCCGTCGGCATGGTGACGGCGCTCGCCTGCGCGCAACGCGGCTTCGCCGTCACGGTTCTCGAAGCGGCGCAGACGGTCGATACGAACCCGCGCGCGGCCACGACGCACCCGTCCACGCTCGAGATGATCGACAGCCTCGGCGTGATCGACGAATTCATCGCCGCGGGCCTCGTCGCGCGTTACTTCGACTTCTGGGACCGCGAGAAGCGCGAGTTGATCGCGCGCTTCGACCACGACCTGCTGCGCGAGGATACGAAGTTCCCGTTCGTCGTGCAGACCGAGCAGCACAAGCTCGTCAACATCATCGCGGCGAAGCTGAAGACGATGTCCGACGTGGACGTGCATTTCGGCGTGCCGGTGGTGGACGTCGAGCAGGATGCGAACGGCGTGACCGTGACGATCGACCGCGACGGCGTAGAGGAGAAGCTGAGCGGCACGTTCCTGGTCGGCGCGGACGGCGGGCGCAGCACCGTGCGCAAGAAGCTCGAGATCGAATTCGAAGGCTACACGTGGCCGGAGCAGTTCCTCGTGCTGACCACCTCGTTCGACTTCGAGAAAGCGCTCGGCAGTTCGTATCGCGCCTACCTCGCCGATCCGAAGGAGTGGGGCAACCTCTTCAAGGTCGCCGGCGACGACATGAAGGGCCGCTGGCGCGCGGTGTTCCCGGCGCCGGTGGACGTGCCGGAAGAGTTCGTGATGAGCGACGAGGAAGCGCAACGCCGCCTGAACCGCATTTTCCCGCTGGAAGACGGCGCGACGTATCCGCTGCTGCACAAGAATATTTACCGCGTGCATCAGCGCGTGGCGGCTTCGTTCCGCCGTCAGCGCATCTTCCTCGCGGGCGATTCGAGCCACGTGAACAATCCGATCGGCGGGCTCGGGCTCAACTGCGGGATTCACGACGCGCTGGAACTGGCCAACACGCTCGCCGAGGCAGCGGACGGCAATGCCGAGCGTCCGGTGCTGGACCGCTACGAGCGTCGCCGCCGCTCGCTGAACATCGAGTTCGTTCAGCAGCAGACCGTGGCGAACAAGAAGCGTCTGGAAGAGACCGATCCGGCGGTGCGCGCGCAGCATCTGGCCGACCTCGCCGCGACGGCCGCCGACCCGGCGCGTCACCGCGCGTTCCTGCTGCGCACGTCGCTGATCGACAGCGTACGCAAGTCGCAAGCCATTCAGTGATGCTAACGGAGACCGATGGCATGGCTCATTCATTTACCCGGCCGCAGCTCGCCGATCCGTCGCTGATCCGTTCGGCGGCATGGATCGACGGCGAATGGCTCGAAGCGCCGGACGGCGCGACGATCACCGTGGCCAACAAGGCCACGGGCGAGCCGATCGCGACGGTTCCGTTGCTCGGCCGCGAGGCGACGGCCAAGGCCGTTGCGGCGGCCCAGGCCGCGTTGCCGGCCTGGCGCCGGCGCAGCGCCAAGGAGCGCGCAGGCATCCTCAGGAAGTGGTTCGACCTCGTGACGGCGCATCAGGAAGACCTCGCGCGCATCATGACCGCCGAACAGGGCAAGCCACTCACGGAATCGAGGGGCGAAATCGCGTACGCGGCTTCGTTCATCGAGTGGTTCGCGGAGCAGGGCAAGCGCATCGAGGGCGACATGCTGGAAAGCCCCAATGCGGCGCAGCGGATCATGGTGCTCAAGCAACCGATCGGCGTGTGCGCGGCGATCACGCCGTGGAATTTCCCGGCGGCGATGATTACGCGCAAAGCCGCACCGGCGCTCGCGGCGGGCTGCACGATGGTGCTCAAGCCGGCTTCGCAAACGCCGCTCACGGCGCTCGCGCTGGCCGAGCTGTCGCATCGCGCCGGCGTGCCGCGCGGCGTGTTCAGCGTCGTGACGGGCTCCGCGCGCGAGATCGGCGCGGAACTCTGCGAGAACCCGATCGTGCGCAAGCTGTCGTTCACGGGCTCGACGGAAATCGGCAAGGTGTTGATGGCGCAATGCGCGTCGACGGTGAAGAAGCTGTCGATGGAACTGGGCGGCAACGCGCCGTTCGTCGTGTTCGACGACGCGGATCTCGACGCCGCCGTGCAGGGCGCCATCGCCTCGAAGTTCCGCAACACGGGGCAGACGTGCGTTTGCACGAACCGTTTCCTCGTGCAGGCAGGCGTCTACGATGCGTTCACGGCGAAGCTGAAGACCGCGATCGCCAATCTGCGCGTGGGCGACGGCATGGCGGAAGGCACGAGCCAGGGTCCGCTTATCGACGCCGCGGCGCTCAGCAAGGTCGAGGAACACGTGGCGGACGCGCGCAGCAAGGGCGCCGACATCGCGCAGGGCGGCAAGCGCTCGGCGCTGGGCGGCAACTTCTTCGAGCCGACGCTGCTCGTGAACACCTCGCTCGATATGCAGATTTTCCACGAGGAAACCTTCGGGCCGGTGGCGGCGGTGCTGCGCTTCTCGACCGAGGAGGAAGCGGTGGAGATCGCCAACGCCAGCGAAACCGGGCTTGCATCGTACCTGTACACGAACGATATGTCCCGCTTCTTCCGCATGGCCGAAGCGCTCGAGACGGGCATGGTCGGCGTCAACACGGGGCTGATTTCGAACGAGGTCGGCCCGTTCGGCGGCATCAAGGAAAGCGGCTTCGGACGCGAGGGCTCGAAATACGGCATGGACGACTACCTGGAGACGAAGTACGTCTGCGTGCAGGTGGCGTAACAGCCCACCCGCAACGAAAAGCACGGCGTCAGCGGGGCTGGCGCTTCATGGATGGAGGAGACTTTAAATGTCGGATATCAGCAAGCCGTTGCCCCTCGTGGCCAGGCATTCGTCGCGCATGCGCTGGATCGTGGTGCTGGTCCTGTTCGGCTCGGTTCTGGTCGGCTTTTTCGACCGGATCAGCGTAGCGGTTCTTTTCAATAATCCCGACTTCTATAACGCCCTGAATGTCGGTTTCAATCCCACCAAGCTGGGATTCCTGATGACGGCGTTCCTGATCGCGTACGGTATTTCGTCAGTCGTGCTGAGCATCATCGGTGACGTGTTCAAGCCCGGCAAGGCACTCTCGGTGTCGGCCGTGATCTGGGGCGTGGTGATGCTCGGCATGGGCGCCGCGCAGAGCTTCGGCACGATGATTTTCGGGCGCGTCGTGCTCGGCATCATGGAAGGGCCGCAATTCTCGCTGATCGCGAAGATCGTGCACCGCTGGTTCCCGCCCGAAGAGCGGGGCCGCGCCAATGCGGTGTGGATGGTGGGCAGCCCGATCGGTTCGGCCGTCGGCTTTCCGCTCACGCTTTGGCTCGTGCACGCGTATGGCTGGCGCGCATCGTTCTATATCTTCGGTGTCATCAGCCTGTTCATCATGGCACCGCTGATCTTCTTCACGACCCGCGACCGCGCGCGCTATGCGGACCCGGAAAGCTCGCGCCAGGCCGTGGCCGCCGAGGCCAAGGAGAAGGTCGATCTGCGTCTGTTCCTCAAGGACTACCGGTTCTGGCTCGTCACCGCATACGGCTGCGGGCTCCTGATGTACCTGTGGGGGCTCAACAGTTGGCTGCCGACCTATCTCGAGCGCGTCCGGCACTTCAACCTCGGGCAGATGGGGATCTACTCGTCGCTGCCGTTCATTCTGATGTTCATCGGCGAAGTGTTTTCGGGCCTGCTGGCCGACCGTCTGGGCAAGCGCGCGATTCTCTGCTTCATCGGTCTTGCCGGCGCGGGCCTGCTGCTCTTCGCGGGCACGCAGATTCAGGATCCGCACGTGGCGGCGATCGTGATCGCGCTGAGCGCCGGCTGCTGGGGTCTCGGGTTGCCGGCCCAATACGCGCTCGCGATGGACATCATTCCCGTCTCGGTCACGTCGGCGGGCATCGGGGTCAAGAACGGCTGCAGCAATCTGATGGGGGCGCTCGCTCCGGTTCTGATCGGCTGGATCGTCAGCACGACGGGGAGTTTCAATACCGGTCTGCTGGTCATCGTTCTGGGCAGCCTCGTCGGCGCGGTGATGATGCTGCCGCTGATTCGCCGCTACTGAGCGGCGCGCTGGGAAACGCGGCCTCGTCAAACAGGCCGCGCATTGCTGTTTCTTATAAATAGTCATACTAATTAAATTGGAGATCTATCTTGCAGAGCAATCGCTTTCGTCGCAGACTGGCGGTTTCGGCCGCCTCGTGCCTGGCGCTGACCGCAATGCATGGGGCGAATGCCCAGAGCAGCATGCAGTCAGGCGCGTCCGACTCGTTCGTGCAGCTATACGGAACCGTCGGAACCTATATCGGTACGTCCAAGCGCTCCGGAGATCCGAAGGCCGCCTTCGTGGAAGGTAGCGGCGGCTTGACGACGTCGTTCTGGGGCATTCGCGGTCGCGAAGACCTGGGCGGCGGCAATGCGATGATATTCAGCCTGGAGAGCTTCTTTCAGCCTTCCACGGGCGCCTTGGGCCGCAAGCCGACCGATCCGTTCTTCTCCCGCAATGCCTACATGGGATTCAGCACGCAGTACGGTACGTTGACGTTCGGGCGTCAGACGAACCCGACCTACGTCAACATGCAGGAACTGAATCCGTTCGGGGCCTCGGTCGTGTTCTCGCCGATCGTGCTGCAATCGTTCGTCTCGACCTATAACGGCGTCCTGATCGGGGATACGGTGTGGGACAACGCGATCCAGTACAGCTCTCCCTCGCTGAAGGGCCTGGCCGTGACGGGCATTTACGGCGTCGGCGGCGTGGCGGGGCAGCCCGGCGTGGCGAACCTCGGTTTGCACGCGAACTATTCGTCGGGGCCGTTTTATGCCGGCGTGTCGTTGCAGCGTGTGCGCACGCCTGTCACCGCGCCGGTGTCCGAACAGGATGCGTGGCTCGCCGGTATGCGCTACAAGCTGCCGTTCGTTACGCTGTACGGCGCGATGGAAGGCAGTCAGACGTATGGCTTGCGCTCGTCGAGCCGTACCTATCAGGCCGGTGCGGCCGTTCCGACCGGACCGTTCGGTTATGTTCTCGCCGAGTGGGCCCGTACGAACTACGACACGGTCCCGGCCTCGCATGGGTGGATTCGCAACACCGGCGCGCTCGCGTACGACTACCTGCTCTCGAAGCGCACCGATGTCTATGCCGTGTGTCTGTATGACAAGATCGCCTCGAAGGGATCGGCCACGACGTTCTCGCTGGCGATACGGCATCGTTTCTAAAACCGTCGCGCGAATTTAAGTATTTGCTTCAATCATTTAGGAGTCCAATTCTGAGAGTCGGTCACGGGTGATTTCCAGCGGCAAAAAACAAGGGGCGATCTGCGTAAGCAGATCGCCCCTTGTTCATTCGATACGAGCAGCGCCGGCGAAGCGCCGGTCTTATCCTTGCGCTTCGGCCCGCCGCGCGAAGTACTCGAAAGAGTGCTCCCAATGCACGGGTGTCATGATTTGTGCCATCCGTTTGGCGCGTGCCTCGGGGGCGAGTGCCGTCTGCGGCAGCCCCGCCGAGCGCGCGAGCATCTCGATCCGCGCCGCGCGTTCGAGGAACACGCCGACACAGATCGCGTGCTCGATCGAGCGCCCGCAGAACGTCACGCCATGGTTGGCCATCATCACCACGTCGTGGCTGCCCATTGCTTCGGCAAGCGCCTTGCCTTCTTCCGGCTTGACGATCAAGGCGGCCGTTTCGCGCATGACCGGCAATTCGCCGAAGTAGTCGGCGTCGAGCGTATAAGGCGTGAAGCGTTCGAGACAGCCGGACAGGATCGAGGCGTGGCGCGGATGCGTATGCGCCACGACCAGCACGTCCGGACGCTGGAGAAAAATTTCGCTGTGGATCGGCCACTCCGAATGGCGTCCACCGCTGCCGGCGATCTGCTTGCCTTCGAAGTCGACCAGCACGAAATCCTCGGCGCCGCGTACTTCTTCGAGGCCGATGCGATTACGTTTGAGCCAGAAGCCGCGACCTTGCGGATCGCGCAGCGACAGATGTCCCAGCGACATGTCGCCGTGGCCTTCCAGTTCCAGAATGCGGCAACCGAGTGCGAGCCGGTCGAGTGCGCGTTTGAGATTTTCGTTCATGTCCATCATGTATGTCTCGTCAATCGATACGCCAGCGGATAAGGTCCGCGAATAAGAAGGGTCACGCGCAAAGCGTATTCAGCGCATGCCATGCGAGAGGCGGCGCGAAATGAAAACCAGCGCACGGTCGAGTACGAGACCGACGAGGCCGATCGCGAGCATGCCCGCATACAGTTTGTCGTAGCGGAACGTGGCCCCCGAGTTCGCGATATAGAAGCCGAGACCGTGCGTGTCGCCGATCATTTCGGTCACGATCACGACCGTCATGCCGATCGGCAGCGCAATGCGCAGACCGTTCAGAATGCCGGGCAGCGCCGCCGGAATCAGGACGTGGCGCAGCAGCGTGCCGCGGGTCATGCCCATGTTCTGGCCGGCCCAGACGATTTCGCGCCCCGTCGCGCGGCTCGCCAGATGCGTTGCGACCACGACCGGGTAGAGGCATTCGAGCGCGGCAAAGGCAATTTTCGACGGCGTGCCGATGCCGAACAGGAACGTGAAGATCGGAAACAGCGCGATCTTCGGCACCGGATAGCCCGCGAAGAACACCGGCTCGAACAGGTATTCGAACCAGCGCACGCGGGCGAGCCCGAAGCCGACCAGCACCCCGGCCACCGAGCCGATCACGAAGCCGGCGAAGGTGCGGCCCGTGGTCACCAGCACGTGATAGGGCAGATTGCCGGACATCGTGTCGTTGATGAAGGCCGCGAACACCGCGCCGAGCGGCGGCAGCACGCGCGCCGAAATGAGGCCGGACAGCGCGACGCATTGCCAGAGCAGCAGCATCAGCGGCACGGAGTACCAGGCGCGTGTGCCGGACCACATACGTTTGAGTGCGATCATCGCTGAGCCTCCTCGGTGCCGAGCAGCACGCCGCGCAACGCGCGTTTGCGCACCGCCATGAGCAGGCGATCGGCGACGAAGCCGAGCAGCCCGTAAGCGACCACGCCGGTCAGCATGATGTCGTAGCGCACCCAGTCCTGGCCTTCCGTAATCAGCAGACTCAAACCCGTTTTCGCGCCGATCAGTTCAGCCGCGAACAGCGACACGAACGACAGCGCGAGCGCCACGCGCAGGCCCGCGAAAATGCCCGGCAGCGTCGCGGGCAATACGACACGCAACAGCAGCGTCGGGAACGGCGTCTCGAAGTTGCGCGCGACCCATACCAGATGCTTGTCCATTTGCTGGACCGCATGCTGCGCGGCGAGAAACACCGGAAACGACACGCTCAAGGCGACGATCGCCGTCTGCGTCGCGCTCGTGAGGCCGAAAATAAGCAGCATGATCGGCAGAAAAGCGATCTTCGGCACGGGATAGACGAACGCGACGAGCGGATCGGCAAATTCGCCGACCGGCTTCGACAGGCCCGCCACCAGCCCGAGGGCCGCGCCGATCGCCGAGCCGATGGCGAAACCGCCGATCAGCCGCAACAGGCTGTCGCGCAGGTAGGTCCACAGCTCGCCTTCGCCGGCCAGCTCGCGCGTCGCGCTGACGATGTCGCTCGGAAACGACAGATAGGGCGGCAGCTTGCCGCTCGCACCGAACCACTGCCACAGCGCCAGCACCACGATCGGCACCGCGGCGCGGCCGGCCATGTAGGGCAGGCGCCGCCATCCGCCGCGGCGCGGCGGTGCTGGCACATCGAGAACGGCGCTCATGCGACCCGCTCCACTTCGCGTGCCTTGATGACCTCTTCGCGCAATGCTTCCCACAACGTCGTGCGCAACTCGAAGAAGCGCTGCGATTTGCGGAACGACACGAAGTCGAGACCTTCGCGGTCCACCTGCAGATCGAGCTTGATGCGCGCGGGCCGCGTGGAGAACACGACGACGCGCGTGGCGAGTGTCACGGCCTCGTCGATGTCGTGCGTGACGAACAGCACGGTGCGGCGATGCTTCGCCCAGATGTTGCCGAGTTCTTCCTGCAGCAGCTCGCGGTTTTGCGCATCGAGTGCGCCGAACGGCTCGTCCATCAGCATGATGCGCGGTTCGAGCGCGAGCATGCGGGCGAGCGCGACGCGCTGCTTCATGCCGCCGCTCAATTGCGCCGGATACATGCCGCCGCCTTCCGGCAGGCCGATCATCGTCAGCAACTCGCCGACCCGGGCCGCGCGCGTCTGCTCGGGTACGCCGCCGATGCGCATCGGCCATGCGATGTTCTCGGCGACGGTGGCCCACGGAAAGAGCGAGTAGCCCTGAAACATCATGCCGCGATCGCGGCCCGGGCGATCGATCGGCTTGCCGTCGACGAGTATCTCGCCGCCGGAGAGCTGATCGAAGCCGCCCGCCATGTGCAGGAACGTGCTCTTGCCGCAGCCCGAAGGGCCGAGAATCGCGAGGAATTCGCCTTCCTCGACCGCGAGATTGAACCCGTCCAGCGTGGCAACGGGACCTTTCGGTGTCGCAAAGACTTTGCGCACACCGCGTGCTTCGAGAATCGGCATTGCACTTATTCCTTCGGTAGCCACGACATGTCGACGAGCTGATTCACATCCACCGGCTTGCGCTGAATGCCGTTCTTGATGAGGATGTCCTGCATTTTCGCGAGGGTCTGCACGTCGACGCGATCGGTCGGGTCGCGATAGTAGTCCGACATCGACAGATACACCGCCGGCGTGACGCGCACGTCGTGAGCGTCGATCAGGGCCTGACGGGCGTCCTTGGTGTGATCGTCGTAAAAGCGCGTCGCGGTTTTGAGGTCCTTCAGGAATGCATGCACGGCGGCCGGCTGGTTCTTCAGCACGTCCGGCGAGGCGATCACGAGCATCAGCTCCTGATCGAACGGCACCGCGTCGCGCGACGTGAACAGCGGCCGCACGCCGCCGTGCGTTTCTTCCGAGCTGGCAAACGGCTGCGGGAAGACGCCGACGTCGATCATGCCCGAGCGCAGCGCCTGGCCCTGCGCGGGGAAGCTGACCGGCACGAAGGTCACGTCGCGATTCGGATCGATGCCGTTCTTTTCCAGTACCAGTTTGGCCCACAGGTGCGTCGAGCTATTGAGCGCATCGATGCCGATCTTCTTGCCCTTCAGATCCTTGATGCTCTTGATCGGCGAGCTGTCGCTCACGAGGTAGGTGGTCTGGAAACCGTTCGCGCTTTCGCGGGACAGCGAGGCGATGACCTTGAATTTCGCGCCTTCGGAAGCGGCCAGCAGCGCCGCGTTCGCACTCGTCGTGATGAAGTCGAGCGCGCCGGCCTCGAAGGCCTGGAAGCGTTTGTCGTTGCCGGCAAAGCGCGTGATGTCGAGCGTGTAATCCTTGCCCTGTCCCGGGGCGACGGTCGGCTTCGCATGCAGCAGCCAGAGCTGTTCCTCGCCCGCGCCGCCGATGCCGACGCGCAGCGAGGCCGGATCGGCATGCGCGAGCGTGCTGGCGAGAATGCTGCCGACCATGACGGCGACGCGCGCAATGCCACGGCCAGCGGAGTACGGTTTGAACACACGTCTACTTCTCATCGGTCACCTCTTTGATATGGGTATTGGCGTTTCGTCTATGAAACGTTGTTTCTAATTCGATCTACGCCCGATTCTACTGCGCTAAAAAAACCTGTCGCAAATGCTTTTGCGATTTCGTTCGCCTCGACGTCATGACGTCGCCCGATACTGCGGAATCGTCGTCATTCGTGTGTCCTGACGAAGTCGTGACGAGCCGATGAACCCGCACCACGGCTCCCCGGCACGCGGCCGCCGTTGAGTCGCTGCGTCAGCTGATCGGCTGTAAAGCGCACCTTGTCGACGAGATTCGACTCGAATAAAGCGGGGGCGAGTTGCGGACTCAGAATCGTCGTCGTGACGACGGCCGCGATGCGCCCGGTATGGTCGCGCACCGGCGCCGTCACCACCGAGATGCCGCTCTCGAAGCTCGACTGGCCGATGGCGAAGCCGCGCCGCGCGTTGGCGAGTACCAGGGCATGCAGGGCATCGACGGTTGCCGGTGTGTGTTGCGTATAGCGCTTGAGCGTGCGTTCGGGGTAGAGCGCGTGCAGTTCGTCGGCATTCAGATCGCCGAGCAGCACGTGACCATGCGTCGACGCATGGGCGGGCAAGCGCGTGCCGATGCTGACCCTCACCGAACTGAACGGTGCGGCATGGCTTTGCGCTTTCGCGACGAACACCACGTCTCGCTCGTCGCGAACCAGGATATGCGCGGTAAAACCGGTGTCGTCACGCAACTGGTCGATAAGCGGCTGGCCGAGTCCGGTCAGTTCGAGCGAACCCAGATACTCGAGACCGAGACGCAGCGCCGCGACGCCAGGCCGGCAATTGCGATCCGTATCGGTGCGCTCGACGAACCCGTGGGCTTCGAGCGTTTGCAGCAGCCGGAATACCGTCGTGCGAGGAATGCCGAGCCGCTTCGACAATTCGGACACGCCCAGTACGGGCTCGCGCAGCGAGAATTCGGTGAGGATGCGCAGGCCCCGTTCGAGAGCGGGTACGCGATAGTTCGTGTCGCTGCGATCTTCCTGCGTGTCGGATGCGGTGCCCGTCAATTCGGGGGTCATGCGTTACTCCATGGGCCGCCGCTCGCGCGGCGGAGGGCGTCGTTGAACGCGCTCTATTGGGTTCCTGTTTGTTCCGTGAATGAAACGCTATTTTTCAGGTGGCACAATCGTAGCGTGATGGAATAAAAAAAGCCTTGTTTTCCGCATCAGGGGAAACCCGCAACGAGAACGGCGCGAGAAGAAAAAGTAGAACGAAATTGCGGAAAAAACGCTGAGCCAAGCATAGTGGCGCGTGTTGCGGCTTTACATGTAAACCCCAACGGAATTTGTTTTTGAACTTTTTCTCGACGACGCTAAGATATTCCACATAACAAACATTTGTCCATTGGTGGAACGTTTCGCGACATCTGACCGGCTGCCGGGGATTTGCCCGACAAGGTTCATCGAGTTCTCCGGCCTTGCCGCACGGGAGCGTCTCGACTGCGTTCCCGAGGCGTGAGCGCCAAGGCCGGACGGTGTGGTTCCGATGGTGTGTGTGGCTCCATACGCCAGATCATTCCCGCAGCAGGGAACGCGTTGGCGTATTGATTTGTAGAACTTAAATATTGGCAAGCTAAACAACAAGGGTCTAAAAAAATGAAACGACAGCTTCTCGCTATCGGTTTGGCCGGTCTTTCCACCACGGCGTTCGCACAAAGCAGCGTCACGCTATACGGGGTCATCGACGAAGGGGTGCAGTACCTCAACAACGTCAAGCAGGTCGTCAACGGTAAAACCGTCGGGGGCAGCCAGATCGGTCTCGATTCGGTAAGCGGTCCGTGGGGATCGAGATGGGGCGTGAAGGGCGCCGAAGATCTCGGCGGAGGCTGGAAAGCGATCTTCACGCTGGAATCCGGCATGAACCTCAACAACGGTGCGCTCGCGCAGGGCGGCACGATGTTCGGCCGTCAGGCTTTCGTCGGCATTACGCAGGATCGTCTCGGTACGATCACACTGGGCCGGCAATACGACAGCGTCTCGGACATGTCGGCGGCCTTCGGTCCGCAGACCGCGTGGGGCACGAGCGCGGGGCATCCCGGCGATATCGACAACATGATTCGCTCGTACCGTTTCAACAACACGATCAAATACACGAGCCCGAATCTCGCCGGCTTCACGCTGAATGCCACGGGCACGCTCGGCGGTGTCGCGGGTGACTTCTCGCAGAGCAGCGCCTACACCTTCGGCGTGCTGTATTCGCGCAACGCGCTTGTCGCGGGTGCCGCGTACGAATTCGTCAAGAACCCGTCGAATGTCGGGGCGCCGTTGAACAGCAACGCGAATGCGGCGCCGCCGGCCACCACCGGCGCGTATTCGCCGCTGAACTCGGGCTACCTGGCGGGCGCCCATCCGGCCGGCTCCTGGCAGGATATCGTCGCGGGCGCGGCTTATACGTTCGACCGCTTCGCCATCGGCGCGAACTACTCGAACGTGCGATACGGGAACATCGGCAACCTGAACGGCGCCTCGGCGGTCTTCAACACCATCGAAGTCAACGGCAAAGTGCAGTTCAATCCGGCCTGGTTCCTCGGCCTCGTGTATAGCTATACGAAAGGCAATTCGGTTGTCGGCGATCTGGGCAACCAGCACTTCAACCAGTTCGGCTTCCTCGTGAACGATACGCTCTCGAAGCGAACCGATATCTACTTCGAGGGCATCTATCAGATCGCCAGCGGCACGAATTCGCTCGGCGGCCAGGCCAGGGCGAACATCGATTCGCTCGGCGAATCGTCGTCGAACCATCAGTTGTTCGTGCGGCTTGCGCTACGGCACAAGTTCTGAGCTGGGCGCGATGCGCGTCGAGGGGCCGGCCTTACTATATATAGGCCCGGCCCCTTATCTGACCTTGGCTGATCTCCGGAATTGCCGCAGCATTCAGTACGACGGTGCCTGGTGCCGCGCCTACATGGAGAACTGCTTCTCGACATAGTGAATGTGCTTGAGCATCGCACCTTGCGCTGCATCGGGATCGCCGTCGCGCACGGCGAAGTAGATCGATTCATGCTGGCGCAATCGGGCGCGGGCCTGTGAGACGGCATTCTTATTGTTGAGCGTCGCGTCATAGGTGTTGCTCGAGATGTGCTCGCGCAACACCGTCACGGCGCTGGCATAAAACTGCTCGATGAGCCGGTTGCGGCATGCGGCCGTCAGCGCCGCATGAAACTCGACGTCGGTCGCGGCTTCCGAATCGACGTCGGCCCGCGCGACCGCGTCGCGCATTTTCGCGAGAATGCTCTCCAGCCGCTCATGATCGCGGCGCGATGCACGCTGTGCCGCAAAGCGCACCGCCGCGCACTCGAAGACCAGCCGAAACTCGAACATCTCCTCGCGTAGCGGCTGCGTATCGGCAATCAATTGCAGCCACGGCGCGACGAGCCTGGCCGGTCTGCTGCCGAGCAAATACACGCCGCTGCCGCGCCGCGTTTCGACAAGCCCCTTGCTCGCCAGTCGCGCGATTGCCTCACGCACGGTCGCGCGCGATACGCCGAGCGTCTCGGCCAGCGCCCGCTCGGACGGGAGGCGTTCGTTCTCCTGCCAGCAGCCTGCCTTGATGTCGGTCTCGATTCGTCTGACCGTTTGAGCGATCACGCTCACGCTTTTCGAATGACTGTCCATTTCCAACTCTCATGCAGCCTTTCATGTAGCCCCTCATGCAACCGCTCACGCGGACCCGGCCGAAAAGTGGCCTGACCAATTTGCCGTGGCGTTCGACCGGCCGCATGATGCAAGCCAATCCGGCAAGCGCCCGCGACGCAGGTTCGACGCCCCTTGGCGGAGCTACCCACATACAGGAGGCCATGATGAGCCAAACTTCATTGGTAATCAAACTGCACGATAACGACGACGTTCTGATTACCCGCGGCGCGATTGCCGCGGGCACGACGCTCGCGGATTTCGACAACCTCGTCGTCGCTGCCGACGTTCCGCCCGCTCACAAGATCGCCTGCCGCGAGGTGGCGCAGGGCGCGCCGGTACGGCGCTATGGTCAGATCATCGGTTTCGCCACCCAGGCGATTCACCGCGGCGACCATGTGCACGTGCACAACATGTCGATGGGCGAGTTCGCGCGCGACTATGCGTTCGGCGAGGACGTCAAGGCCGTCGTGCCCGCGCCGGAGCCGCTCACGTTCCAGGGCATCCGGCGCGCGGACGGACGCGTCGCGACGCGCAATTACATTGGCGTCATCAGCACGGTGAACTGCTCGGCGACGGTCACCAAGCTCGTCGCGCAACATTTCTCCACGCCCGACGCCTTGAAGGCCTATCCGAACGTCGACGGCGTGGTCCCGCTCACGCATAGCTTCGGCTGCTGTATCGACCACCACGGCGAGGGCATCCAGCAATTGCGCCGCACCATCGGCGGCTATGTCAAGCATCCGAACTTCGCGGGCGTAGTCATCATCGGCCTCGGCTGCGAGGCGAACCAGATGGGCGCGATGTTCATAGCCGAAGGTGTCGAGCCGGGCCCGCTGCTCGTGCCGCTCGTGATGCAGGAGCAAGGCGGCACGCAAAAGACCGTGGATGCCGCGATCGCCGCCGTCGAGAAGATGCTGCCGGTGGCCAACGAGGCCGTGCGCGAGCCGCTGCCGGTTTCGCACATCAATATCGCGCTGCAATGCGGCGGCTCGGACGGCTATTCGGGCATTACCGCCAATCCGGCACTGGGCGCGGCCGTCGACCTGCTCGTGCGGCACGGCGGCACGGCGATTCTGACGGAAACGCCCGAGATTTACGGCGCCGAGCACCTGCTCACGCGCCGCGCGATCAGCAAGGAAGTGGGCGAGAAGATCGTCGAGCGCATTCACTGGTGGGAGTCCTACGCGGAGCGCGAGAAGGGCAGCATCGACAACAACCCGACGCCGGGCAACAAGGCCGGCGGTCTCACGACGATTCTGGAAAAGTCGCTGGGCGCGGTGGCGAAGAGCGGGTCCTCGCCGCTGATGGGCGTGTATCGCTACGCCGAGCCGGTCGATACGCATGGTCTCGTGTTCATGGATGCACCGGGCTACGACCCGATGGGCGCGACCGGCCAGATCGCCAGTGGTGCGAATCTCGTGGTGTTCACGACGGGCCGCGGTTCGTGCTTCGGTGCGAAGCCGGCGCCGTCGATCAAGGTCGCGACCAATTCGACGATGTACAAGCGCATGGTCGACGACATGGACATCAATTGCGGCGAGATCATGGAAGGCACGGCGAGCGTCGAGCAGAAGGGCGAGGAAATTTTCCGCATGATCGTCGAGGTCGCGTCGGGCGGTAAGAGCAAGAGCGAAGCGCTCGGCGTGGGTAACGAGGAATTCGTGCCCTGGATGATCGGCGCGCAGATGTAAGTGCCGCGCGCGCCGCCGCGGCGACGAAGCCGATGGCTGCGCGTGGGTGCGTTGATGCGGTTGAGCTTGGGTTGGCGTCTGTCGCGGCGGCCATGCTGCATGAGACCGGACGACGGACGTCGCGCGAAACTCGCCGTGCGGCGCCAGCGCTTATGGGCTCTGATGCGGGCTCAGAAGAGAGTTCAGAAGCGAGCCCAAAGCCGACCTCGAAGGATGCTTCCGCGGCACCGCAACGCAAGCCCACAACACCCGCTAATCCGCCGCCGGGCTTTGCGTGCTGGCCCGCACGACCAGTTCGAAGCCGACATCGACGATGCGCGGCTCGTCGTTGTCTTCGGGCGCTTCCACGCGCGCGATCAGTTCCTCGGCGATACGCCGGCCGATCTCGGCCGCGCGCGGCTGAACCGTCGTGAGCGGCGGCACGCATTCCTCGCTGAACGGCAAATCGCCGAAACCGGCGACGCGCAGTTGCTGTGGAATCCGGATGCCGCGCCGTTGCGCTTCGAACAGCGCGCCGAGCGCGATCACGTCGTTGGAGCAGGCGAGCGCATCGACGTCGGGCATGCCGTCGAGCACCGCCGTCAACGCGCGCGCGCCCGCGCGCGGCGTGGCGTCGCCCGGGATGTCTTCGACGCGCACGTCGAGGCCCGCCTTCAGCATCGCCATGCGGAAACCTTCGCAGCGCTGCCGGGCGCGCACGTCGCTCGTCATGCGTGCGCCGATGAAGGCGGCGCGGCGCGCGCCGATGTCGAGCATATGCTGCGCGATCGCGGCGCCGGCCTCGTAATGGGAAAACCCGACTTGCAGATCGAACGGCTGTTCGCCCAGTTCCCACATCTCCGCGACCGGCAGGCGCGCGGTGCGCAGCAGCGCGCGTGTTTCGTCGCCGTGCCGGCAGCCGGTCACGACCAGTGCGGTCGGCGACCACGACAGGAAGGTTCGCACGAGGTCCGCCTCGCGGCCGGGGTCGTATTCGGATGCGCCGAGCAGCAGCTGGTAGCCGTGCTGGTCGAATTCCTTCTGCATGCGGCCGACCGTCGCCGAAAAGAACGCGTTGCCGAGCGACGGCACCACCACGCCGATCGCGCGCGTGCGCGCGGCGGCGAGGCTGCCCGCCAGCAGATTCGGCACGTAGCCGAGCACTTCGATGGCTTTGCTGATGCGCGGTGCGATGCGCGACGAAACGGCCTCGGGATTGCGGAGAAACAGCGAAACGGAACTGGCGGAGACGCGCGCGCGAGCGGCGACGTCTTCCATCGTGACACGGTTGGTGCTGCGCCGGGTGCGCGGTGCCTTGATTGTTGTCTGTGGCATAGGCTGCAAACGGTCGAAAAAACACGCGCCGCGGTGGGCGCAAACCCCAATTGTAATTGACCCGACGGCATTCGACGCAGCGCAACGGGTTATTGAAGCCGTACTAACCCTGGTAACACTTGCAAATTTAATAGCGCTATTATTTCGCAGCGCTGCGATTTCAGTCGCGCGGCCTGAACAAGGAACACGGTGCCCCCATGCCTTCATCCGATTTACGCTGCGTGCTCGATGTCCGCGCCCAACTGGGCGAATGCCCCCGTTGGGACGAGCGGGCCGGCGTGCTCTACTGGGTCGACATTCTCGAACCGGCGCTGCATCGCTTCGATCCGGCCACCGGCGTCGACACAGCGCTGGCCGTGCCGGAGCACATCGGCTGCTTCGCGCTGAACGAGGCGGGCGGTTTCATCGCCGGCCTGCGCTCGGGCATCTGGACGCTCGACGAGAACGCGCGGCCGCTCGAACGCCTCGCCGCCAATCCCGAAGACGTGTGCACGAGCCGCTTCAACGATGGCCGCTGCGATGCCGCGGGCCGTTTTTTCGCCGGCACGATCGACGAGCCGAAGGCGGGCGGCAACGCGCATCTCTATCGCTACGGGAGCGGCCGGCTCGACGCGCTGAGCGCGGGGCTCCTGACGTCGAACGGTCTTGCGTTCAGCCCGGACCAGCGCTGGCTGTATCACTCCGATACGCCCAACTTCACGATTTACCGCAGCGCGTACGACGCCGCGACGGGCCAATGCGGCACGCGCGAAGTGTGGGCGCGCATCGAGCCGACCCCGGACGACCGCGGCCGCCCCGATGGCGCCGCCGTGGACGCTGAAGGCTACTACTGGAGCGCGTTCTACGAAGGCGGGCGGGTGGTGCGCTTTACGCCCGACGGCCAGGTCGATGCGGTGCATCGGCTGCCGGCGCGTTGCCCGACCATGTGCGCATTCGGCGGCGACGATCTGCGCACGCTCTACATCACGTCGGCGCGCGCGGGGCGCGGCGCCGACGAACTCGACCGCGAGCCGCTGGCAGGCGGCATCTTTGCATTGCGCACCGAGGTGCCCGGACTGGCCGAGCCACGCTGGCGCGCATCCGCTTGAATCTTTTATTGACGGAACCCGACATGCCTGATCTGAAAGACCTTTCCCTGTTGCGCACGCAATGCCTGATCGGCGGCGCATGGCGCGCGGCGCACGACGGCCGCACGCTCGACGTCACCGACCCGGCGACGGGCGAGTTGATTGCCAGCGTGCCGTCGATGGCGGCCGCCGAAACGCGCGAGGCGATCGCCGCGGCGCAGGCGGCGCTGCCGTCGTGGCGCGCGCTGACGGCCAAAGCCCGCGCGGTGCTGCTGCACAAATGGCACGACCTGATGCTCGCCCACCAGGACGACCTCGCCTTGCTGATGACGGCCGAGCAGGGCAAGCCGCTGGCCGAGGCGAAGGGCGAGATCGCGTTTGCCGCGAGCTTCATCGAATGGTTCGCCGAGGAGGCGCGGCGGGTCGACGGCGACGTGATCGCCACGCCGTCGAACGACCGCCGGCTCGTCACGATTCGCCAGCCGGTCGGCGTTTGCGCGGCCATCACGCCGTGGAATTTCCCGGCGGCGATGATTACCCGCAAGGCGGGGCCGGCGCTCGCGGCGGGTTGCACGATGGTGCTCAAGCCCGCCTCGCAGACGCCGCTGTCGGCGCTCGCGCTGGCCGTGCTGGCCGAGCGCGCGGGCATTCCGGCCGGCGTGCTCAACGTCGTGACGGGCAACGCGCAGCGGATCGCCGAGGAACTGACGGGCAACCCGATCGTGCGCAAGCTGTCGTTCACGGGCTCGACCGACATCGGCGCGCGCCTGATGGAGCAGGGCGCGCGGCATATCCAGAAGCTGTCGCTGGAGTTGGGCGGCAACGCGCCGTTCATCGTGTTCGACGACGCCGATCTCGACGCCGCCATCGAAGGTGCGCTGATTTCGAAGTACCGCAATGCCGGGCAGACCTGCGTGTGCGCGAACCGCTTCTACGTGCAGGCCGGCATTTATGATGCCTTCGTCGACAAACTCGCGGCGCGCGTGCGCGAGCTGCGTTGCGGCGACGGCCGTGCCGCGTCGACGCAGATCGGCCCGCTGATCGACGATCGCGCGCTCGCCAAGGTGGGCGAGCTGGTCGCCGATGCCAAGGCGCACGGCGCGCAGGTGCTGTGCGGTGGCGAGCCGCTGGCATTCGACGGCGCGACCGCGCGCCACTACGCGCCGACTGTGCTGACGAACGTCACGCCCGGCATGCGCGTCGCGCGCGAGGAGATTTTCGGCCCGGTCGCGCCCGTCATGCGCTTCACCGACGAACAGGACGTGATTGCGCTCGCTAACGACACGGAGTTCGGTCTCGCCAGCTATTTCTACACGCGCGACATGGCGCGCGTGTGGCGCATCGCGGAAGCATTGGAATTCGGCATGGTGGGCATCAACACGGGGCTGATCTCGACAGCGGAAGCGCCGTTCGGCGGCGTCAAGCAGTCGGGGCTCGGACGCGAGGGTTCGAAATACGGCATCGACGAGTATCTGGAAATGAAGTACTTGTGCATGCAGGTGGCATAACGGCATGATCTCGCACGAACGTCTCGTGCAAAAATCGCAGCGCTGCGAAAAGTGGCGCGCGGGTTGCCGGCCGGAAAAGCCTCAATACAAGTCCGCCGGCGGCCTCAGAGAGAGATGAGGAGACAATGATTTTCACCATACTGAGCTTTGCGTTTTTCACCGCGCTGGTCGGCTTCGTGTCGTACCTGTTCACGCGTCGCGCGAAGGATCACGGCGCGCGCGGCTATTTCATGGCGAGCGGCGGGCTGACGGGCTGGTTCATCGCCGGCTCGATGATGCTGACCAATCTGTCGGTCGAGCAGATGGTCGGCCTGAACGGCGACGCCTACGCGAACAACCTCTCGGCGATGGCCTGGGAATGCACGGCGGCCGTCGCGACCGTGGCGCTGGCGATGTTCTTCCTGCCGCGCTACCTGCGCGGCGGCTTTTCGACGCTGCCGCAGTTTCTCGAGGAACGCTACGACGCGACCACGCGGCGCGTGGTGAGCGCGTTCTTCGTGGTCGGCTACATGCTGGTGGTGAACCCGGCCGGCCTGTATCTCGGCGCGATCACGTTCAACCAGGTGTTCGGCGTGCAGGCGCTGTTCGGCATGTCGTACGCGAGCACGATCACGATCCTGGTCTGGATGTCGGGGATCATCGGCGCGATGTATGCGGTGTTCGGCGGCTTGCGGGCGGTGGCGGTGTCCGACACGATCAACGGCATCGGCCTGCTGATCGGCGGCCTGATGGTGCCGGTGCTCGGCCTGCTCGCGCTCGGACATGGCGACTTCTTCTCCGGCGTGCACATCATCACGACCCAGGCGCCGGAGAAACTCTCGGCGATCGGCGGTCCGAAGGATTCGGTGCCGTTCGGCACGCTGTTTACCGGCATGATCTTCGCCAACCTGTTCTACTGGTGTACGAACCAGTCGATCGTGCAGCGCACGTTCGCGGCGAAGAACCTCGCCGAAGGCCAGAAGGGCGTGCTGCTGTCGGGCATGATGAAGCTGCTCGTGCCGCTCATCATGATGGTGCCGGGCATCATCGCGTTCCATCTGTATGCGGGCCATCCGCTGAGCCGTCCCGATCTCGCCTATCCGCAACTGGTGGCGGACGTGCTGCCGTGGTGGGCCAAAGGCTTCTTCGTCGCGGTGCTGTTCGGCACGGTGATGAGCCACTTCAACGCGGTCATCAACAGCACGGCGACGCTGATCGCCTTCGACTTCTATCGCGCATGGAAGCCCGATGCCAGCGACGAGAAACTGATTCGCGTCGGCAAGAGCGCGAGCGTGGCGATCGCCGTCATTTCGCTGCTGATCGCACCGTTGCTGATGTACGCGCCGGACGGCATCTACATCCTGATGCGCCGTTTCACCGGCTTCTACAACATCCCGATCATCGCGGTCGTGCTGGTGGGCTTCTTCAGCAAGCGGGTCGGCGCGTTCCCGGCGAAGATCGTGCTGCTGTTGCACGTGCTCATCTACGCGTTCGGCATCCTGCTGTTCCAGCTCGACAAGAAGTTCGGCATCAACTTCGTGCACGTGATGGGCATCCTGTTCGTGTTCGAAGTCTCGCTGATGCTGGTGCTCGGCCGGCGCCACCGCCGCGCGACGGCCTACGAGCCGCAACTGCGGCGCACCGGCGACATGACGCCGTGGCGTCACGCCAGCACCATGAGCGTGTTCCTGATGGCGATGCTCGTGACCATCTATCTCACCATGTCGCCGCTCGGCGTCGCGCGCCACGGCGGCGTCACGGTCCAGTACCAGGTCTTTATCGCGCTGACATGGGCTGTCGCGCTCGTGCTGATGGCGGTGTTCCGCCGCTGGACGCTGGCTCACGAGCGGCGCCTCGAATGGAACAGTTCGCCGAACGAATCGGGCGGACATTGACGGACCGGGATCGACCCAACGAACAGAACAGGCAAGGAAAAAACCGATGAACTGGCAGACAGAAGCGGATGGCAAGCTGGTATTGCGCGTGGCGGGCCGCACGCTGTTCGAGCACACGCCGCATGCGCCGGCCGTATTCGTGGGATGCGGCGTCGAGCGGATGGACATGTATCGCGGCAACTTCGACATCGAGGATTACGTCGAGGAGCGCGTCGCGCTGCGCGACGCGCGGCTCACGCCGCTGCCGGACGGCGGCGCGCGCATCGAGCTGGCCCGCGACGCGCAGGCGAAGCCGGAACTGACGATCGTCGCCAGCCAGTCGGCGCACGGCGTGCAGCTTGAGTTGTCGGCGCGCGACGGCATCAACCGCCTGTGGTGGCGCGTGCCCGCGCAGCACGACGAGCACGTGTGGGGCTGCGGCGAGCAGATGTCGTATTTCGATCTGCGCGGCCGCCATTTCCCGCTCTGGACCTCGGAGCCCGGCGTGGGCCGCGACAAGCACACCTATCTGACGTGGCAGGCCGACACGACCGCGAAGGCGGGCGGCGATTACTACCACACCAACTATCCGCAGCCGACCTTCGTGTCGTCGCAGAAGTACTGCCTGCACGCGGAAACGACGGCCTATGCCGATTTCGATTTCCGTCATGCCGAGCGTCACGAACTGCAATTCTGGGCGATTCCCGAGCGCTTCGAGTTCATCCTCGCCGACGATTACCCCACGCTCGTCGAGCGCGTCTCGCAACGCTTCGGCCGCCAGCCCGCGCTGCCCGCGTGGGTGATGGACGGCGCGATTCTCGGCCTGAAGAACGGCCGCGACCACGCGCAGCGGATCATGGAGCAAAGCGTGGCGGCGGGCCTGGCCGTGAGCGGCCTGTGGTGCGAGGACTGGGTCGGCATTCGTCAGACCTCGTTCGGCAAGCGGCTCTTCTGGGACTGGCGCTGGAACGAAACGCGCTACCCCGGCCACGCCGAATGGGTGAAGCAGCTCAACGCGCGCGGCGTGCGCTTTCTCGGCTACGTCAACCCGTATCTGTGCAACGACGGCACGCTGTACGCCGAGGCGAAGGCCGCCGGTTATCTGGCGACGCGCGCCGACGGCAGCGACTATCTGGTCGATTTCGGCGAGTTCGATTGCGGCGTGGTCGATTTCACGAACCCGGCCGCGGCGCGCTGGTTCGAAGAGCGGGTGATTCGCGGCGAGATGCTCGACCAGGGCCTCGACGGCTGGATGGCGGATTTCGGCGAATACCTGCCGATCGACGTGACGCTCGCCAACGGCGTCGATGCGAAGCTGATGCACAACGCGTGGCCCACGCTGTGGGCAGAGGCGAACGCGCGCGCGATCGCGGCGGCGGGCCGCACCGGCGACGCGGTGTTCTTCATGCGCGCGGGCTATACCGGCGTGCAGGCGCATTGCCCGCTGCTGTGGGCCGGCGACCAGTCGGTCGACTTCACGCGCCACGACGGCTTGCAGACCGTAATCTGCGGCGCGTTGTCGTCGGGGCTGCTCGGCAATGCCTATCACCATAGCGACATCGGCGGCTACACCAGCCTGTTCGGCAATACGCGCACGCCGGAGCTGTTCCAGCGCTGGGCGGAAATGGCGGCCTTCACGCCGATGATGCGCACGCACGAAGGCAACCGGCCCGACGAGAACTTCCAGTTCTGGCAGAACGACGCGGTGCTCGCGCACTTCGCGCGCATGACGCGCGTGTTCGTCGCGCTGAAGCCGTACGTGCGCGAACTCGTCGACGAGGCGGCGTCGCGCGGCCTGCCGCTGCAGCGTCCGCTGTTCCTGCACTACGAGCAGGATCGTGCGACCTACGCGATCCAGGACCACTACCTGTACGGCCGCGATCTGCTGGTCGCGCCGGTGCATGCGGCCGACGTCACGCAATGGCGCGTCTACCTGCCGCAAGGCGATGCGTGGACGCATCTATGGAGCGGCACGCGCTACGAAGGCGGCCAGCATGTCGAGGTCGCCGCGCCGCTCGGCGAGCCGCCGGTCTTCGTGCGCCACGGCGCCGCGCGCGAGGCGCAATTGCTGGCGCTCGGGAAGGACGCGAAGTGAGCGCGTTTCTGCATCATCTGCTGTTCGCGGTCTGCGTAGCGACCGCGACGTTTACGCAGAGCCTGACCGGCTTCGCGTTCGGGCTCGTGCTGCTCGGCCTCGTCGCGGTGTTCCATCTCGCGCCGTTGCCGGTCGCGGCAAATGTCGTCACGATGATGATACTGGCCAATGCCGCGATGCTGGTGCGCCGCGTACCGGCCCTGCCGCGCAGCCTGCTGGTGCCGTCGTATGGCAGCAGCCTCGTCGGCGTGGCGATCGGCGCGTGCCTGCTGGCGTGGCTGTCGGACAATGCGATCGGCGCGGTGCGCTTCGCGCTCGGCGTGGCGATTCTGGCGTGCAGCGTGCTGCTGGTCGTGCAGACGAAGCCGCGCGCGCAGCTCGGCTCGACCGCCAGCTTCGTGTTTTACGGCGGTATTTCGGGCGTAATGGGCGGCGTGTTCGCGAGCGCCGGTCCGCCGATGGTGTTTCATCTGTATCGCCAGCCGCTCGACCGCATCGTCGTGCGCGATACGCTGGTGTTGCTGTTCGCGATCAACGCCGTGTTGCGGCTCATCATCGTGCTGGCCCAGCACCGTTTCGACGCGGCTTCGGTGGCGTTGAGCCTCGAGGCGCTGCCGGTCGTGCTGGTCGTCACCTGGCTCGCGCGCCGGTATCCGCCGAACTGGTCTCCGGTCGCGGTGCGGCGCGTGGTCTTCGTGCTGCTGGCGATCGCGGGCGGCAGTCTCGTCGCGCCGGCTATCACCGGCGCCGGCACGGCGGCGCACGCGAAGACGGCGGCGCTTATTTATCAATCTGGCAACCTCACGGCTTGAACATGGTGCAACGAAAACTCAAACAACTCAGCGAATTGCGCAGCCAGCGCTGGCTCGCGCCCGACGACATGCGTTCGTTCGCGCATCGTCAGCGCCTGCAGCAGATGGGGTTGCGCCGCGAGGAATTCATGTCGCGCCCGGTGATCGGCATCATCAATACGTGGAGCGATCTGTCGCCGTGCCATGCGCATCTGCGCGAGCGCGCCGAAGCCGTCAAGCGCGGCATTCTGCAGGCGGGCGGCATGCCGTTCGAACTGCCGGCGATGTCGCTCGGCGAAGTGATGGTCAAGCCGACCACGATGATCTACCGCAATTTTCTCGCGATGGAAACCGAGGAATTGCTGCGCTCGCTGCCGATCGACGGCGCGGTGCTGATGGGCGGCTGCGACAAGACCACGCCCGGCCTGATGATGGGCGCGCTGTCGGCGGACCTGCCGTGCATCTTCGTGCCGGCCGGCCCGATGCTCAGCGACCGGCATCGTGGCCAGGTGGTCGGCGCGGGTACGCACACGAAGAAGTTCTGGGACGAATACGTGGCCGGCAATATCGAGCAGCCCGAATGGATTTCGCTCGAAGCGCGCATGACGCGCGCGCCCGGCACCTGCAACACGATGGGCACGGCCAGCACGATGACCTCGATCGTCGAGGCGATGGGCTTCACGCTGCCGGGCGCGACGAGCATTCCGGCGATGGACGCCTCGCATACGCGGATGTGCTCCGCGAGCGGCGAGCGCATCGTCGGAATGGTCTGGGAAGACCTGAAGCCGAGCCGCTTCTTCACGCACGAGTCGGTCGAGAACGGCATCGTGACCTACATGGCGCTCGGCGGTTCGACGAACGCGGCGATTCACACGATCGCGATCGCCGGACGCGGCAACGTGCCGCTCACGCTCGACGACATCGAGCGCGTCGGCAAGCGCATTCCGGTGCTGGCCGACGTGTTTCCGTCCGGCCAGCGGCTCATGGAAGACTTCTATTACGCGGGCGGCATCCCGGCCTTGCTGGGCGTCGTGAAGGCGCATCTGTCGCTCGACTGCATGACCGTCACGGGCGCGACGCTCGGCGAAAACCTCGCGCGCTTCGAAGCCGGGCAGCGTCCGCAGGGCGAGGACGCGATCCGGCCGCTGACCGATCCGGTCAGCGAACGCGGTGCGCTCGGCGTGCTGCGCGGCAATCTCGCGCCGAGCGGCGCGGTCATCAAGCCGAGCTCGGCGAGCCCGCATCTGATGAAGCATCGCGGCCGCGCGCTCGTGTTCGATTCGATCGCCGAGATGAACGCGAAGATTCACGACCCCGCACTCGACGTCGACGCGGACACCGTGCTCGTGCTGCGCGGCGGCGGCCCGGTCGGCGCGCCCGGCATGCCCGAGTGGGGCAACCTGCCGATTCCGAAGAAGCTGCTCGCGGCCGGCGTGCGCGACATGGTGCGCATCTCGGATGCGCGCATGAGCGGCACCCACTACGGCACCTGCGTGCTGCACGTCGCGCCCGAAGCGGCGGCGGGTGGCCCGCTCGCGCTGATCCGCACCGGCGACACGATCGAACTCGACGTGGCAGCCGGCCGCCTCGACGTGCTGCTGACCGACGACGAACTGGCGCGTCGCCGCGCCGACTGGCACGCGCCGCCGAAGCCGCGCAAGCGCGGCTATATCCGCCTGTACGTGGAGCATGTTTCGCAAGCGGACAAGGGCTGCGACTTCGACTTTCTGACGGGCTTTGAAGAACCCGTCGAGCCACCCATTTTCTAGGACGCACATGATGAGCAACCGAAGCAAGCAGGACCCGTCGCGCAACGCGTTTCGCGACGCGCTGAAGCGCACCGCGGACAGCACGATGCGCGCGCATCCGCTCGGCACCTGGCTGATGTCCGGCGCGGCGTCGACCGCCGAGGCGCTCGGCCACGCCGGTTTCGACTGGCTGCTGATCGACATGGAGCACGCGCCGCTCGAATTCACCGACGTGCTGCATATGCTGCAAGCCGTCGAATGCGGCGGCGCGGCGTCGATCGTGCGCCTCGCGCGCAACGACGCGACCCTCGCGAAGCGGGCGCTCGACATGGGCGCGGCCACGCTGATGTTCCCGTATGTGCAGAGTCCCGAAGAGGCGCGCGCGGCCGTCGCCTCGATCAAGTTCCCGCCGCTCGGCACGCGCGGTTTCGCGGCGATGCATCGCGCGAGCCGCTATGGCACCTGGAGCGAGTTCGGCAAGCGCGCCAATGAAGCGACCGCCTGCATCGTGCAACTCGAAACACCCGAGGCCATTACGCGGCTCGAAGAGATCGCGGCCGTGCCCGGTGTCGACGCGCTGTTCGTCGGGCCCGGCGATCTGTCGGCGGCGATGGGCAAGATCGGCAATCTGGCCGATGCGGACGTGCGTGCCGCGCTGGCCGATTGCGCGCGCCGGGCGAACGCGATCGGCATGCCGATCGGCATCGTCGGACCGACGCCCGAGATGGTCAGCGAGTTCGTCGCGATGGGCTACGACTACGTGGCGATCGCGTCCGACCTCGGCATGATGATGCGCCAGGCCGGCGCTTTCATCGCCGCGCTGGACAAGGTTCAGGTCAGCGTCAACGCGGGCGGGCCGTACTAACCATGCCAGGCACTCCGGAACTGTTCGCGCTGCGTAGCGACGCATGGCAGCTGCGCATCGCGCCCTCGCTCGGCGGCGCGATCGTCGATGCGCGCTGGCATGGCCGCGATGTGCTGCGCCCGATGCCGGACGCCGAGCTTTCGGCACGCAACGTGCGCAAGAGCGCGTGCTATCCGCTCGTGCCGTTTTCGAATCGCATCGCGTTCGGCGCGTTTCGTTTCGGCGATACGCAGTACACCTTGACGAATAACCTGGCCGGAATCCAGCACGCGATTCATGGCGTCGGTTTTCAGCAGCCCTGGCAAGTGACGGAGAGCGAGGCGAGCGCGCTCGACATGCGGCTCGTGCACACGCCCGACGAACACTGGCCGTTCGCATTCGACGCGCGGCAGCGCATCGAGATCGACGGCGACGTGCTGCGGCTGAGCCTGCGCATCGTCAATACCGGCGCCGAGGCCGCGCCGTGCGGCGCGGGCTGGCATCCGTTCTTTCCGCTCGATACGGAGGCGGGGCCGACCACGCTCGCGACCGGATGGGCCGCGATGCTGGTGACCGACGCCGACGATCTGCCGTGCGCGAGCGTGTCGCCGTCCGCGTTCGGCGCGCTCGACGACACCGTCGTCGACAACTGCTTTACCGGCTGGAGCGGTGCCGCGACGATCGACACGCCGCATCACCGGATCGCGATTGCAGCGGGCGACACGCTGCGCTGTGCCGTGCTGTTTCGCCCGGCCGGGCAGCCGTTTTTCGCCTTCGAGCCGGTGAGCCACGCGAACAACGCGCTGAACGGCAACGCGCCGCCGATGCATGTGCTCGCGCCCGGCGACGCGCTCGAGGCGCACATGTCGATCGCATTGCAGGCACTTCCGGCCACATTCGCCGCCCCATTCGGCAACAGGAGACAAGCATGAATTCAAACCGTCCGCTGTATCCGGCGCTCGCCGGACAGGTGACGTTCATATCGGGCGGCGCGTCGGGCATCGGCGCGGCCCTCGTCGAAGCGTTCTGGGAGCAGGGCGCGCAGGTGGCCTTCTGCGATCTCGACGAAGAAGCCGGCCATGCGCTCTGCGAGCGGCTCGGCAACGCGGCGCCGAGCGCGGCGGTCGAGCGCCTGCGACCGTGGTTCGCGCGCTGCGACGTGCGCGACATCGACGCCTATCGCGCGGTGCTCGACGTGGCGGCGCGCCAGCTCGGGACGATCCGCACGCTGGTCAACAACGCGGGCCGCGATACGCGCCATGCGCTCGACGATCTCTCGGTCGAGATGTGGCACGAGATGCTGGCCGTCAATCTGACGCACCACGTGTTCGCGACGCAGCGCGTGGCGCCCGGCATGCGCGAGGCGGGCGGCGGCTCGATCATCAATCTCGGCTCGATCTCCTGGCTGCGCGGGCGTCCCAACCTGATCGGCTACACGGCTTCGAAGGCGGCGATTTCGGGGATCACGCGCACGCTCGCACGCGAGCTCGGCGAGCACGGCATCCGCGTCAACGCGGTGCTGCCGGGCGCCGTCGTCACGCCACGGCAGACGGCGCTGTGGCGCGATCCCGCCGCCGATCAGCAGTTTCTCGATTTGCAGTGTCTGAAATATCGCGTCGTGCCCGAGCATGTCGCGGACGCTGCGTTGTTTCTCGCAAGCCCGCAGGCGATGGCGATCACGGGACAGAACCTGGTCGTCGACGCGGGACTCGCTCAGGTGTCGGTAGTCGGATAGGAGGGTAGCGGCGGTTCCCGTGCGTTCAATAGGTAAGCAGACCCGAAGTAAAAAATAAACATCTCTGGAGATCTCTGATGCTTTACACGAAAAAGCGCCTGAAAAAGGGCGCGCGGGTACGCTCGTGCCTGCGAAATGGATTAATGTTCTCAGCGCTGGCTGCGGCGGGGCATTCCACCGCGTGGGCGCAATCGACGCTGACGCTGTATGGGATCGTCGATTCGGCCTTGCAGTACGGCAAATTCAACGACAACGTGAGCCCGACGGCGATGGCCGCGAGCGGCAACCTGCAGGCCTCGCGCTTCGGCTTTCGCGGCAGCGAAGACTTGGGCGGCGGCTACCGGGCGAACTTCCAGCTCGAAACCGGCTTCAGCACGTATACGGGTGTGGCCGGCGGCTCGACGCTGTTCAATCGCGGCGCGTCGGTCGGGTTGTCGAGCACGCAGTACGGCAGCGTCGACGCGGGCTACATGTATCTGCCGATTTACTGGGTGTTTCTGGCTTCGGACGTCTCGACCTACGGTCTTTCGAACCCGGCCGCGATCATGTCGCTGGAACACTCGTCGACGCTCGGCAAGTCGGGCACGGGCGGCTTCTATCCGAACGCCGTGCGTTACCGCACGCCGAACTACTACGGCCTGTCGAGCGAAATCGGTTATTCGTTCGGCTCGCAGAACGCTTCGGGTCAAACGGCCGACGGCCGCAACGTCGGCATGAACGTGATGTACCAGCGCTTCGGCATGATGCTCGGCTACGCGGTCAATCGCTACCAGTACTACGCGAACACGACCACGCTGACGCCGTCGTCGCAACTGACGCAGGTCGTTGCCGCAACGTATGGCTATGGCGGCAACTTCATCGGCACCAACTACGTCTATTCGAAGCGCACCGATTCGACCAACTGGTTTGCGTCCGCGTTTCTCGTCAACGCGAAGATTCCGGCGGGCCACGGCGACATCGAACTCGGTGTCTCGCGGCGCATCCAGAGCGCGAATGCGCGCGCGATGGCCTATGACGTGGGCTATGTGTACTTCCTGTCGAAGCGCACGCAACTGTATGGCTATGCTTCGATGATCTCGAACAACAGCCATTCGAATCAGGGGTTCGGACTGCTGAACCCGAATTATGCGACGGTGACGCCGGGCTTCGATCCGTGGGTGGTGACGGCCGGCTTGCGCACGTCTTTCTGAGTTTCGCATGCGCTGAGCGAAGTCGCGACGACACGCGCAACGCGCATCGAATCGTTTTTTATCAAGCAAGGAGAAAGGTATGAATGCACCGCTTAGATACGGCGTGATCGGCGCCGGGATGATGGGACAGGAACACCTGCGCAATATCGCGCTGCTGCCGAACGCGGTCGTCACGGCACTGGCCGATCCGCATGCGGAATCGATTGCCGGCGCGAAGCAGGCGGCCGGGCGCGACGACGTGAAGGTGTTCGCGGACTATCGCGATCTGCTCGCGAGCGACGCTTGCGACGTGCTCGTCGTGGCGACGCCGAACGATACGCATCGGGCCGTGCTCGACGATATTTTCGCCGCACCGAAGGCTTTCCCGACGCTGGTCGAAAAGCCGCTGTGCACCTCGATGGAAGATTGCCGGCATCTGGCCGCCGCCGCGAAGGCGCATCGCGCGCCGCTGTGGGTCGGCATGGAGTACCGCTACATGCCGCCGATGACGGCGATGATCGACGAGATTCGCGCGGGCACGATCGGCGATTTGCGGATGTTCTCGATTCGCGAGCATCGTCATCCGTTCCTGATCAAGGTCGGCGACTGGAACCGCTTTTCCGAGCGCACGGGCGGCACGCTGGTCGAGAAGTGCTGCCACTTCTTCGACCTGATGCGTCTCGTCGTCGGCGACGAAGCCGTGCGCGTGTTCGCCTCGGGCGGCGCCGACGTCAACCATCGCGACGAGCGGTATGACGGCAAGACGCCCGATATCATCGACCACGCCTATGTGATCGTCGAATTTGCAAGCGGCCGGCGCGCGAGCCTCGACCTCTGCATGTTCGCGGACGGCGAGTATTGGCAGGAAGTCTTTGCGGCGGTCGGCGACCAGGGTAAGGTGGAGTGCCTCGTGCCGGGCGCAAGCAAGCACTGGCCCGGCCGCGGCGAGCAGCAGGCCGAACTGGTGGTGAGCCCGCGCGATCCGAAGGGGCCGGTGCGGCGCACGGTCGAGGTCGACGAGAAGCTGCTCAGCATCGGCGCGCACCATGGCTCGACGTATTTCGAGCATCTCGGGTTCCAGCGTGCGGTGCTCGAAGGCAAGCCGGTCGAAGTCTCGTTGCAGGACGGTTTGAAGGCCGTGATGATCGGTTTGGCGGCCGAGCAGTCCATCAAGGAAAATCGCGTGATCGAGATTCCGAAGCTGGATTGAGGCTGTGCATGGCGGCTGTGGTGAATGACGGCCATGGATCGCGGCAGTAAATCATGGCTGTGAGTCATGGCAGTGAAGCCGCTGCCGTGAAACGAAGCCATGAAAGACCAGCTGTCATCTCGTTGACCAGGCCGCGCGGGCGCGGATGCTGCGCAGGCATCCGCGCCCGCCGTTTAGTTACCGGGTAATCAATTCAAGTGAATGGAAATAGCGATGACTCAAATTTTGCGCTGGGGCGTATTGGGCGCCGCGAAAATTGCCGATAAGCGCGTGGTGCCCGCGATCCGGAATTCGGGCAACGCCCGCGTCACCGCCGTCGCGAGCCGCGATGCCGCGCGCGCGCAAGCATTTGCGCGGCAGCATCAGATCGATCAGGTGCTCGACAGCTACGAAGCAGTGGTCGAGAGCGACGACGTCGACGCCGTTTATATTCCGCTGACGACGGCGCATCACTTCGAGTGGTGCAAGAAAGCACTGGCGGCCGGCAAGCACGTGCTCTGCGAAAAACCGATCGCGCTGCGAGCGGACGAGGTCCGCGAACTGATCGCCTTGCGCGACGCGACGGGGCTCGTGTGCGCCGAGGCATTCATGGTCGCGCATCATCCGCAATGGGCCTTCGTGCGCGACAGTCTCGCGCAGGGCCTGTTGGGAGAACTGAAGCGCGTCGAAGGATGCTTTACCTATTTCAACGACGACCCCAACGCATTTCGCAACAACCGCGAACTCGGCGGCGGCGGCGTGCGCGACATCGGCGTTTATCCGGTGGTCACGACGCGCATCGCAACGGGGCTCGAACCGACTTCGGTGCAGGCGGATGTGGTGATCGATCCGCGTTTCGGCACCGATTGCTTTACGAGCGGCACGCTGGAGTTTCCCGGCTTCTCGATGCAGTTCTACTGCGGAACCCAGCTAGCGCGCCGGCAGGAAATGGCGTTTCATGGCACTCATGGCTGGATGAGTCTCGATGCGCCGTTCAATCCGGGCGTCTATGGTCCGTCCGTGGTGCGGCATCGCGACGATCGCACCGGCGAGACCCACATCACCACGTTCGACGGCGTCGATCAGTATCAGTTGATGGTGGAAGACTTCGCGCGGACGGTATTCGGCGAGCAGGAGGACGTGGCCTTTTCGCTCGAAAGCTCGCTGAACAATCAGGTGATCGTCGACCAGATCCTCGCCTAGCGATGCGGGCTGCACACCCGGCGTGGCGCGCGAGCGCCCATGCCTTGCATGACAGGCTTGCGCCACTCGCACCATTCGCGGCAGCGGCTTGCGCTGCGCCGTCCATCCGCTGACAGGAGAAAGCGCCTCATGACTGCACCGTTGCAAATCGGCCTGATCGGCTACGGCTTCTCCGGCCAGTTCTTTCACGCGCCCGTGATCGCGCATAGCGGTGCGGCGCGACTGGCCGCGATCGCGACGAGCCAGCGCGAACGTGCCCAGGCCGACTACCCCGAGGCGGCGATCGTCGACGGCCTCGACGCGCTGCTCGCGCTCGATGCTGTCGAATGCGTCGTGATCGCGACGCCCAACGACACGCACTTCGACCTCGCGCGCCGCACGCTCGAGTACGGCAAGCATGTACTCGTCGACAAGCCGGTCACGCTGAGCGCCGCGGAGTCGCGCACGCTCGCGGTCATCGCGAAGCAGCGCGGCCTCGTGTTCGCGCCGTTCCACAACCGCCGCTGGGACGGCGACTTCCTCACCGTGCGCGAACTGGTCGCGAGCGGCGAGCTGGGCCGCATCACGCGCTACGAGTCGCATTTCGACCGCCTCGGCCTGGGCGCGCGCCAGGCTGCCGCGCGCAGCGGCGGCCTGCTCTATGGCCTCGGTCCGCATCTGATCGATCAGGCGCTCGCGCTGTTCGGCGCGCCCGAGTCGGTCGCCGCGTTCGTCCAGACGCGTCGCGAGCAGGCGGGTGCGCCCGATTTTGCTCACCTCGTGTTGCACTACCCGAGCCACGACGCCGTGCTGCACGCCAGCGCGCTCGCCACGTATGCGCCGCGGTTCGCGATTCATGGCACGCGCGGCAGCTATCTGAAGCACGGGTTCGATGCGCAGGAAGCGCAACTCAAGGCCGGCTTGTACCCGGGCCAGCCCGGTTTCGGCGAAGGTAACGGAGTTGGCCAGTTGCATGTGTTGCGCGACGACGGCCAGCCGGCCGACCGCGAAGTGCCCAATGCCGCCGGCAATTATGCGGATCTGTATCGCGCGCTTGCGGCGGCAGTTCGCGAAGGCAAGCCGTTCCCGGTGAGCCCGCAGGACGTTATCGACGTCATGACGCTGATCGACCTCGCGATGCAAAGCGCGAGGGAAGGCCGCACGCTGCCATTCGTGCGGCAGGCCTGAGGCGGCTCTTTCGCGGGCGCTTTCTTGCATCTACGTTGCGCCCGCGTTGCGGCTGCATTGGCGGTTGCCGCCGCGAGCTTGCGGGCTTGCTATCTTGCAGACGGCAGCCGCTCGCGTCTCCGACGGAGATAGCGGCGGCGTATCGCATAACGTCATTGCATTATCGTCAATACAGATTTTCTGTCTTTGATAACCGGTCTTTTATCGAATTCAAATTGAGTTCGACAGTACTGTCTCTCTCCCGCTGAGCAAGCTTCTCGCGAGTTCGTCGCGCATCGATGCAGGCACTCGGCATTCACGCGCATATCCGCATATTTGCACGAACGGTTCCGTTGGAATGCGCGGTTTGCGCACGGCCGTCCCCCTACAATTAGCGCACCCATAGCGCTGAACCGCCCGCCGGATCGGCAAAGCCACAAGGCATTTCCCGTTGGGTACGAGGCCGCTGTGCGCCGCTTTTTTCACCGCACGCACGGGCCGCTATTCGCATGAGTCCGCACTCGCGGACTCGCCGCCGCATTGATGGAGATATTCGCTTTGACACCTGCGCCCATTGTCCGCCTGCTCGAAAATCGATGGTTTGGTTTGCTGGCACGTATCGCTCTGACCTTTCCGTACTGGACAAGCGGTATTGCGAAACTACTCAATCTGAAGGGCGCATTGGCCGAGGCTCACGCCCTGGGTCTGCATCCTGCCGTACCGATCATCGCGGTGACGATCTTTATCGAACTCGGCGCTTCGCTGGCCGTCATCAGCAGCCGCCTGACCTGGCTCGCCGCCGGCGCGCTGGGCGTATTCACCGCCAGTGCCGCCGCAATCGCTTATCCGTTCTGGGCCGACCCCGATACCATCGTGCGCTTCACCGACCGTAACGCCTTCTTCGAGCATATCGGCCTGATTGGCGGCTGCGTGCTCGCATCGATATTGGCCGATCGGGAGCATCGGCAGTAAAGGGCGTCGGCTCGGGCGAGCGCATCGGGGCGGTTTTTTCGCGGAGATGTCCACGGATAGGCCGCCAGCGCAGGCGATGCGCCCGCACCTTCGCACGATGCGCTCCTTCGGTTGAGCCTGCCTTGCCTGTATAGATTCCCAACGCAGTAGATCCGATGCAGCGAATGATGATCGCGGCGTATCGCCGCTCGTCGTTTCGCTGCAGCTTCCCATTGATAGGGTTTCAAGGAAAACAACCATGGTCCAAAAATCGACGGAACCGAACATGACCCATGCGGCCGGTGCTCCCGTCAGCGACAACGTCAACATTCAGACGGCCGGCCCGCGTGGCCCCGCGCTGCTGCAGGACGTCTGGCTGATCGAGAAGCTTGCGCATTTCGATCGCGAGGTGATCCCGGAGCGCCGCATGCATGCGAAGGGCGCGGGCGCTTACGGCACGTTCACGGTGACGCACGACGTCACGCGCTACACGAAGGCGAAGATGTTTGCGGAAGTCGGCAAACAGACGCCGCTGTTCGCGCGCTTCTCGACGGTGGCCGGCGAACGCGGCGCGGCGGATGCCGAGCGCGACATTCGCGGCTTCGCGCTGAAGTTCTATACCGACGAAGGCAACTGGGACATGGTCGGCAATAACACGCCGGTGTTCTTTTTCCGCGACCCGCTGCGGTTCCCCGATCTGAACCACGCGATCAAGCGCGATCCGCGTACCGGCATGCGCAGCGCCGAGAGCAACTGGGATTTCTGGTCGCTGCTGCCCGAAGCACTGCACCAGGTCACGATCGTGATGAGCGAGCGCGGTATTCCGCGTACGTTCCGCCATATGCACGGTTTCGGCAGCCACACTTATAGCTTCATCAATGCCGAGAACGAACGCACGTGGGTCAAGTTCCATTTCCGCACGGAGCAGGGCGTCGAGAACCTGAGCGATTCGGAAGCGGAAGCACTGATTGCCAAGGACCGCGAGACGCATCAGCGCGATCTGTTCGACAGCATCGAGCGCGGCGATTTTCCGCGCTGGACCTTGCTCATTCAGGTCATGACGGATGCGCAGGCCAAGGCATTCCAGTTCAATCCGTTCGATCTGACGAAGGTGTGGCCGAAGGGCGACTATCCGCTGATCGAAGTCGGCTATTTCGAACTGAACCGCAATCCGGAGAACTTCTTCGCCGAAACCGAGCAGGTCGCGTTTTCGCCGTCGAACATCGTGCCCGGTATCGGCTACTCGCCGGACAAGATGCTGCAGGCGCGCCTCTTCTCGTATCCGGATGCGCAACGCTACCGGCTCGGCGTGAACTTCAACCATATCCCCGTCAATGCGCCGAAGTGCCCGTTCCATAGCTATCATCGCGACGGCGCGATGCGCACCGACGGCAACCTCGGCGGCACGCCGTCGTACTGGCCGAACAGCAAGGGCGTCTGGATCGATCAGCCGCAACTCAACGAGCCGCCGCTCGAACTCGACGGCGCGGCCGCTCATTGGGATCATCGCGTCGACGAAGATCACTATCAGCAGCCGGGCATTCTCTTCAGAAGCATGAATGCGGCGCAACGGCAGACGCTGTTCGATAACACGGCGCGGCAGCTTGCCGGCGTGTCGAAGGACATTCAGCAGCGTCACATCGGCAATTGCGCAAAAGCCGATCCGGACTATGGCGCGGGTATCGAAGCGGCGCTTGCACGACTCGCGAGCGAGAAGAAGTAACGCGTTGGCGGGGCGTGCCGTCATGACCGGTTGCCGCTGTTGTGCATGCCTTGCATGTGGCGGTGCGAGCGGCGCTTTGAACGGGAAGCGACGGGAAGCGGGCAGCAAGCAGTACGTTGCCGCGTTCCCGGCCGGTCAGGCGGATTGTATGCGTCGCGCATGAAAACAGATGCGATCCTGTATGATCGCATCTGTCTAGCAGGACAAATGCTGGATGCGAGAAAGATTAGTCGTTTGTTTTCTTGCAGGTAACCTCACATAATAAACCCGCTCCACGGCGAATTCGAAGAGAGACCGCGGCGCTGGATCATATGAATGTTGTGTATCGGACATCAAAGGCATTGTTGAGAGAAATGCGGTGCCGGAAGCATGAAGTATGGCTGCAAGGTGGTGACTGAAAACTCGTCGCGGACCGCGGTTTCTCCAGAACGCATCTGAAGGACCATTGTGACAGACACTTCCGCGAATCCACTTTGGGATGATTTGCGTATCGTCAAAGCTATCGCAGAGGGCGGCAGCCTCGTTGCCGCCGCAACAGCGCTCGGGCTCAACCATTCGACGGTTTCCCGGCGGCTCTCCGCGGTCGAACGGGCCTTGGGCGCCGTGTTGTTCGACCGGCGCCGCAGCGGCTACGGGCCGACCGCGGCGGGTGAAGAAGTGATTGCGTTGGCCAGCCGTATCGAGCTGGATATTCTTAGTATGACGAAGCGCGTGTCCAGCCACGCCGACAGTCAAAAAGGCAATCTGCGCATTACGACCAGCGATGCGCTCGTGCGGGATTTCGTTATCCCGATCGTCGCGGATTTCCGCACTCGCAACCCGGGTGTGCAGATCGAGATGATGGTCGGCAACAAGCCCCTGAATCTCGCGCGCGGCGACTCCGACATTGCGATTCGAGCCACGCTGGCGCCGCCGGAAAACCTGTTCGGACGCAAGCTCGGCACCGTCGCATGGGCGATTTATGGCCGCGCGGCCGATAGCGCGAACGGCTCTCCCGCGGGCGACATCATCGATCGTCGACCGTGGGTGTCCTATTGCCGGGACTTGAGCGGGCTCAAGGCATTCAGTTTTATCGATGAACACGTCGACCCCTGCAATATCGTCTATCGAAGCGACTCTATTATCGGCGTGGTCTCCGCCATTACCGCGGGGATCGGCATCGGTCTTTTGCCCTGCATGTACGGCGACCTGGTTACCGGCATCACCCGATTGAGCCCCGTGATACCCGAGGTATATGACGAGCTGTGGCTTCTGACGCATCCCGACATCCGCAAATCCGGCCGGGTGAGCGCGTTTATGGCGCACTGCGCCGAGGCGATCATCGGGCGGCGCGAATTGATCGAGGGCAGGGCCGTCTATCGGGGACATTCGGTTGGCGCTTCGCCGTCGCCGGGTGGTTCCCGGCTTTCATGGGTCTGATCGACGCTTTTGCACGAATTGAATCGTACTGATCCTGAAACACCAAAACGGTATTCGCGAGCTTCATGCCGATGTCGGGAGAGTTTCGGATTCCCTATCGAAATGCCGGAGCCATCCGTCACGCAGGCGCAATCAGATGACGGATTCGCGGCGCCTCGGTGCCGATATGAAATTGCCGGGCGGTTTCCTCGCATTCGCGGTCGGCGCGCGTGACATGTTCGTGCTGGCGCAAATGTTCGATCCAGCTCTCGACGACGAAGGTCTCGACGAACAGACCCGCCTGCGCCGCATCTTCATACAACCCCCAGGAGAGGGCGCCGCCACGGCGCCGGCTGGCTTGCAGCCGTGCCATCGCATGCGTGAAGTCGGCGGAACTCGCCGGCGCGATGCGATACTCGATCGTGACGAGCACCGGGCCGCGATCGTTCTGCATGTCGCCTTCCACATGCGGCGCGGGCCAGTCGGCCGCGGGTGTGAGGTCGAGCTTCGCGGCGGCGTCGAGCGGGAAACGCAAGGCGAGCAACTGCGCGATGCCGAGCGCCGCGCCGGCCGCGAGCAGTGCTACTTGCACGCCTGCATGCGCGGCGACCCATCCCCAGAAGGTCGAGCCCGCGGTCATCGTGCCTTGCGAGACGAGCATATAGAGCGCGAGCGTACGCGCCTTGACCCAGGCGGGCGCGGCCATCTGCGCCGCGCCGGTGAGCGACGACATGATCGTGATCCATGCGACGCCCGCCGCGAACATGACCGGCGCGGCCATGGCAAAGGTCGAGGCCATGCCGAGCAATGCAGTCGCCGCCGCGAACAGCAGCGACGCGGCGAGCATCATCGCGTTGCACGAAATCCGTCCGGAGAGCACGCGCAGAAGCAATGCACCGGCGATGGCGCCGAAGCCGAGGCAGGCGAGCAGCGCGCCGTAGCCGATGGAGCTCAAGCCGAGATCGCGCCGGCCGATCACCGGCAGCAAGGCCCAGAGCGCGCTCGCAAATACGAAGAACGCCGCGCTGCGCAGCAGTACCGTCAGCATGGCGGGCGACTGCCGTGTGTAACGCACGCCGGCTTGCAAGGCGCCGAGAAAGTGTTCGGCGGGCAGGCCCGATTTGCGCGGCGTGCGTTGCCAGCGCAACAGCACTATGGCGACGCCGATGCTGGATAGCGCATTGAGCGCGAAGACCGCCGCCGGGCCGCCGGCGGCGGCGATCACGAGGCCGCCCGCGGCCGGCCCGATCGCGCGTGCGATATTGATGCCGAGGCTGAGCAGCGCAATCGCGCGCGGCAGGCTCGCGGGCGGCACCAGTTCGGGGATGGTCGCCTGGAAAGCCGGTGCGCTGAGCGTCATGCCGGTGGCGATTGCCGCGACCATCGCCAGCAGCAGCCACGGGGTGCACAGGCCGGCGAACGTAAAGATCGAGAGCAGGGCAGCGCCGGCCACCATCCACCATTGCGTGGCGAGCAGCAGCCGCCTGCGGTCGACGATGTCGGCGAGCGCGCCGGCGGGCATCGACAGCACGAACATCGGCAGCGTGGTCGCGGCCTGCACCGCCGCCACCAGCAGCGGGTCGCGCGACAGGGACGTCATCAGCCAGCCCGCGCCGACATCCTGCATCCACGTGCCGATATTCGAAACGATGGTGGCGATCCACAGCGCCCTGAAAATAGGAATCCTGAGCGGCGAATCGGCAGCCGTATTCATGATGGGGTCTCGTTGCGGGTCAAGGCTGGGTCAAAGCCGGTTCAAGGCTGGTGCTGGCCAGCGGTATCTTCATTCGCGCGCGTCGGGCGCGGCGCAAGTCCTGTCACCTGCCCCGACGTTGTCTGCTCGCTACGGGCGTGTACGTTCGTCGCGGCGCTGGATTCGGACATCAGCCGTTTCACGGTGGGCAGCGCCTGTTCGCCGATCAGAATGCCGAGCAGGCCGACCAGGGCGATCAGCGGCGGTGCCGGCGAGCGCACTTTCAGCAGCGAATAGACGAGGCCCACGAGGAGACCGGCAGCGAGCGACAGGAGATAGGATTTCATGCAATGCTTGCCGCGGTGTTTCGATGAACGAACGACTTTGCCACAGGCGGGCTTATCGTTCAGATGAAATTCATGTCAATGCTCGAGCCAAGGCTCGAATCGGTGCATTGATTCAAGGCGCGCTGACGGCAGCGGGGCCGCATCGCGCGCCGCGCGCGCTGCTTCGTGCAGGCGTGCGGCCGTGACGCGGCCCCGTCATCAAGCGGAAATCAAGCTTGACGTTGGCGATATCAGTGCGCGCCGAGCATCGCCTTCGCGTACTCGATACCCACGCCGAATGCGCCGCCGAACTTCATGGCGATGCCGGTCGTCACGTCGTACGTTTCGGTACGTGCCCAATCGCGTTGCAGTTCGAGCAGATAGGTGAGTGCCGTGATCGGACGCGCGCCGGCCTGGATCATCCGTGCGACTGCGCGTTCATGCGCTTCGACCGAGCCGTCGCCGCATGCATCGGTGACGACATAGACTTCGAAGCCTTGCTCGAGCGCGGAAATCACGGGGCCGTTGCAGCAAACCGACGTCCACAGGCCGGCGATGACCAGGCGGTTCTTGCCGGTTGCGTTGATACGGGCGATGAAGTTCTCGTCTTCCCATGCATTGGACGTCGTGCGATCGGTGACTTCCGCATCCGGAAACGCGTCGGTGATTTCGTCGAAGAGCGGGCCAGCGAAGCTGTCCTTCGAGATCGTCGAGATGATCGTCGGCACGTTGAAGCCCTTGCCGGTGTGAGCAAGAATGGCTGCGTTAGCGCGCAGATTGGTGATGTCGATCGACTTCGTGTTGAATGCCATCTGCGCCTGGTGATCGATCAGGACCAGCGCGTGGTCGTTGGGGCTCAGAAGGGAAGCAGCGGGTTTGGCGATGGCTTGGATGCTCATTACTCGGTCCTCGTGGAGTGAATGGGTTGGCTGGAATTCAGCCGATGGCCTGCGAGAGACGGTTGACAGGGGGGCTGGAGGACAACCGCAAGTCATCGGCATGCGGAGGATTCTAAGTGAGCGAGTCCGCATAGGGGGGTGCAGTTTTGCGGAATGGCATGTGTAAAACTGCGGACGTTCGCATTGAACTATCGATCGAGTTCCATCGAGTGACGCATGCGCGGTTCTCTGCCTTCGATGAAGTTGCGATGCTGCGTAATCGCTTCCGCGCAATGCTTCATGAACGCATGAACCCGGCCCGACTTGCGGATGTCGGGATGCGTCAGCACCCACAATTCGTCGTAGACTCGCGGCTCGACAGGACCGATGCGCACGAGTCCGCCGAGCAGGTCGCCGTGCATGCAGGGCAGCAGGCCGATGCCGATGCCGGCCGCGATCGCCGAGGTGACGCCGACGACGGAATCGCTGCGATGGAGAATGTTTTCCGCCGGTACGTGTGCGTTGACGAAGTCGAACGCCATGAGACCGGCGAGGTTCTTGCCGTACGATACCCAGCGGCGCTGATAGAGTACTTCTCTCGACGGCGATACGCCGACGTAGTCGGCCCTGCGCCCATAAATGGCCCATGCGATGGTGGCGAGCTTGCGGCCGAACAGGTTCTCGGGCGGTGCCACGGTGGCGCGAAACGCGATGTCGGATTCGCCGCGCGCGAGATTGAGCGACTTGTTGCCGACGAGGGTTTCAATGCGCAGGCCCGCGTTGCGGCGCTGGAAGTCCGCGATGATCGGCGTGAGAAAGTCGAGCAGCAGCGCGTCGCTCGTCGTGATGCGCAGGTTGCCCGTATAGCTGTGCGCATGACCCGACACGCGCCGGGTCACGGCGTGGATGTCGGTTTCGATGCGCCCGGCCAGCGCGATCAGCTCGGCGCCCGCGCCGGTCGGCACATAGCCGTTGCGGCGCCGGTCGAACAGCACGGCTTGCAGCACGCGCTCGACGGCCGCGAGCCGGCGGCTGACCGTGGAGTGATTCATGTCGAGCACGGCGGCCGCGGCGACGAGGCCGCCGCTATCGCCGATTGCCTTGACGATGCGCAGGTCGTCCCATGAGAGCGCGTGAAGGGGATCGTTCATGATGTCCTCTGAAAAGCGGCTTCCTGCCAATAGTTCGCCGTATGTACCCGGAACTCATCGGCGAAGCCGGAACACCCGGCCGTGAGTATGCGTGATTGGCCTCAAGAACTTTTTTCATCTTGCCGACATACAGCTATCGAAACAACTATGGGAAGTTTACCAATGACGCTTACGCCAGTCGGCAATATCGGCAGCACTTCGGCCGCTTCCGTTTCGCCAGCGCAGAACCCGGGCACTAGCGCCGATAGCGGGAAGCCGCCGGCCGCGAGCAACGGCGCGGCGAATTCGAATCCCGCGAGCCATAGCGCGGGAGCGGGAACATCGGGTTTCGCCTCTTCGTCATCTTCATCCGAGTCTCCGGCCATGCGCGCGCTGAAGGCGGAAATCCGGCGCCTTCAGCAGGAACTGGCGCATCTTCAATCCCAACTGACGAAGCTGTCGTCACCCGGGGATCAGAGCGCGGCCAGCGCGCTGCGCGGTCAGGTCGCGTCGATTTCGTCGGCCATCGAGCAGGCGACGGCCGCGCTGTCCCAATTGATGCTCGGCTCCGGGAAAACCGGCGGCCTCGTGAACGAGCAGGCCTGAGCTACCGTTTGCTCGAAGCAGGGCGCGCCCTGGCCGGATGCAATTGAGGCACAGGTTGCGCGTTTCATCGTTCGTGAGCGGATTCTAACGCGCTCTCCGAGCGCAGAAGCTCGACGAAGGCCTGCTGGACCGCCGTGCCGAGCCAGTCGCTGCGCACCGTATAGCCGACCGCGCGGCGCGCTTCGGGCAAGGCCAGTTCCAGCGCGACCAGTTCGCGCCCCGGATAGGCGTCGCGAATCTGCGCGCGCGACAACAACGTGATGCAATCGCTTTCCATCAGCATTGCCAGCATCATCGCGAGGGAACTGGTTTCGAGCACCAGCGGCGGCTTGACCGGCAACTGCTCGAAAATCGAATCGATCACCGCGCGGCGCGGCACGTTGTGCTCGGGCATCACCCAGTCGTGGCCGGCGAGATCGAGCAGGGCGATGCGCTTGCGCCTTGCCAGCCGATGCCCCTTGCGCACGGCCGCCACGTAAGGGTCGGCAAACAGCTCCGTTTCCTGCGCGGCCCCGGCAAGACGCGCCCCGCGCAAGCCGCCGATGATGATGTCGAGCGCGCCGCTACGCAATTTGCGCAGCAGATGCGCATGCGAGCCTTCTTCCACCGTGACGCGTGCGGCAGGATAGCCCTCGCGCAAGCGCTGAATGACGCGCGCGACGAGGCGTGGCGGCAGCAGCGGCAGGACGCCGATCGCCACCTTGCCGGTGAGCTGCCCGCGAGCGTAGGCCAGGTCCTCGCCCGCCTGCGCGATCTCATGAAGCGCGAGGCTCAAACAGCGCGCGAACTCGATGCCGGCAGCGTTCGCCGACACGCTATGCACACGGCGCCGGTATAGCGACACGCCGACGTTCTGTTCGATCTGCCGCGCGGCCCGATGCACGGCGGGCTGCGAAATGCCCAATGACAGCGCGGCCTCGGCCGCGGAGCCCGCGTCGGCGATCGCGATGTGGCAGCGCACCTGCGCGTCGGTGAGGCGGCGGCAGATCTTCGCCGCGTGCGTGGCCGTCGCCTGGCCCGTCAGGCCCATGACGGCACGCTCGATCTGATCGAGCATGCGGCGCACGCGCCGCTGCAGGATGAGGCCTTCGCCGGTCAATTCGCTGCCGCCGAAGCCGCGTTCGAACAGCGGGCCGCCAAAGCCCGCTTCGAGCTTGCTGATCGCGACGCTGACCGCCGGCTGCGTGCGCCCCGCGCGGATCGCCGCCTGCCCGATGCCACCGGCCTCGCACACCGCATCGAACAGGAAAAGGCGCCGCAGGCGCGCCTGATCTTCATCCGATGACGTTTCTCCTGACGCTTTCATTGGCTCTCCAGACGGCCCCGAAAAAACCCTTAGATTAACCAGAATTTATGAGCTGGGCCTCACTTCATATTGAGGCATTCAACGCTATCGAGCTTACATTAACACCCATTCCAGCAGAACATTTCCCGTCAGGAGCGCCTTCATGTCAATCGTCATCGACACGCATACTCATGCAATTTCCCCCGATAAACAACGCTATCCGATCGCCCCGGTCGGCGGCCACCAGTCGGAGTGGTCGGCGAAGCGCCCGGTCAGCTTCGAAGGGCTGCTCGCGTCGCTGGACGAAGCGGGCATCGACCGGGCGGTCGTGGTGCAGGCGTCGACGGTGTATGGCAACGACAATAGTTATGTGGTCGAGGCGGTGCGCAGCCATCCGGATCGCTTCGCGGGGGTGTTCTCGATCGACGTGCTGGCGGACGACGCCGTCTCCCAGATGCAGCGCTGGCTCGACGCGGGCCTCTCGGGCCTGCGTCTGTTCACGACCGGCAGCACGATGCCGGGGCAGGCGGGCTGGCTCGACGACGAGCGCTCGTTCCCGGTCTGGGAATACGCGCAGCGCCACAATGTGTCGATTTGTCTGCAGATGACCGCACAGGGCATTCCCGCGCTGCTGAACATGCTCGCGCGCTTTCCGGACATCCGCGTTCTGCTCGATCACCTCGCGCGTCCCGAACTGGCCGGCGGCCCGCCGTACGAAGCAGCCGCGCCGCTCTTCAGCCTCGCGCCGCATCAGGGCGTGTATCTGAAGCTCACGAATCGCACGATCGCCGAAGCCGGCCGAGGCGCGTCGACGCCCACGGCGTTTTTCCCGCGCGTGCTCGAAGCGTTCGGCGCGCATCGCATTGCGTGGGGCTCGAATTTCCCGGCGGCCGAAGGCGCGCTGCCGCAACTGCTCGCCGACGCTCGCGAGAGTCTTGCGATGCTGCCGGCCGACGCGCAAGCCGCGATCTTCTCCGGCACCGCGCGCGCGATCTATCCGGCGCTCGCCGCCTGAAACGTCGACTTCGAATGCAACCGGGAGACCCGAACGTGAGTACTGCAACGCAACCTCTGCGCCTGAAGGCCGCACTGAAAACCTATCCGCATACGCGAGCACTGAAAGCGGGCGAGCTGACGGACCCGGCGGTCGAACTGCTGTTCGAGGAGATCGAGCCGATCCATCGCGCGTTCGCGCCGATGGCGCGCCGCCAGGCGTTCGACGTCAGCGAACTGGCCATCGTCACGTATCTTCAGGCGAAAGCCTACGGCAAGCCGCTCGTGCTCTTGCCCGCGGTCGTGGCCGCGCGCTTCCAGCAAGGCTGCATCATCTACAACGCGGAGCGTGACAAGCCCGACCTGAGCCATCTCGCGGGCAAGCGGATCGGCGTGCGGGCCTACTCGCAGACCACCGGCGTGTGGGTGCGCGCGATTCTCGGGGAAACCTACGGCGTGCCGCTCGACGAGATCGAGTGGGTGACGATCGAAGGCGCACATCTGGAAGAGTATGTCGAACCCGCTTTCGTGCGCCGTGCCGAGGCCGGCAAGCAATTGCTGTCGATGCTGCGTGAGGGCGAGATCGATGCCGCGATCCTCGGCAACGATCTGCCGGGCGAGCCGGAATTCAAGCCGCTGATCGAGAATGCCGCGGCCGCCGACCGCGAGTGGTACGCGCTGCATCGTTACGTGCCGATCAATCATGTCGTTGTGGTGACACAGGCGCTGGCCGATGCGAATCCGCAAGCCGTGCGCGCGGTGTACGACCTGCTCAAACGCGGCAAGGCCGCGGCTGCCGGGCAGAGCACGGGCCAGCCCGACAAGCTGCTGTTCGGCTATGACGCACTACGCGGGCCGCTCGAAGAAACCCTGGCCTTCTGCGAGCAACAGCAATTGCTGCCGCGCAAGCTGAGCGTCGAGGAAATCTTCGCCGACAGCCTCGGCATTCTGGGCGACGCCGCGCGTTAGCGCAACGCACGTCCGCTTCACGCATCCTGAGCGAATCCGAATTCGCCGCAGTCCGTCAAGGAGACACCATGAGCTTGCCCGGCAAATCCGCCGCCGCGAAACCCAGGGAACGCCGTCCGTTCTACCTCGATCTGTCCTTCCAGGTATTGGCCGGCATGGCGTTAGGCATCGCCACGGGTTACTTCTTTCCGAAGTTCGGCATCAACCTGCAACCTCTCGGCGATGCCTTTATCCGCATCATCCAGATGCTGATCGGCCCGATCATCTTCTGTACGGTGTGCAGCGGCATTGCGGGCGTGAGCGATTTCAAGAAAGTCGGCCGCGTCGCGATCAAGGCGCTCTTCTATTTCGAAGTGGTGACGTCGATCGCGCTGGTACTCGGTCTCGTGGTCGTGAACCTGCTCAAGCCCGGTGTCGGCATGAACGTGGACATGCACAGCGTGCATTCCGCCGCCGTCGATACGTATGTCGCCAAGGCGCATCACTTCGTCACGACGAGCGAATTCCTGCTCAATGTGATTCCGCACACGGCAATCAGCGCGTTCGCCGGCGGCGACGTGTTGCAGGTGCTGTTCTTCTCGGTGCTATTCGCATTCGGACTCGCCGCGATCGGCGAGCGCGCACAGCCGGCCATGGACCTGATCGAAGCGGTGTCGGGTTCGCTCTTCTGGATCATCGGGCTCACGATGAAAATCGCGCCGCTCGCCGCATTCGGCGCGATCTCCTTCACGGTCAGCAAGTTCGGGTTCGGCACGCTGATCTCGCTCGGCAAGCTCGTGCTCGAGTTCTATCTGACCTGCGCGCTGTTCATTCTGCTGATTCTCTGGCCGATCGCGAGGGTCAACGGCTTCAGTCTGCTGCGTTTGATGCGCTATATCGGCGCGGAGTTGCTGCTCGTGATCGGCACGAGTTCTTCGGAGACGGTATTTCCGCAACTGATCGACAAGCTCGAACGGCTCGGATGCGAGAAGTCGGTGGTCGGTCTGGTTTTGCCGACGGCCTATACGTTCAATCACGACGGCACCTGCCTGTACTTCGCCGCGGCGGCGGTCTTTCTCGCCCAGGCCACCAACACGCCGATGAACTGGCACGATCAGTTGGTCCTGCTCGCGGTGCTGCTGCTCACGTCGAAAGGCGCGGCAGGGGTGTCCGGCGCGGCCATCGCCGTGCTGGCGGCTACGCTGACCGCGTCGAACACGATTCCGGTCGAATCCATCGCTCTCGTGCTCGGTATTCACCGAGCCATGTCGAGCGGATTCGTGTTCACCAACATCATCGGCAATAGCGTCGCAACCATTGTCGTGGCGAACTGGGAAAAGGCGCTCGACCGCGTTGCGCTGAGCCGCGAACTGGCGGCGGGCTTCCGGCCGGATGCGATTGCGTCCGGCCACCTGAGCCACACGAGCCACCCGAGCGGCGGCCAGGCCGGCAGTTAAAAGCACTTAAATCACCTGAAGCACTTGCCTGTCACACCAGCTGAGCCGCCGAGCCGGTTCAGCGGGTTCGACGCACCCGAAAAGAATGCAACGGATCACTTCGCGTAACGAGTTATACGAATCGGATGAGAGGTTTTTTCTCTTCATTCAATCCAGATAAATACATCGGATTAGAGACATATCATGAAAACAAAGATTTGGAGAACGATTGGAGCAGGGTTGTCGCTGGCGGCGGGCACGATGTCCGCGCATGCGCAAACCAGTGTCCAGATATACGGCACGGTAGATGGCGGCGTGCGTTACCAGAACAATGCGGCCGTCGGTGGCGGCTCGGTGGTGACGATGAATTCCAACGGCTACTACAGTTCGAACAAACTCGGCTTTCTGGGCCGGGAAGACCTCGGTGGCGGCTGGAACGCGCACTTCCGGCTGGAGAGCGGATTCAATCTCGGCAACGGCCAGCTGGACAACACCAACGGTGTGCTGTTCAACCGGCAAGCGTATGTCGGCATTGGGCACACGAAATACGGGTCGATCGATCTCGGGCGCCAGTACACGATCTCGCACGACATCATCAGCATTTACGATCCATTCGGCTTTCACTTCACGCCGATCCTGCCGTTGACCACCGCGTCGGACGGCACGCGCAACAACAACGCCATCAAGTACAAGAACGACTTCGGGCCGCTGCTGTTCGAAGCGGACAACTCGTTCGGCGGCGTGGCGGGCGATTTCAGCAGCGGGGCGACGCGCTCGGTCGGCCTGAGCTATGGCATGGGGCCGGCCAGCATCGGCGGCGTGTACGGGCATCGCAACATTCTGAGCGGCACGACCTACGTCAGCGACAGCTATTACATGGCCGGCGCCGCTTACCAGATCGGCCCGGTGCGTGTGTCGGGCGGCTTCATGTCGGAAGACCAGCAGAACCCCAACGCGGCGCACCAGGTGACGAACAACGCGTTCGGCGGCCTTGCCTGGAGCATCAAGCCGGACCTGGTCTTCACCGGCGGCTACTATCAGACCACCGTTTCCACCGACAAGGCGAGCCGCCGCGGCATCTCGGTGGTGTCGCTCGCTTATCTGCTGTCCAAGCGCACTACGCTGTACAGCGAACTCGATTACACGTCGTACAAACACGCCGTGGTCAGCACGTTGAACCCGGCCGGCGCGTCGAGTCAGACCGCCGTCACCGTGGGTCTCGACGTGCTGTTCTAACCGTTCAAACCGACAGGCAAACGCGCGTTGGCGGTATCGCGCGCTGAATTTCCAGGGAGAGCCAGGCATGATTATCGATATCCACGGCCACTATACGACCGCGCCGAAAGCATTGGAGACGTGGCGTAACCGCCAGATCGCAGGCATTGCGAATCCGTCGGCGATGCCCAAGGTATCGGAGTTGCAGATCAGCGACGACGAACTGCGCGAGTCGATCGAGAACAATCAGTTGAGGCTCATGCGCGAACGCGGCCTCGATCTGACGATCTTCAGTCCGCGCGCGAGCTTTATGGCGCATCACATTGGCGATGCCGCCATCTCGGCAACATGGGCCGCGATCTGCAACGAGCTGTGCTATCGCGTGAGCCAGTTGTTCCCCGGGCATTTCGTGCCGGCCGCGATGCTGCCGCAAAGTCCGGGCGTGGATACGGCCACCTGCATTCCTGAACTCGTCAAATGCGTCGAGCAGTACGGCAATGTCGCGATCAATCTGAATCCCGATCCGTCGGGCGGTCACTGGACCAGTCCGCCGCTGTCGGATCGCTACTGGTACCCGATCTACGAGAAGATGGTGGAGTACGATATTCCCGCCATGGTTCACGTGAGCACGAGCTGCAATGCGTGCTTCCACACGACCGGCGCGCATTATCTGAATGCGGATACGACCGCCTGCATGCAATGCCTGACCTCGGACCTGTTCCGCGACTTCCCCACGCTGCGTTTCGTGATTCCGCACGGCGGCGGCGCGGTGCCGTATCACTGGGGACGCTTTCGCGGTCTCGCGCAGGAGTTGAAAAAGCCTTTGCTGAAGGACCATCTGCTCAACAATATTTTCTTCGACACCTGCGTCTATCACCAACCCGGTATCGATCTGCTGACGCGCGTGATTCCCGTCGACAACATCCTGTTCGCGAGCGAGATGATCGGCGCGGTGCGCGGCATCGATCCGGAGACAGGCCACTATTTTGACGATACGAAGCGCTATATCGAAGCGGCGCATGTCGATGCGCAGGAACGCCAGAAGATCTATGAAGGAAATGCACGGCGTGTTTATCCGCGCCTCGATGCCTTGCTCAAATCGAAGGGGCTGTAATCATGTATGAACTCGGAGTGGTTTATCGCAACATCGAGCGCGCGGATGCCGGCGTGGCCGAAAAACTCGGCGCGCTCGGTTCGGCAACCGTGCATGAGGCCATGGGCCGCGTGGGCCTGCTCAAGCCTTATATGCGCCCGATCTATGCGGGCGCGACGGCGGCCGGCACGGCCGTCACCGTGCTGCTGCATCCCGGCGACAACTGGATGCTGCACGTCGCGGCCGAGCAGATTCGCCCCGGCGACATGGTCGTGGCCGCGCTGACCGCCGATTGCACGGACGGCTACTTCGGTGATTTGCTGGCCACCAGCTTCAAGGCGCGCGGCGCGCGCGGCTTGATTATCGACGCGGGCGTACGCGACGTCAGCGTGCTCGCCGAGATGAACTTCCCCGTGTGGAGCAAGGCGATTTCGGCGAAAGGCACGATCAAGGCGACCCTGGGTTCGGTCAATATCCCGGTGGTCTGCGCGGGCGCACTCGTCGTACCCGGCGATGTCGTGGTGGCGGATCAGGACGGCGTGGTCGTGGTGCCGCAAGCGATGGCGGAGAAAACGCTCGAAAACGCCCAGGCGCGAGAGGCGAACGAAGCGCAGAAGCGCGCGACGCTCGCCTCGGGCGTACTCGGGCTCGACATGTACAAGATGCGCGAGCCGCTGGAAAAGCTGGGCTTGCGTTATATCGACTGACGCCCGTTGAGCATTGGCGCGGTCGCGCAGCCGGCTGCGCACCGCGTTTCTTCGCGCCGTTGCCGGCGCGGCGGCTCATATCTTGACGCTGTAATCGGCGACCTTGATCGGCGCGTTGATGATCCTGCGCTGGGCGAGCCAGTCGGCGGCCCGTTGCAGTTGCGCCATGAAGGCCGCGTCGTCGGGCTCGTGAAACTGGTTCACGCGCTTCAGGCTCGCGAGATAGTCGCGCACCTGATCCGGATATTTGGCCTCGTTTTGCGCGAGCGATTCCGATTCGCCCGGGTGAGCCGACTGCCACGCGCCTTCCACGTAATACGCGTCGAGTACGGCGCGCACCAGCGCGGAATTTTCTTCGGCGAACTGACGGCGTGTGACGAGCGAGCTGTAGTCGACGAGGAAGTCGAGATCGCGCCCTTCGCTGAAGATGTCGCGGGCGTCGTTCGAATAGCGCGCGATATCCACGGCGGGCGACCACATCGACCACGCGTCGACCTTGCCTTGCGCGAATGCGGGCGCGGCATCGGGCGGATTCAGATAGACGAACTCGACCTTGCTGCGATCGACATGATGCTTCTCCAGCGCCGCAATCAGCAGGAATTCGCCGAGCCCCGAGCGATTCACCGCAACCTTGCGGCCGGCGAGATCGGCAACCGAGTGGATGCCGCTCGACTTCTTGACGATGATGGCGGTCGAGCGCGGCGAATACACGTCGAAGGCGGTGAAGACGATGGGCGAGCCCGCCAGCATCGCGGCGAACGCGGGCGTCGTCGAGCCCCAGAAGCCGAAGTCCGCGCTGCCGCCGACCACGGCCTGGATCGACGGCGCATGGTTCGGGAACGGCCCGATCCATTCGACCTTGATTCCCTTTGCGCCGAGCGTTTTCTCGAACACGCCGCGCTGCCTCGCGATGTCGGGCAGGCTGCCGTAGCCCCAGCCGATGCGAACCGTGTCGGTATTGCGCGTGAGCTTGCGCGGTTCGGCACTGCGGGCGGGAAGGACGTTCGCGGCGGCGGCGCCGGCCAGCAGTCCGCCCGCCGCGCGCAGAAGCTGGCGGCGAGTCAGTGAAGCATCGTTCATTCGTGGTGGTTCCTTGTGTGGAGAGCGAGCGGTTCAGTGGGATTGAACGCCCAGTTCTTCGAGCAGCCTGAGCCGCAATGCTCGCGGCGTGTGATCCTGCGGGCGGAACGACGCGGCGATGCGCCCGGCACGCATGACGAGAGGCCGGTCCGCGAGCGTGAGTGCTTCGTCGACGTCATGAGTCACGATCAGCACGCCCGGTGCATGGCGCGCGACCAGTTCCTTGACGAGCCCGTGCATCTTGATGCGCGTGAGCGCGTCGAGTGCGGCAAACGGTTCGTCCAGCAACAGCAGCGCGGGGTCGCGCACGAGCGCGCGCGCCAGTGCGACACGCTGCGCCTGACCGCCGGAGAGATTGCGCGGCCAGTCGTCCTCGCGGCCCGCCAGTCCGACTTCGGCCAGCGCATGCGCCGCGCCTGTGCGGCCAATGCGGGACTCGTGGCCGAGCGCGACGTTTTCCCATAAGGTGGCCCACGGCAACAGGCGATGCTCCTGAAACACGACGGATGGCCGCTCGGGGGCGCGAATCAGTCCGGCATCGAGTCTGTCGAGACCCGCCAGCGCGCGCAGTAGCGTGGTCTTGCCGCAGCCGCTTTCGCCGAGCAGTGCGACGAATTCGCCTTGACGGATATCGAGGTCGAGCGCGTCGATGACGACGCGCGCGCCATACCGGCGCTGCAGGCCGCGCACCGATACGGCTGAAGGCTGCACGGCGGCTTCGCTTGCTCCGCCAGGTTCGTCCGTCGCGTGACGCGATAGTGCGAGGGTGGCGCTCATGGCTTGCCTCCGTTGGCGTAGTTCGCGTGCCACGAGAGGAAGCGCGCTTCGAGCGAACGAACGAGAGCGTCCGCGGCGACGCCGATAATCGCGTAAATCATGATGGTCAGAAGAATGACGTTGGTTTGCAGGAATTCGCGTGCGTCCATCGCGAGAAAGCCGATGCCTCGGGTCGTCGCGAGCGTTTCGGCGATCACGAGGGCGAGCCACGCATGCGCGAGCGCATAGCGAATGCCCGTGAGGATCGACGGCATCGAGCCGGGCAAAATGATCCGGCGCACAACCGCGGGCCAGTTCATGCCGATCACCTTGGCGAGTTCCATCAGTTTGGGATCGATCTGGCGAATGCCGAGCATCGTGTTCACATAGATGGGGAACAGCACGGCGAGCGCGACGAGAAAAATCTTCGCGACTTCGCCCACGCCGAACCATACGATAACGAGCGGCAGCATCGCGAGAAAGGGAATCGCGCGCACCATCTGGAGCGGACGGTCGACAAGTGCCTGCGCGAGCCGGGAAAAGCCGGACAGCACGCCGAGCGCGAGGCCGATCGTGCCGCCTGCCAGGAAGCCAGTCATGGCGCGCAGCAGCGAGACGCCGAGATGAACGAACAGGTCGCCGCTGCGGGCAAGATTCCACGCGGTCGCCGCGACGCTGCTCGGCGCCGGCAGCACCTGTGCCGCGATCCATCCCGCACGCGCGGCGACTTCCCAGAACACCACGATCAGTAGCGGGATAGCCCACGAGAGCCCGTGATAAAAGCGGTCCGCAGCCCGGGACCACGGGACAGGGCTGTGTGAAGAAGAGGTTGTGATATCAGCCATGCCGATTCCGTGATTGCGATGAATAGTGGCGTTGTGATGGAGCGCTTATTCTTGTCGAGCTCATTCCTCAGGACAAGCAAGCATTGCAGCTATGGATATGCGCCGATGCGATTGGCTTTGCCGGCGGAGTGCGTGCGATCGCAGAATGGATAGGCGTCGTGTCGCGTATTTTTCCGTTGTAGTGGCTTTCTTTCCGCGAAATGGTCGTTGCTCACGCTTTCGCGCCAATGCCGCGTTCGCTTGCGGTTCGAAAAAGCTATGCGTCGATTGACGAATAAGCTTTTGCGGTCATTCGGATCATTCCATATCGATAGAAAATAGATCGGCGAGTACGCGGACAAGATTAGGATGACTACCCCTTCAAACCGTCTTTCCGTGTCTCAAGTCAATGTCAGCTAAATTTCCACGCTTCGGTGTCTGGGCGCTCGTGCACGGCAGCCGCGCCGCGCTTCAGGACCCCGCGGAACCCTACGACGCTTCCTGGGCCAGAAACCGGGCCCTCGTGCTTGAAGCCGAGCGTCTCGGCTACGACTCCGTGCTCGTTGCGCAGCATACGGTCAATCCGCACGACCCGTCGCTCGATCAACTGGAAGCATGGACGGCTTGCGCCGCATTGGCGGCGCTCACCTCGCGCATCGAGATCATCGCGGCGATCAAGCCGTATCTCTATCATCCTGTCGTGCTTGCGAAGATGGCGCAGCAGATCGAGCACATCAGCGGCGGGCGTTTCGCGATCAATCTCGTGAATGCATGGAATCGCCCGGAACTGCAACGCGCCGGGATCGGTTTCGCGGAGCATGACGAACGCTACGCGTATGGCCGCGAATGGATTGCAGTGGTCGAGCGGCTTCTGCTCGGCGAGAGCGTGAACCATCGCGGCGACAATTTCCGCATCGACGACTACCGGCTGCTTCCGGCCGATCCGTATCGCGCCCGTCCGCTGATCTACGTCGGCGGCGAATCGGAACCGGCGCGCGAGCTGGTTGCGGCGCATGGCGATGTGTGGTTCATCAACGGCCAGCCGCACGACGACGTCGCGGGCCTGATCGCCGACGTGTCCGCGCGTGCGCGTCCGGCCGGGCACGCGCCGCTGCGCTTCGGTCTGTCGGCTTTTGTCATCGCGCGCGAGACACAGGCGCAGGCCGACGATCATCTGCAACATCTGTTCGCGCTGGCCGAACTCGACAAGCCATTGCGCGAGCGGCAGAAGGCCAACACGGATCCCCATACCGTGATGCATCAGACCTTTGCCCGCTCGGCGCGGGTCGGTTCGAACGGCGGCACGGCAGCGGGACTCGTCGGCGATTACGACACCGTCGCGCAGCGCGTTGCGGCGTTTCACCGGGCGGGCATCGAACTTTTCATGCTTCAGTTTCAGCCCTTCGAAGCGGACATGCGCGGTTTCGCGGAAGAGGTCGTGCCGCGCGTGCGCCGGCTGTTGTCCGCATAGGCGCCGAGCGGTTGGCTCGCGGGATTGTGGGCGCACGGCATTTCTTCGCGGGCCATGCCAGAAGATGTTATGGCGAGCCGATGGGCAAATGGCAAATGGGCAGGTCAGGCTAACGACGCCTCGAATACGCGCCGATAATTGCCGCCGAGCATCTGTTCGGTTTCCTGCTGCGAGAAGCCGGCCGCGAGCAGCGCTGCGCCCAGCGCCGGCAACTGCTCGTAGCTGCGAAATACGGGCGGTGAGATGAACCCGTACATGTCCGTGCCGAGACCCACGTGTTCGACGCCTGCGATGTCCGCCATGCGTCTGAACCCGTGCGCCATGGCATCGAGATCGTGAAATGTCCCCGAGCTGGGCCATACGCCGATCACACCGCCCGTTTGCGCCACGGCGCGTGCGTGATCCGCCGTGATCAGGCGGCTGCGCGGGCCAGGGTGTCCCGCGAGCGCCGTGTGCGAGAGCACCAGTGGCTTCGTCGTGACGGACGCCGCGCGCTTCACGAGATCATAGGTGCCGTGCGCGACATCCACGACGACTCCAAGCGTGTTGCAGCGGCGCACGACGTCGGCGCCGAAATCGCTCAGCCCGCCGTGAACCGGCGCTTCCGTCTGGATGTCGCCGAGCTCGTTGACACGGTAGTGCGTCAACTGAAGATGCCGTAATCGGTGCGATGCATAGGCCTCGTCGATGCGTTCGAGCCGGCCTTCGAGAAAGTCCGCGCCTTCGGCTGCGATGATGACGCGCGGCCCCTGTCTATTGGCCGCAGCGAGCATGTCCGCACCGGTGACGATTTCCAGTTGCTCGCGCTCCACCAGATTTCCCGCTCTTTCGAACTCGATCTGGCTGAGCCGATAAAGCTCGCCCGGCTCGGGTGTGCGCCAGGCTTCGAAGCGCTTGCGGTCGGCGGATACGCGCGTGACGACGGTATCCGTAACGATGGCGAGACAGATCACGTTCATGCCGCCCGCGCGCATCGGCGCGCTGACGGGCGTCAGTGGCCGACGCGCACCGATGGCGGGATTGCGCGAGACGATGACATGACCCGCGTGGCTATGCATGTCGATAGTCAGGATACCTGCGGAAGCTTGCCAGGGTGGGCGTTCGCTGTTGCTGGGGGGCGCTTCGTCGTGCGTATCGGTGTATTGCGCGAAACGTCCGGGCGCGCATGCCGCGAGACCCAGCGCGGCTCCCGAGGCGAGAAACGCCCGGCGGCGCAAGCCGGATGCGGGCAGGGATGAGCCGCCTGCATCCTGAACCCGTTCGGCGGATTCGAGTCGATAGCGCCAGCCGGCCGGATCGTCGACCAGCCGTATCAGACGTCCGCGCAAGTGGACGGCTCCGCCTTCGAGCGCGATGGGCTCACGCGTGATGACTTCAATGCAGTTGAAAGGATCGCGCGGCACGCACGCACCGCAACACGGCTCTTGTTCCGCAAGCAGGAAATAGTCGACTGATGACTGTGCGGGGTCGAGCGGAATCATCCATCCGCTGATCTCGACCGTGGCCGTGCGCGGGTCGTTTGGAGCATCGCTGCGGATGGTGGTCCAGACGCAGACGGGTTGCGAGAAATCGGAAGAGTGGTCGGTGCGCATGGTCGTCGTGAGCGAAACGGGCTACCGTTGTGTCCAGTCAGCGGCGATCATTATGTCCAACAGGGTGTGGACTTGTCAGCGTATTTCCAGGCCGTACCTTTCTGGCACAGGCACTGGACGAATCGCTCAAAGCGCTAGAGGACGACTTCGGCAAACGCGCCGCCGCGTGGGTGGCATTGCCGATGCAATACCCGGGCTGGTTGGGCGGCGAGGCGGGAAGGTGTCCGCTCCCGTCATAGGTGGGCATGGCACCCATGTTGTACGACGACTGACTATGTTCACCAAAATATGACAGTGACGCGACAATTATGTGCCAACCGGTCGTCGATGGTCTGGTAAACACTAATTTGGAGACGAGCCTGTTGTCGGATATCCTACGTATATTAGAACGTTCTAATTCGAATGTCGAAAACGAACCGTAGCGGCTCCTGGTAGATGAGCCGTTTGTTCGCCTCGCGAATTAGAACGTTATAAATTGACCGGACACTCGTTATCGGAATGAATACAGTGCGATCAGACGCCATTGCCGTCAGCCTCCAGCGGGGTGCTTACGCATGCGATTTTGGCGCGCGCGTGGAATTCCGCACGCCGAGCTGCACGGGCAAGCTGACATGCCGGACCTCCGATGCGGGATTTTCGATGCGCTGTAGCAGAAGCGTTGCCGCCTGGCGACCGATCTCGTCGAAGTCGATCGACAACGTGGTGAGCGAGGGCGTCCAGAGTTCGGCTTCGGGCAGGTCGTCGTTTCCCGTCACCGAAAAGTCGATGCCGGGTTCGAGCCCGCGGCGACGCAAGCCGAGCATGACGCCGAACGCAACGATATCGTTCGCGCATGCCGCCGCCGTTGGCGGAGTCTTCATATCGAGCACGCGATCCAGCAGGCTCATGCCCGATGCGCGTGTCAATTCCCCCTCGACTTCGAGAGAGGCATCGTGATGCAATCCCGCCGCGCGCAGTGCCTCCCGATAACCCGACAGCCGTTCATGGCCCACCCACGTGTGATGGGACCCGCCGAGCAGCGCGATGCGCTCGTGACCCAGCTCGATCAGATGTCGAACGGCGAGTGCCATACCGCGGCGGTGATCGTAGCCGACGTAGTCGAGGCCGCTGCCGGCCAGGTCGCGCGAGACGAGTACGCACGGAAACGGCGCGCTGCGCAATTGCTCCAGCAACCGCGTGACATCGGTCGTATGCGCCGGGCACAGGATCAGGCCATCGACGTTGTAGCCGCGCATTTTCTCGATGAAGCGTGCCTGCAGTTGCGGATCTTCGCGCACGTCGGTCAGCAGCACGGTCCGGTCGATTTTCTGCAGCGCGTGTTCGACCGAGGAGGTCAGCCCGGCAAAGTAGGGATTGGCGAGATCGTTGACCGACATCGCGATCACGCCGCTTTTACGCGAGCGCATGGCCGCCGCGCCGCGGTTATGAACGTAGCCCAATTCGGCCATCGTCGCGAGGACTCGCTTGCGGGTTTCCGGCGCGACAAGAGGACTTTCCCGCACGACCAGCGACACGGTCGAGACGGAGACGTTCGCTTGCGCCGCGATGTCGCGAATCGTAACGCTTGGTTTTTTTGTCATTAACGAATTGGAGGCGTGCTCCTCTGGAATACGCCTCACATCTTAAACAGGAAAGAGAGCAATGAACATACGAAAAGAAACAATCCGCTTTGCCGCGATCGGTCTCAATCATAACCATATCTACGGTCAAACCAGGCTCGTACTCGACGCCGGCGCCGAACTCGTGAGCGTCTATGCGGAAGAAGACGATCTCGTCGAGGAATACATCAAGGCATTCCCGCAAGTGAAACGGGTTGCCGACAAACGCGAGATTCTCGAAGACCCGACCATTCAGCTGGTCGTGAGCGCCACCATCCCGGATGTTCGCGCGGATATGGCTATCGAGATCATGCGTCACGGCAAGGACGTGATGGTCGATAAGCCCGGTGTCATCACGCTCGAACAACTGGATCGCGTCAAAGCCGCGCAAGCGGAAACCGGACGTATCTTCTCCGTCTGCTACTCCGAGCGTTTCGAGAGCAAGGCAACGCAGAAAGCCTGCGAACTCGTGGCCGCCGGCGCGATCGGCAAGGTCATTCAAACCGTCGGCCTCGGCCCGCACCGCCTGAGCGGCAATCGCGAAGCAGCAAGCAAGCCGCGTCCGGACTGGTTTTTCCAGCGTCAGCGTTATGGCGGCATTCTCTGTGACATTGCCGCTCACCAGTGTGACCAGTTCCTGTATTTCACCGGCTCCACCGAAGCGGAAATCGTCGCTTCGCATATCGGCAACATCGCGAATCCGGCTACGCCCGAACTCGAAGATTTCGGCGAACTGATGGTTCGCGGCAATGGCGGCACGGGTTACGTTCGCGTGGACTGGTTCACGCCGGAAGGGCTGGGCGTGTGGGGCGACGGCCGTCTGACGGTGCTCGGCACGGAAGGTTATATCGAAGTGCGCAAGTACATCGACATCGCGGGCCGTCCTGGCCGCGATCACCTGTTCCTCGTCGACAAACGGGGCACCCAGCATATCGACTGCTCGCAGGAGCAACTGACGTATGGCTCGCGTCTTATCGACGACGTGCTGAACCGCACGGAAACCGCCATGAGTCAGAAACACTGTTTCCTCGCAACAGAATTGGCCCTGAAGGCCGAAGCGATGGCCGTTCGAATTGGAGCAAAAGCATGAGCAAGAAACTGAGAGTGGCGGTAGTGGGACTGGGCATCGGCAAGGCGCATCTGCAAGGTTATGCCGAAGTCCCCGAGTTGTTCGACGTCGTGGCTGTCTGCGATCTCGATGAAGCCAAAGCGCGCGAGGCTGCTGCAAAATTCGGCGTGCCGCACGTCACGACCGACTTCGCATCGCTGCTGAGCGGCGACAAGGTCGACATCATCGACATCTGCACGCCGCCGCATATCCATCGCGAACTGATCGAACAGACGCTCGCGGCTGGACTGCATGCGATTTGCGAAAAACCGCTGGTCGGCTCGCTGGCCGATGCGGATGCCATCGCCGCCGCGCAAGCGCAGGCCAAGGGCGTACTGTTTCCGATCTTCCAATATCGCTTCGGTCACGGCTTGCAGAAGCTGAAGCATTTGCAGGCGAAAGGGTTTGCCCACACACCTTTTCTGACGACCGTCGAAACCTCATGGCGCCGGGACGCGGACTATTACGCGGTCGAATGGCGCGGTAAATGGGCCACCGAGTTGGGCGGCTGCTGCCTGACGCACGCCATTCACGCGCACGACATCCTGACCTATGTGAACGGGCCGATCAAAAGCCTCTATGCGAATCTCGCGACGCGCGTGAACAAGGTCGAAGCCGAGGACTGCGCGGCGATTTCCGTGCGCATGAAGAACGGTTCGGTCGCGACTCTTGCCGTCACGCTCGGTGCTGCCGAGGAACTCTCGCGAATTCGCTTCATGTTCTCCGACCTGACCGTCGAAAGCCGCAGCACGCATCCTTATCGTCCCGGCGACGATCCGTGGCATTTCAAGGGCAAGAGCGCCGAGATCGGTGCAGCCATCGAGGCCGCGTTGCAAGATTTCGTACCGCGGCATAGCTCGTTCGCGGGCCAGTTCGAGCTGATTTACGACACGCTCGTCAATGGGGCGGAGACGCCGGTTACGTTGAGCGACGCACGCCAGTCGCTCGAGCTGATTACGGCGATCTATCACTCGGCGGAAACCGGCAACGCCATTCAACTGCCGATCGCTGCGGATCATCCGAGGTACAGCGATTGGGTTCCCGCATCGCGTCGCTTCGGCTTCGGTAACGAATAACGCGCTTGGCCGGGACTTCCGCAAGGAAGGTCCCGGTCGGGTTTTCCATTGATTCGCAATCACCCCGGCGTCTCCTTGAGAGCCTTTCGATTTCATGAAGCCAGCAACAAATATCAGGATTACTGATCTGCAGGGTTGATTGTTTACGGGTGAATTCAATCGAGCGTGGGAGTACGGGCCAGGCCCTGGAGGAGACATGTCTATTTCTGAAGAAAGCGCCTTGCGCAGTGATGGGCAGGAAAGCAATCCTGCCCATGTGAAGGGCAAAATAAAGATTGGCAACGTGCGCTGGGCAATTTCCCTGCTCTGGCTGATCGGGGTCACGCTCAACTACGTGAGCCGCAATTCGCTGGGCGTATTGGCGTCCGAATTGCAGACGCACATGCACATCACGACCAAGGAATACTCGTGGGTCGTGGCCGCGTTTCAGGTGGGCTACACGGTGTTTCAGCCGATCTGCGGCTGGCTGGTCGATGCCATCGGGCTGAAAGTCGGCGTGGCGCTGTTCGCTTTCATCTGGTCGATGGCGTGCTTGCTGCACGCGGGCGCATCGAACTGGATGAGCCTCGCCTTCTTGCGTTTTTTCATGGGCGCGACCGAAGCGGTGGCATTGCCCGCACAGCCGAAAATCGTCGGCGAGTGGTTTCCGAAGAGGCGCCGCGGCGTCGCTTTGGGATGGGTCAGTATGGGCTTCTCGGTCGGCGCGCTGCTGGCCGCTCCGGTTATCGGCGGGATCGGCGTGCTCTGGGGCTGGCGTGCGGCGTTCGCGGTTCCCGGCGTCGTCGGGATCGTCTGGGCCCTGGCATGGTGGCGGCTGTATAGCCCGCCGGCCAAGAGCAAGCTGATTTCCCCGGCCGAACTCGAATACATCGTATCGGACCAGGATCCGATTACCTCGTATCAACGGCGTTCGCTGTGGAGTGCATTCAAGGAAACCGTCAAGCAGCGGAAATTCTATGGCATTGCAATTCCCGCGGGCCTCTCGGAACCGGGCTGGCAGTTCCTGATTTTCTGGGTCCCGCTCTATTTCGCCAACGAGCGCGGCATGCCGCTGAAGCAGATTGCCATGTTTACCTGGCTGCCGTTCCTGATGTCGGATCTGGGCAGTATCAGCACCGGCTATCTGAAAGCGTTTTTCAAAGACCGATTCGATCTGACGGTCGTCAATAGCTGTGTCGCGACCGCGCTCATCGGGGCGCTGCTGATGATCCCGATGATGGCCGTACCTTATGTAAGCAGTGCGACGGCGGCGATTGCCCTGATTTCCATTAGCGGGATGGGGCACATGATCAAGTCCCTGATGTTCACGAATCTGGTGATCGAGGAATTCGAGCCGAACAAGGTTGCCACGGTCAACGGGTTTAGAGGCAGCGTCGCGTGGATCGGCGGCACGATTTTCTCGCTGGTGATGGGCGCGATTGTCGGCGTCAGCGGCTACAAACCCATTCTGATCTTCCTGGGGCTGATCGATCTGGCGGCCGTCGCGATCATGTATTGGTTCTTGAACGATCGGACGCCGGCGGCGAAGCGGGCCTGAATTTCCGGTAACGCTTATCGCAATCCAGGCGCGGACGGCTTATTGCCGCCCGCTCCCGTGACGGCCAACGGGCCCGTGTTCATGAACGTGCCCCGGCTACGACCCGATGGACGCGGCGGGCAGATCGCCGGCGGCGCCCATTCCGTGTTGTCGATCAAGCCGGCGACCAACGCGAAGATGTATGCGCGCATCGTCGGCGCGATGGGCATCCATTGCGGCGACATCGTGGATGGCGGCGTGGCAGTCGAAAATCTATAAGTAACCCTAACAACAAACCTTGCCTTACTCGCAATTCAAATTTCTTTTGGGGACCCTTTACCATGAAAACGATCAAGCGCACGCGCGCTCTGGTTTTGAACTGTCTGCCGCTGGCGGGCGCCTTTCTGTCGGCCGGCGCCCTGGCACAAAGCAGCGTCACGTTGTACGGCACGATCGATAACGCATTGGCCTACTCCAGCAACCAGCACGGCAAGGCGAATTTTTACATGGGCCAGGGCGAACTGGGGGCCAGTAAGTTCGGCTTGATGGGGGCGGAGGATATTGGCGGCGGCACCAAAACGGTATTTCGCCTGGAGAGCGGCTTCAACTCTGCGACCGGGGCGCAGAGCAGTGCGGGATATATCTTCAACCGCCAGGCCTATGTCGGTTTGAGCAATGACCGGTACGGCACGCTGACGCTCGGTCGCCAATACACGCCTTACTTCACGCTGGTCGGTGCACTCGGCCCGACGAACGTGCTGACAGGTGCAACGGGCGCGCACCCTGGCGATCTGGATGCGCTCGATACCACGCTGCGCCTGAACAATTCGATTAACTACGCTTCGCCGAATATCGCCGGACTGACGTTCGGCGCGCAGTACGGGCTAGGCGGTACGCCGGGCAGCGTGACCAACGGCAGCCATTTCAGCGCGGCGTTGCGCTACGACTATCAGGCACTGTCGGCGGCCGTGGGTTACGTCAATCTCAGGAACATCGCGACGAGCCAGGCGCTCGGCAGCTTCGCGAATAGCTCGCCGGTCAACAACGGCTATGCGACCGCCAACACGACGCAGATGGTGGCCGCCGCGGCGCGCTATAGCCTCAACAATCTGGTGCTCGGTCTGAATTACTCGAACGTGCGCTACACGCCGAACGCACATTCGTTGTTCGTGAACGAGGCCGTATTCAACACCTATGGCACGATTGCGACCTATCAGATTACGCCGGCCCTGTTTGCGGCCATCGGCTACAGCTATACGCGCGCCAGCAAGGCCAACGGTATCGAAGACCCGGCTCAATACCATCAGATTTCGCTGGAGCAAACCTACAATCTGTCGAAGCGGACCACGCTCTACGCGCTCGAGGCCTATCAGCATGCGCACGGCAAGTCGCTGATCGCGTCGGGTTCGGGCGTAACGATCGCGGATACGGTGGCGGTGGTGGGCGATTCGCAGAGCAGTACGCCGTCGTCCGGGCCTTCGCAGTTCGTCGGCATGGTCGGGATTCGCCACGCGTTCTGATCGGAGGGGGCCGCGCATGCATCGCTCCTGTGATCGGAGCGCTGCAGCGCGGGGGCTGTTTCGGCGTTGATGGTTGAGGGGAGCCGCCGGTAATCTCAGGCGTCAACTGCGCGGCGCGCCCCGAACTAGTTTATCGAGCCATGCATCCACGCCATCGTGAATAGCGCGTGTGCGGCCAACGCTCAATGATCCTGGGCGACGCGGCACGCATGGTCGAGCAGCCCTTCGGCCGTGCCGCTGCCATTGTCGACGTCGATGCCGCTATTGACGATCAGCCAGCCATCGGTCGCGGCGGAGGCTCCCGCGCCCGTCACGAGAATGGTTTGCCTCGCCATGGTCGCGGGCTCGGGGTTGTCGCGCGCGACGATCCGGAACGGGTTGTCGGCGCCCGTCAGCGACATGACGCGCATGATCCGGTAGCGTTTGCCGTCGAGCGTGTCCCATTTCCATTGGCCGGGCGTATCGTGTGCGTGGTTCGCGAGTGCGACGCCGGCTTCCCGCTGCATGCAGTCGATATGGATATGCAACTGGTTTTGCGAGCGGCGATATTCGGAGTTGATTTCGAGGCCCAGCCGATCGTCCGGTAGTGTGCGCTTGACCGCTTCCTGCACGTAGTGGCGCGAGTCCCACGCGTCGCTCCAATAGTCCTTCGCATCGGGCGCGAGCACGAGCGGACTTTCGATTCCCGTAATGCGGTCCGTCGGCATCAGCAGGTACTGCGAGCGTCCGAGAATATCCTTCAGGACGACATAGCGCTTGTCGAGATCGACGAGCGTGCATTGGCCCGGCGTGCCGGTTGCCTGCTGCGACGGCACGCAGCGTATGTCGACGATTTTCCATAGCGCGTTGGAATCGACCGTTGCGAGGCGTGCGCATGAAGTCGTGGCGAGGGCGGCTGCCAGTGCCGCGGTCAGGAGCGAGAGGCGATGCAAAAGGCCGCGTTGCGGATGAGCGGTGGCGGGTGTCGTCATTGTTGTTTAACGGAGTGTTTTCAAAAGCCTGTCAAAGGCGCGGGTATCAAGGATGATATAGAGGGATAACTTCAAGGGATAATATCAAGGGATAACAGCGGCGGATGACATCGCCGCAGTCGGCCGCGAGGTCGTCAAAGCACAGGCGCGGGCAACGCGCCGAGAATGCGTTCGAACACGATGCCGATTGCGAGCAAGCGTCTATCGCTGCCGAGCGGGCCGTCGAGTTCGAGACCGACCGGCAAGCCGTTCGCGCTGATGCCGGCCGGCAGCGAGAGCCCGGGAATGCCCGACGTGCTGGCCGGATCGGTATTGCGCAGGAAGGCTTCCATCGTATCGATCGGCGGGCCGCCGTCGATCGATACCGTCGACGAGCCTTGCAGATCGTCGATCGGCACCGCGGTCAACCGCGTAGTGGGAAACAGCAGCGCGTCGAGTTGCGCGTGCGCGAAAGCGGCGGCCATATAGCGTTGAAAACGCGGACGCCAATAATTGAGCGCCGCCGGATAGTGCGAGCCGAGTGCGTCGGCGAGTACTTCGTCGTAGATCGCGCGGACGTCGGGGCTTGCGATGCGCGCGGCTATTCCGGCAACCGTTTGCACTGGCGCATGGTTTGCGACGAGCCACGCGAGCACGTCGTCGCGCGCTTCGTGAATCGCGATCGGTCCGCCGACCATGCCGTTCAGATGTTCGAGTTCGCTCAGCGCGAGCGGCACGAACATAACGCCAGCCGCTTCGAGCTTGCGCAACGCGGCCCGCGCGACGCCCTCGACCTGCGCTTCGAGTCCGTCCCACAACGGTTCGGGCAGGCCGATGCGAAGCTGGTCGGGCGCGAGCGTGGGCAGCGTGCCGTCGCCGCTGATTACGCCGTCGAGCAGTGCGAGATCGGCCACGCTGCGTGCCATCGGTCCGACCGTGTCGCGCGTATGGCTGATCGGCACGACCGCGTCTGGATCGTGATAGCGCCGCTCGGCGCCGCCATTGCCGACCGATGGACGCAATCCCGCAGTGCCCGTCAGCGCGGCGGGAATGCGCGTCGAGCCGCCGGTGTCGGTGCCGAGTCCGGCAGGCACGATGCGCGCCGCAATGGCGACGGCCGTGCCGCCCGACGAACCGCCCGGCATCAGCGAGGGATCATAGGGATTGCGTACCGGCCCCGCATGCGCGGCGAAGTTCGTGCTCGTAATGCCGAATGCGAGTTCGTGCATATTGGCCTTGCCGAGCACGATTGCGCCCGCATCGAGAAGGCGTTGCAGCGAAGGCGCGTTCGTCGCCGGCACGAAGCCCGCGAGCGCGGGTGTGCCCGCCGAGGTCTGCAAGCCCGCCGTGTTGATATTGTCCTTGACGACGATCGGCAGGCCGGCCAGCGGCAGACGTGCACGCGCTTGCGCGGACAAGGCGTCGATATGCCGCGCGGCCGCAAGCGCACCGTCGAGATCTAGCGTGGTGAGCGCGTTCAGATGCGCGAGCGCGGCGGCGCGCGCGAGCAGCGTGGCGACGTAGTCGGCGGCTTTGAGGCGGCCCGACTGCAGCGCCTCGACCGCCTGTGTCGCGGTCAGCGCGAGTTGTGCGTCGACGGTCCATGTCATGAGCGGCGGCTCCGTATCGATGCTCGCAACCTGCTCCGGAATGGGCGTGCTGTCCGGCAAACACGAAATCCGGAGAGAGGGGGCGGGAGTTTCTGCGGCATCCGTCGAAGTAGCGGACAGGTTACGCGTGCGGAAAGCGAACGCAGGGGTTGAGCTATTCTGGCACAACCGCCTGAAAGAGGATGCCGGGCAATGCAACGGCGGCGCAGAGGTAACGGGCATCAACGCCGGCGCGCCAGAATTCTATCCACGGCCGCCTTGCCCGATTTGGGGCTGGCGTAAGGGGTGTCTGTGCTTGCCGTGCCGGCCAGGAATCGCGTCCACCCGCGCAGCGGGTTAAGGCGAGCGGCATGCGATTTGTCGCCGAATTGCCTGCCTTGGCAACAGCCCGTTCGTTTTTCTGAAACATGCTTCGCATCAAAAGAATTTCCCAAACGAAGTTCGACCGATCATTTCCGGTGATACTCCGTCCGGCATAAGGCCTGCTGAATGTGCCATGCCCAGGCGTCAAAGTGGGGTGGGTAACTACTTTGGAAGCCGGTGCGAGATGCATGCGAGTCAACCATTTGGACTCGCTCCTGCATGACTGTACACACGGTGGCGTTCAGGTTAGAAAATGTGTTCGCTGGCAATCTGCGATGAATTGATAGCAAGCGAATTTCTGTCAAGATCGCAGGGGACAACATGCTAGGCATCGACAAGGTATCGTCTTTATTGACGACCGTTTTTTCTCCTGAAGCCCCGTCCGCAGACGTTCTCACTGCACCGTCAGGATCATCTCCGCCGACCCGCCAGCCTATCTCCGGTGCGCTGGGAGGACTCCCCGAACTGGATAACCGTCTCAAGGTCGCACGGTACCTTCTATCGTCGGGGATCGTGCCCGCGGAGCAGGTACGCACCAGGCTGATCCCCGCGATCAAGTCACAGCAGGCTGTAGTGCGTGTCAAGGACCAGCCGCCGTCGATCAGGCCGACATCGGAAACAGGCGAAACCGCCCGCGAGCAAGTGCTTGAGAAGGAGCGTGCATCGAGCGAACCAGCTCCTGCCGAAAGCCCGTTTTCGCTTGCGGCCCGGAGCCGCAATCTCAAGACCTTGCTTGCCGCCAGGCACTATGACGAGCCGCTATCTTTCGATTTCAGCAAGATGCGGGAGGCATTCTGGCTGGGTTCGAGCGAGAGCGTAATGAAAACGACTGCTCCCGCCGTGGCTCAGACCGTCAGCGATGTCACCACCGCGCTTGCCTGGTATGTCACTAGCAAGACGACGGGCATGATTGCCGGCGCAAAGCCGCAGGCGGCTGGAGATTCGGTCGAAAAAGTGCCTGACGGGCTGAGCGCCCGCAACATCGTGGTTTCGCTCGCCAGGAACACGTTGAGCAATTTCGCCTATGAAGGAACCTGGGCTGCAGTGCACAACGGGATCGAACAGTTGCGCGCATCGCAGCGTCCCCGCACGGAACTCGATCCCTACCAATCGAAAATCCGGGTGCACACTAAATTGATGGATGAGTCCCGAGATTACATGGCTCAAGCGCTTGATCCCCTGACCCAAGGGAAAATCAACGATATCGATAGCCAAATTGTCCAATGCCTGCAAAATCCAGCCAATGGTATGAAAGGACTGGCGCAAGCCGAGCTGTTGATGGCAAGGCGAGAAGTGCTGGTGGGCTCGCGGATGGTGACAAGGCACGGGAATGAGTGGCTAAAGAGTTCCAGGGTGCGGAAAGAGCTGGATGAGCTGGCCGACTTTTTCCCGGACTCCACGGCCGACGAACTGAAAACCGTTTTCTTCGACAAGTTGGGCATCGAAAGCCGGCCCGCCGTTTTTTTGACCGGGAGAGGCGGGGTTGGAAAAACGCAGTTCGTCAAAAATTTTGCCGCCGTGGTGAAGCGTCCTATTGTGGAGACCACGCTAGAAGAACTGCTGAGCCCGAAATTCTGGGGGCCACCTGGCGATTGGTCCTTAGGCACCCTGAATGCGCCACTGCCCGAAGTCGCCGGCATACTGCACGCGAAGAAGATGGAGTTTGGCCGCAACGACGTTATCGTCCTCGTCAACGAAGCAGATTTCGGCGACGACGAGCACTCGGCCAAAGTGGCGGATATCAAACGAATTATGGATTCCGACAACTTCAAGCAATACACGAACGGCGGTGCCCGGCACGATATTGACGCGATCTTCATTTTCACAAGCAACGTACGCAACAATTCGATCGAAGCGTTGTGCCGGCGCATCCCCGAAGTCACGATGAAATCTGGAGAGCGGCAGCGTTTGAACTGGGCTGAAAAGGTATTGGCTCAGGAGTTGACGGATCTGAGGAACAACCATTCAGAGAGATTCGTCCACGCTGTGGAGGCGCAAGTGCGTCGCAATATGGATTTCATTCGCGAGGTCGGCAACGCTACGGAGTGCGGCATTGCCATTACGGGCACGGTTGTCAGGACCAGTGTCAGAAACTCCGTCAGAGATCGGGAGGGTGGAGGTACGGTCACAGACAAACGGGCCCGTACCGCTATCCTGAGCGTATTTAGGTCCAACCTGGGTAGTGGCGCATACGAGGTGTTGGACGCACTGGCTTCGAATGGGGATGGGGTGCAAACCAATCAACCCGCGCGATCACGCAGCTTGTCGTTTTAGTAGCGAACGGACACCGAACGCGGTGATTGTGGCGCAGGCCGACAAGATGGCTCGCATAATCTGTGCTATCGCATTCGAGCATTGCAACGGGAAGCATCGCCATAGCGCGCGGAAATACCGCTCGCCTTGCGAGTTCCGGCGCTCGATGGATTCGGCAACCGTGGTGCGAAGCTGTGTCCGGAATGACCGGGTCAACTCCAGTGGCTTGCCGACGTTACTGACGATTGTCGATCCACATGCGCCCCCAGTCGGACGCATAGGCGAGCGCATGCTCTTCGTCGAAGAAGTAATCGAGCGCATCGAACGAATACGCTTTGCGACGCGTCGCGCTGGATTCCTCTATGGTCAGATTGGCGGCGAATAATCCATTCGGTAGCAGTTGCGTAGCCGCTTCGACTTCGTAGCCCTTATAGCGGATGTGTGAGTTCATGATCTTGTCGGTATTGCCCCGTGCGTTGTATCGAAACCAGTGCGCGCGACGCCGCTCCATCGTGCGAGAAGCTCGCGAAGCGGCGCACAGACCCTAAGATAGGGCCGCACTGTGCAGCGGGTGAACCAATCTTTCGTCGTAAGCAAATCAGCGAGGCACCGGAGCGATAGTCAGGAGCCCGGATCGGATCAAAGGCGCTGTGTCCGGTAACACTATCGGCAGCACGCCCGAGGTGTCTGTTATGTGGCGCACGGTTTGCGCGCGGCGCGTCGCCGCGCGCCGCCGAGGCGGCGCCACGGAGCGCGAAAGCAGGCGGATCAGACTGCTGCAGGATACGCGCGGAGCGGGTGTCGGCCGCGGCGGCAAGGGGCTTGCCGGCTGTCTGGCTGGATGGAGCGCCCGATGATGCGCCCACGGCACCCGAGGCGCCCGAAGTACGGTGTGCATTGAACGCGAGCGCGAATTGCGCGGCCTGCTGGCCGACTGTCGCGAGTTGTTCGACGACCTTCGGGTCGGAACAGCTATCGGCGGTATCGAAGCGCGTTTCGAGCGTGTTGATGCCGGCGCCGAACGGCGTCGGCCAGCCGCGCAGCGCGTGCACGATCGAGCGCAGCGAACTCAGCACCGAGCCCGCCGCCTGCCAGCCATAGGCCGTGACGATGCAGCCGACCGCGCGGCCGTCGAGATAGGGACGCGCGTCGGCGCGCAGTTCCTCGAGCGTGTCGAGCGCGTTCTTGACGAGGCCCGACACGCCGCCGTGATAGCCGGGCGTCGCGACGATCAGCGCGTCCGCGCGGCGCACGGCCTCGATCAGTTCGAGCTGTTCCGCGGTGCGTTCGGGCTGTTCCGGCGCGTAATGCGGCAGGCTATGCAGGAAGGCGCCGCCGAACAGCCGGGTGTCGGCGCCGGCGGCTTCGGCGCCGCGCAGCGCAAAGGCGAGCGCGCGCTCGGTCGACGAGGCCGCGCGTGTCGTGCCGCCAATGCCGACGATAAGCGGCCGGCGGGAATGATCGAATCTGCTCAACGAAATGCTCCTTCGGTAGCGGCGGATGGCGCGGTTCATGATGCGGTTCAGGCGGACTGCGCGAGAGCCGGCCGGCGAACCGGACTTTGAAGTGTGATCTTAATGACGCCGAGCCGCGCCGCTAAGCGACTTTTTGTTCTAACGATATAACCGCGCGATGGCCGGCGCGCTGCAATGCACGTGAAGGCGCGGCCGATAAGCATATGGCGAACCATTGGTTGGGCCCGCACCGCATGGCGCTTATGATGGATTCGTCTCCTCCATGGCATCTCCTTCGACATGGGACTCGGCCTCGCTACATCGGTGGCGAGGCCTTTTTTTGCGGGTTTTTCGCGATTTTTGCCGCTGTTCCCGCGCGCCCGGTCGCGGGGCGCAGCCGCTTCACGGTGACGCCGTTTTTCGCATGCTACGATGGCCCGGTCAATGACCGGCGAGATCGAGCAAAGCATGGCAACCCTGTACGACACGCTCGGCGTGCATGCGCACGCCAGCGACGAAGAAATCAAGCGGGCCTACCGGAAAGCCGCGATGAAGTGGCATCCCGACCGCAATCATGGCGCCGAAGACACGGCGCGCGCCGCGTTCCAGGAGATCAAGGACGCGTACGCGATTCTTTCCGACGCCGAACAGCGCAAGGTCTACGACGCCGTTTACGCCGAGCAGATGCGCGCGTTCGAAGCGCAGCTTGCGCGCCGTCAACGCGCCCAGGCGAAGCGCGAAGCGGCGGCGCGCGCGGCCGACGAAGCGGCGTACGCAGAGATGGTGTCGCTCGCGATGCGCTTCGCCGACGAAGGGCACAATCGCGACGTGCTGTTCGGCGTGTTGCTCGGCCGTCAATGCGAGCCGCAGCGTGCCGCGCAGATTGCGGACAGCGTGGCTGCGTTGCAGACGGCGCGCAGAGAGGAAGCGCAAGCCGCGCAAAAAACGAAAGATGCGAAGAAGCAGGCGAAAGCGGCCTCGCAGAGCGCGCGCACGAAGGCCGAAGCTGGCGCAGACGATTCACCTGAAGCCACGGCGGAGACCGGCACAGCGCAGACGAATCAGGCCACCGGTCACGACGCGCATCGATCCGGCGGCGCAGATCACGCAGGCGACACGCAGCATGATGCGAGACAGGATGTGAAGCACGACGAACTCGCGAGCGGGATACACCCAGCCAGCACGCTCAGCAATCTCTGGTTGCAGTTTCTGCACGGCCTGCGCTTCTGAACGACGCATCGCGCCGGTGCGGTACGATGGCGCGAGTGCCGCGTGATTCATCGAATATTGACAGGATAATGTAAGACGTATCGCTCACTGGTACACTGCGCAATGTTTGGCAGTGCGTTGTGCTCAGTGCCCGTGAATCGATGCCAGTACGAATTCCCGTGGCGCAAAAAGTGGAGACGCCGTCGTGTCACGGGGGCGCAAGACAGGGGCGGCAAAATGCCGCTCAGGGGCCAATAGAAAACATGGGTACGGGATCGGCGTGACCAGAAAATATAAGGTGCTGTTTCTTTGTCGGGACAATTCGATTCGCGGCATCATTGCCGAAGCTATACTGCGAGAACTGGCGGGACACCGGTTCGAAGCATTCAGCGCGGGCCCCGAGCCGGCTGCGCGAATTCATCCGCTGGCGCTGGCGCAATTGCGGCCCGGCATTTCCGGGCGCGCGATGCTGAGTCCGAAAAGCTGGCTCGAATTCACTGGAGAATGGGCGCCGCGCATGGATGTCGTGATCGCGCTCGACGCTTCGGTCAGCGGACTTCATGCGCCGGTATTTCCCGGCGAGCCGTTATTTCTCGACTGGGCGATCGCCGATCCGCTCGCGGGCGGCAACGTATCCGATGACGAGCAGGCGCGTCTTTTCGACAAGACGTTCTGGCAGATCGTGCGGCAGGTGAGCGCTTTTATCGAATTGCCGCAATATGCGCAGCATGCCGCGAATGTTGCGCACGATGCAAATGGAACGAGTGGCGGCACAAAAACGGTGCGCGGCGCGGCGGCGCATTTCGAAGCCGGCGCAATTTCAATCGTGCCCTGAGGCAAGCAGGGCGGCCAGGCTTCAACGGCCTTGCTGGCGCGCGAGCGGCGTTCCGGCAAACGGATCTTTCGACCAGTCCACCTGTTTTTTCGGCTGGGGCGTGGGCACCGGCTTTGGCGACAATTCGAAGTGTTCGATACTTTGCCCGGCACTAATGGCCTGCTTGAGCCATTGCGGCATTTCGCCGTTGCCGTCCCAACTGTCTCCGGTCGCATTGCGATAGCGCTCGGCCTGTTTCGCCATCGACTCGGAGGCGAGTGCGGCGGCGAGGTCTTCCGGTTTGATGCCAAACTCGTCCATACGATGGCGGAGATACGCAATCATGCTATCTCGCTTCCTTTCGTCCATAAGATATTCGTCCTTCTAAAACGTCCGGCATTCTGTCGGTACAGATAGCAGGCAATAGCTGCGAAGCATCGAGCCCAATGAAGAGGGCCGGCCCGCGGTGGGGTTGTTGATTGAAGGGAATGCCACGAGCCGCGTTAAAAAACGTTGCTCCCTGAATTGCAATACGACGGCCTATGCCGAAGACGGTCGCGTGAAAAATCGACCGTCAAACCCGGTGTTTCGATCAGAAAATATTTCAGCATGTCGCAGCGCGGCAAACGGGGCCGGTAGGCCCGGTGTCCGCGATGAAAAAACCTTGTCTCGACGCATTGAGTGCGAATGGCTGGGATCAATTCCACGCTTTCCGTCTTTCACCGGACTTTCGCCGATGCACGGCCGCCGCTTTTTGTGCGTTATGACGACATCATAACGCAATGCGCGCGCAAGGCACGTTTTGTCTGCACGGATTTTATCGGCAAATGCGGTTTATCGAACGGTGTGGACATTTGACCACATCGACGGAACCGCCTCGATTGAATTCCCTCTCGTTCGAACTATAAAAGAACTACAGAAACTGCGGAACGCAGACTTGCTGCCGCTCTTGCGGCGGCCGATTCCGGCGACGCGCGAATGCGTGTCCGACGTCGGTTGCAAGTGTGGCAATTCTTCACCCGTTTAGTTCGATGACCCGTCGCAGCAGTGGCGCATTGGCATCGACCCGTTCCTCGGCCCGCTTGGGCGGCCGGCTTTTTGCGGATCAATTCTTCTGGAGGACGAAAGCTGCTGCGCCGGATGCAAGGAGTCCGGAAATGAAAGTACGCGTATTGATGGTTGCCGCCTGCACCGTGCTGTTTCTCGCACCGAGAACGGCCCATGCGGCGCAACCGGGTGAGCAGCCGGGGTCCGGCATGTCGGGCCACGAACTGATGCAGCAGAACGCGAACGAATCGGCGCAGGCCACCACCGACATGTCGTTCGGCCGTGGCTGGCAGCCGAGGCAGGAAGCGCAGACGGTGCGCAATGTGTCTTATGGCGGCGCGTCGGAGGGGCAATCGGAAGCGGGCGGCGGCCGCTCATGTGCTTCCGGGGCGCCCTGCAAGGTCTATGTCGGGCAGTGAAGGTCGGTGAGCGGCTCGGCGTGCGGTTGGCGAATCATTGACGACGAGCGGTGCGGAAACGCGGTGCCGCGAAACGATGCGTTTTTAATGCAGCGGTTTTTAAATGCATCTTCAGCGACGAGTGCGGAGCGGTACCGCTTCGCCCATCTTTCACGCGGTCTTTCACGCGAGGGCCATGTCGCGCGTCGGGTAGGCGGGGTCGCCGAGGCGCGCGACGATATCGTCGTAACCGCGCGCCGTTTCATTCGTTTCCGGGATGTCGTTATAGCCGCGGAATTCGTCGAGCAACGCGCGCCACGAGCCGTGCCAGCGCGTTTCCCGCAGGCACGCGCCGGACGGATCGGCAATGCGCAGCACGCCGTTGTCCGGGTAGAAAGTCAGCGTGACGAGCCGGCCGTCGATCACGCAGGCGGCGGTGCAGGGGCGGGCGGTAATCATGTGCAATGTCCTTTGAATAAGTGTTGTGCCGGATGCCGACGCGGGCAGCAAGCGCGATGCCCGGGTTCGCAGTTCCATGCGCGATGTTTGACGGCAATTCCGTCGGACCGATAAAGCGGTACTCGCAGTATTCCAATGATTGACGACAATTTTTTGTATCTGGCGATGCGCAATCGATGATTCCCTTACGATGCCTATCATTAAGGGTTTTCACGTATCCCGGCAACGCGGAGCAGGAGCCGTGCCGCCGCGCATCGAAGCTCAACGAATGACTCGTTTCGCATCGTCATGCGAACAATCGGTCGATCGATATCGAGGCAGCATCCGGATTGACGAAAATCTTCACGAAAATTTGCAGAGATGATGCATTCGATAATGCGTGTATTGCGATGTTGCGTGACTCGCCTTGCCATTCTTTTACGCGTTTGTTAGCATCACCTGACAGTTTGAAATAGTCATAACGTTGTCGATTCATTGCCAATTTTTATTGGCAACTTCCTGGCCCGGATCAATCGGGCCGTGCTGTGATCGTGCAGTCATCGATATCCTCGCGAGGAAGATGTTATGGCTCGTCGCCGACCCAGCCGCTGACGCCCACACGAGCGCGTGCCTGAAGCCGCACGGCTCGTCGCGCGCCGTGATCCGGAAGAAGTCCGCTTATTCGCTGCATGGGCAAAAGCGCGGCGGCGTTGCGCGATTTTTTCGTCTCGCGAATAAAGGCAACGCGTTGTTCACTTTATTGCATTGTGTTTCGCGCGTCACGATTCACGGTTTATTTTCCACATCGTTGTTTTTGTCCGCCCGTTTTTTCGAGTGCGGGTGCGTAGCACGTCATCGGCAATAACGAGTTTTTCCTATACCAACGACGCAATCAAAAGGAGAGTTGCATGGCTTGCAATACACCGGGTTCGGGATGGGGGCGCGTGACAGCGCTGACGATCGCACTGGCGGTGCTGGCCGCGACGGCGGGGCCCGCGCTCGCGCAGCAAAACGCGCCGGCGGCCGCGCCGCAGGCGGTCGGCGCGGCCGCGCTGCTGCATGTCGAGGCGCGCGTCGTCGCGATCGATCCGGCGACGAATAGCGTGACGCTGCGCGGTCCGCGAGGCGGCGAAGACACGTTCGAGGTGAACCCGCAGGCAGCCGACGTCAGCAAGCTGCATATCGGCGATATCGTGACGATCGCCTACAAGAAGGCAGTGCTGATCGGCGTCGACAGGCTCGCGCCGAACGGCATCCGCAAGCGTGTCGATACCGAAGTCACGCAGCCGGCGGTCAACGGTGTCGTTGCGTCGGCGCGGCGCATCGAGGTCGTGGCGACGGTGCGCAAGATCGATCACAAGAACCGCACGATCACGCTGCGCGGCCCGACGCGCACGGAAACGCTCGACGTGTCGCCCGACGTCGCGCTGGATCAGATCAAGGTTGGCGACTCGGTGCACGCGGTGTTCGTCGCGGCGGTGGCCGCGTCGGTGTCGCGAGGCGGCACCGAGGTGAGGTAACGCAGCGTGATCCGCGTCATAGGCGCGGATGCGTGTTGAAGCGCATCATGGATGGGCGGCGGTGTCTTTCGATATGAAGCTCGACGCCGTATCCGGATCGATTGCAACGCGCGAAGGAGCATCGAATGGAACGGAATGAATCGCAGCCTAACGGAGACGCCGAGCGCAGAAAGCTCATCAGCAGCAAGATTCACGTCGGCCTCGCGGCGTTCGGCACGTTATCGTCAATCGCGGGAATCGGCGTGGTCATCATCGGCGGCATCAATTTCGACCGGACGCGGGTACTGGTCGGCGTCGGCATTATCGTCGTGTCGACGATTCTTTATATTTCGATGCTTTTTGTCGACGCGGATTAGCGGTGGCGGGACATTGCTTTTGCAGGATTACGCCATCGCATCGCCTTGCATCGCCTCGCGGCCGGCGAGTATGAAGTACTCGCGAAGTGTTCGTGAAGTACGCGCGGCCCACCCCGATTCACTTTTGCTATCGCCCTCTCCAATACTCGAATTGTTGGCGCATCGCAGCGCCCGTATATTGAGCTGATTGAGTGACCTGACTGAGTGACTCAGCCGGGTGACCTCACCGAAGCGTCGGCACGAACAAGGCGCATAGCAGCGATACAACAACTCGATGGCATGCTGCCCAAGCGTGCCCACAGGAGCATGGCAATGAATCGGATCGATCTGGAGAGGCGCGCGGTCGTCATCACGGGCGGCGCGCGTGGCATCGGTTATGCAGTGGCGCAGCGTGCGTTGCGCTCGGGCGCGTCGGTGGCGTTGTGGGATCTCGACGGCGAGCGTCTCGCGCGCAGCCAGCGCGAACTGGCCGAACTCGGCAAAGTCAGCGCCGTCACGGTCGAATTGACCGACGAAGCCGCGGTCCAGAAAGCGACAGAGCAGACCGTTGCCGAACACGGCTCGATCGACGTGCTGATCAATTGCGCGGGCATCACCGGCGGCAACGGCACGACCTGGGAGCTCGAGCCCGACGTGTGGCGCCGCGTGATCGACGTGAACCTGATCGGCCCCTATCTGACCTGCCGCGCGGTCGTGCCGCATATGCTCAGGCAGGGCTATGGCCGCATCGTCAATATCGCGTCGATAGCGGGCAAGGAAGGCAATCCGAATGCCTCGCACTACAGCGCATCCAAGGCCGGCTTGATCGGCCTGACCAAGTCGCTCGGCAAGGAACTCGCGACGAAAAACATCCTCGTTAATGCGGTTACGCCGGCTGCGGCGAAGACCGAGATCTTCGATTCGATGTCGCAGCAGCATATCGACTACATGCTCTCGAAGATTCCGATGAACCGGTTTCTGCTGCCGGAAGAAGCGGCCTCGCTAATCCTCTGGCTGTCTTCGGAAGATTGCGCGTTCAGCACCGGCTCGGTGTTCGATCTGTCGGGTGGCCGTGCCACTTATTGAGCGCGCATCGCGCCCGCCTGAAACGCGCATCGCACACGCATTGACGATGCCCTGACGCATCCCACACGGAGTCCCTTCATGGCCATGCCTACCATCCGGCACGTGCGTGCCTTCATCGTTCGCGGCGGCGGTGCGGACTATCACGATCAAGCCGGAGGACACTGGATCGACGATCACATCGCGACACCCATGGCGCGTTATCCCGAGTATCGGCAGAGCCGCCAGTCGTTCGGCATCAACGTGCTCGGCACGCTGGTCGTCGAGATCGAGGCGAGCGACGGCACGGTCGGCTTCGCGGTGACGACCGGCGGCGAGATCGGCGCGTTTATCGTCGAGAAGCATCTCGCGCGCTTTCTCGAAGGACAGCTCGTGACCGACATCGAGAAGATGTGGGATCAGATGTACTTCGCGACGCTCTATTACGGACGCAAGGGCATCGTGCTCAACACGATTTCCGGCGTCGATCTCGCCCTGTGGGACCTGCTCGCGAAAGTGCGCAAGGAACCCGTGTATCAGCTATTGGGCGGTCCGGTGCGCGACGAACTGGTGTTCTATGCGACCGGCGCGCGGCCCGATCTCGCGAAGGAGATGGGCTTTATCGGCGGCAAGCTGCCGTTGCAGCACGGTCCCGCCGAGGGCGAAGCGGGGCTGAAGCAGAACCTCGAAAAACTTGCCGACATGCGTTCGCGCGTCGGCGACGACTTCTGGCTCATGTACGACTGCTGGATGAGTCTCGACGTGCGTTATGCGACGCGGCTCGCGCAGGGCGCGCACGAATACGGCCTCAAATGGGTCGAGGAGTGTCTTCCACCTGACGATTACTGGGGTTACGCCGAACTGCGCCGCAACGTGCCGCGCGGCATGATGGTGTCGACCGGAGAACACGAGGCGACGCGCTGGGGCTTTCGCATGCTGCTCGAGATGCAGTGCTGCGATCTGATCCAGCCGGACGTGGGCTGGTGCGGCGGCATTACCGAGTTGATCAAGATTTCCGCGCTCGCCGATGCGCACAACGTGATGGTGGTGCCGCATGGTTCGTCGGTGTACAGCTATCACTTCGTCGTCACGCGGCACAACTCGCCGTTCTCCGAGTTCCTGATGATGGCGCCGAAGGCCGACGAAGTCGTGCCGATGTTCAACCCGCTACTGCTCGACGAGCCCGTGCCCGTGAATGGCCGCATGAAGGTGCCGGACACGCCGGGCTTCGGCGTGCGGCTCAATCCGGAATGCGCGCTGGTGCGGCCTTATCCACGCTGAGCACGCTGAGCACGCTGAGCACGTTGGGCGCATTACGCCTGCCCCAAACGACGAATCGAAGCAAAGGAGAATGACGTGCTGCTCAAGGACAAAGCGGTGATCGTCACCGGCGGCTCGCGTGGCATCGGCCGCGCGATCGCGGTGGCCTGCGCCCGCGAAGGCGCGGACGTGGCGATCAACTACTGGGGCGATAACGACGCATCGTATGGCCGCCGCTCCGCCGTCGCGGAAGTGGTCGACGAAATCGAGGCGCTAGGGCGGCGCGTGATCGCGGTAGAGGGCAACGTCGCCGAGCGCGACACGGGCCAGCAACTGGTGCGCCGCACGGTCGACGCATTCGGCAAGGTCGACGTGCTCGCGAGCAATGCCGGCATCTGCCCGTTTCACGCGTTTCTCGACATGACGCCCGAGGTGCTCGAAGCGACGGTCGCGGTCAATCTGAACGGCGCGTTTTATGTCACGCAGGCCGCCGCGCAGCAGATGAAAAAGCAGGGCACGGGCGGTGCGATCGTCGCGACGAGTTCGATCAGCGCGCTGGTGGGCGGCGCGATGCAGACGCATTACACACCGACCAAGGCCGGCGTGCATTCGCTGATGCAGTCGTGCGCGATTGCGCTTGGACCGTTCGGCATCCGTTGCAATTCGGTGATGCCCGGTACGATCGCAACCGACCTCAACGCGGAAGACCTTGCCGATGAAGCGAAGAAAGCCTACTTCGAGAAGCGCATTCCGCTTGGTCGCCTGGGGCGCCCTGAAGACGTCGCCGATTGCGTGGTGTTTCTCGCCTCGGACCGCGCGCGCTATGTGACGGGCGCGGCGCTGCTCGTCGATGGCGGCCTGTTCGTCAATTTGCAATAAGCGCGCGAGTCGAGCGCAATAGCCATGCTTGCGTCAATTCACCGTGGCGGGCGTAATGGGTGTATCGGGTGTATCGGCCGCGTTGCCGACGGACACGCCTTCGTCACGCGCGAGCTTGCGCGAGAAACCGCGCAGCAGTTCGATGAAACGCAGCGCCGGTTCGGCGAGCGGTTCTTCCTTGCGTGTGAGAATGCCGAAGCCCGCGAGGCTCTTGCCGATTTCGAGCGGCAACGCGACGAGCAGGCCGCCGCGCACATGATCGCGCACGACCGACTCCGGCAGCATCGCCACTGCATCGTAGTTTTCGAGCAATTGCAGCGTCGCGAAGATCGACGCGCATTCGGTCAGATTGACCGGCGTCGCGAGCCCTTCACGCGCGAGTTCTTCCTCGAACAACACGCGCGCCGGACTCGTGACCGGCTGCGCGACCCACGGCCAGTCGACCAGTTCGCGCAGCGTAATGCGCGCGCGGCGCGCGAGCGGATGCACGGCGCGCACGACGAGCAGCAGCGTTTCGCGCGCGAGCGGCTCGAAACTGAAGTCGTTGTGCTGCAGAGGATTCGTAAGACGCCCGAGTGCGAGGTCTATTTCGCGGCGATGCAGCAATTGCACGACCTGGTCGCTTGTTTCGCCGAGAATGCGCACGTTGAGCAGCGGGCTTTCGGTCTTCAGCACGGCCACCGACATCGCCAGCAGATCGGGCGCGGCGCCCATGATCGCGCCGACGGTCAATTGCCCGTGACCGCCGCGCCGTTTGACGTCGAGGTCTTCGGCGAAGCGCGTGAGTTCGGCGAGCGCGCGCCGCGCGTAGGCGAGCGTGACGACGCCGAGCGGCGTGGGCGTCATGCCGCGCGCGTTGCGCTCGAAGAGCAGGAAGCCGAAGGCTTCCTCGATATCGCCGAGCATGCGGCTCGCGCTGGGCTGGGCAACGTTGACGGCCTCGGCGGCCTGATGGAGATTGCGGGTGTCGTCGAGTGCGACGAGCAGGGCGAGGTGTTTGAACTTGAGCCGGTTGACGAGTGAGACGGCGGCTGAATGTTGGCTCATGGTTCCGGTGCGATTCGGTTTGTGGATCGCCCAATCCCAACAACGGATTGAGATGCTATCGACGCTGGAATTATAGTCGTTCCATACGCTTCCCCGAGAAAGCGACGAACCGCAAGCATCGTGTAGGGTGGAGACAGGCCGCAATGGAGACAATCGCTTTCCGGATGGTGCTCAACCCCGGCATGCGCGAGGAATACGAACGGCGTCACGCGCAGATCTGGCCCGAGCTGGTTGACGCGCTGCACCACGCCGGCGTGCGCGACTACAGGATTTTCTTCGATCCCGGTTCGCATCATCTTTTCGCCATCCTGACACGCACGAGCGAGCACACGATGGACCAGTTGCCGCAACTCGCGATCATGCGCAAATGGTGGGATTACATGGCCGACATCATGCGAACCGAGTCCGATCACACACCGTTTCAGCAGAGGCTCGAACCGGTTTTTCAGCTCGGCGGTTGAGTACCGCATACCGTTGAGTACCACCGGGTGCCGGTGACTATGGCCGGGCACCGCAGGAACGAATCTCACGAACGAGCCTCGAAACGCTTTTCACTCGACGAAGGTGCCGCATGCAGGTTGTCGATTCGCATATTCATCTGTGGGACCTGAAGACGCATCGCTACCCGTGGCTCGACAATCCGGGCGTGTCGTTCGTCGGCGACGCGCGTGATCTGAAGCACGACTATCTGCTCGATGATCTGCTTGGCGAAGCGGGCGAGATCGAAGTGCTCAAACTCGTGCACGTCGAGGCGAATCACGATCCCGCCGATCCGGTCGAAGAAACGCGCTGGCTTCAGTCGATTGCCGATCGCAAGGAATCGCGCGGCATGCCGAATGCGATTGTCGCTGCCGTCGATCTGTCCGCGGCGAACGCACCCGCGCTGCTCGAAGCGCATGCGTCGTTTGCGAATACGCGCGGCATCCGGCAGATTCTCAACGTGCACGACAACAGGCTGTTCGATTACGTCGACCGCCACTTCATGCGCGAGCCGCAATGGCGCGAGCATTTCGCGCTGCTGCGCCGGCATGATCTGTCGTTCGATCTGCAACTGTATCCGTCTCAAATGGAAGAGGCCGCCGCGCTGGCACGCGAGCACGCCGACACGCTTTTTATCGTCAACCATGCGGGCATGTTCGTCGATCGTAATAGCGTGGCCGGTTATCGCGCGTGGCGCGAGGGCATGCGTAGGCTCGCGGCTTGCCCGAACGTCGCGGTGAAGATCAGCGGCCTCGCGATGTTCGATTACCGCTGGACCGTCGAAAGCCTGCGGCCTTATGTGCTCGAAACGATCGATACGTTCGGCGTCGAGCGCGCGATGTTCGCGTCGAACTTTCCGGTCGACCGGCTGTTCGGTTCGTATACGGAGTGGTGGAGCGCGTATGCGGCGATCGTCGCCGATGCGAGCGAGGCTGAAAAGAACGCGCTGTTTCGCGGCAATGCGGAACGTTGCTATCGCATTTGACGCGGTACAACCGAGGCACGGAAAGAACGCAGAAAAAACATAGAAAGAACGCAGAAGCAGCGAGGCGGCAACGCGGAAGAATCCGCAAAAAACCCCGGCGAAAAAAGACTCAGGAGACAGGCAGTGCAGCAATCCTCATCCGCCGTGCCGCGACTCGAATTACGGCATGCGAGCAAATCATTCGGCCGCGTGCGCGCGCTGGCCGACGGCGACCTCGTGCTGTGGCCCGGCGAAGTGCATGCGCTGCTCGGCGAGAACGGCGCGGGCAAGTCGACGCTCGTGAAGATACTGGCCGGCGTGCATCAGCCCGATGCCGGCGAACTGCTCGTGAACGGCGCGCCGCGCCGCTTCGCGACGCCCGCCGAAGCGCGCGATGCCGGGCTCGCGGTCATCTATCAGGAACCGACGCTGTTCTTCGATCTGTCGATCGCGGAAAACATCTTCATGGGCCGGCAGCCGGTCGACCGCTTCGGCCGCATCCAGTACGAGGCGATGCATCGCGAAGTGGACGAGCTGCTCGCATCGCTCGGCGTCGAGTTGCGCGCCGATCAACTCGTGCGCGGTCTGTCGATTGCGGATCAGCAGGTGATCGAAATCGCGAAGGCGTTGTCGCTGAACGCGAGCGTGCTGATCATGGACGAGCCGACCGCTGCGTTGTCGCTGCCCGAAGTCGAGCGCCTCTTTGCGATCGTGCGCAAGCTGCGCGAACGCGATGTGGCGATCCTCTTTATCACGCATCGGCTCGACGAAGTGTTCGCGCTCACGCAGCGCGTGACGATCATGCGCGACGGCGCGAAAGTGTTCGACGCCTTGACCGCCGATCTGACGACCGACGCGATCGTCGCGAAGATGGTCGGCCGCGATCTGGAAACGCTTTATCCGAAAGCCGATTGCGCGCCGGGCGAGGTGCGGCTGTCGGTGCGCGGGCTGACGCGCATCGGCGTGTTCAAGGACATTTCGTTCGAGGTGCGCGCGGGCGAGATCGTCGCGCTCGCGGGTCTCGTCGGCGCGGGGCGCAGCGAGGTCGCGCGCGCGATCTTCGGTATCGATCCGCTCGACGCCGGCGAAGTGTGGCTCGCGGGCCGGCGCCTCGAAACCGGCAAGCCGGCCGCCGCGGTGCGCGCGGGACTCGCGCTCGTGCCGGAAGACCGCCGCCAGCAAGGGCTCGCCCTGGAACTCAGCATCGCGCGCAATGCCTCGCTGACGGTGCTCGGCCGGCTCGTGCGCCACGGCCTGATTTCGACGCGCAGCGAGACGGAACTCGCGAACCGATGGGGCACGCGCCTGCGCCTGAAAGCGGGCGATCCGCATGCGCCGGTCGGCACGCTGTCGGGCGGCAATCAGCAGAAGGTCGTGCTCGGCAAGTGGCTCGCGACCGGTCCGAAAGTGCTGATCATCGACGAGCCGACGCGCGGCATCGACGTCGGCGCCAAAGCCGAGGTGTACGGCGCGCTCGCCGAACTCGTGCGCGACGGCATGGCCGTGCTGATGATTTCGAGCGAGTTGCCCGAAGTGCTCGGCATGGCCGATCGCGTGCTCGTGATGCACGAAGGGCGCATCAGCGCCGAGATCGCGCGCGCCGACGCGAACGAGGAGCGCATCATGGGCGCAGCGCTCGGTCAGGGTCTTTCACCATTGGGACGTGCGGCATGATGCGCCATTCGACTCATCCCGCGCCGGTCCGGCCGTCGCTGCCGAAACGCTCGTCGGGCGCATCGGGCGGCCTCGTCGCAAGCATCGCGAGAAGCCGCGAAACCACCTTGTTCGTCGTCCTGATCCTGCTGATCGTCGGCACCGGGCTCGCCAGGCCGCAGTTCCTCAATCTGCAGAATCTGCGCGACGTGCTGCTCAACGTGTCGATCATCAGTCTGCTGACGGCCGGCATGACCGTCGTGATCCTGATGCGGCATATCGATCTGTCGGTCGGCTCGACGGTCGGCGTCAGCGCATATGCGGTCGGCAGTCTCTACGTCGCGTTTCCGCATATGCCGGTGCTCGTTGCGCTCGCGGCGGGGCTCGCGATCGGTCTCGTCGCGGGCGGCATCAACGCGCTGCTGGTCGCGGTGGGACGCGTGCCGTCGCTCGTCGCGACGCTCTCCACGCTCTACATCTTTCGCGGCGCCGACTACGCGTGGGTGCATGGCGGCCAGATCAACGCGACCAGTCTGCCCGACGCGTATTCGCGGCTCGCCACCGGCACGCTGCTCGGCATCCCGACGCTCGCGCTGATCGCGGCCGTCGTGCTCGCGGGGCTGTCGGTCTATCTGAAGCAGTTTCGCGGCGGCCGCGAGCACTATGCGATCGGCTCGAACCCGGAAGCCGCGCGGCTCGCGGGTGTCAACGTCGAGCGGCGCGTGATGGCGGGCTTTCTGCTGTCCGGCGCAATCGCGGGCTTTGCGGGCGCGTTGTGGCTCGCGCGCTTCGGCACCGTCGATGCGAGCACCGCGAAGGGCATCGAATTGCAGGTCGTGGCGGCGGCGGTGGTCGGCAGCGTCGCGATCACGGGCGGCGTCGGCACGATACTCGGCGCGACGCTCGGCGCGCTCGTGCTCGGCGTCATCAGCATCGCGCTCGTGGTGCTGCACGTGTCGCCGTTCTGGGAGCAGGCGATCCAGGGCGCGCTGATCGTCGCCGCGATCGCCGCCGATACCTTGCTGGCCCGCTCCGTCGCCAAACGCATGATGAGGAAACGCGATCATGGCTAAACCCGATTCCGCGCTGCTCACGCGCAAACGCGAAACGCCGCTGCAATGGGAAGCCTTGCTCGTGCTCGTGCTGATGGCGTCGCTCGGGCTCGGGCGCTGGCTCTCGCCGGTGTTTCTGACGGGCGCGAACCTGAGCAACGTGCTCGCCGATCTGACCGAGATCGCGTTGATGGCGCTGCCGATGACGCTCATCATCGTCGCGGCCGAAATCGATCTTTCCGTTGCATCGGTGCTCGGCGCCTCCAGCGCCTTGATGGGCGTGCTGTGGCATATGGGTTTGCCGATGCCGGTCGTGATCGTGCTCGTATTGATCGCCGGGGCATTGGCCGGGCTGCTCAACGGTCTCGTGATCGTCAGGCTGAACCTGCCTTCGCTCGCGGTTACGATCGGCACGCTCGCGCTGTTTCGCGGCCTCGCGTATGTGCTGCTCGGCGACCAGGCGGTCGCCGATTTTCCCGCGGGTTATACGGCGTTCGGCATGGACACGCTCGGCGCGAGCTTTATTCCGTTGCCGTTCGTCATCGTGATCGTCGCGGCCGTGCTGTTCACGGTGCTGCTGCAAGCCACCGCGTTCGGCCGCAGCCTCTATGCGATCGGTGCGAATCCGACTGCCGCCGCGTTCTCCGGCATCGAGGTCGCGAAGATCCGGCTGCGTCTCTTTGTGCTGTCGGGGCTCGTCAGCGCGCTGGCCGGCATCGTCTATACGCTGCGTTTTACGAGCGCGCGCGGCGATAACGGCGAGGGCTTCGAGCTGTCGGTGATCGCGGCGGTGCTGTTCGGCGGCGTCAGCATTTTCGGCGGACGCGGCTCGATGGTCGGCGTGCTGCTGTCGCTGCTGATTATCGGCGTGCTGAAAAACGCGCTGACGCTCGATGACGTTTCGAGCGAAACGCTGACCATCGTGACCGGCGTGCTGCTGCTCGCATCGGTGCTGATACCGAACCTCGTCGCGCGTTGGCGTGCGGCGCGCGACCGGCGCTTCATCGCGAAGTCCGCGGCTGCATCCACTGCTGAGGCTGCTTCGGCTGCTTCGGTTTCCTGATAGTTCCGTATCTCCGTAGTCCCAACGACCGATAACCCGGGTCTTCCGATGCCCGACAACAACGCAGGAGACACTTCATGTTCAAACCTCTACGTCACACCGGTATGGCTGCGCTGTGCGCCGCGTTGCTCGCGGTCAGTTGCAGCGGCGCATGGGCCGCGGACCTCAAAAGCGGCCTGAAAATCGCGTTTCTGCCGAAGCAGATCAACAACCCCTATGAAGTGATCGCCGACGATGGCGGCATGGCCGCGATCAAGGAGTTCGGCGGCGTGGGCAAGGTGGTGGGACCGTCGGATGCGGGCGCGTCGTCGCAGGTTTCGTACATCAACACGCTGATTACGCAGCATCAGGACGCGATCGTGATTGCCGCGAACGATGCGAACGCGGTCGTGCCGTATCTGAAGAAGGCGATGGGCCAGGGCATCAAGGTCGTCACGTTCGATTCCGACACCGCGCCCGAGGGCCGGCAACTGTTCGTGAATCAGGCGAACGCGGAAGGCATCGGCCGGGGCCAGGTGCAACTCGTATCGAAGCTGATGGGCGGCGAGGGCGAGTTCGCGATTCTGTCGGCCACGCCGAACGCGACCAATCAGAACACCTGGATCAAGTGGATGCAGGAAGAACTGAAGAAGCCCGAGTACGCGAAGATCAAGCTCGTGAAGATCGCCTACGGCAACGACGACGATCAGAAGTCGTTCGTCGAAACCCAGGGTCTGTTGCAGGCGTATCCGAACCTGAAGGCGATCGTCGCGCCGACCACGGTCGGAATCGCGGCGGCGGCGCGCTATATCTCGTCGTCGTCGAGCAAGGGCAAGGTGGCCGTGACGGGCCTCGGGACACCTAACCAGATGCGCGCGTTCGTGAAGAACGGTACCGTGCAGGCGTTCCAGTTGTGGGACCCGAACCAGCTCGGCTACCTCGCCGCCTATGCGGCGGCCGCGCTCGCGTCGGGCAAGATCACCGGCAAGGAAGGCGAATCGTTCGATGCCGGCAAGCTCGGCAAGCGCACGGTCGGTGCGCACGGCGAAATCATCCTCGGACCGCCGACCACGTTCGACGCGAGCAATATCGACAACTTCAATTTCTAGGTTCGGTGTTGGCAGGCTCTCTATTCGGCGCGTAGGGTGGCTACGCGCCAGCGGCGGGCATCGACCGGATTCGAGGCGCACGGCCTGTCCGGGTACGGTCTGTTAAAGCGGCACGTCACGCTGCATTGCGGTCTGAACTGCACGTGGACGGCCGCGTTCGAACCGGGAGGCTGGGTGGCCTGAAGCGCTGGCTTTACTGAAGCCCTCGAAGCCAGCGCGTATAACTGCGTGGCGAAAACACCAGCGTCAACGCGATCATCGCGGCGATGCAGCTGGCGAGCATGATCCACGCGGCAACGAAGCCGCCGCTCCAGCCGCGCACGATGCCGGCCACGAGCGGCGCGAGCGCCGCGACGATAAAACCGACACCCTGCGTGAATGCGACCAGTTGACCGGCCACGCGATGATCGGCCGAGTGGTCCATCGCCGTGACGAGCGTCAGCGAAAACACGCCGCCGAGTCCCGCGCCGGCCATGCCGACCCACAACAGCGGTGAGCCGTCGGGCCAGAAGATCAGGCCCAGCACGCCGGCCAGTTGCGCGGAGAGACCGAGCGCGAGCCACGGCCGGCGGTCGCGGAACGGTGCCGCGGCGAGCGGCAGCAGCAAAGCCGAGATGGCCTGAAACAGCGTCATTGCCGCGAGCAGCGAGCCGCTTGCCTCGACACTCGCGCCGTGCTGCTGATAGAACGCGGGCAGCCACGCGACGAGACTCGTATAGCCGCCGTTGACGATGCCGAAGTAGAGGCCGAGCGTCCATGCGCGTGGCGTGACCCAGGGCGAGAAGCGTGCGGTGGACGTTGCGGCGGGCTCATGCGCGGCGTGGGGGCCGGCGTGTCCGCGCGTCAGCCGCCACCAGCACGCAAGCGCGATGCAGGCCGGCATCGCCCAGACCGCGAGACCCGCATGCCACGATTGCGCCGCGCGGCTCACGAGCGGGCTCAGGCTCGCGCCGAGACCGCCGCCGCCCATGATCGACGCGGAGAACACGCCCATCGCGAGCGGCACGCGCGCGGGAAAGCGCTGCTTGATGACGGCGGGCAGCAGCGCCTGAATCGCGGCGACGCCCGCGCCGGCCAGCAAGGCCGTCGCGAGCAGGGTCGCGCCGCTCGATGCGAGCGCGCGTGCCGCGCAGGCCAGCGCGATCGCGAGCAGGCCGAGCGCGACGCCGCGCGTTTCGCCGAGGCGGCGCGTCAACGCGGCCGCGCCGAATGCGCCGAGCCCCATCGCGACGACCGGCAGGCTCGTCAGCAGCGACGCGCCGTAGAAGCTGAGGCCGGTGGCGTTGCGGATCGTCGTCATCAGCGGGCTGATCGACGTGAGCAACGGCCGCAGATTGATGCCGATCACGACGATCGCGCCGAGCCACACGATGTCGTGCCACGTCAGTGCGGCATGGACCACGTGGTTGGCGTGGTTCGCGGAGGTGCGGGACGAGCGGGCGCTGGAGGACGAATTCACGATGGACCTGAAGGCAAAAAGCGGCGCGGCCTGACAAGAGCAACGGCGGCGCGGAATGGAACCGGGCGAGCAGCGGCGCATGCGTGCGCCGGAGCCCGATGGGGCGGGCGGCGCGAGCCGGCGCGGAAACGGGAAAAACCGCTGCAAGCTTTCTTTTGGTTAGCCATAATAACCTGAAATGGTTAACCATTTTGAGGAATGTCCGGTATAAGCCGTCACATAAGCCGCGATGCAGGCTGAGCCGCGAGCGCCTTGGCGTCTCGCATGGGCCACCGCTAGAATGCCAGGCGATGCCGCGATGCCGCGATGCCGCGATGCCGCGATGCCGCGATGCCGCGATGCCGGCTTGCCGCTCAGGAGCGGCTAAGGTGCCGCTTACGCGCGGGCTGGACGCCGCGGGCGTGCAAGGCGGCATCGCCCATGCTCGCCGGCTTTACACCGGCTCTGCATGGTCTTCGCTCCATCGTTACCCGCTTTTTCCGTCACTGAATTCATGGCCTCACGTACCCGCCGTCCTTTACCTGCTGAATCCGCCGCGCCTGCTACAGGCACGACAGACGACACCGCGCCGAGCGTCGAAGAGCGCATCTACACATCGATTACCGCGGCGCTGCTGCAAGGCCGTCTGCGGCCGGGCGCGCAACTGGTCGAGCGCGATCTCGCGGCGGCGTTCGGCTGCACGCGCGGCGCGCTGCGCAAGGTGCTCGCGCGACTAGGCTTCGAGGGCAAGCTCGTGCTTGAGGCGAATCGCGGCGCGTTCGTGCCGTCGCCGTCGGAGGAGGACATTCGTCAGGTGTATCGCGCGCGGCAGATCGTCGAGGCGGGCATCGCCGCGTCGCTGTGCGGCGCGCTGAGCGCCGCTCACAAGCGCCGTCTGCGTGCGCATGTGCGCAGCGAGGAGAAGGCGCTGCGCACGGGTGCGATCGACGAATCCGTGCGCCTCGCCGGCCAGTTTCACGTGCTGCTGACAGAACTCGCGGGCGGCACCGAACTGCTCGGCATGGTCGGGCAACTGGTCGCGAAGACCGAGCTGTACAAGGCGCTGTTCGATCCGTCGAAGGGTTCGAGCTGTTCCGCCGACGAGCACGCGCGCATCATCGACGCGCTCGATGCCGGCGACCTGCCGGCCGCGCTGGCGGCGATGCGCGAGCATCTATCGGAACTCGAGGAGCGGGTGATCGAGCAGGTGCGCAGAAGCGCAGCGGCGAAAGATCTGGGGGCGGTGTTCGGGGAGTAGGGGGCCGTGCGCGTGCGTGCAGCATTCGGTGCGAGGCGTGCCTTCCCGCCGCTTGTGCGCACTGCATCGCCGCATCTTGCGGGTACGCAGTGCGCCATGCGCTGCTTCAGCTTATCTCCGCCGCGCAGCCTGCGGCGGGCGGGGCGCGCCGCCGCTCGGGCGCTCGTCCTTGTGGCGGAAATTGATGCGGCCTTTGGTCAGGTCGTAGACCGACATTTCGAGCGTCACGCGATCGCCCGCCAGAATGCGGATGTGGTTCTTGCGCATGCGTCCCGATGCGTAAGCGCCGACCACGACGCCGTTGTCGAGCGTCACGCGGTAGCGGCTGTCCGGAAGCACTTCGTCGACGATACCGTCAAGTTCAATCAGTTCTTCTTTCGCCATGCATAACTCCTGGTCGATGGATGATGAGTAGAGAGCCGGTCGCCGGCAAAACCGGGCGACGCGGCCTGGAATACGTGGTTGGGCGGGGTGTCGCGCCGGAGCGCGCCGCCGGCCCGTGCCTGCGATGGCGCCGGCCGCCCTGGCCGCTCAAAGATCGGCGACCGACTGGCCGTTCACCTGGCCGTCGATGAGCCGTTCGGCGTGCGCCATGCAGGCGATGCGCGCCTTGCCCATGCCGTCGAACGGAAACAGATACTGCAGGCGGAACACCCGGCCGTCGGCGGCCGCATTCGCGCCGACGCGGCAGATGCGCACCGACGCGTCGTAGCCGGCGCCGGGATCGCGGCTCGTCTGCGCGCCCGCCGGGCGGTGCGGATAAACGAGCGGATGAATTTCGTAACCCTTGTAGGTTTTGACTGCTGGATTCATGAACAACGTGTCCTGTATGGCGTGATCCGCGTGGCGCGCGTGATGTACGGCGCGACGGCGCGGACCGGGCGGCGCAGCCCCGAAGGCGCGCCGCGATGAAAAAGGGTTGGCACAGGCCAGGCTAACCGGCCGGGCAGGCTCAATGACAATGGCTCGAGCGGCCGCGCGAAATCGCGGATTCGACGGAAAAAACACGCTGAAGTCGCGCGGACGCCGCGCGCATCGGACGCATGAAGCTGAACCGCTCAGTTGTACGACTCGCGACGGCGAATGCATGCGGCGCATTGCCGGGGTGACGGGATCGCCGGCGAGCGGCGGTCGAACAGTCGGGGGTGGTGCGGAGATGCCGGTTTGAGACTGCCTGGTGCTGCCAGTGCTGCTGGGTGCGAAATGCAACTATTGCAATATGATGCCTTAAATGGGCCTGATTGGATAGTGCAAAGTTCCGCGCACGCCCCGCATGTGCCCCGCATCGCCCGTCTGGCGGGGCTTTGCACGCAGGCGTGCGGACCCGGCATCATGCCGTCGATGTCGCGGCGGCGGCCATCGGTCGCGATGCCCGGCCCATCTCGCTACAATGGCGCGTTGCGAGCCGGGCCGGCGCGCGCGCTTTACCGCCCGGCTTCGGCGAGCCGCATCGCTGCGCTATTCGCGGCCCGCACCCTTGCCGCCTTCTTCGAACCCCGCGTTTATCTCATGCGCAATCAGAACGTGTCGCCTGTCAAAGACCTGCTGCTCAAGCGCTACGCGCCGATCGCCGACGGCATCGCCGCGCTGCTCTATCCGTGCGCCGAAGTGGTGATTCACGATCTGCGCGATCAGACCGTCGCGTATCTGGCGAACAATCTGTCGCGACTCGAGGTGGGCGCGCCGTCGGTGCTCGACGACGCGCACTTCGCGGCGCGCGGTCAAACCATCGGCCCGTACGAGAAGTTGAACTGGGACGGCCGTCGCATGCGCTGCGTGAGCAACATCCTGTTCGACGACGACGGCAGGCCCGCCGGCATGCTGTGCGTGAACTTCAATATTGCGGTGTTCGAGGACGTGCGCTCGACGCTCGATCTGTTCATCAAGGGCGGCTCGATGACCGACGCGCCCGCCGAGGATCTGTTCCGCGACGACTGGCAGGACCGCATCAACACCTATCTGCATACCTGGCTGCGCGAACGGCAGATCGGCATCAATGCGCTCACGCGCGAGCACAAGCGCGAAATCGTCGAGGCGCTGCATGCGCAGGGCGCGTTTCGCGGACGCAGCTCGGCGAACTACGTGGCCGCGGTGCTGACGATGGGCCGCGCGACCGTCTACAAGATTCTGAAGCAGCTGAAAGAGGGCGGCTGACGCGCGCTTGAACGCACGCGGACCGCACTTGCAAATGTTTCGATCGAACCCAATATGAGGACTGATACCGTGCGCTACCGGCACTACAAGGGCGGCATTTACGAACTGATTTGCGAGGCGACGCTCGAATCCGATCCGACGGTCACGATGATCGTCTACCGGGCGGCCAATGGTACGATCTGGACCCGGCCCGCGACAGTGTTTTTCGAGCTTGTCGAGCTTGAGGGCGCGAAGGTGCCGCGCTTTGCGCCGATCGACGATTGATACCGCACATGAGCCGTAAACGAGCGGCAGATGCGTGGTAAATGCGTGGTAAATGCGCCTCAACGCGGTCTGCCGGAACGATAGAAACGGATAGAAACACAGGAAAACCCACAGGAAAACCCACAGGAAAACCGAATGCGTCTATTGCTTGCCATCCTTCTGCCGTGGTTGCAGTTCTTCACGATTGGCCGTCCGTTCGCGGGCATCATCTGCCTGATCCTGCAGGTCACGCTGATCGGCTGGGTGCCGGCCGCGATCTGGTCGGTCTATGCGCTGAGCCAGTACAACACGGACAAGAAGATTTCCCGCGCGCTCGGCAACGGGCGCTGAGTCACCGGCCCTGAATCACAGGTATTGAATCGCGGGCCTTGAATTACGAGCCTTGAACCGCGGGCGCTGAGTCGCTGCCTCGCTCCTCAGCGCGCCGGTAATTCGATCGCGTCCGGCACTTCGATCACGAGATCGGTTTCGGCGATCGCCACGCACGGCAGGATATAACCCTCGGTCTTTTCCTCGCGGCTGAGGCCCGGCCATTCGATCGTGTAACGCACGCGGCCGGCCGTCATCCTGCACAGACAGGTACGGCATGTGCCATTGCGGCACGAACGCGGCAAACGCAGATTCGCGAAAGCGGCGGCTTCGAGAAGCGTCAGCGAATCGGGGGCTTCGAAGCTCTGGCCGAGCGGTTCGACGCGAATCAGAGGCGGGCGGATGGAGTCGGGCATCGTGCGAATGAGGGGCGGCGCGCGGCAGCGAGCGGTCGAGCGCGACACTTTACACGCAATCGCGCGGCCGGTTTCGCAGTTGTTTCCGCAGTTTTGCCCTCACCGCCGTTTTCGCGCCTTTCTTTGCCGTTGCGCCATACCGCGCCGCAACATGCACCGGCGTGTGCGGCGAAATGCGCATCAGGAGCCCATTGAAGGCACCTCGAATCGCGCACCGAATCGCACACCACCAGCACGCATCTCAAGGAAAACCCAGGTAAGGCTTGCGCCTTGCGCGAACTCGTCTAAAGTGAATCAATTCACCTCGGCGCGCCGCGAACTCGCTGCCGCAACGAGGTGACGGCCCGCGTCGGCTGCATGGGACAAGGAGGAACGAGCGGCGGACACGACAGGATGCAACCCGTGCGCGCATTACCGCATCACCTCATGCGCGGCAATTTTCCAGGTGATTCCCATGCAGATCCAATTCCCGAACGAAGCGCCTGAATATTCAGGTCGCGAACTGACCCTGGCGTTTCCCGCGATGATCGACGGGCAGAGGGTGGAGTGCATGATCACTGCGGAAGCCCTCGAAGATCACTTCGGCGCGTTATCGCCGCGGCTCGAAGACATGGTCGTCGCATTCGACGCGCACCGGCCCCGCATCGAGGCCGCCACGCGCCGCCTGCTGTCGGAGACGCGGGCGCAATGTCTCGTGCTTAGAAGCGGCTATGTGCGCTTCTACGAGGCCAACTGGCGCAATTGAGCGACGCCGTTTGGGCGCCGCCTGGGCGCTTATGTGAGCGCTGCTGAACGCTGCCCGAGCATTGTCCACGCCGCGCCGTGCAAGATCGCGGCGAGCGTGTTTCTGTGCGCCTCGCGCTCAGATCATCCGCCGCAGCGCGCGATCCTTGAAGATCACGTGATGCACGATCGCCGCCAGCGCGTGCACGCCGATCACCCCGTAGAACACGTTGCCGAGCAATTCGTGCGCGTCCTTGAGCAGCGGGCGGGCGATCGAATCCGCGCCGATCAGCGTGAAGCCGATGCCGGTTCCCGCAAGCGTGACCGGGTGGCCGCCGGCGTTGAGCATCAGCATGCCCAGCAGCGGCTGCACGAAGATGAAGAGGTAGAGCGCGAGGTGCACGGCGCGTGCCGCGAACGCGAGCAGCCGGGTGTTTTCGAGTTCCTCGGGCGCGCCGGCCCAGAGCTTCCAGAGCAGCCGCAAGACCGATAGCGAGAGCACGAGCGTGCCCGCCCACAAATGAATGCCGGTCCAGAACGCGCGGCTGTCGGAGCCGCGCGGGCCGCGTATCTCGATGGCCAGATAGGCGAGCGCGACGAGCAGGAAAATGATCCAGTGGAAAAAGACGGCGGGCCTCGTGTAGCGGTCCGTCGCGCGGTTATAGGAAGACATGCGGGGCTCCTCGGGAGAAGTCGGTCGTTTTCGGAATCAACGGATGATAAACGGTGCCAGGGGGTGGCTGCAGTTTCGGAGAACGATCGTCGATCTTTGCTTAAGCGCCCCTTAGCCGGGACGCGAGCGGCGCCGGGGCACGGGCTGGCGGTTGCCCGGCAGTTGCCTGACCGTGGCTGACGTGCCGCGAGGCTGCCGGGTGGCGCGCCCCGTTTGGGGCCGCTCGTCTGGTCCGCCCGTCCGGTTTCACTGCCGGGGTTCACCGCCTGGGGCTGCTGCCCGCTGCCCGCCCCGTTCGCACGCGCGGCCGCGCCCCGGAAGCGCCGCCACGCGCCGACGTCCTCACTCGCTGCCGAGATAGAAATAACGGAACAGGAAAATCGCCGCGATGATCCACACGACGAGCTTCACCTGGCGCGCCTGGCCCGTCAGCAGCTTGAGGCCCGCGTACGAGATGAAGCCGAACGCGACACCGTTGGCGATCGAGTAGGTGAACGGCATCAGCAGCGCGGTCAGCGCGGCCGGCACGACTTCGGTCGCGTCGTCCCACGGCAGATCGAGCATTTCGCGCAGCATCAGGCACGACACGTAGAGCAGCGCGGGCGCGGTCGCGTAGGCGGGCACCACGCCCGCGAGCGGCGCGAAGAAGAGCGCCGCGAGAAACAGCACGGCGACCGTGATGGCGGTCACGCCGGTGCGCCCGCCCGCCTGCACGCCCGACGCGCTTTCGATATACGCGGTCGTCGACGAGGTGCCGAGCAGCGAGCCGGCGAGGATCGCGGTGCTGTCGGCGAGCAGCGCGCGGTTCAGCCGGTGCATCTTGCCCTCGACGAGCAGCCCCGCGCGATTCGCGACGCCCATCAGCGTGCCGGTCGCATCGAACAGTTCGACGAGGAAGAACACGAGTACGACGTTCAGCACGCCCGACGACAGCGCGGCGCGGATGTCGAGCTGGAACAGCGTCGGCGTGATCGACGGCGGCGCGGACACGACGCCGTGAAACTCGTTGCCGCCGAAGAAAAAGCTCAGGATCGTCACGCCGACGATGCCGATCAGGATCGCGCCGCGCACGCGCAGATAGTCGAGCGTGACGATGCCGAAGAAGCCGATCGCAGCGAGCACGACGTGCGGGTCGTGCAGATTGCCGAGCGTGACGAGCGTGGCCGGATTGCCGACCACCACGCCGGCCGACTTCAGCGAAATGATCGCCAGAAAGAGGCCGATGCCGCCGGTGATCGCGATGCGGATCGAGTGCGGAATGCCCTTGACGATCACCTCGCGCACGCGGAACAGCGTGACGATCAGGAACAGGCAGCCCGAGATGAACACTGCGCCGAGCGCGGCCTGCCACGTATAGCCCATGCCCTTCACGACCGTGTAGGCAAAGTACGCGTTCAGGCCCATGCCGGGCGCGAGCGCGATCGGGTAGTTCGCGTAGAAGCCCATGATGATCGAGGCGAGCGCGGCCACGAGGCAGGTTGCGACGAACACCGCGTCTTTCGGCATGCCGGCGTCGCCGAGAATCGCCGGGTTGACGAAGATGATGTAGGCCATCGTCAGGAAGGTGGTCACGCCGGCGAGCACTTCGGTGCGCAGGTTGGTGTCGACGGCGTCGAAGCCGAAGTAGCGTTTGATCGAGTCCATGTGGCGGGTCTTTTCTCTCTCGTCGTTCTGAAGGTGTTGTTTGCGGCGTGAGTCGGGTGTTTCTGTGGCGTTGCTGCGGCGTTTCTGTTTCTGTGATTGATGCGGGTGCTTCGATTTTCTTCGATTCACCGCGGCGGGGGCGGCAGCGCGGCCCGTGCGCGGCAGCGGCTCCCGGCGGTGCGGCGGGCACCGCGCCAGCGTTATCGCGGAATTGTAATCACGAATGGCGGCGCTCCGGCGTTCGCGGCGGCTTGCGCGGCGCGCCGGGGCCCGTCAGCCGGTGGATTGGCCGTCCGAGTGTGGCGTCGGCGCATCACTGCGCGTTATTGCGCACCATCGCGCCTCATGGTGCATCGCCGCGCGGCACGTTGCGCGCGAGCCAGCGATCGAGTTCGCCCGCGAACGTTTTGCCGTCGCGCGGGCTGAAGGCGGACGGGCCGCCCGTATCGACGCCGCTGCCGCGCAACTGGTCGAGCATCGCGCGCATCCGCAGCCGTTCCTCGATGGTGCCGGGCGTGAACCAGTTGCCGCGCGGATCGAGCGCGTGCGCGTTCTTTTCCAGCACGGCGGCGGCGAGCGGGATGTCGGCGGTGATGACGAGATCGCCTGCGGCGACGCGCTCGACGATCAACTGATCGGCGGCGTCGAAACCGGCCGGCACCTGGATCGCGCGAATCAGCGGCGAGGGCGGCACGCGCAGAAACGTATTGGCGACGAGCGTCAGCGACACGCCGGTACGGCGCGCCGCGCGAAAGAGCATGTCCTTGACGACGGCCGGGCAGGCGTCGGCATCGACCCAGATTGGCATGGTGCGGGCTCCGGCTGCTGTGCCGCGGCTGCGCGGCGGCGAGGGTATCGAAGGGCCGTGATGATACCTCGCCGCGGCCCGCAAGCGCGAACTGACGGCCGCCACGGCTCAGCGCATCGTCGCCGCTCAGTGCACCGTCGCCGCCTCGGAGTGCTGCTGCGCGCGCCGCTCGGCGACGATGCGGCCCGCGCGCTGGGCGCTGACCGGATAGCCGAGCCAGTCGAGCGGTTCGTAGCCGGCGGCGCGCCACTCGGCGAGATCGGCGCGCACTTGGGCGCGCGTTGGCGACGCCGCCGGGTCGGCTTGCGCTACGGCTGGCGCGCACACGGTGCCGATACAGGCGGCGGCCAGCAGTACGCCGCATTCGATACGGGAAAGTTTTTTCATGACAGGCTCTCGCTCAGAACATCCGACCCTCACGGCGCGGACGGCTTGCCGAAGCGCTCCAGCACCGCGCTGACGAGGTCGATCGGCAGCGGAAACACGATCGTCGAGTTCTTGTCGGCGGCGATCGTCGTCAGCGTTTGCAGGTAGCGCAGTTGCATCGCCTGCGGCTGCCGGGCGAGCGTCTGCGCGGCTTCGAGCAGTTGCCGCGACGCCTGCAGCTCGCCTTCCGCGTGAATCACCTTGGCGCGCCGCTCGCGCTCGGCTTCCGCCTGGCGCGCAATCGCGCGGATCATCGTTTCGTTGATGTCCACGTGCTTGATCTCGACGATCGACACCTTGATGCCCCACGCGTCGGTCTGCGCGTCGAGCACCTTCTGGATGTCGGCGTTCAACTGCTCGCGTTCCGACAGCAGCTGGTCGAGGTCGTGCTTGCCGAGCACCGCGCGCAGCGTGGTCTGCGCAAGCTGGCTGGTCGCCTCGAAGTAGCGCGCGACCTGGATCACCGCCTTCTCGGGATCGACCACGCGGAAATACACGACCGCGTTGACCTTGACCGAGACGTTGTCGCGCGTGATGACGTCCTGCGGCGGCACGTCGAACACGACCGTGCGCAGATCCATGCGCACCACCTGCTGCACGACCGGGACGATCAGCACGAGCCCCGGGCCCTTGACCTTCCAGAAGCGCCCGAGCATGAACACGACGCCGCGCTCGTATTCGCGAAAAATCCGCACCGACGACGCAATCAGCGCCGCGGCAAGCAGGATCAGGATGCTACTGAAGCCGAATGTAAAACCGATCATGAGCGTTCTCCTTTTATCTGGGCGCCGGCCGGCGTGACCGGCACGACCGGCTCGACGCTCAGCGTGAGGCCGTGGCGCGCGGTCACGCGCACGCGGTCTCCGGGCGCGGCCGGCGCCGTGCTCGCCACGCGCCAGCGCTCGCCTTGCACGCGCGCCCAGCCGGCCAGCGTGCCGCCCGCTGGGTGCTCGGGCAGCAAGCCGCCGTCCAGCACCACGCCGATACAGCCGATCAGCGCCTCGGCGCCCGTCACGACCGGGCGCCGCCGCGCGCGCAGCGCGAGCCGCGACACGCCGAGCACGAACGCGGCGCTGAATACGACCACCGCCGCGATCAGCGGCAGGGGGATGCCGTAGCCGGGCACGTCGGTATCGATCAGCATCATCGCGCCGATCACGAACGCGACCACGCCGCCGAAGCCGAGCGAGCCGAAGGTCGGCAAAAACGCCTCGCCGATCAGGAACGCGATGCCGAGAAACACGAGCCCGAGGCCGACGTAGCTGACGGGCAGCATCTGCATCGCGAACAGGCCGAGCAGCAGGCTGATCGCGCCGACCACGCCGGGCAGCACGAAGCCCGGATTGGCGAATTCGAAGAACAGGCCGTACATGCCGAGCATGAGCAGGATCAGCGCGACGCTCGGGTCGGTGATGACGGCGAGAAAGCGGTTGCGCCAGTCGGGTTCGAGCACGACGAGCGGCGCGTGGGCGGTGTGCAGCGTGATGCTGCCGCCCGTTGTCGCGACGGTGTGGCCGTTCAACTGGCGCAGCAGGTCGGGCACGTCGCGCGCGACGACGTCGACGACGTGCTGCGCGAGCGCTTCCTCGTCGGACAGGCTCACGGCTTCGCGGACCGCGCGCTCGGCCCAGTCGGCGTTGCGCCCGCGCATCTGCGCGAGGCCGCGGATGTAGGCGGCCGCGTCGTGGACCTGCTTGCGCAGTTCGGTCGATTGGGTGTCGAGGGGGAGTGCGCTCGCGGCGGGCGATGGTGGTGTCGCGGCAGGCTCGGCTGCGGCTGCGGCGGTGGAGGGCGCCGATGCGCCTGAGGTGCCTGATGAACCCGATGCCAGGGGGCCGGACGCTGACGGACCGGACGCACTGCCTGACAAGGCGCGCATGTCCGGCAATTCCGGCGTGCCTGGTAAAGCTGGCGCACTCGGCGCACCGCCGCCCGCGGGCGGCTCGGCCCCGCCGATCCCTATCTGGATCGGTGTCGCGGCGCCGAGGTTGGTGCCTGGCGCCATCGCCGCGATATGGCTTGCGTAGACGATATAGGTGCCGGCGCTCGCGGCCCGCGCGCCGCTCGGCGCGATGAAGGTCGCGACCGGCACCGGCGAGCCGAGGATCGCCTTGATGATCTGCCGCATCGACGTATCGAGCCCGCCCGGCGTATCGAGTTGCAGCACCGCGAGTTGCGCGCGCTGATTCGCGGCGCGTTGCAGGCCGCGCACGATGAAATCGGCGCTGGCCGGCCCGATCGCGCCGTTCACCGGAATCACGACGACGCTGTTCGCGGTGGCCGCCGCGCCAGGGGCAGCATGGGCCGTTTGCACCAGCGCGAAGCCTTCGCGCGCCGAAAATCCGGCCGCGAGCCCGGACGTCAATCCGGCCGCGAACCTGGCGGTGGGGCCGGCGGTGAATCCGGATGCCAGCCCAATCGCCAAGGCCAACGCCAACGCGAACCCCACCGGCAACAGCACCCCGCGCGCGCCGATGGTGCGCATCAACCGGCGCGCCGCACCGCCGCGGATAAGCGGCCTGCGCGAACCGGACTGCCGGAGCGGAAAACGCGTGGACGTGTTCATCGCCGACGGCCACCGCGCCCGCCGCTTAAGTCCGGCGAGCGCGGGCCGATACCTCGATCAAGGCTGGCCTGTTGCCTCTTAAAGCTTAGTCCGATTCCGCGCGATGCGTGAGGCGCGTGAGGCCGGCACCGCTTGCCGGGCGATAGTCGGCCGGCCGCATGCCGGTCCATTTGCGGAACGCGCGATGAAACGCGCTCGGTTCCGCGAAGCCGACCGCGTTGGCGATGTCGGCGATCGTGCGGTGGGTGCGCTGCAATTCCGCGATCGCGATGTCGCGCCGCAGCGCGTCCTTGATCGATTGATACGTATAGCCTTCCTGCTTCAGATGCCGCCGCAGCGTCGCCTCGGCGACGTGCAGACGCGCGGCCATCTGGTCGGCGGCTGGCCAGTTCGCCGTCGGCAGCGCGCGCAGCGTCTTGCGCACGCGCGCGGCGAGCGAGCCGGCATTGCGGTATTTGACGATGAAGTTGCCCGGCGCATCGCGCAGAAACGCACGGGCCGAGCGCGCGGTCTGGATCACGGGCAGGTCAAGAAACGCCGGTTCGAGATCGACGTACGACTCGGGTTCGTCGAAATGCATCGACTCGCAGAACATCAGCCTGTATTCGTGAGCGGCGGGCGGCGCGGCGCAGCGAAAGCGCGCTTCGAGCAGCGGAATGCGCCGTCCGACGAGCCAGCACACGAGGCCGTACACGAGGATGAAATACGTGGCGTACGCGAACATCGCCGGTGCGGGCGCGCCGGGTCGTTCGACGAATTTCAGCCTCACGCGCTGACGCGTGTCCCGCAGTGAGCCCGTTCCGGGCGCTGCTTCAACCTTCGTTTCAACCTTCGTTGCGGCACCCGTTTCGGCATTCGTTTCGATGACCGCGCCGAGGTCGTCGAGCACGAGCCGCATGAAGCCGACCGCGCGCGCGAGCGCCTGCGCGCCGTTGCGTGCGCCGAGCGCCATCTGCGTCATCGCGACGAAGCTGCCGCTTTTCATCGGATGCGAGTCCTGGCCGAAGAATTCGTCGTCGAGGGCGCGCGCGATGCCGGTCCAGAGCGCACCGTATTGCGCCGACGACACGCGGCTTTTCGGCGACGCGAGCATCGGCGCGGCGATGCCGGCCGCCTCGGCAAGAGGCAGCGCATCGAAGCCGCGCGCCCTCGCGAGCGCAAGCGTTTCCTCGACGAGACTGACGGAGATCGTGCCTTTGTCGCTTTTCATGGGGGGGCGGGTCGATGCCGGCCGAGCGGGGCCGAATCTGGCAAAAGCGCTCAGTGGCGTATGGTGGCGATGCGCAAAAGCACTGTAAACACGGGGTACCGCGTATGCGCATAGTAACAGTATGGCAAAAGCGCTCAACAACAATGAGCGCAGCGAGCATCGAGAGACGCGCCCGGCTTGCCTACACTACAGCGGCAAGCCATGAGCGACGGCGGGGGGCGCGAGCGGGCACCGCGAGCACTTCGAGCCTCGTTCGCACACCCCGGGACGCAGGCATGGACAGTTTCTACACCGACGAACAACGGATGATTCGCGACGCCGCGCGCGACTTCGCCACCGGTTGCCTCGCGCCGCACGCGGCGCAATGGGATCGCGACGCGCAACTGCCGGCCGGCGTCGTCGCGCAGATGGGCGAACTCGGCTTGCTCGGCATGATCGTGCCGTCCGAGTGGGGCGGCTCCTACACCGACTACGTTGCCTACGCGCTCGCGCTCGAAGAGATCGCGGCCGGCTGCGCAGCCTGCGCGACGCTGATGAGCGTGCACAACTCGGTTGGCTGCGGGCCGATCCTCAATTTCGGCAGCGCCGCGCAGAAGGAGCGCTATCTGCGCGACCTCGCGACCGGCCGTACGATCGGCGCGTTCTGCCTGACCGAGCCGCAGGCCGGCTCCGAGGCGAACAATCTGCGCACGCGCGCGGTGCCGCGCGACGGCCACTGGATTCTCAACGGCAGCAAGCAGTTCGTGACCAACGGCGCGCGCGCGAACCTCGCGATCGTGTTCGCCGTGACCGATCCGGAGCGCGGCAAGCGCGGCCTGTCCGCGTTTATCGTGCCTACCGATACGCCGGGCTTCAAGGTCGGCAAACCGGAGCACAAGCTCGGCATTCGCGCGTCCGACACCTGCCCGATTTCGCTCGACGACTGCGCGGTGCCCGCCGCGAATCTGCTCGGCGAGCCGGGCGAGGGCCTGCGCATCGCGCTGTCGAATCTCGAAGGCGGGCGCATCGGCATCGCGGCGCAGGCGGTCGGCATCGCGCGGGCCGCGTTCGACGCCGCGCGCCGCTACGCGAGCGAGCGCGAGCAGTTCGGCAAGCCGCTCCGGGACCATCAGACGATCGCCAACATGCTCGCGGACATGGCGACGCGCCTGAATGCCGCGCGCCTGCTCGTGCATCACGCGGCGCGGCTGCGCTCGGCGGGGCGGCCGTGTTTGTCGGAGGCGTCGCAGGCGAAGCTGTTCGCCTCGGAACTGGCCGAGGAAATCTGCTCGAACGCGATCCAGATTCATGGCGGCTATGGCTATCTGGAGGATTACGCGGTCGAGCGGCATTACCGCGATGCACGCATCACGCAGATTTACGAGGGGACGAGCGAAGTGCAGCGGATGGTGATCGCGAGGCATGTTTGAGCGCAAAATAGCCTGGCCGTGGGTCGTTCGCGGCGGGCATGTGGCAACCTCGGCGGCAACTACGGCAAAAAATGGAGCGCGCAGCGCGCCATGCGCGACTGCTTTGCATGGGATCGGAGTAAGCGCTGAAACGCCAACTCCGGATCGACAACTAAAGCGCTAACTCTGATCGACCGCGTTGCATGGGATCAGAATAAGCGCTGAAGCGCTAACTCAGATCGACATTGGAGACGACGATGACAGCAGCGAAAGCCTTTCTCGACGCGCGCGATCTGCTCTTGCGCCATCGGATCGACTACGAGCGCGCGTATCGCGAATTCGCCTGGCCGACGCTGGGCGAGTTCAACTGGGCGCTCGACTACTTCGACGCAATCGCGCGCAACAACGACAACCCCGCGCTGTGGATCGTCGACGATCCGTCCAGCGACGGCCTGCGCCTCTCCTATGCGCAGATGTCGGAGCGCTCCGCGCGCATGGCGAATTTCCTGCGCGGCGCCGGTGTCGGCCGTGGCGACCGCGTGCTGCTGATGCTGCCGAACCGCGTCGAACTGTGGGACGTGATGCTCGCGGCGATGAAGCTCGGCGCGATCGTGCTGCCCGCCACCACCCAGCTTTCCGCCGACGACGTGCGCGACCGCGTGCAGATCGGCGGCGCGAAGTTCGTGGTGGCCGATAGCGCCGAACTCGCCAAGTTCGACACGCTCGACGTGCCGCTCACGCGCTTCTCGGTCGGCACGCCGCGCGAAGGCTGGACCGATCTCGCCGCCGCCCGCGAGGCATCGCCGCACTTCGCGCCCGACGGCGTCACGCGCGCGAGCGATCCGCTGCTGCTGTACTTCACGTCCGGCACGACGTCGAAGCCGAAGCTCGTCGAGCACACGCACGAGAGCTACCCGGTCGGCCATCTGTCGACGATGTACTGGATCGGCCTGCAGGCGGGCGACATCCACTGGAACATCAGTTCGCCGGGCTGGGCCAAGCACGCGTGGAGCTGCTTCTTCGCGCCGTGGAACGCGCAGGCCTGCGTGTTCGTGTTCAACTTCGCGCGCTTCGTGCCGAAGGACACGCTCGATGCGCTCGTGCGCTTCAACGTGACCACGCTGTGCGCGCCGCCCACCGTGTGGCGCATGCTCGTGCAGGAGCATCTCACCGATTATCCGGTCAAGCTGCGCGAGATCGTCGGTGCGGGCGAGCCGCTCAATCCCGAGATCATCGAGCGCGTGAAGCACGCATGGGGCATCACGATTCGCGACGGCTTCGGTCAGACCGAAACCACCTGCCAGATCGGCAACTCGCCGGGGCAGCCGGTCGTGCCGGGCTCGATGGGTCGTCCGCTGCCGGGCTACACGGTCGAACTGCTCGATGCCGACGATCAGCCGGTCAGCGAGGGCGAGATCGCCTTGCCGCTCGCCAAGCGGCCGCTCGGTCTCATGACGGGCTATGCGAACAACGCGAACGCGACGGCCCAGGCGATGCGCAACGGCTTCTATCGAACGTCCGATGTCGCGCTGTGCCGCGACGACGGCTACTACGTGTACGTCGGCCGCGCCGACGACGTGTTCAAATCGTCCGACTACCGGCTGAGCCCGTTCGAACTCGAAAGCGTGCTGATCGAGCACGAGGCGATCGGCGAGGCGGCCGTCGTGCCGAGCGCCGATGCCGTGAAGCTGTCGGTGCCGAAGGCGTTCGTCACCGTGCGCCAGGGCTACGTGGCCGGGCCCGAACTGGCGCGCGCGGTGTTCGCGTTCTCGCGCGAAAAGCTCGCGCCGTACAAGCGAATTCGCCGCCTGCAATTCAGCGAATTGCCGAAGACGATCTCCGGCAAGATTCGCCGCGTCGAATTGCGGCGCCGCGAAATGGAGCGTGCGGCCGAACCCGCGCGTCTGCCCGACGAGTACTGGGAAGAGGATTTTCCCGACCTGCGTTGATCGTTGGGGGCGAGTCTCCGGAGCGTCTTTGGAACGTCAGCCGGTTGATCGTGCTGTCTGTTTGCGGGGCCGCTTGTCAGCATGATTTATCAGCACGATTTGTCAGGGCGGCTCGCAGGCTCGCTGCCCGGATCGCTTCCAGACTCGCTTGCCGGCCCGCTCACAGGATTGTTTATCGGCCCTCGTGTCGCTTCGTCCGCATCCCCATGCCGACGCGAGGCCCACGCTTTTTCCTTCCCATCGCCGTCCGGCCGCCGCGCGGCTATCGCACAGGAGTTTCAGCATGAGCACCGTTGCTTCGAACGAGACCAGCCGCGCCGCCGCCGCTGGCGCCGTCTCCACCGTCAAGCTGCTGATCGACGGCGAATTCGTCGAATCGCAGACGACCGAGTGGCGCGACATCGTCAACCCGGCGACACAGGCGGTGCTCGCGCGCGCGCCGTTCGCGACCGTCGCTGAAGTCGATGCCGCCGTGCGCAGCGCGCAGGCCGCGTTCAGGACCTGGAAGGACACGCCGGTCGGCGCGCGCATGCGCATCATGCTCAGGTACCAGGCACTGATTCGCGAGCATATGCCGCGCATCGCGAAGACGCTTTCCGCCGAGCAGGGCAAGACGATTCCCGATGCCGAAGGCGACATCTTCCGCGGTCTCGAAGTGGTCGAACATGCCTGCTCCATCGGCACCTTGCAGCAGGGCGAATTCGTCGAGAACGTCGCGGGCGGCGTGGATACCTACACGCTGCGTCAGCCGCTCGGCGTATGCGCCGGCATCACGCCGTTCAACTTCCCGGCGATGATCCCGCTGTGGATGTTCCCGATGGCGCTCGTCTGCGGCAACACGTTCGTGCTGAAGCCGTCCGAGCAGGACCCGCTCTCGACGATGCAGCTCGTCGAACTCGCGCTCGAAGCCGGCGTGCCGAAGGGCGTGCTCAACGTTGTGCATGGCGGCAAGGAGGTGGTCGATGCGCTCTGTACGCACGAACTCGTGAAGGCGATTTCGTTCGTCGGCTCGACGGCGGTCGGCACGCACGTGTACCGCCTCGGCAGCGAGCACGGCAAGCGCGTGCAAGCGATGATGGGCGCGAAGAATCACGCGGTCGTGCTGCCCGACGCGAACCGCGAGCAGACGCTCAATGCGCTCGCGGGCGCCGCGTTCGGCGCGGCGGGGCAGCGCTGCATGGCGACTTCGGTCGCGGTGCTGGTCGGCAGCGCGCGCGAGTGGCTGCCCGAACTCGTCGCGAAGGCGCAGACGCTGAAGGTCAACGCGGGCCACGAGCCCGGCACCGACGTCGGCCCGGTGGTGTCGCGCGCGGCGAAGCAACGCATTCTCGGCTTGATCGACGCGGGCGTGAAGGAGGGCGCGACGCTCGCGCTCGACGGCCGCGATGTGCGGGTGCCCGGCTACGAGCAGGGCAACTTTATCGGCCCGACCGTGTTCAGCGACGTGACGACCGGCATGGAAATCTACCGCACCGAAATCTTCGGGCCGGTGCTCGTGGTGCTGAGCGTCGCGACGCTCGACGACGCGATCGCGCTCGTCAATGCCAATCCGTTCGGCAACGGCGTTGGCCTCTTTACGCAAAGCGGCGCGGCGGCGCGCAAATTCCAGAGCGAGATCGATATCGGCCAGGTCGGCATCAATATCCCGATTCCGGTGCCGGTGCCGTTTTTCAGCTTCACCGGCTCGCGCGGCTCGAAGCTCGGCGACCTCGGTCCGTACGGCAAGCAGGTCGTGCAGTTCTATACGCAGACCAAGACGGTCACGGCGCGCTGGTTCGACGACGACACCGTCAACGACGGCGTCAATACGACGATCCGCCTGCGCTGAGCGCGCACGGCGCAACGCGAAAACACGGAGACGACACCATGAAAATAGGCTTTATCGGACTCGGCAACATGGGCGCGCCGATGGCGTTGAACCTGCTTAAGGCGGGCCATGCGGTGAGCGTATTCGACCTCAGCGCGCAGGCCGTGCGCACGCTCGCCGACGCGGGCGCGCAGGCGGCCGGCTCGCCACGGGCGGCCGCGAGCGAGGCCGCCTGCGTCATCACGATGCTGCCCGCGGCGGCCCACGTGCGCAGCGTGCTGACCGCCGACGACGGCATCCTCGCCGGCATCGCACCGGGCGTGCCGATCGTCGATTCGAGCACGATCGATCCGGCCACCGTGAAAGCCTGCGCCGAACTCGCGGCGCGTCACGGCAACGCCTTCGTCGATGCGCCGGTTTCGGGCGGCACCGGCGGCGCGGCGACCGGCACGCTGACCTTTATGGTCGGTGGCAGCGCGAGCGCGTACGAGCAGGTCAAGCCGGTGCTCTCGGCGATGGGCACGAACATCGTGCATTGCGGCGATACCGGCACGGGCCAGGTCGCGAAGATCTGCAACAACCTCGTGCTCGGCATTTCGATGGCGGGCGTCGCCGAGGCGATGTCGCTCGGCGAGGCGCTCGGCATCGATACGAAGGTGCTCGGCGGCATCATCAATACGTCGACGGGGCGTTGCTGGAGTTCGGATACGTATAACCCGATGCCGGGCGTGATCGACAGCGCGCCGTCCTCGCGCGGCTATAGCGGCGGCTTCGGCACCGACCTGATGCTGAAGGACCTCGGCCTCGCCACCGATGCGGCGCGCAGCGTGCGGCAGCCGGTCTACCTCGGCGCGCTCGCGCAGCAGCTTTATCAGACGATGAGCACCCACGGCGCGGGACGGCTGGATTTTTCGGCGGTCATCAGGCTGTATCGTCAAGATGGCCGCGAGGCGAGCGGCGGGGGCGCGCGATGATCGAACTCGACTACGCGCACGACGGCGCTGTCGCGCTGCTCACGCTCCGGCGTCCGCCCGCCAATGCGTTCACGCCCGATGGCCTGCTGCAATTGCAGCGCCTCGTCGGACAATTGAACGGCGACGCGCGCGTGCGCGCGCTCGTCATCACCGGCGACGGGCCGAAATTCTTCAGCGCGGGCGCCGATCTGAACACGTTCGCCGACGGCAATCGCGAAGTCGCGCGGATCGCGGCGGCGCGCTTCGGCGCGGCGTTCGAAGCGTTGCAGAACGCGCGGCCCGTCGTGATCGCCGCGCTCAACGGCTATGCGATGGGCGGCGGGCTCGAATGCGCGCTCGCGTGCGATATCCGCATCGCCGAACAGCACGCGGTGCTGGCCTTGCCCGAGACCTCGGTCGGGCTGCTGCCGTGCGGCTGTGGCACGCAGACGCTGCCGTGGCTGGTCGGCGAGGGCTGGGCCAAGCGCATGATCCTGACCGGCGAGCGTGTCGACGCGGCGACCGCGCTGCGCATCGGTCTCGTCGAGGAAGTCGTCGAGCGGGGCGCCGCGCGTGAGGCGGCGCTGGCGATGGCGCAACGCGTGACGGGTCTGAGCCCGCAGGCGGTGAGCTTCAGCAAGGCACTGATCCATCAGGCGCGCCATGGGGTGCCGCGCGCGGCGGCGCTTGCGCTCGAACGCGAGCGTTTCGTCGATCTGTTCGACGGCGCCGATCAGCGCGAAGGCGTCAATGCGTTCCTCGAAAAGCGCGCGCCGCGCTGGCAGGCGAGCGAACCGCACACTGAGGCGCACGGGTCTGCCGGCGGAGCGTGATGCGGGGCCACGGCGTGGGAGCATGACGCGGGAGCGAGCTTGATCGATCGTTGCCGATGGCGGGTTGTCCGGTGGTCGCGGCGGCTGGGTGGGCCGGAATCGAGCGGTTCCGGGTGGCGCGAAATGTCGAGCGGATGGCGCGAATCGCGTACCGTTGAGCCGGGAACGCCGCTTGCTATATCTGAGGGATTACCCGGGTAGCAATCGCATGATGCGAATCGCGGCATGCGACGAAAGCGGTTCCTGAGCCGCACGCCGAGGCGCGTCGCGAGCCGCGCACGGCGGTTCAGGCAAGGCCGCTGCCCGGGTTGCCGTTTCAATCCCACGAGGACAGCGCCATGAACAGAAATCGGGTAGAAGGTACAGCGAAGGAACTGAAGGGCTCGATCAAGGAAGCGATTGGCAAAATTACCGGTAATCGCGTGCAGCAGGCCGAGGGTGCGGCGGAAAAGCTTGCCGGGCGGATGCAGGCCAAGGTCGGCGAGGCGGCCGATGCGATGCTCGAACAGCTGAAGAGTTGACGTTTTCTCACGTTGCGCGGGGGTTTCCCTTGCCGTACACCGTTGCGTGCAGACAGTGCGCAGGCGGCGGCCCGCGCGCAACTGTGCGTATGAGCACGCGCAAGACCGCGCGCAGGACCACGGACACGGCCCACGCCGCTCGCGCCCGCGAACCCTCCGGTCACACGCGGCCCGCGCGCACCTGATACAGTCGGATGTCCCCGGCGCCGGTAAGGCGCCGGATCACATCGCCTATTCGAGGACGGTTCATGCTGGGATTCGATGTCGGCACGGCCAGGAAAGTCTGGACCGCGGCCCTGCTCGCGTTGCTGTTCTTCGTCATCTATGTCGCGTCGACGACGGTGCTCGTCATCATCTTCGCGGTGTTCTTCAGCTATCTGATCTATCCGATGGTCGCGCTCATCGAGCGTGTGAGACCGCGCCGCGTGCCGCGCGTCGCCTCGATCGCGCTCGTGTTCGTCGTCGTGGTCGCGCTGCTCGCGGTGGTCGGCTCGCTGTTCGGCGTGCAGTTGCAGGATCAGGCGACGCGTCTGCTCGCGCAATTGCCCGAGCTGATGCGCACCGACGTGCCGAACCGCCTGCCGCTGCCGCATTTTCTCGAACCGCTGCGCGAGCGCATCGTCGACTTCGTGCGCAGCCAGATCGAGACCGGCTCCGACAAGGCCGTGCCGGTGGCGCGCAGCCTCGGCCTCGGCGTCGTGCATGCGGCGAGCAACCTGATCTATCTGGTGCTGATTCCGATCCTGAGCTTTTTGCTCATCAAGGACGGCGCGCACATGCGCGATGCGTTTCTCGCGCTGCTGAACCGGCGGCATCGCGCGCTGTGGAGCGATATCGTCGACGACGTGAACGTGCTGCTCTCGAAGTACGTGCGCGCGATGCTGTTTCTGTCGCTCGCGACGCTGCTGTGCTACGGCGTTGCGTTCTCGCTGCTCGGCGTGCCGTACGCGTTTCTGCTTGCGGTCAGCGCGGGCCTGCTCGAATTCGTGCCGTTCGCGGGGCCGCTCGCCGCGGTCGCGATCACGCTCGTGGTCGCGGTGTTCAGCGGCTATTCGCATCTGCTGTGGCTGGTGATTTTCATCGGCCTGTACCGGCTCTTCCAGGACTACGTGCTCAATCCCTATCTGATGAGCGAAGGGGTCGAGGTCAGTCCGTTTCTCGTGATCGTCGGCCTGCTCGCCGGCGATCAGCTCGGCGGCGTGGCGGGGATTTTTCTCGCGGTACCAGTGATCGCGATGCTGAAGATCGTGATCGGGCGGGCGCGGGTTTTCTACGCGACATCGCACGATGAAGGGGACGCCGCGCGGCGCGTGCCAGTGGAGAAGACGGATTGACGGAGCGCGGCGGGGCGCAACGGTTCTGGTATCTTGACGCGCAATCCAGTTCCGACGTACCGCTCGCTCCCTCATGGCGCTCACCTTCAATCTGAACAACCTCATCACGTTTCTCGCTGTTGCCGAAACGCTCAGTTTCCGCCGCGCGGCGGAACAGATTCACACGTCCCAGTCCGCTGTCAGCGCCCGCATCGGCCAGCTCGAAGATCGGCTTGGCGTGCGCCTGTTCCATCGAACGACGAGGCAGGTCACGCTGACCGACGAAGGGCAGCAACTGTTCGTCGTGGCCAAGACGGCGGTCGAAGACATGGAGCGGGTCGCCGAATCGTTGCGCAAGAAAGCGGCTTTGCAGAGCGGCGAACTGACGATCGCCGCCGTCCCGTCGATTGGACAGACGGTGCTGCCGACTATCATGGGCGAGTTCCATCGCCGGCATCCGGGCGTGACGCTGAAATTGCTCGACGTGGACTCGCGGCGCTGCATCGAGATGATGGAAGCGGGCGTGGTCGATCTGGCGATCGTCTCGGATCTCGAAGACCGTCACCACACGGTTTTCGAGCCGCTCTTCTGGGACGAATGTTTCCTCGTCGTGCCGCGAACGCATCCGCTCGGCGAGCGGCGCAGCATTTCCCTGCGCGAAGCCGCGCAATACCCCCTGATGGCGAGTCCCAGGGGGACGACCCTATGGCAGATCATCGAGCGTGCGTTTGCGGCATGCGGCGCCACGCCCGTCGCGCATCAGGAAACCTGGAACATGTCGACTCTCGTGCGGCTGGTCGAAGAGGGTTTCGGCATGGGCATCGTGCCCGAGATCTGTCTCGGCAAGCTCGACGTGTCGCGCTGCACGGTCCTGTCGCTGGAAGAGCGCGTGGGCCGCATGATCGGCGTGGCGCGCCTGACGGATCGCTCGGAAACGCCCAGCAGCGCGGCGTTTCGCCAGTTGCTCGGCGAACGGACGCCGCCGCTGCGGGCGGCGCGCCCGTAGCAAGCATCGCTGGGGTTGCGTCGTCGGCTCCGCGCCGATTGTGCGCCGATTGATCGGATTTCAGCATCAATCGATAAGAAACGAGCGATTGTGGGCGCTTCACGCTGTCGACATAATCGCTTCAACAAGGCCGGCTAGCGCGTTGCCGTAGCGGCCGCAGATCAAGAATACGAAACTGCTGGAGACACATTGCCATGTATGCAGAGCCGAGGCGTATCAAGACGGAAGTGTTCGCGAGGTTGCCCGACGAATTCAGGCAGCCGCAGGCCTCGTCGGAGTGGCACGCCCAGCAGCCGGCCGGCATGCCCGGCCATTCCCTGCTCGAAGGTCCGTCGTTCGACCGGCACGGCAACCTGTGGTGCGTCGATATCCCTTGGGGCCGCATTTTCCGCGTCAGTCCCGAAGGCCGCTTCGAGTTGATGCACACCTATGACGGCGAGCCCAACGGCCTGAAAATCCACGAGGACGGCCGGATTTTCGTCGCCGACTACAAGAACGGCATCATGCTGTTCGATCCCGTAGAAAAGACCGTGCGGCCCGTGCTGGAACGGGTTCATCTCGAACGGCTCAGGGCCGTCAACGATCTGGTGTTCGCCTCGAACGGCGATCTCTACTTTACGGATCAGGGTCTCTCGGGCCTGCACAATCCCAACGGACGGGTCTTCTGTCTGCGCAAGGACGGGCAGATCGATTGCCTGATGGACAACGTGCCGAGTCCCAACGGACTGGTGCTGAACCGCGAGGAGTCGGCGCTCTATGTCGCCGTCACGCGGGCCAATGCCATCTGGCGCATTCCGTTGTTGCGCGGTGGCCGGACAGCCAAGGTCGGGTGCTTCATCCAGATGTCCGGCGGCGGCGGCCCGGACGGGCTCGCGCTCGACGAGGACGGCAATCTGGCGGTCGCGCATGTCGGTATCGGCGCGGTGTGGCTGTTCTCGGCGCGCGGCGAGCCGATGTACCGGATTCAGTCCGAGATCGGCTATCACACGACCAACGTCGCCTACGGCGGCGCCGAGCGCAAGACGCTGTTCATTACGGAATCGGAAAGCGGCACGATCCTGACGGCGGCCATGCCGGTGGCAGGGCGTCGGATGTACTCCGGCGTTTGAGCGCCGACTCGGGACCCTGGGCTTAGTCAGGGTCGACGCCGGCATCGGGAAGCAGGAATTTAAGTTAGTTATCCATATAAGTTGGACGGCAGCGGTGCTGCACGCGATGTCCACGATATGGCGGATGACCATGAAGAACGGAGAAGAAGCGTGCTGAGATTCGAGAACAAGGTGGCGATCGTGAGCGGCTGCGGTTCCTCGTTGCCGGGCTGGGGAACGGGTAAGGCGATTGCCGCGGTGCTGGCGCGCCAGGGCGCCCAGGTGGTGGGGCTCGATGTGAACGAAGAGGCGCTGGCCGACACGCGCGCCGTTATCGAAGGCGAGGGCGGCAAGCTGAAGGCCATGCTATGCGACGTGACGGACCCGCGCAGCATCGACCAGGTCGTGCGTCAGACGCTCGACGCCTACGGCCGCATCGACGTGCTCGTGAACAACGTCGGCGTGTCCGCGCCGGGCAACGTGGTCGATATGAGCGAAGAGCTGTGGGACCGGCAATTCGACATCAATCTGAAGAGCGTCTTCCTGATGTGCAAGGCGGTCCTGCCCGTGATGGACCGGCAACGCAGCGGCAACGTCGTCAACGTTTCGTCGCTCTCGGCGTTGCGCTACAGCGGCAAGCCGCAGATCGCCTACTCGTCGAGCAAGGCGGCGCTGATCCAGTTCACGCGGATGGCCGCCTTGATGCACGGCGAAAACAATGTGCGCCTGAACTGCGTCATTCCGGGGCTGATTACCACGCCGCTGGTCCAGCGCCTCGCCAACCAGTTCGGCGGCGGCGATTACGAAGCCTATCTCAAGCGCCGCAACGCGCAGGTTCCGCTGGCTCAGGAAGGGGACGCCTGGGATGTCGCCAACGCGACGGCATTTCTGGCGTCCGACGAGGCGCGCTATATCACGGCGACAGAAATTCTGGTCGACGGGGGCTCGGCCTCGACCATGCGTTAGCCACGAGCAGAAGCAACACACACGCACCGTACACGCAACGCACACGCAATGCCCCTACAGCGACACGACAAGAATCGCTGACACATGCCAATCATGATCGGAGACAGACATGCAACCCACCGCGTACGCGGCTAACCGGCTTGACCGCCTGCCTTTGAGCGGTTTTCACTGGCGTCTTCTGTGCATCATCGGCTTCGGCCTGTTCCTCGAGTTTTTCGATCTGTACACCGGCGGCGCGATTGTCGGCGTATTGCTCAAGCAGGGATGGTCGACGCTGCAGCTCAATGCGCTGTTCGGCACGCTGACGTTCGCCGGCCTGACCGTCGGCGCGCTGCTGGCGGGGATCATCGGCGACCGCTACGGGCGGCGCGTCGCCTATCAGATCAATCTCGTCGTCTTCGGTATCGCGTCGTTTGCGGCGGCGGTCGCGCCGAACATGTACTGGCTCAGCGCGATCCGTTTCGTCATGGGGCTCGGCATCGGCGCCGAGGCGGTCATCTCGTACGGGATGCTCGGGGAATTCGTGCCGCCGGGCTATCGTGGCCGCATGCTGGCCTTTCTGTCGGTGTTCGGCAACTCGGCGGTGTTTGTCGGCTCGCTCGTGAATCTCTGGGTCATTCCGCATTTCGGCTGGCGCTACGTATTCGTGATCGCAGGCGTTCTGGCCGTGGTGCTGTGGATCATGCGCCGCTCGATTCCCGAATCGCCGCGCTGGCTCGAAACCCAGGGCCGGATCGACGAGGCCGAGGCGGTGCTGCAGCGGATCGAGCGCCGTGTGGCGCGCGGCGGCGAACTGCCTGCCTATGCGCGCGAACTGCCCGCGCCGGCGCCGCAGGTTTCCATTGGCGTATTGTTCGCGCCGCCGATCCTCGGGCGCACGCTGGTCGGCTCGGCGATCCTCGTGTGCATCGGCTTCAGCATCTACGGCCTGATCAACTGGCTGCCGACGTTCTTCATCCAGCAGGGCTTCGACATCGTCAAGTCGCTGACGTGGACCACGGTCATCACGCTGGGCGGCCCGGTGGGCTCGCTGCTCGGCGTCGCGGTGTCGGACCGGGTGGGCCGTCGTCCCGCGATCATTACGTCGTGTCTCGTGACCGCGGTGTGCGGCCTGATCTATCAGCAGGTCGACTCGGCGTATGCGCTGATGGGCGTCGGCTTTCTGCTCGTCTGCTCCATCTACGTGCTGGTGGCGGTCGGGCAAGGGGCTTACGTGCCGGAACTGTTCTCGACGTCCTATCGCCTGCGCGGCACCGGCGTTTGCATGACGGCGGGACGGCTGGCCAGCGCGGGATGCCAGTTCTTCATCCTGTGGCTGTTCACGACGGGCGGGGTGCTGATGGTGGTCGGTTCGGTGGTCGCCGCGCAGTTGCTGCTCGCGTTCGCGGTGTGGGCCATCCGGATCGAGACGCGCGGCAAGCGGCTCGAGGAACTCGATTCGGGCGTGCGTGGCGGCGCGCTCACGGACAGTCACTCCTACAGCCGCGGTCAATAACACTGACGGGCGTATCGCGCATGATGCGTCCGCTTATCCCCTGGAGGTCACATGGGTTCATCACGCAAGGTCATCATTACCTGCGCCGTGACTGGCGCGATTCATACGCCCACGATGTCGCCGCATCTGCCGGTCACGCCCGACGAGGTCGCGCAGGCGTCGATCGGCGCCGCCGAAGCCGGCGCGGCGGTCATTCATCTTCACGCGCGCGACCCGCATGACGGCCGTCCGACGCAGGACCCGGCCGCTTTCGCCGAGTTTCTACCGCGCATCAAAAGCGCGACCGATGCCGTCATCAACCTGACCACGGGCGGCAGTCCGCATATGACGGTCGAAGAGCGCCTGCGTCCGGCCACGCACTATCGGCCCGAACTCGCCTCGCTCAATATGGGCTCGATGAACTTCGGGCTCTATCCGATGCTGGATCGTTTCAAGGAATTTGCCCACGCGTGGGAGCGCGAGCATCTGGAGCGCAGCCGGGACCTGGTGTTCAAGAACACGTTTGCCGATATCGAGTTCATTCTCAAGACATGCGGCGATAACGGCACGCGCTTCGAATTCGAGTGCTACGACACGTCGCACCTGTACAACCTCGCGCATTTCGTCGACCGCAAACTGGCGACGCCGCCATTCTTCGTGCAAACGGTCTTCGGCCTGCTCGGCGGGATCGGGCCGCACCCCGAGGATCTGGCGCATATGAAGCGGACCGCGGACCGGCTGTTCGGCACCGACTTCGTATGGTCGGTTCTGGGCGCGGGACGCCATCAGATGCCGCTCGCTTCGATGGGCGCGGCGCAGGGCGGCAACGTACGGGTGGGACTGGAAGACTCGCTCTGGATCGCGCCTGGCGAACTGGCGCAAACCAATGCCGCCCAGGTCCGCAAGATCCGGCAGATACTCGAAGGCTTGTCGCTCGAGGTCGCCACGCCCGCCGAGGCGCGAGCGATGCTGGGCCTGAAAGGCGCGCAGAACGTCAACTTCTGACGAGGCTCGCGCCGGGCTGCCGTCAACCAGAATATGAGCCGAAAGCAAGCCGCAAGCCGATGTCGTCGGAGCATGACAGCGGTGGTCGATAGCGGCTTTTCCCCACCTCTACCGGAGTTCAGTATGGCTAACATTACGTATGTACCGATCGATCTCGCCGAACCCAGGGAGATCGTCGACGCGGTTCGCGCACGCCGCGGCGGAACGCTGTCGCATCTCGACCGCATTCTGCTGCATAGTCCGAACCTCGCGCAGGGATGGAACACCTACCTCGGTGCCGTGCGGCAACGGCTGTCCATCGATGCCAGGTTGCGTGAAATCATTATTTGCTGCGTCGCTTCACTGAACGACGCGGAGTACGAGTTTTATCACCACGCGCCGGAATTGCTGAAGGCGGGCGGAACGCAGCAGCAGGCGGATGCGTTGCGCAACGTCGAGGCCGCGGTGGCCGACGAGCATCTTTTCAGCGCAAGCGAACGCGCGGCGATCCGGTTGACGCTTGAAATGACGCGTGACGTCAAGGTCAGGCCCGACACGCTGGCACAGGCGCGAGCGGCGCTGGGTAGCGATCAGGCGATCGTCGAGGCGATTGCGACGGCTGCCGCGTACAACATGGTTTCCCGCATGATCGTCGCCTGCGGCATCGAGCCGGAGTCGGGGCATTGAGTTTTTCGGCGGCCCGCCGCCACAGCCTGGCGGGCCGGTCTCGCGCGCATGCTAATCTTGCTCACTTTGCAGAAGTCATACGGCAGAGCAGATAGCATGATGGAAGCCTTCGATCCGGACGGCATCGGGCAAGCGGTCTTCGTGGTCGGCGAGCGCCACGAGATGCTGGACGAACCCTGGCGCGCGCATCGGCGCGCCACGCTGATTCACGTGAACGACGGTGTGCTGACGGTGCGCACCGAAGCCGGCCGTTGGGTCGTGCCGCCCGGCCGCGCGCTGTGGATCGCCGCGGACACGCGGCATTGCCTGCGCGCGGCGCGTCCCGTGGAACTGCATGTGCTTTATGTCGCGCCGGATTGTGCGGCGGATCGCGCGCCGTTTTCCGCTAGCGAGGATGCGTCGCCGTTCGGGTTCGCATCCGCGTCTTTATCTGCGTCGTTACCCGCGCGTTTCTCCACTTCATCGCCCGCTTCGCTGCCGACCTCTACGCCATGGCCCGCGCAAACCGGCGCGCTCGTTCCGGATGCGCTCGTGCAGGCGCTGCTCGCCGTCGCGGCCGGTTTGCCGCACGATGTGCCACTCGACGAACCCGCGCGCCGCCTTCTGCACGTGCTGCTGGACCGCCTCGCGGTCTTGCCCGCGGCGCCGCTTGGTTTGACCTGGCCGCGCGATCCGCGCGCGCAGCGGATCGCCGATGCGCTCAGCGCCGATCCGGCGCAATCGCTGATACTTGAGGAACTCGCCGCGGCTGCGGGCGTGACGGCCCGCACGGCCGCGCGTCTGTTCGCGAAGGAAACCGGGCAGACCTTCGGGCAATGGCGCCAGCAACTGCGCCTGCTGGCCGCGCTCGAACATCTCGGCGCCGGCGAAAGCGTCACGCAGGTGGCGCTCGCAGTCGGCTATAGCGATGTGTCGTCGTTTATTGCCGTGTTTCGCGAGGCGTTCGGCGATACGCCGGCGCGGTATTTTCGCTGATGCGATGTTGACGCGATGTTGCCGCGACCGCGTTGTTAAGTTCACTGTCTGGTACTGAGTGCCGAGTCGCCTCGCATCGCTCAACCCCCCGCGCACCATTCCCGCCGCTCCCTCGACTCAATGCGCTCCCGCCGCACCCGGCCCGCCGCCGCCTTTCACCGGCCGCGTGATCCAGATCAGTGGAATGATCAGCACGAAAATAATCGCCGAGATAAGGAAGATGTCGTTCAGGCCCATCATCGCCGCCTGCGTGTTGACCGTGAAATCGAACAGCGCATTCGCCGACTGCGCGTTCAGATGCAGCAGCGCTTGCGTCGTGTCGATCTGCTGCGCGAACACGGGGTTGCCGATCGACGCCTGCTCCGTGAGCCGCACATGATGGAGCACCGTGCGGTTGTTCCAGGCCGTGCCCGCGAGCGACGTGCCCACCGCGCCGCAAAACACGCGCACGAAATTCGACAGACCCGCCGCCGCCGGAATCCGGCTCGGCGGCTGGCCCGACAGGATGATCGCCGTGAGCGGCACGAAGAACATCGCCATCGGAATGCCTTGCAGCAGCGTCGGCAGCACGAGATGCCACGTGTCGATTTCGATCACGTATTTCGAGCGCATGTAGAACACGATTGCGAAGCCGACGAACGCGAGCGTCGAGATCACGCGCGCGTCCGAGCGCGGCAGCACGCGGCCCATGACCGGCGCGAGAATCACCGCGAACACGCCGAGCGGCGCGGTGACGAGGCCGGCGTCGACCGAGCGGTAGTTCAGATACTCCTGCATCCATTGCGGCAGCAGCACGAGATTGCCGAAGAACACGCCGTACGCGACTGAAATCGCGATCGTGCCGCCGAGAAAATTGCGCTGCCGGAACAGCCGCAGATCGACGATCGGGTTCTCCTCGGTCAACTCCCACACAAGGAAAAACGCGAAGCTGATCAGCGCGACGAGGCCGAGCGTCGCGATCACCGGCGACGAGAACCAGTCGAGGTCCTTGCCCTTGTCGAGCATGATCTGCAGCGACGCGACCCACGTAATCAGGAGGCCGAGGCCGATCACGTCGATCGGCGGCTTGCGCGTGGGCGATTCGCGGGTGCGGTAGATCATCCACGTGACGCCGCCCGCGAACAGGCCGACCGGAATGTTGATGTAGAAGATCCACGACCAGCTGTAGCTATCCGTGATCCAGCCGCCGAGCGCCGGGCCCGCGATCGGGCCGACGGTCGCGGTCATCGCCCACAGCGCGAGCGCGGTCGAGGCTTTCTCCTTCGGATACGAGCCGAGCAGGATCGCCTGCGAGAGCGGAATCAGCGGACCGGCCACCGCGCCCTGGAAAATCCGCGCGATCAGCAGGACCGGCAGTGTCGGTGCGATGCCGCACAGCCACGAGGCGAGCGTGAACGCGAGGATCGCGCCGACGAACAGCTTGACCTGGCCGATGCGCTGCGTGAGCCAGCCGGTCAGCGGAATCGACACGGCATTGGCGGCCGCGAATACGGTGATGACCCACGTGCCTTCGTCGACCGAGACGCCGAGATTGCCTGAAATCGTCGGGATCGCGACGTTCGCGATCGAGGTGTCGAGCACGTTCATGAACGTGGCGAGGGCGACCGCGAAGGTCGCCAGCACGAGTTTGCCGCCTTCGAGGGGCGGCGGCGGTGCGGGAGGCGGTGGAGGCGGCGCGGAAGCGGGCGCGTCGTTGGGCTGGGTCAAGCGGTTTCTCCGGATACGGTGCGGCCAGTGAGGCGGACGGACCGCGTCTGCGCGTTGCGCCGATGATGTGCCGCGCGAGAGTGGGCGGCGGGTCCGTCGGGTACTCGTCGGAGCATACCTGTATTCGGGTTGAGGCGTCGGCGAGGCGGGCGGTGCAGGGCTGACCGGCGAGACCGGCCCATGGTGGCGAGTGTCGTTGCCTCGGGGCGACGGAGCGATTCACTGTCGGGAATGCCTTTCTCCAGAAATTTCAGGATTTCTCACAATCCCGACCATGGAAGGATCGTTGTCGCGGGCATGGATGTGCTGCGCAGGTCATGCGGCGAAAAGTCAAACAGGATGGCGTCTTTGACGGGTTTCAGGGAGCGCCGACCCGGTTTGCACGGCAGAGAGCTTGGGCTGGTTTGCAGAATCGTGTCGTTGCTTTTCCGTGAGAAGTTGGGAACGATCACACGCCATGCATCCGCAAGCCTGGCCTATCCGGCCCCGGGTGCGCCGCTCGGGGTTGCCGCCGTGGGAGCGGCGCGAAGAACCACGCGCTGAATAGCAGGGGAACCGGCGGTGTCATGGCCGAAGGTACGCCAGGAAAACGTCAGGTGTACGGATGGAGTTTTTTGCCGGCTACATCGCCGAATAACGCGGACGGAAAGGAGACTATGAGGTTATGGCAGCACAGATGATTCCCGTTGACACAACGGTGACCATTCGGGAGGACATACCCAAATACGTCCGTCTTCCGCATCAGGCGATGGGTTACCTCGAAGAAAAAATCCGCTCGGCGATGTGGTGGCCCGAGGTACTGCGGGTGCAGAGACCGGATGGGCTCGTGGGAACGAGCCTGCTCAAGCAGATTGCAATGAGCGCGGCGATTCGCGCGGATGAAAGGAAGCATGAGTTCTGCTGGCGGTATAAGGCTGAGGTGTCGTTTGATATGCGGCCTTGGCAAACAAGCAGACGTGCAAAAGCGCCAATTCCTTTTCTGAGCAAGACCGACGGCGACACCCCCGGGCGCCGCCACAGCCAGAACCCGTTTCCTCTGCCCGGCAGCCTTGCGGGCGAAGTCCGCCGCCCGGATGTGGTGATCGTCGAGAACGAGGGCAACCGGTGGCCAGGGCGCGGAGCAGTCGATCACGACGGGATGGCGCAGTGGCCGAACCTGCTGAGGCTCGTCGAGGTCAAGTTTCCGGGAGACACCTGGGGAAAGGGACAGGAAGAAGACTATGTAGGGATAGCCGGCGATAACCACCACATGACTGTGCTGAAGGTCTCGGGCGGTGAGGAGCATGCGAAAGAGCTGGTCGAGGCGGCCATTGCCGCCGGATTCCTCGGCAAGGTCGCCGGCAGGCTGCTGCTGCGCGCCCGGCTCCGCTCGAAGATACCCGTCCCGCAAGCCGCATGGTTCGAGCCGTGGAGCGCGCTGGAGGGCGCAGCCGGTTCGGCCGCGAGCGGTGTGGCGGCGCTGTGGGATACGGCGGCACAAGGGGTCCGCGAGCTTTCTGCCGACACCCAGGTCTGGCTGCGTCAGAGCGCGCAGTGGCTGTTCGAGCAGGGCCGGTGGATAACGGAAGCGAGTGCCGCTGGCCATGACCATGAATGGCACTACCTCGACGACACAAACCAGGCCGTGTCGCGCTACACCGCTGCTGAACTCAAGGCCGCATGGCAGCAGATCAGACAGCAGACCGACCTGACCGTCCAGCAACTGCGGCAGATCGACTGGGGACAGGTGTGCATCACCATGTCCGGGGGGATGGCCGTGGTTGTCCTCGTCATCGATGGGGTTCTCGTTCCCGTCGTGCTGACGCAGGCTCTGGTCGGCGCGCTGGCCGCGCTGGTGGCGATCACCGCGACAGCGGGCGACGCGGCGCTGATGGCGGCACTGACCAGCCCACCCAATTTTTCTTTTACTTCAAATGGATCACATGATGAATTCTTCCCATAAAAAAACGGTGCTGACACCGGCGGAAGCCTTCAGCCGCTATGGCGAGGAACTATGTCAGCACGACAACCGGGGCGGCGGGCTGGTGATCTTCCCCGGCGTGATCGGCACGGTGTTCTTTGAACGCGGCTCGAAGCCCGATGTACGCCAGGGACTGTTCGCCTGCTTCGACCGTTTCGAACAACTGTTTGGTCACTACCTGAAAGGCGGCAGGAATGGCGATGACGGCCGCTTCAGCCGGAAGACACCACGCGGGGTCGAGGCGATCCGCCGGGCAATTCTGGAAGTCCCGCCAGAGGTCAAGCTGGAAGTCGTACGCTCCAGCGCGATCGATGAGGATAGCGCTGCGGCCTATCAGATCGAGACGCTGACCGATGTAGCGGTAGCCGAGGACTATACCGATCCGTCAGGATTTTCCGTGAAGAAAGGGCAGGACTGTGGTTTGTCCTACCTGAAATTCTGGATGCCGATGGATTTCGTGAACACGCCCGAAGGTGTCTGGAGCTACGAAGCGTTCCTGCGCTTTGTCTGCGAACAGCTTCCGGTGCGGGGCGGCTACGGCGGTCTGTCGTCCATCCTGCCATACAGTTTCCACGAGTACATGCCGCAGGAATGGGCGCTCGCGCAGCGGTTCAGCGGGCTGGAAATCGACAGCTATGCCTTTCTACAAAAGCAGGAATACGACACCATGTCGTACGAGGGTCAATCGACCGACCACATGACGGCGATTTATGAAGATATTCGTCCCGGCGCCAAAGTCGGGCATTACGGCTTCATCAAGGGCGTGAACTGGTACACCCTTATCGGCGACCTGTTTGTCGACCGCCTCGGCGGGGAAGCCGCCGTGCGAGCCCAACTGGCACGGCCTGACATTGGCATCGAGCGGGTCGGCCACTGCCTGCTGATCCGCGCGGGCGACTTCCCCCGCCTCGGCGCGCCTGAGGAGGGACTTCCCGAACCCTACGTGTTCGTCAATCGCGTGCTACGCGTGCTGCGTAATCCCGCGCCTCCCTCGCTGCACACCAACGTGCCGGGCGCCGACCATGCCGACCCCGACGGCACCCGGCGATGGGAAGCCCGCTTTGATCTGCCCGGTGCGCCTCCCTTGCCGCGCACGCCTGAAATCGTCCCGCCGAAGAGAAACTGACCCAGCAAACTGATCCAGGACAACGACATGGATTTTATTCGGCTCGGCGACACCACCGACCACGGCGGCAAGGTCGCCATCGTGTCGAATCCAGCCATGTGAGTCTCACTCCGCCCCGAACACGAAAAAGTCCGCCTTCCCAGCACAAACCCACCCCACAGCGTATGCTCGCGCCTGAGGCCCCACGCGTCGTCTTCGCGTTCAGCAGCAGGGCCGCGCAACCCACCACGAATCCAACGCTAGAAAGGACCCCCCCATGAACTGGGAACAATTCGAACATGGCTGGCGGCGCGCGCCGGTGAATGCGCCCGCAACGAGTCTCGTCGTGCTGATGCACGGTGTCGGCAGCAATGCGCGCGACCTGATGCCACTTGCCGATATCTGGAGCGAGAGCCTGCCCAAGGCGGCGTTCGTGTCGCTCGACGGCACCGAGCCGTTCGATGGTGGCTTCGGCGGCCGTCAGTGGTTCAGCCTGCGCGACGTCAGCGAGGCGAACCGCGCGGCGCGCGTCGCCGCCGCGTATCCGGCGCTGCGGCGCGTGCTCGACGCCGAACTCGCGCGCTGCCAGCTGTCTTTCGAAAAACTCGCGCTCGTCGGCTTTTCGCAAGGCTCCATCATGGCGCTGCATCATGTCGCGGAAAATCCGCAGGGCGCCGCGGCGGTCGTCGCCTATTCGGGGCGGCTCGCCTCTGCCATCACCGCGCATAACGACACACCGCGCGCCACGCCGCTCACGCTGATCCACGGCGAGGACGACAACGTGATCCCGGTGCGCGAACTCGAGCACGCCGCCGCCGCGTTCAGCGCGGCTGGTTATCCGGTCGATGCCTATGCGCTGCCCGGCGTCGGCCACACGATCACCGGCGAAGGCGTCGCGCTCGGCGGCGCGGCGCTGCAGCGCGCGCTCGATGCTGTGTCGCGCAATTGACACAGCGCTGATCGAAAGTGTCTCTAAAGGTTTCGATCCGCTTGCCGTTACAGGCTTAATGGATCGAGAATCATCTTCACCGCGCGCAAGCGCAACGCCCAGCCGGGCGTGGCGCGCGGTTCGGAGCACCGGGGGCGCATTCCAGACCCGCCTGAGACGGTGGATCACGACATATCAGAGCCTGCCTATGGCCACATCGACGCCGCATTACCCGCTTTTCGAGCGACTGTTCCGTCACTCCGTGGCGGTAGACCTCGGCACAGCCAATACGCTCATCTATACCGACGACGGCGGCATCGTGGTGAACCAGCCGTCCGTGGTCTGCTTCGAGAAAGAGCCGGCGACCGGACCGAAGCGCATCGCAGCGGTCGGCACCGAGGCGCGTCAGCTGCTCGGCCGCGCACCGCTCAATCTCGAAGCGGTGCGGCCGATGCGCCACGGCGTAATCGCCAATTTCTCGGCCGCCGAACAGATGATCCGGCAATTCGTCGACATGGCGCGTCCGCGCTCGCTGTTCAGCCGGCGCGCCGCGTTCACGGTGTGCGTGCCCGAAGGGGCGACCCAGGTCGAGCGGCGCGCGATCCGCGAGGCCGCCGAGGCGGCCGGCGCGTGGAAGGTCAGCCTGATCGGCGAATCGCTCGCGTCGGCGCTCGGCGCGGGCTTGCCGGTGAGCGAGGCGATCGGCTCGATGGTCGTCGACATCGGCGGCGGCACGACCGAAGTCGGCGTGATCGCGCTCGGCGGCGCCGCGTATAGCGGCTCGGTGCGCGTCGGCGGCGACAATTTCGACGCGGCCATCGTAAGCTACGTGCGCAATCTCTACGGCGTGCTGCTCGGCGAGCAGACGGCCGAGCACGTGAAGAAGAGCATCGGCTCGGCCGTGCACGACGTGCCGCTCGAACAGATGAGCGCGACCGGCCGCAGCGTCGACGACGGCTTGCCGCGCACGGTACAACTGAGCAACCGCGATGTCGCCGAGGCGATCGAGGGGCCGCTGCGTCAGGTGATCGGCGCGGTGAAACGCGCGCTTGAACTGGCGCCGGCCGAACTGGTCACCGATATCGCGCACAACGGCATCGTGCTGACCGGTGGCGGCGCGCTGCTCGGCAACCTCGGACAACGCCTCACCGATGAAATCGGGCTGGACGTGTATGTCGCCGACGAACCGCTGACCTGCGCGGTGCGCGGCGCAGCGGCGGCCGCCGCGACGGGCCTGCTTGACGAAGCCGGGTTCGAGTGAGCGGGGCGGGGCTCGTGCGTGTTTGTTGGTGCGTTCGCGTTAGCACCCTTGCGCAATGACGTGCCGGTGAGCAGGTCGATGAGCCAGCCCATGCGGGCTGATTGAGGCGTTCGACAGCGCTTATGTGACAATACGTCCCACGTCCCACTTTCAGGGATGCCAACGCGCTTCTTTTTCCAACGTTTTTTTTGCCGGCGCCACCGAATCCGCGTAGCGTCGCGCCGTCAGTGAACCACTCGTGAATCAATCCGTTTCCGCTTCGTCTGCCTCGTCCACTTCCTCCGCCTCGCCCTCGTCATCCTTTATCGAATTGCAGAACGGTTTGCGCATGCCCTATGTCGAAGCGGGCGAGGGCGAACTGCTGCTGTTCGTGCACGGCTCGCTATGCGATTACCGGTACTGGCAGCCGCAGCTTGCGGGTCTGTCGAAGCGCTATCGCTGTGTCGCGGTGAGCCTCACGCATTACTGGCCGGTGACCGACAGCGGCCAGGACCTGCCGTTCAGCTGGAGCGGACACGCGGACGAAGTCGCGGAATTCATCGAGCGTTTCGGCGCGGGACCGGCGCACGTGGTCGGGCATTCGCGTGGCGGCTGTGTGGCGTTCCATTTCGCGCGGCGTCACCCCGAGCGCGTGCGCACGCTGACGCTCGCCGATCCGGGCGGGCCATTGCAGATCGCCGGCCGTCCGCCCGCGCGTCTGCCGGAAACGGTCAACGCGTTGCGCGCGAAAGCGGCGCAGCTGATCGAAACGGGCGAGGTGGAAGCGGGCCTGCAACTGTTCGTCGATTCGGTGAGCCGCCCCGGTTTCTGGGACATGAGCACGCCGGGCTTTCGCCGCATGGCGACCGATAATGCGCATACGCTCGCGCGGCAATTCCGTGATCCGCTGCCTACGTACGTGCCCGAGGAAGCGGCCGAGGTGCGCTGCCCGGTGCTGTTGATCGATGGCGAGAAGAGCCCCGACATGTTCCGGCGCACCGTGACCGCATTGCAGGGATGGTTGCCCGATGCGCGTCGCGAGACGGTGCGCGGCGCGTCGCACGGCATGAATCTCGCGCATCCGTCGGCGTTTAACCGCTATGTCGACGAATTCGTCGAGGCGATGAGCGTGCGCTGAAGATGCGGTTGCAGTGAGAACATCACGGGCGATCGGTGGGCGTGCGCTTCACCGATTGCCCGCGAGACGCATGACGTCTTTATGCTTTGCGATGCGCATCCTTGTCGAGCGCACGTTCGGCTGCTTCGCCGACGAGCCCGTGATAGTACAGATGCACGCCGATCGCGAGCGAGTCGTTGCGAATTTCATGGAACACCTTCCATGCTTTGGCCGGGTCCTTGAACAGCAGATAGTGCGCTTCCTGTGCGATGAGGTCCGCGACTTCATGCAGGCCGTGGCCGTGCAATACGTCCACGAGGGTGTCGAGACTGCGATGCGTGCGCGCGTCGGTGCGCGGATAGAGCATGTGCAGTACGGCGACGTCCTGCGTCTTCAGCGCCGCCGACAACGCGACGACGATGTCCTGGTGATTGAGCGCGGTAACGGTGCTGTCTTCGGTATGGATGTGGTCCGGGAACAGCGTTTCGAGCGATGCGTTCATCGTGTCCTTCCTGTTTTTCTATCTGTTCAAAAAGCCCGCATCGGATAGCGGGCCGTAACGTCAAAGCACGGACCCAGTATCGCAGATGGATGCGGGCCGGCGCAGTGCGCGCGCCGCAAAACATTGTTGCAACGATGATGCTGACTTTCATTTAGCTGGCAATGTGCTGAGACGCGCGAAGGCGACCCGAGGGAACCGCGAGGCGTGCGTTCGCGGACGACGAACAGACGTGCGCCGGCAACGAATGTTGCGTGCATCGAGATGGATTGTTGCAGTCAATCGTCGCAATCAATGCGGCCTCGGCCCGTAGAATGCGGGGCGAGCCTGAGCATGCCCGTATTTCTCCGAGCGCGCCGATGTCGCGCTTGCCTGTCCGACCCTCATGCATGCCGGCACGTGTTCGGTATCAAAGCAAAAGGAAGATCCAGATGAATTCGAAGACACACGCAACGCTGAGCTTCTCCGACAGCGATCAGACCATCGATCTACCGATCTATCAGGGCACGCTGGGCCCGGACGTCATCGACATTCGCAAACTGTACGGACAGACCGGCAAGTTCACCTATGACCCGGGCTTCATGTCGACGGCGTCGTGCAATTCCGAAATCACGTATATCGACGGCGACAAGGGCGAGTTGCTGTATCGCGGCTATCCGATCGACAACCTCGCGCAGAATGCCGACTTCCTCGAAAGCTGCTACCTGCTGCTGAAGGGCGAACTGCCGAACGCGCAGCAGAAGGCCGAATTCGTCAACACCGTCACGCAGCACACGATGGTGCACGAGCAGATGCATTTCTTCTTCCGCGGCTTCCGCCGCGACGCGCACCCGATGGCGATTCTGGTCGCCGCGGTCGGTGCCTTGTCGGCGTTCTATCACGACTCGCTCGACATCTCGAACCCGGAGCATCGCGAAGTGTCCGCGATCCGCATGATCGCGAAGCTGCCGACGCTCGTCGCCATGGCGTACAAGTACACCGTCGGCCAGCCGTTCGTTTATCCGAAGAACGACCTGTCGTACAGCGCGAACTTCATGCGCATGATGTTCGCGAATCCCGCCGAGGAATACAAGGTCAACGACGTGCTGGTGCGCGCGCTCGACCGCATCCTGATCCTGCACGCGGACCACGAGCAGAACGCCTCGACCTCGACCGTGCGTCTCGCCGGTTCGTCGGGCGCGAATCCGTTCGCCTGTATCGCAGCCGGCATCGCGTGCCTGTGGGGCCCGGCGCACGGCGGTGCGAACGAAGCCGCGCTGAACATGCTCGAAGAAATCGGCTCGGTCGACAACATCCCCGAGTTCATCAAGCAGGTCAAGGACAAGAACTCGGGCGTGAAGCTGATGGGCTTCGGTCACCGCGTCTACAAGAACTACGACCCGCGCGCGAAGCTGATGCGCGAAACCTGCCACGAAGTGCTCGAAGAACTGGGTCTGCACGACGATCCGCTGTTCAAGCTCGCCATGGCACTCGAAAAGATCGCGCTTGAAGACGAATACTTCGTGTCGCGCAAGCTGTACCCGAACGTCGACTTCTACTCGGGCATCGTGCAGCGCGCGCTGGGCATCCCGACCTCGATGTTCACGTGCATCTTCGCGATGGCGCGCACGGTCGGCTGGATTGCGCAGTGGAACGAAATGATCGCCGATCCGGAGCAGAAGATCGGCCGTCCGCGCCAGCTCTTCATCGGCGAGACGCTGCGTGAGGCGAAGCCGCTAGCACAGCGCTAAACCGGCGCCGATGCGCGTGTCAATGCATTAGCGCTCCGTCGGCCCTTGAGGCCGGCGGGGCGCGGAAGTGTCGCGCCAACCTGCAGGTCCTGTGCCACCGGAAACATCTATAAACACATTCCGCAAAAAACCGCACAAAAAAATCGAAACTCCTCTGTGATAAGTTCGTCTCACGCGCACGGACACTCTACAATCGGAAGCGACCGGGCAAGATGGCGACCCGCCTTGGGCATCATCCGGAAGTGACACTGAACGCAGCAGCGAATCCACAGGAGCGACCTTGATACAGCAGCCAGAAGCCCTCGGCGGGCTGACCCACTCGGGCGGCGTCGATCACCGCGAACCCGAGCAGGACGGCATCTTCATTCCGACGGAAAACCTCAACGTCGCGAGCGCCACGCAGCACGTGCTGAAGTCGGGCGACACCTTCATCGTCAACGATCCCCTCGGCGACATCACGGGCCACGAAGACGGCCTGTTCGTCAACGACACCCGCATGCTGTCGCAACTGCGCCTGACTTTCGGTGGCCGCGCGCCGTCGCTGCTGTCGGGCAGCGTGAGCAGCGACAACACCTCGTTCACCGCGCATTTGACCAACCGTCCGCTGCCGCCGCTTGGCGGCAGCAGCACGCCCGAAGGCGTGATCCACGTCGAGCGCGTGCGCGTGCTGTCGGGCACCGTGCTCAACGAAGCGATCGAACTCACGAACTACGGCACGAGCGACGCGGTCGTGCCGCTGTCCATTTCGTTTTCGAGCGACTTCCGTGACATGTTCGAAGTGCGCGGTCTCAAGCGCGACAAGCAGGGGCGTATCGAACCGGCGCGCATCGAAAACCAGGAGGTGCTGCTCGGCTACCTCGGCCTCGACGACGTCGCGCGCAACGTGCAGATCGCGTTCTCGCCGCAGCCCGACAAGCTGTTCGCCGACCGCGCCGACTACACGATCAAGCTGCCCGCGCAGGCGTGCGTGTCGATCTATCTGTCGGTCGCGGTGCACCTCGTGCCGATGACGAACAAGCCCGGCGCCGACATCGCGCAGTCCGTGCATGCGGTAAGCGAGGCGCATCTGTCGCAGGTCGATGCGGAGCGCCCACGCGTCGGCCGCACGGCGGTGCGCGCGGCGCTCGTCGACGCGCACCTCGTGATGCGCGAACGCCGCCGCGCGAGTGCGCGCGTGCGCTCGGGCAACCCGCTGTTCAATGCGTGGATCGACCGCTCGTTCGCCGACCTGAGCCTGCTGACCACCGATCTCGCGACCGGTCCGTATCCGTATGCGGGCATTCCGTGGTTTTCGACCCCGTTCGGCCGCGACGCCGTTATCACGTCGCTGCAGACGCTGTGGCTGCAACCGCACCTCGCCGCGGGCGTGCTGCGCTTTCTCGCCGATCATCAGGCGCGCGAGAACTCGCCGTTCCGCGATGCCGCGCCCGGCAAGATCATGCACGAGATGCGCAAGGGCGAAATGGCCGCGGCCGGCGAAGTGCCGTTCGCGCTGTACTACGGCGGCGTCGACACCACGCCGCTCTTCATCGTGCTGGCCGGCGCCTATGCCGAGCGCACCGGCGACCTCGCGCTGATCGACGAACTGTGGCCGGCGCTCGAACGCGCGGCGCAGTGGGTCGCGGGCGTGTGCGACAAGAACCGCCATGGGCTGCTCGACTATCAGCGCGAATCGGACGGCGGGCTCGCCAATCAGGGCTGGAAAGACAGCCACGATTCAGTGTTCCATGCCGACGGCCGTTTCCCCGATGGCCCGATCGCGCTGGTCGAAGTGCAGGCCTATGCGAGCGCCGCGTTCGACACGATGGCCCGTTTCGCGAAGCTGCGCGATCTGCACGAGGAGGCCGGGCAATATGCCGGGCGCGCGCAGAAAATCCGCCGCTGCGTGGAAGAAAAGTACTGGATGGACGAGGCCGGCTTCTACGGCATCGCGCTCGACGGTCACGGCGAACTGTGCCGCGTGATGGCGTCGAATGCGGGACACCTGCTGGCGTTCGGGCTGCCTTCGCGCGAGCGCGGCGAAGCGGTCGTGCGCGCGCTCGACTCGGCGCTGTTCCATACCGGCTGGGGCGTACGCACGCTCGCCGCGAGCCAGGCGCGCTTCAATCCGATGGCGTATCACAACGGCTCGGTTTGGCCGCACGACAACGCGCTCTGCGCGCGCGGGCTGTCGCGCTACGGCGGCAAGGCGTCGGCGGTGCGGTTGCTGCAGGCGCTGTTCGAGGCCGCGGTCAATTTCGACATGCGCCTGCCCGAGCTGTTTTGCGGCTTTCCGCGCCGGCGTGGCGAGCCGCCGACCGCGTATCCGGTCGCGTGTCTGCCGCAGGCGTGGGCGGCCGGTTCGCCGTTCATGATGCTCGAGGCCTGTCTTGGCATCACGATCGACGCCGAGCGGCGTGAGGTGCTGATCGAACAGCCGATGCTGCCCGAGGGTATCGACTGGCTCGAAGTCGGCGATCTGCGGGTGGGCGATGCGTCGGTGTCGATCACGTTCCGCCGGATCGGCGAGAAGGTGGTGGCGTCGGCGGAGCAGGGCGATGTGCGGGTGGTGGCGCTGCTTTAACGCCGTGCCGCCGTTGTTGCGCGCCGTTGTTCCGTTGTCGCTCTGCCGTTACGTTGCTGTGTCGCTGCGTCATGCACCGAGGCGGGCGTCCCGCTGTCAGCCGGATGTGACGCGTCGGGACGTGGGCCGGGGCGGGCATGCGCGATGCTACCCGATAGCCCATTCACTCACATTCCGGGAGGGCGGGTGCATCCGGCACGACGACTTGGAATAGTGCTGCTGTGGGCGGCGGCGTTGGGCTCGAGCGCGGCCTGGGCGAGCGACATCCAGTGCTCGACGACGCAGCAAGCCGCTGAGCGCGTCATATGCGATCACGCGATCCTGAACAACGAATACGACGATATCTTCGCGCAGCAACAGGCGCTGCTGCGTGACGGAAGACTCGCGGTCGCGCAACTGGTGCAATGGCGGCAAGCGCGCAACGCATGTGTCGACGTTCACTGTGTCGATGGCGTATTCGCTCAGTGGAAGACGATGGCAAGGTCTCTCGAAGCCGTTCCGCAGGCGGCGCCGATAGAGATGGCTTCGGATACGGCAGCGGCTCCGGTCGGGCCGAATCCGGAGGCGCCTCCTGCGCCGGCATCGCAATCCGAAACGTCGTCGCCAGCCTCGCCGACCTCGGAGGCGTCGCTGGTGCATCAGGGCAGCGCTGCGGGCATCGCGCTTCCGCAACCGGTCGAGGCGTCGGATGCCACCGCGCCCGCGCCCGCGGTTGCGTCCGCGGCTTCCGCCGCGAGCGACGCTCGCCGTACGACCGGCATGAGCGCTGGCCTCCTGCTGGTTCTGCTGGTCGCGGTGGGGGCCGGCGTGCTGTTTGCACGCAGGACAAGGCGCGGCGGATGAGAGGCGAGGGCGGCCGCAGGCGGGCCGATTTCTCTCCGTTGAAGCCACCCCACCCGGTGGTAACATTTGTTGTCATCCTTACCTCCGGCGCCGCCCGGCCTTGATATGCCTGACAGCTTCGATCAGCTCGCCGCCCTGATCCGGGCGCGCTTCTCCGAACTGAGCCCGCAGTTCCAGTTGGGCGCGGCTTTTCTGCTCGATCATCCCGACGAGGTCGCGGTGTCGTCGATGCGCAAAGTCGCCGAGCGCGCGCAGGTGCAGCCGGCGTCGCTCGTGCGGTTGTCGCAGCAACTCGGCTTTCCCGGCTGGAACGAATTGCGCAACCTGTTCGTCGCGCGCGTGCGCACGCGTCCCGAACCGTTGACGAGCCGCGCGCGTTCGCTCGTCAAATCCAAAGATGCGCTCGCGAACGATCTGCTCGCCGCGCAACAGCACAATCTCGCAGCGACCGCCGCGCATAACGGCCGCGCGATCGTCGAGGCCGCGCGGCTGTTGCGGCGCGCGCCGCATGTGCAGGTGGCGGGCTTCCGCTCGTGTTACCCGGTCGCGTTCGGGCTCGTGTACGGCTACCGGCTGTTCCGTCCGTCGGTGTCGTTGCTGAACGGCGAGGCCGGCACGCTCGACATGCAGTTGCGCGCGATCAGGCGCGACAGCGCGACCGTCGTCGTCAGCTTCGCGCCGTATTCGGTCGAGTCCGCGCGTGTTGCCGAAGCCGTGCTCGAAAAAGGCGGCAAGCTGATCGCGATCACCGACAGCGCCGTGTCGCCGATCGCGCTGAATGCCGACAAGGTGCTGATCTTCTCGCACGAGAGCCCGTCGTTCTTTCCGTCGCTGGTGGCCGCCACCGCGCTTGCCGAAGCGCTCGTCGCGCATCTGCTCGCGCTCGAAGGCGCGGGCGCGGTCGAACAGCTCGCGCTTGCCGAGCAGTCGTTGCATGCGAAGGGCGCCTACGTGTCGTGAGCGGGTTTGTCGCGCCGGCAACGTTCGTCGTGCGTTCCCGCGAAATCGACGCGGACGGATCAAATGGCACCGTTATGATTCATCCGGTTCTATTTTGTATTTTATGACAACGTATGTTGTTTGACCACATAGAAAGACGCAATGCAAACGCCGCGATAACAGCGCAATAAAAAAGCCCCGCTTGCGAACGCCACAAGCAGGGCTTTTGTTTCTTACGGCGGCATCAACTGGGCTTCAGCCGCTTTGACTACCACAGCGAAGCCGCGCAAGTGCGCGGCTACAACGACGCACTTAATGACCGCGATACGTCGAGAAGAGCTGTTGCTGCACCGACGACGGCGTGCCCGCGTCCGACGAACTGGCCTTCACGCCGCCGACGTCCTGCGCGCCTTGCGCCGCGGCAACCACGCCTGTCGAGCCTTGCGGCATGGCCTTCGGATATTCGGCGTCGCTCTGATACAGGAGACCGGCTTTTTGCGCCGCCACCAGTTCGGCGCGCACCTGAGCGCGCGTGACCGGAGCGTTTGACTGCTGTGCGAACGACACGGCCGGAACGATAAGAGCCGATGCAACGACGACTGCGGAAAGAAGCGATTTCATGATGATCTCCGGTTTCGATTGTTGAGTGGATCGGTTTGAATGGTGTTGCCCGATCGGTTGAAGCGAGTCTATTTCTTACCGAGTCCGTAAAAAAGACGATTTCCGAGGAAAGATTGTTACTGCTATTGATATAGTCCAAAAAGCGCTTTTCTTGACCTCGGGCATCGGAGTCCGGTCCGATCGCCAGCGCGCCGTCACGACGGCGGCACACGGAAGCGCCTATGATGAAAGCCGGTCCACGCCCGCGCCCTACAGCCGCGCGGCAGCAGCGACCGATGCCGGCGCGCGGACACATCCGGGCGGGACCGCCGCGCGGCAGGCATCGTTTTCGGTCGCACGGCACGCGGCAGGGCACCACAGGAGAGCGGTGATGAAGCGCAAGGCATCGGCAATCTGGCAAGGCGATCTGCAGCACGGCAAAGGCTCGATTTCTACCGACAGCGGCGTCCTCAAGGACACCCAGTACTCGTTTTCGACGCGCTTCGCGGACGGCATCGGCACGAACCCCGAAGAACTGATTGCGGCGGCGCATGCGGGGTGCTTCTCGATGGCGTTGTCGGCGGAACTGGGCAAGGCCGGCATCACGCCCGAGCGGATCGGCACCACGGCCACCGTCACGCTCGACAAGGACGGCGGCGGCTTTGCGATCAGCGCCGTGCATCTCGACGTGACGGTGAAGATTCCGGGCGGCGACAAGGCCGCGTTCGACAAGGCGACGGCCGACGCGAAGGCGGGTTGCCCGGTGTCGAAGGTGCTCAACGCGACGATCACGATGGATGCGAAGCTCGAAACCTGAGGCTGGGGGTTCATCCGCGCGGCAGCAAAGATAAACGGAAATAAACGGAAGCCGGCGATGGTGCGAGACCGTCGCCGGCTTTTTTGCGCGTTGCGCGGGGGCGGACATGGCTCGCCGTTGCCGTCGATCGTCTGCCTCGTGCGGCGGAAGGCCGTGAGCGGGAAGGCCGGGCTTACATCGGATGTTGCGCCGTCGACGTGGCAGACTGGCCTTTCCCCGCATTCGGCATTGCAGCAATCCGCAGCGCGTTTTTGCGTGCTTCGCGCAGGCAGTTTGAAAAATGCCGTACCACGATCGTTTTCAATGACCGGCTTATCGTAAAAATTTTGTCGTTTTAAAGAAAGACTGCATGAAAGTTTCAAGGGTTTATCAGTGAGTCTGTAATTCACAAGCCGTTTTGATTTGCATCAAACAGGAATAAACCCTATGCGGCATTGCGTCACGTTTCTAATATGACGAATCCGGGCCGCATTTTCTACCGGATGGGGAAGCCCCGTGCAAGTAAGTGTTGCGCTTGTGCGGTAGCGCACAAAGCGGTTGCTGGCATGGGATTCGGGAATTTCCCCTGTTGGATGGGAACTAAACCCGGCGGCTTCGAATTCACCCGTAATGAAAGCGGTATCAATAAAAAATCGCTTGCCGCGTTTAAATTCAATTGTTAATCTCTCTCAAGTTTTAGAGCGCTCCTTCAGCAGTCAAAGTCGCAGTCAGGATCGATAAAGCGGCGCATTGGCCTGGCGCAATGACTTAATAACGCTCAACATGGGGATTCAATATGCTGACCGCGACCATTGACGCATTGCAGACACCGTCCGCCGCCTCGTTCAACGCAGGCGACGTGGTCACGCTGAAGGAAGGGGGCCCGCGCATGACCGTGACCTACGTGGGGCCGGTCGCGCTCAATCCCGGCAACTGGCTGATCTGCGAATGGTTCGACGAACACGGCGAACTGCGCCACGAGATGTTCGAGCCGGACAGGGTGCGGGCCGAGCCCCGTTCGATTCCGGCCGGCTCCGTGCAATGGAATCGCATGGGGCGCGCCGCGTGAGTCCGGTTGCGCGTGCAACGTGCGCCCGCTGCGCGAAGCACGCAATCATCGAAGCACATTCATCGAATCGCATCGTTCGACCCACACCTCGCGGCGAGTCACCGCTCCGGCCGGTTGCGCGCGGCCGTGCGCCGTTGCACGCGCGCCATCAGCGCCGATGAAAACGCCCGCATGCTCAGAAGCTTGCGCGTCTTGACGACGTCGCCCGCCAGCGTCTCCGGCGGGTTCGGCTGCAATGCCCAATAGAGCGCGAGCAGCCAGCCGAGCACGGTCCAGCCGAGGCAGGCATTGAAGAGCGCGAGCGTCAGCACGTCGCGGCGCTTGCGCCGGTCCGCGAGAATTGCCGGCAGAAAGTACAGCGCCAGCGCCGCCACCGCAGCGATGGCCTGCACGGCCACGTTACCGCTCATAAATATCTCCCGATGCGTGATGCATGCAGCGATTGTCGCGCGAACGGCGTACTTGCGCAGCGCCGCCGCACGAGTGCGCATCAAGGCATGTCGAGGGGTTCAGCCCGGCGCGCATCGGGACTATCATGATCGTTTCGACTGACCCGCCCCCACGGACGCCATCATGACCCCCGACGATACCCAGCAGGTGCAACGCCTCGACCCGGACACACTACGCGAATTCGTCGAGCGCAAATGGAACGACGAGATCGTCCCCGCGCTGACGGACTACATCGCGGTGCCAGCCAAGAGCCCGGCCTTCGATCCCGACTGGGCGAGGCACGGCTATCTCGAACGCGTGATTACGGACGCGGCGCAATGGGCCGAGCAGCAGCCGGTGCGCGGTCTGACGCTTGAGGTGATGCGCTTGCCGGGGCGCACGCCGGTGATCTTCTTCGAAACGGCCGCGACGCGCTCGGGCAGCGACGAAACCATCGTGCTGTACGGCCACCTCGACAAGCAGCCCGAATTCGACGGCTGGCGCAACGACCTCGGTCCGTGGACGCCGAAGTTCGAGGACGGCAAGCTCTACGGCCGCGGCGGCGCCGACGACGGCTATGCGATCTACGCGAGCCTCACGGCACTCGCCGCGCTCGACGCGCAGGGCGTCGAGCGTCCGCGCTGCGTGGGTCTGATCGAAACCTGCGAGGAGTCGGGCAGCTACGATCTGCTGCCGTACGTCGACGCGCTGCGCGAGCGGCTCGGCAATGTCGGCCTCGTCGTGTGCCTCGACTCGGGCGCGGGCAATTACGACCAGTTGTGGCTTACCACGTCGCTGCGCGGCCTCGTCGGCGGCGATCTCGAAGTGCAGGTGCTCGACGAGGGCATTCATTCGGGCGTCTATGGCGGCATCGTGCCGTCGAGCTTCCGCATCATGCGTCAGCTGTTCGACCGGCTGGAAGACTCGGCGAACGGCACGCTGCTGCCCAGGGGCTTCCATTGCCCGATCCCGGCGGACCGCCTGCGCGAAGCGGAAGCGACCGCGCGCATTCTCGGCGACGACGTCTGGAAGAAGATGCCGTGGGCCTGCGGGCAGGATGGCCGCCAGGTGCTGCCCACCACCAGCGATCCGCAGGAGGCGCTGCTCAATTCGACGTGGCGGCCGTCGCTGTCGGTGACGGGCGCGGCCGGCTTGCCCGCACTCGCGGATGCCGGCAATGTGCTGCGTCCGCGTACGGCGTTCAAGCTGTCGCTGCGTCTGCCGCCGCTCGTCGAGGCGGAGAAGGCCGTCGCCGAACTGAAGGCGCTGCTCGAACTCGATCCACCGTACAACGCCAAGGTCACGTTCAAGCCCGACGCGGGCTCGGCGAACGGCTGGAGCGCGCCCGATGTCGCGCCGTGGCTTGCCACCGCGCTCAACGACGCCTCGCGCACGCATTTTGACGCGGATGCGGCCTATATGGGGCTGGGCGGCACGATTCCGCTCATGAACGTGTTGCAGGAGGGCTTCCCGAAATCGCAGTTCATGGTGTGCGGTGTGCTCGGGCCGAAGTCGAACGCGCATGGGCCGAACGAGTTCCTGCACGTGCCGTACGGCAAGAAGCTTACGGCCGCGGTGGCCGAGGTGATTGCCGCGGCGCCCTGAGTGCGGGAGGAAGAGGCGGAGGGTTTGGTGCCCGTCGCTTTACGCATGGCATCGGCGTGATCTCGCGGCGTCTCGTTGCAGCGGGAAGCAGCAGGTTTAGCGCTTGTCGCTTCGCGCATGGCGCCAGTGCGATCCCATGCCGTCTCGCCACCGTCGGAAGAAGCGGCGCGCTCTGCGGCCGCCGCTTTGGGGATGGTGTAGGTCTGATCCCGCGCCATCTCGCGCTGTTTCGCATAGCTTGCGCGCCATATCGGCGTGAGCAGGAAAGTGTCGGTCCGCAAACCGGCGCACCTGCAACCAGCGCAGAAGCGTGACGCTCAGGCGATCAGCCTGAGCTTGCGCCGGTCGAGCAGCCAGCGCTCGAATTCGGCGGCGGGCATCGGCTTGCCGTACAGGAAGCCCTGCACGTAATCGACGCTGAGCCCCTTCATGAATGCCTCTTCGGCCTCGGTTTCGATGCCTTCGGCCACCACCTGGAAGTCGAGCTCCTGGGCAACCGCGACCATCGAGCGCACGAGTGCCTGCGCCTTCGTATCCGCATGGATCGAGCGCACGAAGCTGCGGTCGAGCTTGATGACGTCGAGCGGAATGCGGCCCAGTTGCGACAGCGACGAATAGCCGGTGCCGAAATCGTCGAGATGCACTTGCGCGCCGAGCTGGCGGAACTGCTTGATCAGTTCGATGGCGGCCGCTTCGTTTTCGATCAGGCAGCTTTCGGTGAGTTCGAGGTCGAGCAGGCAAGGGTCGAGGTTCGCGTGATGCAGAGCCTCGGCGAAGTGCCGGACCACGGCGGTATCGGTCAACTGGCGCGCCGATACGTTGATCGCGATGCGCAGATCGTAGCCGGCCGCGTTCCAGCGAGCCGCCTGTTTCGCGGCGGTTTCCATGACCCAGCGGCCGAGCACGCCGATCAGTCCGGATTCCTCAGCATAGCGGATGAATTCCACCGGCATGATCTGCCCGCGCTCGGGCGAATTCCAGCGCACGAGCGCTTCCGCGCCCTGCACGGCGCCGCTCGCGAGTGCCAGCTTCGGCTGATAGTGCAGCGCGAACTGGCCTTCTTCGAGACCACGGCGCAGGTTCGTGTCGAGCCACATGAATTCGGCGACGCGCCGGTTCATGTCCGGCGAGAACACGCGGTGCGTGCGCTTGCCTTCGTCTTTCGCGACGTACATCGCGGTGTCGGCCGAGCGGATCAGCGAGTCGAGACTGTCGCCGTGCTCCGGCGAGCGCGCGATGCCGATCGAGCAGCCCGTGTAGACCTCCACGAGCCCGATCGCGAACGGCATGCGCATGCGGTCGAGAATGCGCTGCGCGGTGTGTTCGAGTTCGTGCGCGGTGCCTTTGGCCGCGAGCACGATGAATTCGTCGCCGCCGAGCCGCGCGAGCGAGTCGCCCGGATTCAGGCAATTGCGGATCGCATCGGAAACGTCGCAGATCAGCCGGTCGCCGAATACGTGGCCGTAGTGATCGTTGACCTTCTTGAAGTTGTCGAGATCGAGAAACAGCACACCGACCGCTTCGCCCGGCGCGGCCTGCTCGATGGCGATCTGGATCTTCTCCTGGATCGCGTTGCGATTCGCGAGGCCGGTGAGCGGGTCGGTGGTGGCCTGCTCGATGAGCCGTTCCTGGGCGAGCCGCTGTTCGGTGACGTCGGTGCCCGAGCAGATCAGGAATTGATCCTCGATGCCGGTGCCGCTGCGCACGAACTTGTTGCGAAACAGGAAGAGCCGTTCGCCATGCACGGTTTTGATGCGCCGCTCGATCTCGTACGATTCGCCGCGATTGAAAAACGCGGCGAGGTTCCGGCTCGAGGCCGTATCGTTCCCGGACGGCATGAACAGCGTCCACACGCTGCGGCCGATGATGTCTTCTTCGCGGATGCCGGTCAGGTCTTCGGCGAGCCGGTTGAAACGTTGTATCCGGCCATGCCGGTCGACGATGACCACGACCGAATTGACTTCGGAGACCACCTGTTCCGCAAACGCAAGACCGTGCAGCAGCGCGTGGGCGACGGCTTCGGTGTCGTGGTGGGCCGAGGCGGTGCCGCTCCACGTGTGATGGTCGCGCCGCTTGCCGACCAGGTGCAGACGCAGCGGCGCACCGGCCAGTTGCACTTCGACGACGACGTGCGAGGTCGCGCCGGTCAGGCCGCGGATGGATGAGGCTTGTTCAGGCGTGAGGGGAATCGCGACGCCGGCGGGTGTGCCGCCGCGCACCGGCATCAGTTCGAGCACGTCGCGGCCGGCCGACAGATGCCAGCGCGGGCTGCTCGTGCCGAACTGCTGGTGAAGCACCTGGTCGTGTTGCGCGTCGCTCATGAAGTCCCCGGGCAGTGTGCCGGCAGTCCCTGTCAGCGCGGGTGTCGGCAGACAGTCTTCCTCATACTAAAGTGAAACTGCTTCATTGTATCGAAGCGTTTGAATTCAGGCGCATAAAACGCGTATAAAACGTTAACGGCCAGTGCGGACAAAAACTTCAGGATGGCGCCGCGCCAAGCCGTGTTTTCAGCAACGCCTTCACAACTTCCGTGCAAGCAGGGCACGCGCCCGTTCCCGTTCGACGGGATGCACATCGAGCGCGGCGTCGAAGCAGAACTTGCCGGCCACGAGCGTGGCCGCAACCACGCCGTCGCGATACAGCACGCGGTTTCCCGCGACCGCCGGCACGCGCTCGCCCACCAGCAGCGTGCCCGCGAGATTCAGCGGGTCCGTGCCGGCAACACAGACAAAAGCTCCGTCGTTCGCATGCCGCCGCACTTCGCGCAGCAGCGGAATCGCCTCGGGCAAGGCGAACTGCTCGCCGGCGAGTCCATTGACAAAACGTCCGCCGCGGATCACGCCGCGCGCTTCGAGCCGCTGGAACACGCGCAGCAGATCGCGCCACGGCGGCAGCCATTCTGCTTCGCGTTCGAGCACGCGCCAGAATACGACGCCATAGCGACGCAACAGTGTCATCGCGACATGTTCGAGCACCTCGGGCGGCAACGGGCGACGACGTTGGGGCAGGTTTTCCGCCGCTTTGACGTCGCTGCCGGTTGCGTGGGCCGCCTCGCTGGCTGCGGCGGTATCGGCGGCTGGGCGGCGGCTCACGAGCGCCCAGCGCCCCGCGTCGTCCATGCCGCCGATCAGCGCGCCCGATCGCGCGCGCCGGCCGCTCGAAAACGCGTTGCGCTTCGTGACCGGCTTGAGCAACGCGCGCAGGCCCGCGAAGCTGTCGGAGTTGACGAGTCCCGCGGCGACCAGTTCGCCGAGCGCGCCTTCGAGCTCCATCCGTAGCACGCGAATTTCCGCGAGCAGTTCGTCGAAAAACATCGCGCCGTGCTGCGCGAGCGCGTCGTACACGCTTTGCGCGAGCGCCGACAATTCCATCTGCCGCGCGGGATCGAGCAGCGCGCGCCACGTGCGGACCTCGGCGCGCGGCAGCAGCACGATCGGCGTGCTGCGGATCGGACCGGCGGTGCCGCGCGCGCGTTCGGTCAGGCGCGTCCAGACGAGCTTGCCGGAGCGGCATAGTTCGTCGAGCGAACTATTGGCATAGGCGCGCACGCGTGCCGGCAGAATGTCTTCTTCCCAGGCGGCGGCCGCGGCCTGGAAACCTTCGAGCTGATCGAGCGCGGCCGCAAGCGCATCGCGGCCTTCGGCGCGCGTGTCCGGCGTCAGATGCTGCCACTCGAACAGGAAGCGCATGAAGTCGTGCCGCTCGACCGGCTCGATTTCGCGCCGCAGACGCCGCACCGTGTAGCGATGAATGCGCGCGAGCAGATGCCGCTCGCACCATTCCTCGACGCTGCCTTGCGGCGTGAAGCGGCCGCGCAGCAGATAGCCTTCGGCTTCGAGCCGCACGAGCGCCTGCTCGACCTGGTGCGCGGGCAGGCCGAGCGGCTGTGCGATTGCCTCGACCGTGAGCGGGCCGAAGCCGGTCAGACGCGCGCGCAGCACGTCGACGAGCGCGTCGTCGGCGTTCCAGCTACCGGTGTAGCCCTTCGGCGCGCTCAGTTGCGGCGCGTAGTGCTCGCGCGGAATGCCGGGGTAAAGCGCGGCGAAGCAGGTGAGGCGTTCGGCGGGCAGCCACAGCGCGTCGCGGGTGGCCGTGCCGGCGTTTGCGTTTGCGTTTGGGCGAGCGGCGAGTGGCATGCGCGTGGCGCGTCCGGCTTGCGCGAGCGATGCGAGCAACGCCGGCCATTCTTCATACGCTTGCGCCTCGGCTTCGGTGATGCAGGCGAGACCCGTCAGCGCTTCGTGCATTTCGTCGGCGTTGCGCGCCTGCGGCCAAGCTTCGTCGCGCACGCTGTCGATCGCGGCGGCGTCGAGCGCGCCGAGGTCGTCGGTGCTCGACGGATCGCTCCAGCGGCGGTTTTGCACCGCCAGAGTGCGGCGTTCCTCGATCGGCGCGTCGTCGAGATAGGCGTACGGCTTCGCAGTCAGGATTTCGGCGGCAAGCGGCGAGGGCGCCGGCAGATCGCGCGCGACGAGCCGCATCTCGCCGTGCTCGATGCGGCGCAGCAGCGCGAGCCAGCGTTCGCTGTCCATCGCGTCGTGCAGGCAGTCGTCGATAGTTTGGTCGACGAGCGGGTGACGCGGCACTTCGCGCTCGCCGACGATGTTTTCGAGACACGCGGCCTGCTCGGGAAACACGCTCGCGAGCAGATCTTCGCTGCGCATCCGTTGCAGTTGCGGTGCGGTCTTGCGGCCACCCGTGTAGCGCGGCAAACCGAGCGAGGTCGTCGCGTTCCAGCGCCAGCGCACGCCGAAAAGCGGCGCGTCGAGCAGCGCCTGGATCAGCAGATGCTCGGCGCTGTTCGAATGCAGATAGCGCCATACGTCGTCGAGCACGAACGAATGGCTACCGGTCAGCGACAGCACGATCGCGTCCTCGGTCGCGGCCGCCTGCAACTCGAAATTGAAGCTGCGGCAGAAGCGCTTGCGCAGCGCGAGCCCCCACGCGCGGTTCACGCGGCTGCCGAACGGCGAGTGGATCACGAGCTGCGTGCCGCCCGATTCGTCGAAGAAGCGCTCCATCACGAGCGTGTTCTGCGTCGGCAGCACGCCGAGCGCGGCGCGGGCGCGCGCGAGGTAGTCGACGATCTGGCGCGCGGCGGGTTCGTCGAGCGCGAGGTGGTCGATGAGCCAGGCGACGGCGTGGTCGATGCGCGGCGAGCCGGCTGGCGTGGAGGTCGTGAGGGTTGCGCTCGCGGGCGGGTTCGTCGCGGTTGCGGTTGCAACCGGGTTTGCAACCGCGTTTGCGCATTTATCGTCACCAGGTGCTGGCGATGCGACTGCGTGGGTCGCAACGGGTTGCGCCTGCTGTTCAATCGCGGCTGTTGCCTTGGCTTTGCGCCGGGTTTTCGCAGCCGCTTTTGCCGGTGCAGCTATTGTCGCGCCGGTCGCGGCTTCCGCTTCGATCTCCGCCTCGGCTTTTGCGCTGACTTCTGCCTTAACGTCGACTCCCACCGACTTCGCCACCCCCAGCGCCCCCGGCTCGCGCTCCGTAAGCAGCCGCTCGATCTGCTCGCGCAAGCGCGCGACCGCGAACGACAGTTCATCGCTGCGCCCCGGCGCCTCGCCGAGCCAGAACGGAATGTTCGGCGGCTGCCCCTGCGCGTCCTCGACACGCACGCGGCCGCTCTCGATGCGCAGAATCCGGTACGACGCATTGCCGAGCTGGAACACGTCGCCGGCCAGGCTCTCGACCGCGAAGTCCTCGTTGACGGTGCCGATGTTGATTGCCTGCGGTTCGAGCACGACCGCGTAGTCGGCGTTCTCGGGAATCGTGCCGCCCGAGGTGACGGCGACGAGCTTGCCGCCGCGCCGGCCGCGCAGCGTGCCGCTGACCGCGTCGCGATGCACATAGGCGGCGCGCGGCCCCTGGCGGCTCGTGTAGCCGTCGACGAGCATGCGCAGCACCGCGTCGTATTGCTCGCGCTCCAGTTCGGCATACGGCGCGGCGCGGCGGATCATCTCGAACAGTGCGTCCTCGCTCCACTCGGTGCTCGATACTTCCGCGACGATCTGCTGCGCGAGCACGTCGAGCGGCGCGCGCGGAATCCTTAGCGCGTCGAGTTCGCCGCGCCGCACGCAATCGAGCAGCGCCGCGCATTCGAGCAGATCGTCGCGCGACGCCGGAAAGAGCCGCCCCTTCGGCATGCCGCCGACGTGATGGCCCGAGCGTCCGACGCGCTGCAGAAACGGCGCGATCGCGCGCGGCGAACCCATCTGGCAGACCAGATCGACGTCGCCGATATCGATGCCGAGTTCGAGCGACGCAGTCGCGATCAGCACGCGCAATTCGCCGCGTTTGAGGCGCTGCTCGGCATCGAAACGATGTTCTTTCGCGAGGCTGCCGTGGTGCGCGGCAACCGCCTCCTTGCCGAGCCGTTCCGTGAGATGCCGCGCGGCACGTTCGGCCATGCGGCGCGTGTTGACGAACACCAGGGTCGTGCGATGCAGCGCGACGAGTTCGGCGAGGCGATCGTAGACGCGCTCCCACACTTCGTTCGGCATCACCGCTTCGAGCGGCACGGGCGGGATGTCGAGCGCGAGGTCGCGCGCGCGAACATGGCCGACGTCGACGATCGCGCAATCCACGGGCGAGCCGTGTTCGATACCGGTTCCGCCGACCAGAAAACGCGCCACCGCATCGACCGGCTTTTGCGTCGCGGAAAGACCGATGCGCGGCAAGCGCCGCTCGCACAGCGCGTCGAGTCGTTCGAGACTGAGCGCGAGATGGCTGCCGCGCTTGCTGCCCGCGAGCGCATGAATTTCATCGACGATCACCGTGCGCGCCGTCGCCAGCATGCGCCGCCCCGAATCGGAGCCGAGCAGCACGTAGAGCGATTCGGGCGTGGTGACGAGAATGTGCGGCGCGCGTTTTTTCAGTGCGTTGCGTTCCTGTTGCGTGGTGTCGCCGGTGCGCACGGCCGTGCGGATCTCGAGCGGCGGCAGGCCGAGCGCGTCGAGTTCGGCGGCGATGCCCGCGAGCGGCATCTGCAGATTCAGGCGGATGTCGTTCGAGAGCGCCTTGAGCGGCGAGACGTAAACCACGAGCGTTTCGTCGGGCAGCGTGCCGCCGTTCGCGAGTCCTTGCTGGACCAGTTCGTCGAGTGCCGAGAGGAACGCGGTGAGCGTCTTGCCGGAGCCGGTCGGCGCGGCGACCAGCGTCGAGCGACCGCTGCGGATCGACGGCCAGGCGGCGGCCTGGGCGTCGGTGGGCGCGGCAAACGTCTTCAGGAACCAGCCGGCGACGGCCGGATGAAAACCGTCCAGCGCGCCGTCCAGCGCGCGCTGCGTCGGCGCGGGTTTCACCGCGGGCCGCGCAGGGCTCGCGCGCGAGCGGGATTGCCTCGCGTGCGGAGTCGCGTCGAGCGCGGCAGAAGTCCTGGTCGAAGAAGTCATGCTCGTCTAGATGAGGGCGGCGCGCGGCATATCCAGTGGCGATGCGATGCGAGGCGGGCGGCCCGGATTTTGTCGCGGCGCGTCATATCGAATCGTTCGGCGTCGGAGTCAGTCTCGCAGTTTTTTGCGACTTTTGCGCGGCACGCCGGGATTTGCGTGGCCTGACCTTGCGCCCAGGCATCCGCCGATTACTTCGCGGCGTCCTCGCTATAAGCCGCCACGGCGTCCATCGTGCGGGCCGAGTACACGAGCGTCGCGCCCGCGTTGACCGCCATCGCGACGCCGAGCGCTTCAGCTATTTCCTCGCGCGTCGCGCCGTGTTTCAGCGCCTCGGCCGTGTGCACGGTGATACAGCCGTCGCAACGCAGGCTGACCGCGACCGCGAGCGCAATCAGTTCGCGCGTCTTCGCGCCGAGCGTGTCGGTCTTCTGGCCGGCGCCCGACATCGCCCGATAGGCCTTCACGGTGTCCGGCGCGAGCTTCGACATCTCGCCGATACGGCCGAACAGTTCCTTGCGGTAATCGATCCAGTTCAACATGGCAGTGCTCCTTGGTCTGTGGCGCACCGGCGGATGCCGGCGTCGTGGGAGAAAGTATTGCGCGCCGCCGCGATATCCCGAATACTCGGTTCGCTCAACTTTTAGCGCGGGCGTCTCATGGACACACTCAGCCGGCTGATCGACCTCGCCCGTCCGCAAGCGAGCCTCGACTTGCGCTGCATGCTCTCGGGCGCGTTCGATATCGATCACGCGCCGATGGAAGCGGGCATCGCGCCGTTTCACCTCGTGCTCGGCGGCGCGTGCGCGATCGACACCGCGGGCGGCGCCGTCGAATTGCAGGCCGGCGACTTCGTGCTGTTTCCGCGCGGCGCGGCGCATCGCGTGCGCGACCTGGGGCGTTCGGCCGGCGCCGCGCCGTTGGCGCTCGGGCATGACGGCATGCTGCCGGTGCGGCGCAACGACCGCGCCGCGGCGGCTCGCGAATCCGGCGACGCCGCCTTGCCCGATGAGCCCGACGTCGATCTGCTGTGCGGTCGCTTCGTCTACGCGCCGGGTTCGTCGGCGCTGCTGCTCGACGCGCTGCCCGATCCGTTGCACGTATCGCTCGGTGGCGCGCGGACGCTCGGCACATTGCAAACGGTGATCGCGCTGATGCGCGGCGAGGCGGAGCGCCGTCAACCCGGTGCGTTCGCGATCGTCACCGCGCTGAGCCACGCGCTCTTCGCGATGGCGTTGCGCGTATACGGCGAGCATGCGGCGCAGAGCACCGGCGTGCTCGCACTGCTGACCGACGCGCGGCTTGGCGCGTCGGTGCAGGCGATGCTCGATGCGCCCGAGCGTGCCTGGACGATCGCCGAACTCGGCGAGCGCGCGGCGATGTCGCGCGCGACCTACGCGCGTCGTTTCAACGAGCGCGCGGGCGTGACCGTGATGGACTTTCTCACGCGGATTCGCATGACGATCGCGAGCGATCTGCTGTTGCGCACGCGCCGCAGCGCGGCGGAGATCGGCGAGGCGGTCGGCTATCAATCGGAAGCGGCATTCGGCAAGGCGTTCGCACAAAGCGTCGGCATGACGCCCGGACGCTACCGGCGCCGCGCGCAAGCGGACGATGCTTCGGAAACCTGATGAGATGCCGCTGGGCGTCAGGGCATGCCGCGGTGCCGATGGCCGGGTTCGCCGCGAACCTCGCGGCGGCGCTGGCGTGCAACGCTAGCCGGATTGTCCGGATTTGCCGAACGCACGCCGTTCGAGCGAGGACATGAGCCATGCGACCAGCAATGCGCAGACGGTGCCGAGCGTCACTTCGGCGAGCCGCAGAAACGCTTTGTCCCACACGGGCCCGATGCCGGGCACGAGCAGCATGATCGTCGCGGTGACGCCGCCCAGCCGCGCCGCGCTGCCCACGTTGACGACCCAGCAGATCATGATCGCGACGGCCACCGTTGCCGCATAGACCGCGAAATGACCGCCGCCCGCGAGCGTGCCGAGGAGACCGCACACGCCGCCGACCATTGCGCCGATGAACTGGTCGCGCGAGAGCTTGCGCGTGTCGATATAACTGTGCTGGCTGACCGCGATCGCGGTGATCGCGGCCCAGAACGCCTGTTCCGTATGCAGCGCGCGGCCGATCGCGAACGCGAGACTCGCGCCCGCCACCGCCTGCACGGCCATGAAGCCGCCTTCGATGAGCCGGTCGCCGAGCGGCAGCGTCTTGAGGAAAGCGAACAGGGCGTCGGCGGTGGACGTACGCGCGGATTGCCGTGAATCGTCGGAGGGAGTCATCGAATGAAGGCGCCTTGCCGCAGCATGGAGGTGCCGTATTCTAGCGACTCCGCTTCGGGGCGCTCAAGCTTGAGTTTGTGCGCGGGCTCGTGCGAAGGCGGCGGGCAGGGTCGTGGCGAGGTCGAGGTTCCGATGAGCCGCATATGGAGCGTTGGACCGGTGCGGCTCGCAGCCGGAGTGCCTGGTTTGGTGTACCGAGGTGGCTGGCGTGCGGTCCGCCATCAACGAGCAGTGATCCTTATCAAATCCCTGAGCGAGGTGGGTCGATGTGCCGACGATCGGGCAACGATCGCTCCTTCGACGTTCGACATTACCGATGCGCGAAATACACAAGATGCCCGATATCAACGCGGCTTCGATTTCGCTCCGCAATGTGCGAATAGCCCGCATCGCGTGACCTCGCGCGGCAGAACGCCTCGCCGGATATGGGCACGTGTTTTGCTCCCAACGCTTTAGCAAAGGGGGCCGTCATGCAAATGCATAACGAGCAAACGCCGATCGCGCGAACGACGAAGCACAAGGGGTTGCATGAGCGAGAGCGATGGTCTGCAAGCGCCGCCGCTTCGATGTATCAGCATGGTGTGTCAACAGGGAGAAAATGCATGACATTCCGGTATTCCCTACAAGTGTTGACGATGGCGCTGGCCGTGGCGGGCATCGGCGTCGCATCGACCGGCACCGTCCATGCGCAGGCAAGCGAGGCCCCGACCGGCGCCGCGCCGGTTGGCGGCACGACACTTTCTCCCGCCGATCAGCAGTTCGTGCTCGAAGCTTCGACGTCCGATACGACCGAAATCGCCGCAAGCGAAGTCGCGCTGAAAAATTCGCACGATCCGCAGGTCAGGAAGTTCGCACGACAAATGATCGCCGACCACACGAAGCTCTCGCAGGGCATGGCGGCGCTCGTCGCGAAGAAGGGCTTCAAGTTGGCGCCGTCGGCGGATTCGGCGCTGGTCGGCAAGCTGCAAACGCTAAAGGGCACTGTGTTCGATCAGGCTTACGTCGAGCAGATCGGCGTGGAGGCGCATCAGCGCGCGGTCGATCTGTTCCAGCAGCAACGCGCGAGCGGCACCGATGCGCAACTGAAGGCCGCGGTCGCGCATGCGCTGCCGACCATCCGGCATCACCTCGACATGGCGCGTCAGCTCGCCGGCAAGATGAAGGGCTCGTCATGAACGCGACCCTGCCGCGGCCTGCTTATGAGGATTCCTTTATGCAGATCATTTTCCCCGATGAGCAACCCGTTTTCGACGGGGCGAATCTGACGGTTTGCTTCATCGCGCGCGTGCATGGCGAGCCGGTCGTGTGCGCGATTACCGCCGAGGCGCTCGAAGATCATTTCGGTGCCGATTCGGCGCTCGAACCGGCCTTGATGGAGGCGTTCGACAGGGGGCGCCAGCGCATCCGTTCGGTCTGCGCGGAAGCGCTCGACCAGAACGACGGAGAAGGCGTAGTGTTGCATAGCGGACTGTTCCGAGTCGAAGGCCTGGAGCCGGATCGCGGCGCTGCGGCATAGCGCGCTCGCGTGCCGCAGCGCCGCGCTTTCTCGATGCGCCATGCAAAGGCGCGGACAGGGGCCGTGAACGCCTTTCATCGATAAGGAGGCGATATGTCACTCATCGTTGCAGCACGCTTTACGACTTTTCCCACCGCGGAAAACGCCGCGCAAAAGCTCTTCAATACCGGGTTCGTCGAAGAAGACGTGACGCTGTTTTTCGTCAATCCGCGCGGCCAGCACGCGCATCATCCGATCGGCGGCAATATGGGCACCGACCCCGGCGCGCGCGACGCGCCCAAAGGCACGGGAATGGGCGTGACGATCGGCGCGGTGATGGGCGCAGTCGTCGGCGTCGCGATCTTCGCGGCGTTTTCGGCCCCGCTGCTCGTTTCGCTGATCGCGGCCGGGGTCGGCGCGTATGCCGGGTCGCTGGCGGGCGCGATGTCGCGCACGCGCGAGCACGCAAAAACGGGGTACAGGGTGCCGTATCACGAAGAGTTGCGCGATTCCGGCGTGCTGGTCGCCGTGCACGTGTCGCAGGACAATCAGCTCGAAGCCGCGCGCGTGTTGCGAGAGGCCGGGGGCATGGCGATCGAAAAGGCGACCGGGCGCTGGCAGCAGGGACGCTGGGCCGATTTCGATCCTTCGAAAACGCCGGAGCCGTTCAATGAGTTTGTGGAGAAGCGGGCGTAGGTTGGGGCGGCGGTATGAATAGAACGGCTCGATGGATTCGGGCCGTTTTTTTGTGCAGCTGAGTGGTAGCTATCGCACGAATTAACTTATTGCCATCTCGTTAATAAATAAAAATGATGATCTTGGTGGGTGCATGAGATTTGATGATGTTTTCTTGATTTTAATTGTTGGAGTGTCTGATATTTATTGTCGAATTTTTATTTAATTGTATTTTTAAATGTCAATCGGACAATTCCTATTTGTATTTTTATTTTCTGATTCGTGTGCAATTAACTTTTATTAAAAGAATAAAATTGATGTATGCGGTATTTTGAGGCGGTTAAAAAAACACGCTTCCTAAAGATGAACAGGAATACTTTTCGGCTCGTCTATAGCCGGCTTCGGGATATGCCCGTTGCAGTTGCAGAAACGGCCATTGGCCACGGCAATGTATGTCAAGGGGAAACTCTTCCGTCCGTCTCAAATCGACGCATGACTCTTTTCGCGATGCGTCACGCAGTTTTTGCCGTGCTCGTGCTGTCCGGATTTACGCCCGAGTTTTCGAATGCGCAGATCGTGCCCTCGGGTGCGCATGCGCCAACGGTCATCCAGACGCAGAACGGTTTGCCGCAAGTCAATATCAACAAGCCGGGTGGCGCGGGGGGTTCGGTCAACACGTATTCGCAATTCGACGTGCAAAAGCCGGGCGTGATTCTGAATAACTCGCCGACCATCGTTCAGACGCAGCAGGCGGGGCAGATCAATGGCAATCCGGATCTGTCGCCGGGACAATCGGCGCGGATCATTCTGAATCAGGTCAATAGCAATTCACCGAGTCAATTGCGTGGTTATCTCGAAGTCGCCGGCAATAAAGCGGAAGTGGTGGTGGCGAACGGCTCGGGCATCGTCGTCGATGGCGGCGGCTTCATCAATACGACGCGCGGCATTCTGACGACCGGCACGCCACGGCTCGACGCCAGCGGCAATCTGACCGGCTTCGACGTGGCGGGCGGCAACATCACCGTGCAGGGTGCGGGGCTCAATACGCGCAACATCGATCAGGTCGATCTGATTGCGCGCGCGGTGCAGGCGAATGCCGCGATTTACGCCAATACGCTCAATGTCGTGACCGGCGCGAACCAGGTCGATCACGACACGCTGGCGGCCACGCCGATCGCGGCTAACGGCGCATCGCAAGGCGTCTCGATCGACGTGAGCCAGCTTGGCGGCATGTACGCGAACCGGATCGTGCTCGTCGGCAATGAGAAGGGAGTCGGCGTGTCGAACGCGGGCGTCATCGAGGCGCAGGCGGGCGACCTCACGCTGACCACGCAGGGCAAGCTGGTGCTCAGCGGCACGACGGGCGCAAGCGGCAATCTCTCGGTGTCGGCGGCAGATGGAGTCGACAACAGCGGCACGACCTCGGCGCGTCAGTCGGTGTCGATCAATACGTCCGGCACGCTCGTCAATAGCGGCACGCTGGCCGCGCAGCAGGGGCTCACGGTGAACGCGGGCAGCATCGCCTCCACCGGTTCGCTCGGCGCGGGCATCAACGACGACGGCCCGGTTGCACAGTCGGGTGATCTGGATCTCTCTGCAAACGGCACGCTGTCGGCGACGGGCCAGAACATGGCGGGCGGCAACGCGACGCTGCGGGGCAGCGATGTAATGCTCGCCGGCAGCCGGACCATCGCCCATGGCGCGCTCGATGTGTCGGCCGCGCAAACGATCGATACCAGCACGGCGACGCTCGATGCGGCGCAGCTTTCGCTCAGTGGTACGAACCTCGTCAATCACGGTGGCACGATCACGCAGATCAGCGCGACGGACGTGAATAACACCAACGTTGCGGCCGAGAACTCCGCGACCGGAGCGACGGGTGGCACGCTCGGCGCCAACCAGCTGATGAAGGGGACCCAGGTCAAGGCACCACAGACGGTTGCGGGCAGTAGCGGCTCGTTGAACCTGAGCCTGCCGAAGAGCGGACTCTATACGTTCGCGAGCGCACCCGATGCGTCGTATCTGGTCGTAACCGATCCGCGTTTGACGAGCTATACGGGCTTCATCTCGTCGGACTACATGCTAGGTCAGCTTGGCCTGAATCCGCAGAGCGTGGAGAAGCGTCTCGGCGACGGCCTGTACGAAGAACAACTGGTGCGCGAGCAGATCACCCAACTCACCGGGCGTGTCTATCTGCAGGGTTATGCGTCGACTTGACGTTCTTCGCCGCGAGCAGATCCGCCTTGACCTTGGTCGTGATGGCGCCGTCGTCGATGTGCTCGCCGATGGTTTCCGATGACGCGGACGGCGCCGTCGTCGCGGTCTGTGCGGTGGCATTCAGGGCGAATGCGACGACAGCGATGCTGCTCGCGGTCTTCAGAAGCTGGATCGTCTTCATGGTTTCTCCTTCGGGTGTTGATGAGAATGGACGGTTTTGTTGCTGGTGACCGATCGTGGCCGAAATCGCTGATGATCCACGTAGAGCCGTTGCCACGACGACTCCATCGGGGCCCGTTTTTCGCCATCGCTCGACACCGAATGCGACGCTTGCAGGGACTTTTCTATTGGCCGAAGCTCACATCCGTCATGCCGAATCGGGCTGCAAGCAGTGTGCCAACCACGTTCGTGCAGACGACTCATGCACACGTATCGCTGTCGAAAAAGCGTCGCGGCATCGGGTTCGTGGCCGAGGATGAGTGCATGAACGATACGCGTCGAGTTTCGCGTGGTCGTCCGATAACGTGGACCGGAAATTTCAGGGCGCTTGTAAAAAAGGGCGTCTCCCGCCTATGCAGATACGCGAGCCCGAATAGCCAAAGCGTAAATAAAACAGCAGCTTGAGAAACCTGGTACGACAGTTGCTCCAATGAGCGAAAGCAGCTTTCCTGGCCCTTGGCTGTTACGGCTATCAACGAACGGAATCTCACGCCAATGCCTTCCATCGAATTACGTACGAGGCAATCGCTTGCACTGACGCCTCGGCTTCAGCAATCGGTGCGCCTTCTGCAACTGTCGGCGCTGGAGTTTCAGCAGGAATTGCGCACGGCACTCGATACGAATCCGTTCCTCGAATACGATTCGTCGGAAACGGAAGACGTCGCGCTAGCCACGACGTCGCCGGCCGAAGAAGCGGGCGCGCTGCCCGCGGCCGATACGCTCGCCGCCGAACCCGGTGCGTTGCCCGCCGAAAACGCCGATGGCGACACGCTGGAAAGTACAGGTCAGGACGACATGCCCGGCGATTTTTCGGGCGACTACGGCGCTCGCACGTCGACACGTCAGAACGGCGATGCCGATGGCAGCGATCCGGCCGATTGGGCCCGCTCGCAGCCGACCTTGCGCGAGCAGTTGCACGATGCGCTGCGTCTTTACCGGCTCGACGACCGCGACCGCGCGGTGGCGCGCTTCATCATCGAGGCGCTCGACGACGACGGCTATCTGCGGCAATCGCTTGCCGATCTTGCCGACAGCGTGGCCGATAGCGTCGAACTCGAACCGGCCTTGACCGAGGAAGACCTGCTCGTTGCACTGCGTCTCGTGCAGTCGCTCGATCGCCCGGGGCTCGGCGCGCGTTCGCTGTCGGAATGCCTCGCACTGCAGATCAACGCATTGCCCGACGATACGCCCGGACGCGAGGTGGCGCGGCAGATCGTCGAGCATCATCTCGAACGTCTCGCGCGCCGCGAGCAGGCCGAATTGCAAAAGCAGATCGGCTGCGGCGCGGAAGAGTTGCGCGTGGCCTGCATGCTCGTGCGCAAGCTCGATCCGAAGCCCGGCAATTGCTATGGCCGCGCCGAGGACAACTACGTGGTGCCCGACGTGATCGTGCGTCAGGCGCGCAACAAGTGGGTCGTGTCGGTCAATCCGGCCGTGCAGCCGCGCGCGCGGATCCATCGCATGTATGCGCGGCTTTTCGCGCAGTCGGCGGGCGCGAGCCGTTCGCCGCTCGCGCAGCAGTTACAGGAAGCGCGCTGGCTGATCCGCAATGCGCAGCAGCGCTTCGATACGATTCAACGCGTCGCCGAGTGCATCGTCGCGCATCAGAAAGCGTTCTTCCAGTACGGCGAAATCGCGCTGAAGCCGATGGTGTTGCGCGACGTCGCGGACGAACTCGGTCTGCATGAATCGACGATCTCGCGTGCAACGGGCAACAAATACATGGCCACGCCGCGCGGCATTTTCGAATTCAAGCATTTCTTCCCGCGCGAACTCGGCACCGAAAGCGGCGGCACCTGTTCGGCCGCCGCGGTGCGCGCGCTGCTCAAGGAGATGATCGCCGCCGAGAACACGCGCGATCCGCTCTCCGACGTGACGCTCGCGAAGATGCTGGCCGATCAGGGCGTGCTCGTCGCGCGGCGCACGGTGGCGAAGTATCGGCATTTGATGAAGGTGCCGCCGGCGGAATTGCGCCGGCAGTTCTGATGGCAGGTTCAGGCGCAACGCGCCTGATCGCGCGTTCCTTACTATCATCGTCGGCTCGCGCGTGAGCCGCGCCACCCAGACTCCTCGTGATCCATCGTGCGCGCGAGGCCGATGCGCTCCCAGCCGGGGCAGCCCCACACAGCCACAAACTCGATCTCGAAGCAGATGAGCTGCCACCCAAAAAGCCTGGCACGATGCCATGCGACCCAGTTCGCGAACAGCAGAATATAACGGCACTCTTCCTGCATGACCGGTTCGAACGCATCGATGAGTTCGGGCGGAAAGGAACCGGAGCGGCGTGCGAGTTCGAAAAATCCGAATGCAAAGAATCTGTCCACGCATTCGCCGTAGCCGGTCACGAGATAGGCTCACTCGGCGTCTTTCAATAGACATAGGGCGGCTCGCTGGCAAGCGTGATGCCGTATGCCCGCACATGCGCGATAGCACCTCTTTGCGGCGGCCTTCTTCCCATGCGTTGAGCGTGAGCGCGTTGGGCTGTTCCTGCGGCAGGTGCGGTACGCGAAAGCCGGGGCGGCAGCGTGGCAGCGTCGCATGCATCCTGTACCGGTTGCTCCATGGGCAACGCTCGGCAAGACGGCATCTTCGATTCTGCACGATGCACGACATACGTGCGAGGTCGCGGCGCGGCAGAAGCCATTTGTAATGTCGCGCCCGCAATGACAGGACGGTTGACGTCGCGCGGACTTGCGTCAAGAATCGAGCGCCGGGTGCGTTCCTGAAGCGGATTGACGAGGCCTCATCCGGCGCTTCTTGCAGCGCTGCTTTCCGCACTTCTGCCCGCGCCTCATCCGGCAATTCCGGCGCGTCTCGACTCGTGGTTGGGGAACTTCATGATCCTTCGTTTCCGTGTTTCGTTGCACCGCTTCCATGCGGCGGGATGGCCGGTCGCAGCGCTGGCGGCGACGTTTTCCATCGTCACCCTGGCGTCGTTCAGTGAACGAAGCATGGCGGCCACCCCTGGCGATTTGCCGAATGCAACGCAAAGCGCGCAGGCGGTGGAGCGCGCGGCGTCCGGACCCGCCGCGAATCAGCCCACGCCCGGCAATGCGGGCGAGCCGAACGCCACGACCTCGCGCACCGGTACGGAGCCGCGCAAACATTCGGCTTCACAATGGAATACGCAAGCAGCAACGAATGCCTCGGACGCCACGGCAACATCGCATGCCACGGATACCACGGATGCCACACAACACGACGGCAAACCATCGACGCCCGCCATTCCCGTCCCGCCGGAAACCACGAGCGTCACCACGCATTCGCTGCGGCTCGATGGCCGCAAGCTCGACTACACCGCGACGGCCGGCAATCTGCTGCTGCATGACAAGACCGGCGCGGCCAACGCCAGTGTCTTCTATGTCGCCTACACGGTGCCGGGCAAAACGCCGGCGACGCGACCCGTCACCTTCCTGTTCAACGGCGGCCCCGGCGCCGGCAGCGTGTTCCTGATGATGGGCTCGTTCGGACCGAAGCGCGTACGCACCGCGAGTCCCGCGAGCACGCCGCCCGCGCCGTACACGTTCGAAGACAACCCCGACAGTCTGCTCGACACGACCGACCTCGTCTTTATCGACGCGGTCGGCGCGGGCCTGTCGAGGATCGTCGGGCATGGCACGGGCAAGGATTTCTGGGGCGTCGACGAAGACCTCAACGCGTTCGCGCAGTTCATCGATCGCTATCTGACCGTGAACCAGCGCTGGGATTCGCCGAAGTATCTGCTCGGCGAATCGTATGGCACCGCGCGCGCCGCGATGCTCGCGTACAAGCTCGGACAGAACAATATCGCGCTGAACGGCGTGATCCTGATGTCGTCGGTGCTCGATGCGTCGGCGTTCTCGCCGGGCTTCGATTTAAAGAGCGAGAGCTATCTGCCGAGTTTCGCGGCTATCGCGTGGTATCACGACAAGATCACGCCGAAGCCCGCGAGCTTGCCGGCGTTTCTCGACGAAGCGCGCGCGTTCGCGCGGGGACCTTACGCACAGGCCCTTGCGCGCGGCGATGCATTGCCCGATGCCGAGCGCGATGCGATTGCCGCGCGCATTGCGTACTTCACCGGGCTCGACGTGGGCTATGTGAAGCGCAATCGTCTGCGGCTTTATCCGTCGCGTTTTCGCAGCGAGTTGCTGCGCGACCGCTCGCGCACCGTCGGCCGTTACGACGCGCGTTTCGAAGGCATCGACTTCGACGACGCCAACGAGCATCCCGACTTCGATGCGTCGGTGAGCGGTATCTCGAGCGCATTCGACGCGGCGCTGCATCGGCATTTCGCGGAAGACCTGCACTTCACGCCGGCGGACCGCTACGAGGTTTTCAACGACGACGCGCTGCGCCAATGGGACTGGAAGCATCGCGAGTGGTGGGGCGAGCGCTTGCAGTTGCCGTACCCGGCCGGCGATCTGGCCGAGGCGATGCGGCAGAACCCGCAGTTGCGCGTGATGTCGCTGAACGGCTACTTCGATCTCGCTACGCCGTTCTACGCGACCGAGTATGCGCTGGCGCATCTCGGCATCGATTCGCCGCTGCGCGAGAACGTGCGCATCACGTACTATCCGACCGGACACATGATCTATCTCGACGATGCCGCGCTGCATGCGCTCAAGCACGATCTGGCGAGCTTCTACGCCGCGCAGCCGCATTGAGTGTCCGCACGAAAGCGTGTCGCGCGCATGAAATCGGCGTGGAGTCGAAAGGTATAATTCCACGCACCGTGGGGCAGGCCGCCGCCGCTTGCTCCACCCACCGGTTTCACCGATCGCCGCCCATGCCATTCACTCCGATCCCGTCTTTTACGCGCAAACGCATTTCCGACGTGGTGTCCGACCAGGTCAAGCAACTGATCTCGGAAGGCACGCTGATGCCCGGCGACCGTCTGCCCGCCGAGCGCGATCTCGCGGCGCAGCTCGGCGTATCGCGGCCGTCGCTGCGCGAGGCGCTGATCCGGCTCGAAGCGGACGGCTATATCGAAACGTCGGGGCGGGGCGGCTTCACGGTGGTCGACGTCACCGCGCCGATTATTTCGAAGCCGCTTGCCGAACTGCTGCTGCAGAATCCGCGTACCAGTGCCGACATTCTGGAGTTGCGCCAGGGGCTCGAAGCGATTTCGACCGTCTACGCGGCGCAGCGCGCGACCGCCGCGGACCTCGAGCGGATCGGCACGGCGTTCGAGGCGCTGAAGGCCGCTTCGCTGTCGCGCGATCGCACGAGCCTCGCCGAACTCGACGCCGCGTTTCACCTCGCGATTGCCGACTCCACGCACAACGTCGCGCTCGCTCATGTGATGCACGGGATTCATACGCTGATTCGCGAGGGTATGCGGCAATATCATCGCTTGATCGATTACGATGACGCGATGGAAAAGCAGTTGATGGCTCAGCATCAGGCGATTTACGACGCCGTGATCGCACGCGATGCGCAAAAGGCGCGCAAGGCCGCCGAGCGGCATCTGGCGTTCGTGCGTGAAATCTATAAGGAAGACGCGGCAAAGCCGTCGCCGGCATGAATGCCCGATTCCCCGCAGCTCGCGCGTAGCGGCGAAGCACGCGGGCCAGAGCGCCACGGAACGGATTGACACCGATTGACACCACTCGTGGACTTTCTTATAGTCTTGGTCAGACCAACATGACCAAGTGAGCCGAAGTCGCCACTGCTGCCGGTGGCGGCCATGCCGGCCACGGTCCGATTGGCGTCATCCCCGCCTTTTTAAAAAGCCTATGAAAGTCGCGCTGTTTATCCCGTGCTTTATCGACGCGTTCTATCCGGAAGTGGGCATCGCCACGCTGGAACTGCTCGAACGCTTCGGCATCGAGGTCGACTATCCGCGCGAGCAAACCTGCTGCGGCCAGCCGATGGCCAATAGCGGCGCGCATGCCGACGCGGCCGCCACCGAGCGGCTTTTTGCGCGCAATTTCGCGGGCTACGACTATATCGTCGGGCCGTCCGCGAGCTGCATTCATCACGTGCGCGAACATCTGACCGCGCTCGAACAGACCGACGCAGTGAAGAAGGTGCGGGCGAGTGCCTATGAACTGGTCGAGTTTCTGCATGACGTGGTCGGCGCGCGGGAATTTCCCTGGGCCGAGTTTCCGCATCGCGTCGGTCTGCACAATAGCTGCAGCGCGCTGCGGCATCTGAAGGAGGCGTCGGTGTCGGAAATCAGGGGCACGCCGTTTTCGAAGCCGCGTACTTTGCTCGAAGGCGTGAAGGGCATCGAGTTCGTCAAGCCGGCGCGGCCCGACGAATGCTGCGGTTTCGGCGGCACGTTCTCGGTTACGGAAGAGGCAGTGTCCGTGCGCATGGGGCAGGACAAGGTGCGCGATCATCTGAATGCGGGCGCCGAGTACATCGTTTCGGGCGACATGTCGTGCCTGATGCATCAGCAGGGCTGCGCGGAACGCATGCAGGCCGAGGCGCGCTTCATCCATATTGCGCAGGTTCTCAATGGAGCGCGCGCATGAGCCGCATCGATCACGCCAAGGCCGCGGGCGCGTTCATCAAAAAGACCGAGCACGTCGCGTTTCACGATCGGCGTCTATGGGACTTGCGCGAGAAGCGCGACGCGCAGGCGCACGGCATCGCCGAATGGGAAACGCTGCGCGTGCTCGCGTCGGGCATCAAGGAACATACGCTGTCGCATCTGGCCGACTATCTCGAACAGTTTGCGGCGGCGGCCGAAGCGAACGGTGTGATCGTGCATTGGGCCGCCACCGCCGAGGAGCACAACGCGATCGTCCATCAGCTGATGTCCGAGCGCGGCATGACGACGCTCGTGAAGAGCAAGTCGATGCTGACCGACGAATGCCGGATGCGCGAATACCTCGAACCGCGCGGTATCACGGTGATGGAAACGGATCTCGGCGAACGCATCCAGCAACTCGATCATCAGGACCCGAGCCATATGGTCGTGCCCGCCGTGCACAAGCTGCGCGCGGACGTGGCCGAACTGTTCGGCCGTACGATCGGCACCGATCCGGACAATAGCGACATTCACTATCTCGCCGAAAGCCAGCGCATGAATACGCGGCCGTATTTCGTGCGCGAAAAGACGGCCGGCATGACCGGCTGCAATTTCGCGGTGGCGGAAACGGGCACGGTGGTCGTCTGCACGAACGAGGGCAATGCGGACCTTTCGGCGAACGTGCCGCCGCTGCATATCGCGTCGATCGGCATCGAGAAGCTGATTCCGCAAGTATCGGACCTCGGCGTGTTCGTCCGCATGCTGTCGCGCAGCGCATTGGGTTCGCCGATCACGCAGTACACGTCGCATTTTCGTGCGCCACGTCCCGGCACCGAGATGCATTTCATCCTCGTCGATCATGGCCGTTCGGAGCGGCTCGCGATGGAGGACTTCTGGTACTCGCTCAAATGCATTCGCTGCGGCGCGTGCATGAATACGTGCCCCGTGTATCGGCGCAGCGGCGGGTTGTCGTATGGCGGCACCTATTCGGGGCCGATCGGCGCGATCATCAATCCGACTTTCGATCTGAAACGCTATAGCGCCTTGCCGTTCGCCTCGACGCTGAATGGCAGTTGCAGCAACGTGTGTCCGGTGAAGATCAATATTCACGAGCAGATCTACAAATGGCGCACGGTGATCGCCGAGCGCCACGAAGTCCCGTTCGTGAAGCAGGAAGTCCTGAAGATGGCGGGGCGTCTGCTCGCGAGTCCGACCTTGTATCGCGCGACGGTGTCGTCGATGGGCGGCGCATTGCGGCGCTTGCCGAATTTCGTGCTCTACAACCCGCTCAATATCTGGGGCAAGCAACGCGACTTGCCGGAAGCACCGAAGATGACTTTTCACGCATGGTACAAAAAGAATCGCGGAGGCGGCGATGACAACGCGTGAGGCTTTTCTCGCGAAAGTGCGTGCCGCGCAGCCCGAGGCGCGGCCGCGTCCCGAGGTGCCGCTTTTCGAGTCGGCCGGCGGCGATCCGCGCGCGCGTTTCACCGCTGCATTGGAGGCGATGGGCGGCGCCTGCGTCGAAGCGTCGAGCGCGAGCGAGGTGAGTGCATTGATTTGCGAGCGCTTCGGCGCGATGGCTTCGGTTGCCTCGGCAACGCCCGAGATACCGGGCACGCGCGAGCTTGCCGCGGGCACGGCCCCGGCCTCGCTGCAGGACGTCGAGGTCGGCGTGGTGCGAGCGCGCTTCGGTGTCGCCGAAACGGGGTCGGTCTGGTTCAGCGAGCGCGAGTATGTGGTCAATGCGCTCGGCTACATCGTTCAGCATCTCGTGGTTCTGCTCGATCCGGCGCAATTGCTCGATGGCTTGCAGGACGTTTACCGCCGCGACGATTTTCGCGAGGCACGTTATGCGGCGCTCGTCACCGGACCTTCCGCGACCGCCGATATCGAAGGCGTGCTGATTCGCGGCGCCCAGGGCGTGCGCTCGCTGACGGTCGTATGGATCACGGCGTGAGGTATCGGGTGCTCGCGCCCGTCATGGGGCGCGGCACGTCTCACGCATGCGGCGACGCCGGCCCCGGATTGCCGGCCGGACCCGGCTCGACCGGTATCTGATCTTCCACCGGCGCGTCGCCCTTGCGGGACGCCTTGCTTTCCATCTGCCCATGTCCGGGCTCGTGCGGCGTGCGGGGATCGGTCTTCACCGCATGGCTCTCCGGGTCCCACGTCAGCAGATGACGCTGCGGATTCGCGATCTCGATGCTGCGTTCGCTGAAGCGCTCGACGATGCGCCGGTTGAATTCGCGCTGCACGCCCCAGCGCGCCGTATCGCGGCATTGCATCTGACCGGCCAGCGTGACGGCCGAGCCGTCCACTGCATCGACGCCCCAGAACGCAAAGTCCGACAGGATGCCGTTCTGGAACTTCTCGTCGGTGCGCAGCGACGCGCCGATTTCCTTGAGCGTGTCGATCGCGCGCTCCACGTCCTGGCCGAACACGATGCTCACGCGCACGGCCGCATTGCCGAGTCCGCGATTGGTATTGTTCACGGTCGACACCGAACTGAACGGCACCGTGAACAGCGAACCATCGCTGCCGCGCAGCCGCACGGTGCGGATCGACAGATATTCGACGGTGCCTGACACGCCCGCGAGCGTGACCCAGTCGCCGACCTGCATCGCGTTTTCCATCAACAGGAAGATGCCGGTGATGAAGTCCTGCACGAGCTTTTGCGAGCCGAAGCCGAGCGCGACGCCGAAGATGCTCGCGCCCGCGAGCAGCGGCCCGATGTTCACGCCGAGCTCGCTCAGGCCGGTCAGCACGACGACGAGCGCGATCACGCAGAACAACGCGCTGCGCAGCATCGGCATCAGCGTGCGCAGCCGCGCGGCGCGCATCAGATCGCCGCGCTCGGTCCAGCTGTCGAGGCGCCGTTCGGCCGCCACGTTGACGGCTTCCCACACGGCCAGCGCAATCACTGCGGCCACGCCGATCGTCGCGAGCGCCGAGGCGAGCCGGTGGCCGATCGTGCCTGTGCGGAACAGATCGACGACGTCCACACCCCATGCCTGCAACAGCGCGAGCGCGGTGACGATGCCGATGATCCAGCTCACGAGCCGCCGCAGCAGCGGGTAATAGCGGTACGCGTGCTGATGCACGAGCGAGCGCGATGCTTCGTCCTGCACATGAAAAATACGCGCGAGCGCGCCGAAGATCACGATCGACGCGAGCCGCGCGCCGACCAGGATCGCGAGCGTCATGCCGCCGACGTGCATGAGCGTGTGATAGCCGTTCTGCACGTCGAAGGCCCAGACGAACCAGAGCGCCATGACGATCACGACCGTGACCCAGGCCCATGCGTCGGCGAGCGCGTTGCCGAACATCTGCAACGATTCGTTCGTGGAGAAGCGCTGGCGGATGCGCTTGCCGACTGGCTTCGCGCAGCGCAGTACGAGGATCGAGATCATCACGTGGCCGACGAGCGCGACCACCTTCAGCAGCGCGAGATGCGCGGCGTCGTTCATGCCGAGCGCCTGCGCGACTTCGGCGAGCGCGACACCGGCGCCGACCACGCCGACGATGCGCGTGATCCACTGGAGCACGAACGCGGCCCACGCGTCGCCCATGCGCAGCAGCCGCAGACGCGGCGCGCCCGGCTGCAGGAAGCACGCGCCGACGATCACGATGCCGCGGCACAGCGTGTAGACGTCGACGAGCGAATCGAGCGCGCGGTCCTGCGGCGTGCCGGTGTCGGTGAAGAACGACATCAGCGCGCCCGCCGCGCCGACGAAGACCGCGAGCGGCAGCAGCCGCAGCACGGTGATGAGCAGCGCGCGCGGCAGGCGTTGCAGCAGCGTCCAGTGATGCGTCGCGTTGCGCTTGCCTTCGGCCTCCTCGGCGGACGGCGTTGCTTCGGCGGCGGCCGGTCCGATGGCGACGGCCTGCGTCCCGGCTTCGAGCACGGGTGGCACCGGCGGCATGCGGGTCGGTACGTCGATCTCCTGCGGGTACGCGGCGCTGTCGCCGCCTTCATCCTGTTGCGTGCGCTCGCGACGCGCCGCGAGCGCCAGGTACGCGCGCCGCAATAGCCGGCGCGTCAGCCATTCGAGCAGCAGCGCCGGGATCAGCGCGGCGAGCAGCGACCACAGGACTTCGAACAGCACCGAGCGGGCCTGCGGATTGGTGAACTGCCAGTTCCACCAGGCGCGCACCGAGGCGACGTCGAGTAAGGCCGCGACCGAGCCGCGCAGCGACTTCGCCAGATACGCGGCCCAATACGCGCCACGGCGCGCGATCTGCGAGGCGAGACCGTTGGTTTTGAACGCGTCGGGTACGAGCGAGGCCGTGCCGCTGGCCGCAGCCGCAGCCGAGGCAGGGGGCGATGCAGCGGCTGGCGCGGAAGCGGGCGGCGCGCTCAGCGCGTCGGCGGCGGCGATCGCCTGCAGCGTAGCGGCGATTTGCGCGCGCCGCTGCGGATCGTCGAGTACCGCGAGTGCCTCGCGCGCCTGCTCCGGCGTCAGGCTGATCGCGGCAGCGGAAGCAGGCGAGGCGGCAGGCGAGGCGGCAGGCGTGGCGCAGAGGGCCGGCGCGGCGCCGGCAAGCAGGACAACGAAGAACCAGAGACGCAATAGTTTTTGCATGGGGTCTGAAGCAGATCTGAAGCGGCCGTAAAGCCAAGGGGATGCAACGAATGCGGACGATTGTGCCGGAATGCGGGACGTGTTTCAGCGACACTGACCAAGGACCGACACCCGCCGGGGCGCACAAGTTCCTCGCGCGGCGGTCCGCCGGACGGCCCGGAGCGCCTGGAGCGGGCAGAGACGGCGTGCTTGCCCGGGCTTACGGGCGAAGTAGCACGAAGCCTGCCCGGAGCCGGTTCAGGTGGAAAACAGAGGGGTGGAAAGGGCGTGGCGCGCTCGGGTAAACGGGCGTGACGGCGGCTCAGCAGCGTGTGGACGACCACTAGCGGATGCCGGCTCGCGGCACGAATCGCTACCCAGGAGTGGGGCAGGCCGAGGAGAAAATTCCAGCGATGCGACGGCGCGGCAAGTACGGTGCGACGATCTCAGTGCGGCGATCGCCACGGAACTCGATCACAGGACCCGATAAGCGTATGCAGTCAACCAGGCATGCGCCGTCACCGACAACAACACCAGGCGCTTTCAACCGCATGACCCTCGACCGGCCCGCCGCGCAAAAAAGCGCTTAAACCTCGCTCATGCCACGGACGATGCCTGCCGCTCCGCCTCGTCGTCGGCATCGGCGCCGCCCTGCGCGCCGCGTGTGCCGCCCGGCTCCTGATGCAGCCGGTTCGCATGCATGAGCCGGTACAGCGTCGCGCGCGAGATGCCGAGTTCGGCCGCGGCATCGGAGAGCTTGTAGCCGTGCCGCAGCAACGCCTGTTCGATGCCGTCTTTCTCGGCCTTGCTGCGGATTTCCGCGAGCGTGATGGCCGGGCCGCCATGCGTTTCCGGCAAGCCGAGATCGCTCGCGGTGATGAAGCGGCCCTCGCTCATCACGACCGCGCGGCGCACGCAGTTGATCAACTCGCGCACGTTGCCCGGCCACGGATAGTTCGACATCGCGACGATCGCGTCGCTCGACAGCCCGCGCAGTTTGCGCGCGCCGTCCTGGCGATACATGCTGAGCGCATAGTTGGCGAGCAGCTTGATGTCGCCGCCGCGCTCGCGCAGCGGCGGCTCGACGAGGCGCAGCACGCAGAGCCGGTGATAGAGGTCAGAGCGGAAGCGGCCGTCCTCGACCGCGCGGTCGAGATCGACGTGGGTCGCCGAAATCACGCGCACGTCGATGCTGATCGGGCCATTGCCGCCGAGCCGCTCGATCGTGCCTTCCTGCAGAAAGCGCAGCAGCACCGCCTGGCACTCGTGCGGCATGTCGCCGATTTCGTCGAGAAAGAGCGTGCCTTCGTGCGCGCTTTCGATTCGGCCGATCTTGCGTTGCAGCGCACCGGTAAACGCGCCGCGCTCATGGCCGAACAGTTCGGCCTGCAACAGGCTCGGCGGGATCGCCGCGCAATTGATCGCGACGAAGGGGCGGCTCGCGCGCGGCGAGCGCTCGTGAATCGCACGGGCGGTCAGTTCCTTGCCCGTGCCCGATTCGCCCGCGATGAACACCGGCGCGTCGGTCACGCCGCATTTGTCGATGCGGCGGTAAAGCTGCTGCATCGGCTCGCTTTGCCCGACCATGCCGTGCCGGCCGAGCGAGGGTTCCGGCGCGATGCGCGGCTGGCGCAGGCTGGAGAGGCCGTGCGCGTGCCCGAGCGCGAACACGAGCCGGTCGTTGAGCCACGGCTGCGTGACGAAGTCGAAGCAGTAATCGAGGATAAAGCGGCTGACCAGTTCGTTCTCGCTCTGGCCCGGCACGATCTGCGCGACCCAGTTGGTCTGGACGCCGCACATGCACGAGGCCAGTGCGGAGAGTTGCTGCGAGGTGCAGTCTTCGGGCAGTTGCACGAGACCGACCTTGATGTTGCCGCGTTCGATCATCCGTTCGGCGGCGGCTGTGCTTTTCGCATGCACGGCTTGCCAGCCGGACGCGGCCAGAAATTCGACGAGCTTAGGGTCGGGCGAGTTCGCCACGCACAGAACGGTGCGCTCCGTGTCGGCAGGCGTGCAGGTGGTAGTCATGATTCCCCCGGTTCGATACAGCTGTCAGGACTGCTGTGCGACGTACTGGCCAGATAGGCCGTGCGCGCGCCAGCCGCCTGTGCCTTCTGCAGGCCGCTCCGGTTGCACGGTTCCGGAGCCGCCCTCAACGCGTAACGGTCAGAGACAAGCCGGTAGCGACGCACAGACGGCAGCGGCGGATCGCGGAAACGGGAGCGGCGTGGTGCGAACCGCCACGCACTCGATGCGGGATGAATCAGGCAATGGCGCCGCAAATAGCGTTCATTGCTGAAACTGCCCGACGACTTTATCCCCGAATCGTGAAAACCACTAGAACCGATTGTCTCGCTCACTGCCTGATTTGTTTGCCTCGTTGACCTGATATCGGCGCTCTGATTGGCACATAGCCCCTTAACGATAAGCGAAAGCGACCAGGAGCGCCATACGAACATGCATGGATAAAGAAAGGATTTGCACGTTATCGGACTGACTTGAGCGGCTAAAGAATAAACGGTCAAGCCCACTTATGAGTGGCATCTAACATTAGATGACAAACTTCTAAGCATTTAGCGAAGTCACCGGTTCGCGACAGGCATGCGCGCGTGTTTCAAGCTTGCGACAGATTGGGCAGGCTCCGGCGGGCCGGTTTGCCGTTGCGCCGCGAGCGGTATCTTTGACCGGCCGCGCCGCGCAAGCCCCGCGCGGCCGGACCCGCGTTGCCCATGGCCGGGGGCGCGAGCCGGTAAATCGCGCCACGCGGAGCGCGATCGGATCACGAGGCTGCTTTATGGCGTGTCATGAACGAATCAATGCGCGCTATGCGGAGTGCGCGGACCGAAGGCGGGACGGCAAAAGCGCCGCGTCGGATCGCTAACGCCGACGATCGCACAAGGCTTTGACGGCGGCGGCGGTGCTTGGAACGGGTGTTGGCATGGCCATTGCAACAGGACGCCCGCACAAAAAAAGTTTTTGCCGCCGCTTCAATGGCACGGGGAAAGCCGGATTTAAAAAAATGGCGGCAAAAACAGGTTACTCGCGGACATGGCCGGGGAAGCCAATATCTGTTTGCGGTAGCGCGGCGGGGCCGAATAAAAAAGCAAGCGTCGGATAAAAAAGATGAGTGAAAGATTTTTGAAATCGGTCATTCAGAATCGAGCGACGAGAGGTATCGGACTCACCGTTTTCCTTTTCGGCTTTTGGTCAGGCCGACACGAAAAGGACGACGATAACGACAGGTGATGCGATTGCAACGTTTGCGAGCGACGCGCCGATCGAACGGAAGGGGCAGCGCCGGATCAGGACCTGGCCGGCGCGATGAAGCGGGGAGAGAGGCCACAGTCTCCGTAGAGAGACGGAGGTACGAGGTGAACTGGGTGCCGTGTCCGTGGTTCGACACGGGCACGGCGGCCCGGACGAGCGCCGGACTGTGCCGCATGGCGCAGTCCTGTCCGATATCGGGGGATGTCATGGAACAACTGATTCGCAAGCCGGCCGCCGTCCGCGCGGCCGGTGTTTCGAGGGCTCGCGGACTGGTCTGGCGGCGCCATGTGGTGGCGTCGCGGGCGCGCTTCTTTGCCGAGGCGCGCGTGTCGTCGGTCGATCTGCTGACGCTGGTGGTCGCCGATGCACTCAGGCGCAAGGCGCAGGCCGAGATCCGGCGCGACCTGCTGCGTGACGCCCTGTATGAAATGCCGCCGACATGCGGGCGGCAAGCCGAACGGGACGTGCGGCGGCCATCGGAGGATGACGACGAAGGCGGCTCGTAGCGCGACGCCGATCGACAAAGCAGGTCACCCCTTCCGTACAAGAGTACAAGAAAGAGCTGCCGGATAACGCCCTCGCGGCGCCGCAGACACGCCATGATCGAGATTTTCCTGATTGCCGCCAGCACCGAAAACGCGCAGCGCGTCGTCGAGCGGCTCGACGACAGCGGTGTGCGTTACCGCCTGCGTACCGCCTACGGTTCGGTCCGGCAACTGCGCATGCATGCGCATCTGATCCGCAACGCCGACCTGCTGATCGTCGACGACGCCAATCTGGACGCGCACGGGCTGGACGGCATCGAGGAAACGCTGGCCTGCGCGCCCACGCTGCATTGCATGCTCGTGACGCCTGCGCCGTCGAGCGCGTTGCTCGGCGCGGCGATGCGCGTCGGCGTGAGTCACGTGCTGTCGTGGCCGCTCGAACCCGAGGCCGTCGGCGACGCGCTCGCGCGGATCGACGCGGCGAAGGGCGGCTGCGAGCAGCGCGGCGCGCGTATCGTGTCGCTCGCCTCGAGCAAGGGCGGCAGCGGCACGACGCTGGTCGCCGTCAATCTCGCCTGCGCGCTCGCGGCGCAGCGCAACCGCCGCGTGCTGCTGATCGACCTGAGCCAGCAATTCGCCGACGCCAGCCTGCTGCTGGCCGACCGGCCGCCGCCGATGACGCTGGCCGATCTGTGCGCGCGCGACGAGCCGCTCGACGCGGGGCTGTTCGATGCCTGCGCGATGCACGTGCGCCCGAATCTCGATCTGCTGGCCGGCGCGGGCGATCCGCTGAAGGCCGCCGAACTCCTGCCGGCGCAGCTCGAGCGCGTGCTCGCATGGGTGCGCGAGCGCTACGACGCGGTACTGATCGACATCGGCCAGAGCCTCAATCCGCTGACGATCCGCGCGCTCGCGCATAGCGACGCGATCTGCATGGTCGTGCGGCAACATCCGCTGCACCTGCACGGTGCGCGCCGCATGCTCGATATTTTTCGCGAACTCGGACACCCGGCGAGCAAGGTGCGTGTCGTCGTCAATCAATACGAGAAGAGCGCACGGATCAATCTGCCGATGCTCGAGCGCACGCTCGGCGCGAAGGTCGCGCATCAGTTGCCGCGCGACGACCGGCACGTCAACGACGCGTTGAGCCGCGGTGTGCCGGTCGTCATTGCCGCGCGCGACAGCACGCTCGCGCAGGGCCTCGGCCTGCTCGCGAACATGCTGTGGCCGGCCGGCGCCGAGCGCCACCGCAGCGTGCCCGGCCGTCTGCTCGCGGCCTGGCCCGAGGTGCTGCCGCAACTGAAGCCCGGCGTTTGAGGCCGCGCACGCCCGGGCGCTCGCGTGCATATCGGAGTAAGGTCAAACAGACCGGCGATTCCCGGTATATTGCGACGGTATAGGGGGGCGCCGACGATGAGACGGCCCCGCCGTCCAGCCACTCCAGCGAGACATTCACGTGAGCGCAGCACAGTCCACACCCGACGCGCAGGGTCGTTCCGACTTCGCGTCGATCCTGGCCAATCCGATTCTGAACACGGATTCGTATAAGGCATCGCACTACCTGCAATATCCGCCCGATGCCTCGGCAATGTTCTCGTACGTCGAATCGCGCGGCGGGCGCTATGAGCGCACGCTGTTCTTCGGCCTGCAGATGCTGCTCAAGGAATACCTGTGCCGACCCATCACCACGGCGATGATCGAGCAGGCGCGCGGGTTCTTCAGCGCGCATGGCGAGCCGTTCAACGAAGCGGGCTGGCGTTACGTGGTCGAACAATACGGCGGCTATCTGCCGGTGCGGATTCGCGCGGTGCCCGAAGGCTCGGTCGTGCCGACGCACAACGTGCTGATGACGGTCGAATGCGACGACCCGCAGGTGTTCTGGCTCGCCTCGTATCTGGAGACGATGCTGCTGCGCGTCTGGTATCCGGTCACGGTCGCGACGCAAAGCTGGCATCTGCGCAAAACGATTCGGGCGTATCTGTGCAGGAGCAGCGACGACCTCGCGCAACTGCCGTTCAAGCTGCACGATTTCGGCGCACGCGGCGTGTCGAGCGCGGAGTCGGCGGCGATCGGCGGAGCGGCGCATCTCGTCAGCTTCATGGGCTCGGATACGGTGCTCGGCGTGCTCGCCGCGAATCATTACTACAACGAAAGCATGGCTGCGTTCTCGGTGCCGGCGGCCGAACACAGCACGATCACGTCATGGGGCCGCGAGCGCGAGATCGAGGCGTACCGCAACATGATCGCGCGCTTCGGCAAGCAGGGCGCGATCGTGTCGGTGGTGTCCGATTCGTACGATCTGTTCGCCGCGCTCGACGCATGGGGCACGGAGCTCAAACAGGCCGTGCTCGATTCCGGCGGCACGCTCGTGATCCGGCCCGACTCGGGCGATCCGCGCACGATCGTATTGGAGACGCTGCGCCTGCTCGAAGCGTCGTTCGGCGCCGTGACGAACAGCAAAGGACGGCGCGTGCTCAACAACGTGCGCGTGATTCAGGGCGACGGCGTGAACCCCGATTCGATCGAGGCGATTCTCGCCGCGATGGACGAGGCCGGTTTCGCCACCGACAACATCGTGTTCGGCATGGGCGGCGCGCTGTTGCAGCAGATCAATCGCGACACGCAGTGCTTCGCGATGAAGTGCTCGGCGATCCGCCTCGGCGACACATGGCACGACGTGTCGAAGGACCCGGTCACCGATCACGGCAAGCGCTCGATGAAAGGGCGGCTTACGCTGCTGCGCCATCGCGTCACCGGCGAGTACCGCACGGTGACGCTACCGCTCGCGTGGGATGAACGCACCGTTGCCGACGAATGGGACGAGGCGCTCGTGACGGTGTTCGATTCGGGGCGCCTGTTGAGCGACGTGTCGCTGGCCGAGATCAGAAGCCGAGCGCATGAGGATGAGGTGTGAAGTGTGCGTGGAATTCTTCGGTGATGTGGGTTCGTCATCGATCATGGCGAGGCCATGATGTGCCCAGATGATCCCTTTACACGAGTGACGGGTGCTGCGGCGAACAGCGGCGACGTGCTGCAATGGCCGGCCGATGCGCGAGTCGCCGGGTGCATGCGTGGCTGGTTGAACGAGGCCGCGCGCGCGGACCATCCCGACACGCGGCTCTTCGCCAAGCTGATCGCTGAGCGTGATGCGCGCAACGAACTCGCGTTGCTCGGTTTGCCGCTGCCCGAGTGGCGCGCATTGCTCGCGCGGCATTTTGGCCGCGCGACGAAATCCGCGTTACCGCAATCGCTGCCGCTCAGCCTCGAAGAACACGCGCGCTTCATTCGCGCGCTCCACGCGCTGCTGCTTGCCCATGCCAGCGGCACGGTCCATGCAGACGACGCGCGCTGCCTCGCCACGATCATCGCGCACGCGTGCCTGCGTCCCGATCATTTGTGGCGCGACCTTGGCCTTGCCGGCCGCGACGAAGTCACGTGGATGCTCACACGCTATTTCCCGTCACTCGTCGCGTTGAACGTCGAGAACCTGCGCTGGAAGAAATTCCTCGCCGCGCAATGCGCGCTTTCGCTGGGGTTGCAACCGGGACCGGCGCCGGGTTGCCCCGGCTGCGAGGACTACGGGTATTGTTTCCCACCGCGCCGCTGATACCTCATTGACACGCCGCTGACACCCCGCTGAGGCCCACGGTCAAGTGGCGGCGCGGGGCGCTTCGTGTATGCTTGCGCGCATGGCCGACACCGCTAAGACCGCGAAATCCGCGAAACCCCAATCCGCTCCGGCGACGAAATCCGCGAAGGTGCGTCCCGAAGTGCGCTTCAGAATGCGCATCCGTCATGGCGAGTCGGTCGCGCTCGGACCGGGCAAGGTCGATCTGCTCGAAGCGGTGCGCGAATATGGCTCGATCTCGGCGGCGGCGCGCAGTCTCGACATGTCGTACCGGCGCGCGTGGCTGCTGATCGACGAGCTGAACCGCTCGCTGAAGTCACCGGCCACGCATTCGGAGCAGGGCGGGCAAAGCGGCGGGGGCTGCACGCTGACGCCGGTCGGCGAAACCATCATCCGGCTTTATCGCGAGGTCGAAGAGGAGGCGCGCCGCAGTTGCTCGAAGCAAATCGGCGAACTGGTGAAGCTGATCCGCTCCTGAGCGGCGCGCTCGCATGCCGCGCCGGGTTATGCCGCTGGATTAGCCCGATATATCGCGCCATGCGGCCTCAGGTGCGGCGCTCAACCATGCCGCAGACAGAACGACGAAGGCGGCACCTGGCGAAGTTGCGCGAGATGTTCGGGATGCAGCCGCGCCATCAATTCGACGAAGCTCGCGACGCTCGCCGTGCGCAACGAGTGATAGTCGATTCCGTGACGCTCGCAGACCCGCTTGAGCGTGTTCATCGAATCGTGGTCGACACAGTCCACCGGAAACACGACGATATCGGCGCCCGGCAACGCGGCGGCCAGCAAGCCCTTGCGATCCTCGACCCCGCCGTCGTGCAGCACCAGTTCGCCGCCGGCCGCATCGACGAGCCGTTTGAGCGCGGCGTTCGAGCCGGGCCGGCCACCCACGTAGACGATCCGCTTGCCCTGCACGCCGTCGAGGCTCGCACGGCGCGCGCCCGCGCCGCCGGCAGCGGGCGTGGCCGTGGCGTGCGTGGCTTCGGCGGCATCGACGGTGGCGCGTTCGAGCGCATCGCATTCGCTTTGCACGAGCTTCAACTGCGCGAGCGCCTGGTCGCGGCTGCCGCGTAGCGCGAGCGCGGCTTCCTGTTCCTGCTGCATGCGCTGCTCGGCCGCTTCGCGGCGGCTCGTCTGCAGCGCAATGCGTTGCTCGGCATCGGCGAGCCGTTCGCGCAGATAGGCCAGCTCGGCTTCGAGGCCGGCGGCATCGGCGGGCAACTGGCGTGCCGCCTGAAGTTGCGCGATCTGCCCGTCGAGCGCGGCGACCGATTTATCCCGCTCGACACTGAGTTCCTGCAGACGGTTCTGTTGCCGCTCGATCTTCTCCTTCAACGCGACGTTTTCCGCTTCCAGGGCGACGAGCCGCCGGATATCGGCGCGATTGGCCGCGCCGACCAGATGCGAGAGCATGTGCAGGTCGCCGAATGCTTTCTGGCGCACGGGCATCGTCGTGAGCGGATGCGTCATCAGCGCCCAGTAGGCGGGCGGGATATCGCCGTTTTTCAGCGCTTCGTCCCAGAGCTTCAGGAGTTCGAAGTCGTCGGCGGCCTTTTCGAAGCGGCGCACCGCACCCGCGTAGCGTTCGTCGAGCAGCTTGTGCAGCGCTTTCGCGCCCGCGCCGCCTTCGATCGCGAGTTCGACCGCCGTGTGATGGATGTCGAGGTCGCTCGCGTCGTGACGGTCGAGGTTCGTGAATTTCGGCACCAGCTTGCGCAATTCGTGCGTGCCGAGGCAGGTGCCGATGATCGAGCAGTGCAGATGGCTGTCGAGTTCGGACAGGCGCGCACGGCGCTTGACGGCGGGCGGCATGGCCTGCGACGGCGCGCAGCATGCGTCGATTGTGCGAATGCCGGTGCTCGCGAGTTCGTCGCCGGACAGTTTCAGACGCGAAGGCTGGGCAAGGGGAAACGGGGGCGTGTGCATGAAGGTCTCGAATCCGGTTCGTGTCAGTCGGGCCGCGTGCTTGCGCCCGCGTTTATCGTGCGAATGGCGCGCAGGGCGTCGCCTGCGATGTATTCGCGTCGATATAACGAGGGGCGAAAAAAAGCGTTCATGGGCGGCGTTCGTGCATCGGGGTATGAGTCGGCGGGTCAGTCGGCGGGGTGAACCAGCGTTGCTCCGGCGTGTTCATGCGGCGCTTCGGCGGCCACTGCCGCTGCCACGGTCGCGGTTCTCGCGCTTTGCGAGCGGCGCACCGCGGCGCGTTCGCGCTGGGCCGCGGAGCGCAGCACGGGACGAATCGCTTCGCCGGCCGGTCGCGCATGCTGTTCGAGCACGTGCCCGACGCAGAGGCCGACCATCGCGGCGTCGAGCCGTTCGAGTTCGGCCACCGCCTGGCGCAACGCGGGCAGATCGTTGCTGAGCGCGTCGGAGAAAATCGCATCGCGCAGATGCTCGGCGAGACGCGCTTCCTCGATCGTCGCTTTCAGTTCGCGCAGACGCGCGAAGGCGTTCGCGCGCGCCCGCCCGGCGAGGAGCGACAGCAACGGGTTCAGCGCATGCGAGCCCGATGCGCCGATTGTCGCGATGCTCGACGGGTCGCCGCCGAGCATCGCGACGAAGCGCTGCACGCTGCCGTACAGGCGCCGGTAGGCGTCGACGACGTCGCGGATCGTTTCGGCCCGTCCGCGCCCGGACGCGGACTTCACCGCGACGATGGCCGACGATATCTCGTGCGCCACACGCTGGCCGTGCCCGGATTGAACGCGCGACCCGGGGGCCGGCAAAGTGGATCGACTGCGCACCGCTGAGGGCTCCTGCTGATTCGTTGCGCCTCGCCGTGGTTGCGGCAAAGCCTAGCGTAATATCCGTCAGGATATAACGAAAGCGGCCGTATGTGTTGCGGCGGACGCTGACGGTCGTGCGCTTTTGCTCGCAGACACGATCGACGCGAGTCTCCATGCGGAGCAGCGGTGCGCGTCAGCCCAGGTTTTTGACGCCGCGCGCGAAGCGCAGAAACGCCTTCACGGCCGGTGCCCGCTCGTACTGGCGGAACGCGAGCGCGATTTCCGAGGCAATCGGCTGACCGGCGATGTCGCGATACGCGACGCCGGGCAGCGCGATGCAATCGGCGAGTGTATGCGGCACGACCGCCACGTTGCCGCCGAGCGACACGCAGGCGAGTACGGCCGCGAGCGTGCCGGGGCGGGGGCCGAGACGCGGCGAAAAGCGGCCGCGCCGCGCGACTTCGAAGGTGCCCGATTCCTGTTCGGGCAGCGCGAAGCACTGGTCGCGTAACTGCGCGGGCCGCAGGCTCGCCGACGTCGCAAGCGGAGAACTGGCCGGCAGCGCCAGCACGAAGCGATCGCGATGCACGGTCACGGCCTGAATGCCGCTCGCGAGCGGCATCGGCGGGCGGATGTAGGCGGCGTCGAGCAGGCCGTCGCCGAGCATGCCGGCGACGGCGTCCATCGGGACTTCCTGAATCGCCACCTCGACGCCGGGATGCGTGCCGCGAAATCCGCCGACCGCTTTTTGCAGGACGCCGACATACACCGCCGACGCCACATAGCCGACCTCGATGCGCCCCAGCTCGCCGCGCTCGGCAAGCATCGCGCGCTGCCCGGCGCGTTCGAGATGGTCGAGCGCCGCGAGCGCTTCGGCGAGATAGGCGCTGCCCGCCGCGCTCAGCGCGACCGAGCGCTTGGTGCGGTAAAAGAGCCGCGCGCCGACGAGCCGCTCGGCTTCCTGGATCAGCCGCGTCAGCGACGGCGCGGCGATGCCGAGTTCGTCGGCGGCGCGCGCGAAGTGCAGTTGCCGCGCGACGCAAACGAAAGCGCGGATATGGCGCAATTCAAGTTGCCGCATGGTTTTTCGGTATTGCTTTCAGGGACAATTATTCTTCGATTCTATGTCAATGACAGACAATAATGACTTCGCTACGATAGCGTGACTTTCGCTTCGTGCTTGCTTCGTGCCTATTTCATAACCGCTTCGGGCCTATTTCATAACCGCTTCGGGCCTGCTTTGCGCATCGCGCCTTGTATCCTGCGCTAGCGCGCTTTGAAAACCTTTCGTCCAATCGCTATCCGCTCCTGATCCGCCCTTAATCCGTCCCGAATCCGCCTGTATGTCACTGATCCCCGGCCATCGCGCATCGTCCACGCAGGCCCCCCCCGCCCGTCCCGGCTTCGTGCTCGCCATCGCCTCGGCCACCTGCGCGTTGATCGTGCTCGACACCAATGTCGTCGCCGTCTCGCTGCCGTCGATTGCGCGCTCGTTCCACGCCAGTTTCGCCGACGTCGAATGGGTTGTCAGCGCGTACATGGTCGCGTTCGCGTCGTGTCTGCTGCCGGCGGGCGCGCTCGCCGACCGGGTCGGCCGCAAGCGCATGCTGCTGACCGGTCTCGCGGTGTTCCTGCTGGCCTCGCTCGGCTGCGGCCTCGCGCCCTCGGCGCTGGTGCTGAACCTCGCGCGCGCGCTCAAGGGCGTGGGCGCCGCGATGCTGCTGACCGCGGCGCTCGCGGTGATCGCCAACACCTTTCACGACCCCGTCGCCCGCGTGCGCGCGTGGGCCGTGTGGGGCACCTGCATGGGCGTCGCGACGACGGTCGCGCCGCTGGTCGGCGGCGTGATTACGCAATGGCTCGGCTGGCGCTGGATCTTTCTGCTCAATCTGCCGGTGTGCGCCGTGCTCGGCTGGAGCGCGGCGCGCGAGCTGCGCGAATCGCGCAACCCGTCGCCCGGTTCGCTCGACGCGGCCGGCAGCCTGCTGTTCGGGCTCGCGCTCGCATCCGGCATCTGGGCGCTGATCGAAGTGCCGTCGCATGGCCTCGCGAACTGGGCCACCGGTGCGCGGCTCGCGGCGTGCGTGCTGCTTGGCGGCGCGTTCGTGCAATTGCAGCGCGTCCGCGTTCACGCGATGGTCGATCTTGCCCTGTTCCGGCAACCGCGCTTCGTCGCGGCGGTGCTCGCGATGTTCGGCTATGCCGCCTGCGCGCAGGTGATGATGACGTTCCTGCCGCTGTATCTGCAAAACGCGTTCGGTCTGCCGGCGATCGCCGCCGGTGTCGGCATGCTGCCGTTCGCGCTCGCGATGGTGGCGGGGCCTTACCTCGGCGCGCGCCTTGGCCGACGCGTTCCGCAAATGACCCTGCTGAGCGTGGGCCTGCTGCTGATCGCGCTCGGCAATCTGCTGACCGCGCTCGCGGCCGGCGGCGAGCGCTACGCCTGGGTCGCGTGCGGGATGGTCGTGACGGGGCTCGGCGCGGGTGTGCTGAACGGCGATACGCAGAAGGCGATCATGGCATGCGTGCCGCCGGAGCGTACCGGCATGGCGTCGGGCATCAGCACGACGACGCGCTTCACGGCGATCGTCATGTCGGTCGGCGTGCTCGGCGCGGTGCTCGCGGCCCGCACCGAGGCGAGCTTCCTCGCGACCACGCCGCTGACGGCTCCGGTACGGGCCGCGCTCGACGCCGGTTTCATGTCGCGCGTGATGGCGGGCGATGCGGCGCAGGCCACCGCGCGGTTGTCGCCGGCCTTGCAGGCCATGCTGACGGCGGCCGCGCGCGCGAGCTTCGCGGGCGGTTTTGCGGCGGCGCTGGGCGTGGCGGCGTTCGTCGCGGCGTCGGTGGCCGCGGGAATATGGGTGCTGGCGGGCAGGGCCGAAGTCGCGAGGGGACGAGGGGCCGTGTCGCGGGGGTAGCGGCGCTTGTAGCTGGTTTTTGCCAGGTTTTGTCTGGGTTTTGCCGGGTTGGTACGTGGTTGATGGCGGGCTTGTACCGGGTTCGTGCGCGCCCGGACTCCCTCAGCAGCAGGCGCTTCGCCGCCGCAAAACATTCGCCAAAACCCCCGTTCACGCCATTTTCCGATATCGTGTGCGCCATGCCCGCCACCCACCCCGAGCGGGCGGTTTTTCCGGGGTGCGATACCGCGCGCTCCCGCAATACGCAACACACGACATCGAAACAATGAGCCATCCCAACACCGAGCTGATCGAACGCTTCTACACCGCCTTCCAGCAACGCGACGCCGAAACCATGGCCGCCTGCTATGCCGACGACGCCGTCTTCAGCGATCCCGCCTTCGGCGAGCTGCGCGGCGAGGAAGTGCGCGACATGTGGCGCATGCTCGTCAAACACGCGCAGGATTTCTCGCTGACCTTCGGCGAGATCGAGGCCGACGACGCGAGCGGCCGCGCGCAATGGGTCGCGAGCTATCAGTTCACCCAGACGGGGCGGCCCGTGGTCAACCGGATCGAGGCGCGCTTCGCGTTCCGCGACGGGCTCATCGTCGAGCACCGCGACCGCTTCGACCTGTGGCTGTGGATGCGTCAGGCGATGGGCGTGCGCGGCGCGCTGTTCGGCTGGTCGCCGCTCGTGCAGCGCATGCTCAGGGCGCAGGCGCGCCGCGGGCTCACGCTGTATCGTGGGCATCTGCATCGTTGAAACGGCGTAGCGATGTCGCTTCAATGCCGTTGCAGTGCCAACCGGGACTCGCCCGGAAGGCGCCGGAAAGCCGCTGAAAACCGCTCTTGAGACCTGGCCATCCGGCGAACTTTTTTGGCATGGCACGCTTGCTATGATCGTCCACTCGAGCCCGCGCTTTGGCGGGTGGGACGAACAGGGAACGCTATGCCGGTCGTAGATGCCGCATGGGAAGAATGGCTGGACACCAATGTCGCGCGCGGTTGCCTGCCGGATGCGCTGATCGACGTCATGGTGCAGGCCGGCTTTGCGGCCGAGGCCGCGCGCGTCGCCGTGCACAAGGCGGTTAGCGAGCGCAGGGCCGCCGTGCGTGCCGCCACCGAGGCGGCGGCCACCGATTCAGCGATCGGCGGCGCGATTGCGAGCGAGGCCGCCATCACCGACGCAGCCGTCGCCAAGGTCGCCGCTAACGTAACCGTTAATGCGGCCCTTAATGCAGCCGTTAATGCAACCGCGGGCAGGTCGGTCGCGAGCGAAGCGAGTGTCATCGAAACCACCGCCGCCAACGCCGCGCCGCACGGCTACCTCTACGACGCAGCGCCGGTCGCGCACGGCAACCTGATCCGCGCCGGCGAGCGCGACGTGCGCGTGCTGATGCGCTGCGAGCGGCCGCAACTGATCGTGTTCGCCGACGTGCTATCGCCCGAGGAGTGCGACGCGTTGATCGAGCGCTCGCGGCATCGGCTGAAACGCTCGACCACGGTCAATCCCGTCACGGGCAGCGAGGACGTGATCCGCAATCGCACCAGCGAAGGCGTCTGGTATCAGCGCGGCGAGGACGCGTTGATCGAGACGCTCGACCGGCGCATCGCGAGCCTGATGAACTGGCCGCTCGAAAACGGCGAGGGCTTGCAGGTCCTGCATTACGGCACGAGCGGCGAATACCGTCCGCATTTCGACTACTTTTCGCCCGATCATCCGGGCAGCGCCGTGCATACCGCGCGCGGCGGCCAGCGCGTCGCGACGCTCGTGATCTATCTGAACGACGTCGCCGAGGGCGGCGAAACGATCTTTCCCGACGCGGGCATTTCGGTCGCGGCGCGCGCGGGCGGCGCCGTGTATTTCCGCTATATGAACGGCCGGCGCCAGCTCGATCCGCTGACCTTGCACGGCGGCGCGCCAGTGCTGGCCGGCGACAAATGGATCATGACGAAGTGGATGCGCGAGCGCGCTTATGTCTGACGTGGGCCGATCCATCCGCGCCATATCACGCGGATAAAACCGCGCTCAGCCCTTCGCGGCCCGGCTTTTCTCCGCCGGGTTTTTCTCCGTATTCTCCCCGCTGCCCGAACCGCCGCCGATGCTCTGGCCGGCATTGCGCGCGAGCCCTCTATAACCGAGCACCGACAGCAGCGTCAGCACGCCGGCGAACAGGAACGCGAGACGGAAGTCGTCGAGCGTGAAAACGTGGCCGGTCGTCTCGCCGTTCAGGTGAGCCGCGACGCGCAGCGACACCGCGCCGAACGCGATGCCGAGGCCGAGCGTCATCTGCGCGGCGGCGCTCCATAGCGTGCTCGCGGCGCTCATCTGCGGCTGCGCGATATCGGCGTAGGCGAGGGTGGCGAGTGTCGAGAACTGCATCGAGCGCGCGACGCCGTACACGAACACGACGATCAGCACGAGCGCGAGCGGCACGTTCGGCGTCAGCAGCCCGCACGCGATGATGAACACGCCCGCGATCGTCACGTCGACGATCGACACCATGCGAAAGCCGTAGCGTTTCAGGATGCGCGTGGTCAGCGCCTTCATGCCGAGGTTGCCGGTCGCGCTGGCGAGCAGCAGCAGACCCGAGTGGAACGCCGAGAGCCCGAAGCCGAGCTGGAACAGCAGCGGCATCAGATAAGGTACCGCGCCGATGCCGATGCGCGTGAACGACCCGGTGATGACCGTCACCGAGAACGTCGGCACCTTCAGCGTCGATACGTCGACGAGCGGATGCGGGTGGCGCTTCGCGTGCTGGAACGCGATCACGCCGACCAGCAGGCCGCCCGCCATGACCGCGCAGGCGAGCCACACGTTGGTGGCGGGCTGGCTCGCGAGCTCGGCGCCGTACAGGAGCGCGGTCAGCGAGATGCCGCTCAGCACGAGGCCGACCACGTCGAGCGGCTTGCGGGCGGTTTCGCGCAGGTTCGGCACGAGCATCAGCGCGACCGTGATCGCGGCGATGCCGAACGGCACGTTGAGCAGGAAGATCCAGCGCCACGACGCGTAAGTCGTGATGAAGCCGCCGATCGGCGGCCCGACCACGGGCGCCGCGATGGCCGGCCAGGTGATGGTCGCGATCGCCTGCATCATGCGGGCCTTTTCGGTACTGCGCACGACGATGAGCCGGCCGACCGGCACCATCATCGCGCCGCCGATGCCTTGCAGCAGCCGCGCGGCCGTGAACTCGGGGACGTTCTGCGACAGCCCGCACAGCACCGAGGCGACCGTAAACACGCCGATTGCGCTGACGAACACGGTGCGCGCGCCGCAGCGGTCGGCGACCCAGCCGCTCGCCGGGATGAAGATCGCGAGCGCGAGCATGTACGCGGTCATGCCGAGGCTCAGGCTGTTCGGGCCGACGCCGAACGAGCGCGCCATCTGCGGCAGCGCGGTGGCGATCACGGTGGTGTCGAGATACTCCATGAAGAAGGTGGCCGCGACGATATACGGCAGCCAGCCGACGTGCGCATTGCGGGTGCCGGCGCCGCTCATCGCGCGATCTCCGCTGCCGGGCGCATGAGCGCATGCGCGTGAGGACGGTTGGCGAGCAGGGACGTGGTGCGCGAGGAGTTTGACTTCATGGTGCTTGCGATTGCCTTTCGATTGCGTTTTGCCGGCGTTCGTGGGAGCGGATCGGCGAGAAATTCGAAACCGGCCGCGGAACGGTGGCTGAGTGGCGGTGGCCTGGCGAAGACGTCGGTCCGCCTTTGGGCTTGCCCGGTCGCCAGCCCTGAATCGTAACGCAATAAATGGCGCCATATTGTTGCGGTGTGCAGGGGGTTGGGGTGCGGGGGCGTAGTGGATGGTTTTGTGTTAGCGGTTTTTGTCGGGGGCCTGGTTTTTGAAGCGGTTTATGTGTTTTGCGCGATCCGCACGCGGGTTTAAGAGCTTAGGGGAGAAATCTGGCTAACGTTGATACGCCTGGATCACGCGGGACGGGGTCGATCTCGCGGGACGCATCGCACGTTCCGTAACCGGCGATGGGCAAGCACTTCGAGAACCTATCCGTACAAAGGAGAGCCTATGATGCACGTCATTAGATTATTTGGGCTGCTTTGCCTGGTAGCACAGACGGCGTATGCGTCTACATCGATTTACGGATCGGCATTCGACTATAAGAAGGCTCAACCCGCGAGTGCATACTTCAGCGGAAAGAGCAGGGCAGAGATCGCATCGTATTGCAAGAAGGAATATCTCGGGACGATGGATGCATTCGACCATCAAATAGGCCTGTTCCTGCGTTCTCCCGGCGTGATCGGATAACGGCAGGCCTGGTCACGAGAATACGTAGCCGGCCTGCGCTTCCATGAGTGGCCGCCGTCTCCTTACTCCTTCGCCGCATACTCCTTATCGAGCCGGTCATACAACGGCTTATTAACCAGCCGCTGACGCTCGCTGAACGGCGCAACGATCGTCGCGTCTTCGTCGAGGCGGCCGTTGCTCCGGAGCGTGCCGAGCGCGCGCTGCATGCCGACCAGCGCGCCTTGCAGCGCCGCGTTCGCGTACAGCACGATGCCGTAGCCGAGCTTCGCGAGCGTTTCGCGCGACTGCACCGGCGTCTTGCCGCCGATCACGATGTTGATGAGTTGCGGCGTCTCGAACAGCGACGGCAGACGTTCGATGTCGGCGAGCGACTCGGTTGCCTCGATAAAGAGAATGTCGGCGCCCGCCTCGATGAAGCGATGGCCACGCTCGATCGCGTCCTCGATGCCATGCACCGCGGCCGCGTCGGTACGCGCCATGATCTGCAGGTTGGCGTCCTCGCGCGCATCGACGGCCGCGCGGAGCTTGCCGACCATCTCGCTCGTGGCGACCACTTCCTTGCCCGAGAAGTGGCCGCATTTCTTCGGCATCACCTGGTCCTCGAACTGGATCACGTCGGCGCCGCTGCGCTCGAGCACGCGCACGGTCTGCCGCACGTTCAACGCGTTGCCGAAGCCGGTGTCGGCGTCGACGAGCAGCGGCAGCGCAACCGCGTCGCGAATGCGTGCCGTGTGCTCGGCGACTTCGGCAAGGCCGATAAAGCCGAGGTCGGGCAGGCCCAGCGACATATTGGTGACGCCCGCGCCGGTGACGTAGATCGCTTCGAAACCGGCGTCCTCGATCACGCGTGCGCTCATCGCGTTGAACGCGCCAGGCACGAGCAGGCCCTGGCGTTGATTGACCTTGGCGCGGAACGCGGCGCGGCGGGTGGCGGCTGTCGTCATGGTGCTATGTCTCCGGAAGAAAAGCGTGGGTGGAACGTACGCAGCATTGTGCAGGAAGCATGCCATTGACTGGTGTTTCGGGGGCAAACCGGCGGATCAAGGGTTGGCGTGACATAAGCCGGTAAAAGGTGTTCATGGGGTGTTCATGGCAGAATAAGTAAAACGTTCCAGAAACGTTTCATCGACACTGCTTCAACCAGGAGCCCCACGGTGTCCACCTTCAACCCGTTTCTCGCCAACCCGATCCCACCCCTCAATTCGAACGCCGATTCCAGCCGTCCCGGCGTCGCGCTCGTCAGCATCAGCCGGCTGCAATCGCTGTGCGAGGCGGTCGAGCCGCGCTACGCCGGACGCGCGAAATTCTTCACGGTGCGCGAGGGCTACGGTGCGGCCGTCGCGGCACTGCAAGCCTACGTGGATGCGGGCGCGGTCGACGTCGTGCTGTCCGCCGGCTCGAACGGCGCGTATCTGCGCGAGAACCTCAGCGTGCCGGTCGTGATGGTCAAGGTGAACGGCTTCGACGTGCTGAGCGCGATCACGCGCGCCACGGCCACGTGGCCCGGCGCGCGCATCGGGCTCGTGCTGCACGCGGCGATCGCGCACGAACTCGCCGATCTGAGCCCGCTGCTCAATGCCGATTTGCGGCAGCGCGCCTATCGGTCGCTCGACGAGGTGCGGCTCGTGGTCGAACAGCTGGCCGCCGAGGGCTGCGGCGTCGTCATCGGGGCCGGCATGGCCTGCGATCTGGCGCAGCAGGCCGGCATGGAGAGCGTTTTCCTGTACTCGCTCGCGGCGGTCGAGGAAGCCTTCGAGCAGTCGGTCGAACTGGCGCGCGTGAGCCGGCAGAAGGAGGCGAAGCGCGTGCGGCTGAATACGATCGTCGCGCATCTGCGCGACGGCGTCGCCGCGTTCGATGAGGCCGGTCAGCTCGAAGCCGTCAACCCGGCCATGCTCGAACTGCTCGGGCTCAGGCTCGACACGGCGAAAGAAGCGCCTCTCGCAGGCGCCGGGAAACCGATTCCGCAGGACGCCGGCGACCTGTCATCGCAGGTCACACGCACGCTCGCGCCGCTGCTGCGCGAAATCCTCGGCCACGACCGGCCGGTCGACGAGCGCATCGAGCAGATAGGCGGGCGCGCGCTGATCGTCAATTGCGTGCCGATCGTCGAGCAGGGCACGCGCGCCGGTTTCGTCGTGACCGCGCAGGACGCGCTCGTCGCGCAGCGGATCGACCGCTCGCTGCGCACGAACCAGCGGCCGAAGCAACTGGTCGCGCGGCATCGGCTCGACGATCTGATCGGCGCGTCGGCGGCGCTCGAACGCGTGCGCCGGCTCGCGCTGGCCGGCGCCGCGCACGACGCGACCGTGCTGCTGAGCGGCGAAAGCGGCACCGGCAAGGAGTTGGTCGCGCAGGGCATCCACAACGCGAGCCCGCGGCGCGGCAATCCGTTCGTCGCGTTCAACTGCGCGGCGCTGCCCGAGGGGCTGATCGAAAGCGAACTGTTCGGCCACGAGGAAGGCGCGTTCACGGGCGCGCGGCGCGGCGGCAAGCCGGGGCTCTTCGAAATCGCGCATACCGGCACGATTTTTCTCGATGAAATCGGCGAAATGCCGGCCGCGCTGCAAAGCCGGCTGCTGCGCGTGCTGCAGGAGCGCGAGGTGATGAAGCTCGGTGCGAGCCGCGCCACGCCGGTCGACGTGCGCGTGATCGCGGCGACGCACCGCGACCTGCATGCGCTCGTCGAGCAGGGTGCGTTTCGCGCGGATCTGTATTTTCGATTAAACCTGCTTCAGATAAAATTGCCACCATTGCGTGAACGGCGCGCCGACATTGCCTTGCTGGCGCGGCATCTGCTGGGCCGCAACGCGCTGCAGTACGGCTTGCCGGCGGCGTCGCTCGAACGGGTGCTGGCGTTTCTGGCGCCGCTTTTTGCGAATTACGCGTGGCCGGGCAACGTCCGCGAGCTCGAAAACCTGCTCGTGCGCGCCGCGATCTATATCGGTTCGATGGCTGGCAACAGCGCGCCGGACGACGCCTCGGCGGACTGGCAGGCGGTGTTTCCCGAATTCGGGCGGCTTGGGCCGGCAACGGCGTCCGAAGCGCAGCAGACAAGCGCTGGCGTCGCCGCCGACGCCACGGCCCCGCGCGCGATGCCGACCCGCGAGGAAGTGCTGCTCGCGCTCGAACGCTCCGGCGGCAATCGCGCGGCCGCGAGCCGCGCACTGGGGATCGGCCGGACCACGCTGTGGCGGCTTCTGAAGGATTGAAGCGGCCTGGCCGCAGGCCCCCAAAGCGAGCCGATAGTCGGTACCGGTAAAATAAATAGTGTCAGACTATCAATATCATTTAAACAATCCGCTTTACCTATCGGGCTCGGTTTGGCATACTGACTCCACTTTCCACCCACTCAGAAAGAGGACTCAGCAAATGCCGATCATCAACAGTCAAGTCAAACCGTTCAAGGCACAGGCTTACCACAATGGCGATTTCACGACCGTCACTGAAGAAAGCCTGAAGGGCAAGTGGTCGGTTTTCGTGTTCTACCCGGCCGACTTCACGTTCGTCTGCCCGACCGAACTCGGTGACCTGGCCGATCGTTACGAAGATTTCAAGAAGCTCGGCGTGGAAATCTACAGCGTGTCGACCGATACGCATTTCACGCACAAGGCATGGCACGACACGTCGGACACGATCCAGAAGATCAAGTACCCGATGCTGGCCGACCCGACGCTCGCCATCTCGCGCAACTTCGACGTGCTGATCGAAGAAGAAGGCCTCGCACTGCGCGGCACGTTCGTGGTCAACCCGGAAGGCGAGATCAAGCTGTGCGAAGTCCACGACAACGGCATCGGCCGTGACGCCGGCGAGCTGCTGCGCAAGGTTCAGGCTGCCCAGTACATCGCGGCTCACCCGGGTGAAGTTTGCCCCGCCAAGTGGACGCCGGGCGCAGAAACGCTGACCCCGTCGCTCGATCTGATCGGCAAGATCTAAGGTCTGCGCAGCGCCTGCTGCGGCTGTAGTCGACATTTCCCGGTATTTTCCGGTGCATCACCGCGCGAAACGCCCGATACGGCGCTTCGTGCGTCCTCGGGCCGCACGTGTTCTATCCGACGCGTGCGGTGCCGGGAACCCCACACCCCACGTCACGGAAAACGCAAAGCCATGCTTGACGCCAATCTCAAGACTCAACTCAAAACGTACCTCGAAAAAGTTAGCAGGCCTATCGAACTCGTCGCTTCGCTCGACGACAGCGCGAAGTCGCAGGAGCTGCTGGCCTTGCTGAACGATATCGCGACGTTGTCGGAGCGCGTCACGGTGATCGAGCGTCGCGGCGACAGCGAACGCAAGCCGTCGTTTTCGATCGGCGAAGCGGGCAAGGACACCGGCATCCGTTTCGCCGGCATTCCGATGGGGCATGAATTCACGTCGCTCGTCCTCGCCTTGCTGCAGGTCGGCGGCCATCCGGTCAAACTCGACGACGCAGTGATCGAACAGATCCGCAGTCTCGACGGCGACTATCAATTCGAAACGTATTTCTCGCTGTCGTGCCAGAACTGCCCGGAAGTCGTGCAGGCGCTGAACGTGATGGCGTTGATCAACCCGCGCATCCGTCACGTCGCGATCGACGGCGCGCTGTTCCAGAACGAAGTCGAAGCGCGCCAGGTCATGGCCGTGCCGACGATGTTCATGAACGGCGAAGTGTTCGGCCAGGGCCGCAGCGGCGTCAAGGAAATCCTCGCGAAGCTCGACACCAACGCCGGTGCACGTGCTGCCAAGGAGCTGGAAAAGAAGCCGGTATTCGACACGCTGATCGTCGGCGGCGGCCCGGCGGGCGCGGCGGCGGCCATCTACTCGGCGCGCAAGGGCATTGCGACCGGCGTCGTGGCCGAGCGTTTCGGCGGCCAGGTGCTCGACACGCTCGCGATCGAAAACTTCGTCTCGGTGACGGAAACCGAAGGACCGAAGTTCGCGACCGCGCTCGAACAGCACGTAAAGGCTTATGACGTCGACATCATGGACGTGCAGCGTGCCGAAGCGCTGATTCCGGGGCGCATCAACGAGGTGCGTCTCGCGAATGGCGCGGTGCTGAAGGCGAAGACGATCGTCCTCGCGACCGGCGCGCGCTGGCGCGAAATCAACGTGCCGGGCGAGCGCGAGTATCGCAATCACGGCGTGGCGTACTGCCCGCACTGCGATGGCCCGCTGTTCAAGGGCAAGCGCGTCGCGGTGATCGGCGGCGGCAACTCGGGCGTCGAGGCGGCGATCGACCTCGCCGGTCTCGTGCGCGAAGTGACGCTGCTCGAATTCGGCGCGACGCTGCGAGCCGACGAAGTGCTGCAACGCAAGCTGCGCAGCCTGCCGAACGTGACGGTCGTCACGCAGGCGCAGACCACGGAGATCACCGGCGACGGCAAGAAGGTCAACGGTCTGGTCTACAAGGACCTGGCTTCGGGCGACGTGAAGACAATCGAACTCGAAGGCGTGTTCGTGCAGATCGGCCTCGTGCCGAACACCGAATGGCTCAAGGGCACGGTGGAGCTGTCGAAGCATGGCGAGATCGTCGTCGATGCGCGCGGTGCGACTTCGGTGCCGGGCGTGTTCGCCGCCGGCGACGTGACCACGGTGCCGTTCAAGCAGATCGTGATCGCGGTCGGCGAGGGGGCGAAGGCATCGTTGTCCGCGTTCGATCACCTGATCCGCAGCAGCGCGGACGAAGAGAGCGAAGCGCAGGTCGAAGCAACGGTTTGATCGTATTGCTTGTGCTGTAGTGGTGAACGGAACGGCGGCCTGAGGGCTGCCGTTTTTATTTGCGCGGGCCGTCGCGGCGAAGCTGCACAAGCCGAAAAGCAGCCGTTGAAGGGCGGTTTTTCTCTGCGAAATTCCCGCTGCAAGTCGTGCTGCCGCGAGAAAAGACGCGCATGCTGTCATAAAACGGTGTGACCGCCGACTAAGCTTCGGGTCACGCGCGAGGGGAAGCATCCATGCACCGGGATGCAGCATCGCACCGCGTGAACGATATGTTTTTTCCGGAGCGATCACCATGAATGACATCACGATTTTGCGGCAACAAACGGACATTGTTCAGATCGACGGCGGTCTCGCATCGCGATTCGCGAGCGTATCGACTGGGGTGTATCGACCGAGTGTGCGGGTTGAATGAGGAGACGCAAAATGAATCTCGGCAAGCGTAGTTTTCGTACCTCGTTTCGCGGCTTATTGCGTACTTTTTCGTCGATCTCGTCGTGTATTCCGGCTCGCTCACGTACCGCAGCAGTCTTCGCGCTGCTCGGCGCCGGCCTGTTTGCGCTGGTGTTCACGCAGCGCATCGCGTTCTCGGCGGAGACCGCGGTCGCGATCGCGCCACCCACACTCGATGAACCGCTTGCCGCCGGCATGCCGCGCGAGGAAACCGCGGTGTTCGCGGGCGGCTGCTTCTGGGGCGTGCAGGGCGTGTTCCAGCACGTACGCGGCGTGACGAAGGCGGTGTCAGGCTATTCGGGCGGCGCGCGCGATACCGCACAGTACGAGACCGTCAGCGGTGGCGAAACGGGCCACGCCGAATCGGTGCAGGTCACGTTCGATCCGGGCAAGGTCACGTACGGCCAACTTTTACAGGTCTATTTCTCGGTGATTCAGGACCCGACCCAACTGAACCGTCAGGGGCCCGATAGCGGTACGCAATACCGCTCGGCGGTGTTCCCGCTCAACGACGCGCAGCGGCGGGTGGCGCAGAGCTATATCGCGCAGCTCGACAGATCGCATGTGTTTCCTGCGCCGATCGTCACGAAGGCGGAGCCGTACAAGGGCTTCTATCCGGCCGAGTCGTACCATCAGAACTACCTGACGTTGCATCCCGATTCGGCCTATATCGCGATCAACGACATGCCGAAAATCGTCAATCTGAAACGGCTATTCCCCAATCTGTATCGCGACAAGCCGGTGCTGGTCGAAGCGCAGCAGTAGTGGCGCCGTGACGCCTTCTTCCTTACCTTCGTCGTCTTCCGGGCGACGAAGGCGGTCGTTGTTCGTGCTCTTTTGCGGCGCATGGCGCGACCGCTTCACTCCGATCTTCGCCCCGACCCCTCGCGCGCCGTTCCCGCAGCAGCGCCCGTATCATCCGATCATCGAATCACCACGAACGTGGCGCATATTTTGCGTAAGTGCTTTCCAGCGGCCATTTTCCGCAACCCGGCCGTTGATGCGAAAGCCGCGCACGGCGTGATCGTCGCGCGTCGCCGATGCAGTAGCGCGGCGCAAGCGCATGCCGCACAGCCCGCATCTCCTGCTGGAAAAATTACATTGCCGTCAGTAGCCGCGCGGCAGTCGCCCGAGTTTCAGGTCCGCTCATGGACCTCGGGCAAGGACCCAAGCTCCTCGCGACAAGGCGAGATCGGAGGCCCCTGGTGTTGAACAGCCGTAGAAAGAAGCGGGGCGGCAGGCTCCGCCACAAACAAACCGGCAGCGCGGCGAGTTCGCTCGTCGAGGCGACCCTTGGCGCAATGGTCTTTCTGCCCGGCGTCGCCTTCGCACAGACGCCGTCGCCGCTCGGGGAGTGGCAGTACTCGGCCGGCATTGCACTGCAGAAGATGTATCAGCCGGACATCCCCGACTGGCAGGTGCGCCTCGGCGCGGCGACGTCGTTTCAGCCGCGCTTCGAGGGTTCGGACCGCTATCACGTCGTGGCCGGGCCGAGCCTCGACGTGCGCTACAAGGACCTGTTCTTTCTGTCGAGCGGCGAGGGCTTCGGCGCGAACTTCGCGCAGGGCGAGAACTGGCGCATGAGTCTCGCCGCCGTCTACGACCTCGGGCGGCGCGCGCGCGACGATCCGCAGGAACTCGACGGACTCGGCAACATCAACGCGGCGCCGGGTCTGAAGCTGGCCGGCGAATACGTCGTGTCGAAGACGTTTCCGCTCGTCGTGCGCGCCGACATTCGCCGCTACTTCGGCGGCTCGAACGGATGGACCGGCGATCTCGGCGCCTATCTGCCGATGCCCGGCAGCACGAAGCAGTTCTTCTGGTTCGCCGGTCAGAACGTGACGCTTGCCGACTCGAAATACATGAACAGCTGGTTCGGCGTCAATCAGGAGCAGGCCGCTCACTCGCAGTATTCGCCGTACCACGCGAGCGCGGGCTTCAAGTCGGTGGGCTTCGGCATCAGCGCGGTCTGGCTGTTCAACAGGCACTGGTTCGCCACCGCGGATGGCGCATTCGAGCAACTGGTCGGCAGCGCGGGCAACAGTCCGATCACGCACAGCCGGGCGACCGGGGTTGCCGATGTGTCGATCAACTATCGGTTCTGAGGCGACCGGGGCCGGCGAATACGGCGACGCGATCAATCGCGTTGCCGTAGCCATGCCGATTCACACAGGACGGCGACTTCAGCGCCGCATGAGGGATCCAGTGCGAATAGCGCTGTTTTTCCTGCCTGTATGGATTGAGTGATCTGCTCCGCTTGCTCCTGAGACACGAGCACGGGTTTGGAGTCGGCCCAGCTGCGAATCCATCCGACGATGGTTCTCACCTCGTTGACGGAAAACGAATGTATCGGCGACAGCAATACGCGCGAGGCAACATTTTGCTCCGCGAAATCCAGCATCCGCATGGCAAGCACCTGCCTGAAAAGCAGGACCTCTATTTCACCATTGACACGCTTGAAGCCGAGCTCCAACTCGCGTTCATCGCGACGGTGCTCGATCCGCAAGAGTTCGGCATCGTGGAAGCTCGGGAAACTCTGGATTTCCCGCACGTTTGTGTAATTTGATTTTTCCATTTCGTTTCCGTCTATCAGGGGAGCAGTGAAAACGGCAGACCGGGGCCGTGCCCGAGCTGCCCGCCAGGCGGATCGATTGTCCCGTTGTGGGCGTGAGGGGCGCCCTGACCGCGATAGACGGTCAAGGACATAGACAGGCCGACGATTGATTTGAAGTCGCTGCCCGGATCGGCAGAGATCAGATAATCGTCGTGCGGCAGGCTGTCCGTACATGGGCGAAGGCCCAAAATAGAAAACCTGGTTGAATTGCATTCGCAGCAGCGTATCGACAGAGCGAGCGCGTCGAGGCAGTCAGCGCCTTCAGCGCAACCTGCCATCCAGCCTCACTCCCGCTTTCCCCGCGCCTCGCTCTGCATCTCCCGATCCCAGCGCCTTAACCACGGCATGACGAAATCCGCGAAACCATCGGCGGACGGCGACAGCGCGCGCTCGGTCGAGCGATACACGCAAACCCCGCGAATCGTTTCGGGATCGACGATGCGCCTCATCACGAGCCCGAACGTGCGCGCGAGCGGCGCGACGTAGGCCGGCGCCAGCGTGACCGCGAGCCCTTGCGAGGCGAGACCGAACGCGGTCGTGACGTTGTCGACGACGTCGACCGGGATAATGCGCGCCTCGGCCGGCAGATTCGCGCGCATCTGGTCGACCGCGCGTTCGTGATCGCGCCCGGTCGCGACGATCGGCACGTCGCGCAGATGCCGCCACTGCACGCGCCGGCGCGCCGCGAGCGCGTGCGTGGCCGCGCACCACATGACCCACGGGCTCGCGAACGCCGGATCGCAGCGCACGCGCGCGCCGCTTGGCCGGTCGGGGCCGATCGCGAGATCGACGTCGCCGCTCTCGACGCGCTCCACCAGTTGCTCGACCCCGGTGTCGCAGATGCGCACGACGACCTTCGGCTTGTCGCGCGCATAGTCGGCGATCGCCGCGGGCAGCGCGGTGGCCGCGATCACGAGCGGCGCGCCCACGCGCACGATGCCGGCCGCGCGGTTGCGGATGTCGTCGGCGGATTGCGCGGCCGCCCGTACGTGGCGCAGCACCGATTCGGCCGAGGCGAGGAAATCCTGTCCCGCGCTCGACAGCGCGACGCGCCGCGTCGTGCGATCGAACAGCCGGAAGCCGAGTTCGGTTTCGAGTTCGGCCAGCAACTGGCTGACCGCCGAGGCAGTCAGCCCGAGCCGGGCCGCCGCCGCGCCGATGCTGTGAAGATCGACGATGGCGAGAAACGCTTCGAACTGGCGGATCGTGACACGGGTAAGAGGCATAGGGCCGATTCTAAAGAAAAACTTACGAATCGTGAAAAATCGCTTGATTGTGCCGCGCGCGCCGAGGGCCGATACTCGTGCAAATCGACGTCGTCGGGCAAACCCGCTTAGACTTGAGTTTTGCCTGGTCGTCCGCGGCCGCGCCCGACGTCGCCGAAACCGCTCGGCCGAGGTGCGCGGCCCCGGTGTCGCGGCCGCTACCCTTGGCCTTTCGAGGCCGCCTTCAAGGACTTGCCATGTTTGACCACATTCCCGCCTATCCCGGCGACCCGATTCTGAGCCTGAACGAAGACTTTCAGCTGGACCCCAGGCCGAACAAGGTCAACCTGAGCATCGGCATCTATTTCGACGACGCCGGCAAGCTGCCCGTCATCGACGCGGTGCGCCGCGCCGAAACCGCGCTGCTCGACGCGATCGGCCCGCGCTCGTATCTGCCGATGGCGGGTCTGCCGCTCTATCGCGACACCGCGCAGGCGCTCGTGTTCGGCGCGAACCACGCGGCGCGCGAGGCGGGCCGCATCGCCACCCTGCAGACGCTCGGCGGCTCGGGCGCGCTCAAGGTCGGTGCCGATTTCCTTAAGCGCTATTTCCCGGGCTCGCAGATGTGGATCAGCGACCCGAGCTGGGAAAACCATCGCGTCGTGTTCGAGGCGGCGGGGCTCACGGTCAACACCTATCCGTACTACGACCCGCAAACGGGTGGCCTGCGTTTCGCCGAGATGCTCGCCGCGATCGATACGCTGCCCGAAAAGAGCGTCGTGCTGCTGCATGCGTGCTGCCATAACCCGACCGGTGTCGATCTGAGCCCGGCGCAATGGGCCGAACTGGTGCCGGTATTGCAGCGCCGCAAGCTGATCGCGTTCGTCGACATGGCCTACCAGGGTTTCGGCGCGGGCCTTGAGGAAGACGCCGCCTGCGTGCGTCTGCTCGCCGACGCGGACGTGCCGCTGATCGTCGCCAATTCGTTCTCGAAGAACTTCTCGTTGTACGGCGAACGCTGCGGCGCCTTGAGCGTCGTGTGCCGGAGCGCCGACGAAGCCGCGCGCGTGCTCGGCCAACTGATGGCGGCGGTGCGCGCGAACTACAGCAATCCGCCGACGCACGGCGCGCGCCTCGTCGCCAACGTGCTTGCCGATGCGCAACTGCGCGCCTCGTGGGAAGCCGAACTCGGCGCGATGCGCGAGCGGATTCTGGCGATGCGCAACACGATCTACGCGGGCCTCGAAGGCCGTGTGGACGACGTAATGCGCACGCGCTACGTCGCGCAACGCGGCATGTTCACGTACACAGGGCTGTCCGAAAGCCAGGTCGAGCGCCTGCGTAACGAATACGCAGTGTACGTGCTGCGCTCGGGACGCATGTGCGTCGCGGGCCTCAACGCGCGCAACGCCGAGTACGTGGCCTCGTCGATCGCAGCGGTGGTGTCGGGCGCCTGAGTCCGGCATCGAGCCAGGCATCAAGCGCGGCAGTATGCCGCGCATGACGGCGGCGAATGGCGGCAGGTATCGACGGGCGGCGCCGCGGCATAACATGGCATGGCATGACGCAGCGCCGCCACGACAATCACGGAGACACGAATGACGACCCTCGAAACCCGGCCGGCGAGCGTAGCGCCGTCCACCGCCCTGCATCCCGACGAATGGCAGGCGCGCGTGCAGCTCGCCGCGTGCTATCGCATCTTCGACATGCTCGGCTGGACCGAGATGATCTACAACCACATTACGTTGCGCGTGCCGGCGAGCGTCGCCGGCAACGAGCGCCACTTCCTCATCAACCCGTTCGGGCTGCACTACAGCGAAGTGACCGCGCGCAATCTCGTGAAAATCGATGCGCACGGCCGCGTGCTCGACGGCTCGCCGCATCCGGTCAACCCGGCCGGCTTTGTCGTGCATGCGGCGATTCACGAAGGCATTCCCGAGGCGCACTGCGTGATGCACACGCATACGACAGCGGGTGTCGCCGTGGCCTGTCTCGAAGACGGCTTGCAGCAGACCAACTTCTATAGCGCACAACTGCACGAGCGCATTGCGTACCACGACTTCGAGGGCATTACGATTCATGCGGAAGAGGGGCCGCGTCTGCTCGAACATATCGGCAACCGCCAGGCGGTGATCCTGCGCAATCACGGCCTGCTCGCATGGGGCCACACGTTGCCGCAGACCTTCGCGATACTGTGGACGCTCAACCGCGCGTGCGAAATCCAGATGGCGACGTTTGCGATGGGCCGCGTGCGGCCGGTGCCCGAGGACGTGGCGGCCCGCTGCTCGCGCGATGCGCTGCAGTTCGACCCGCGCCACGGCGCGGGGCAGGACGTGTTCGATGCGCTGGTGCGGCGCGTCGATCGCATCGACGCGAGCTACCGGCAGTGAGCGCGTGATGGGCGCATGAGGAGCACATGACCCGTTCGAAGCCTCAACGCGGCAAGCAGGTCAAGAAACCCAGTCAGGAATCCACGCAAGGATTGAAGCGATGAAAGTAGCGATCTATGGCGCCGGCGCGATCGGCGGCTGGATGGGCGTGAAGCTCGCACAGGCCGGCCACGCGGTGAGCGTGGTGGCGCGCGGCGCGACGCTCGACGCATTGCGCCAGCACGGGCTGCGTCTGGTCGAAGGCGGCGTCGTGTTCGCCGAACAGGTCGAGGCGAGCGAGAATCCCGCCAGCCTCGGCGTGCAGGAACTCGTCGTGATCGCGGTGAAGGGACCGGCGATGGCGGCGGTGGCCGCGCGAATCGCGCCGCTGCTCGGCCCCGGCACGATCGTGCTGACGGCGATGAACGGCGTGCCGTGGTGGTTCTGCGACGGGCTCGGCGGCGGCTTCGCGCGGCAGCGCCTGACGTCGATCGACCCGGACGGCGCAATCGCGGCGGCGATTCCCGGCGCGCGGACGGTCGGCTGTGTCGTGCATGCGAGCTGCCTCGTCGATGCACCCGGCGTGATCCGCCATCACCAGGGCAACGGGCTGATCGTCGGCGAGGCGTCGGGGCAGCCGAGCGAGCGCGTCGAACAGCTCGCGGCGCTGCTGAGGGCGGCCGGCTTCGATGCGTCGATGTCGGCGCAGATCCAGCGCGACGTCTGGTACAAGCTGTGGGGCAACATGACGATGAACCCGGTCAGCGCGCTCACGGGCGCGACGACGGACCGGATTCTCGGCGACGAACTCGTGCGCGGCTTCGTTACGCAGATCATGCTCGAAGCGAAGGAGATCGGCGCGCGCTTCGGCATTCCGATCGAGCAGGCGCCCGACGATCGTCACGCGATCACGCTGAAGCTCGGCGCGATGAAAACCTCGATGTTGCAGGACGTGCAGGCGGGCAAGGCGGTCGAGCTCGACGCGCTGGTCGGGGCGGTACGCGAACTCGGGCAGCTGACGCAGGTGCCGACGCCGTATACCGACGTATTGCTCGGGCTCGCGCGGTTGCAGGCGAGCACGTTGGGTTTGTATCCGAAGCAGTGAGGCGGTGAGGCAGTCAGGGTTCGAGGCACGCAGGCCCGAACCCTCGAGCGCGGTCTTGCCTGAAAACCGCGCGGTTTTTCATGCGGACTCGCCGCAATGAGTCCGCGCGCGCGTTACTCGGCCCCAGCCGCATGCACCGACGGCCGCATCGGCAGCTCGCCCGTCGCGGCGTGGCATTCCTCGATCATCGCCCGAAACGTGGGCGACGCCGGCAGGGCGCCGGCCGTTTCCAGTTCCGCGCCATTACGTTCCGCCGGCTCGCTGATGCCGACGCCCACCACGAGCGTCGCGCGCGGCCGCCATTCGCGCGTGCGCCGCAGCATGTTGCGCAGATACGGCGGCGACTCGGGCGCATCGAGCGACACGATGCAGATGATCGACGCGTCCTTGTAGCTCGGCTCGTCGGCGTGCGCGCTGCGATAGCCGGAGTGCGTCGCCATCATCGGCGCGAAGCCCTGGCGGCCGAGCAGTTGCACCGCGATCGCGGTCGTCACTTCGTCGAACGCGCCGCGTCCGGGCACGCACAGCACCGCCGTTTTCGTCGCGTCCCGCGACTCGGGCGTATGCGCGGGCACATGATCGCCGCGGTGCCCGGCCGCTTCCTGCGGCGCGCTGGCGAGCAGCGTGCCGCCCATCTCGGTGGCGTGGGTGGCGTGGGCCGCATCGGCGCGCGCGAGCGTGTCCGGCAAGCCATCGGCGACTTCGAGGTTCTCGACGATATCGACGAGCGCGTCGTTGATCCGCTGCAACTGGTCCGGCATCAGCACGCCGCGCAGCGCGTCGTTACGCGCGAGCCGCAAGCCTTCGAGCGCGACCTTGTCGTAGTAGTCGATCAGCGACATCTCGCGCAGCAACCGCTCGGCCTGCACGATCGCCTCGTGCGGATCGTCGGCGAGCAGGCGCTGGTAGAAATTCTGCGCGGGCGTCAGCGCGGGCTGGTCGCCGAGCAGCACGGTGAGGAAGTTGAGGCGGTCGGCATAGCGCCCGAGCGTGACGACGCACAGCGTGAGCGGCGTCGACAGCACGAGCCCGATCGGCCCCCACAGCCAGCTCCAGAAGATCGCCGCGACCACCACCGCGAGCGGCGAGAGCCCCGAGCGATGGCCGTACAGCAGCGGCTCGGCAATCTGCCCGGCCACCACGTCGACGACGATGAACAGGATCAGCGTATAGACGGCCATCGTCCATTGCGGCTGGATCGCGGCCGCGAGAAACACGGCGAGGATCGCCGCGATCCAGATGCCGATATACGGCACGAAGCGCAGCAGCGCGGCGATCACGCCGAACAGCAGCGCGCCCGGCACGCCGATGACCGCCAGCCCGATCGCGATCACGCCGCCCGTGCTGAGGTTCACGCCGAGCTGCGCGACGAAGTAGCGGGACAGACGCCCGGCGGCGTCGTTGATCGCCGTGGTCGTGCGGTGCAGGTCGCGCGAGCCGAACAGGCTGATGAGCCGGTCGCGCAGGTCCTCGCGCTGCAAAAGAATGAAGATCGTCACGACCAGCACGATGAAGCTCGTCTCGATCGGCGCGATGGCCGGCGACAGCGCGCGCTGCGCAAGCTGGATCGGCGTCGGCGCGGGCTCGTGCACCTCGACCGGCTGCGGCACCGCGGGCGCGTTGCGCGCGGCGCGCCCGGTCGGATGCGGCGGAGCGGGGCGCGACGGCGCCATGCGCTGCAGCACGGAAGCGGTGCTGCTCATCAGCGAGTCGGCGCGGCCGACGGTTTTTTCCTGCACCGTTTCGATCTTCTGCTCGATCGCTTCCTGATACTGCGGCAGGGCGCCGGCCAACTGCACGATCTGCGCGCCGATCAGCGCGCCGACCGCGAGCATCGAGGCGAGCGCGAACAGCACGGCAATGAAGATCGACGGCCACTGGCCCATGTGCAGGCGCCGCAGCATCTGCACGAGCGGCGCGAGCAGAAAGCTCAGCAGCACCGACAGCGTGATCGGAATCAGCACTGCCCGGCCGAAGTAGAGGCCGCACACGACCACGACGCCGGTAATCAGCGACACGAGGCCATGCAGGCCTGGCGTGCCCGGCGGGTAAACGCGGTTCGGCGGCCGCTGCGGCGGCGGTAACGATATTTTCATGTGAACAGAGATTCCGGTTGGAGCGCGCTGCCGGGGCGTTCCGGGAGATAACGGGGCAGCAAGACATATGCCTGAATTGTAGGCGGTTTGGCGTGCCGCGAACCAGAGGCACGCATCGTAACGGAGCGGCGCGATGGGCTCGCTCGAGTTGGCCGATTCGCCGGCTCGCCAGCTAGCCGACCTGCATGCGCAGCAGCTCCAGCAGTTGCGAACTCGCATACAGCAAGAGCCCGATAAAGCCGCCGACGAGCGTTCCGTTGATGCGGATGTATTGCAGGTCCTTGCCGATATTCAGTTCGATCTGCCGCGACATCTCGCGCGAGTCCCAGTTCTTCACCGTATCGCTGATATGACGCGTGAGGAACTGCGCGAAGTCGGGGGCCATCGCGCGCGCCGCGTCTTCGAGATGATCGTTCAGCGATTGCCGCAGCGCCGGGTCGCTCGCGAGTTCGCGGCCGATCCACTGGCCCATTGCCGCCACGCGCGCATGCAGCGCCGAGTCGGTGCTGTACAGGTCGCGCTTGAGCCACGCGCGCAACTCGCTCCACATGTCCTTCACGTAGGCGCTGAACGCCTCGCCTTCGACGAGATAGCGCTTCAAAGCCTCGCCCTGCCGCAAAAACGCGGGATCGGTCTTCAGCTTCGCGATCAGCTTTCGCGCAGCCTCGTCGAACCGCTCGCGCATCTCGTGCGCGGGATTCTCCGCGATCTGTTCGAGCATTCGGTTCGCGGCGCTCGCGATCGCGTCCGCGCCTTTCTCGCCGAGCCATGCCGAGGGCAGAATCTTCTCCATCTTCGGATACTCGCTCCTGACCCAATCGACGATGCGTGCCGCAATGAACTCGCGCGCGGGCGGCTCGCGCAGCAGTGCGATCAGCTGATCGAGCGCAGTGTCGAGCAGTTCCTGATGGCGGCCGTCGCGCGTGAGCGTGTCGAGCATCGCGCCCGTCGCTTGCGACAGATCGACCTTCGCGAGCACGTCGCGCAGCGCGTCGCGGATGAAGCTTTGGATGCGCGCGTCGTCGGCCACGTCGAGCATGCCGCCCGTCAGGCGCACGACGTAATCGCCGAGGCGTGCGGTATTGGCCGGCTCGGTGAGCCACAACGTGATGCTGCGCGCCGGGTCGTGGCGGCGGATCAGGCCGACGAGCGAGGGCACGTCGAGAAACTTGTCCTGCACGAAGACCGCGAGGTTATCGGCGATCTTGTGCTTGTTGCGCGGGATGATCGCGGTATGGCGCGCGACGAGCGGAAGCGGTACGCGCCGGAACAGCGCGGCGACGGCGAACCAGTCCGCGAGCGCGCCGACCATCGCGGCCTCGGCAATCGCCTTGATGCCGTCGATCCACACGCCGCGCGGCATGAACGCGGTCACGACGAAAACGCCGGCGGCCACGAGCAGCAGCAATAAGGGCGTGCGCCTGGCGCGCTTCAGTTCGGTGGTCTTGTCCATCGTCGGGGTGGTCCTGTCGGGCGAGGGCGGTGCGGTACGGTGCGGGTGCCATGATGCGGCACGGCCGGCGCATGCGTCCAGCCGGCGTACGCGCGGCGGCTTCGGCAAGGTAACATTCGCGCTTGGACTCGCATGCGGCTGCGTCGAATGCGATGGCGCGCAGCAGGATGTGATGCGGGTCGTGGCAAGGCACGCCGGCGCACCCGGCAGGACAACCACGCGGCGACACAACACAACACAACACGGCGAAGCAGCGTAACAAAACGCGGTTCGGCGCAACGAACCACGATGCAGCATGGCACGAGACAGGACAACCGCAACGAGGACCCAGTGAGCAGATTTCTACACACCGCGGATTGGCAGATCGGCACGCAGTTCGGCCAGTTCGAAGCGGACGAGGCCGCGCATCTCGCACAGGCGCGCTTCGATACCGTGCGCCGCATCGCTGAGGAAGCGGCCGCGCGCAACGTCGATGCGGTGCTCGTCGCGGGCGACGTGTTCGATCTGCAAACGGTTTCGGACACGGTGATCCGGCGTCTGTTCGCGGCGCTGCAACCGTTCTCCGGGCCTTGGATCATGCTGCCCGGCAATCACGACGCCGCCCTCGTCGAAAGCGTGTGGACCCGCGCGCAGCGCCTGAACTGCATCGCGCCGAACGTGCGCGTCGTGCTCGAACCCGGCGTCGTGCTGCTCGACGCCTGCCGTTGCGCGCTGCTGTGCGCGCCGCTCACGCAACGCATCACCTACGACGACACCACCGCCTTCTTCGATACGGCCGAGACGCCGCCTGGCTATGCGCGCGTCGGGCTCGCGCATGGCAGCGTCGGCGGAATTCTGCAGGAGAGCATCGATTCGTCGAATCCGCTCGCGCCGACGCGTGCCGCGAGCGCGCGGCTCGACTATCTCGCGCTCGGCGACTGGCACGGCCATCTGCGTGTCGACGACCGTACGTGGTACGCGGGCACGCACGAGCAGGACCGCTTTCGCGCCAACGAGCCGGGTTTCGTGCTCGACGTGACGCTAGGCGAGGACGCGCCGCCGCGCGTCGAAGCGGTGCGGGTCGGGCAATACCGGTGGCATCGCTGGGACGAAACGATCTCGGTGCCGAGCGACGTCGAGGCGCTCCGGACGCGGCTCGCCGCGCTCGGCGCCGACGACGTGCTGCGGATCGAGGTCGGCGGCACGGCGGCGCTCGCCGATGCCGAGGCGCTGCGTGTCGCGGTCGAGGAAACCCGCGCCCGCGTGCGCGCGCTGCGGGCCGATCTTGGCGACCTGCACGTACTGCCCACCGCCGACGATCTCGCCGAACTCGGCGCGCAAAGCGGTTATCTGGCCAAGGTCGTCGCGCGGCTGCGCGGCTTGCAGGAAGACCCGCAGGGCGATCCGCAGCAGGCGCGGCACGCTGCCGAGGCGCTGTTGCTGCTCGCGCGTTTTCAACGTGAACAGCAACCCGCGCGGCAACGTGAGACACATATGGCACATACCACGCCGCAGCGCGAAGCGAGGTCCGCATGAAGCTGCAGCGCATTGCGATTCAGGAATTCAGGCAGTTCAGCGGGCGGCTCGTGATCGACGACCTGGCGCCCGGCCTCAATCTGTTCACGGGCCCGAACGAGGCCGGCAAGAGCACGATCGCGGAAGCCGTGCGCACGGTGTTTCTCGAACGCTATAAAGCCTCGCATCTGAAGGACCTGCTGCCGTGGGGGCTCGCGAGCGGACAGCCGTCGGTGGAAGTGAGCTTCGATCTCGATGGCGAGGCGTGCCGTCTGTCGAAGCAGTTCGTCTCGCGGCAGCGCTGCGAACTGCGGATCGGCCAGGCCGTGTTCACCGAGGACGAAGCCGAGGACAAGCTCGCCGCGCTGCTCGGTTTTTCGCGCGCCGCGCGCGGGGCGATGAAGGCCGAGAACGCGGGCGTGCCCGGTCTGCTGTGGGTGCAGCAGGGCGGCACGCAGGAACTGTGCGATTCGACCGGGCATGCCGCGCAGTATCTGCGCGATGCGCTCGCGCAGTTGTCGGGCGGCAGCGACTCGGCCGGCGAGGATGCGCTGATCGCCGCCGTGCAGCGCGAATTGCGCCAGTTGCTGACCGCGCGCACGCAGAAATCGACCGGGCCGCTCGCCGAAGCCGAACAGAAGCTCGCGGCGCTCGTCGCGAGCCGCGACGAGTTGCAGCAGCAGCGCCAGCAGTTCGACGACAACATCGCGCGCCTCGCCGCGCAGCAGGAAGCGTTCGACGACGCCGGGCGCCGGCGGCCGTGGGAGCTGCACGAGCAGAAGGCCGCGCTGGCGCAGCAACGCGCGGCCGCGCTCGCGGAACTCGAACGCAGCGTAGAGGGGCTCGCGCAGTCGTTGCAGGTCGGCGAGGCCGAGCTGGCGTTGTCGGTGCAGCAGGAGCAGGGCGCGCTCGAACTCGAAGCGGCGGTCGCGCGCGAACGCGAACAGCTCGATGCGGCGCGCGCCGAAGTGGCCGCCGCGCAGAACGCGCATGCGCAGGCCGCGGGCGGCGTCGCGCAATTCGAGCAGGCTTCGGCCGAGGCGAGTCGCGCGCTCGAACTCGCCAACGCGGCCGTGACCGCCGCCGATCTGCGCAGCCAGATCGAGCTTTATCGCGCGGAAAGCACGCGCCTCGACGCGTCGATTGTGGAAGCCGACAAGGCGAACGAAGCGGTGCTGCAAGCCGCGCGCGAGGCGGCGGCGCTCGAAATCGACGAGGCGCGGCTGAAGCGGCTCGTCGCGCTCGACGGCGAATTGACCGTGCTGCGCGCGCGCACCGAAGCGGCGATGACGCGCATCGAGTATCGGCTCGACGGCGAGTTGAGCGTCGGCGAGGCGCGCATCAGTGGCACGGGAGTGTTGCGTGTCGACGAGGAAAAGCGCATCGGCCTGGGCGAACTCGGCGAATTGCGCGTGATTCCGGGCGTGTCCGATCTGCCCGCGCAATTGTCGGAATTGGCGTCGCTCGAAGCGCAGCATGCGCAGTTGTTGCAGACGCTCGGCGTCGCGTCGGCGGGCGATGCGCAGGCGCGGCACGAGCGCTGGAAAGCGTCGCTCGCGCAGCAGAAGCGCCACGCGGAAATTCTGCGGGTTCACGCGCCGCAGGGCATCGATGCGTTGCGCGCGGCGCTGGCCTCGACGGCCGCGCGTTTGCAGGCATCGAGCGAGCGGCTTGCGGGCTTGCCCGACGTGTCCGCCGCACCGCCGCTCGACGACGCGCGCCGCCACGCCGACCTCGCGCGCGACGCACTGGATGCGTCGCGCAAGGTGCTCGCGCAGGCTGCCGAAGCGCGCTCGACCGGCGTCGCGCGGGCCGATTCGCTGGCCGCGCAGCTACAGCGCAAGGAAGCGCAACTCGCCGACGATGCGTTTCGCCGCAACCGCGCGCAATGGCAGGCGAATCTTGTCGCGCAGCGCGTGAAGGTCGATGCATTGCGTCAGCAGCGCGAGGGCCGCGAGCGCGAACTCGATGCGGCGCGTCTCGACGATCCGGCCGCCGAGGCGAAGCGCTATCGCGCGTCGGCGGAGCTTGCGCGCAGCGAGCAGCACGAGCGTCAGGTGCGGATCGCGCAACTGCGCAGCCAGTTGGAGACGATGGGCGCGTCCGGTCTCGGCGAACGGCTGGCGGCGCTCGACGCGCAGATCGAGCAGGCCACGCGCCGCAAGGACGAGCTGAGCCTGCGCGCGGGCGCGCTGAGTTTGCTCGACGAGGTGCTTGTCGACGAACGCGATGCGGCGGTGGCGCAACTGCGCGCGCCGTTGACCGAGCGGCTGGGCCACTACCTGAAGCGGATTTTTCCGCAAGCGAGCCTCGCGCTCGGCGACGACCTGAGTCCCGCGGCGCTCGATCGCGCGGGCCGCGAGGAACTGCTCGACGCGCTCAGCTTCGGCACGCGCGAACAGCTCGGCATCCTGACGCGGCTCGCCTACGCGGACCTGCTTCAGTCGTCGGGCCGGCCAACCCTGCTGATGCTCGACGACGCGGCCGTGCATACCGACGCGTCGCGGCGCGATGCGCTCAAGCGCGCGCTGATCGACGCGGCCACGCGGCACCAGATTCTGGTGTTCACGTGCCATCCGGAGTTGTGGGACGACCTCGGGGTCAGGCAGCGAGCGGTCGAGGATCTGAAGGTGGCGTGAGCGGGGCGAGGCAGGGAGAATCGGGACGAAGCGAGGGGACGTGTTTCCCGCAGGTCTCGTGCGGGTTTTGTACAGGCGCGCCCGCTTACTCGTACCAGCGCGGCGTGTACACCCACTGCGCGCCGTCGGCCCCGCAAGCAAACCTTCGCGTCAGCGATGAGCCGACGATCACCATCGTGCGCATGTCCACGTCCGACGAACGCAGCTCGCCGAGTGTGAGCGTGCGCAGCGTGCCGCCGGGCCGGCCGATGTCGCGGCCGAGCACGACCTCGGTCGAGGCCGCGCGATACTCCCGCACGATGTCGAGCGCCTTGTCCAGTTGCCACGGGCGCGCACGCGAAATCGGGTTGTAGAACGCCATCACGAGATCGGCTTCGGCCGCGTGACGCAGGCGTTTTTCGATGATCGTCCACGGCTTCAGGTTGTCCGACAGCGACAGCATGCAGAAGTCGTGGCCAAGCGGCGCGCCGGCTTGCGCGGCGGTTGCGAGCGCGGCCGAGACGCCCGGCACGATCGACAGTTCGACGGTGGCCCAGGCGTCGTCGCGCGAGGCGTCGAGCGCTTCGAGCACGGCTGCCGCCATCGCGAACACGCCGGGGTCGCCCGAGGACACCATCACGACCGCGCGGCCCTCGCTCGCGAGTTCGAACGCGTGGCGCGCGCGCTGCATTTCCTCGCGATTGTCGGTGCCGTGCACGCGCTGATCCGCGCGCAGCGGGCCGGCCATTTTCACGTAGGTGTCGTAGCCGAGGATGTCGGTGGCCTCGTTCAATGCCGTGCGCGCGGCCGGGGCTAGCAGGTCGGCGCGGCCGGGGCCGAGGCCGATCACGGTCAGGCGGCCGCGCGCTCGGCCGATGGTCGCGGGATCGATGGCAAGCGGGGTGAGGGCGAGAGCGAGGGCGATGGGGGGATGGGCGTGCGGCGCCTCGTGGGATGTTTCGTGCGGCGTGTTGTGAGCCGCTGCGTCTGGTGTGTTGGGTATGGCTTCATTCAGCGTCTTATGCGGGACGCGCAGCGAAGCATGCAGCAATGCCTCGGGGGTTGAGCGATCCGCCGCGGAGCTTGCGTCGGCGAAGCGCAGCGGCACGTTCAGGAGCGCCGCGGCTTGCGCCAGCGCGGGGTGGGTCATGCGCGCGGTCGGCGCGAGCAAGGCCGCTAGCGACAGCGCGGCGAGGCCGTGTGCGTCGAGGGCTGCACGTACGTGTGCGGCGATCGCTTCGGCGGATTGGGTAACGGACTCGGCCGGGGCGCTGTCAGCCATCGCGGCAGGCTGAGCGGTAGTGCGGCCTGTATGGGCGTTGGCTTCGGCGGTAGCGGTCGCAATAGAGGTCGCAGCAGCACTGTCAGTTGCCGTGCCGCTCGCGTTATCGCTGGCTTTGGCCTTGGCGTGACCGGCATCGCCACCGGTTTCCTCAGCCGCGCCGGCAGTACGAGCCTGCGCTTGCTCAGCAGCATCGGTACTGCCCCACGCATCCGCCAGCACCACCGCCGCCACCACGCTCCGTGGATGAATCACCAGTTCATCCACGCGGCCATCCCACGCATGCGGCGTCACGCGAATCGCGAGCCGTGCGTGGGCATCGCGCGGCAGTTGCGCGTCGTCGAGCCAGGGCGCGTCGCCTTCGATGCGCGTGCTTGCCCCCGCGAGCAGATCCGACACGAAGCGCTTGCCTTGACCCAGATCGGCGAGCGTATAGCCCTCAGGCGGATTGAGCACGCAGGTGCCGAAGCGCAACTCGCCGCTCGTCGTGATCGCGGGCTGCACGGTCAGGGCCGTGGCAATGTCGCGCGCCATCACGTTGACGCCCGCGAGGCCGCCGAGCAGCGGCACGACCGCGCTGCCGTCCTCGGCGACCGCGAGTACCGGCGGCTCCGCGCCCTTGTTCGACAGCAACGGCGCGAGACAGCGGATCACGATACCGGCCGCGCACAGCGCGACGATCGGCGTGCCGCGCGTATAGAGTTCGCGCAGGTGCGCGCCGAGTTCAGTGTAGGCGACGTCGGCTCCGCCCCCGACCCCTACGCGGCCTTGCAGCGCGTGGATTTCGCAGCGAGCGGGAGTGGAGAGAACAGGTTGAACGCTGCGATCGACGGCAGCCGTACCGCGAGCAGCGTCGGCATCGCCGTCACGGGCGGCGTCGGCGCCGTGTGTCGCCTCAGCGTCGCACATAGCCTGTGCGCCGCGCCCCTCATAAACCGCCCGAATCCGCCGCGCGGTCTCCAGCGCCCCCGCGCCGAGAATCACGATGGCCGGCACGTTCATCCTTGCCATTTTTGCCCCGGCACGACAAGCAGCGAAAAATACGGCGAGGCCATCGGATCGACCTCGGCAAGCGGCACGATGCGCTGATTGCCCATCGTCGCGCGTTCGACGTAGAGCGCGCGCCCGGCGAGTCCGAGGTCGTCGAGCACGCGCCGCACCTTGTCGAAATTGCGGCCGAGTTTCATGACGACGGCGGCGTCGGCATCGGCGAGACGGCGGCGCAATTCGTCCTCGGGCAGCACGCCCGAGAGCACCGAGAGGCTCTGGTTGCGATACACGAGCGGCGCGCCGAGCACGGCCGCGCCGCCGAGCATCGAGCACACGCCCGGCACGACTTCGCTGTCGTAGCGCGCGGCCAGCCGGTCGTGCAGGTACATGTACGAGCCGTAGAAAAACGGATCGCCCTCGCAGATCACGGCGACGTCGCGGCCCGCGTCGAGATGGCCGGCGACGATTTCGGCGGCCGTGTCGTAGAAGTCCGCGATGATCGCTTCATACGACAGCGGCGGTTCGAGCGCCTCGGTCGTGACCGGATAGACGAGCGGCAGATGCTGCTGCGCCTCGTCCAGATGCGCCTCGACAATACCGAACGCGTTGCCTTTCTTGCCCTTCGCGACGAAGTACGCAACCACCGGCGCGGCCTTCAGCAAACGCAGCGCCTTCAGCGTGATGAGTTCGGGGTCGCCGGGGCCGACGCCGATGCCGAACAGCCGGCCCCGGGTTGCCGTATGCCGCGTCGCCAGGGAGGTCGCTTGAGTTGTCGTTTGAGTCGTCACCTGTGCCGTCATTTACTCGATCTCCGTTGCGAGCGCGTTGACCGCCGCGGCCGCCATCGCGCTGCCGCCGCGCCGTCCGTGCACGACCACGTAGGGCACGCCGCGGCTGTTTTCCGCGAGCGCCGCCTTCGATTCGGCCGCGCCGACGAAGCCGACCGGAAAGCCGAGAATCAGCGCGGGCTGCGGCGCGCCCGCATCGAGCATGTCGAGCAGATGGAACAGCGCGGTCGGCGCATTGCCGATCACGACGACGCTGCCGGCGAGGTGCGGGCGCCACAGCTCGAGCGCGGCGGCCGAGCGCGTATTGCCGATCTCGCGCGCGAGCGCGGGCACGTTCATGTGCGTGAGCGTGCAGATCACCGCATTGTCGGCGGGCAGCCGCGCGCGCGTGATGCCCTGCGCAACCATGCCCGCGTCGCACAGGATCGGCGCGCCTTGCGCGAGCGCCACGCGGCCCGCCGTGCCCGCGCCGGCGGAGAACGCGAGGTCGTCGATCACGTCGACCATGCCGCACGCGTGGATCACGCGCACCGCGAGTTTTTCGAGGTCGGCGGGAATGCGTGACAGGTCGGCCTCGGCGCGAATCGTCGCGAAGGATTGGCGATAGATCTCCTGACCGTCGCGGATGTAATCAAGCATCGGGTTTATTCCTGACGAGACGCGCGAGCAGGTCGGCGGCCTCGTCGATCGTCAGTGGGGGTGCGACGCAGTGGCCGAAACCGGAGCGGCCGTCGCGTCGATAAAGGTCGTAGACGCCGGGCGCGGCGGCGAGCAGCGTGTACGGCGTGCAATGCGCGGCCGCGCACGAGCGCGGGCAGCCGCTCAGATGCACGTCGACGCCGGCGGGCAGTCGCGCGGCCAGTTGCAGCGCGTCGGCCTTGGTGTCGGCGAGACTCTTCGCGCAGCCTGGCGAGCCGGTGCAGGCGATCACGTGCGTGATGGCTTGGGCGGGATCGCAGGCGAGGCCGAGCGCGCCTAGCTGCGCGAGGACGGCGGGCACGGCCTGCGTCGGGATGTCGGGCAGCAGCGCGCTTTGCCAGGGCGTGATGCGCAGCGTGCCGTTGCCGTAGCGCTGTGCGAGCGCGCCGAGGCCGTGCAGCGCGGCGGCGCTCAGCCGCCCGAGCGGCGGCTGGCCGCCGACGTGCCAGGTGTTGGCGTCACGTTGGGCGTGTGCGCCGAGGCGCAGCGAGGCGTCGGCGCCGGGAGCGCGTTGCCAGCGCGCGAGCGAGGCGTCGCGGGCGAGCGGGAAATCGACGTAGCGCTGCGCGTGTTCGAGGATCGTGTCGGCGGAGTGCGTGGCGAGCAGGTCGCGCATGCGGGTGGCGTGGGGGGCGGCGTTGGCGTTGGCGTCGGCGAGATCGAGGAACGTGTGCAGCAACGCGCGTACGAGCGCCAGGGCATGCGATGGTGCAACGGCAGCAAGGGGGCGGGGGCCGGCGAGGTCGCGGCGAGTGCCGGTGTCGGCACCAAGGTCCGCCCCATCTCCCGGGCATCCCGCGAGCCCGAACACGAAGCGCACGCCGCCTTCATCCGCCGACGCCGCGAGCCACACATCGTGCGGATGATCGACCCGCGCGAGCCGTTCGCCGCCGTCGAGCAGCAGGGCGAATTTCGGCGACAACGCCGCGAAGCGCGCCTCGCTTTGCAGCAGCGCGAGCAATTCGGCGCACAACGGTCTCGTATCGATCAACGCAGACGGATCGCGGCCGGCGGCGGGGCTGGTCATCACGTTGCGGATGTCGTCGGCGAAACCGAGAGCGGTGGTGTCCGGAGGAGCGTTTGCGCCGTTCGCGTCGAGCGGGGAAGAGCAAGAGCCAGCGGCCGAACCGGAAGCAGGAGCAAAAGCAGGATCAAAAGCGCACAGAGAACCCGCCCCCGGCCCCAACCCCGCTTCGATCAACTCTCCGCTCAACGCCGCCTCATGCCGCTCGCGCACGCCGCGCAGCTGCAGATTCGCGCGATTGGTCAACTCGATCACGCCGTTCGCGTGCCGCGTGCTCGCCTCGGCGATCGCGCGCGCCTGCGCGGCGCCGAGTTCGCCGCCCGGCAGCTTGATCCGGCAGAGGCCGCCGTCGCGCGCGGCGACGATGCGCAGCAGCCCCGGACACGCCGAGGGCCGCGACATCGGAAGCGCGTGGGGCAAAACGGTTGAGGGCGAAGCTCGATTCAAGACGGACACCGGGAATAGCGTCGCGCAACGGCCCGAGCAGGCCGCGTCGCGGACCTTGCTGCGGCATCGGTACACCCCGCCCGATGTTGGCTGGCACGAACAGTTGCGCCGGCAGGTCTCCTGGCTCGCAGGTCATGGTCCGCCGCGGCCTTCCTGGTCGAACCAGTGGCGCGTGGCGCAGGCGGACTCGCTGCATACAGTTGCGGGGGGCAGCCACATCGTTACTGTGTTCCCTCTTGGGCCCCGAAGGGCGCCGGCGGCTGTATTATGCCTTTTTTCGAACCGCGCAACGAGGCTGGGCGCTTTGACTGGCGCGCCTCGGCGCGCTTTCGAAGGCTTCGCCGGCCGCGCTGCCGGACGGCTTTCGTAGGCGTTTCGGGCATGCTTTGAGCCTGTTTTTGAGCCTGTTCCAAGCGCCTTTTCAACCGCTTTTCCAACGACAAACGATGAGGATGGATGCATGCCGGCATGGCTGACCGTGGTGGGCATTGGCGACGACGGCTTCGCCGGATTGGGACGGCCCGCGCGGCGTGCTTTGCTTGGCGCCTCGGTGGTGTATGGCGGCGAGCGGCATCTCGCGATGCTGCCGGCGCGGCTTGCCGCGCGCCGCGCCGCATGGCCGCGTCCGTTCGATCTCGCGCCGCTGCTCGCCGAGCGTCCGCACGCGGTGTGCGTGCTGGCGAGCGGCGACCCGATGCTGTTCGGCGTCGGCGCGACGCTCGCGCGGCAGTTGCCGGCCGGCGAGTTGCGCGTGCTGCCCGCGCCGTCGTCGTTGTCGCTCGCGGCCGCGCGGCTCGGCTGGCCGTTACAGGACGTCGCGACGGTGTCGCTGGTGGGCCGGCCGCTCGCGGCGCTGAACGCGCATCTGCATGACCGTGTGCGCCTCTTCGTGCTGAGCGCCGATGGCGGCACGCCCGCGGCGCTCGCGGCCGCGCTCGTCGCGCGTGGCTTCGGCGCGACGCGCATGAGCGTGCTCGAACATCTCGGCGGCGAGCGGGAACGGCGCATCGAGGGCCGCGCCGATCAATGGCCGGCCGGCGAGATGGCCTCGCTCAATCTGATCGCGCTCGACTGCCGCGCGTCCGCGCATGCGCCGCGTCTGCCACTGAGCGGCGGCCTGCCCGACGACGCGTTCATTCACGACGGCCAGTTGACCAAGCGCGATATCCGCGCGATCACGCTCGCGCGCCTCGCGCCGGCGCCCGGCGAATTGCTGTGGGACGTCGGCGCGGGCAGCGGCTCGATCGGCATCGAGTGGATGCGCGCGCATCCGGCCTGCCGCGCGATTGCGATCGAAGCGCACGAGATGCGCCAGGGCTTTATCGAGCGGAATCGCGATGCGCTCGGCGTGCCGGCGCTGCAACTCGTGGCCGGCCGCGCGCCCGCCGCGTTGCAGGGGCTGCCCGCGCCGCATGCGGTATTTATCGGCGGCGGCGTGAGCGAGCCCGGTGTGCTCGACACCTGCTGGGCGAGTCTGCGCAACGGCGGCCGGCTCGTCGCCAATGCGGTCACGCTGCAAGGCGAGGCGGCGCTCGTCGCATGGCGCGAGCAGCATGGCGGCACGCTCACGCGTATCGCGCTCGCGCAGGCGCAACCGCTCGGCGGTTTCGACACGTGGCGCCAGGCGTTGCCGATCACGCTGCTCGAAGCGACGAAGCCGGCCGATGCGTCGCCGGATAACCGGTCGGCCGATTCGTGATGCGCGACGAGACTCCCGAACAGCCGGCGCCGCTGCGCAGCGGCTACACGACCGGTAGCTGCGCGACGGCGACCTCGCTCGCGGCGGCGCGGCTGCTGCTTGCGGGCGTGGTCAGCGAGGTCGCCGAGATCGTGCTGCCGAAGGGCCAGCATGTACCGATGCGGCTCGTGTTTTGCCGGTTCGTGGCGCGGGGCGATGAGGGCGGGACGCAGGACAGCGGGTTAACGGGCACGCATGGCAACGAACATGACAATGAACAAGCGGGTGTGCAAATAAACCCGCAAGCAAGCCCACACAGCGGACGGATCGCCGAAGCCGGCACGATCAAGGACGCCGGCGACGATCCCGACGTGACCCACGGCGCGGTCGTCTTCGCGCGCGTGCGCCTCGTGCCCGAGCCCGGCGTGATCTTTCGCGCGGGGCCCGGCGTCGGCACGGTCACGCGCGCGGGGCTCACGCTGCCGGTCGGCGAACCGGCGATCAACCCGGTGCCGCGCCAGATGATGACGCGGCACCTGAGCGAACTCGCCGCGCAGCACGCGTACCGCGGCGGCTTCGAGGTGACGGTCGGCGTCGAGGGCGGCGAAGAACTGGCGCTGAAAACGATGAACCCGCGCCTCGGCATTCTCGGCGGGTTGTCGATTCTCGGCACGACCGGCATCGTGCGGCCGTTTTCGTGCTCGGCGTATATCGCGTCGATCCATCAGGGCATCGACGTCGCGCGCGCGAACGGCTACACGCATCTCGCCGCCTGCACCGGCAACGCGAGCGAGGACGCGATGCGCGCGCACTACGGCCTGCCCGATATCGCGCTGATCGAAATGGGCGATTTCGTGGGCGCGGTGCTAAAGCATATGAAGCGCGCGCCGGTCGAGCGGCTCAGCATCTGCGGCGGCTTCGGCAAGCTCAGCAAGCTCGCGGCGGGCCATCTCGATCTGCATAGCCGCAATTCGAGCATCGACCTCGAACAGCTTGCGGCATGGGCCGCCGCGCATGGCGCCGACGCCGCGCTGCAAGCCGCGATGCGCGCGGCCAACACGAGCCAGCAGGCGCTCGCGCTAGCGCATGCGCAGCAGGTGCCGCTCGGCGATATCGTCTGCGCGCGCGCGTTGGCCGTCGCGCGTGAGATCGTGCCGCCGCAGGTCGGCGTCGAGACGTTCGCGATCGATCGCCAGGGCAAGCTGGTCGGAGCCGCGCGATGATGCGGGTTCTGCTGCTCGGCGGCACCGGCGACGCGCTGAAGATCGCGCGCCGGCTCGGCCCCACGCACGTGTACAGTCTCGCGGGTCTCGGCAAGGTGCCCGACGATTTGCAGTGCGCGGTGCGCGTCGGCGGTTTCGGCGGTGCCGACGGCCTCGCGCGTTACCTCGAAAGCGAACGGATCGGGCTCGTGATCGACGCGACCCATCCGTACGCGGCGCAAATCAGCGCCAACGCGGCGCAGGCGAGCCGCGCGGCGCGCGTGCCGTGCTGGGCGCTGCGCCGTCCGGCGTGGCAGCCGCAAGCCGGCGACGACTGGCGCATGGTCGGCGACTGGCACGAACTGACGGCGGCGCTCGCGCCGTTCAGGCGGCCGCTCTTCACGCTCGGGCGCGAGCCGCTCGCGCATCTCGACGAAATCCCGCCGCATCAGTTCTGGACCGTGCGCGTGCTCGACCCGCACCCGGACACGGCGCGCTCGCGCACGCTCGCGGCGCGCGGGCCGTTCACGCTCGATGGCGAGCGCGCGCTGTTCGCGCTGCAGGCATTCGACGTGGTCGTCAGCAAGAACAGCGGGGGCGGCGCCACCGAGGCGAAGCTCGAGGTCGCGCGCGAACGCGGCCTGCCGGTCGTGATGCTGCGGCGTCCGCCACTGCCGCCGGCCGAGCGCGAGTTTGCCGCCGTTGCCGATCTGCTCGACGCATTGCGTACGGTCGGCGCGGTCGGCGCAACAGCTCATTGAATAACGTTTGGAGTCTTGAATGACGGTGTTTTTTATCGGCGCGGGTCCGGGCGACCCGGAGCTGATTACGGTGAAAGGGCAGCGGCTCGTGCGTGCCTGCCCGGTGATTCTCTACGCGGGTTCGCTCGTGCCGGCCGCGGTACTCGAAGGACATTGCGCCGAGCAGGTGGTCAACACCGCGGACCTCGATCTCGACCAGATCGTCGCGCTGCTCGCAGCCGCGCATGCGAAGGGGCAAGACGTCGCGCGCGTGCATTCGGGCGATCCGTCCCTGTACGGCGCGATCGGCGAGCAGATTCGCCGTCTGCGCGAACTCGGCATTCCGTACGAGATCGTGCCCGGCGTGACCGCGACGGCCGCCTGCGCGGCCGCGCTCGGCTGCGAACTGACGCTGCCCGATGTTTCGCAGACGCTGATCCTCACACGTTATGCGAGCAAGACGGCGATGCCCGAGGGCGAACAGCTCGCCGATCTCGCCCGGCATCGCGCGACGCTGGCGATTCACCTCGGCGTGCGGCATCTCGCGCGCATCGTCGACGAGTTGCGGCCGCATTACGGCGGCGTCTGTCCGATCGCGGTGATCTATCGCGCCAGCTGGCCCGACGAGGAGAAGATCACCGGCACGCTCGACGATATCGTCGGCAAGGTGGCAGGGACGTCGATCGAACGGACCGCGCTGATTCTGGTCGGCGAGGTGCTGGCCGCCGAGGGCTTCGCGGAGTCGACGTTGTACGCGAAGGGCGCTTGAGCGTGGCGGGCGGCAGGGGGCATGTCGCGTGTGCGTGCCGGGTAGGCGCTAGGTCTGCCTGCATGGGGCCGCTGTTCTCAACGCGTCATCAGCGCTTCGTCAACGCCTCAGCAGCGCCTTCACGGGCGCTCCTGCCTCTCCTTGCGCTCGGCGCCAGGCGGGCGCACCACGCGCCCATGCGAAAGCTTCGTGACCAGATCGATCTGGTCGCGCGCATCCTTGGCGAGCGCGCGGATCGGAGCCTGCGTGGCGTCGTCGGTCTCCTGCGGATGCGTCAGCAGCACCGCTTCACGGTGGAAGATCTGCCGGTTGTCGTCGAGATAGCGCAGTAGCGCCGTGCGCATCGCGGTGCGCGGCGACCGGGGCGGCAGCTTCGCGTGGTCGATCGCCGTGTAGAGGGCGTCCCACTCCGGCAGGATATCGGTGATGAGCCGGTTCGAGGCCACGTCCCGTTCGACCTGCGACGCCATGCGCATGTGCCGCCATGCGTCGAGGTCCGCGAGCGCTTTCAGTTGGGCTGGATGCATGTCGAACAGCACTTTCTCGAACTGCGCATCTTCGAGTCTCGCCGCGCTCATGTGCGTAAGCGGATAGGCGAACGCACCGAGCGCGGCGCCCCCCACCAGCGTCGACGCCAGCAGGCTCGTGCGCGAGCGGCGCTCACGCGCGACGGGTTCGAGCGGCCGCGCGAGCAGCGCGCCGATCAGCATGCCGCCGATCAGGCCGCCGACGTGCGCGGCATTGTCGACGCCGCGATGCACCAGACCGCTATAGAGATTGAAGAGAATGAACACCCACATCGCGCTGCGATTGCGCTCCGCGAGCGTCTTCGGCAACTCCTTGCGATAGCGCAGCACGTAGACCAGCAGCGCGCCGGCCACGCCGAAGATCGCGCCGGACGCCCCCACGGTGCTGAGCGCGGGATGCACGAAGATGCTGAACATGCTGGCGCTGAGCCCGGCGAACAGATAGAGCGCGAGAAAACGCGCGTTGCCGTACAAACGTTCGGTCAGTCGGCCGAGCGCATAGAGCACGAGCATGTTCGACGCGAGGTGAGCGAGGCCCGCATGGACGAACAGGGCACTCACCAGACGCCACGGCTCGCCGCTGAGCGTATCGGGCGCGAAGTTCGCGCCCCAGTCGAGCAGTGTGCTCGGATGGGGCTTGAACGGGTCGGCGCCGGCGGCGTACATTGCCATGAAAACGACGAGGTTCAGCACGATCAGCGCGTAGGTGACCCACAGGTGCGGCGTCAGCGCGGCAAGCCGGTAGTTGATCGTGTTGAGCGCGCGCCGCTCGGCCGCGAAGGCGGGCGTCATCTGCGCGGGCAGCAGGCCGACGATCTGCTGCACGTCTTCGAGGCTGCCGGTGGTCAGCGCGACGCGTCGCACGTCGCGCGAGCCCGCGCGCAGATCGAAGCACAACTGCCGCCCGTCGAACTCGATGTCGTAGATTTCGTCGCGGTGAAAGTCGTACTGTTGACGGCCGCTCGCTCGACGCAGCACGACGCGCTCCTGGCGGATCGATAGTTCGCCTTTGATGCGTAATGCATGGCGTAAGGCGGACAACGGATTCCAGCGCAGATGCCAGTTTTTTGGCCGGACTGAATAGCGCAGCTTGAAAGTCGCTGCGCTGTCCCAATCCGCGAAAACGGAAAACGCAGCAGGGGGCATGCCCGAAGCGTGGCCCGACGCTCCGGGATGGGGTTCGACACGATCCATGTGATCGCCTTCTCTCGATGTTTTTCTTGGTATGCCTTTGAGGCGTTGCGCCATTCTGAGTTGGGCGCGTTTTTATTTCAAGTGAGAGAAAGCGCTCAGTCTTCCATCGGCGACAGGACTTCGACCGGCACCGGCTTGTCTCCGCTGAGCCGGATCGTCGGCACGAGCGAGAACAGCGAGACGACGCACAGCCCGATCACGAAGATCGACACGAACGTCAGGTGCAGCGACTGATGCAGCACGAGGCGGATCAGGTCGCTGTCGCCGAGATCGGCCGCGCGGTTCTGCAGCAGTGCCTTCAGCTGGTCCGACGTCACCGTGGCGACGCCTTTCGAATGACTGAGTCCGAAGTTCAGCACCGCGCCGAACAGCGTCGCGCCGAGCGTGCTGCCGAGATTGCGCGAGAACAGATTCGATGCGGTCGCGCTGCCGCGCTCCTCGGGCTTGACGATCTCCTGGATCAGCATGAGCGAACTGACGCTCGACGTGCCCATGCCGAAGCCCATGATGAGCGACGCGACGCCGGCGATGACCGGCGAGGCGCCTGGCGACAGGAACAGCAGCAGTACCGCGCCGAGCGGCACGAACGAACTGCCGCCGATCAGCATGCGCCGCAGCCCGAGCCGGTGGAACGACTTCGCCGCGAAGGTCGCGCCACTCGGCCAGCCGACCATCATCATCGTGAGCGCGAGGCCGGCCACGACCGGCGAGCGGTGCAGCACACCCTGCACGTACATCGGCAGGAAAGTGGTCGCGCCCATCAGGATCATGCCGGCCAGCACCGTCGCGCTGTTGCAGGCGGCGATCGGCCGGCGGCTCCAGAGCGCGAACGAGATCATCGGCTCGGCCGCGCGGCGCTCCTGCAGCACGAAGCCGACCACGCACACCACGAACACGCCGCCCGCCCAGCCGGCCTGCGTGAGGGCGTTGTCGCCGGCGTAGGTGAGCGCCATCATCAAGGCGGCGATCGCGGCCATGAAGAGCGCGGCGCCGCCGAAGTCGATCGACGGCCGCGCGTGCCGTTCCGATTCGCGCAGGAACGCGATGAAGCCGGCCGCCGCCGCGAGGCCGATCGGCAGGTTGATCCAGAAGATCCACGCCCACGACAGGTTGTGAATGATGAAGCCGCCGACCATCGGGCCGAGCACCGCCGAGATCGCCCATACGCTGGCGAGATAGCCCTGCACCTTGCCGCGTTCGCGCGCCGGGTAGAGGTCGGCGACGACGGTCAGCGCGACCGGCTGGATCGCGCCCGCGCCGACGCCCTGGAGCAGGCGGAACGCGATCATCGAGGGCATCGACCAAGCGAAGCCGGAAAGCGTCGAGCCGACGAGAAAGATCGCGATGCCCGTGAGGAGCACGGGCTTGCGTCCGTAGAGGTCGGCGAGCTTGCCGAAGATCACGGTCATCGCGGTCTGCGTGAGCAGGAACGACGAGAACACCCAGCTATACAGATGCAGATCGCCGAGTTGCGAGACGATCTGCGGCATGGCGGTGGAGACGATGGTCGCCTCGATGGCGACCATCGCCATCGAGGCCATCACGGCGATGATGACGAGATGGCGTGCGGATTGAGGGCTGCGGGACATGAAGGCGTAGTATCGATGTGTGGAGCGCGTCGGGCGGCTCGCCGGGGGCGAGGCGCGACGCATCGGCGCGGCCGCGCAAGGCGGCCGCTGTGGAGTATGCACCTTACGGCGCATGCGTGCCCGGATTCCTCGTGCAGGCAAGCCCGGCCGCGGGTCCGCTCCGTTCGGGCGAGCGGGCGGGAAAAAGCGGGTCAGCGTGTAAGCGGGTCAGGCCGGCCTTGCCGCTTTGGCACGGGCGTTGCGCATTCAACATTCCCTTTCGACACATGGAGGACCATGATGAGGATCGAATTCACTGGACGTCGGGAAGTGATAGCCGCCGCGCGCGTTGCCTTCGAGGCCAAGGTGGACGGCACGGGCGTATGGTGCAGCGTATCGCTGGACGCGCTGAACAGCCACTTCGGCAACGGCGGCTCATCGGCCCACGATCTGGTGGGGACCTTCGAGGCGAACCGCGCACGCATTGAAAATGCCACACGGCGCGTGCTCGAGAAAAATGGCGGGCAGTCGGTGGAGCTCGAGGGCAGCGATTTCAGTTGAGGTGCGCGGGGACTCCCGGGTTCGAATCCGTCGCTCGCGCAACGCCGATTAGCACGGCGGTTCGCGCGAGCGGCGGGAGGCTCCTGTATAGTCGCGGCAGTCAGCAAACAGTCTCTTCGAAACTCTGGAGAATATCTTGCAGGAAATCATCGAAGGTTTGATCCGCTTTCAACGGGAGATCTTTCCGCAACAGAGCGCGCTGTACAAGCGTTTGTCGACGGCACAGAATCCCAGCACGCTGTTCGTGACCTGTTCGGATAGCCGCGTGGTGCCGGAGTTGCTCACGCAAACCGAGCCGGGTTCGCTCTTCGTGATCCGCAACGCGGGCAACATCGTGCCGTCGTACGGCCCGGAGCCGGGCGGCGTGTCGGCCACCGTCGAATATGCGGTGGCCGTGCTCGGCGTGACCGACATCGTGATCTGCGGCCATTCGAACTGCGGCGCGATGACGGCGATCTCGACCTGCACGAACCTCGAACACATGCCGGCGGTCGCGAGCTGGCTGCGTCACGCGGATGCGGCCAAGGCCATCAACGCATCGCGTCACTACTGCTCGGATGCCGAGCGTCTCGAAGCGCTCGTCAAGGACAACGTGATCGCGCAGCTTGGCAATATCCGCACGCATCCGCCGGTAGCGGTCGGGCTCGTCAATAAAACGCTGCGGCTGCATGGCTGGATCTTCAATATCGAAAGCGGCGAGATGCTCGCGCTCGATGGCAAAACCGGCGAATTTTTACCGCTTGCGGAGAATCCGGAAATCTATGCCGTTTAATGCGGCTTTGGGAATCGGGCATATCTAGCGCGTATTCAGGCGGGCATTAACGCAAAGGCCGCAGGCCCGAAAAAAGCCATAACGCAGCACACGTAAAAAGCGCGGCGCACTGGGGTTCAGTGCGCCGCGTTTGTTTTTCATCGTTGTGCATCGTGTATCTGGACAACACACATTCGAATTGCCGCCGGTTTATCCATCGCGCGCTCGCCCGATTCGGACACACGCTCTGCCTGATCCGCCGATTCATCGCACGCCCTGCGCGCAATGAGAACCGACTGCCTATGCTGCGTTCTCATTCATCTGTGCATTGAGCGGCCGCATGGCGGTCGCGATGGCGGTGATGGCGGCATCCATCGGATCGATCGCTGCCCACTTCCGGTTGAATCCCGGGGCGCCCGTACGCATCGACGCGCGTTTGCGCGCGTGTGCGTATCGCGCTCGCCCCGGCACGTCGATCTGCTGGAAGGGGAATCCGTCTTGTATCGCGAACCGAGAATGGCAGTGCTGACGGGGCTCGTCGTCGGCGTGGTGGCGATCGGCCTGTATGTGCTGCAGTTCGAAAACAACTGGCTGCCGAACGACGAACTGGTGCTCAGGAGCGACGGCGAGCGCAGCGAACTCACGGGCCCAACGGTGGCGATGGGGCGTGTCGAGCGGAGTGGCGACAATGCGCTGACGAACCCATGGGCGGCGCACAATAACTCGCGTCGCAGCGATGCGGCCAGGGCAAGAGCGACGGCGCCAGCGCGAGCGGACACGCCGCCGGACGCGACGTTTGCATCGACGGAGCCGCGCAACGATCCGCCGCTCAGCGTGCCGCAAGCACCGCCGCGGCAACAACGGCCATTGCAGGCGAACAACATGCGACAGCCTGCGCTCAGATCCGCTCGCACCTCATCGCACGAGGCGGCAAAAAACAGCCATCCGTACGAGTCGCACGCGTCGCGCGAGCGCCGGCTTGCACGTCGCGAGCCGGCCAGAAATGCGCCAGGCATGGCCAGGCCGACGCGACTCGCGGCAAACGCCGCGACGACTTCACGCGGCCATCATGCACGGCCTGCCGGCACGCGAAGCAAGCCATCGGTGCCCGTGCACGAGCGGTCCGCAACGAGGGCCGTGAAAAAAACATCGCCAACGACTTCCGCGCGGCCGCATCGACGGCTTGCACCAGCTAGCGGGCCCACAGCGTCGATATCCGGCACCGCACCGGCCGCGCCAGCCGCGAGCAACGGCCCGGCACCGTCCGCCGACGCCTCGCCGCAAGCCAGCGACGACGGCCGCAAAACACGCGCCCAGGTCCTGGCCGAACTCGTCCGGGCGCGCGAGGACGGCAGCCTGCCGGCCTTCGGCAATCCGAGTCCGGTCGGACCCGGCGGCACGCCGTCTTCCGCCGTCGCGCGGCGGCCCTGAACCACTCAGCGCAGCGATGCCGCGAGCCGCGCGAACGTGGTGTCGTCGGTGCGATCGAAGGCGAGCGGCGTGACCGACACGCGGCCCGCCGCGACCACCGCCGTTTCGCTGTCGGCATCGTTCGCGCGCGTGCCGCGCTGAAAGCGCAGCCAGTGATACGCCATGCCGCGCGGGTCGACCTGCGGCAGCACGTCGATGTCTTCGACGAGGCCGACGCCTTGCCGCGTCGGCGTGAGCGGGCCGGCGTCGGCCGCATCGACGTCGGGGAAGTTGATGTTCAGGCAGGTCGGCGCCGCCTGCTCGATCGCGAGCAACTGGCGGATCAAGCCGGGCGCGAGCGTGCGTGCCGTGTCCCAGCGCACGCGCTCGCGATCGCGAAAAGCCTGGCTCAGCGCGAACGAAGGCAGCCCGAGCAGCAGGCCGGTCATCGCCGCACCGACCGTGCCCGAGAACATCGTCTCGACACCGAGATTGGCGCCGCGATTGACGCCCGACAGCACGAGCGTGGGCGGCGCCTCGCGCATCAGATGACGCACGCCCATCACGACGCAGTCGCCGGGCGTGCCGGTCACGCCGAAGCGGCGCTCGCCCTGGCGGCTCACGCGCAGCGGCGAATGCAGGCTGATCGAATGCGAGGTGCCGCTCTGATCGTGCTCGGGCGCGACCACCCAGACTTCGTGCGCGAGTTCGGCGGCCACGGCTTCGAGCACGGCGAGGCCGGGCGCGTCGATGCCGTCGTCGTTGGTCAGCAGCACACGCGGCACTTTGGATTCGTCAGCGGACATCGCGTCAATCTCCTCTCGATCGGTGGGTGAACCGGCCCGGATTCGCGGCGGATTCATGCGGGCAGGGACGTTCAGACAGGGACGTTCATTATCCGGCCTTCGCCCGGCGAACGATCCCGGCACTTCGCGACATTTCGCGACATTTCGATAAAAACCTTGACGCCGTTCGCCTGGCGCCTATAGTTCACCACATGGTGAAGTATTCATCCAGTCAACTCGATCGTACGTTTGCCGCGCTCGTCGACCCGACGCGGCGGGCCATCCTCGTGCGTCTCGAACGCGAGCCCGGCCTGTCGGTCACGGAGATCGCGCGTCCGCTGCCGCTGAAGCTGCCGGCCGTGATGAAGCATCTCGACGTGCTCGGCGAGGCCGGTCTGATTTCTCGCACGAAGCGCGGACGAACCGTGTCGGTCGAACTCGTTGCCGGTCCGATGGAAGAGGCCATGGCGTGGCTTCGGCGCTATGAGCGTTTCTGGTCCGCGAGTCTCGACCGGCTGGCCGATTTTGTCGAAGGGGAATCCGAATGACCACGCAGCCCACGCAGAAGCCGAGCCTCACGATCGTGCGACGCCTGAAGGTTCCGCCCGCGAAGGTGTACGCGGCATGGACGCGTCCCGAACTGATGGCGCGCTGGTGGGGACCGGATGGCGGCCCGGTGCTGAGCGCCGAAGCCGATCCGCGCGTGGGCGGGCGCTTTCGCGTCGTGTTCCAGACGCTCGATGGCGAAACGCACGATTGCAGCGGGGAATATCGCGAGGTCGAGCCCGATCGCAAGCTGGTCTTTACGTGGCAGTGGGTCACGATGCCCGAGCGGCGCTCGCTCGTGACGATCGTGCTGCGCGCGATCGACGAGGGCACCGAACTCCACTTCACGCATGCGCAGTTCTTCGACGAAGCCGCGCGCGACGATCACCGGACCGGCTGGAGCGGTTCGTTCGACAAGCTCGAACGCTTCCTGGAGGCACAGGCTGGCGAAGCTCGCTGCAGCGGAACATGAATGCGTGTACGGTAACGCCACTTCGACATCTTCTTAACTCAACCCGAGACCGGATATGAAGCTTTACTACGCTGAAACTCCCGCTCCGCGCAAAGTCTGCGCTGTGGCACGCTACCTCGATTTGCCGATTGACTACGTGTTCGTCGACCTGCTCAAAGGCGAGCAAACGAAGCCGGAGTATCTCGCGATCAATCCGAACGGCAAGGTGCCGGTGCTCGTCGAAGGCGAACGCAAGCTCTGGGAAGCCGACGCGATCGCCTGCTATTTCGCGCAACGCACGGACTCGGGGCTCTGGCCGCGAGACCCGCAGCAGCAGATCGAGGTTGTGCGCTGGATGAGCTGGAATAGCCAGCATCTGTTTCGCCAGGCGGGCGCGCTTTACTACGAATACCTGGTCAAGGCGTGGGTCGGCATCGGCGCACCCGATGAAGCGAAAGTCGCCGAGGCGCAGGGCTTGTTCCGCAAGAACGCCGCCGTGCTCGAGCAACACCTGAAGGGCCGCAAGTGGCTGCTCGGCAATGACCTGTCGGTCGCGGATTTTCTGGTTGGCGCGATGTTGCCGTATGCGCCGAGGGCGGCGATACCGCTCAATGAATTCTCCGAAGTACAGCGCTGGCACGATCAGCTGAACGCTTTCGACGCGTGGCGCAAGCCGTTTCCCGAACGCGCCGGACAGGCCGCCTGGCAAGCGTGAGTCGCGCTTGCGCGCTTCATGATTGCACGCTTCACATGCGGCGGCGGAAGTCGCCGCCATCGACACGACGACATTGAGCACGGCCGGCGGGAATAAAACCCGCACAGCGCCAGTCATGCCTCACGAACCGGGCCGCAGTGGCCGCGGGACACTCCCGCAGCTTCTGCGGCGAATCTTCTTCGTGAGGTCATCATGTCGTCACATCATCCGTTCGATCCGGCGCGTCGCGGCGCGCTCAAATGTCTTGCATTCGGTGGACTCGGCACCGTGTTCATGCTGTCGGGCGGCGTGCTCGCGCCGGTCGAACTCGCGCTCGCCGCCGATGCAAAAACCGCGTCGGCATCGGCGGGCGTGCCGCTTTTCCTGCAGATCAGCGACACGCATATCGGCTTCAACAAGGAAGCGAATCCCGACGTCGCGGGCACGCTGAAACAGACGATCGACTTCGTCAACGCGATGCCGTCCAGACCGCCGCTCGCAATCCACACGGGCGACATCACGCATCTGTCCAAGGCGTCCGAATTCGATCTCGCGGCGCAACTGCTGGCGGACCTGAAAATCACCGAACTGCACACGGTGCCCGGCGAGCACGACGTGACCGATGGCCCCGGCACCGAATACTTCAACCGCTTCGGCAAGGCCTCCGATAACCGCGGCTATTACAGCTTCGATCATCAGGGCGTGCATTTCGTCGGCCTCGTCAACGTGATGCATTTCAAGCCGAACGGCCTCGGCGGTCTCGGCGACGAACAGCTCGCGTGGCTCGAAAACGATCTGAAGGGCCGCTCGTCGAGCACGCCGGTCGTCGTGTTCGCGCATATGCCGATGTGGACGATCTACGAACCGTGGGGCTGGGGCACCGGCGACGCGGGGCAGGCCATGAGCTACCTGAAGCGCTTCGGCTCGGTGACGGTGCTCAACGGCCATATCCATCAGATCGTGTCGAAGGTCGAGGGCAACGTCACGTTCCATACCGCACGCTCGACCGCCTATCCGCAGCCGACCGCCGGCCATGGCGACGGCCCGGGGCCGCTGAAAGTCGCGAGCGATCAGTTGCCGAAGATGCTCGGCGTGACGAGCGTCAGCATCGCGCGGTATCCGCTCAAAGCGACGCTCAACGACGCGACGCTGGCATGAACGTCACGGCGAAGCCCGCATTTTTTCGCGCCCTGAGGAGATCGATCATGCAAACCCGTATCGTGGTCCGTGTATTTTTCAACCTGCTCGGCAGCGTTCTGATTCTCGCGATGTCGGCGGGATCGGGTGAGGCGCAAACGCCGGTGCAGGGGCACATGCAGACGCAGACGCAAAGCCCCAATGCCGCCGTCATCAGGAACTTCATGTTCATGCCGATGGCAATGACCGTCAAAGCCGGCTCGACGGTGACGTGGAAGAACCTCGACGGCGAGCCGCACACGGTCGTCAACGATGCGGGCATGTTCCGCTCGGCCGCGCTCGATCAGAACGACACCTATCAGTTCAGATTCGATAAACTCGGTATCTACAAGATATTTTGCGGCATCCATCCGAACATGAAGCAGACGATCACGGTGCAGTAAGCCGCATGGCGAACTGTATGCCACTCATGCGGTGTGCAGCTCGCTCAGGCGGCACAGCAGAATTCCGTAGCCGGTCAGATGCCCGAGATACACGCTCGTAAATACGCTGGACGCGGGCAGGTCCTCGCTCAATTGACGCAGGTCTTCCATGTGCAGCGGCGGCGCGGCGAGCGGCGCACGTTCGACGCGCAGGTCCGCCGCCTCGGCCAATTGCCGGTGCACGGCGACGAGCTGGCCGAGGCGCGCGAGAAACGCCTCGTGCCATGCCGCATCGAGCGCGGCGAACGGGGCATGGAACGTGTCCATGGTCTCGAGAAAATTGACGAGCGTATCGAAGGTCTCCTGATAGCACGCGAATACCGGCAGCCGCACCTCGTTGCGCTTCAGATGCGGCGACACCCAGGCCTGTTCGAGATCGGTTTTCAGCAACTGATGCGCCTGCTTGAGGTTCGTGCTCAGCGCGCGCAGCTTCGCCGCGGCCGGCTTGATCTGAGATTTTTCGAGCGTGCCGGCCGCGAGCTGCTCGACGATGCCGGTCGCCTGCTCGTTGCCGTCGTTGACGAGCGTATTCGCCCAGTAGCCGTGATCGGGCGGAAACGCGATCTGCTGGATGATGAAGCCGAGGAACATGCCGAGCACGACGCCGATTAGGCGCTGTTCGAGCAGCGGAATATGTTCGCCGGTATAGAGCACGAGCGTGATCGGCACCGTGATGCTGGTCATCTGGAACAGCGATGGCCGCAACGCCACGATGCCGAAGATCACGACCGGCAGCAGCGCCGCGCCGAGCCATAGATGTGGCGCGGTGAGCCAGATCAGCAGCGTGCCGATCGGCATCGCCACCACGTTGGAAAACACGCGCTTGTAGAAATAGCTTCGGGCAGCCGAAATCGAGCTGCCGAGCGCCAGCGTCAGCATCGTCGAACCGGCGAGCGGCACGGCCGCATCGGGATAGCCGAGCAGATAGGGGATGCCGAAGCCGATCCACAGCCCGAGCGTGAGCTTCGCGTACTTGGCGGTTTCGGACAGCGAAAAGCGCGCGAAGGCGCGGCGAAAAGGCGTCAGAGGTTTGTGCTGATACACGTTGGACATGATTGGCATGCTGAGCGATGACGTTATGCGTTTCGCAACCCGCGTTCGCGAAACGCGTGAACGAGAACTTACCATTACACGCGGACTATTTCGGGAATCCGGTGCCGCGGCAAGTTCGGTGGAGGCCTCGCGCCGCATGTGGCGCGTGTCTCGGCAAAAGCCCGTTTCAAGCGGTGGCCTTGCATCGTGCGCTGTCCACGGGGCAGGCGTAGTTGTTGCATCGGTGACAGCCACCGCTCTGGCGTGTTTCGCGGAACCCTTGTCGCATCTGGCGTAGCGGCCGGGGGCGGCGACGCGCCTACCTGCCGCGTTGCAGCTTTTACCTGCCTTGTTGCCGTTTGGCATGGCGATGGGCGGCCTGATTTTCAAACGCGATTGAGGCTCGACAAGGACGCGGCAAAAGCGCAACGTCAGACTGTTGTGGCCCACAGGCGAGAGGACTACATTCATCGAACAGTGCGTGCAACGGCGGCGCGCAAGCGCGGCTCGCGGCCACTGGTCAGCCCGAAGTAGCACGTACCCGGAGCGTATTGCAATGGCTACCGATCACGATCCTATTCGCGTGCGTGATTCCGCAACCGACGACCCACATAGCGACTTCGACCTCGACGGTTCGTACCGGACGGATGTTGTGCCGCGGCGTTTCAGCCGCCTCGCGCTCTGCGTCGCGGCGGCAGTCGCGCTGACTTTCGGCGTGTTGGGCACCATCGCCTATGGCGTCTGGTTCGATCAGGACCAGCAGGTGTATGCGCAGGCCATCGCCGGGGCGCGTGCGGCGCTCGGTTCGCCGAAGCCGGGCGGGGCTGCTGCTGCGACAGCGACGGTGAGCGTCGCGCATGAAGCCGAGGCGTCTCGCGCGCAACCGGCCGCGTCCGTTGATACGCGCGAAGCCGCCAACGAGCATGGCAATGATCCGGGCGGGTGGTCGGGGCAGATCAGGCAGAGTCCTCCGCCTGTTGCGGGGGCTGCCCCTGCGGTGCAGCTGGCAGGCACGTTGTCTGATTCCGTAGCTGATGCATCGGCTGATCCGCCCGTTGCTACGGCTACCTCTTCTGCTCCATCCACGCCCCTTCGCGCCGCGAAGGCCGCCGATTCCACGGCGCAGCCCGCGTCCGGCCGTGAGTCGAAAGAAACGCGACTCGCGCAGCAGGGAAGGCATGCGTCGTCGAACGCGAAGCACAAGGACGGCCTGTTTGCGCGCGTGGGCAGTTTCTTTCGACGCGTAAGTTATCGTCAACATGGCAACGGACGACAACAAGACATTTACTCGCATCCTTGAGTGGGTTGCCGCCGTGCGAGCCGGCCCGCGCGGCGCCGTTCGCACGCGGATAGGGATGCGCCGCTGGCGGCCCGGACCGGCGAGCGTCGCCGTGGCCGCGCTGCTGTGTCTGCTGTTCGGCGTGCTGTATCTCGCGACGCAGATCCGCACGGTCTTCTCCGATCAATTCAAGCAGGAGTACGCGGGCCTCGTGCTCGAAGCGACCGAGCACGCCGACAGCGCGCGCGAACAACTGGCCGTGTGGCAGCGCATGTCCGGTGTGAGCCGCGACGCCGCCTACCAGCAAGGCTATCGCGCGGCGCGCGGCGAATTCGCGCGGCGTCTTGCCTCGCTGGCGGCGCTCGTCGACGCGAGCCCGTCGCCGGCACCGCCGCTTCCGTCCACGCTCGCGGCGGATGCGCCGCCCGAAACTACGGTGGCGCAGCTCGGCGACGTGTATGCGTTCTGGCACGCGCAACGCGAGGCGTCGAGCGCCGACGTGCGGCTACGCGCGACGCACGTCTCGCGCACGCTGATCGTGCTCGCCACGCTGCTGTTCTGCATGCTGATTACCGCGCTCGGCATGTATGCGAAGCGCAACCGGCAACTCGCAGGGCAATCGCACGAGTTCGAGCATGCGTCGCTGCATGATCCGCTGACGGGCTTGCCGAACCGCCGCATGCTGCTTACCGCGCTCGACGATGCCGCTGACGGCGCGCGGACCGCGATCGCAGAGCGGCGGGTCGCGCTGCTCTATATCGATCTCGACGGCTTCAAACAGGTCAACGACTCGTTCGGGCATCGCACCGGCGACGCATTCCTCGTCGACGTGTCGGCGCGGTTCCGCGCATCGGTGCGCAAGAGCGACCTTGTCGCACGGATCGGCGGCGACGAGTTCGCGGTGCTGGTGCGCGAGTTCGTGAACGAAACGCAACTGGTCGAGATCGCGCGCCGGCTGATCGCCTGCGTGGTCCGCGCCGACGAGGAAATGGGTGTCGGCCCCGTGCGCGCGAGCATCGGCATCGCGAGCTTTCCCGACGACGTCGACGATCCGCGCCACCTGGTCGCCGCAGCCGATGCCGCGATGTATCGGGTCAAGCGCGACGGCAAGGACGGTTATGCGTTCGCGGCGCCGACGGGGGTGGTGGAGCGGGAGGGGTGAGGGATTCGATAAAGTTCAATGGATTAGCTACGGCGTTTAGCCCGTTTTGATCGAATAGAGATCGCGCAGAAATTCATTTTGTTGACTTCTAAGCACATAGCGGTAGCGTGCTGCCATAACATCATATAGTTCTATATGGCTGCGTTGCGCCCGTTCCTTTGGTGACGGATATTCAATCTTAATCGCCAGATCGCAAGCCTTTGCGGCGTTATTCTGTATCCGCATATAACGGATCAATTCGGCCTTGTTCATGCTAAACACACGTCACCGCTCCTCGTTCATCCACCCCGTCAACTTCTCGCGCGCATTCAGCTCAATGAACGACGGCCGCGCGCGCATCCCGCGGATATAGCTCGCGAGATGCGGCCAGTCCGTCGCCGGCCGCGGCATGTTGCGCGTCCAGCGCATCAGCACGACCGCGAGCAGGTCGGCGGTGCTGAGCCTGTCGCCGGTTAAATACGCGTGTTCCGCTCCGCCGAAGTGCGCATCGAGCCGTTCGCAAGCCTCCTCGATGCGGCGCCGCGCGAGCGCGCGCACCGCGTCGGCACCGCCGGCGTCGCCGTCCTTGTCGGCGTAGAACCAGTCGCGCATCGCGGGCAGCAGCGTGTTCGCGAGGTAGATCATCCACTCGATCCATGCGGCGCGTTGCGTCGAACCCACCGCCGGCGCGAGCGCGGCGTCGGGGTGCCGCTCGGCGAGCAGCATCAGCAGCGCGGCCGATTCATGGCGCGGCGTGCCGTCGACGATCAGTGTCGGCACCCGCCCGGCGGGATTGAGGCGCAGATAGTCCGGATCACGCTGCTGGCCCGCGCCGAAATCGACGAGGCGCGTCTCGAACGGCACGCCCAGTTCGATCAGCATCCAGTGCACGGCCATGCTGGCCGTGCCGGGCGAACAGTAGAGAACGTAGGACATGTCAATGCGCCGACGCGTGCGTCTGCTCGGCGCCGCGCGGCTGCGTCACCGCGCTCACGATCACGAACACGATCACGTTGACCACCAGCGCGAGGATGCCGATGTTGACGTCCTTCAGCGCATCGGGCAGGAACGGCATCAACTGGCCGACGCTCCAGTGCAGCAGCGTGGTCAGCGTGACCACCGCGACGCCGGCCACGATGCCGCAGAACGCGCCTTGCCTGGTCGCGCGGTTGTGCGGCCGCAGGCTGCAGATCATGGCCGGGAACAGCTGCGTGACGAAGTTGTAGCCCATCAGCAGCAGCGCGACGATCGTCGCGCCGCCGTGCAGCGTGAAGCCGACCGCGACGAGCGCCACGATCGGCACGAGCACGCGGGCGATCATGGCGACGGTCGCATCCGATGCGCCGCGGTTCAGCATGCCGCGATAGACGTCGTTGGCGAGCAGCGTCGAGGCCGAGGTCAGGATCATCGAGCCCGGCACGAGCGCGGTCAGAATGCCGGCCGCGCCGATCACGCCGACGAACCACGGGTCGAACGTTTGCAGCGAGAGGCGGAACAGCGACAGGTCGATGTCGGCGCCGGTCAGGCCCGGCACGCGCAGCGTCGCCGCGAAGCCGACGAAGAACACGAACAGCAGGATCAGCTGATAGAGCGGCAGCACTGCTGCATTGCGGCGAAAGATGCGCTCGTCCTTCGCCGTGTAGATCGAGCCGAACGTGTGCGGCCACATGAAGAAGCCGAGCGCGGCCAGCAGCACGGTCGACTGGAACCACACCACGCTCGAGCCGCGCGCCGGGAACGACAGGAAGCCGGGGCGGGCGGCGTCGATCGCGCGGAACATGTCGGAGAAGCCGCCGTAGTAGTGCAGCGGCAGATAGATGCCGAGGAACAGCACGATCGCCAGAATCAGCAGGTCTTTGGCGACCGAGTTCCACGCGGAGCCGCGTACGCCCGACACGGTCACGTAGGCCGTGACCACGCAGGCGCCGATCCAGACCGCCGCCGTCGACGAAATCGCGCCGTACGAAACCGTCGCGACGATGATGCCGAGCCCCTTCAGCTGCAGCACGAGGTACGGAATCAGCGCGGCCACGCCGACCAGCGCGACGAGCGTGCCGAGCGCCGGGCTGTCGTATTTGCACGTGAAGAAGTGCGGCTGCGAGACGAGACGGTGGATCTTCGCGTAGCGCCAGATCGGCGGCAGCACCCAGTACGAGATGATGTAGGCGAGCGTGCCGTAGGCGAGGATGTAGTAGACCGGCGCGCCTTTGCCATAGGCGAAGCCGCTGCCGCCGAGGAACGTGAAGGTCGTGTAGATTTCGCCGGCCATCAGCAGGAACACGAACGCGGTGCCGAAGCTGCGGCCGCCCACGCTCCACTGCTCGAGGCTCATGTCGTGGCCGCGCCGCGCGCATACCCCGAGGAACAGCGCGCCGAGCGTGACGGCCGCGATGATGACGAGTGCACTCATGGGCGAACCTCCTCGGCGTCGGCGGCAAGCTGGCGGTTGGACGGATCGAGGCGGTAGACGATCGCCATGATGATCGCACTCAACACCACCCACATGACGATCCAGGCCAGCACGAACGGCATGCCGAGCACGAGCGGCTCGACACGATTGACAAACGCAACGCCGACCAGGATGCCGATGAACGGCAACGCGGCAAGTACACGAAGCAGCATGTGGGCAACTCCTCGAACGAAGGGGTAGATGTCGTTGAAAGTACGGCTGCGTTGACGACTTTATGCCTGATACTTTGGTCCCGTAAAGGGCTTCAAAATAAATGTCAGTTTTCCGAAAGTTGCGGATGCATCTTTCCGGTGCGATTGCTGCACCGCAAGGCGGAGCGCGGCCCGGCGTGCCGCTCGCGAGCGGGACTCGCCGTGCGCTGTCGCGGGGCACGGGGTGCGCGGTTTTTTGCGGCCTGGCTGGCGCGGCGCGATATCATCTGCCAGCAATGCAGCATGGTCCGGGCCGCGGTTCGTCGCAGCAGTTCGTGGGGTCCGCGCCCCGGGTTCATCAACAGGGCACGGCGTCTGCCGACGCGGCCCGCTACGGACACACATATGGTCGAAAGCCTGATCTCCGACATTCTGTTTGGCTTTACCGGCTTGATCAGCATCATCAATCCGATCGGCGGCGCTTTTGTTTTTCTCGACCGGACCGCCTCGCTGACCACCGAGGAGCGCAGCGTGCTCGCCCGCAAGATCGCGATCAACGCGAGCGTCGTGCTGCTGGTGGCGTTTTTCATCGGTACGCCGATCCTGCATTTCTTCGGCATTTCGATGGAGGCGCTGCGCATCGGCGGCGGCCTCGCGCTCGCGGTGGGCGGCTGGCAGATGCTCAATGCGCCGGACACGCAGCCGGCCGAGCAGACCGGCGTGAAGCGCGTCGATGCGGAGAATGCGATGTCGCGCGCCTTCTTCCCGCTGACCGTGCCGCTCACCACCGGGCCCGGCTCGATCGCGACGGCCATCGCACTGACAGCGAACCGCACGCACAAGCTCTCGGCGTTCGTGATGTCGGGCATCGCCTCGGTGGCGATTTCGCTCGCGGTGGCCGTGACCGTCTATCTGGTCTATAGCCGCGCGGTGGTGTTCGCGCGCTACCTCGGCGTGGAAGGCACGAAGGTCGCGTTGAGAGTGTCGGCGTTCCTGCTGCTGTGCATCGGCGTGCAGATCATCCTGACCGGCGTGTCCGAATTCCTGATTCCGATCGCGACGATGCCGCCGGTGGCGAGATGAAAAGCGCGAACACGTTTATTACGTTGCCTATACCGCGCGCAGTCAAGCTTCACGGCAGGCTTTGATGAAGGTTGCGAGCGTTGCGCGATGCAGGTACGAAATCGAGACTGGATTCGGGGCGGCGAAAGGCGAGTAAGGCCTTGACCGGCATGAGGTGTGTGACTTGGCCCCTGATTAACTTTCAGCGCTATTTATACCTATAACGCCGGTGCCGCAAATTCGGGCACCGGCAATGTTCGCTAACAGGTCCGGTTTACCTGTGCTCGGTATTCGCGGTTTCCGCCGCCTGCTTGAGTTCCTCATTGGCCTGGACGAGCAGATCGCGAGCCCTTTGGGCGTGCCCGCCGAGGTCCCATTCGTTCGCTCTTTGAGCATCGTCGATCCGCCTGTTGGCCTGGTCAACGAGATGCTGGGCGGCACGCAGGTTGGGATGCCTGTCGCCGACGTTGTGCGGCGGGGTCTGAGCGTAGGCAGCGGCACAGCACAAGACAGCGTTTGCAAGAATGGCGTTCGAGATAAAGCGCTTCATGGTTTTCTCCTGTGATGGAACAAATTCATATGCCAGGTATTTTTGCCGGCGAGCATACGTTCACACGAAATTTTTACTATTCTGTAATCGCCATTGATATTAATTAACTACATTCCATCCTCGCCACATCATTCTTTTCTGTCAAGGAAAAGATAATTTATGTTTTTATAATTCCAGTTTTGATTAAAGAAAATATTTTTAAATCCAGTCGCTGATTTTTTGTAATTTCAAGGTCCATCTACCCGGCCATGACGACCTTCGCGCTGGCGCTATTCGGCGTGCCGACCTCGGAAGCCTTCAGCCCGTTGCGCACGGATTCGTGCAAACCGTCGTCGGTGAAAACACGGATTTCGCTTGATCGGCCGGATCGCCGATTCGGCGCGTTCATGGGGTCGGTTTGTGCGACGAAGGCCCAACTCGCCGCACTGGCAAACTAGCGTGTGAGCAGCATCGAGCCAAGCACCGAGAACGCCGTCGCGGGCAGTTCGGCGAGCCGGCTGATGACGACGTTACGCGGATAGAAATCTTCGACCGCATCGGTCAGCACGCCGATGCCGACCAGTTCGATGCCGCGCTTGCCGATCGCCGCGACGCGTTCGCGCAGATCGCTGCGCAAGACCTGCGGATCGCCGTCGCCGGTCGACGGGTAGCCGTCGGAGAACACCATCAGGATGCGGCGCGCGGCCGGGTGATCGGCGAGCCGCGTCGCGGCCCATGCGAGCGCCTCGCCGTCCGGGTTCTCGTGCCCGCAGTCGATTTCGGCGAGGCCGCTCAGATCGGTCGCGCCGAAGTGCTTGTAGACCTTCAGATCGAGCCGCTCGACGAAGCGGTTATAGCGCCGCAAATCGGCGCCGGCCGCGAGCTGGCGCTCGTAGAGCTGCTTCATCGGCGCCGATTCGAGCGAGCAGTAGCCGAGCACTTCGCAATCGAACGACAACTGCGTGAGCGCATCGCATAGGGCGCTCGCGCAGAGGCGCGCAAGTTCGATCTTGCGGCCGGCCATCGAACCGCTGCGGTCGATCAACAAGGTCACCGCGACGTCGCGCCCCTTGGCCGCGCGCTGCGTGCGAAACGGCGTGCGATAACCGGGCGACGTCGCGAGCTTCGCGAGCGCCGTGCGGTCGATCTCGCCGCGCTCCTGTTCGCAGCGCCAGCGGATGCGCTCGTCGGCGGACAGCGCGCGCTCGAGCTTGTCCTTGAGCGGCGCGGTGTCGGCACGCGCCTGGGCGCGCAGCGCGCGCCATGCCGCGCTGTCGCCCTGGCCGGTCACGTCGGCGATCACGTCGAATTCGGTGGCGAGCGGAAGCGACAGCAGCATGCGTGCGGCGGCCGCCGAGGCCGCGCTTGCCGCGGCTTCGGTGCGCGTGGCGAGCGCCTGCGCATCGGCGGGCGACTGGCCCATGCCGACCGCGTCGTCGGCCTGCGCGCCGCCGCCGCGCTCCGCCGGCGGCGTGGCGGCGGCGTGATCGGGCCGCAGATCATCGTCCTCGCTGAACGGTGCCGACGAAGCGGGCACGGTATCGGTGTCGATGTCTTCGATGGGATCGGCCGTGAACATCATGCTGTTCGCCTCGCCGGCCGACAATGCCCGCACGCGCGCGACGAGATCGTGCGCGACCGCGATGCTGCGCGCGGTTGAACCGCTCGCGCGGGCTTCGTGCAGCAAATCCTGCGACGCGTGCAATGCCGCCAGCAGCGAACGAACCGCCTCGGTGCGGGTCGGTGCTTCGTCCCACAATGTGCGCTCGACGAGCCACGCGAGCCGGTCGCGCCAATGCAGCTTCGGCCAGCGTTGCCGCACACGTTCGGCCGTATGCGCGCGCAATGCGCCGATGAACCAGCGCGCGCCCGGATATTCGTCGAGCAGTTGCGCGCAGACGCGACGATCGTCGATCACCTGCGCGAGCTTTGCCGTGATGCCTTGCGGCAGCGCATCGAGTTGCGCGAGCGACGCATGTTTGGCGCGCGCGACGAGCAGATCGAGATAGCCGATCAATACATCGCGCTCGACACCGCCATCGCGTTCGTAATCGGGAATCACGATGCGGCCGGGTTCGACGCGCGGCCCATCGGGACTGAACACGACGGTCACGCCGTATTGCCCGGTCAGCACGCGCGCGACCTTGCCGAGCGTCGATTCGAATGCGAAGCCCTGTGCGTTGCGCGAGGTGGGGGCGGGGTGCCGTGCGTTCATCCGTGCCGTTCTTCCGTATCGCTTCCGCTCCCGGCGCTCAAACAGCCGGCGCGATGTGATGACGGACGATGCCGCGAATCAGCGCGGCATCCTCGGGCGTTACCTTCGCGTAAATGGCCGGACCCGCCGCGCGCTCCGGATCGCCGGTGCGCAGCATCAGTTCGGCCCAGTCGAGCAGCCGGCGCGTCGAGAAGGCGCTCGACAGGTCTTCGCGCGCGAACGCGGCGCGGCAGTCGGCGGCGATCGCGGCAAGCGTGACGGCGAGCGCGCGCGTCATATACGGCGCGAGCGTGCGCAGCAGCACGTCGGTTTCCTCGGCTGGCGTCAGATAGTCGAGCAGGTAGACGCGCCAGCGATCGAGAAAGGCCTCGTTCATCAGATTCGCGCCTTGGTACAGATGGCGGAACTGGCTCATCGCGCCGACCGCGTTCGCGGTCGCGAAGAGGCGGAACGCCGGATGCGGGGCGACGATCTCGTTGCCTTTCTCCTTCAGCACGAGACGGCCTTGCGGTTCGAGCACGGCGGTCAGCGCGGCGAGAATCGACGGTTCGGCGAAGTCGATTTCATCGACGATCAGCCACAGGCCCTCGCGCATCGCCGTGGGCAGCACGCCGTCGACCCACAGGGTCTCGCCGCCCTTGACGGTCCAGAAGCCGACGAAATCGCCGACCGTCGTCTGTCCGTTCATGTTCGAGCGCAGCACGCCGTGCCGCGCCCGCGCGGCAACCTGTTCGATGAGGCTCGTCTTGCCCGCGCCCGTGTGGCCGATCAGCATCACGCGGCGGTTCTCGACGATGTCGGCCACGATGTCGTTAAAGCGCGCCGAAAACAGATAGGCGGGATTCATGCGCGGCACGAGCGGGTGGGGCATGCCGCAAGGGACGTCGACGTCGCCGAAGCGCACGGTGCCGTGCGCTTCGGCCTGCGTTGCTGCGTCGGCTTCCCCGGACCCGCGCGACTGCTCCGCCAGCCTCTTCGCGCTGGCCCGCTGCAACTCCGGCATGAAGGCGACGCGCGCCCGCGCATCGGGATCGTTGCCGGCCGCGCCGCTGTCGATCGCAAAACCCTCGCGGCGCCACTTCTTCTGCTTGGCCCGCAGATTTTCCGCATCGACGACGAGATCGATATCGACCCCGCCCGCGCCGTTCCCGTCGTCGACACCGTGTTCGAGGCGATAGGTCTCGGGCCGGTCGGCCACGCTCACGCGCCACCATTCGGCGCCGGTCTGCGTCGCGCGCCGATAGAGGCCGAGGTTTTCGTCCTTGTTTCCGTCTTCGCTTTCAGGCAGGTCGGGCATGCTCATGGCAAAAAAATGTCGAATGACAAACGATGTTTTGATTTGGCTCGGGCCGGTTTGCCGACTATCTTATCTTGGGCGGCTTTCGAACGCCTGCGTGTCGCGAATCCGTCCGGTTCTTCCGCTTTCAATACCCAGGCTTTCCGCCGCGAGAGTGCGCCCGTCGTTGAGTGCGCGTGTGCATGTGCGTGTATGAGCGAGCCGAGCTGCGAGGAACGGGTATTGCTTGCCTTCGTCGCGCGCGAGATCGCGATCTGGCGAAGTGCGTACGCGGCAGTGGATATCGCCGCAACGGGGCCGCATGGATGGGAAACCCAGGACGAGGCATGCACATGGCAAGACACAAGGCCGACGTGGCTGACGACGACTTCGAGATTTACGCCAGCTATCATGGAACCGGCGACGGACGTTACATAGGTGGACTGAAGGTCGTCAGAAAGGCTGACCGGAAAGTGCTGTTTCCATTCGACGGCGCGCCGCAGATCGGCCCCTACGCGACCGCCGACGAAGCGCGGCGAGCGGCGATCGACTACGGCCGCGAGATCGTCGCGGCGGATCGCGCGTCGCCGGAGAGTTGAGCGGTTGAGCGACGGGGGCGTGCAATCAGGGCGACCCGCCACGCAACGGCCCATGTTGGCGGCCATGTGAATGCGTGCAGATTCACGCATATCGGCGCATCATCGGTGAGCTTCGCCGCGATTTTTCATACGTGTGCTCCCGTGCGTGAGTTTTCGCGCGCTGTCCCCGGCATGCTTTTGCGCATGTTCCCACGCGAGCTTCCACGTCGATCCCATGCGCCGGTACGCGCGAGCGCCGCGCCGTGCGTTCCGGCTGTCCTCCGAATTGCCGAACAAGGAGCGTCCCATGCAAAACGATCCCGCCCTCGATCAGCTGTGCATCAACACGATCCGCACGCTGTCGATGGACGCCGTGCAGAAAGCCAATTCCGGCCACCCCGGTACGCCGATGGCATTGGCGCCGGTCGCGTACCAGTTGTGGCAACACCATCTGCGCTACGACCCGGACGAACCGTTGTGGCCGAATCGCGACCGCTTCGTGCTGTCGGTCGGGCATGCGTCGATGCTGCTGTATTCGCTGCTGCATCTGGCCAACGTGAAGGCCGTCGACGAGCACGGCCAGCCCACCGGCGGGCCGGCCGTATCGCTCGACGACATCGAGCATTTCCGCCAGCTCGGCAGCAGGACGCCGGGCCACCCCGAGTACCGCATGACCACCGGCGTCGAGACGACCACGGGACCGCTCGGCCAGGGGCTCGGCAACAGCGTCGGCATGGCGATGGCCGCGCGCTGGTACGAGAACCGTTTCAACAAGACCGACGCGCCGCTGTTCGATTACCGCGTCTACGCGCTATGCGGCGACGGCGACATGATGGAAGGCATCTCGCACGAAGCGGCCTCGCTCGCGGGGCATCTGAAGCTGTCGAACCTGATCTGGATTTACGACAGCAATCGCGTGACGATCGAAGGCCATACGGACCTCGCGTATAGCGACGACGTCGAGAGCCGTTTTCGCGGCTATCGCTGGCACACGCTGCACGTCGACGATGCGAACGACACGGCCGCGCTCGAAGCGGCGCTCGTCGAGGCGAAGAGCGTGCAGGACCGGCCGACGCTGATCGTGGTGCATAGCCTGATCGGCTGGGGCGCGCCGCATAAGCAGGACACGGCGGCCGCGCACGGCGAACCGCTCGGCGTCGAAGAAGTCGCGCTCGCGAAGCAAGCCTACGGCTGGCCCGAGGATAAATTCTTCTACGTGCCGGATGGCGTGCACGAACGCTTTGCGCAAGGTTTCGGCGCGCGCGGCAAGGCGGCGCGCGAGCAATGGCAGACGCAATACGAAACCTATAAGAAGACGTATCCGGACCTCGCGCGCGAATTCGCGCAGATCGAAGCACATGAATTGCCGCAGGGCTGGGACAGCGACATCCCGAGTTTCGAGGCCGACGCGAAGGGCATCGCCACGCGCGAATCGTCGGGCAAGGTGCTCAATGCGATTGCCGCGCGCGTGCCGTGGCTGCTCGGCGGCGCGGCGGATCTTTCCCCGTCGACGAAAACCAACCTCAAATTCGAGGGCGCGGGCAGTTTCGAAGCGGACGACTATGGCGGCCGCAATCTGCACTTCGGCATTCGCGAGCACGCGATGGGCGCGATCGTGAACGGCCTCGCGCTATCGAATCTGCGGCCGTACGGCTCGACGTTCCTGATTTTCAGCGACTACATGAAGCCGCCGATTCGGCTCTCGGCGATCATGGAAGTGCCGGCCATCTATGTGTTCACGCACGATTCGATCGGCGTCGGCGAGGACGGTCCGACGCATCAGCCGATCGAGCAGCTTGCGTCGTTGCGCGGCGTGCCGGGACTCACGGTGCTGCGCCCCGCCGATGCGAACGAGGCGGCCGAGGCGTGGCGCGTTGCGCTCGCGCATCCGCTCAGGCCGTCGTGTCTGGTTCTGACGCGCCAGCCGCTGCCGACGCTCGACCGCCAGCGCTATGCGGCCGCGAGCGGCGTGCAGCACGGTGCCTATGTACTCGCCGATGCCCCCGCCGGCGAGAAGCCCGCGGTGATTCTGATGGCGAGCGGCAGCGAAGTCTCGATCTGCGTCGACGTGTACGAGAAGCTCAAGGGCGAGGGCATCGCGGCGCGCGTGGTGTCGATGCCGTCGTGGGACATCTTCGAGCGCGAGGACCAGGCGTATCGGGAGTCGGTGCTGCCCGCCGATGTCGAAGCACGCGTTGCGGTCGAGCAGGCCGCGGCGCTCGGCTGGGATCGCTACACGGGACGGCTCGGCGCGCAGGTCGTCATGCATACGTTCGGTGCATCGGCGCCGCTGGCCGATCTGAAGAAGAAATTCGGCTTTACGCCGGAGCGGGTGTATGAGGCGGCGAAGCAGCAGATCGAGAGGGTAAGGGTCGGTGCGTAGCAGCGCACCGACCAGGCCCAGCAATTTCTGGCCGGGCCGTTATTGAGATTCACCGTTGACCGAGCGTGCTATAAGGTGCCATTTTTTCAGGTACCCGGCAGCGCGTTGCACGCTGACGGTACGGTGGAGATTCGATGAAACGGATAGTCTGGTGTACTGCATGTGTGCTGGCATTCCTCGGCGCGTCGGTAGCCGGCGGTTGGTGGCTGGGAGAACTTCTCTCGCCGTTTTCCTTTGACATGCCGTATTGGCTCGATGTCACTATTCGGGCCGGTATGCACCTGGTGGGCGTACCCGACCCGCTTGATCCGGATGACATCGAGACAATCGGCCTTTTTCTGTTATTCCTCACGTACTGCATCGTCGTCGCGGTCGTATTGTCGAGTGCGCTTTTTATGTTGAAACGGCATCTGAAGAAGCATCGTACCGGCTAATCAATTCGCCGGAATCGTCACCATCGGCGCCTTACTGCTCGTATCGGCTTCCGCGAGCGCCATCAGATTCCGTACGACCGTGAACGCGTATTTCGAATCGAAATGCAAGATTTACATGAACCCGAAGCGCCCGATGTGGCGTGTGCGATCTATGCGGCACCGTGTACCGTGTTCACGATGCGTTAACAGCGTTCATGCTGTTGTCGTCGCGAGTGCCATCGAGCGTGCTGCGATACGCGCGCGACTGCATCTCCGCCAGCCGGCTCAGCGTGCGCGACAGATCATGCGCGCCTTCGAGCCCGACGAGCGCCGACTCGATCGGTTGATCTGAAGCGATGAACAGCGCGCGCTTGCGATCGTAGACGATGTCGATAAGCCACACGAGCCGCTGCAACGTATGCGACTGCGCAAGCGCGGCCGTATCCAGATTGTCGACGATGATCCCTTGCCATTGCCCGGCGAGATCGAGGTAGTCGAGGTGCGAACGGCTTGCCACGCAGAGCGGCTCGAAGTCCGCCCACAGCAGTGCATTGCCCGCGGCGCGCGCGGCAAGCGGCCGGCCCGCCGCGCTGAGCGTGACCGGTTCGATACGCGCGTCGCGTTCATGATGCGCGAAGATAGCGCGCAGCGCCGCATGGCTCGCCGCGTCGAGCGGCGCAAAGAAACGCGGCACCTCTGCCGCTTCGCCGCCGAAGCGATAATCGCGCGCGCCATCGAAATGGATGACGGTGAAGCAGCGCTTGATCTGCGCGATGGTCGGCAGGAAACGCTCGTGAAACTCGGGGTCGGGCAGCAGATCGTCGGGGGCGTAGTTCGACGTGAGCACGATGCGTGTGCCGAGGCCGATTGCGGTATCGAGAAAGCGGCCCATCAGGAAGGCATCGGCAATGTCGTGTACGTGGAATTCGTCGAAGCACAGCAACTCGATGCCGTCGAGCCATTGCCGTGAGACATCGCCGAGACGGTCGTCGCTGCGCGGCGCATTGACGAGCCGCCGGTTCATCTCGCGCAGAAATTCGTGGAAGTGCAGACGCCGTTTGCGGCACGGCGCGAGTTCGAACACCGTATCGACGACGAGGCTTTTGCCGCGTCCGGGCAGCCCGTGGCAATAGACGCCTTGCGAGGCAAATGCGGACGAAGACCATGCACGCCGAGCCTGCTGCTGTGCGTCGAGCAGTGCCGCGAGCGCGCCGATTGCTTCGCGCTGGCGCGTATCGGGCGTGATGTCGCGAGCGTCGAGCGCGCGCGTGATGCGGGTTTCGTCAAGCATCGGCGCACGTGATTAACGGAGTCACGCCGAACGTCTTGGCTTCAGTCTGGAGAAATTGCGGCATGTGAGGGCAGGGACGTAGTGGCTTGCAACAGGCGGCATGCAGTAAGCACATGCAATGCGCGCGTTATTTTAACAGCCGCCTCCCGATGCCTGCCCCCTGCGATGCGTCGAACTTCGCATGGTCTCTCATTGCGCACGGTTCCCACATAACGCGACAAACCGCGAGAAACAGGCGGTGTTGCTCGCGGCAAGTTTCGTTCGCTCCGTTCAAGCAATACCCTCAGCCCGTTTCTATGCGCGGTTGCGGCGCATCGAGCGGTTCATGACCGAAGCGCTCGTATTGCGAAATCACCTGCGCGCCAAACAGCAGCAGCGTGGCGAGCCATTCGAAGCTCAGCAGGATCACGATCGCCATCGTCAGCGACCCATAGACGAGGCTCACCTGCGAGAGCGTGGCGAAATACCAGACCAGCACGTGCCGCGTGATTTCCCACAATACGCCCGCTACGACGCCGCCGATCAGCGCGTGTTTGATCGAAGGACGCCCGACCGGCATCACGAGATAGATCGAGGTCAGCACGAAGATTTCGCCGGCGAGCCCGAGCACGTACAGCACGATGCGCGAGAAGCCCGCGAGCGGCACGTGCAGGCCGAGCAGTTCGATCCCTTCCGCGCCGATCGTTTCGAGCGCGCTCGACACGCACGTCACGATCAACAGGCCGATGCCGAGACACAGGATGTAGCAGTAAGGCAGCAGCGCCGAGATCAGAAAGTGCCGCCGCTTCACGACGACACGATGCACGAAGATCAGCGACATCGCGTTTTCGAGCACGGTAAACGCGAGCGAACTGAAGAAGATCATCGTGAGCAGCAGTACCCAGCCGATCACTGTGCGATGCTCGAGAAAATTGGCAAGCTCGCGCACGAGCGCATTCGACTGTCCCGGCACGAGCCAGCGCAACAGATGGCCGAGTGCATCGAGCACGAGCGGCTGCGGCACCACGCGCGAGAGCACGATGACGACCAGGATCAGCAGCGGCACGATCGACAGCAGCGCGTAATACGCCACCGCGCCCGCCAGCAGCAGCCCCTGGTTCGCGCGAAAGGCTTTCAGCGTCTGCAACACGAAACGGCCGGGATGTTTGGCGATATACAGCGCATGCTGGTCGAGAAAAAGCGGCATGAAGTCTCGCGATACGGACCGGGGCCGCCGGGTGGCGGCCGCTCCCGGCACGTCTGTTTGCTTTATATACCGTAAGCGGAATATCGTAAGCAGGACCGCGACCCCATGCGCGGCCGCGCCCCGGGAATACAGCTTGCTTATCGCCGTACCGGGCCGGATACCTGTCCGCATATATGAGCCGGCCTATCGTGCGGGATAACCCGCAGAGCGCAAACCCCTAACATGTCGAGCATTTTTTTATCGGCGGCGTCGCTTATGCTGTGGTTATGACCGCTTTATCGATGTGCGCCGCCAAGAGCGCAAGCGGCTTATAAACGACATCCCCTCAATCCGTTTTTAAAACGACATCGTGCCGGGCCCTTGAGCGGGGCGGTCGCACGAGGACAGTGCGTTCGAACGATGGCGCGCATGCGTCTGTCGCGAGCCGTGTCATTTAAACGCCGTAGTGAATTGGCAAGCTGAACCGCATTCCTCGCGGGTATGCGGGCGCGCCGCGTTGGTCGCGGCGTTTGAACGGGGTTAACGGCGAATACAACGATTGCGCAAGGGAGACGGGAGCAGATATTGCCGTGTGGGGCAATGCCCGTCAGAGCGGAATGGAATAAGGCAAGTAAAAATGACGTTCAACGACAGCGTGGATAGCAACGACGACGTACTCGTGTGGCGGCCGATCCGCTACGCGATGGCCGCGCATCGTCGCGTGCTGGTGGTCGACGACTACCGCGAAGCGGCCGAGGCGTTGCAGATGCTGCTGATCGCCGACGGCTTCGACTGCCGCGCGCTCGATGATCCGTTTGCCGTCTGCGACATGGCGCGCGAATGGCAGCCGTTCGCGGTGGTGCTCGACATCAAGATGCCGGGGCTCGACGGGCTCGAACTCGCGCGCCGGCTGCGCGCTCATTCCCAGACTTCACATATGTTGCTGGTTGCGTGTACGGCATTTGCGTCACGCGAAGACCGCGCGCGCGCGAAAGCCGCCGGCTTCGATGCCCATTGCGCGAAGCCGTTGACGCCCGAGCGTCTGCTGCGCGTGCTCGAATCGGCGGCGGCGCTGCATGTGGCCGGGCCATTGTGAAAGAACGGTTCCGATGAGTTTCCGATTGATCTCCGCTTGATACGGGGCCGCTTTGCCGCGCTCTCGTACCGCCTAGACGTTTGACATTTGTCACGCCCGCAGGAGCTTGCGTGAAGCCCGCAACGGGGCTAGCGAACGGCATGGCAGATCAGGCATGGTTTCAGGTCTGTAAATTGCTGCATGAGCGGGCCGGCTGCGCGGCGTGACTAAATGGCCGCATCGCCGTTCGACCGCCGACGCTGGAATAGCGGCGAAGCCATACGCAACGAATACCAACGCCGCGACAATGTCCCTCGCGTCCACAGGAACCGCTCCTATGTCAAACCCGGCTCACTACTCGACGCGCATTTCGGAAGGCACGCCGTTTCCGCTCGGCGCGACATGGAACGGCAGCGGCGTCAATTTCGCGCTGTTCTCGGCGCATGCGACGAAAGTCGAACTATGCCTGTTCGATGAAACGGGGCAGCACGAAATCGAGCGCATCGAACTGCCCGAGTACACCGACGAGGTATGGCACGTGTTCGTGCCGAATCTGAAACCGGGCGCGGTCTATGGGTATCGCGTGCATGGTCCTTACGAGCCGGAGAACGGCCATCGCTTCAATCCGAACAAGCTGCTGCTCGATCCGTATGCGAAAGCGCACATCGGCGAACTGAAGTGGGCGCCGGAGATTTTCGGCTATACGCTCGACTCGCCGGACGGCGACCTTTCGTTCGACGAACGCGATAGCGCCGCCTTCGTGCCGAAATGCAAGGTGGTCGACGCCAACTTCTCGTGGACGCATCCCGAGCGCAACGCGTTGCCGTGGGAGCGCGTGATTCTTTACGAAACCCACGTGCGCGGCTTGACGAAGCGTCATCCGCAAGTGCCCGAGCATTTGCGCGGCACGTTCGCGGCGCTCGGGCAGCAGGCCGTGCTCGACTACATTCGCGGCCTCGGCGTGACGTCGGTCGAACTGCTGCCGGTCCAGACCTTCGTCAACGACAGCTATCTGCTCGATAAAGGTTTGACGAACTACTGGGGCTACAACACGATCGGCTTCTTCGCGGCCGACCCGCGTTACTTCGCATCGTCGAACGATTCGGTCGGCGAGTTCAAGGAGATGGTCGACCGTTTCCATCAGGCCGACCTCGAAGTGATTCTCGACGTGGTCTACAACCACACGGCCGAAGGCAACGAACGCGGCCCGACGATCTCGTTCAAGGGCATCGACAACGCGTCGTACTACCGTCTGCTGCCCGACGAGGCGCGCTACTACATCAACGATACCGGCACCGGCAACACGCTAAACCTGTCGCATCCGCGCGTGCTGCAGATGGTCACCGACAGCCTGCGCTACTGGGTCACGGAAATGAAGGTCGACGGCTTCCGTTTCGATCTCGCGACGATTCTCGGCCGAGAGACGCATGGCTTCGACGAAGGCGGCGGCTTTCTCGACAGTTGCCGCCAGGACCCGGTGCTCTCCAGCGTGCGGCTGATTGCCGAGCCGTGGGATTGCGGTCCGGGCGGCTATCAGGTGGGCGGTTTTCCGCCGGGCTGGGCCGAATGGAACGACCGCTTTCGCGACACCGTGCGCGAGTACTGGAAAGGCGACGAAGGCAAGGCCGCCGATCTCGCGACACGGCTCACCGCATCGGGCGACAAATTCAATCATCGCGGCCGGCGGCCGTGGGCCAGCGTGAACTTCATCGCCGCGCACGACGGTTTCACGCTCAACGACCTCGTCTCCTACAACGATAAACATAACGAAGCAAATGGTGAAGACAACAAGGACGGCCACTCGGACAATAAATCCTGGAACATGGGCGTCGAAGGACCGACCGACGACGCCGACATCCGCCAGCAGCGCGAGCGCCAGAAACGCAATCTGCTTGCGACCTTGCTGCTGTCGCAAGGCACGCCGATGCTTCTCGCGGGCGACGAATTCGGCCGCACGCAGCGCGGCAACAACAACGCGTATTGCCAGGACAACGAGATCAGCTGGGTCGATTGGAATGCGATCGACGACGATGGCCGCGCGCTGACCGAATTCGTGCGCAATCTGACCACGCTGCGGCATCGTTTGCCGGTGCTGCGGCGCGGCCGCTTTCTCACCGGCGAGTACAACGAAGCGCTCGACGTGACCGATACGCGCTGGCTGTCGCCCGACGGCACCGACATCGCGCACGAGCAGTGGGACGATCCGCAGATGCGCTGCTTCGGCCTCGTGATCGACGGCCGCGCGCAGGCGAGCGGCATTCGCCGCCTCGCTTCCGATGCGACCTTGCTGCTCGTCCTGAACGCGCATCACGACGTGGTCAATTTCACGCTGCCCGAGATTCCCGAAGGCGAACACTGGACCTGTCTCGTCGATACGAACATGCCGGTGCGGGCGGAACTGCCGCAATTCCGCGCGGGCGACGCCTATCAGGTGACGGGCCGCTCGCTGCTGCTGTTCGCGCTCGAAGCGCCGAGCCGCGCGACGCAGCGCGTGTTCGACCGGCTTGAAGAACAGCTCACGTCCGATGAGGGCGCGTCGGCCGCACCGGGTGCCTGACGCTTCGCCGCGTCGCTTGCGCTTGCGGGAGCCGTGCGATGGAGCAGGTGAGCGTTCGGCAAGTAGCAATCCGTGTGCCTGAGCGTGTGCCTGAGCCATCGCCAGACATGGGCCCGAACCGCGAACCCGATCACGCTGCCGACGCGCTTGGGACAAAACGGGGAAGTGCGGTAAATTCCGGAGTAAAACGAATTAGCGAGCGAACAGCAATACGCGAACCGCACCATGCGAATAGCAGGGCGCGAACTGAGGTGCAATGCTTTCTCTCGTCGTATGTCATTTTCATGGAGTGACTGACCGTGCAGCGTGCGGAACGTGTCGCAGTCGATTTTCCGATGCCTTCGCGCAACTTCGCGGCGACGCGGCGCATGCTGCTGATCGTGCTCGCCGTGTCGATCGTGTTTCCGCTCGTCTGTCTCGCCGGCTATGGCTATTTCGATTACGAGCGCCGCATTGCCGATGCCGACGACGTGATCGACCGGCTCGTGCGCGTGACCGAAGAGCAGGCCGTCAAGGTGCTGGACCTGAACCGGCAGATGGCCTCGCGCATCGTCGATCTGCTCGGCAATTCCGACGACACGCAAATCCGCGCGCAGCAAGCCGGATTGCATGGGCGCTTGCGCGATATCGGCGGCGATTTTCCGCAAGTGTCGTCGATTGCGCTGGTCGGCGTGAACGGCGATCTGCTCGTATCGAGCCTCGCGTATCCGGCGCCGGCGATGTCGATCGGCCAACGCGACGACTTTCTCGCCGCGAAGGCGATGCGCCCGCAACCGTATTTTTCGCTGCCGATGTACAGCACGCTCTCGAAGACCGACGTGTTCACGACCGCGATCGGCCGCTCGGACACGAACGGCCAGTTTCTCGGCGTGGTCACGGTGGCGTTGCGCAACGCGTACTTCTCGCGCTTCTACCAGGAACTGACCGACGGCGACCCGGCGCTCGCGCTCGGCCTGTATCGCCAGGACGGCAATCTGCTCGTGCGTTATCCGGCGTGGCCGGCCGGCGTCCGCCAACCGATCCACACCGCGTTTACCGCGGCGTTGCGCGACAAGCAGCTGTTCGGCCACGTGCGTCTGACTTCGACCGCCGACGGCATCGAGCGGCTGGTCGCGTTTCGCCGCGTCGGCGACTATCCGCTCTACGTGCTGAGCGCGTACGCGACGTCGTCGATCATGGCCGCATGGCGCAGCCACTTTCTGACCATCGCCGCACTCACGGCCGTGCCGTGCATTGCGATCTGGCTGCTCGTGGTCTATTCGCTGCGTCAGCTCGAAGGCGAGCGCCGTGCGTGGGAGCGCTGGCAGGGCGAGGTCGCGATGCGGCTTTCCGCCGAAGCGTCGAGCCGGCAACTGCTGCGCATGGGCGCGCTCGGCAACCTGGTTGCAAATATCGCGCACGATTTCAACAATCTGCTGATGGTGGTCTCGGCGAACACCGAGCTGGCGCGGCTCAAGCATTTCAACGATGTCGGGAAGGAAGTGCATGCGGTCGCACGCGCGACCGCAGCCGCCGAATCGTTGACGCGGCGTTTGCTGAGCGTCGCGCGCAAGCAACCGCTCAAGCAGGAGCCGGTCGATCTCGTGCACTGGCTGCCCGCGGCCGCACCGCTGATCGACGCGGCACTCGGCGACACGATCGAGTTTTCGCTCAGGATGCCTGATAACCTGTGGCAGGTGCTGGCCGATCCCACCGACCTCGAATTCGCGATCATGAATCTCGCGGTGAACGCGTCCGATGCGATGCCGCATGGCGGGCGCTTCGTGATCCGCTGTCAGAACAATCGGCTCGTCGGCAGCGACACGCTGCTGCCCGACGGCGAATATGTGCTGATTACCTGCTCCGACGATGGTGAGGGCATGCCCGACGCGGTCGCGCGGCGCGCGTTCGAACCGCTTTTCACGACCAAGCTGCGCGGCTCGGGCACGGGGCTCGGGCTCGCGCAGGTGCTGTCGATGTGCGAGCAGGCGGGCGGCACCGCGAAGATCGACAGCGTGCCGGGCAGCGGCACGGCGGTGCGGCTCTATCTGCCGCGCTATCGCGAGCGTGGCGCAGCGGCCGCGAGCGCCGATGCGCAGCAGCCAGCATTGATGCCCGCCGGCGCCGTGCTGCTCGTCGAGGACAACGAGGACGTTGCGGCGGGCGTGACTGCGGTGCTCGAAACCTTCGGCTGCGAGGTGCGCCACGAACCGACCGCCGATCAGGCGCTCGACGTGCTGAGCGGCGGCGCCCGCTTCGAACTCGTGCTGTCCGACATCCAGATGCCGGGCAAGCTCAACGGCATCGACCTCGCAGAGAGAGTCCGCAGCGCGTGGCCGTCGCAGAAGATCGCACTGATGACCGGTTACGCCGACGAACTCGAACGCGCGCGCCGGCTTGGCGTGGCGATTCTCGCGAAGCCCTTCGATATCGACGAGCTGCATGCGTTGGTGGCGTGCGGGGCGTAGCGGGTTGTATCGGTGCCGGCTGCGCTATATGCTGGCGATAATTTCCTGAAAATTCGATATTCCATCTTTGATAAATTCTACGGAAATCCGAATTTTATTTTCTCTTTTTTATTTTAATTTATCCGAATATATCAATCAGATTCGCCCTATTTATAATTATATTTCCATATACGCATAAAAGTTGACGCTTGTTTGTAATTCGATTTTCTGATTTGAGTTAATTTCCATTCAATCGGATAAATCGAAGCAACAGGCAATGAATCAGAATACGTTTCGGCTGGTATATAGCCGGATTCGGGGCATGCTGGTCGCCGTGGCCGAAACCGCCAGCGCGGCAGGCAAAGCGGATTCGGGTGAAACCCGTCCTCATCGTCCCGCAGCACAACTCCCGGAAATCTCGCTGTTTGCGCTCAGGCCCGCGGTTTTCGGCGCGCTGCTCGCGTTTGGCGCGGCGCCCGTGCCCGTCGACGCGCAAGTGGTCGGCGCGGGTGCGCATGCGCCAACGGTCATCCAGACGCAGAACGGTTTGCCGCAAGTCAATATCAACAAGCCGGGTGGCGCGGGGGTTTCGGTCAACACGTATTCGCAATTCGACGTGCAAAAGCCGGGCGTGATTCTGAATAACTCGCCGACCATCGTTCAGACGCAGCAGGCGGGGCAGATCAATGGCAATCCGAATCTGTCGCCGGGACAATCGGCGCGGATCATTCTGAATCAGGTCAATAGCAATTCACCGAGTCAATTGCGTGGTTATCTCGAAGTCGCCGGCAATAAAGCGGAAGTGGTGGTGGCGAACGGCTCGGGAATCGTCGTCGATGGCGGCGGCTTCATCAATACGACGCGCGGCATTCTGACGACCGGCACGCCACGGCTCGACGCCAGCGGCAATCTGACCGGCTTCGACGTGGCGGTCGTCGCGGGCGGCAACCTGACGGCGACCACGGTGAACTATATCGACGATCTGACGATCGGCAGCCGCTACACGGTGCGCGGCTTCGACGGCGAAACGATGCTTGCCGCCGAGCGTGGCTTCTTCTGGCGCAATGAATTGCAATGGCCGATCGGCGCCACCGGCCAGTCGCTATACGCAGGTCTCGACTACGGCCATGTGTTCGGCCCGAACGCGGCCTATCTCGCCGGATCGCAACTCGCGGGTGCGGTGATCGGCGTGAAGGGCAGGGTATCGGCAAAGGCGGGCGCGCTTGCCTATGATCTGTTCGCCGGCACACCGGTCTATAAACCGTCAGGATTTCCAACTACGCGCGTCACGCTCGGCTTTCAGCTGACTTCGCAGTTCTAGGCAATCCGCGGACGCTCACTCTTTCTCCATCCCCGCCTCATACCGTCCCAACGCCGCCGCTCCATTGAGCCGCGCGCGCTTGAGCAGCGCCTGCTGCGCGACCGCCACATTCCCCGCCTGTCCACCCCAGGCCTGCAACGGCGGCTCCTGCAATGCACGCCCATACGAGAAGCTCAAATTCCACGGCAATCGGCCAAGCCGGTTCATCGCATCGAGATTCGCGGTCGCTTCCTCGGGAGATTGCCCGCCCGACAGAAACACGATGCCCGGCACCGCCGCGGGCACCGTGCGCTTGAGCACGCGCACGGTCGCCGCGGCGATCTCCGCCGTCGTCGACGGCTGCGCGTGTTCCGAGCCGGCCAGCACCATGCTCGGCTTCAGCAGGATATGTTCGAGCACCACGCGATGCCGATGCAGCGCATGAAAGACCTCGTGCAGCACGGCCTCGGTCACTTCCGCGCTGCGCCCGATCGTATGCTCGCCGTCCATCAGCACTTCGGGTTCGACGATCGGCACGATGCCGGCTTCCTGGCTGATCGCCGCATAGCGCGCGAGCGAATCGGCGTTCGCCTCGATCGCGAGGCGGCTCGGCAGGCTCGCCGTGATGTTGTAGACCGCGCGCCATTTCGCGAAGCGCGCGCCTTGCCGTTTGTAATCGACGAAGCGTTTGGCGAGGCCGTCGAGCCCTTCGGTGATTTCGTCGCCCGGCGCGAGCGCGAGCGGCACCTTGCCGAGATCGACCTTGATGCCGGGCACGATGCCGTTGGCGGCGGTGACTTGCGGGAACGGCGTACCGTCGTCGGCTTGCTGGCCGAGCGTTTCCGCGTAGAGAATCACGCCGCTCACGAAGTCGCCGAGGCCGGGCGTCGTGAGCAGCAGGTTGCGATAGGCGCGGCGGTTTTCCTCGGTCGATTCGAGGCCGATCGTCCTGAAGCGTTTGGCGATGGTCGGGCCGCTTTCGTCGGCGGCGAGCAGGCCCTTGCCGGGTTGGACCATCGCGTCGACGGTGGCTTGCAGTTCGCTACGGGTATCCATGAGAGGTGCTCCCTTAGGTTGGCTCCGTTCGATCCGGGGCGCGGTGAAGAGGCGGGGACAGTTTCCTTGGCGCGATGCGTGTGCGTCTGTACGAAAAGAATCAGAAAGCCGAAAAAAGGGCGGTCCGTGTCCAAACTGCCAGGCTCAGACTATCAGGCTTCAGGTTATCCGGCATGGTTGGCGATCGGGCGAGCCAACCGGCCCTCGAACCGTCAGGTCGGTGAACGACCCGATGAACTATCTCGGCGGTCCTCGCATGCCGTGCCTGGAGCGCGCGGGCGCCGCATCATTCGCCGAGCAGATGCAGCACGATATCGCGAGGCTGCGTATGCCGGCGATGTTCGAACAGATATAACCCTTGCCATGTGCCGAGCACCATCCGTCCGTGTTCGACGGGCACCGACAGTTGCACCTGCGTGAGCGCGGTGCGCAAGTGCGCGGGCATGTCGTCGGGGCCTTCGGTATCGTGCTCGTAGCGCCCGGTGTCTTCGGGCGCGAGGCTCGCGAAGTAGCGTTCGAGATCGCGCTGCACGGACGGGTCGGCATTCTCCTGAATCAGCAGCGAGGCCGACGTATGGCGGCAAAACAGCGTCAGCAAACCGGTCGAGATGCCCTGATCGGCGACGAAACGGCGCGCTTCATCGGTAAATTCGACGAGCCCGCGACTGCGGGCCTTGATGCTCAGATGGTGAATGGCCTGGCGCATGAGAGACGTGCTATGAACTGGAAACGACAGCAAAGCGGATAGCGGAAACGTGGGCCGATCGCGCCTGCCGGCGATGACTGCCCGCGATGAAGCAGCGAAGCCGAGGCGCGGAACGGCACGGCTCGCCAACTGAACCGAACCACCGAACGGCCAGAAGGCGAGCGCAATGGCACGACAATACCGCGCCGCGACGCGCGCACTGCCGCCTCGATGCGCATCAAAGCCGTTCACAGCGCCGCGAACGCGTCCTCGATATCGGCCGCGCTCGTCGGACGCACCACGCGCGCGAGTTCGGCGCCGTTGCGCATCAGCACGAGCGTCGGCCACAGCTTGACCTTGAACGAGCGACCGAGCGCGCGGCCGGGGCCGTCCTCGACCTTCAGGTGCCTGAGCCCGGCGTGCGGCCCGAGCGCCTTCGCAATCGATGCCTGCGCGCCCTGGCAATAGCCGCACCAGTTCGTGCCGAATTCGACGACGGTGACGCCCGGCAGCGCGTCGAGTTCGGCGCGCGTGGGGGCTTGCGGGGAATAGGCGGTCGGGGATGTCATGCAGGCTCCGGGTACGGTACGGATGGAGAGATCGCGCGTGCCGCTGGCGCGGTGCTCTTCGCGCCTTGACGACGAATAGGGCGCGAGGCTCGGCGTCGGGATTCGTCAAGCGTAGCAGCTATGCCGCGGGTCGTCATGGAAGGCGGCGCGCAGTGCGCTTTCGCTCGGCATTTTGTCGTCATGGCGTGTTAAAAAGCGAAGCGCGTGCCATCGCACCGCCACGCGCCGCCCGCACTCGCGGGAACGGTTCAGGAGCGAATCGGAAACAAATCAGAGCAAGGAATTCAGGAAAGAACATGGAAGCGCGAATTTATCTGCAACGTCCCGGCGCCACGGAAACCGTCGCGGTCGCGACCGGCTTCAGCTGGGGAGCGTGTCTGCTCGGCTTTATCTGGGCGCTGTCGAAGAAAATGTGGTTTGCCGCGTTCGTGATGCTTGCGATCAACCTGATCCTGTTCGCGTTCGGCCTGTGGGGCACAACGGCCGATCTGATCGGACTCGTGCTGTCGGTTGTGTTCGGCATCGCATGCGGTGCGTATGGCAACCGGTGGCATCGCTGGACGCTCGAACAGCGGGGTTATGTCGTGATGTGAGGTGGACGGGGAAGGGCACGCCGCTGATGTGGCGAATGCACGCGAAGAACAGCAAGTAGCGGACGCTTCCAAAAACGGCAAATAACGCACGACAAGGGCTTCCTCGTTAGACGCACGCATTCAGCGTGGTGCGCTGCGAGAGGCGTTACTGGCAAGCACCGGGTGGTGCGCAAGGAGAGCGTTCAGGCCATCTGACCGCTCCTATCCCGCGCTCATGCCGGGGGAATCATGGAGACGACCATCCCGAGGAGCAACAGCGCGGGAAGGGCGAGCAGTCCCACCGATTGAAGCGTGCGCACCCAGCGCGCGCGGCCCGCTCCCTTCCGCAAACCAGCCAGGAACGCGACGATGGAGAAGACGCCGATTATCCAGAGCAGATACGCGGCCTCTCCGTCGGCCAGCGCCGACGCCGAGCCCAGAAACGCAGAACTCGCTATCAATGGTTGAACTCCATGAAATTCCAGCGGTAAAACTCGAAGTATTTCAGGAAATCAGTCCGGGTGGCGCCAGTCGTATTGTTCCTGTCGTCCCAGCCGGTCGAGGCTTGGGTGAATTTCCCGGTTTCGGGCGTCGTGCCGGCGGTCATTCCGGCGTATTTGGGACACCCTCCCAAAAGTTTACGCAACCCGCGCTCCGGGTCGATAATGCCCCGGTCGTTCCGGCCCCGAAGCCCGGGGCCTATCGTGCCGTCAGGCGCCTTGCGGCGTTGTCAGGCCCGCTCCACTCGACCTCACCGCCTCCGTGTTGAAAACTTCGCGTTTTTTCAGCCTGCTTTACATCCCTGGCTTCAAGCCGCTGGCCGCCGCCACCCTCATGCTCGGTGTAGCGATGTCGTTCACCGCTCCGTATCTGTCGCTGTTCGGCGTCGAGCGCGCCGGCATGACGCCGCTCAGGCTCGGCATCTTCATGACGCTGATCGCCGCAAGCGGCGTGCTCGCGAGCACGCTCGCCGGGCGTTGGAGCGACGCGAGCGGGCGGCATCGGCCGCTGCTGCTGGCGGCGCTCGTCGCGGCCGCGTTCGGGTATCTCTCGCTCTGCGTAGTGCGCGATTACCGGCTGCTGCTCGTGGTCGGCATCGTCTTCATTGGCGCGGGCGGCTCGGCGATCTCGATGGTGTTCTCGTTCAGCCGCGCGGCGCTGCCGGTGCCGGACCCCGCCGAGCGCGTGTTCGCGAGCGCGACGTTGCGGACCATTCTGTCGGCGGCATGGGTGTTCGGGCCGTCGGTCGGCGCGCTCGTGCTCGCGGCCACCAGCTTCTACGGGCTGTTCCTGTTCGCGGCCGCGAGCTTCGCGACCTGCGCGTTCATCGTCTGGCGCATGCGCGAGCCGCAAAGCCACCTCGGCGATCACACGGTCGAGGACACCGCCGTGGAGCCGTCCGCGTCGATCACCGTGCCGCCGCTGACCGCGCCGGGCGAGGACGCGCACGAAACGCTGCCGACAGCTTCCGCCAACGACATCATGCGCGCGGTCGCCGCGCTGACGCTGCTCGGTCTCGCCGCGAACGCGACGATGATCGTGCTGCCGCTCTACATCGTGCATGGCCTGAACGGCTCGCATCTCGACGTCTCTGTCATGCTCGGCCTCGGCGCGCTGACCGAAATCCCGATGATGCTCGCGCTCGGCGCGAAGTCGTCGTCGCTGCACAAGCCGAACTGGCTCGCCGCGTGCGCGGCGGTGCATGCGGTGTATTTCGTCGCGATGTCGCTGGCGGGCAGCATCAACGTGCTGATCCCGATGCAGATGCTCAACGCGTTCGTGGTCGCCGTGACCTCGTGCCTCGGCATGACCTACGTGCAAGACCTGATGCCGCATGCGCCGGGCCGCGCGACCGCGCTGTTCTTCAACGCGGCGCGGGTCGGCTCGATTCTGTCGGGCGTGCTGTCGGGGCTGCTCGTGCAGGCGTTCAGCTATCGCGGCACGTTCCTGTTCTGCGGCCTGCTCGGGCTGTGCGCGCTCGTGCTGTTCGCGGTGCCGGGGTATCGCTATCCGCTGATGTGGCGCGCGATCCGGCGCTTTGCCGCGGCGCAGTATGCCAGGTGGCTCGCGCGACGCGGGGGGTGCATGCCGGAGCGCAGCGAGTGAAGTGAGTGAGGTGATCTAAAAAAGCAACGCCTCGGGCGGTCGCGTCACGCGGAAGCCCTCGCGCTCGCGTAGGCTATGCATAGGTTGTGTCGCGACGCCGAGGTCCCGGCGCGGCCATGTTGTCCGGCATGCGCGCATCGGCGCGACTACAGTGATCGATGTGTCACGATGACGTACCACGGCGCGTGCGTCGTCATGCGACCCGACCGCGGCCAGCGGTCTCCCTCATAAAAAAACGGCCGTACGGGGCACGTAACCGCAGCGCCACAGTCAGAAAACCTGTAAATCAGACCCGCAACGCAGCACCTTCCGGAGCGAGATATGCAGCTAGGCATGATTGGATTGGGACGTATGGGCGCCGACATGGTGCGCCGCCTGACGAAGGGCGCTCAGCAATGCGTCGTCTACGACGTGCAGCCGGCGGCGGTGGACCGGCTCAGGCAGGAAGGCATCGTCGGCGAAACCTCGCTTGAGAATTTCGTCGCGCAACTCGACAAGCCGCGCGCCGTGTGGCTGATGGTGCCCGCCGCAGTGGTCGACGAGACGCTCGGCAAGCTCGTGCCGCTGCTCGATCCGGGCGATGTCGTGATCGACGGCGGCAACTCCTACTATCACGACGACATCCGCCGCGCGGAAGAACTCGGCGCGCGCGGACTTCATTACGTCGACGTCGGCACGAGCGGCGGCGTGGCCGGCCGCGAGCGCGGCTACTGCCTGATGATCGGCGGCGAGACCGAAATCGTGCAGCGGCTCGAACCGGTCTTTGCGGCGCTCGCACCGGGCGTCGGCGCGGCGCCACCGACGCCCGGCCGCGCGACGGATCCCGCCAGCAATGCAGTCAATGGCGCGGCCGGGCAAGCCGCCGGCAGCGAAACCCGCCACGCCAGCACTGCCGACCAGGGCTTCCTGCATTGCGGTCCGCACGGCGCGGGGCATTTCGTCAAGATGGTCCACAACGGCATCGAGTACGGGATGATGGCCGCCTATGCCGAGGGCCTCAACGTTCTGCGCCACGCCAACGCCGGCCGCCACACGCGCGAAGCCGATGCGGAAACCTCGCCGCTGCGCCGTCCCGAGCTTTACCAGTACGACCTGAATCTCGCCGAGATCGCCGAAGTGTGGCGGCGCGGCAGCGTGATCGGCTCATGGCTGCTCGATCTGATCGCGGGCTCGCTCGCGGGCGACGCCGAGCTGAAAAACTACGCGGGCCGCGTGTCCGATTCGGGCGAGGGGCGCTGGACCGTCGCGGCCGCGATCGACGAAGGCGTGCCGACGCCGGTGCTGAGCGCCGCGCTGTTCGCGCGTTTCAGCTCGCGCGGCGACGCCGATTTCGCGAACCGCGTGCTGTCGGCGATGCGTCACGATTTCGGCGGCCACGTCGAGAAACCCGCCACGCCGGACGGCGGGCAGAACGGCTAGCGCGCGCTGCAAGCCGGCGACGTGCCCGCCCGCAAACCGTCGGCGAAACGACACCTGAGGACACTTGAGCCGTAGCCTCATGGCGCCATCGGCAAAGCCGATCGGCACAACCCTCGGCAGGATCACCCCGCCCGCGCGACAATGCGCGCGCGAAATCATGGAAGGAAGGAGCCTCAATGCCCGTCACCACCGCCACGCCGCACGACGTCGTGTTTCTGCTCGACTGCGACAACACGCTGCTCGACAACGATCACGTGTTGCAGGACTTGCGCAAACACATGACGCACGAGTTCGGCGAAGAGAACAGCGCGCGTTACTGGGAAATCTTCGAGAACCTGCGCACGGAACTCGGTTACGCCGACTACCTCGGCGCGCTGCAACGCTATCGGACCGAGCATCCGCGCGACACGCGCCTGCTGCTGATGTCCTCGTTCCTGATCGACTATCCGTTTGCGAACCGGCTCTATCCGGGCGCGCTCGACGCGCTGCGGCATCTGGCGACGCGCGGACCGACGGTGATCCTGTCCGACGGCGACGTCGTGTTCCAGCCGCGCAAGGTCGCGCGCTCGGGCCTGTGGGACGAAGTCGACGGACGCGTGCTGATCTACATCCACAAGGAGCTGATGCTCGATCAGGTGATGGAGTGCTATCCGGCGCGCCATTACGTGATGGTCGACGACAAGCTGCGGATTCTCAGCGCGATGAAAAAGACCTGGGGCACGAAATTGACGACGGTCTTTCCGCGCCAGGGGCACTATGCGTTCGATCAGAAGGAGATCGCGAACAATCCGCCCGCCGACGTGACGGTGGAGCGGATCGGCGAGCTGGCGGAGATCGATATCGATACGCTGCTGCGCAGCGCGAAGGCTTAGGCGCGAGTTATCCTGGGTGCGGGCTACGCGCTCATGCCTTCGCGGGCCGGCCGCGAGGCTCGCCGCTAGCCGTGGCCGAACAGCTTGACGACCAGCCCGAACACGCCGATCAGCACGGCAAGCGCGATGCCCGGCAACACGAGCGAGAGGATAAGAACGGTCAGTACTTTGAGGGGACCTTTAGATGTCGACATGGCGGGCTTGATCTGAAACAAGGAGGAGATGGCGAGCATCCGATACCGTGACAATGCGCGGCGGCAATGCATGACAGCCATGCCCGGCGCCTGAAGCACCGGTTGCGCGCGGCACGAAGCCTGTGCAGCTTAATACATTCGCGCCACGCATGGCAGCTTCCGCGCGATTACACCGAATTGCACCAAATTACGCCGGATTGCACCGAACCATGCGACGGCCAGCCTGTCAGATTCCTGACGAGCGCGACCGTGGATCGCCCGCGTGCGCCGCCCCGGGCATCCCGTGCCGCCGCGCCGCGCTCTGTCGAATCATGCGTTCGTGTCCGTAGTTCGTGTCCGCCCGCGATGCACCACGCATGACAGCAACGCGCACCCGAAGCCATATCCGACAGCGCGGCCCGCGCCCGCTTCACGCCAGCCGCCGCGCGAACATCCGCTGCAACATCCACCGCAACACCTGCTTCAACACCCGCCAACCTGCTTGCAGTCCTTTTCGAGGAGTGACGCCATGGCCGAAGCAACCTCGCATCCCAATCCGCCGCCAGTTCTGGACGCCGACACGCTGCGCAAGATGGACCGCTACTGGCGCGCCTGCAATTACCTGTCGGTCGGCATGATCTATCTGCGCGACAACCCGCTGCTGCGCGAACCGCTGAAGCCCGAGCACATCAAGAACCGGCTGCTCGGCCACTGGGGCTCGGACGCGGGGCAGAGCTTCGTGCTCGTGCATCTGAACCGCCTGATCCGCCAGCTCGATCTCGACGTGATCTTTCTGTCCGGTCCCGGCCATGGTGCGCCCGCGAGTCTTGCGCACTGCTACCTGGAAGGCCGCTACTCGGAAATTTATCCCGACCGCGGCGAGGACGAAGCCGGCCTGCGGCGCTTCTTCCGGCAATTCTCGTTCCCGGGCGGCATCGGCTCGCATTGCACGCCGGAGACGCCGGGGTCGATCCACGAAGGCGGCGAGCTCGGCTACAGCCTCTCGCATGCCTACGGCGCCGCGTTCGACAACCCCGGGCTGATCGTCACCGCGATGATCGGCGACGGCGAGGCCGAAACCGGTCCGCTCGCCACGTCGTGGCACTCGAACAAATTCCTCAACCCGATCCGCGACGGCGCGGTGCTGCCGGTGCTGCATCTGAACGGCTACAAGATCGCCAATCCGACGCTGCTCGCGCGCATTCCGCGCGAGGAACTCGAAGCGCTGCTGGTCGGCTACGGCCACAAGCCGTATTTCGTCGAAGGCGACGATCCCGACACGATGCATCAGCAGATGGCCGCGACGCTCGAACAGGCGATCGGCGAAATCCGCGCGATCCAGCAGCATGCGCGCCAGAACAACGACCCGACGCGGCCGCGCTGGCCGATGATCGTGCTGCGCTCGCCGAAGGGCTGGACCGGGCCGAAGGAAGTCGACGGCCACAAGGTGGAAGGTTCGTGGCGCGCGCACCAGGTGCCGGTGCTCGATCCGGCGACCAACCGCAAGAGCCTGAAGATCGTCGAGGACTGGATGCGCGGCTACGGCCCCGACACGCTGTTCGACGCCGATGGCCGGCTCGTCGCGGAACTGCGCGCGCTCGCGCCCGACGGCGCGCGCCGCATCAGCGCGAATCCGCATGCGAACGGCGGGCTGCTCTGCAAGGCGCTCGACATGCCGCCGTTTCGCGACTACGCGGTGGACGTGAAGAGGCCCGCCACCTCGTACATCTCGCCCACCGGCGTGCTCGGCACGTTCCTGCGCGACGTGATGCGCAACAACATGACGAACTTCCGCCTGTTCGGTCCCGATGAAACCGCCAGCAACAAGCTGCAGGCGGTCTACGAGGCGTCGGGCAAGACCTGGCTCGCCGGGATGGAGGAGAGCGACGCCGACGGCGGCGATCTGTCGCCCGATGGCCGCGTGATGGAAATGCTCAGCGAACACACGCTCGAAGGCTGGTTCGAAGGCTATACGCTGACCGGCCGCCACGGGCTTTTCGCGACCTACGAGGCGTTCGTCCATGTGATCGACTCGATGTTCAACCAGCACGCGAAGTGGCTCGAAAAAGCCAAGCGCGAACTGGACTGGCGGCAACCGGTGCCGTCGATCAATCTGCTCATCACGTCGCTCGTGTGGCGCCAGGATCACAACGGCTTCACGCACCAGGACCCGGGCTTTCTCGACGTCGTCACGAACAAGAGCCCCGACGTGGTGCGCATCTATCTGCCGCCCGACGCGAACACGCTGCTGAGCGTCGCCGATCACTGCCTGCGTTCGCGCGACTACGTGAACGTGATCGTCTCCGACAAGCAGCCGCATCTGACGTATCTCGACATGAACGCGGCCGTCACGCATTGCACGAAGGGCATCGGCATCTGGGACTGGGCCTCGACCGACCAGGGCGTCGAGCCCGACGTCGTGATCGCCTGCGCGGGCGATATCGCGACGATGGAAGCGCTCGCCGCCGTGCAGATTCTCAAGGAGCGTTTCGCCGCGCTGAAGATCCGCTTCGTCAACGTGGTCGACCTGTTCCGGCTGATGCCCGAGCATGCGCATCCGCACGGGCTGTCCGACCGCGATTTCGATTCGCTGTTCACCACGGACAAGCCCGTGATCTTCAACTTCCATTCGTATGCGTCGCTCGTGCACAAGCTCACGTACAACCGCACGAATCACGCGAACCTGCACGTGCACGGCTATCGCGAGAAGGGCAACATCAACACGCCGCTCGAACTCGCGATCATCAACGGCGTGGACCGCTTTACGCTCGCGATCGACGCGATCGACCGCGTGCCGGCGCTGCGCGGCGTCGGCGATCATACGAAGGAGTGGCTGCGCGGGCAGATCATCGAGCATCTCGCGTATGCGCACGGCGAGGGCATCGACAAGGAAGACATCCGCAACTGGACGTGGAAAGGCTGAGCGAGGATGCCATGCACACCGACGCTCAGGAGCAGACGATTCTGGTACTCAACAGCGGTTCGTCGTCGCTGAAATTCGGGCTGTTCGCTCGTGGCACTCGTCACACTCATGCCAGCGATACCGCTCATGCCGACGATGACGATGACGAAGCGCTGCTGCTCGAAGGCGCGGCCGAAGGCATCGGGCGCGGCGACGGCCGCCTGCGCATCAAGGCGTCCGACGGCCGCGTGCTATTGCAGCAGGAGCAACGACTCGAAACGCAAACCGACGCGCTGCAAAAGCTCTCGCAAGTGCTCGCGCAGCAGCATCATGCGCGGCCCGTGGCGGTCGGGCACCGCGTCGTGCATGGCGGTCCGCACCTGCGCACGCACCAGCGGCTTACCGGCGAGGTGCGGCGCCGGTTACGCGAAGCGCTGCACTTCGCGCCGCTGCATATACCGCCGGCGCTCGCGTTGATCGACGAGGCGACGAAAATCTTCGGCGACGCCACGCACTTCGCGTGCTTCGACACGGCGTTCCATGCGACGCTGCCGCCGCGCGCGGCGCAATTCGCGTTGCCGCGCCGTTATGCGGATGCCGGCGTGATCCGCTACGGTTTTCATGGGCTTTCGTACGAATCGCTCGTCGCGCAGTTGGGCGCGGCGTTGCCGCCGCGCGCGGTGTTCGCGCATCTCGGCAACGGGTCGAGCGTCTGCGCGCTGCTCGACGGCCAATCGGTCGATACGTCGATGGGCTTGACGCCGACCGGCGGCATCCCGATGGGCACGCGCTCGGGCGACCTCGATCCTGGCGTGCTGCTGTATCTGATGCGTGCCGAAAAGCTCGATGCCGATGCCCTGGAAACGCTGCTCAATCGCCACAGCGGCCTGGCCGGTTACGCCGATGGCGAGAGCGACATGCAGGCGCTCGAAAAGCGCGCGGCCAGCGGCGACGCGCAAGCCGCGCTCGCCATCGATGCGTTCGCGAGCGCGGTGCGCAAGATGATCGGCGGCTATGCGGCGCTGCTTGGCGGGATCGATCTGCTCGTGTTCACGGGCGGCATCGGCGAACACAGCGCGCAGGTGCGGCGGCGCGTGTGCGAGGGACTCGCGTTTCTCGGACTGGCCGAAAATGATCCGAGCGGTCCGAACGACCTGGCGGGAAAGGTGAGGGTGCTGCACACCGAAGAGGAAAAGCAGATCGCGCGGCATTGCCGGGCATTGCTGCGCGACGAAACGGCGCAATCGCCTGGTGCGGGCCCGCGCTAGCGCGTTGCGGCGACGGTGCGATCCGTCACGCCGGTGACGCCGAACAGGCGCGCGACGTCTTCGAGCATCGCGCGCCGCTGGCGCGCGTCCCGCAGTTCGCCGAAAAGCGTCACGTGGCCGCGCTGGACCTTCACGCGCACGGCGTGCGGCGGGACGGCCGCGTCCCATGCAAGACGGCGCGCGGCTTCGGCGGCAATCTGCGCATCGCTGAGGCGAGCGCTTCGGCGTGCGGCGTAGCGCATGGACGACATGAGTTTTCCACGAAAGAAACACTGATCCCGCAACACTAGCAGATGCGACGGTTCCTGCCGCGCGTCGCGGACAGGGCACAAACAGGGCACCAGTCGCACACGGTTCGTCGCAATCGTCGCAATCGCGGGCGGATCGCGGGTATGCTCACGTTTCGTTCCAGAACAGTTCAGGCTCCTCGCACCATGTCCGATCTTCCCATCGACAATCCCTTCCTCGAATCCCTCGGCGTGCGTCTCACGCAATGGCGCGACGGTTACGCGGAACTGCTCATGCCGATCGACGCGAGCAAGCTCAACCGCCAGGGCGTGCTGCAAGGCGGCGCGATCGCGACGCTGCTCGACGCGGCGGCCGGTTACGCGGGGCTCTACGCGCCGCCTGGGCAGCCCCCTCGGCATGGCTTCACGCTGTCGCTGACCACCAACTATCTCGACAAGGGACTCGGCGCGTCGGTCACCGCGAAGGGCTTTCTGGAACGCGCGGGCCGCTCGATCTTCTTTTCGCGCGGCGAGGCCTGGGTGGACGGCCGGCTGCTGATCGCAAGCGCGCAGGGCACGTTCAAGTATGCGAGACGCACCTGAGGACACGCACCTGGGGAAACGCAGCGGATGAATCGGAGCCGGCGGAATCGACCGAAGCGGGCCGAACCAGGCCGCGCCTCGCCGGGCATCCGGGCCTCACGATTGACGCCGCGCGCCGGTCCGGGCCGTTTATCATAGTGCCCACCCGACCGAACGCGCGGCTAGCAGCAGGGCGCGCGCATCCACCACGAGACCCGGCATTCCCCCATGAACTCCATTCCCGACGCTTCTTCCCGTCCCTCGATCCGCGCGCTGACGGCGCTCGAAGGGCGCGTGCTCGGCGTGCTCGTCGAAAAACAGCACACCGTGCCGGACAGTTATCCGCTTTCGCTGAACGCGCTGACGCTCGGCTGTAATCAGAAGACCGGCCGCGCGCCGGTCATGAACGCGACCGAGGCCGAGGTGATGACCGCCATCGACGGATTAAAGCGTCTGAGCCTCGTGATCGAAGGCAGCAGCAGCCGCGTGCCGCGCTTCGAGCACAACATGAATCGCGTCTACGGTCTGCCGGGGCAGTCGGTCGCACTGTTGACCACGCTGCTGCTGCGCGGTCCGCAAACGGCCGCCGAGCTGCGCCTCAATAGCGCGCGCCTGCATGGTTTCGCCGATATCTCCTCGGTCGAGGCGTTTCTCGACGAACTGGCCGCGAACGATCCGGCGCGCGTCGTCAGGCTGCCGCGCATGGCGGGCGAGCGCGAGCATCGCTGGACGCATCTGCTGTGCGGCGAGGTCAGCGTGAGCGAGGCCGCGCTGTCCGCGGCCGAGGACGACAGCGTGCCACTTTCCGCGTTCGAATCGCTGAAGGCCGAACAGAAGCGCCTTGCCGACGAGGTGAGTCGGCTGCAGGCCGTCGTGCGGCGCATGGCGGGCGAGTTGGGGATCAGCGCCGACGATCTGTGAGCGGCGGGTAAGGAGAACGGTAAAGGCAAGGGCATGCGTCACGCGGCGCCGGCTGCCGCGTTTTCATGCCTTGCCGTCAATTGCCGTGATGCATCGCCTTCAGGTGCCGCCCTCATGGGGCACCTTCATGAGCCACCCTCATGGGCCACATTCACGCATCGCGCCCGCGCGCCTTGTCCGCGAGCAGCGCGCGTTGCGTGCGATAGAAAACACGCGGCGGCACGTTCGGCGAATCCTCGGCGAGCCGGTCGAGTTCGATGCGGATCGAGGCCAGGTAGTGCGCGTCGCGCGCGTCGGCGTCGCCGGCAAACACCGCTTCGAGCCTGCGCCGCACAGCGCCATAGCGCGCACCGGCCGCGCGATGCTTTTCGGCGCGCCCGGCATAGCGCAGGAACGTCTGCAACGCCGCGGATACCGCGGCCGTCACACTGACGAGCCCGACAAAAATCCTCATCCCGATCGACAACGGCGGCGTACTCAGCGACGCGAACACGGCCGTGCCGACGAATGCGCTCAACACCGTCACGAGCCAGCCGATGCGGCGCTCGCGCGCCGACAGCCGGTCGGCCATGTCGTAATGGCTCATCTGTGATTCGCGCGCGCGGCGAATCCACTTCAGCAGCAGCGCGTTTTCGTCGGCGGGGGGCTCGTAGTCGGGCAGGGTCGTCATGTTGCCGGGGTGGATAATCGTTGCGGCGGTCGCGGTAACGGTGCACGGCCACGCGCAAGGCGGCCCGCACCGCAACGCACGCATCAATCGTAGGAAAACGAACCGCCGAATTTCTCGATGCGCTCCAGCGCCATGCCCGAGCCGCGCACGACGCAGGTCAGCGGCGCCTCGGCGACGAACACCGGCAGGCCGGTCTCTTCGGCGAGCAGGCGGTCGAGGTCGCGCAGCAGCGCGCCGCCGCCCGCCAGCATGATGCCGCGCTCGGCGATGTCGGCACCGAGTTCCGGCGGCGTTTGCTCGAGCGCGATCTTCACGGCCGACACGATCTGGTTCAGCGGATCGGTCAGCGCCTCGAGAATCTCGTTGCTCGACACCGTGAAGCTGCGCGGAATGCCCTCGGACATATTGCGGCCTTTCACTTCCATCTCCATGACCTCGGAGCCCGGAAACGCGGAGCCGATTTCCTTCTTGATCGCCTCGGCGGTCTGCTCGCCGATCAGCATGCCGTAGTTGCGGCGGATGTAGTTGACGATCGCGTCGTCGAACTTGTCGCCGCCGACGCGCACCGAGCCTTTGTAGACGATGCCGCCGAGCGAGATCACGCCGACCTCGGTCGTGCCGCCGCCGATGTCGACGACCATCGAGCCGGTCGCATCCGACACCGGCAGGCCTGAGCCGGTCGCGGCGGCCATCGGCTCCTCGATCAGATAGACCTGCGAGGCGCCCGCGCTGTGCGCGGCCTCCTTGATCGCGCGCCGCTCGACCTGGGTCGAGCCGCACGGCACACAGATGATGATGCGCGGCGACGGCGCGAAGAGTCGCGACTCGTGCGCCATCTGGATGAAGCGCTTGATCATCTGCTGGGTGATGTTGAAATCGGCGATCACGCCGTCTTTCATCGGGCGGATCGCCTCGATGTTGCCCGGCACCTTGCCGAGCATCTGCTTCGCCTCGCGGCCGACGGCGAGGATGATCTTCTTGCCGTTCGGGCCGCCTTCCTGGCGGATCGACACGACCGAGGGCTCGTCGAGCACGATGCCCTTGCCGCGCATGTAGATCAGCGTGTTCGACGTGCCGAGGTCGATCGCGAGGTCGTTGGAAAAATAGCCGCGCAGAAAACCGAACATGCGTATTCCTGTCTTTGCGAAGTCGGGCGCGTGAGCGCCGCCGGGAGGCTGTCGGGGTCGGCCGCTTGCGGGCGGCGGGCGGCGGGCGGCCCGATCGGGGCGCGCGAGAGGAAGAATAGCAGTTTCGGCCGGCGCGGCGGCATCCTCGCGCCGGCGCGCGGCCGATCTGCGGTCCTTATACAACGGCGGTAACGATTACCGCAGGCAACCCTGGCCGCTACCGCCCGCTCGCCGGGCCGAGCCGCCGCGCGATAGCCTCGCATGCCGCGAGCAGCGGCTCGATATAGCTCGTGCGCGCGTCAGCGCGGCGGCGGAACGTCGGCATGCTGATGCTCACGCAGCCGGCCACGCGTCCGTCCGGACCGCGAATCGCCGAGCCGTAGCAGCAGATCGACACCTCGTTTTCCTCGCGGTCTTCCGCGTAGCCGCGTTGCGCGGTAGCGTCGAGTTCGCGGCGAACCGCGTCGAGATCGGTGAGCGTGTGTTCGGTAAAACGCACGAGCGGCGCGTCCTTCAGCAGCGCCTCGCGTTCGGCCGTGCCGAGCGTCGCCATGTAAGCCTTGCCGACCGAACTCGACGTCAGCGAGACGCGCGTGCCGATGCGCGACGCCATCCGCACCGCGTGCGGGCTTTCGAGTTTTTCGATGTAGACCATCTCGCCCTGGCTCGGCACCGCGAGGTGGATCGTCTCGGCCGTGACGTCGCGTAGTGCCATCAACGCGTCGACCGCGGCAAGCCGCAGGTCCGAGCGTTCCCAGCTATGGCTCGCGAGGTTGATCAGCCGCGGGCCGAGGCCGAACGTGCTACCGCTGCCCGTCGCGACGATCAGCCCCTCGGCCTGCAACGCGGCCACGATGCGATGCACGGTCGGACGCGGATAGCCGCTTGCCGCGCTCAGCTTCGCGACGTTGGGCGGCGTCTGCGCGTCGGCGATCAGTTGCAGCACCGCGATGAACTTCGAGAATGCGGCCGCGCCGGCCACGGCTTTGCTGTCGGCTCCGGCGCCGATTTTTCCGGCGACGGCGTCGGCCGTGGCGGCGCGCGTGGCGGGACGGGAGCCCGGCTTTGAGGTGGGCTTTAAGGCGGGCTTTGAACCCGGCTTCGAAGCGGTTTTTGCCACGGCCTTCGAGGCGGTTTTTGCAGCAGGTCTGGACACGTTTTTTGCAGCGGAAGTCGGCATCGGACAGGAGCAGGGCGCGGGGAGGCCATTATGCCTTCATTCGCGCGGCCGAACGATCGCGACGCCGCTTCACGCCGTCACGCGACGAGGTAGCCGCCGTCGACCGCGACGATCGCGCCCGTCATGAACGACGCCGCCGGCGTGCAGAGAAACACCGCAACCTGCGCGACCTCGTCGGGCGTACCCCAGCGGCGCAGCGGCGTGCGCTCGAGAATCGCCTGCGAGCGGCCGTCGTCGCTCTGCAGCTCCTCGGTGAGCGGCGTCGCAATCCAGCCCGGCGCGATCGCATTGACGCGGATGCCGTCGGCCGCGTAGGCGAGCGCGAGCGACTTGGTCAACTGCGCGACCGCGCCCTTGCTCGCGCTGTAGGCGGGCACGAGACCGCCGCCGAAAAAGCTCAGCATCGACGCGGTGTTTACGATGCAGCCGCCCGACGCCTTCAGCAAGGCGCGCGCGGCCGTGCAGACGCGCATCGTGCCATGCAGGTTGATGTCCATCACGCGCTCGAACACGTCGATCCGATGCTCGTCGCCACGGCTGATGACGCCCGCGCAATTGACCACGATGTCGAGACGCTCGAACGCGTGCAGCGCGGCGGCGATGTCGTCGTCCGAACGCACGTCGAGCGTGACGCGCCGGACCGCGCGGTTCAATGCGTCCGGCGCGCCTTCGGGCAACGGCACACCGGCTGCCACGACGTGTGCGCCGAGTTGCGCGAGCGCATTCGCGATTGCCGCGCCGATGCCGGAAAAACCGCCCGTCACGAATGCGGTCTTGCCTTCGAGTAGATCGTTCTGGAATGTCATGTGAGTCGCAGCTTCTGGAGGGTGGTCGGGCGAAGGTTCAGGTCGGTTGCGTTTCGATCGAACCGGACAGCGGCGCGGGCGCCACTTCCCTGACGACGAACAGGTAGACGAGCGCCGCGGCGAACGCGACGCCCGCGCTGATCAGCAGCGCATTGACGAACGAGTGCGTCTGATCGACGACGATGCCCGTGATGACCGGCGCGAACGAGCCGCCCAGATAGCCGCCGAAGTTTTGCATGCTGCCGAGCGACGCCACCAGATGGCGCGGCGCCGCGACGCTGACGAGCGCCCACGCGCTGCCGCTCGACAGGTTGACGAACAGCATCGCGAGCGACACGTAGACGATGGCGAGCGTCGTGCTCGGCGTGTACGCGGCCGGCACCGTGAACGCCGCGGCGCCGACGAGGCCGATGCACAGCGGCCACTTGCGACTGCGGATCGGCGCCATGCCGCGCTTGAGCAGGGCGTCGGCGATATAGCCGCTGCTCGCCATGCCGATCGTACCGAAGATATACGGAATCGACACGAGCCAGCCGGTGTGCGCAATGCTCAGATGCCGCTCGTTCTCGAGATAGCCCGGCAGCCACGTCAGATACAGCCACACCATGTAGATCACGCCCATGAAGCCGAAAATCATGCCCCACGTGTTGCGCAGCTTGAAGAGCGCGCCCCATTCGGCCCAGCTCAGACCCTGCGGATTTTCCGCGACGTTGGCGCCTTCGTTGAGGTGCGCGGTTTCTTCTTCGGTCAGCGCGATTTCGCTGCGATTGCGATAGACCATGTACCACGCTACCGCGACGATAACGCCGAGCACACCCATGATGACGAACATCGTTCGCCATCCGAAAGAAAGCATCAGCACGGTGAGCAGCGGCGGCGCGATCATCGGCGCGACGGTCGACGAGGAAATGAACGTGCCGATCGGTGCGCCGCGTTCGCGCACCGCGAACCATTCGTTGACGACCTTCGCGCCGGCGGGAAAGAGCGGCGCCTCGGCCACGCCGAGCACGACGCGCGCGCTCAGGAAGTGATTAAGCGTCTGAATGAAGCCGCCCGCGACCTGCGCGACCGACCATACGAGCATGCCGAGCCCGAGCATCACGCGCGAGCCGAAACGATCGAGCAGTGCGCCGACCGGCAACTGCGCGAACGCATACGAAAGAGAAAACGCGGACAGCAGCAAACCCATCTGCGAGGCCGACAGATGCAGTTCCTCGCTCACCAGATGATTCGCGATCGACAGCGTGCTGCGATCGAGATAGTTGACGATGCCCGCAACCGTCAGGAAGACGACCGCGACCACCTGGATCCGTTTCAGACGCTGTGACTTCTGAAGCATGTTTGTCTCCTGCGCAAGGTGTCCTGCCGATGTAGGAATGGTGCTGCCATGCCGCGGTTTTTCTACAAGATTTTTCTGCAAGCTCGCCGGTGGGCGTCAATAGGTCGAGCGCCCTCCCGACAGATCGAAGATCGCACCCGTGCTGAACGAGCAGGAATCCGAACAAAGCCACAGCACGAGTTGCGCGACTTCTTCGACGGTGCCGAGCCGCTTCATCGGGCTCTTGTCGATCATCGTTTGCACGTGTTGCGGCGACATCTGTTCGAGCAGGGTGGTTTGCACCGCGGCGGGTGCGATGCCGTTCACGAGAATGCCGGTCTGCGCGAGCTCCTTGCCGAGCGATTTGGTCATCGCGATCACGCCGGCTTTCGCCGCGCTATAGGCGGACGCATTCGGCGTGCCTTCCTTGCCCGCAAGCGATGCAACATTGACGATGCGCCCGGCGTTCGCGCGCCGCATCGCCGGCACGACGAAGCGGCTCACGTGATAGGTGCCGAGCAGGTTCACGTCGATCACGCGCTGCCATTCGAGCGGATCGTATTCGTCGAGCGGCAGCGTCGGCCCCGCGAAACCCGCGTTGTTGACGAGGTAATCGATGCGGCCGTAAGCGTCGAGCGTCGCGGCGAGCGCGGCCTCGATCGACGCGGGCTGCGTGATGTCGACCTCGAAGTGGCGAGGCACATCGGGCGTGTCCTCGGCGCCCGGCACGCGGTCCCAGTTGAGCGCTACCGCGCCATCGCGCGCGAAAGCCTCGCAGATCGCGCGGCCAATGCCGGTGGCCGCGCCGGTCACGACCGCGATGCGCCCGGAGAAATCGTATCGGGCGGCGCGGGTACGCATGGCGGGCGCGCTCATCGGATGAACTGGTCGACGTAGTCCTCGCCGAGACCGACCGCCGCGTAGTGCTTGCGGCACATGTCGATCTTTGTGAACACGTCCTCGTAGCCGGTGTAGTTGCCGTACGGGTCGCAATAGAACATCACGCCGTTGACCTGAAAATACGTGATCATTTCCTCGACGTCGTCGGGCACGTAGAGCGTATGCGTTTCGCCCGGCGGCTCGTATACGTAGCTGCCTTCGGTGGCGACCCAGTCGTGCTCCAGGTAACGCCAGCGGCCCTTGAGCACCATGCCGTGCACGCTCTGCGGATGACGATGACGGCTCAGCACGCCCGACTTGCGCACGCGCAGCAGATTCATCCAGTAACCCTGCGACGCATTCAGACACAGCGGCCGGAACGACACGTTTTCGGCTTGCGGCACCCACACGCGCTCATCGGTCGGAATGGCGAAGGGCACGACGATTTCCTGCTGCGCTTCCTTGGGGAACGGCAACTGGTACGGCGTCATCTCGGAGCGATTGGCCTCGGGCATGGGAGTTCCTTGTGAAATTACCGAATGTCCACAATGTGGATATAAAGTCCACCATATGGCTATTATCGGAACCCCTTCCGGTGAGGTCAATCCTGGGGAAATCACGGGGCCGAGATGAAAAAGCGCGGAAAAAAGATCTGTGCAATCCTCGCCGCAAACGTGTGTGATGTACGGATAAGCCTGCAAAACAGGACTCGCGAGCGCCTTCTGCGGTGCTTTCAGATCGCTCACTATCTTTAAGACTGCTTTAAGTGGGGGCCACTACATTACGCATCCACCTCGTAACCCATCGCAACAATCTCCCACTATGACCACCAAGAAATATTGGCGCGGCAGCGCGGCAGTCTGCGTCGTACTCGCGATCGGCGGCGCCTATACGCTTAGCCATCGCAATGCCGATGCATCCGTCAGCGATGCGCAAGGCCCGGTGTCATCGCTGCGCGCGGCATCGGACATCATCGGGTCCCGTTCGTCCGCGCCGGACTTCTCCGGCATCGTGTCGCGCTATAGTCCGGCGGTCGTGCATATCGGCGTGAAAGAGGCCGTGTCCGTCGATGAAAACGGCGAACGCAAAAGCGGTGGCGAAGCGCTCGGTTCGGGCTTCATCATCAGCCAGGACGGGTACATCCTGACCAACAACCATGTCGTCGACGGCGCGAGCAGCGTGAGCGTGAAACTCACGGACGGCCGCGAATTCCGCGCCCGTGTGATCGGCAAGGACAAGACCACCGACGTCGCCGTGGTGAAGATCGAAGCGACGAATCTGCCGACCGTGAAGATCGGCAATCCCGACAACAGCAAGGTCGGCGAATGGGTGGTGGCAATCGGCTCGCCGTACGGCTTCGACAGCACGGTGACCTCGGGCATCATCAGCGCGAAATCGCGCTCCTTCTCGGACGACAGTCCTATCCCCTTTATCCAGACCGACGTGCCGGTCAATCCCGGTAACTCGGGTGGTCCGCTGTTCAATCTGAACGGCGAAGTGATCGGCATCAACTCGATGATCTATTCTCGCACCGGCGGCTTCCAGGGCCTGTCGTTCGCGATTCCGATCGACGCGGCCATGCACGTGAAAGACCAGCTCGTGAGTACCGGTCACGTGACTCGCGGCCGTATCGGCGTGGGCGTGCAGCCGCTTAGCGCCGAGCAGGCGAAGAAGCTCGGCCTCGATTCGGCGGCCGGCGCGCTGGTCGGCTCGGTCGATCCGAGCGGCCCCGCACAGGCGGCCGGCTTGCGGCAGGGCGACGTGATCGTCGCCGTGAACGGCAAGCGGATCGGCAACACGACTGAACTGGTCGGGCAGGTCGCGCAACTGTCGCCCGGTACCGACGCGACGCTCAACGTATGGCGCAATGGCGGCGAGCGCAAGCTGTCGATCACGGTGGGCGCGCAGTCGTCCGACGTGGCGTCGGCCGAACCGCGCATGCAGCAGGAGCCTCGGCAGCAACAGGGCCGTCCGCGTCTCGGCGTGGCCGTGCGTCCGCTCAGCGAAGACGAGCAGCAGGAAGCGTCGTTGCCGGGTGGCGTGATCGTGCAACAGGCCACAGGCCCAGCCGCCGAGGCCGGCATCGAGGCCGGCGACATCATCGTTGCGGTCGACGGCAAAGTGATTCACGGCGTCGAGCAACTGAAGCGCATGATCGCCCAGGCCGACGACAGTGTGTCCCTCACCGTCGTGCGCAATGGCGAAGAAGCATCGGTCGACGTCACGCTCGGCTGACCGGTTTGACCCTCCGGCGCAATGCCGGCGGCGGGCACGACGCCCAGGAAGCGCGCGTGCCTCGATCAATTGGGCGGATGCGCTCCGTTCACCTGTGAGGTTCGCTGCGACGTGCCTTGCACCGTAGTGGGCGGCACGTCGCCTGACGCATCAGGCGTACGAGGCGCATCGGGGCCGCCACCCAGTGCAACATACAGCGATACGCCATTCTGCAAAGCGGTCGCGCGCAACTGGATCAGTTGCTGCTCGGCCGAGAACAGATTGCGGCGCGCGTCCACGACCTCGAGATAGATCGAGATCCCGTTCTCATAGCGCAATTCGGCTGTTTCGGCGAGTTGCCGCTGCGCCTCGACGGCCTGCTCCTGCGCCGCGATCTGTTCCTTGTAGCGCTGCCGTCCGATCAATGCATCGGATACCTCACGAAATGCGTTCTGCACGGTGCGCTGGTAATCGGCCACCAGTTCGTCGCGCCGTGCGCGCGCCTGCGCCAGTTGCGCCTGACGTTGACCCGCATCGAAAATCGGCATGCCGACGAGCGCACCGACCGACCACGCCTGCTTGCCGGGCACGAACAGGTCGCCGAGTTCCGGCGACACGTAGCCGAAGCTGCCCGTCAACGCGATACGCGGGAAGAAGTTCGCGCGCGCCGCGCCGATATCGGCATCCGCCGCGCGCAGTTGCTGCTCGGCCTGCTGGATGTCGGGACGATTGACGAGCAGCCCGGACGGCAACCCCGGGTCGAGGTCGCCGAACTGCCTCGCGTCGGCGATCGGCGTTGCGAGCGGCAGCGTATCGCCAAGCGGTCCGCCGACCAGCACTTCAAGCAGATTGCGCTGCTGCGCGGTGGTCCGCTGCAACTCCGCGAGCTGCGTCTGCGCTTGCGTGACGAGCACGGCGGCCTGTTCGTAATCGACCGTCGACGTAACGCCCGCATCGAGCCGCAGCTTCGCGACATCGAGCGCATAGCGGCGCGTTTCGAGCGTACGCTGCGCGAGTTCGACGCCTTCTTCGCCCGAGCGGATCGCGTAGTAGTTCGCCGCGACGTTGCCGATCAGCGACAGACGAAACGCGCGTTGCGCCTCGACGCTCGCGAGATATCGGCGGCGGGCCGCCTCGCTCATGTTGCGCACGCGTCCCCAGAAGTCGAGTTCGAACGACGTCACCACGGCTTGCACGTTGTACTGATTGAATTTGACCGATACGTCGGTGTTGTCGAACTCGGGGTCGATCGAGCCGAGCGGAGCCTTGGTGCGCGTGGCGCTCGCATTGGCATTGACGTGCGGCAAACGCGCGGCGTTCTGGATGCGATAAAACGCCTGCGCCTGCTCGATGCGCGCCATCGACGCCGCGAGATCGCGGTTGTGCTGCAACGCCGCCTCGATCAGCAGCTTCAGTTGCGGATCGGCGAAGAAGGTTTGCCAGTCGATCTCGCTGGCGAGATGCGTGGTAGCCGGATTGACCGTCTCCATCATGTCGAAGTGATCGGCAATCGGCAGATCGGGCTGCTGATACCTCGGCGCAAAATTGCAGGCGGCCAGCGAACAGCAGAAAAGCGGAAGCATCAGGCGCGTAGGCAAGTTCCTGTAGGGGCGCTTACGCATCGCGTGACCCTCCGCTTAATTCTCCGGCTCCCGGCACGGGTGCCGACGCGGGTGTCGGAGAATCGTCGTCGCCGAGATCGACAGGCCGTTTCTTGCGGCTCAGCCAGCGGCGCGTAGCCACATAGAACAGCGGCGTGAAGAAGATGCCGAACAGCGTCGCCGTCAACATGCTGCCCATCACGCCGGTGCCGACCGCGCGCCGGCTCGCCGCGCCCGCGCCGGTCGCGAGCACGAGCGGCAGCATGCCGAGCACGAACGTGACGCTCGTCATCAGGATTGGACGCAGGCGCTGTTGCGCGCCGTTCTTCGCGGCCGTCATCGCATCCTTTCCTTCGGATTCCTCCTTGATGGCGAACTCCACGATCAGAATCGCGTTCTTCGCCGCGAGCCCGATGATCGTCACCAGCCCGATGTTGAAGTACACGTCCGCGGAAAGGCCCCGCAGCATCGTCAGCAGCACCGCGCCGATCACGCCGAACGGAATGATCAGCAGCACCGCCACCGGAATCGCCCAGCTCTCGTAGAGCGCCGCGAGCAGCAGGAACACGACCACGAGCGAGAGCCCGAGCAGCATGCCGATCTGGCCGGCCGCCTGTTTCTCCTCGAAGGCGGTGCCGGTCCATTCGTAGGTGAGATTGCCGGTCAGCACGTGCGAGGCGATACGCTCCATCTCGGCGATCGCCGCGCCGCTCGAACGGCCCGCAGCGGCCTGGCCCGACAGCGTCGCGGAGGGAAAGCCGTTATAGCGTTCGAGCTGCTGCGGCCCGGAAATCCAGCGCACGCGCGTGAACGCCGAGAACGGCACCATTTCGCCGCGGTTGTTGCGCAGGCGCAGCGAGGTCACGTCCTCGGCGCGCATGCGCTGCTCGGCATCCGCTTGCAGCAGCACGCGCAGTACATTGCCCTCGAATACGAAGTCGTTCACGTAGTTCGAACCGAACGTCAGCGCGAGCGCCTGATTGACCTGGCCGATCTGCAAACCGAGCGCGCGCGCCTTCACGCGATCGATATCGACGTAAAGCTGCGGCGCTTCGGGCATGCCCTCGGTACGCACGCCTGCGAGCAGGGGACTTTGCGATGCCTCGATCATCATGCGCCGCGCGGCCTGCTGCAGCGCTTCGCCGCCAACGCCGCTGCGGTCCTGGATCTTCATCGTGAAGCCGGTTGCATTGCCGAGCGATGGAATCGGCGGCGGATCGAGCGCGAAGATGACGGCCTCGGGAATCTGCCGGAACGCGGCATTTGCGCGGCGCACGAGCGCGCTGGCCGAATTCGCCTCGCCGGAGCGTTCGTTCCAGGGCTTCAGATCGACGAACGACATCGCCGCCGATTGCCCCTGGCCGAAGAAGCTGAAGCCGGTTACCGAAGCGACGTTGCGCACCTGCGGCTGTTGCCGCAAGAACGCCTCGACCTGATCGACCGCGCGTTGCGTGCGCTGCTCGGTGGAACCCGGCGCGCCGGTATACGTGACGAAGATATGCCCCTGATCCTCGGTCGGCAGAAAACCGGTCGGCAGGCGTACGAAGAAATACGCGGTGATTACGCAGGCCGCGACGAACACGAGCAGCCAGCGCAACGGCGAGCGCAGCATCGAATCGACGCCGCCGATATAGCGGCCGGTGCCCGCGTCGAGACCGCGATTGAAGCCGTCGAATACCCGCTGCAGTAGACGCGAGGCCGCGTTTTTCGGCGGCCCGCTGGCCTCTTCGCTGCGCAGCAGTGCCGCGCACAATGCTGCGCCGAGCGTGAGCGCCAGCAGCGTCGAGAGTGTGATCGACACGGCCAGCGTGACCGAGAACTGCCGGTAGATGCCGCCCGTCGAGCCGGGGAAAAACGCCATCGGAATGAACACGGCGACGAGCACGAGCGTACTCGCGATCGCCGCGCCCGAAATCTGGCCGATCGCCTTGACGGTCGCGCGCGGCGCGCTGCGTTTTTCCTCGCGCATGATGCGCGCAACGTTTTCGACGACGACGATCGCATCGTCGTTGAGGATACCGATCGCGACGACCATGCCGAACAGCGACAGGATGTTGATCGACAGCCCGAACAGATAGAGCCCCGCGCAGGTGCCGATCAGTGCGATCGGCACGACGATCGTGGGAATCACGGTCGCGCGCCAGTCCTGCAGGAACAGGAACACGACGACGGTCACGAGCAGCAGCGCCTCGACCATCGTCTGCATGACGCCGTGCACGGAAGTCGTGATGAACGGCGTGGTGTCGAACGGCACGGTCCACGTCATGCCGCGCGGGAAGGTCGGCTCCAGCTCGGTCATGCGCTGGCGCACCGCCCTGGCAACCGCAAGCGCATTGGCACCGCTCGCAAGCTGGATCGCGATGCCGGCCGACGCCTTGCCGTTCACGGTCAGCCGGTTGCCGTAGCTGTCGTTGCCGAGTTCGACGCGAGCGACGTCGCCGAGGCGCACGGTCGAACCGTCCGGATTGGCGCGCACGATGACCTCGCGGAACTGCTCGGGCGTCGAGAAGCGGCTTTGCGTGACGATCTGTGCAGTGAATTCGGAGCCCGGCGCAATCGGCTGGTCGCCGAGGCCACCGCCCGCGGTCTGACTGTTCTGTTCCTGGACCGCCTGCAACACCTCGCTCGCGGAGAGACCGAAGCCCGCGAGCTTGCGCGGATCGAGCCAGATTCGCATCGCGTACGACGAGCCGAAAAGCTGCACGTCGCCGACGCCGTCGATGCGGCGCAACTCGTTGACGATATTGTTCGACGCAAAGTTGCCCATCGCGACCGCGTTGGTGGCGCCGTCGGTCGCCTGCAGCGCGAGCAGCATCAGGAAGCCGGATGAAGCCTTGGTCACGCTCACGCCGATCTGCCGGACTTCGAGCGGCAGACGCGGCTCGACACGGCTCAGGCGGTCCTGCACCTGGCTGCGCGCGATGTCGAGATTGGTGCCGGGCTTGAGCACGACCGTGATCTGCATCGTGCCGTTGGCGCGGCTCACCGACGACATGTAGAGAAAATTCTCGATGCCGTTCATCTCGTCCTCGATGATCGAGGTGACAGTGCGTTCGAGCGTGCGCGCATCGGCGCCGCTGAAGACCGCCGAGATGCTCAGCGATGGCGGGGCAACATCGGGATACTGCTCGACCGGCAGCAGCGCAACCGCGATCCCGCCGAACAGCACCGTGAAGAGGGCGATGACCCACGCGAAGACCGGACGGGCGACGAAGAATCGATTCATCGGCGGGCCCGTCAGTGCGTGATCGAAGCGGCGGCGGGATGGGCGGCCGGAGGGTCCGCGGCTGCGGCCGACGCTGGTGGCCCGTCGCTTACGGGCCGTGCCTCGACGCGCTGACCCGGCTGCACCTTCTGCCAGCCATCGACGATCAGACGCTCGCCGGCCTTGAGCCCATCGCGCACGGTCCAGCGGCCTTCGCCCTGTTCGCCGAGATCGACGTTGCGGCGAACCACGGTGCCGTCGTCGGCCACGAGCGCGACGCTCGCCACGCCGTTATCGAGCTGCACCGCGCGCTCGGGAATGCGGATGCCGCGCAGATTGCCCGCCGCGATGATGCGCCCGCGCACGAACTGCCCCGGCAATAGCGTGCGCGCAGGATTGGCGAATTGCGCGCGCACGGTCTGCGTGCCGGTGGACGGATCGACGACGAGATCGGCGAAGTCGAGAAAGCCGCGCTCGCTGTAGACCTGGCCGTTGGCGAGAATCAGTTGCACCTCGACGTGCTTCATGTCGGTCGGCTTGCGCGCGCCCGACTGGATCTGCTGCTCGATGTCGAGCGTTGCCGTGTTCGACTGCGTGAACACGGCGTTGATCGGCGTAAGCTGATTGACCTGGGTGAGCAGGGTGGCCGCGCCCGCGCTCACCAGCGCGCCTTCGGTGACGAGCGCGCGGCCCGCGCGCCCGGCGATCGGCGTGCGCACGATGCAGCGGTCGAGCCGTAGCTGCGCCAGCGAAACGGCTGCCCGAGCATCGGCAACGTTGGCCTGGGCCTGCTGCTGCGTCGCGAGCGCGGCGTCGTATTCCTGCGCACTCACCGCATGGCGGCCGACGAGCAGCTTGAAACGATCGACAACCGAGGCTGCGTTGTCGCGTACGGCGGTCGCACGCGCGAGTGCCGCCTGCGCCTGCTGCAATTGCGCGCGATAGTCGCTGGGGTCGATCTGGAACAGCGGCGCGTTGGCCGCGAGATCCGTGCCTTCCTGGTAGAGCGTGCGCTGAACGATACCGTCGACGCGCGCGCGAATCTCCGCGGTGCGCACCGCCTCGATACGGCCGGGCAGTTCGACCACATCGGCGACAGGCGTAGTCGAGATCGTTTCGACGAGCACGGGGAGCGGCGGCATCGATGCGGCGGTGGGGGCTTCCTGCCGGTCGTTGCAACCGGCAACGAGTAGCGGCAAACCCGCGATCAGAAGCAGTACGGCACGACTACGCAGACGGTATGCGGAGCAGAGCAAGAGAGACTCCTCGTGAAGGCACTACTCTTTTTTACGCGTGAGATCGACTACGGTTTAACGGCGTTATGCTTGATTGCGCCAGGCGCTATTGAACAGCAGGCGGACACGACAATGCCCGAAAAGATTTCCGTTGATCGTACATTGTCTGGATAACTTGTCAATTTATTTTGGGTGTTGCGAGTTGAATGAACTCGCAACAGGAGAGATGTCATTGAATTCACAATTAAGTAAATTTCACAAGAAGCGGCAATAAGTTCACAAATGAGAACTTTGCATGACGATGCTTTTTAAATGGATTTCTGTGAGTTTTTTCTCGCATGCAAATGGCACGCCACCCGAGCGGCTAAATACAGAAGTGTGCCGACAAATAGCGTGGCCAGTTCCCAGTAGAGCAGCAAGACGAGTACTTCCATATCGTCGGGATTGGCAAGCTCGTCGTTGCCTGTAGCAGACAGAAGCGATGAACCTATCCACCGAGTCCGGCATATTGAAAGGCAATCTGTCGATTACATAGGTCAGTTGCCATCCGCCTATCATGGATAGCGCAACGAGAACCGGAACGGCCAATATCTTCGTGGCAATTTTTCTCATATATTTTGCAGCGGTACGGAAACCGGTCAATGTGCCTCTTATATTGATTCAAAAAACTGCCTGGCCGGATTTACCGTTCATTGACGCGTCGACAACGGCACTCCTGCTTTCAAGCAGCAAGTCGTGGAGTGCGCAGAGTAGGGCAAGGTAGAGATAAGAAAAATCGGAAAACTCTGAAAAATTGCAGAGCTAAGTATTCTGCCGATTTCGGTTGAACGACCAACCTCATAAGAAGCACAAGAAAAAGAGCCAGGCGCAGCACTTTCCGCAAACGCCCGGCCCCCAATCGCTCACCGGCGCCGCTCCGGATTCCGCAGCGCCGAATGATTGCGCCCATACGACAGATAAATCGTCATCCCGATCACGAGCCACACGACGAGCCGCAACCATGTAATGAGCGGCAGCCCCACCATCAGCAGCAGACAGAACAGGATGCCCAGCACCGGTACGACCGGCACGCCGGGCACGCGGAACGGGCGCATCGCGTTCGAATCGCTGCGGCGCAGATAGATCACCGCGCCGCACACGAGGATGAACGCGAACAGCGTGCCGATGCTGACCATCTCGCCCAGCACGCCGATCGGCGTCAACGCGGCGACCACCGCAACGACCGCGCCGATCAGCATCTGGCTCAGATACGGCGTCTGCAGACGCGGATGCACGTTCGCAAAGAGCGGCGGCAGCAAGCCGTCCTGCGACATCGTGAAGAAGATGCGGCTCTGTCCATAGAGCAGCACGAGAATCACGGTCGTCAGCCCCGTCAGCGCGCCGATCTTGATCAGGATCGCGAACCAGTTCAGGCCGATCGCGTCGACGCCTTTCGCGATCGGATCGGGAACGTTCAGATCGGCGTAGGGCACGAGCCCGGTGAGCACGCCCGCAACGAGGATATAGAGCACCGTGCAGATGACCAGCGAACCGAGGATGCCGATCGGCATGTCGCGTTGCGGCTGTCGCGCTTCCTGCGCGGCAGTGGACACCGCATCGAAACCGATGAACGCGAAGAACACCACGGCCGAGCCGCGCAGAATGCCGCTCATGCCGAAGCTGCCGAACTGCCCGGTATTGGCCGGAATGAACGGATGCCAGTTTTCGGGCTTGATGAAGAACACGCCGATCGCAATGAACGCCACCACCACCACGAGCTTGATCGCGACCATCACGTTGTTGAGCCGCGCGGATTCTTTGGTGCCGAGCACGAGCATCGTCGTGAGGATCGCGACGATGAGCACGGCCGGCAGATTGACGAGGCCGGTGACGCTCGAACCGTCGGCGAGCTTGACGACGGTGCCGGGCGCGGCGGCGAGAGCCGGTGGAATGTTGATGCCCACGTTGCGCAGCAGACTCACGATATAGCCCGACCAGCCGACCGCGACGGTCGCCGCGCCCATTGCATATTCGAGGATCAGGTCCCAGCCGATGATCCACGCGAAGATCTCGCCGAGCGTCGCATAGGTGTACGTGTAACTGCTGCCGCACACGGGCAGCATCGCCGCGAGTTCCGAGTAGCACAGGCCGACGAACGCGCACGCGATGCCGCCCAGCACGAACGACAGCGTGATGCTTGGGCCTGCGAATTGTGCGGCGGCCGTGCCGGTTAGCACGAAAATGCCCGCGCCGATGATCGCACCGATGCCCATTGCCGTGATGCTGGCCGCGCCGAGCGTTTTCGACAGCGCGTGGGCGCCTTCCACGTCGGCGCTTCCGACGATATCGGCGATGGTCTTGCGCGCCATGTAATTCGTATTGGCCATGATGATCGTCCCGTTCAGATGATGATGGGTCACGAACCGGCCCGGCTTGCGTCGGCTCGCGAAGCACGGCAAACAACATCCGTTCCCGAGGAACGGCAGCGGTAAAGCAGAAGCAAGCCCGATGGAAGAAGGTTGAATTCAGTGTATGCCGGATTAAAAGCAAAGGGAAATATCCGCGGGTTTTATCGACAGCGAAAAGACGCGGGAGATGTTCTATCGTGGCGTATTTGATGCACGGCGAGAATCTGGATTCGCGGATTGCGATTACAAGCTCTCCTATTGATTAAGTGGATTATTGCAATGTGCACTTGCGGAATTCACGGAAAGAAGAGGGCACGCGATCCTTGTTATAGCGGAACACATGGGTGCGCCCGCAGCGCAGCACTACGCAACGATCGTGACAGGCGGCTTCAAGAACGAGTGAAGCAGCAAGACACGACTGCTACCTTCGTGCCTGACGCGCTATCGCGATACCGGTCTTCGCAACGGACTGAAGCGCGAAACCATCCGTCGTCTCCTCACCATCAACACACGTCGCGACCGCTGCGGCATGCGCCGCGAAACACGGTAAAGCGTTTTCCCCATTACTTTACGAATGCCTGACACTTTCACGCCCCAGTCATGTTTATTAAACGAAATCGTTATATTTCACACTGATAATGCCGCCCATCGCGATATTCCAAATGGATTGCGCTGCCTTTTCGTAACCGGACCGGGAGACCGTTCCCGTTGACGAGGCCGTTGTCCGCCCAGTTTATTCATGTAGTTTCAGATCAATAAGAATGAATTAACGGAATCTGGCGGCGTAACGTACGCCGGATATTTTATTTTTAATAGGGCAATTGGGTATGTTAAATAAAATACGGCTTGGGGCGGTAGGAACACTTACCACATTAATCCTGGCGGGGTGCGGGGGCAGCACGAACAACACGGCTCCGTCGTCGCCGTCATCGCCGCAGGGCGGATCGCCGACCTCACCTGGCGGGTCGACCACGACGCCGCCGTCGGGTGGCTCGACGACCCCGCCGGTCGCGCAGTCGCTGACGCAATACGTCAATCCGCTGATCGGCACGGCGCCGGGCACTTCGCCGACGCCGACCGCGCACGGCGCGGGCGGCAACACGCTGCCGGCGGCCGGACTGCCGTCGGGCATGGTGCAGTGGGGGCCCGATACCAATACGACGCCGGCTTCCAGCTCCACCGCCGAACCGGGTTCGCCCTCTGGCTACTACTACGATCTCAACTCGATCGCGGGTTTCAGCCTGACGCACATGAGCGGCACCGGCGGGCAGGGCAACGACGGTGAAATTCCGTTCGTCGCGACCACCAGCCTCGCGAATCTGACGCCGACGTTCTCGCACGCGAACGAGACGGCCAAGCCCGGCTACTACGCCGTCGCGCTCGACAACTCGGTGAAGGTCGAGCTGACCGCCACGCTGCGCACGGGCTTCGGGCGCTTCACGTTCCCGGCGAACAACCCGGCGTTCATCCATATCGACACCACCCGCACCAATACGCTGCAATCGACGACGGGCCAGATTACCCAGATCTCGAGCACCGAAGTCGCGGGCTATACGGTGGGCGGCAATTTCGAAAGCTCGTCGAGCCGCGTGCCGGTTTACTTCTACGCCGAGTTCAGCCAGCCGATCCAGTCCTCGACGGTCAGCGCCGGCGTTGCCGACCTGTCCTTCGCGCCGGGCGCGCAAGTGCTCGTGAAGGTCGGCATTTCGTACGTCAGCATGGCCAATGCCAAGCAGAATCTCGACACCGAGAATGCCGGCTGGGACTTCGACGGCATCAAGAATGCCGCCGACACGGCCTGGAATCAGCGCCTCAGCACGATCGCCATCACGCCGAGTTCGAGCGACTCGATGACCAACTTCTACACGGCGCTCTACCACGCGCTGTGGGCGCCGAGCATCTTCAGCGACACGAACGGCCAGTACCTCGGCTTCGACGGTACGGTCCACACGGTCGCCAACGGCCAGAACGCGCAGTACACCGGCTTCTCGAACTGGGACGTCTATCGTTCGCAGATGCCGTTGCGCGCAATGCTGTTCCCGACCGAGACGAGCGACATGGTGCAGTCGCTGCTCAACGACGCGGACCAGTGCGGTGCGATTCCGCGCTGGGTCAACGACAACTACGATTCGGGCACGATGGTCGGCGACGGCGGCACGAACATCGTGGCGACCGCGTACGCGTTCGGAGCGCAGAAGTTCGACACGACCGGCGCGCTGAATCACATCATGGCGCAGTTGAACACGAACAACCTGGCCGTGTGCAAGAACTCGGGCGGCAGCACGATCGGCGTGAACGGCGGGCGGTCGACCTATCTTAAGTTCGGCTACATCACGTCGGGCGAAAGCGCGATCGCGTCGTCGAGCCTCGAATACAACCAGACCGATTTCGCCGCCTCGCAATTTGCGGCCGCGCTCGGCAACACGTGGATGGCGAAGCAGGCGCTGGGCCGTTCGGCCGGCTGGCAGTACTCGATCGACACCGCCGATACGCCGCCGCTGCTCACCGCGCGTACGACGGGCGGGGCATACACGAACGAAACCCAGAGCAGTACTGACAATTACGAGCAAGGCAGCGCGGAGCAGTACACGTGGATGGTGCCCTGGAATCTTTCCGGACTCGTCTCGCTGCTCGGTGGCAACAGCACGGTGCAGACACGCCTCGACACCATGCAGACCCAGCTCAATGCCGGCAACGGGTCGCCTTACCTGTACATCGGCAACGAGCCCTCGTTTGCGATTCCCTGGGTGTACAACTGGGCTGGCGCACCGTCCAAGACGTCCGACCTGATTCAGAAAATCGTCACGACGCAGTTCGCGGCGACGCCGGGCGGTCTGCCGGGCAACGACGATATGGGCGCGATGTCGAGCTGGTATGTCTGGGCGATGATCGGCATGTATCCGGAAGTCCCCGGCGTGGCGGGTTTCGCATTGCATAGCCCGCAGGTTGCAGCAGCCACGATCACGCTGGAGAACGGCAAGCAGATCAAGATCACGGCTCCTGGCGCACCGAACTCGAACTACGTGCAGTCGCTGATGGTCAACGGCAAGGCGGCCAATGCGCCGTGGCTGTCGTTTGCCGACGTCTCGAACGGCGGCTCGCTCGCCTATTCGATGGGCAGCTCGGCATCGAGCTGGGGTACCGATCCGTCCAATCCGCCGCCGTCGTTCGGTCTGCCTGAATACACGAGCCTCGCCGACGCCTTCAACAACCAGGGCTTCAGCCTCGACGGCAGCAGCGCTACCGCCGGTACCGGCGCGGCATTCGACGGCAGCCTGAACAGCCTGTCGACGACGGCCCTCGCGGCAGCGATCGGTTCGTCGGGCAGCGTGACGACGCTCGGCGCAACGTTCTCGTTGCCGGTCAACCTGACGCAGAACCAGCAGTCGCTCGATAACGTGGTCGTGGCCGGTCAGACGATCGACATGCCGGCCGGTTCGAAGGGCTCGAGCCTCGTGTTCCTCGGCGCATCGGGCAACGGGCCGAGCACCGGCACGGTGACGGTTTACTACACGGACGGCACGAGCCTCTCCGCATCGCTGACGCTCGACGACGGCACGTTGAATGGCGGCGGCGGCACGCTGACGAATACGGCCGCGGTGACGATGACCTATCGCAACAACGCGTCGGGTGCCCGTGACAACACGAAGAGCTATCTGTTCTCGCAGGCGATCGCGATCGACCCGACCAAGATCGTGCAGAGCGTGACGCTGCCCGCGAATGTCAGCGCCGGCAAGATGCACGTTTTCGGCATCTCGGTAGCGGGCTGATGGAAATACGCGTATCCGGCCATGATGACGGTTTGATTGACGTCATGACGGCGGGATGCGCGGTTCGATGAATCGATCGTTTCGGGTTGCGGGGTTGTCCTGGAATGTGTGGCGAGGATGGTCGATTCAGGTATTGATGGACAAACGAACGCCCGCGGATAGCGGGCGTTTTACTTTCTGCCATGTTTTTCGCGGGCGGTAGCTACTGTTCTACGACGAAGCGCTTTCAGCGAACCAATGCCGTGGTGTCATAGTGCCGGTGGCGTGGTTGCTCCGCTATTGGGCAAAGGCCACGAAAGACTGCGAAGTCGCGTCATTGACTGGATGGCGACAAAGTTGACCGGGAAGCTGAACCGGAAATCCCCTCGCATCAAAACAGATGCCGGATCCCCGCACCATAGGTGCTGCCCGAAGGATGCGCGGAAATCCTGTCGTACGAATACACACCATAGACATCCGTGCGTTTCGAGAGATAGTAGTCGTAGCCGATCGATCCCGTGTTATGCACCGAATCCTGGTTTGATGGCGCGCTCTGCCGGGTGGTGGCCCATGAGACGAGTATGTACGATACCGCAGTCACCGGAATGGATACGCCGAGCTGGTACGTATGCGTGCCAATGTGCGAAGTCGTGGTATTCGTGGTCTGGAGTGTGCCGTAGAACTTCGCGAACTGCGCGTTATAGGTCGCACCCGCGAGGTAGAGCGTTTGATCCACCCCAGGAGAATTCGGCGCCCCTCGCACCCGCTGAGCCGAAAACGCGGCCTGCACAGGCCCATGCTCGTAGACGAGGTGCAGGCCGAGATTGTCGCGCCCCTGCTGACCCGCCACGCTGCTGACCGAATACTGAACGACACCCGTCAGCCCGTAGAACGAAGGCGAATAGTAGCCGAGCGTATTGCCCCAGACGGTATCGCCGATCACCTGTCCGTTGTAGCCTGCCACGTACGACTGCACGACGAGCGGCGAAAACACGACGGACGATCCGAACGGATTGAGCATGCTCTGGTTCAGATACGTCTGCGTCGTCTGCAGGCCGAACTTGACTGTCCCGTAGGTGTCGTTTGCCAGCCCCACATACGCGTTACGCGAGAACAGGCCATCGGTGGTGTTGCGGCCCATCTGGCCGGTATTGGGCCGAAAAAAGCTTTCGAGCTTGAAAATGACGCGAGTCCCGCCACCCAGCGCCTCATTGCCGCTCATGCCCCAGTATGAGGTCGTGAGTCCGCCGCCGCCCATCTGAACCGTCCCCTTCGGTGTCGTGCTGAGCTTCGACTGGGTAACGTACGTGCCGATCAAACCGTACAGGTTAACCGACGACGAATCGTCGCCTGAAAGCGTGGCCGCATGCGCATCGCCCACACACATGGCAAGAGAGGCACAGGCGAGAGAGGCAACGCTGATTGCACGAAGCTTTCCGGATCCCTGGCTTTGATTCATGATTTGTCATCCTGATTAATTGTTATTTTTTTCGACACCTGTCCGGGGCGTCGGCCACGAGCCGCACCCCGATGACAGGATCGAAACGAAGAGATAAGGTGGATCGGAGCGACGACAGTACCGGCTGAAGCGGATACGCCCCGATGCCGCGAAAACCCGCTATGCCGCCGGCACGGAAGATTCGTCCATCGCGCCCTTCGTCTCCGGCATCAGGAATACGACGGCCAGATACACGAGGCTGACGAGCGCGCTGACCGTAGCCAGCGTCATCGGCAGGGCGCCGACGTCGGTCGCGAGCAGCGAGACGAGGGTCGGCATCGAGCCGCCGATGGCAAAGCCCACGTTCCACGAGATGGCGGTGCCACTCGAACGGATCGCGGTCGGAAAGCGCTCATTGAGCACGATCACGAGCGGTGAATAGCAGAACGTGCCGATGGAGCTGAGTGCAATCGTATAGACCGCAATTGCGCCGATTCCCTCGGCATGGGTCAACCCGAGGTACAGCAAGGGGATCGACACCAACGAGATCAGGCCGTAGAAAAGCATCGCGCGCCGCCGGCCGATGCGGTCCGTGAGCGCGCCCGCCAGCACCGACGTCAGGCTCACGCACACGGCGGACACGCTCAGGATCATACCCATCGTGGTGTGCGGTACGTGATTGACGATCTTCAGGAATGTCGGCAGGTAACCCGAAGTGAGATACGACAGGCCGCCGCCGGCGAGGGTCAGCAATACGCACCCGACCGTGATGCCCACGAAGCCGCCGCTCAGCGCACTGGCCTTCTTCTGCGGCCTCGTCGGTGCCGCGCGATGTTGCGCCGCGAGTGCGAGCCACAGCGGCGACTCCTGAAGGCGTGTGAAAACGAACAGGCCAAGCAGCGAACTCGCGAGGCCGGAGAAGAACATGATGCGCCAGCCCCACGCCGTGAATGCCGCGGGCGGAATCAGGGCACTCACCAGCACGAAGATAAGGGAGGCGAAGAGCTTGCCGATGCCGGAGCCGCCACCGCAGATGATCCCCGAAGCCAACCCCCGGTACTTCGGACCGATCGATTCGGTGCCGAGCGTATGGGTGGCCGCGACCATCCCGCCCATATACACGCCCTGAATCAGGCGCAACAGCAAAAAGAGCATCGGCGCGAGGATGCCGATGCTCTGATAGGTTGGGATCGTGCCCATGAGTGCCGTCGATACGCCCACCCCGACGGATGCGACCACCAGCGTCTTCTTGCGGCCATGACGATCCGAGTACCGGCCGAACAGATAGCCGCCGACCGGACGCATGATCAGCGTCGCCGTGAAAGCACCGTAGACTGCGGCCAGCGAGAGCATCTGCCGCGACGAGTCGAAGAATACCGTGGCGAGTATCGGCGCCACGTACAGCAGGATAAAGAGGTCGAAGAGGTCGAATGCCCAGCCAAGACAGGACATCGCAACTGCCTGCGATTTCTGCCAGGGGGTGAGTACGAGACCCGCGGCTTGGGTAGGCGCGGATTGCACGGGGATGTCTCCTTGTATTATCGATGAGTGAAGTGGCGGGCCCGAGGGGCCTGAGAGTCACGGCACGTTGCCATGCCCGCCACGAAATCCAGGCAGTGCGGGAAAAACTGTTCAGGTTTCCTCTGGCCAGTACAGGCGCATCGGATTATCGACCAGCAGGCTCTTCTGAAGCGCTGCCGTCGGCGCGATCTGCGGAATGAAGTCGACCAGCAGGCCATCGTCGGGCATGTGCGCGGTCAGGTTCGGATGCGGCCAGTCAGTACCCCAAAGCACGCGATCCGGGAAAGTTTCGACGAGGCGGCGGGCAAACGGCACGACATCGCGATAGGCCGCGCGCTGACCATCCAGCGCAGCCGGACCGGAAACGGAAAGACGCTCCGGGCAGGTGACCTTGGACCACACGTTCGGGTTCTCGCGCATGAAGCGCACGAAGAGCTCGAATTCGGGACCGTCGACCGGCTTCGTCACATCCGGGCGCCCCATGTGGTCTACAACAACGGTAGTCGGCAACGAGGTGAAGAAGTCCCACAACTCCGGGAGATCCGGTGCCTCGAAATAGATCACGACATGCCAGCCGAGCGGAGCAATGCGGTGAGCCATTTTCAGCAGTTCATCGGCAGGCGTGATGTCCACGAGACGCCGGACATAGTTAAAGCGCACACCGCGCACGCCCACGTCGTGCAGGCGTTGCAGTTCCGCGTCGGTAACGTCGAAAGGCAGCGTGGCGACGCCCCGCGCACGCCCATTCGAATGAATCAGCGCATCGACCATCGCGCGATTGTCGGACCCGTGGCAGGTCGCCTGAACGACCACGTTGCGTGCAAAGCCGAGATGATCGCGCAGCGCGAAGAGCTGTTCCTTCGAGGCATCGCACGGCGTGTACTTGCGTTGCGGTGCGTACGGGAACTGCTCGCCCGGACCGAACACGTGGCAATGCGCGTCCACGGCGCCAGCGGGCAGGGCGAATAGCGGGCGGCTCGGGTTTTCCAACCAGTCGAGCCAACCCGGCGTTTTCTCGAAGGGACCCGTGGTGATTCTGGAATTTGTGCTGGACATGTGCGTCTCCTCAATCAACGTAGCGAAGGCCGGCTTTCGCCAGAGGCTCGCGCATGCCGTACATATCGAGCCCCAGCACGCCGCTGGCGAGCTTCTCGCGTTTGCCCGCTTCATTGGCCTCGCGTGACCTCGCGGCTTCGAGTGCCTCTTGCGCGATACCGCGCGGCACACAGACCACGCCGTCGTCGTCGGCCACGATCACGTCACCCGGCGTGACGAGCGCACCGGCACACACCAGCGGGATGTTCACGGAACCGGGCGTGGCCTTGATCGTCCCCTTCGCGCTGACGAAACGGCTCCAGACGGGAAACTGCATCTCCGTGAGCGTTCTGACGTCACGCACGCCCGCGTCGATCACGAGCGCGCGCGCGCCGCGCGCCTTGAAGCTGGTCGCCAGCAGGTCGCCGAAATAGCCATCCGAGCACTCCGCCGTGACCGCGGCAACGACGATATCGCCCGGCTGGATCTGTTCGGCCACGACGTGGAGCATCCAGTTGTCGCCCGGTTGCAGCAGGACGGTGACGGCCGTACCGGCAACCTGGGCGCCGGCATAGATCGGACGCATATACGGCTTCATGAGACCGACACGGCCCATGGCCTCGTGCACGGTGGCACAGCCGTAGCCTGCGAATGCGCCGGCAAGCGCCGGCTCCGTGCGTTCGATATGGCGATGTACGACGCCGAGTTCAAACATTCTGTTTCTCCTTCTTTTCGAGTGCCGCGTCCAGACGCGGATAGACACGGCGCGCGTTACCTTCGTAGACCTTGTAACGCTCCTCCGCACTGAGGTTGAGCGTCGCCTCGATGTAGCGCCGCGTATCGTCGTAGTAATGGCCGGTTTCCGGATCGATCCCACGAACCGCGCCGATCATCTCGGACGCAAAGAGGATGTTATCGACGGGAATGACCTTCGTGAGCAGGTCGATACCGGGCTGGTGATAGACGCAGGTATCGAAGAAGACGTTGTTGAGCAGATGTTCCGTGAGCAGCAGCTTTTTCAGTTCCTGCGCGAGACCGCGATAGCGTCCCCAGTGATAGGGTGCAGCGCCGCCGCCGTGCGGGATCACGAACCTGAGCGTCGGAAAATCCCTGAACAGATCGCCCTGAACCAGTTGCATGAATGCTGTCGTGTCGGCGTTGATGTAGTGCGCGCCCGTCGTGTGAAAGCATGCGTTGCACGAGGTCGAGACGTGGATCATTGCGGGAACGTCGAGCTCCACCAGCTTTTCGTACAGCGGATACCAGTGCCGGTCCGTGAGCGGCGGCGAAGTCCAGTGACCGCCCGATGGGTCCGGATTCAGATTGACGGCAACGAATCCGTAGTCCCTCACGCATCGTTCGAGCTCGGGAATGCACGAGCGCGGATCGACGCCGGGCGACTGGGGCAGCATGGCCGCGCCGATGAAATGAGCGGGGAAGAGCGCCGAGACGCGATGGATCAGTTCGTTGCAGATCGCCGCCCACGTGCTGCTGACGTTGAAGTCGCCAATGTGATGGGCCATGAAGCTCGCGCGCGGCGAAAACACCGTGAGGTCGGAGCCGCGCTCGCGCATCTTGCTGAGCTGATTATTCTCGATGCTCTCGCGAAGCTCGTCGTCGGTGATGACGAGTTCCGAGACGCGCGGCATCTGTGCGGGGTCCGCGATGCCGGCGATCTGGCGATTGCGCCATGCTTCGAGCGCCTTGGGCGCCGTCGTGTAGTGACCGTGTATGTCGATAATCATGAGGAGTTCTTGAAGAAGGGAAGTGCGCTCGCTCACGCGGGTTCCATGCCGTGGCGATGCTTGAGTTCGTCAGTGATGGCTGAGTGCAGGACCTGAAGCAGATCGCGCGCAGGGTCGGGATGAGCCGCACCCGTGCAAAGCGCGGCGGAGAATGTCGTCACGATCGCGCAGTCGTGCGGCATGGTTCCCAGCACGTCGATGCCGGGCAGATTCATGAGTTCGCTGAGTTGCTGGAAGCCGAGTTCCACGACGCCATCGGCAACAAGCTGGCCGACCGGTACGCCGGGCGCTGCCAGCACGAAGCGATCGGCCATGGCGTCCCGAATCCCCCACGTTTCAAGCAGATTCATGAGGGCCGTGCCGCTCGGTCCCGTGGAATAGCCCACGCTATGCGCGCCGAGCAGCGCTTCGCGCAATGCCTTTGCGTTATGGATCGCGGGATGGGGCGCGCCGGCGCGGACCGCCACGGCGACGTTCGAGCGGGCGACATCGGTCCTGCTGTCGCTCACGAGATGGCCGCTTGCGATCAGTGCGTCGATGGCGTCGCTCGCGAGTACGGCAAGATCGAAGGGATGGCCGTCACGCACGAGCCGCGCGGCATCGACGCCGCCGACAGACCTGAAATGCACGTCGATACCGCGTTGCTCGCGGTATAACGTGCCGATATCGGCGAGCAGCAGGCGGGTCGCCATCGACGAGACGCCGGAAAGTCTCGCGTCGGAACGAACAGAAGCAGCAAAGTTTTCCATGGCCCGATTCTGGCCATTGGGGTATGCATTGCCTAGTACAACGATCCTACTAGCTGCTATAACGATTCGGCATGGGAAACGATCTCGCGCAGCAGCCGGGCGGTCTGCCGCACGAGCCGGCTGGTCGGCTTGTGCGCGGATTCCGCGAGACACAGCGTACTGGTCAGCATGGGGTCCTTGAACGGGCGCAGCGTGAATGCCTTCGGCCGATCCGAGGCGGCAAGCGCTGTCTGGGGCAGTACGGCATGGCCGTAGCCTGCATTGACGAGATCGAGAATGGACGGGACGCTCGAAACTTCCAGGGCGATATTCAGCTTCACCCCGGACATGGCCGCCTGGGTGTCGAGAAGCCGGCGCATCGCGTGAGTGTGTCCGGGAAGAATCAGGGGATAGTCGGCGAGCTGGGAAAAGGGCAGCGGTTTGGCTTTCGCATCGCCACGCGTCGCGCGGCTCACGAGGCCAAGCGCCTCGTCGAGCACGGGCGTGATCTCGATAGCCGGATTGGGTTGGGGATTGTGGATGAGGCCCAGATCCACCCGGCCCATTGCAATCCATTCGACGAGATGGGTCGAAAGCCCCTCGACGATGGCCAGCGATGCAGCCGGCAATTCGCGGCGGAAAGTATCGACAAGGAACGGCGTCAGCCGCCGGGTCATGCTCGGCGGTAGTCCCAGCACGATGTGTCCGGACGGCTCGTCGCGCGCGGCTTCGATGTCTTCGGTGACGCTCGCGACAAGCCGCAGGATGCTCACGCCATGATCGAATAGACGCTTGCCGATTTCGGTCAGGACAACGCCTCGTCCGTTACGGATCAGCAGCGTCGCGCGCAGATCCGTCTCCAGTAGCCGCACCTGACGCGAAAGCGCCGGCTGGGTCATGTTCAGTTGCATGGCAGCCTTGCCGAAGCTGCCCAACTCGGCGACACGAACGAAGTACTCCAGCTGCTTGAGATTCATTTTGCTGTTCGCAAGAGTGGATGCTCCCGATCCCGGGTGCAACGCGGGACATCGGGCACGAAATAAAGGCGCATGCCGGGGGGCACGCGCAAAGCATACTGCAAGTGGATGGCTGCTCCGCGGGAGCGGTTCATGCAACTGAGTCACTACAATAGCGTTCATGGCCGGCGCTCCTCAACGAATGCTGGCTACCAGCCTGAACCCGCAAACACGACATTTCTATTTGGGACCTACAAATTTGGGGGTGGTAATTTAATTTACGTTGAACATATTTTAAGGTTTGGATATCTCAGACCCCGGAGCGCGTGCGGGTCGACGGTAAGGAAGCTGCGGCGCGGCGCCCGTCGCAGCAAGTCCACCTGTATGTCGTGCCGGGTGAGCACCTCATCGCACTCAGCGACGATGGCCACGACGTCGAGGTGACGACGGAGATCGTCGCGCACCCGGGCTCGGCGGCGCCGAGCCCAAGGTAATTCGGTACATACTCTCCGCTGCCTGAAAATCCAACGGTGATCGAGTAACCTGCAGGGGGCCGATACAGGAATTTTCTGTCCGTGGGATTAGGAATTTTCTGATTTTTAATAATTCCATATTGTCTGATGTTAATCAGCAACAGGGCATTATTAAGATACCTTGCGCTTTCTCTTACGTGGCATTCTGATTAAATAATCGACACAAGGGGAGTGCATCAATTGGCGTTTTATGGAAAATTTATAATCGATAAGGACAGATCTTCATTGATTATTCCCGGCATTGGTACATTTAAAGCATACTCAGGTGACGGTATCTATCGGAACAAAGGAGGCTGTACTACGGTGCCTGATAATGGTCCGCTTCCAACAGGGATCTATTGGATAGTAGATCGTCCAACAGGCGGATTCAGATCCAGAACTGAAGCGCATGCAAAAGACATCTGGAGCGGCGTAGTCGGCCGACGTACTAATCATGAAGAGTGGTTCGCACTTTATCGTGACGACGGCATTATCGATGACCACACCTGGATTAATGGTGTCGAGCGCGGACAATTCCGCTTGCACCCAGCAGGCGGTCGCGGTCTATCGAAAGGCTGCATTACCCTCCCTGGTTATGCAGATTTCGAAAAAATAAGACGCGCACTCCTGCACACCTTCACTATCCCCGCTCGCAATTCAGGCATTCGTGCATATGGAACGATTGAGGTAACGGCGCATGGCGACACTTGTCCGTAGAATATTTAAAGTAGCGTTATTTATCGGATTATTTCTTCTTTCTGTTCGCTACGTCCATACGTATCCGTTACCGATGCCTGAGGGCCAGATAATGTTCTGGATTGACGCCTCTGACCGACTCGGCATTAGTGACTCCGATAATCTCTATATTCCGACCATGGTCATCATCGATCTGATCGTCGCGATTCTGGCCTACGTGGCGATCCTGAAGCTCTGGAGACGTTACCGGTCTGGTTGATCGTCACCAGTCCTGGCTCGTTCATGGCAGGCTCCGCCGGGTTGCGCGCGGATAGCATGCGCCTCGGGCAGACCTGAACCAGACATTTCTATTTAGCGGAAACCCTACATCTGAACTTGGGACTCACAAATTTATGGGCGATAATTTATGTTATGTAAAATTAAATAATGAAGTGAGGCCCTGCGACCCGAACAATCCAAAACAGCCCTTCGAACAACACCGCCCAGCCACGCACAATATTGGCGCCAACGTGACTCAAAAGACTTTCGCCATACCTACCGTCACACTGCCTCGCATTTCAGAAGCCGTCTTCGCTTGTGCGAAGATTTTTTTCTGCGAAAGGATGATGCTAGCGTGGAATACATGAGTTCTCTGAACAATCACTCTCTACGCCCCTGTCATGCCAATATCTATCGGATCAAGGCCTCCAAGCCCCGTCACCACGTCGCCTCCTGAAGAAAAACACACAACGACTACAAACGTATCGTCTGGCGGTGCAGCGAAAAGACTCCCTGCGAGCGGACCTCTCAGTGGTCTAAGTAGAGCGTATTGAAAATGGCGGGATGCAGGGTAATTTCAGATTTATTTTCCACCCGTCGGAAAATTCTGTTCATTGCGCGATGGCGGATGTAAGAGTGGGGAGCAATGAAACTTCAATAGTGATTGCCGATTCGGCCTTCGAGCATAGCGACACCCGTTTGGAGTCTGCAGCAGATCTATTAAGAGCGGAAGGACGAAAAATTTCGATTATTACGCCAGAGATTCAAAAATCCACACAAGATTGCATCATGTATGCGCTCAATTTCGCAATCAAGTCCTACAAGACCGGGTTCACAGGCGAAATTCACGGCAAAAACAATGCTCAGATCATTTCTGAGCGATCAGCTGAAAAATCTACCCATCGGTTTTCTTAAACATACGCAGACACGTGCGATTCTGAAACAGGAATATGGCCTCGCGGAAGCATTTGTAAAGAAAAACAGTAGTGAGAGACTAAGCGATCGACATGCTAGCTATCGTGTGAGACGTATAAATAACGACAGTAAAGAATTTGAAACAAGTGCCTCAATCGAAGGGTTCAGGTTGCGCGAAATCCGAAAAACCGGAGCGGCTCTCTCGAAAGGTAGCGGGGCTTTTGATCGATCCTTGCTGGAGAGACTGAGTTCCATGAGCCGGTCCCTTAATGAGCTTGAATACGTAAAAAACAATGGAGAGAGAGACGAGAGGCTCAAAGCATTTCGGGAATGGAGAGTGCGAACCAGACAGTAATCATATCTCCCTGAAAGGCCGCGAACCCATTTCCAGCATTGCACGCCGTGTTCTTTAGCAAAGCACGCGAAGTCATGTATCGAAAAGCGAACGCCCGCCGGGAAACCTATCCGAACAGGTAGTTCAACCGGCACGCCCCGCACGGCTAAAATCACGTCGAAATCGAAATGGGGCCAACATGAATAACAACGTCGACCAGCACCACGAGCCGACACTACACAGCAACAAGCAGCGTCTATGGCAACACCCTGCCTACTTGACCGCGTGGGAATACCTTCCCTACGGCCTGCAAATCCGGCTACTGGAATTTGAGGCCCGACTCGACCGCATCTTCCCACGCCGGCTACACGTCAAACGGCGTGGCAACGTGGCAGGGCTTAAACGCGCCGTGTTTACCGTGCTTATAGCCGCAGTCATGCACGCAATCATCATCTCCATGCAACACAGCCAATAGCGATCGACTACGAACGCCCCGCGAAGCACACTCCACACCTCCCACGCACTGTCGGCATTCACCCGACGAAATGCGTAGCACGTCTCATACTCGCCACGACGGCTCCTTCACCCCGACATTCAGTGCAGACAGCGGCGAGACTTTTTCCCTCTGCCGTCTCGCACGCCGCATCAAATGAAACAACTCGCGCAGCACATTGCGCGATGCCGTCTGTTTCCCCGAGGCCAAACCCGCAACCGCGCCATAGTGCATCTCGACAGCCTGCACAATTTGCGCACGCTCATCGCGCAGCGTGCATGGCAACTCTCCATGCGGCTCTGCGTTTCCCATAGGCTCGGCAGAAACGGGCCGTGAATGATCGTCGGCCACAACATTTTCTTTACCCTCGCGCAACTTATCCTCGTTTGCCAAGGGCCTGCAAAAGCCGGATAGTGCGGCCTCAGTCATTTGCCGACACACGTTCAAGGACTCATTGCCCATGAAGCTCAAAGCGCTCCGCCTCGTCACGGCCGCCGCCTTCGCCACGTTCGCGCTGTGCGCGCTCTCCCCTGCAAGCCACGCCGCCGATCAGAACGCGGACCACGACACCGCCCGGATCAAGCCCGCCGTCGATGCCGCGATCCAGCCGCTGATGGCGAAGTACCACGTCGCCGGCATGGCGGTCGGCGTGATCGTCGCAGGCAAGCCATACGTGTTCGACTACGGCGTCGCGTCGACGCAAACCGGCAAGCCGGTCACACGCGATACGCTGTTCGAACTCGGCTCGGTCAGCAAGACGTTCACGGCGACGCTCGCATCGTATGCGCAACTGGACGGCAAGCTCTCGCTATCCGACAGCACCGGCCAGTATCTGCCGACGCTGCGCGGCACGCCCTTCGGCAAGGTCAGTCTTCTGAATCTCGGTACGCACACACCGGGCGGTTTACCGCTTCAGGTGCCGGACGACATCCATAACGATGCGCAGTTGCTCGAGTACTTCAGGAACTGGCAACCGGCTCACGCGCCGGGTACTTACCGGACCTATTCGAATCCGGGCATCGGCACGCTCGGGTTCATCACCGCGAAGAGCATGGGGCAGAACTTCACCGCGTTGGTACAGCAACGCCTGTTTCCGGCGCTCGGCATGAAGAACAGCTATATCGATGTCCCGGCGGCGAGGCTGCCGGACTATGCGCAAGGCTATACGAAAGATGGCGCGCCGATTCGCCTGCAAGGCGGCATGCTCGCCGCCGAAGCCTACGGCGTCAAGTCGAACGCCGCCGACATGCTGCGCTTCATGCAGGCGAACATGAACATGCTTCCGATCGACGACAAACTCCAGCGTGCGATCGACGCGACTCACACCGGCTACTTCAAGGCCAGTGTGCTGACTCAGGACCTGATCTGGGAGCAGTACCCCTACCCCGTTGCATTGAAGACTTTGCAGGCGGGCAACTCGCCGGAGATAGCCCTTAACGCGACACCCGCGGCGGCAATCGAGCCGCCGCTGCCGCCGCAGCAGGACGTGTGGATCAACAAGACCGGCTCGACCAACGGCTTCGGTTCCTATATCGCGTTCGTGCCGAGGCAGCGTATGGGCATCGTGATCCTCGGCAACCGCAATTTCCCGATCGAGGCTCGGGTGAATGCGGCTTATCAGATACTCACGACACTTTCGGCGGCGTCGAACACGAGCAAGGCGAAATAATCGCCGAGCGGTCATTGAACACAACTCGCCAATCCAACCGCAAAAATACTCAAGATACCGAAGCAACATCAAAAAATAAAAACGCCCGACGCTCCCTTGAATCAGGGAAGCGCCGGGCGTCTATCCAACAACCGCTACTGACTCGCGGCTGCGCCGACGCCGGCCTTCTTCTGCGCCTGCTGCAGATTGTTCGGATCGTTTTGCCCTGGCTGATAGCCCGCGTCTTCGAGTTTCTTCAGCTCGGCATTCTTCTTCGCACGAGCCTGTTTGCGGGCCGCTTTGCGCGCGACCTTCCGCTCGGCCTTGGTCGGCTTCGCGGCACTTGCGGCGGCGGCCGGGGACGCTGTGTCGTTCTGCGCGACAGCGAGCGGGATCGTGCCGGCCACCAGTGCCGCAGCCGAAATCCCGAGCATGATTCGTTTAATGGCAAAGCTCTTCATAACTGATATCCCCCAAGGGAGTGTTGGCAACAGAGTTAAAGTCCATCTGCGAATCGTGGTTCATCAAGGCGGATTGCGCAGCCTTTTACGTCACCGCCGGCTCAAGCTTACAGGCAAATAGAGGCCGCGGGTTGGCAGCGTTGATCGCAACGCACATCGCCTGATCCATCGCGGCTCGGGTTCGATCTGACAAAGCGCTCACCTCGGTATAAGTTCTGCAATGCAGAATCAATAAGTAATGCCATTCCATACGCTTCAATCGGGACCTCATCTAAATCCTCTCAATATCACAAGGGTTTACTGGTAAAACATCGCATATCGAGCAGACTAGGTATTTTCCCTTGTTTGGACTGCATTGCAGTTCTTCATGCAGTTTACCACGTTGACACATAGCGAACGGTCGTGCCAAATTCCGTCTGAACTCTGTGAGCACACCAATCAGTCCGGTTGAGTGCTTCATGGAATCGTTCGCTATCAGGAGATCAGCCAAACAGAAAAACGCGCAGTCGATCCAGTCCTGACGTCCAATAGCACGCTCTTCATGTTCCGTAATCCTGATGGATCGCGAGAGAGTTCTATTGCCGGTCGAAATCGCAGCGCGGCGCGGATTCATTTCATCGTTCATCCGAAAACGTAAAACAAGGAGACACGCAGCATGCCGGCAAGTCATCGCAACAGGATCGGAGTCGTTCTTGGATTGATGGGGGCGTGTGCGCTAGGTGCGGCCCCGAGCGCTCAGGCGCAAAGCAGTGTCACGCTCTACGGTATCGTCGACGCGTCGCTGCTCTATACCAGCAAGACACTCGACATGAGTACCGGCCAGAGCGCCGGCCATCAGTATTCGTTCACCGACAGCGGCCTGTCCGGCTCGCGCTTCGGCCTGCGTGGCGCCGAAGATCTCGGCGGCGGCATGCGCGCGATCTTCCAGTTGGAAAGCGGCTTTAGCGTGGCCAATGGCTCGCTGAACAATTCGAACGGCAATCTGTTTGGACGTCAGGCGTGGATCGGCATCGACAGCCGCTTCGGTACAGTCAAGGCCGGCTTGCAGTTCTCGCCGTTCTTTCTGTCGGTGTACGACTTCGACCCGCGCGACATGGACTATTTCGGCAGCGGTCTCGTCACCTATCTGAACAACGTCTATGTGACGGGCCTGTTCAATCCCAACGGCATTTCCTACACGTCGCCGGAAATCGCGGGCTTGCAAGGCAGCGCGATGCTCGCGCTCGGCGGAACTGCCGGTGATTTTCAGGCAGGTCGCCAGTACTCGGCGAGCCTGCGCTATCACTTCGGCGGACTCACGATCGACGCCGCGCTCTACAGCGGCAACGCGGGCGGCAGCGCCGCGGCCATCGCGATTCCGAGTGCCGTCGAATTCAACGGCCGCGCGCTCGGTGCGCGCTACGTGTTCAACAACCTGACCGTGATGGCTGCGTACACGCAGTACAAGGTGGCGGGCTCGTTCAACAATCGCGTCTATTCGGGCGGCGCGAGCTATCGCATCACGCCGGCGTTGAATGTCGACGCGGGCATCTGGGTCACGCGCGATGCAAACGAATCGTCGAATAATTCGATTCTCGCTTCGACCGGACTTGAATATTCGTTATCCAAAGCGACGGTCACGTATGCACAGGTCGGCTTCGTGACCAATCACGGCGCCATGCACGCGGGGCTCTCGGTCAATAACGCACTCGATCTGCCCACGGGCACGACGGCCGGCGTGAGCCTCGGCATTCGCCATACGTTCTAGATGCGGACGGCGCACTGTTGCATGTTGCTGTTGCGGTGGATGGTTTCGGGTAATGAGAGGGAACCGATGCGGGTTCCGGGCGGTAACAGCTCTCACTGATCGCCTGGCTACCTCAACGGCAAGTTGGCAACGGCATTGCGTAGCTGTTCGGCGCGTCGATTGTTGAGCACCGCCACGCAAGCCAGTCGCCCCATCTCATGCGCGTTACCTGCTCCGCCACCGCTTAACGAGGCTGAAAACTCACACTCGGTGTCGCGATACCTGGGAAACTCCCGGTCCGATGCGACCAGTTTAGCTTTTGCTACGTTAATGTACTTGCCGTCTTCATCCCATTGGGTGAGCGAGTGGCCCACGGCTTCCTCGGCTCGTTGCAGCGCTACCTGACTCTCCGCGACTTTTTGTGCAAGGCAATCCCGCATTCCGGCCTGTGAATAAGCGCTGCACAGATTTTCTTGGGTTTGAACGGTATCGTGAGGAGCGGCATGAGACAGTGCCGGCAAAGAGAGTGAGCAACTTAGGGCAATCAGCTTTAGTGTGTGCATATGGTTGCGTTTCCTTTTCGAGCCACGCTTAATGCATAGTCCAATTTTTTGCGTAACTTGGGTCTCGTTGCATCGAGTTGTAGCGCAGTGCGATTAATGTCGCAGATGACGGGCACCAGTCTACATGACACGCGAGCCGATCAAATGGAGATCGACAAGCCGGCGTTCGACACGTTCCTGGGGCCTGTCAGTAATTTCGTGTTCAAGGCATATGATGCTCCCCAGGAGAATATATGCCTCGCAAACCAAAGACCCCACCGGCCGATCTGCCGGCAATTCCCGCCGAGCTGCTTGAACAGTTTGGCAA
>NZ_VWWL01000010.1 GCF_011752995.1 Burkholderia sp. Ax-1724
TAAAACGCGAACGCGCGCGCCGTGGCCGAAGACGCCGCCGACCTCGATCTGCCGAGCCTCGACGCGAACGAAGCCGCTGCCGCGCGCCGTACGTGGCGCCCCGGGCAGGGCGCGGGCGCGGGTGCCGGCGGCGACAACGACTCGATGTACGAGCGCTCGAAGCTGAACCCGGTTCTGACCTTCGACAACTTCGTGACCGGTAAGGCCAACCAGCTCGCGCGCGCGGCGGCGATCCAGGTCGCCGACAACCCCGGCGTCTCGTATAACCCGCTGTTCCTGTACGGCGGCGTGGGCCTCGGCAAGACCCACCTGATTCATGCGATCGGCAATCAGCTGCTGATGGACAAGCCCGGCGCGCGGATTCGCTACATCCATGCGGAACAGTACGTGTCCGATGTGGTGAAGGCCTACCAGCGCAAGGCATTCGACGACTTCAAGCGCTACTACCATTCGCTCGATCTGCTGCTGATCGACGATATTCAGTTCTTTTCGGGCAAGTCGCGCACGCAGGAAGAATTCTTCTACGCGTTCGAGGCGCTGGTCGCGAACAAGGCGCAGGTCATTATCACGAGCGATACGTACCCGAAGGAGATTTCGGGTATCGACGACCGTCTGATCTCGCGCTTCGACTCGGGCCTGACGGTCGCGATCGAGCCGCCCGAACTCGAAATGCGCGTCGCGATTCTGATGCGCAAGGCGCAATCGGAATTCGTGAGCCTGAACGAAGACGTCGCGTTCTTCGTTGCCAAGCACCTGCGCTCGAACGTGCGCGAACTGGAAGGCGCGCTGCGCAAGATCCTCGCGTATTCGAAGTTCCACGGCCGCGAAATCACGATCGAGCTGACGAAAGAAGCGCTGAAAGACCTGCTGACGGTGCAAAACCGGCAGATTTCGGTGGAAAACATCCAGAAAACGGTCGCCGACTTCTACAGCATCAAGGTGGCGGACATGTATTCGAAGAAGCGTCCGGCGAATATCGCGCGGCCGCGGCAGATCGCGATGTATCTGGCCAAGGAACTGACGCAGAAGAGCCTGCCGGAAATCGGCGAACTGTTCGGCGGTCGCGACCACACGACAGTGCTGCACGCGGTGCGCAAGATCGCCGATGAGCGCAGCAAGGACGCGCAGTTGAACCACGAGTTGCACGTGCTGGAACAGACGCTGAAGGGCTAGGCGCGCTGGCGGGAACCCGCCGCGCTCAACCGCGCGCGGCCTGAATTGGCGGGGAGTGCTGGAAATGGTTGGGTTGGGTCGGCGTAAGCGCCGGAAATCGTGGCGCGGAGTAGGAGCCGAGTAGGGACGGACAGCGGATTGCGGGCGGAGCAGGGCGCCAAGCACAGGTGAACTAGCCTGCCAGTGAGCAATCCGGAAACCGCGCCGTGAAATCGACCTGTTTATTCCCCAACTCGCCCCCAATTTAGTGAGGCGGTCCCGTTTTCAGGCACAATACAGGTTTAACCGCCCGGCGGCCGCGGGCGGATTTCACGCCGTGTCGGGCGCTTTTCGTGGCGCCGGCGGGGAGCCTCGGCTGCACGCTGGAGAAGCTTGTCCCGCAAGGCGTGCAGGCCGTTTATCAACGAAGGAACCCTATGCAACTGGTCAAGACCGAACGCGATAACCTCCTCAGGCCGCTGCAAACCGTGAGCGGCATCGTCGAACGCCGCCATACGTTGCCGATCCTCGCCAATTTGCTGATCACCAAGAACGGTCCGGACGTGTCGTTCCTGTCGACCGACCTCGAGTTGCAGATCACCACGCGCGCCGATTTCGGCGTGGGCGGCGATTCGGTCGCGACCACGGTGGCGGCGCGCAAGCTCCTCGACATTCTGCGTGCGATGCCCGACGGCCAGGTCACGCTCACATTGAACGACAAGCGCCTGACCGTGCAATCCGGCAAGAGCCGCTTTGCGTTGCAAACGCTCGCCGCGGACGAGTTCCCGACCGTCGCTCAGGCTAAAGACTACGGCGCGAGCCTCGTGGTTCCGCAAAAGACGTTCCGCCAGTTGCTCGGCATGGTCCATTTCTCGATGGCCCAGCAGGACATCCGCTACTACCTGAACGGCATGCTGCTGGTGGTGGACGGCGACCAGCTGATGGCGGTCGCGACCGACGGCCACCGCCTCGCGTTCTCGTCGATGAAGATCGAAGGCTCGTTCGCGCGCCAGGAAGTCATCATTCCGCGCAAGACGATTCTCGAACTGCAACGCCTGCTCGAAGACATCGACGACACGCTGAAGATCGACATCGCGCAGACGCAGGTCAAGTTCACGTTCGGTCAGGTCGAGCTCGTGTCGAAGCTCGTGGAAGGCAAGTTCCCCGACTTCCAGCGCGTGATTCCGAAGTCGCACAAGAACAAATTCCAGATCGGCCGCGAAGAACTGCAGCGCTCGCTGCAACGTGCGGCGATTCTGACCTCGGACAAATTCAAGGGCGTGCGCTGCATCGTCGAGCCGGGCCAGTTGAAGATCATGTCGACCAACGCCGATCAGGAAGAGGCGCAGGAAGAACTGGAAATCGCCTACGACGGCGACAGCGTCGACATCGGCTTCAACGTCACGTATCTGCTCGACGTGCTCGCGAACCTGAAGGTCGACATGCTGCAGGTGAGCCTGGGCGATGCCAGCTCCAGCGCGTTGATCACGATTCCCGAGAACGACGAATTCAAGTACGTGGTGATGCCGATGCGCATCTGACGCGGCCAACATCAAGAAGAACACCAAGGGGCGCAGCGCCCCTTTGGCGTTTTTATGGCGTTTTGAAAAGTCCAGAGCAGCAACCAAGCAGCAACGCAGAACCGGAAAAAATCCATGACTGAAACGAACAATACGCAGCCCGATAACAGCTACGGCGCCTCGTCCATCCAGATCCTCGAAGGTCTGGAAGCCGTGCGCAAGCGGCCTGGGATGTACATCGGGGATACATCGGATGGCACCGGTTTGCACCACCTCGTGTTCGAAGTGCTCGACAACTCGATCGACGAAGCGCTCGCCGGGCATTGCAACGACATTCAGGTGATCATCCACGCGGACAACTCGATCTCGATCACCGACAACGGCCGCGGCGTGCCGACCGGCCTGAAGATGGACGACAAGCACGATCCGAAGCGCAGCGCCGCCGAAATCGTGATGACCGAACTGCACGCCGGCGGCAAGTTCGACCAGAACAGCTACAAGGTGTCGGGCGGCCTGCACGGCGTGGGCGTGTCGTGCGTGAACGCGCTTTCCGCGTGGCTGCGCCTCACCGTGCGCCGCGACGGCAAGAAGCACTTCATGGAATTCCACCGTGGCGTGCCGCAGAACCGCGTGCTCGAAGAAATCGACGGCGTGACCACGTCGCCGATGCAGGTGATCGGCGACACCGAAAACCGCGGCACCGAAGTGCATTTCATGGCCGATGAGACGATTTTCGGCAACGTCGAATATCACTACGACATTCTCGCGAAGCGCATTCGCGAACTGTCGTTCCTCAATAACGGCGTGCGGATTCGTTTGCTCGACCAGCGTTCGGGCAAGGAAGAGGATTTCGCGTTCGTCGGCGGCGTGAAGGGCTTTGTCGAGTACATCAACAAGAACAAGTCCGTGCTGCACCCGAATATTTTCCACATCTTCGGCGAGAAGGATGGGGTGGGCGTCGAAGTGGCGATGCAGTGGAACGACAGCTACAACGAAAACGTGCTGTGCTTCACGAACAATATTCCGCAGCGCGACGGCGGCACGCACCTTACCGGTTTGCGCGCGGCGATGACGCGCGTGCTGAACAAGTACATCGCCGATCACGAAGTCGCGAAGAAGGCGAAGGTCGAAACGTCGGGCGACGACATGCGTGAAGGGCTGTCGTGCGTGCTGTCGGTGAAGGTGCCGGAGCCGAAGTTCAGCTCGCAGACGAAGGACAAGCTGGTGTCGTCGGAAGTGCGCGCGCCGGTGGAAGAAGTGGTTGCGAAGGCGCTCGAGGAGTTCCTGCTCGAAACGCCGGGCGACGCGAAAATTATCTGCGGCAAGATCGTCGACGCGGCGCGTGCGCGCGATGCGGCGCGCAAGGCGCGCGAGATGACGCGCCGCAAGGGCGTGCTCGATGGCGTGGGCTTGCCCGGCAAGCTCGCGGATTGCCAGGAGAAAGACCCGGCGAAGTCGGAGATTTATATCGTCGAGGGTGACTCGGCGGGCGGGTCGGCGAAGCAGGGGCGTGACCGCAAGTTCCAGGCGATTTTGCCGCTGCGCGGCAAGGTGCTCAACGTCGAGAAGGCGCGCTACGACAAGCTGCTTTCTTCGGAGCAGATCGTCACGCTGATTACCGCGCTCGGCTGCGGGATCGGCAAGGAAGACTACAACCTCGAAAAGCTGCGTTATCACCGCATCATCATCATGACCGATGCTGACGTCGACGGTGCGCACATCCGAACGCTGTTGTTGACGTTCTTCTATCGACAGATGCCGGAGATGATCGAGCGCGGGTATATCTACATTGCGCAGCCGCCGCTCTACAAGATCAAGGCGGGGAAGGACGAGCGGTATCTGAAGGATGAGTCGGAAGTGAATGCTCATATTCTTCGGCTCGCGTTGCAGGGGTCGGAGCTGCTGGCTTCCGAAGGCGCGACGCCGATTACTGGCGATGCGCTGGGCGAGTTAGCGCGGGCTTATCTGTTGGCGCAAGCGGTGGTCGATCGGTTGAGCCGCCTGTATGACGCCGGTGCGCTCGAAGCCGTGATGGATGGCGTCGCGATCGATCTCTCCAATGAGCAGGCGGCCGAGGCTTCGGCTCGCGCGCTCGAAGCGAAGCTGCGGGACGATGCGCTAAAGCCTGAAGTGACCGTGACCACGATGTATGACCCGGTGCGGGAACTGCGCTCGCTGCGCATCGCGCGGACGCATCACGGGAATCAGAAGGTCTCCGTGTTCGATGAAGATTTCCAGTTGACCGCGGATTATCAGCAACTCGTGAATACGGCTAATACGTTCAAGGGCTTGATCGGGGCGGGTGCTGTGATCAAGCGTGGTGAGCGGAGTATGGCTGTCACCGACTTCAAGAGTGCGATGAAGTGGCTGCTCGCGGATGCTGAGCGGAATATGTCCAAGCAGCGGTATAAGGGCTTGGGCGAAATGAATCCCGAGCAGCTTTGGGAAACGACGATGGACCCTGAAGTGCGGCGTTTGCTGCGAGTGCAGATTGAGGATGCTATTGCGGCCGACGGCATCTTTACCACGCTGATGGGGGATGATGTCGAGCCGAGAAGGGCGTTTATTGAGTCGAATGCGTTGAGGGCGGGGAATATTGATGTCTAACTTTGTGCAGCGCGAACGATAAAGCGAGATTTCGGGAAGCATCCACTGAGACATCGATGGTGCGGACCGCAGCAGATGCACCTCAGTGGTCAAATCCACTGCAGTGCATTTGCGCTGGAGTTACTTCGGGCTGTACATGATCCATCATAGGCCCTCGCCGGGAGGGCCTATGATGGATCATGTACTTTTCTCCTAAAACCGCGAGTATTGCGCGCTTGGGCTGGCCGTCTTCATAGGCCTTGTAGAGAAGAGAAGTGCCTGTTTCTCCGTCAACATATACCATTTAAGCTCCGCATTTTTTTTACGAAGCACTTCCCACGATTGGCTCAATACGCGCGAGGATAGCGCGAAAATCGGTCGGCTCCAGGGCGTCGTCGCGAAAGGAGGCGGTCGTAATCATCAGCACTTCGCAAGACCCTTCGCACTAGGACGCTCGGCTCAGCGGCAGCAAGTCCTGGTCGACCAGGCGTACCTCAATTCGGTTTGCTGCCGACACGTGTTCAGGGGTCTCGAGACTAAAAATCTCATCCTTCAACGTTACGATTATCGTTCCCGATTCCTCCCGGTCTAGTGGAACAGGAATGAGCAACTGCGCATCCGGCACCTGGGATGTCGTGAGCTTCCGAGGCAGATAGAGCATCCAGCCCACACCTAGCCGGTCCCGAAAGACCCGCTTGTGGTGATACCGGGTCGGGGCCACGGTTACATACTCCGCCTGCAACGTCCTGGCAATGACCGCAACCACACTGGCGACAGCCTGCGCGTCGCCCAGAAGGTCCGCTCGGTACAACAGGATTTCCAGTGCATGCGGGCTGCCCTTGAACCCGAGATTGACATCGAGGAGCGCCATGCCTTTCTTGTCTTTGTTACCGTTCCACAGGCCAACGCTTGCCGGTTCTCCCGGTGTTTGACGAAACTCCTCCCTGAGTACGGCCAGTAGGGCCTGTCCCGGCACGCCATCTTCGTAGGCCGGGTAAAGCAAAGAAGTGCTCTCGCTCTCTGTGGCCATGAACCATCTGGCGAGCATCGGATTGCACATTGCCAGCACGTCGGCAATAGGTCGGATGCGCTCAAGAACGGTGGCGAAATCGGTCGGCTCAAGTGAGTCGTCACGGAATAGGGCTCGAATCTTCATTCGGTTCTCAGGGTTCAACGACAAATGCAACAGAGTACTGCTCCAGCGTATCGGCGAGCGCGGTACACATCGCGGGGGTCTGGAAATACCAAGTGAGAGTTGCCGGAGGATTGGGATTGACTACGGCAGCCTGCCGGGCAATGTCGTCCCTGAATTTTCTCAGCCTGGGAGCGAACCATGGTTCCGGATTTTCGTCCTCGTCAAACATGCGAGTGAAATTCCCCTTCGCCTCCTGCAGCATGCACTGCCCAGCCTTAAACCCGTCGAACCAAATGTTCTCCCACCACCACTCCATGCTCCACACGTTGTCCACCACATCGTATGGAAAGCCTGTGATGCGCGCCTGATACTCGCGCGGCGCCCGGTTCATGCTGTGGTTTGCCGCGAGCATTTGCCCGCTCTCCGGCGGGCATTGCTTGCACTTTTCGTTCGTCTTCGGTACAGCGCGCACAATTGGTGCGCTCCGCGACTGGGAATTGTGCGAATCGCCAGACAGCGACGCAGTCGCGCCCAGCACGGCACCTCCGGCCACGGCTGCGGCACCGGTTGATCCCACCCACCATGCGGCGATACCTTCCCCGGCCGCCTCGACGGCGGGTATAGCGAGCGCTATCACGCCTTTTCTCCCTGTTGTTCGCGGTAACGCCAGCGGGCGACTGCCATCAGGTCGCGCAAACGCCGCTCCACGTCTGCTCCCGGCTTTTTCAGCCAGTATGCAACACCTGGCCGTTCATAAAATCCCGGCGTAATGGCCTCGGTGTCGAGAAACTCGAACATCGCTTCGTCGGAGTGAATCCCGAGCTTGCGGGCCGCCTGAAACGCATACGCAAGACGTTCAGGCAGCGTACGGTCGGCAGCAAGCGCGGGCCATCGCCGCACCAGGTCGGCGCAAAGCGCGTGCAGGTATCCCTGCTCATCGAGCCGCTGCAGCGCGGCGGCCTGCTCGGTCGTGAATTCAAGCATAGCTGGTCCAGACCCGGGTAAGTTGACCACCGACTTCAACCATCCAGTCGACTACGGGCATGAAGAACATCTCCCGCTGCTCCTGCGTCATGACGCCGCCAGCAATTTCAGGAAGAAGCCGGGCGTCATACCAGCGGACAAGCGACACGGTTCCATCTGGCATACGGGCATTCAGCCGCTGCGTCAGGGCATCAGCGAGCGGGCGCAGGTCCTGTTGGCTGATGAGCCAGCTCGTACCGCCGGCACCGGCGGCAAGCCCGGTCGCGACGGCGAGGTTCGACGCCGTCGCTTTCGCCGTATCCATCAACCACGGTCCCGCCTGTACCAGCGGCGCATCAGCCGTCATCGAGAACAGGCCCCAGGAGCCGGCGCCGGGTTCGGGATAGCCGAAGCCATGCATCTGGGCGAGCATTCCGTCCACGAGCGCATAAAGCCGTGCCAGCGGACCAAAGCGATAGATGGCACGGTCAAGAATTTCGTCGAGCGCTGCGGACATGGTCTATCCACGTGACACGGTGCTTGCGCCATTCGCGGCGGCCGCCTGCAGACATTCGAGACAAAGTGTGGACGAGGGCGCCGGTGTATCCGCCACGGCCACACCTGCGGAGCCGGAACCACCACCGGTCGACTGTGTGGTCGGACTGCTGGAGAACAGTTGGGTACTTGCCTCAATGACCGCGCCGCACGAGAGCTTGTCACCGTGATATGCGAGTGGTCGGCCATAGACGACCGTCTGTGGCGCCTGACTCGTAACGATGGGAAATGACCCGCCGCACTTCGGGCAGGGTACCAGGTCGCCCAACTGCGCGGCCGCCTTCCCCTGCACCTTGTAGGATTGGTTGCCAGTCACAATCGTCCCGCCGTGCGTGGTTTTATCACCAACGCATGCCACGTTGCTACCCATCATTACCCCGTCTGCGTCTGGAGAAAATGCCGGGCTCACGCGCCAGCGAGGGAGGCATGACCTGTATCCAGGTCGGCCGGCCAGGCGGGCTCACGACTGGTTCGCATACCGATGTAATGCAGGACGGCGGTCAGCGTAGCGAACGGCGACAGTCCCCGGGCGAGCGCGGTCGCCGCCACATTGCCCTCCGCGAGCAGTTTTCTGTTCGTGCGTTGCCACAACCGGTAGCTGTTACGGAATGAGACCTCGGTCGGAACGAGTTCCGGTGCCGGCACCGCGGACGGTCCGCCGTCCATGTATCGGCGGATATATTCGAACTGGTCGTTCAGGCTATGCACGATCTGACGACCGTTCTCTGTCGTCTCGTCGTCGATGGTGTAGACCGTGCGACCGAACGAAAACGATTGGCTCACGCGCCCCTGGTCATCGAGCACATGACAGCGCAGCCCGTACGGCGTACTCCGGGAAATCGGGTCCTTCGGGCGCTGCTCGATGAAAAAGAACGCCTTGTCCCAAGGGACTGAAATGACACCTTTCGCGCCCGCCCCCCGATAGGCGTGCACCATGCGCGTCTGGCGATTGAACCGGATGGGAATGCGGGTCCAGGTGAACAACTCCTGACGAAAGCCCCACAGCGACACGAGGACGATGCCGAATCCAACCAGCATGATGACAGCGACAAAGGCCATGGCTACAACCAGTTCTGCGCCACTGATGTTGGGCGGGGGATTACTGAACGCCCAGATCATCACCCCGACGATAATCACTCCCATTGCAAAGATGAAGATACAACCGTACGTCAGCATGCCGCGCTGTTGATACGCCGCATTCATGGTTTCAAGCCACGTGTCGTTCATTCCGAATATCGAGTCGTCATCGTGTGCTTTCCCACTGGCCGGAATATCGACCTTGAGCTGACGGGACTTTTCCTCGTCCGTCAACGGCCGGCGCAACTTGAGCCACAATCTACCTTCCCATGCCATTGCTTATGCTCCCAATCCGGCGTACGCCTTTTGCTCTTCCGCCAGCGAACGGTATTTGTCGTCTTTCTTGTTGGTGCCAAAGTAGCTGCGACCCAGAAACTCCTTCAGTTCGCGCTCCTTAAAATACATGATGATCAGCCCGATGGCGATAAGCAGGATGGTCAGTGGGAGAATCCACGAGGCCAATATGCCGCAGGTCACACAGATTCCCAGTACGGCGCCGGCGACAGCGGAGGACCAGTAGGCGATGGCCAGTCCCACGTGCCCCGCCTTCCACTGTTCCGTGCCGTTCATGGTGTCGTAGACCACTCCGACGATGGCCGCTGGCGCGCCTAGCCAGCGACCCGCCGCGCTCAGACCTTCCGCCATGTCCGCGCTCAGGAAGGTCGGCAGTTTGAGCTTGGCTCCATGTGCGGCTTCGAGCGCCGCACCCGACAGGCCGGCGGCACCCGACGCCACAGTGGTTAGCGCCGTTCCGAACTTGATTTTCGTTTCCGTATCGTTGAAATGCGTGGCCTTGCACATCTCCTTGCCCGCATAAATGACATTGATGACAGTGAACACACCCGCGAAAGCGCCTGCCGCGACTTCCCCTCCCGTCACCTTTTTGAACGTCGGTACGAAGTCTGCTTCGATGGTCGCATCCGTGAGCATCAGCTTGCTGGCCGGGTTCGCCACCTGTTCGCCGGTCGCCCGTGCGCCCGACGAACTGTTGATGTTCGAGAGCCCGTCCTTGTTCACGATGATGAACTGCGGCACTTCGGTCACGTTGCCGTCCGTGCCCTTGGTCGTGAACTGTGCTCGAATCTGGGACTTCAGGTCCTTCATGGTCGGACGCTTGTCGGCCGGCATCATCTCGTACATCTGCCGCGCGAAGTAGGTAATCCACTGCGACTGCGTGCCCTTGACCGGCCGGTACACGACCACGTTTCCGGTCCGCACGCTTGCCAGATAGACCGCAGTCTTCGCAGCCGCCTTGTCGATACCGTTTGACACCACCTTCGCGATAGGCGCGCCTACCTCGTACACGAGTTTCGCCCCACGCAGGTAGAAATTGGCGAAGTACTGCGGCGCCTTCGCGTTGATGGCCTTGGCCGCGGCAAACCACGAATCGATGCCTTTGGCGAGGGTCTCGCGCATCTCCGAGACGGGAAAGCCTGCAGCAGAATTGAGCTCGCTAACGTTCTTGTCCAGGTTCAGGCACAACGCACGCAATAGCAGATTCGTGTTGTCATCTGGTTTGCCCTGCAGCCATTTCGACAGCAGGTCAAACGCCTCCTTGCGCTCCGTCGAGCCCTGGATACAGGCCGTGAACGCACTCTCGTAGAAAAGACCATTCAGCGGATCCTGCGTGTCGTAGTCGTACTGGAACACATGCGCAAGATTCGGCGAGCTCAGCCACGCTACGTGGTCCTGCGAAAGCGGCAGCCAGGTGGCGGTCTGCTCCTTCGCGAAATCATTCTGCATGGACGTCAGGTACTGGTCCGCCGCCTTGGCACTCACAGCCTCCGAATAAGACTCCCACGCCTGCTCTTTGACATGTCCAAGCCCCGCCTGGTCACTGGAGCGCATCTGGGCCAGGTCACTGTTCACCCGCTTGCCACCATCGAAGAGCGAAACGAGGGCGTCATTTTCCATGATCTGGCCTTCGAGCATTTGCTCGGCCATCTGGTCGTCCTTCACGGCGCCGTTCTCTACCGCATCCTTCCAGTTCTTGACCATTGCGGCCGACCAGGAGCCCCAGTCGTAGTGAGCCTTCAGGTACGCAAAGGCGTAGTGGCTTTCGACGTTCAGTTCCTGCGTAATGCCAATCGGGTCCCAGAGCGCAAAGACCACGCCCTTGTGGGGTGACAGATGGTCCATGGCGGCATTCAGGGCTGCGGCCTCCTGACTGCGGTCGTGCCAGTTGAAAGGCGATGTTACAAACGCCGATGCCCCTCCACCCTTGTACTCGGAAACCACGTTCTGGACCTGGGTCGCGGAGGTCGCGTGCGGGGCACTGCCAGGGCTCGCGAACCAGCCGGATGCGTTGAACGCCTGCATCCGCTTTGTGCGGCACCCACCCTTGTCTGCCGCGTAGGCGTTTCGAACGCTTGGCGTCCACTGGACATCACTGAAGGCGAGATAGACCGTACCAACGCGGTCAGCATGGTCGATGGTAATGCACTGCGCGAGCTCTGGATGTCCGTTCTGCTTGCAGGAAAAGGGCTTCTCGAGCGAGCGGTCGACCACCGTGTCGAGTGGCACCTCGTAGCAGTTACTTTCACCAGTGACGGCGAAACACTGCCACTTCGAGGTCTTCGGGTAGAAAACGTAGACGAAGCCGCTGCGCAGCGAGCGCAGCGTGTATTTCGCCTTTGCCGAGGCCACATCCTGGACATGCGCACCGAAATTCCCGCTCACGAGCGGCACGCCAGTGATGCCGTGCACGCGCGTGGCTGCGAGCGCTGAATAGCGCACCGGAAGAACTGGCAGCCCCTTTTTCTGGCACATGTTGCAGGACGTTGGCGGCGCGCCTGCCGCGGCGGCTGATTGCGTAATGGCAGAGACGCTGGGGGAGCCTGCGGGCATAAAGATTCTCCAGAATTCCGATTCGTTTTGGTGTCAGGGCAAGGGGAAGTACTGGGCGCTTTCCTGCCTGAGCCGTTGCCAGTCATCATCGGTGTACGTGGACACCGCCTCGGCATAGGGTGTCGAATGCGACGCCGCCAGCACGGCCTGAATCTGAGGATGGCGGTCGAAATTTGTGGCGACCAGCACGCCGTGAAGCGCGAATGGTATCTGGTCGTCTTCCGACAGGTTGTAGTCTTCGGCCTTGCGAAACTGCGCATCGAGCTGGCGGGGCAGTTCTGCGGTTATTTCTGCTCCGGCATTTCTGAGGAGGTCGAGCGCTCGCCGCACCAGCGCGAGACGGGCAATCTGCTGGTACTGTTCGGGCTGCACCGTAAGCGCGCCGACGGCCTGACCGTCGAAATGTGCTTCAGACCACCTGCCCGACGCATCCAGCCAGCTCCAGCGCGTAACCGGCCCCATCAGGATGGCAAGCTGCGCAGGTTGGAGTATCCAGCGCAGGTGCGCGTAGACGCGCGGGTCGTAGTAGCGGAACACGGCCTTGCCGGCGATAGGTTTTCGCAGCAGCAGCGCCTGCGCGAGATGCGTGCGCAACTCGTAGGTTCCGGCTTCGGTCTCGAGGATGGCACATACACGCGGATGACGAAGCTGCTCCTGGTCGTGCTCTGCTATCGCGCGTACGTGCCCAATCTGTCGTTCGCCGTGCTCGAGCAACCAAAGAGTGGGCGCCACGCCGGCAAGCTGCGGACGCTCGTCCGGTACGAGCTCACCGACCTCGTACGCGCGAGGTGCCGGGCCCATGTCGAATTCGCCGTTGTTTGGCTCGACGATGAGATAGGTGTCAGTGGTCATGGCAGCCTGCCCGCTCCTTAGACAAGCGAGGCACCGCTGGCCGCGGCTGAGGCGAACTGGGACGCACACGACTCCGAGTTCGGGACGCTCGCCGACGCATTCTGGCTCTGCGGGCCGCCAAAGTCGTGGCTGGCCCCCTTGAAGTCGAGCTTGCCAGGAGCGTGTACCTGAACGTCTCCATTGGCGATGCGCAGGACCGCGCCACCCGCGGAGAGAGTGATTTCCTTTTGCGCCGACACGGTAACCGCGTCCGAGGTCGACACGACCTTCAACGTCTTGTCAGCCGTCAGCTCGAGGTTGTCCGATAGCGCCATCAGTTGGACCTTGCCCTTGCCGGCAAAGAGCTTCATACCGCCGTCCCGGGCAAAGAGGCTCATTTTCTGGCCGACACTAGCGACGTACGATTGCGTCGACGCAACGTAGGTATTCCCGCCACTCACGAGGTTGACGTGATCGGTGGCCACTATGTGGGTCGACTTCATGGAGGTCAGCCCGATGCCGTTCGGACTGGCAAGCACCATCACGGGCTCTGAGAATGAAGCCGCCTCGCCGGTGCCGCCACCCGCCGTCGAGCCGCCTCCGGACTTGCCGGACGTGGTCTGGTTTGTTGCGTTCGCGAACGTCAGCAGCTCATCGTGGCCCGCCGCTAGCGGCTCAGCCTGGACGGCCTTTGCCGCATCCGACTGCGTTTCCATGATGCCGGCCGAGTCGGACAGGTGCTGGCTTGCTTCCTTCGCGTCGAGTGGCGCAGTGGAAGTGCCCTCTCGCGAAAATGTGGACAGGTAGAGCCCTTGCGACGCCCGGACTGCGCCGAATGCCTCGCTCTTAAGGTCGAAGCCGGTGCCGAGATAATTTCCACGCACGTTGCCGGTCTGGTCTACGAGATATCCCAGGTGCAGGTATGAGTTCGCCACTGAACTCAGGAGCTGCGTACGGTTTTGCCCAGTCGAATCGTCGAAAACAAGCTGGTTGGCGCCGCTGCCCTTATATTCCTTGGACTTGAATCCCGACATCAGGCCGTTGGAATGCCACTGTGGCTTCTGGTTGCCATTAAACAGGCATCCGCTGATGACGGGGCGGTCGCAATCGCCATCAAGATAGGTGATGGCCACCTCATGTCCCACGCGCGGCGTAAAAACCCCGCCGAAGTCGCCGCCCGCATAGGGGTACATCACCCGCATCCAGCACGACGAATGCTGGTCGCCTGCACTGAGCCGGTCCCAGTGCATCTTGACCTTTACACGGTTGAGACTGTCCGTGTAGACCTCTTCGTTGCTCGGGCCAACCACGATAGCGGTCTGCGTGTGCATGACCGGTTTCCTGTGCTCAAACGGGCTGCGAAACGGTACGGTTCTGCGCTGGGCTTCGATCTCGACCAGGAAGAAGCCGTCGCTCCCGGAGGACAGGTCCTGGGCAAGCGAGGCTGGCGCTTCGCCCTGGTTGAGTTTACGAATCTCGGCAAGCTGCGTCTGCAGGCTGTAGGGGAAGGGTTTAGTATTGCCCATGGGTACATTGTTTTCAATGTACGTGTCGACTTCCAGGATTGCGAATTCGCGGTTTTGCGGCGTGTCCCGATCATGTTCGGGATGTTGCTCAAGCTGGAACCAGTAGCCGGCCTGGACCTGACGCACAGCACCTGAGCCGAAAAAGCGTTTTGCGCTCGACTCCCATTCCTCGAGTCGGATTTTGGTCAACCGGTCACCTCGGTTGCTATCCGGATAGGTGTAGGGGCCTGTGTATTCGTAGACCTCGGCTTGCTCCGGCAAGTCGCCCTGGTTGTCTACCGTCGGAATCGAATTTGATTTGGTGGCACCTGGCGACTTGTAGTCGAAGGTCGTCGGCGAATACTGTGTGCTTTGGAGCGTACGCGTGCCGGCCCATTGTGTGAAGGCGTTGGACTCTCCGCTCACGTTTGCTCGGGAGAAATCAACGGATTGGGGGCTAAGTGGTGGCAGAGAGAACAGGTCGTCAGTGATAACCAGCGTATGTGCCTTGCCGTTGGCAGACTGCTCGAAGTACCCGAACCACCCCTCCGACTCCATGATGCGATTGACGAAATTCCAGTCGTCCTCGTACTGGGTACAATAGGAGCGGGCTGGCGCCGGGTTGCGAAGCACAAAGCGAAAGGCACCTTGGGCCTGAGGGTGCGCGTTGAATACCGTCGTGAGAATCTCGTCCGGCGTCTGGTCCTGAAAAATCTGTGCGTCCTTGCGGAACCTCAAAAAATGGAGCCAGGAGGAGAATTTCAACTGGTAATAAGTGAGCGCACCATCCGCTCCTAGCTTTCGTGCGGCATATACAAGCCCATTGAATGGCAGGTACGACTTGTCCGCCTGTTGTACCCATAGAGTGACCGGTTTCGCAATGAGACTTTTAAGCTCAACCGCCCCGTTCAGCGACGCGATCTCCACCGTGTAATCGAAATTACGTCCAAGCCGTGATTTCCCCGCGACTCGCAAGGGCAATAACACGTCCTGTCCGGCTGGCGTGTCGAGCTTTAGCAGGCGGTCAACCTGGCTCATTTCGCTCGTCATGTTTGAAATCAGGTCCTGCGCACCCATACGCCGTTGCCCCGTTTTATAAATGCCTGAAAACGAGCAAAATCATATGATAAAAAAGCATGGCATGCACACCGAGGTCAGACGATATTTGACGCTTATCTGCAAATTAACGTATCCACCTCACATAAATCATGAAATTATTTCCGATTAAAATATCGGTGATGAATATTTTACCTTTCGGTTTGAAGAGCTTTTCGCAGTTGGCTTGAAGCAGTCAGGATTAGACGACCTCGACGTTCGCCACTATAAAGAACGCTGATGCTCGGTACTAACGTGCAAAAGGCCGCAAACGCGGCCCTTGGAATGTCGAAAAACGAACCAGGTCAGTCGATCTCAGAGCTCGCACGCCTTCCGATTTCCTCATCGGTCGCTTGCCGGCCAGCAATGGTGTAGTTTCTATTCGGTGCAATCATGATCTGGCCGGACCGATAATCGACGCTCAAGAAAACGCGTTGACCGGGCAAAAATCCCGCGTGTTCGAGTAGTGCATCGACAACTGGCATCCACGGAAATGCGACCCGCCGACGCTGTTCCTCTGAGCTTTCTGCGGCGTCATAGGTGCTGATCTTTACGGCATTACGGATGCTTGCCATTGCCACATCCCGGGCACCTGTCTGGCCAGAACCGATCGAGGCGATCAGTCAGATTGATCCGAATGATGCATATGCTGAGCCGAGAAAGGGTACCCCGGTCGGCTGGGCTGAAACCGTTCTGGCGCAACAGCGCAAAGAATATCCCGACGCACCGCAGCGCAAAACGGAGGGCTGGTCTGGCATAAAGGACGGCGTCGAAAATGCGAATCAGTGGGCTCTTGATCAACCGCCGAAGAACCTGGTCTGATTTCATTGATGATGAAAAAAATAGCTCTTGCCGTCTTTCTGTTTATCAGTTCAGGGTTGGCGTCGGCTGAGCCAGGCTGTAGCCTCGAGCAACTAAAGGCGAACTCAACAACGTGTGATCGCAACCAGGTCTCAGCTCAGGACGAAGCAGCTTATGTGGACTTCAGAGTGAAGGAAGTCGCCGGCCTCCAGCCCGACGATGTCAAATCATTCCTGGACTCGTTAAAAAAGCTGTTGAGACGGACGACGAGACGTACCTCAGCAATGTAACCCGGTATCCCTTGCGATATTTTGAGAACAAGAAGCGAAGATCTGTTAAAGAATCCGTGCAGTTCAAAAAGAAATATAAGGTGATATTCACAGATAAGATCAAACATGCTATCGAGAATCAACAGTACCAAGATCTCTTCATCGATTCCGACGGAATAATGCTGGGTAGCGGTGAAGTGTGGGTATCAGGCATCGTGGAAAAGTCAACGCCTCCGAAAACGGATATCAAGATCATTGCCATCAACAATCAGTGAAGGAATGCTCGGATGCATGCAACTCGCTAAGAGTCGCCAACACAACCTGGACATCAAGCGATGGACGCCATATCCTGGCGAGATGGCAAGACGAAAAATCAGTAACGAGTTGTGGGTGGCTCTGGAGCCGTTGATTCCGGTGTTCACGCCGTCGCCCAAAGGCGGACGCCGCCGGACGGTGGATGACCGCGCAGCATTGAACGGCATCCTGTATGTCTTGCAAACAGGCATTCCATGGGAATACCTGCCGAAAGAACTGGGCTTCGGCAGCGGGATGGCCTGCTGGCGAAGGCTACGCGACTGGCAAGCCGTAGGCGTGTGGGAGAAACTGCATCTGGCGATGCTTTGCCGATTGCGTGAGCATGACCAGATTGATTGGGAACGGGCAAGTCTTGATGCCACCAGTGTTTCCAGCCCCCGGGGGGCCAGGAAACCGGCCCTAACCCGACAGACCGGGGCAAGCTCGGGTCGAAACGGCACATCGTCGTAGATGCGCGCGGCATTCCATTGGCCATCACGGTCACGGGGGCTAACCGGCACGATTCGATGGCATTCGAGCCCACGCTTGATGCCATTCCTGCGGTGCCAGGCCTGAACGGACAGCCACGCAAACGCCCGGGCAAGCTGCATGCGGACAAGGGGTATGACTTTGCACGCTGCCGTCGTTACCTGAGGCAGCGCGGCATCACGGCCCGTATCGCCCGCCGTGGCGTGGAAAGTAAGGAGCGGCTCGGCCGACATCGCTGGGTAGTCGAGCGCACGCATGCCTGGTTTGCCGGTTTCGGCAAACCAGGCATGCGTTTCGAGCGTCGTCTCGATATTCATGTTGCGTTGCTGTCCCTGGCCGCTGCCGTTATCTGTTCGCGCTTCGTTGATAACTTGTGTTAGCCGCTCTAAGCTTTGCCATTGGAAGGATCATGTCCGTATCCACCATCCAACGGCAGCCCCAATCCCCCTTCACCCAACCCCAACTTATCCACATCCCCCTCTGGACAACTTCTGTAAATCCCCACCAACACATTGTGAGCGAAACCTTAATAAACCCAGCACGTTAACCGACCGCAAAAAAATTCTCCCAGGCTCCGCTGCTCTGTCCGCTTGCGCTCCCAAGGGTTATCGATTCCGCAGCCCATTGATCCGTAAACGAACTTCGAAGTTATCCACAGCGAACAGCCCCGCTTGTTAACTATTACTACGTATACATATACAAAGAATATAAAAACCAGAACCCGCGTTAACGACCCGCACAACGTATACGCACACAACACCGGCAGCAACGAAGGAACTCAAAAGCAATCACGACGCAGCCGGTTAACCCAACGGCAAACAAATCTCCGTCACCAACTCCGCGGGCGCAGTCCCCTTTGGACTATTCAAATACTCCTCAAACGCCGGCGCATCCGCCGCCGCCCTACCAGATTGCACGAGCCACGTCCCATACAACCACTCATAAGTCGCCCGCATATCGCTATACGGCCCGACATGCCGCAACACCGCATACTCTCCACCACGTATACGCGTCATCGAAACTCCATCACTCATAGCAACAGACGCGGCAACTTCGGTCATCACCGGCCCCGGCAACAACACTCCCGCCTTCGACCGCAGCTTCTGTTCCTCGACCACGCCCGGGTCATCGAAGAAAAGCCCGACCATCCGCATCTCTCCCGCAAGCAGATTGTGTTTCCCAAGCCAGCCGAACAAAGCATCAAAAGCCTTGCCGATCTGCATATAAGGCCCGACATGATCGACCGACAGAATCTCCATCGGCTCCACACTACGAATTACGACCTCACGCTTCATCGTCATTTGATCGTCTCCTTGCGAATTTCACGCGGGCCGCGCGAAGCGGAACGCGGATTAAGCACTTGCTGATTGCACCACGTTTTCGAATCGTGGCAGCGGTAGTCGTAGCCCGTAAACAAACGTCAAAGCCTCAACCAAACAGCCTACGTAAACGAAAGCCGGAAAGCCACATCAACAAGCAGCACCAACAATCAACCCCCGTAAACCGCATCGACGAACAGCACAGCAGCCCCAAACCCAAACCTGCAAACGTGACGCTGCCTTCATTTGGCGCTATCGTGTAACGAGAGCACCACCAGAAGCACGCAGCATGCCACCGCCGTCCCATTCCCGCCCGCGTTCGCGCGAAGCGATGGAGCCGCAAACATGAGCTACACCGAGTCGATCGGCAGTCGCACGTACCGTTTCGCCGACCTGAAGACCCTGCTCGCCAAAGCAAGTCCGCAGCGCTCGGGCGACCAGCTCGCGGGTATCGCGGCCGCGAGCGAGGAAGAGCGGGTCGCCGCCAAAATGGCGCTGGCCCAGGTGCCGCTGCGCACGTTCCTGAACGAACCGCTGATCCCCTACGAAACCGACGAGGTCACGCGCCTGATCGTCGACGATCACTCGCCTCAAGCCTTCACCGACATCTCTCATCTGACGGTCGGCGACTTCCGCAACTGGCTGCTCAGCACCACCACCGACACCGACGCACTGACCCGCATCACCGAAGGCCTCACCCCGGAAATGCTCGCCGCAGTCTCGAAGCTGATGCGCAACCAGGACCTCATCGCTGTCGCTCGTAAACGCCCTGTCGTCACGCGCTTTCGCAATACCGTCGGCTTACCGGGCCATCTGTCCGTACGCCTGCAACCGAACCACCCGACCGACGACGTCAAAGGCATCGCCGCCTCGATGCTCGATGGCCTGATGTACGGCTGCGGCGACGCGCTGATCGGCATCAACCCCGCGAGCGACAACCTCGCGGCGATCACGAAGCTGCTGCTGATGATCGACGACTTCCGCCAGCGCTATCAGGTGCCGACGCAATCGTGCGTGCTCACGCACGTAACGAGCACGATCGCCGCGATCGAAAAAGGCGCGCCGGTCGATCTCGTGTTCCAGTCGATCGCGGGCACCGAGAAAGCGAACGCGAGCTTCGGCATTTCGCTTGCGCTGCTGCGGGAAGCGTACGAGGCGGGGTTGTCGCTCAAACGCGGCACGGTCGGTAGCAATTTGATGTACTTCGAAACGGGGCAGGGCAGCGCGTTGTCGGCGGATGCGCATTTCGGCGTCGATCAGCAGACCTGCGAGGCGCGCGCGTATGCGGTGGCGTGCAAGTTCGAGCCGTTTCTGGTGAACACGGTGGTCGGCTTCATCGGCCCGGAGTATCTGTACGACGGCAAGCAGATCACGCGCGCGGGTCTCGAAGATCACTTCTGCGGCAAGCTGCTCGGCGTGCCGATGGGTTGCGACATCTGCTACACGAATCACGCCGAAGCGGATCAGGACGACATGGACAATCTGCTGACGCTGCTCGGTGTTGCGGGCGTCAATTTCATCATGGGCGTGCCGGGCGCGGACGACGTGATGCTCAATTATCAGAGCACGTCTTTCCACGATGCGCTGTACGTGCGCGACGTGCTCGGTTTGCGGCGCGCGCCTGAATTCGAGGCATGGCTGGAGTCGATGCAGATTATCGACGCACACGGCGCATTGCTCGGCGCATCGGCGCGGCAGCCGCTGCTCGAAGGCGCGCGCGACTGGATGGGGATCACATGAGCGAGAACGGGAGCGGGAACGAAAGCGACGCACTCGACAGGGACCCGTGGAGCGTACTGCGCCAGTTTACGCAGGCACGCATCGCGTTAGGCCGCGCGGGCAACGGCGTGCCGACCGCGCCGCTGCTCGCGTTCAATCTCGCGCATGCGCAGGCGCGCGATGCCGTGCATCATCCGCTCGACGTCAACGCGCTGCACGAAGCACTACAAGCGCTAGGATTCGACACGCTGGACGTGCATAGCGCCGCGCCGGATCGCGAGCATTATTTGCGGCGTCCCGATCTCGGGCGGCGTCTGTCGGACGAGAGCCGCGCGGCGCTTGCGCAACGACCGGCACAAACGAGCGATGTGCTGTTCGTGATCGGCGATGGTCTATCGGCATTTGCCGCGTCGAAGCAGGCTGTGCCGCTGCTGCAAGCCGTGCGCCCCAAATTCGCGGACTGGCGCATCGGCCCTGTGGTGATCGCGCGTCAGGCGCGCGTCGCGCTTGGCGACGAGATCGGCGCATTGCTCGGCGCGAAGATCGTCGTGATGTTGATCGGCGAGCGGCCCGGTTTGAGTTCGCCGGATAGTCTCGGCATCTACATCACGTACGCGCCGCAAACGGGCTGCACCGACGCGCAACGCAACTGCATTTCGAACGTGCGCCCCGAAGGGCTCGACTATCCGCAAGCGGCGCACAAGCTGCACTATCTGCTCACGCAGGCGAGGAAGCTCGGGCTGACGGGCGTCGGTTTGAAAGACGAGAGCGAGGCGTTGCCGGCGAGCGTGCCCGCAACGCCCGGAGCCGTGAGCCGCGATTCGGGTTCGGGTTCGGGGTCAACCTCAATCTCAAGCTGAACCGCGTGGTCAACGCGAATCGCATAGCCGACACGCGGCAAAACATCAGCGCGCAGGCGACCGGACACCACACTGCTCCCGATACCCGCCGTATACACCGCTCCCAGCCAGTCCGCCGAGCGCGTTTACTTCCGCAACAACCTCAACCCATTCCCCACCACCAGCAAGCTCGCGCCGACATCGGCGAACACTGCCATCCACATCGTGCCGAGGCCCATCAGCGTCAGCACGAGAAACACGCTCTTGATGCCCAGCGCGAGCGCGATGTTCTGTACCAGCACCGCATGCGTTGCCTTCGACAGCCGGATAAACGCCGGAATCTTGCGCAGGTCGTCGTCCATCAGCGCGACGTCGGCGGTTTCGATCGCGGTGTCGGTGCCCATTGCGCCCATCGCGAAGCCGATGTCGGCGCGCGCGAGCGCGGGCGCATCGTTGATGCCGTCGCCGACCATGCCGACCGTCGCACCCGCGGCCGACCATTGCGCGACCGCGTCGAGCTTGTCTTCGGGCAACTGGTCGCCGCGCGCTTCGTCGACGCCGACCTGCTGCGCGATCGCCGCGGCCGTGTGGCGGTTGTCGCCGGTCAGCATCGCGGTGCCGACGCCGAGCCGCCGCAATTCGGCGACGGCGGCGCGGCTCGTGTCCTTCACCGTGTCGGCGACCGCGAACAGCGCGAGCACGCGTTGGGCGTCGGCGAGCATCACGACGGTTTGGCCTTGCGCTTCGAGTGCTTCGAGGCGCGCTTCGAGTGGCGGCGAGCAGCGGCCCAACGCTTCGATCAGGCGATGATTGCCGAGCCAGTACGTTGCACCATCGATCTCGCCGCGCACGCCGCGTCCGGCGAGCGCTTCGAAGGTATCGACGGGCAGGTGGGCGATGCCGTCGTCGTGCGCGGCCCTGGCAATGGCCATCGACACGGGATGATCGGAGCGGCCCGCGAGGCTGGCCGCGAGCGTGCGGTATTGAGTCGCGCGGGCATCGGCATGAGCGTCACTGGCGCCCACATCGCCAACACCCGCGCCAACACCAACGTCATCCCCCACCACCTCGAACCCGGTCAACACCGGCTTGCCATGGGTCAGCGTCCCGGTCTTGTCCAGAGCCAGCCGGCTCAGCTTGCGCCCCTGTTCGAGATACACCCCGCCCTTGATGAGAATCCCCTTGCGCGCCGCGGCCGCGAGCCCGCTGACGATCGTCACCGGCGTCGAGATCACGAGCGCGCACGGACACGCGATCACGAGCAGCACCAGTGCCTTGTAGGTCCACGCATGCCAGGCCCCGCCGAACAGCAACGGCGGCACGACCGCCACGGCGAGCGCGATCGCGAACACGATCGGCGTATAGACGCGCGCGAATTGATCGACGAAACGCTGCGTCGGCGCCTTCGTGCCCTGTGCTTCTTCGACCGCATGGATGATGCGCGCGAGCGTCGTGTTGCCGGCCGCCGCCGTCACGCGATAGTCGAACGAGCCCGCCTGGTTGATCGTGCCGGCGAATACGGCGTCGCCGGTGGTCTTGTCGACCGGCAGGCTCTCGCCGGTGATCGGCGCCTGATCGACGCTCGAGCGGCCCGCGACGATCTCGCCGTCGAGCGCGATCCGTTCGCCCGGCTTCACGCGCACCAGCGCGCCGGGCGCGATCGCGTCGACGCGCATGGGCTGCCACGCGCCGTCGGGCTGCTGCACGCTGGCTTCTTCGGGCGCGAGCCGCATGAGTCCCTCGATCGCATTGCGCGCGCGGTCGAGCGAGCGCGCTTCGATCAGCTCGGCGATCGTGAACAGCACCATCACCATCGCGGCCTCGGGCCATTGACCGAGCAGTGCCGCGCCGGTCACGGCGATGCTCATCAGCGCGTTGATGTTCAGATTGCCGTTGCGCAGCGCGAGCCAGCCCTTGCGATACGTCGTGAGCCCGCAGGAGACGATCGCGACGAGTGCGAGGCCCGCCACCATCCAGACGGGCGCGCCAAGCCAGCCAGCGGCCTCTGAGCCGGCCGCGACGACTCCGGCGAGTGCCAGCGGCCACCAGGGCTTCGGCGTAGCGCTGCCGGGGGCCGTGGGGGTTGCGTTGGGGTTGTCGCCCGCGAGTTCGGGGGTGAAATCGAGCGAGCGCAGCGCGGCGAGGATCGGTTCGAGTGCATCCGGCGCGTGGACGACCGTCAGCACGCGCTGGATCAGGTTGAAGTCCATGCTGCGAACGGCCGGCAGACGGCCGAGCTTCTTGCGGATCAGCGCTTCCTCGGTCGGGCAGTCCATCTGCATGATGCGGATCGCGGTGCGCAGGTCGTCGCCGACAGCTTCGGAACGCGGCAGGCGCAGTGGCGTCGGCGCGGGCGCGGCGGGGGCGCAGCAGGCGCCGTCGGCGTGATCGTGGGAGTGAGCCGAGGCCTGGCCGCGCTTGCGGTCGTGCCCGTCCGCGTGATCGTGGCCATGCTCATGGCCGTCGCGGTGAGTGTGCCCCTCATGCCGTTCAGCGCGGTTTCCATGCGGGTGCTGGGCGTGCGCATGCGCGTGGCCATGTCCATGAGCATCATGCCCACAGCCGCCGCCCGCGCCGCTTTCGTGACCGCTTTCATGACCATGAGCGTGGCCGTACTGCTGCGTGTCCGCCTGCCCGTGGCGCCCATGCGCACAGGCCTCGTCCGTTTCAGGACGATCGGCGGCAAAACGGCTGATTTCAGGCATAGTGGCTTCCTCGTGCGATTTGTGGTCTAGTAAACACCTTGAAGCCACTACAAGGTCAAGGCCGCGTAGCAGGAGGGCCCATGAAAATCGGCGAACTGGCGAAAATCGCCCATTGCACGACGGAAACGATCCGTTTCTACGAAAAGGAGCGCCTGCTGCCCGAGGCGGAGCGCACCGAAGCCAATTACCGCAGTTACACGGCGAAGCACGTCGAGCGTCTGCGTTTCATCCGCAACTGCCGCGCGCTCGACATGACCCATGACGAAATCCGTGCCTTGCTGCGTCTGACCGACGCGCCGGCCGGCGGCTGCGGCAGCATGCATACGCTGATCGACGAGCACGTCGCGCACGTCGACACCCGTATCGAAGAGCTCCAGCAGCTGAAGGCGCAATTGGCCACGCTGCGCGAGCAGTGCCATGGCGAGCATCCGGTCGAGGACTGCGGCATCGTGCATGGCCTGACCGAAATGGACGTGAGCGTGCCGCGCACGCGGCATACGCATCTGGGCTGACGTGCTGAATCTGAACTGAAGTGCACCAGCCGGCACGTCGCGTGCCGGCGCATTGCCGTGGCAAGCAATCCCATGCAAGGCCAGGCCGTTCGCGCGGCCTGGCCGACCGATCATCGAAACATCGAATCCAGTTGGAGAATCAACGTGTTTACCTGTAGAAACCAGTCCTGCGGCGCGCAGTGGGAGCAGTCCGACGTCGTTATCAAGAACGAGGGGCAGGGGCTGCTGTTCCGCTGCCCGCTGTGCGGCGCGCGCAATTACGTCGAGCGTTTCGACGGCGACGACGGCAAAGTGCTGTATGAACAACTGCCGGGCCGTCCCGATCCGGGGCCGATGGCCGAGTAATCGCGCGTCGTTCGCCCTGTCGTTAGCGTCAGCCCCAGCTTCAGCCCAATCCAGGACCTTATGAACCGTCCCACTCCCGCCGGTGCCGCATTCAGCGAATTGCCGCTGCCGTCCGCGACGCTCGCGAACCTCACGCAACTCGGCTACGTCGAGATGACGCCGATCCAGGCCGCGAGCCTGCCGATCGCGCTCGCCGGCCACGATCTGATCGCCCAGGCCAAAACCGGCAGCGGCAAGACCGCGGCGTTTTCGCTCGCGCTGCTCGCGCGGCTCGACGCGCGCCAGTTCGACACGCAGGCGATGGTGCTCTGCCCGACCCGCGAACTTGCCGATCAGGTCACGCAGGAAATCCGCCGCCTCGCACGCGCGGAAGAAAACATCAAGGTGCTGACCTTGTGCGGCGGCACGCCGATGCGTCCGCAGACGGCGAGCCTCGAACACGGTGCGCACATCGTGGTCGGCACGCCGGGCCGCATCATGGATCACCTCGAACGCGGCAGCCTCGCGTTGCAGTCGCTCAACACGCTCGTGCTCGACGAGGCCGACCGCATGCTCGACATGGGCTTCTTCGACGACATCGCGAAGGTCGCCAGGCAATGCCCGAAAGAGCGTCAAACGCTGCTGTTTTCGGCGACGTACCCCGAGGGCATCGCGAAGCTGAGCCAGCAATTCCTGCGCAATCCGAAGGAAGTCAAGCTCGCCGAGCGGCACGACGACAGCAAGATCCGTCAGCGCTTCTATGAAGTGACCGAGGACGAGCGTCTGCACTCGGTCGGGCTGCTCCTGAACCACTATCGCCCGGTCAGCACGATCGCGTTCTGCAACACCAAGCAGCAGTGCCGCGATCTGCTCGACGTGCTGCGCGCACAGGGCTTTCATGCGCTCGCGCTGCATGGCGAGCTCGATCAGCGCGAGCGCGATCAGGTGCTGATCCAGTTCGCGAACCGTAGCTGCTCGGTGCTGGTCGCAACCGACGTCGCCGCGCGCGGGCTCGACATCGCGCAGCTCGAAGCGGTGATCAACGTCGACGTGACGCCGGACCCTGAAGTGCACACGCACCGCATCGGCCGCACGGGCCGCGCCGATCAGGACGGCTGGGCGTTGAGTCTCGCGAGCATGGACGAGATGGGGCGCGTCGGCGGTATCGAGCAGGCGCAAAAGCGCGACGTCGAATGGCACAAGCTGGCGGACCTGAAGCCGGCTGGCGACGGGCCGCTGCTGCCGCCGATGGAAACGCTGCAGATTCTCGGCGGCCGCAAGGAAAAGATTCGTCCCGGCGACGTGCTCGGCGCGCTGACCGGCGAGGCCGGTTTCGAAGGCTCGCAGATCGGCAAGATCAACGTGACCGATATGTCGACCTATGTCGCGGTGGAGCGCAGCATCGCGCGCGAGGCGGTGCGCCGGCTCAGCGCGGGCAAGCTGAAGGGGCGCAAGGTGAGGGTCCGGTTGATGGACGGCGAGTGACGGTATCGGCTCCGGGGCCGCAATCGAGCGATTCCCTTTGCGGCTCCCGCTAGCGAACCAGGAATCACGCCACCTCGTGGACGCCGAGCGAGGTAACGAGCGAAGGGTAGAAATCCGGCATCATGCTCGCGTTGAACACGTCGAATTTTGCCGCGCCGTAAAGCGTGTGGCCGGCCGGACCGACGTATTCGTCGGTGCCGTTCGACATCGCCCGCGCGCTTTGCATGAAGCTCAGGAAGCCGACGGCGTTGCCGGTGTTCTGCGTCAGGTCGATTTTTGCGCCGTTCGGGGCGTAGTAGGCGCCATCATTGAACATCCCTTTCGCGCCTGCGGTGCCGAGCTGATGGAATAGCTGCATGAAGCTCACCATGCCGTCCGCTTTTTTGCTGACGGCCTGGGATTGCGCTTCGGTCAGCGGCGTGCCGTCCGCTTCCGCCCAGGCCGCGTAGCCGCCTACCGCATCGCTGTGAAAGGTGTTGACGGCCTGCACCAGCGCACTGTTGCTATTGAGCAGGTTCTGGAGCCAGCTCTTGTCGCTGTCGCTCAGGCTGTCGGACGTGACCTTGATCGAACCGTCGTCGGACTGGAAATCGAATTGAGCGTTGGCGAGATCGGGACGTTGCAGGATCAATGCCTGCATCGATGAAACGAGGGCATTGGCTACGCCTTCGGCATCTTTGCCCGTTCTGAAATTGATGCTCATGGCGTCCAGATATTTGGCGACCCGGGCGCTGGTGACCTGTGGATCGACGGCCGTTATCGAGGTCACCGCGGAAGCCGCGGAAGCCGCGGCATCCGCGGTCGCGGAACGCTGGGTCAATGCCACGGAATTGAGATTCGAATCGGAAGCTTGTACGGGTACGGTCGCCGCGGTTGTCGGCGCGATAGAGAGATCCATGCTTCTGCTCCAGTAACGGATGGCAATATCCGTTGTATCGGCATGGAGTCGCGAAGCTTGAGGATTGGATGGCTTTATCGCCGGAGCGGCGTCAGCCATGTCCCGTCATTCAGGCCGCCGACGCTTATCCTCAGTCCCGTAGAACCGCATAAAGACGTCGATTCCGTGATCGACTTTTTTGCGCAGTTGAGCCTCGCTGAACGGCGTGCGGGCACCCAGTTTCACTTCAAGATTGGAGAAGCCGATCCAGAGTCCGGCGAGGTCATCGGCCGCCTGGGTCGCGTCGCAATCCCTCAACGTTCCCTTTTCTATCGCCGCCTGAATCAACGAGGCGAGAATCGCTTGCCCGCGTCCGGGGCCACTCGAGAAAAACCGCTTCGGAAGCTCCGGGCTTCTTTTCGCCGCTGTCGCGATGAGCCGATCCCATCCGGCCAACTCGCGCTCGTTGATGAACCGTGTAAAGCGAATGCCGAACTTGCGAAGCGCCGGCACGATATCCATCGCCAGGCCTTCGGCGAGCTCGGCGTCCGTCGCCGTGCGGTCGGACTCGCGGCGTATCACCGCATCGATCAATTCGTCCTTGTCGCTGAAATGCGCAAACAGGGTCGCTTTCGCCACGCCCGCGCGTGCGGCGATGGCGCTGGTCGTCACGTCCGCACCGTGCTCCAGAAGCAGGTCGCGTGCGGCATCGAGAAGCGCTTGCTGCTTCACCAGGTCCTTGGGCCGGCCACGTGGAAGTGAGGTCATGTGAAATACGATCATCTCAGGGTCAAAATCGCGGCCATCAGCATACCTCCCGCGACCGAAATATGCTCCAGCGCAATGTGAAGTTCTTCCGTTCGACGCGGTTCGGGGAAAGTCCAGAACGCGTGCCCGTAGGGAATCGTGAGTAGCGTGAACAGGCCGAGCGCGCCCGCGCCCAACCATCCCAGGCCGTTGAAATTCCCGATCAGCAGCACGGAGCCCATCAGCTGAATGGCGATGGTCGCCACCGCGAAGCCCACGGGCGCCGGCAGGTTGACCGCCTTCATCTCCGAGACGATCACAGAAAAGTTAAACAGTCCGAAGATACCCGCGCTCCAGAAGAGCGTCGTCAACAGTATCCGGCCGAACACCAGCGTAATCGGACTTTCCAGAACCAGAGCGATAAATGAGGGCATGCCGTGCCTCGGTGGTTGATTTGGGCGCAGTATATATTGAACTCGTCAGTCTGGTAAATGGATGACCACACGCTTCGTGCGGTTGCCGTGGCGCAGCGCTCATCAGGCGAAGAGGAAGGAATGCGGGAACCCGGATGGGTTCTCGCAGGGAGAGGCCGTGCACTACTCGCGGGCGTTTGCAGTGCAGTGCCGGGACGGAAGGACCGAGGCAGTGCCCCGGCTCACGCTTTTCAGGCCGAGCCGCTGCGCAGACGCCTGACCTCGGGGCATGGAGCGAGCGCCTGTACTTCTTCGACAATGCCGTTGCGCAGCGCGAGCGCGGCCGGGCTGGGCGACTTGTCCTCGGGTTCCACGATGCCGACCAGTCGCTCCACGCGTGGAGATTCGAGCGGGATGAACCTGAGCGACTCGCCGTTGTGCTGGTTCGAGAGGAAGGGCAGGACCGTGACGCCGACGCCGTTTTCCACCGCGGCGAGCAGCGTCGTGGTATTGGGGATGAACAGCGATTCCGGCTGGCCGATCGCCGCCCGGACATCGGGCGACAGCGCCTGCATGATGCCGTTGCCGATGATCCGGCTGGCGGCCAGTTGTGGCCACTTCAGCTTTTTTCTTTTGAACAGCGGGTGACCCGCCGGGACGACCGCGCAGAGTGCATCCGCGAGGAGCGGCGAAAACCTGAGGCCGGAGCTGCTGTCCGGTTCGCTCGCGATGCCGAAGTCGACCGTTCCCGATTTCACCCGCTCATGCACGTAGATCGTCGAGCCGTCTTCGACATGCAGATTGACGGTCGGATACGAGCGTACGAAGCGGCTGATGGCGCGGGGCAGGATTTCGTGCGCAATGGACGGCACGGCGGCGATCTTGACCCGCCCGAGGCGAACCTGGGCAACGTCGATCGCCGCCTGGATGGCCCGGTCGTAGTGTTCGACGAGCGATTTCGCTTCCCGATAGAACAGCGTGCCGAACGCGGTGAGCATCACCCGGTTGCCGCGTTCGAGCAGCCGGGCGCCCAAGGTGGTTTCGAGCTCGCGGATCGAAAGCGAGAGCGCCGGCTGGCTGCGAAATACCGCGGCGGCGGCGGCCTTGAATCCGCCATGCTCCACGACCGAGACGAAGTGCCGGATCTGCGTCATCTTGACATCGGGAAGTTGCTCGGCCATATAAGTAAAGTAAATCGAAAGATTAAAAAATTAAACTTTTTTTATTCTACTCCGCACCTTACGATCATCCCAATTTCTCTGTATGGGAACGCTGGGGATGGAGAAGGCCGCGCGGCCGGAGCCGGCCAGGGATATCCCTCGCACAGGAGCGTGGTGCATTGCGTGCCGCAACGGTGCCTGTAGAACACGCTGCAGCCGATGAGTCCGGTCGCGGCACCCGCAATCTCGCAGTGAGCAGTGGAAGTGTACGGAACGAGCCGACGGATGCGCGGGCTTTGTTCGTCGTAGGAATCAACAGGGAATCAACCAATCCAGGTCCTGCAATCCATGTCGATAATGTCCCCAAGATCAACCAAACATCCTGCGTATGACGCCATCGTGATCGGCGGCGGCCATAACGGCCTCGTCAGCGCTTTCTATCTGGCGCGCGCGGGGCGGCGCGTGCTGGTTCTGGAGCGTCGTCGCGCGCTCGGCGGCCCGTGCGGCACGGTCGAGTACTTTCCGGGGCATCGTTCTTCGATTACCAATTCGACGGGCTCGCTCGAACAGACGATTGCCGCCGACATGCAGCTGGAGCGTCATGGGCTCCGCTTCATTTCCACCGACCCCACGTTGTTCACGCGGTTCGACACGGGACGTTACTTTGTCGGCTGGCGCGATCAGAACCGCGTGCGGGAGCAGCTTGCCAGCTTTGCGAAAGGAGACGAGGAGCGCTTCTTCGGTCTGCTGGCGTACGTCGACCGGTTCGCCCAGGCACTCGGCGTCTCGCCGTTCGAGCCGCCGCCTTCGTTGCGCGACATGCTGGCAAAGATCGATTCGCCGGAACTGGAGGACGCGTTCGGCAAGTTTTTCTTCGGCAGTATCCGGGACCTCGCGGAAGAGTGGCTGCAGTCGGAAGAGGCGAGGGCACTGATCGCGATCCGCGGCTGCGTGGCCGTTCAGGCGGGGCCAAGCACGCCGGGCACCGCGGTCCCCATGCTGATCCGCCCGCTTTCGCTCGCGGCACGTAAGCCGACCTCGCCCGACGATCCACGGTTGATGCCGCTGCGGGGTTCGACCGGTTTTCCGAAGGGCGGCATGGGCGCGATCATCGCGGCGATGGCTCGCGCGGTCGTCGAGGCCGGCGGGGAGATCCGGACCGACGTCGCGGTGCGGCGGATTCTCGTCGAGAACGGCGCGGCCGTTGGCGTGGAAACGGCGAGTGGCGAGTGCTTCCGGGCTCCCGTCGTCGTCTCGAATGCCAATCCCAAGACCACGCTGCTCGATCTGCTGCCCGCCGGTGCGATTCGCGCCAACACGCTGGAGCGCGTGCGCCGGATTCCGATGAAAGGGTCCGCGTTCAAGATCGCGCTGTCGCTCGATCGACCGCCGCATGTCGCCGATGGCGCGACGGACGAGGAAACCCGCCAGATCGCCAGTTGCCAGTTCCGGATTGCGCCCAGCGTCGAATACATGGACCGCGCCTTCGACCAGGCGAAGCATGGCGTGCCGTCCGAGCGGCCGCTCATGTGGGGACTCTGTCCGTCGATGATCGATCCCGACCTCGCGCCCCCGGGGCGCCATCTGCTCAGTATCAACGTTTGGCACGCGCCCTATGCACTGAAGGACGGCGTATGGGATGCCGCCACTCGCGACGCGTTCGGCGACCGGTGCATCAAGGTGCTCGACGAATACATGCCGGGCATCAAGGACAGCATCGTCGATCACCGCTACATGAGCCCGCTCGATCTCGAGAACGAGTACGGGCTGCTGGAAGGCAACGTGATCCAGGGCGACAACCTGGCCGGGCAGATGTTCTCGTTGCGGCCGATGGCCGGCATGTCCGATTACCGCGCGCCGGTCGACGGACTCTACTTCTGCGGCACCGGCACCTGGCCGGCCGGATTCGTCTCGGGCATTCCGGGGCACAACGCCGCGCACCAGATTCTCAGCGATACCGCGAGACGTAACGCGGACTGCGAGATGACCACCGAAAGCGAACTATCGAGGCAGGCAGGCTGACATGACAGATCAACACGAGATTCCCACACCCTTGAGCGCGGCACGGCTTGTCGAGGTTCTGCGACAGGCGCGTATTTCGCACGTGGTCATCGTACCCGACACGTATCAGGAAACCTTCATCGCGGCGATCGAAGCCGCGCCCGACCTGCAGACCGTCTATGCATGCAGCGAGGACGAAGCGATCGGCATCAATGCCGGGCTGTATGCGATGGGCCACAGGCCGCTGCTGACGATTCAGAACAACGGCTTCTATGCGTGCCTCAACACGATTCGCGGCATCTCGCTCGACGCCGGCGTGCCGACCGTCATGCTGATCGGCCAGTACGGCAACAAGGCGGCGACGCCGATGGAGCAGCACCCGCAGCGCATGGTGCGGCTGCTCGAACCGACGCTCGACATGTGGGGCGTGCCGTCGCTGCGGCTGTGGCATGACGCCGATCTCGGGAAGATTCCCGACGTGTACGAGCAGGCATTGCAGCAGCAGTCCCCCTGGGCACTCGTTGTCCCCATTCCTACCGGAGTCTGAGCATATGTTGCGAGAGGAAGTCATCCGGATTCTGGCGGACGTGTGCCGCAAGAACCAGTATCTGTCGGTTGCCACCATGCAGGCCACGCCTGTATGGCATGCGCTCGATCCCGAGGCACCGTTGCATATCGACATGCTCGGCTGCATGGGCAGCGCCTCGTCGCTGGGTCTCGGCATGGCGCTCGGTGCGCCGGACAAACGTGTCGTGACCGTCGACGGCGACGGTTGCGTGACGATGCAACTGGCCACGCTGGTGACGATCGGCGAAGCGCGTGCGCGCAATTACACGCTGATCGTGATGAACAACGGCCTTTACGAAACGTCCGGCAACCAGCCGATTCCCGGTGCCGCCACGGCCGATTTCGTTGCGCTCGCGCAGGCCTCGGGCTTCAGGAACAGCACGCGCATCGACGACGTCGACGATCTGCGCGCGCGCATCGCCACGCTGATCGAGGCCGAAGGACCGAATTTCATCGCACTTAACATAGACAGGGCAAGCGCATGCAAAAGTTGGCCGACATTGTCGATGCGAGACCAGATCCAGGCCATGCGCCGGACGTTCGGCGGCGCTCATGGCGGTTCGGAGCAGTCGGCTGGCGCGTAATGCGTGTCCTGCTGCGGCGGGTCGCGTTCGGGATCGGCACGCTCGTGTTCGTCTCGCTGCTCATCTTCGCGGGTACGCATCTGTTGCCGGGAGACGTGGCGGAGGTGGTGCTCGGGCAGGACGCCACGCCGCAGACGCTCACGGCGTTTCGCCATGACGCGGGCCTCGACAGGCCGCTCTACACGCAATATCTGACGTGGGTGTCGGGCGCGCTGCACGGCAATCTCGGCAAGTCCTATGCAAGCGGCCGCAGCGTGTCGGCGCTCATTGCGTCGCGCTTGCCGGCCACGTTGCTGCTCGGTGGCCTGACGGCTCTCGTGGCCCTGCCTTTGGCGGTGGCGCTGGGTCTTTACGCAGCGGCGCGAGCCGGAACCTGGCCCGACCGGCTGATTACGAACACCAGCCTGATTACCGCGTCGGGACCGGAGTTCATGTTCGCCGCGTTTCTGATTCTCGTGTTCTCGGTGCAGTTGGGCTGGTTGCCCGCGACCTCCTACATGTTCGGCGAGGTGACGCTCGGTTCGCATCTGCGGCGCCTCGCGCTGCCGGTGATGACGCTGGTCATTTCGGTCTTTGCGCCGACGACGCGCATGACGCGCAGCTCCATCCTCAACGTGCTCGGCTCGCCGTATGTGGAGATGGCGTTGCTCAAGGGCGTTCCCCGTTCGAGGATTCTCGTGCGCCACGCGTTGCCGAACGCGATCGGGCCGATCGCCAACGTGATCGGTATCAGTCTCGGCTACCTCGTCAGCGGGGTCGTGGTGGTGGAGGTGATCTTCTCCTATGCGGGCATGGGCAAGCTGATGATCGACAGCGTGGCGGTGCGGGATCTTCCTTTGGTACAGGGCTGTGCGATGGTGTTCGGGACGATCTACGTCGGCCTGAACATGGCGACGGATCTGCTGGCACTGGCGGGCAGTCCGAGACTGCGGAGCAGGACATGAATATCGCGCGCATTTTCCATGGCGGACGGACGGGGAGCGTGCCGAAACTGCCGCTGATCGTGATCGTGCTCTGGATACTGGTTGCCCTCGCCGCGCCATGGATCGCACCGTGGTCGCAGCGCGAGATCATCGGGGATCCTTACGGTGTGCCGCAGCATGGGGCGATCCTCGGGATGGACTATTTCGGCCGCGACATGCTTTCGCGGATCATCTTCGGTTCGCGCACGACCATCGTGCTCGCGGTTGCCGCGAACCTGATCGCTTCCGGCGTCGGTATCACGATCGGCTTTTTTTCGGCCTATGCGAAGGGCTGGATCGACGAGGCCATCGGGCGTGTGATGGACGGGCTGATGGCACTGCCGACGATCATGTTTGCGCTGGTTTGCGTCTCCGCGCTCGGGTCGTCTGAAATGGTGCTGGTCTGCACCGTCGGCCTGATCGAATCCGTGCGCGTGTATCGCGTGGCCCGGGCCGTGGGGTTGGACAACCTGGCACGCGACTACGTCGATCTCGCGCATTTGCGCGGAGAAAGCGTCTTCTGGATTCTGTTTCGCGAGGCACTCCCGAATGCCTACCCGCCGCTGCTGACCGACTTCGGCGTGCGCTTCGCCGCGACGGTCATGCTGCTGAGTGCCGTGAGCTTCCTGGGATTGGGCGTACAGCCGCCAGCCGCAGACTGGGGAATGATGGTGCGCGAGAACCTGGCCGGATTGCGCCTGGGGTCGATTGCCGCGGTGTTTCCCGCACTCGCGATTTTCTCGGTCACGTTTTCGGCCAACAAACTGGTGGACTGGTTTCTGCGGCGCTCGCAGCGCGATATTTCCACGGAGTTCCTGGCATGAGCGAATTGATGCGTTTCGAAAACCTGAACGTATCGGTGTCGTCGGGTACGCTCGTGAATGACTTCAGCCTGTCGGTACAACAGGGCGAGGTGGTGGCGCTGATCGGCGAATCGGGCGCCGGGAAGTCGACTATTGGGCTCGCGGCGCTAGGCTATGCCCGCGCGGGATGCCGTCTTGCCAGCGGACGGATCATGTTCCGCGGCAGCGATCTTGCACGGATAGGACAACGCGGGGCACGTCTCGTGCGCGGCGCCAAGGTGGCGTATATCGCGCAGAGCGCGGCCACCGCCTTCAATCCGGCTATCCGGATCGTCGACCAGATCATGGAGGCCACCGCCGTTCACGGCAAGGGCAATCGCAGGGTCGCATACGGGCGTGCGTTGGAACTCGCGAGAAGCATGGGGCTCGGCGCGGCGGACGAGATGATGCGCCGGTTTCCCCATGAACTGAGCGGAGGTCAGTTGCAGCGCCTGATGACCGTCATGGCGCTGATGTGCCGGCCGGAGTTGCTGGTTCTGGACGAGCCGACGACGGCGATCGACGTGACCACGCAGTTGGGGGTGCTCGCTTCGCTCAAACGCATCATCCAGCAGGAAAAGGTGGCGTGCCTGTATATCAGCCACGATCTGGCGGTCGTTGCCCAGATGGCAGACCGGATCGTCGTGCTGCGTCATGGCGGGAAGGTCGAGGAAGGCGAGGCGCGGCAACTGCTGACGTCACCGCGGTGCGACTATACGCGCGAGCTGATTGCGGCGGCGAGTGCGGGGCTGTCGAACAGGACAGCCGAGGCGCCGGTGGCTTCCAGTGAGCCCGATGTGCCCGATGCGCCCGGCGCGCCCGTACTCGAAATCCGCCATGCGGTCGCGAGGTATGGCCGCGGCAAGCCGACGCTGAACGATGTGTCGCTGACCGTTCGCCGGGGTGAATTCGTTGCGATCGTCGGTGAATCGGGGTCCGGCAAAAGTACGCTCGCGAGAGTGGCGACCGGGTTGCTGCCTATCGCGAGCGGCGAGTTGCTGCTGAATGGCAAGCCGCTTGCCCCGTCGCTTCGGCGGCGCGGCATGGAGGAACTGCGAAGCGTGCAACTGGTGCTGCAACATCCGGACCTTGCATTGAATCCGCGCATTACCGTTGGGGCTGCAATCGGGCGGCCGCTGGAACGGTATTTCGGGTTGAAGGGGGCGGCCCGCGAGAAGCGGGTCGCCGAATTGCTGCGGCTCGTCGAACTGCCCGAGGAGGTGGCGCAGCGCTTGCCTTCGCAATTGTCCGGCGGGCAGAAACAGCGCGCCAACCTGGCGCGCGCGCTGGCGGCCGAGCCTGATCTGCTGGTTTGTGACGAAGTGACGGCTGCGCTCGATTCGATCGTCAGTTCGCGCATCCTGGCGTTGTTGTCGACTCTGCGGAGGCAACTCGGCACGGCCTGCATTTTCATTACTCACGATGTTTCGAAAGCCTCGAAACTCGCCGACCAGATCTACGTGATGCATCAGGGGCAGGTGGTGGAGTCCGGTCAGTCGCCGGAGGTGGTCGCGCATCCGCAGCACCCGTACACGCAGGCGCTATTTAACGCGATACCGGAACTCAGGACCGACTGGCTGAAAGAGCGCATGCCGGGTCTGGCGGCATGACGGACGAACGCGAGCCGTCCCGGCCACTATCTCGAACGGAGAACAGAAGACGCATGAACGGCGAATGGGCTCACGATGGAAAAATGTCGCGGCGCGGTTTCCTGGGGGCGGCGGCGGCCGGTGTTGCCGTGGCGCTCGGCGGTGGGCTGACCTATGCCGATGCGGCAGCGGCTTCCGTGCCGCGGCGTGGCGGCCGTCTGCGCATCGCGTGGTCGCAGCAGAGCATCAACGACACCCTCAATCCCTTGAGGATGAACCAGAACCTCGACTTTCTGCGCGTCTATTCGCTGATGAGTCCGCTCGTGAAGTGGGACAGGCAGTTCCAGGCATCGCCCGATCTTGCCGTCGAGTGGAACCCGAATGCCGACATGTCGGTCTGGTCGTTCCGGTTGAGACAAGGCGTGGTGTTCCAGAACGGCAAGCCGCTGGTTCCGGAGGACGTGGTCTATTCGCTCAATCTTCATCGGCAGCCGGGTTCCGTGTCGATGGTGCGCTCGTATTTCTCGGACGTCACCGATATCCGCAAGGACGGAGTGGATCGGGTCGTCGTGACGCTGAAGGCGCCTAACGCCGACTTTCCCGTGCTGCTCGGTGATCCGCATACGGTCATCGTTCCCGAGGGATTTGCCAACTGGGATCGTCCGGTCGGCACCGGCCCGTTCGAGCTCGTCGAGTTCAGACCCGGTATCGGCATGGTGGCGCGCCGGTTTGCCAATCACTACAAGGCCGATACCGTTTATGTGGACGAGGTCGAAACGTTCGGCATTTCGGATACCGGCGCCCGCATGGACGCGCTGATTTCGGGGGACGCGCATTACATCAACCGGGTTGACGCACGTACCGCCACGTTGCTCGACCGGAACCCTCGCGCAAAGCTGGTCGATTCCAAGGCATCGCGAAAGCTCTGCATCAACACGATGGCCAATGGCGCGCCGTTCGACGATATCAATCTGCGCACCGCGATCAAGTATGCGGTCGATCGCGCGGAGATGGTCAAGCGCGTACTGAACGGATACGGGCAGGTTGCCAATGATCTTCCGATCGGACCCAGGGACCGATATTACGACCATGATCTGCCGCAACGCGAGTTCGATCTGGACAAGGCCCGGTTCTACTACAAAAAGTCGGGATTTAGCGGGCAGCTCAACCTGTTCACGTCGGACGTCAATTACGGCGCGCCCGCGACGGATTTTGCGCTGGAACTGCAGGAAACCGCGGGCCGGGTCGGGATACCGATCAACCTCACGCGCTTGCCGGCGGAAGGCTATTACGCACAGGTCAGCGGAAAGAAGGCGTTTAACGTGACCAACTGGTTTCCGCGCGCGACGCTGGATCTGGAACTACGCAGTGTCAGCCTGTCGAATTCGCCGCAGCCGGAGACCGGCTACCGGAATCCGAAACTGGATGCCCTGGCGCTGGAGGCACGGCGCACGCCGGACGGACCCAAACGGGCCGAACTGTATGCGCAGGTGCAGAAGATTCTGTGGGACGCGGACGGCAGAACCATTCCGGTATTCGTGGATTTTCTCGACGGACGCGCCGCGAACGTGCAAGGCGTCGTTCCCCATCCTTTTTCGGAAGCCGCCGGGTTGCGACTGTGCGAAGAAGTATGGCTTGCCTAGGAGACCGATGGATTTCCGCCTTTTCCGCATCGCTCTGTAAAGGGCGATGGCCGTACGCACATGAACCTTGGGGATGAGCATGGCCTTTCTTGTCATTGTCGATCATTTCTGTCATCCGGGCCGCGAGGCCGATGCCGTCGAGCGCATCGAGCGCAACGGCAAGTTGATGGCGCAGGTCGATGGATTCCTGTTCCGCTACCGGACATCGGACCCGAAAGATGCGTCGGCGATCACGACGGTGACGGGCTGGGAAACGGAGTCGGCCTATCGGGCCTGGCTTGAGTTGAAGCCCGGCGATGCCGCCACGCCGTCGCCTTACCGGCACTTCGTCAGCCGCGGGCTTTTCGTGGAATCGGCCTGCATCGCCGGGAACGGTCGCAGTACCTGATTCGGCTCGGCATTGCATTCATGCATCTATTTATTTGCGCTCATTAAATCGTATTACTAAATGATTTGTCTGGATGAAATCCGGTCGAACTACAACGATGAGGGGAAGATGAAGAAAATCATGTTCGGAACCGCGCTCGCATGCCTGCTCTCGCAGCATGCTTACGCACAAAGTACCGTCACGCTGTATGGCCTTATCGAAACCGGCATCGATTATGTGAACAACAGTGGTGGCAAATCTCTCGTCGCCATGCGCGACGGCGTGTCGACGGGGATTTCCGGAAGCCGGTGGGGGCTCATCGGCAGCGAGGATCTGGGCGGTGGCCTGAAGACGATCTTCAAGCTGGAAAGCGGATTCAATGTTACCAACGGAACCTTGGGGCAGGGCGGCCTTGCTTTTGGCCGAACCGCCTATGTCGGGATCACCAGCAATCGCTTTGGCACCGTCACGCTCGGGCGACAGTATGATTCGATCGTCGATTACCTGCAGTTCGCCGGCGACGGAAACCAGTGGGGCGGAATGGCGACGCACGGTAGCGGCGATATGGACAATATCGGCAACACGGTACGAACGAATAACAGCATCAAATACGCGAGCGGTGACGTTTATGGATTCAGGTTCGGCGGCGTGTACGGATTCAGTTCGCCCACCGCATATGACCAGGTCGGCACGACAGGCGTTTTGAGCGCGGGCGTGAACTACATTTATGGTCCGCTCAAACTCGGCGTGGCCTACTTCCATGCAAAAGATCCGGCGGACCAGTTCGCCGATGGGCATTACGTTGCCAACACGACGGGTTCGGCCATCGGTGCTACCGGCCCATGGAGCTACGTGGGACATCCGAAAGACGTGCAAACGTATGGGGCCGGTGCGACCTACCAGGTGGGTAATGGTGTCATCGGGGCGCTTTATACGCGCATCCTGTTTAGTCAGGCAAACGGCACCAAAAGCGATGTGAGCTTCGAGTTTTACAACGTGTCGTATACGTACTTCGTCAGGCCCGCGTTGAAGCTGGGCGCGGGGTATCTCTACACGATCGGGCACGTGGATTATTCGGGCGCAGTGCCGAAGTACCATCGCGTCATTGTCGGTGCGGACTACAGTTTGTCGAAGCGCACGGAAGTGTACGGGGTCGTCGCATTGCAGCTGGCGAGCGGCGATGCGAAGGGCGCGGACCTTTATCAGGGCGTGGTCGGCAATATGTCGACTACGAACCGGCAATTAGCTGCGCGTGTGGCGATTATTCATCGATTCTAGGTGGAGGGCGCGTTCGGCTCTACGATATGGCAGGCCGGAGATGGCGGTCAGGGGTGCGAACCGCCGTCGTTTTCCGCACCCGACCGATCCGCCTACCCAACCGTCTGATTTTCCGCAACCACCTTTGATTTCGCGCCCCCCGGTTTCCTGTCGATCCAGTTTGCCAGCCTGTCGAACCAGAGGTGGACGACCGGCGTGGTGAAGAGCGTCAGCATTTGCGAGAATACCAGGCCGCCGACGATCGCAATCCCCAGGGGGACGCGCAATTCGGCACCCGCACCCTGTCCCAGCGCCAGCGGCAAGGCGCCGAACAGGGCCGCCAGCGTCGTCATCATGATGGGGCGAAAACGCTGCACGCAGGCCTGGCGGATCGCGGCCGTGGGCGGCAGGCCTTGTTCCCGCTCGGCCACCAGTGCAAAGTCGATCATCATGATCGCGTTCTTCTTGACGATGCCGATCAGCAAAACGATGCCCACCATCGCCATGATCGAGAGATCCTGGCCGCACAACATCAGCGTACACAGCGCCCCCACGCCGGCGGACGGTAGCGTCGAGATGATGGTCAAGGGGTGGATCGCGCTTTCGTAAAGTATGCCCAGCACCAGATAGACGACGACCAGCGCCCCCAGGATCAGATACGGCTCGCTATGCAGCGATGCCTGGAAAGCCTGGGCCGTCCCCTGGAAGGTTCCGATAACGGCATCGGGCTTGTGCACGGCAACCTCGGCGCGGCGGATGGCCGTGATGGCGGCACCCAGAGCCTGCCCGGGCGCCAGATTGAACGAAATGGTCACTGCCGGGGACAAGCCTTGATGGTTCACGGAAACAGGCGATACGCCGTTGGCGAGCGTCACCAGTGTGTTCAACGGCACCAGTTGGCTGGTCAGGGGCGAGCGCACGTAAAGGTGGGCCAGCGCTTCCGTCGTCAACTGGAATTTCGGGTCGACTTCCTCGATGACGTGATACTGGTCCGATTGCGTATAGAGCGTCGCAATCTGGCGCTGGCCGAACGCGTCGTACAGCGTATCGTCGATGGCCTGCGCGGTAATGCCGAAGCGCGAGGCCGTGTCACGATCGATGACCAGCGTGGCACTGGTGGCCGAAGCCTGTTGATCGGACGTGACGTCGGCCAGTTCCGGCAGGGTGGAGAGGCGCTGGGTCAGCACCTGCGACCAGTGGTTCAATTCATTGACGTCGGGACATTGCAAGGTGTACTGATATTGTGCCGCGCTTGCGCGGGCGCCAACCTGAATGTCTTGCCGAACCCGCATCGTGACCGAAACACCGATCACCGTCGCGAGTTTGGGCTTGAGCCGGCGCAGCACCTGGGCGGCGGTGACCGTGCGCTGATTGACGGGTTTCAGGTTGATCATCATGTGGCCTTCGCTCACCGTAGGATCCGCCGAGATCCAGTAGTAGACGTTATCGACCGCCGGGTCGGCTTCGATGATATGGCCGAGTTGCTGGATCTTGACGGCCATCGCCTGCGGCGAGATGTCCGTCGCGGCTTCCGGTGTCGCCTGGATCAGGCCCGAATCTTCCTCGGGAAAGAACCCCTTCGGGATCAGCACGAACAACGCCCCGGTCGCGATCACGGTCGCAATCGTCACGCCGAGCATCGTTTTCTGGTGCCGCAAGACCCAGTCGAGTCCGCGCTCATAGCGCCGCTCCATCGCGACGAAGGCGATTTCCAGCCCCCGCACGAGCCGGCTCTCGCGAAGCCGATCGCCGTTGGGCTTGCGAATCAGCCAGCCGCACAACATGGGGGTGACGGTGAGCGATACGAAGCACGACATGACGACCGCGGCACTGACCGTAATCGCGAATTCGCGGAACAGACGCCCGACGATGCCGCCCATCAGCAGAATCGGGATGAATACCGCAATCAGCGAAATGGTCATCGAGATGACGGTAAAGCGCACCTCGCGCACCCCGAGCAGCGCGGCACGCATGCGCGGCACGCCGGCTTCGATATGCCGCATTACGTTCTCGATCACCACGATCGCATCGTCGACCACAAAGCCCACGGCAATCGTGAGCCCCATCAGCGACAGGTTGTTCAGGCTAAAGCCCAGCAGATACATCAAGGCAAAGGTGGCAACCAGCGACAGCGGAATCGTCAGGCTCGGAATCACGGTCGCCCACAGATTGCGCACGAACGCGAAAATCACCATGACGACCAGGGCGACCGTCAACATCAGCGTGAATTGCACGTCGTGCAGCGAGGTCGTGATCGTCTGCGTGCGGTCCCCGACGACATGGACATGGGCCGCCGTGGGGAGCGAGGCTTCCAGCGCCGGCAAATGAGACTCGATGTTGCGGATGGTGTCGACGACGTTGTAGCCGGGCTGCTTATGGATATCGATGATGATGGCGCGCTCGTGCTGCAACCACGCGGCCTGGTGCGTGTCCTCGGAGGCGTCGATCACGGTGCCGAGGTCCTCGAGGCGCACGGGCGCGCCGTTCTTGTAGGCGACGACGAGGCCGCGATACTCGGCCGCCGTCGTGAGCTGATCGGTGGCGTTGAACACGACCGAGCGGTCCGGGCCGTTCAGGCTGCCTTTGGGCGCGTTGACGGTTTGCACGCCGACAATCGAGCGCACGTCCTCGAGCGTCAGGCCGCGTGCGGCGAGCTTGTCGGGATCGACACGGATGCGCACCGCGGGGCGTTGTTGTCCGTTGAAATCGACGAGACCGACACCCGGCATCTGCGAGATTTGCTGGGCAAGAAAGTCTTCCGCGTAGCGGTCGAGTTCGGTGAGCGGGAGCGACGGCGAGGTCACCGCCAGCGAGAGCAGCGTGAAATTGGCGGGATTGACCTTCTCGTAAGTCGGCGGGTTGGGCAGGTTCTTGGGCAGTACGCCGCCCGCTGCATTGATGGCGGTTTGCACGTCCTGCGCGGCACCGTCGATATTGCGTGACAGGTCGAACTGGACCGTGATCGACGTCGTCCCGAGCGAACTGGACGAGGTCATTTCGGTGATGCCCGCAATATTCGACAATTGCCATTCGAGCGGCGAGGCGACCGAACTCGCCATGGTCTCCGCGCTCGCGCCGGGCAGTTGGGCGGAAATCTGGATCGTCGGAAAATCGATCTGGGGCAGTGACGCGACAGGCAGCAGCCAATAGGCGACGACGCCCGCCAGCAGCACGCCGAGCGCCAGGAAGCCGGTGGCGATGCGCCGTTGGATGAAAAATTCGAGCAGGCTCATGAGGCGCTGTCTTATTGAATGGAGGTGACAGAGGGGACGGCTGCGGGCTGCGCAGTCGTCGCGACGATGTTGGCAGCCGCCTGCGTGCCGGGATCGAGCCGGCTTTGTCCGTCGAACACGATCAGATCGGCGGTGTCGATACCGGCGTCGATCTCGGTCATGCCGTCGACGCTGTTGCCGGTTTTCACCGGTCTCAGTTGCGCCCGGCCGTTCTTATCGAGGACATAAAGCTGCGTGCCGGACTGACTGTTGACGATCGCGCGGTCCGGTACCGCAACACGCTGGCGGTCGGTGTGCAACAGGATCTGTGCATTCACCAGTTCGCCGGGCCACAGCTTGCGGTCCTGGTTGGTGAACGATGCCTTCAGCCTGATCTGGCCCGTCGTCGGATCGACGTGGCTGTCGATGAAGACCAGCGAGCCTTGCGCCAGAACGGCGTCGCCGGTACGCGGCGTGACGTTGACCGGCAACGCGCTGCCGGCCTGTTTCGCGAGCAGCTCGGGAAGCACGTCCTGCGGGACCGAGAACGCCACCGTGATCGGTTCCATCTGGGTGACCGTCGCAATGCCGTTGGCATCGGTCGGATGGACCACCTGGCCGATGTCGGCTTCGCGCACACCGACACGCCCCGCGAACGGTGCGCGCAGCGTCGTGAAACCGAGCTGCAGCTGGTCGCTTTGCACCAGCGCCGCGTCGGCCGCGACCGTCGCGGCGAGCGATTCGACCTGGGCACGCGCGGTATCGACGCCTTGCGAGGTCGCCGCACCCATGCCGACAAGCTTGCTGTAGCGTTCGAGGTCGAGCCGCGCATTGTTCAGGCTCGCCTGGTCTTTGCGCTGCGCCGCTTCGGCCTGGTGGAGTTGCGCCGTCAGCGGCCCCTGGTCGAGTTGTGCGAGAAGCTGGCCGGCGCGGACGTCCTGGCCTTCGTTAAAGGCAATGCGCTGCACCTGCCCGTCGACACGGACCTTGACATCGACCGTGTTGAGCGCCTCGACCGTACCGACCGATGCGACCCTGATCGGGAAATCCATCAGCACCGCATGGCCGGCATCGACGGGCACCGCCGCAGCCGCGGCACTGGCCGCGTGTTTCGGCCACACCCACCAGGCCAGTACCAGCGCCAGCGCGACGCCACCGGTCCAGGCGAACAAAGGGCGGCGCGTGCGCCGCTGCGGCGACGCCAAGAAATCTTCCCGGAGGTTCATTAGGGGTTCGAAATTCAATGAGAGATGGAGGATGAAATTGCAGCCACAGGCGTGGGCGTATCGGTGGTCATTCCGGCACCGCCGCCGAAGGCCCGAAATACGCTCACCGATGCCTGCAAACGTTGCAGGCGTGCCTGCGCGAGCGCGTCCTGGGCTTGATAACGGGTCCGTTGTGCATCGAGCACGCTCAGGAAGTCGATCGTGCCGCCCTGGAATTGCGCCTCGGCGAGTGCCGCCGCTTGGGTCGCCGCGTCGGCGGCGGCGCGTTCCGCCGTTTCCGCCAAGGCGCCTTGCTGCTGCGCCGTCAGAGAATCCTCGACATCCTGCAAGGCGGAGACGACGGTCTGACGATAGTCGGCGGTCGCTTTCGCGAACCCGGCCTGATTCGCGTGCAACTGCCCGCGCAATGCGCCGCCATCCAGAAGCGGTGCAGCGAGCGTTGCCGCGAGACTGCTGAACGGGCTCGAGAGAAAACGCGTGAGCGTATTGCTGCTCAGGCCACCGTCCGCGGTCAGCACCAGATTCGGCAGGAAGGCCGCGCGCGCCGCGCCCACGCTGTAGTTTTGCGACTGCAACTGGGCTTCCTTCGAGCGGATATCCGGGCGCGTTTCGAGCAAGGTCGCCGGCAAATTCGGGAGCGGCTGCGGAATCGGAATATCGTCGATCTGTGCCGCGCCGAGCATGAACTGCTCGGGTGCCACGCCTTCCAGCGTGGCAAGCAGATGCATGCTTTGCTCGAGTTGCTGCAGCAGCGCGGGTATCGCGGCCTGGAACGTCGCCAGCGCATTGCGCTGCTGCTCGACCTGAAGTTGCGTTGCGACGCCGGCCTGCTGTTGGGCCAGCAGCAAGTCGAGAATATGCCTGGCATTACTCTCGATGGCATGCGCCAGGCTCAGCCGCTGCCGCAAGCTCTGGATCTGGAAATAGGTATCGGTAACCGACGCGGTCAACGTCAATGCCACGGTGTCGCGATCAAATTCGGAGGCCCGCGCGAGCAGCCGTGCGGCGTCGGCATTGGCCGAATTGAGTCCCCAGAAGTCGATCTCGTAGCTGGCTTCGGCAAACAGGCTCTGGCCATTGTTCGACGAATTCGGACTGGTGGGGCCGGAGGCGTTGGTGCGCTGGTGAGTACGAGCGAACGTGCCGCCTGCCGAGAGGGTCGGGTAGAGCGGCGCACCGGCCCTCTCGGCGTTGGCGCGGGCCAGGTTCACGCTCGCCACGGCCGAGGCGAGCGAAAAATTGTTCTGCAGGCTGCGTTCGACCAACTCGTTGAGTTGCGGGTCCTGATAGTTTCGCCACCATGCGCTCCTGACCGTGACCGCATCGGCAAGCGATGACCGGGCCGCGCCGTCCCAGCTTTGCGCCATCGGCGTGTCGGGACGCCGATAGGTCGGCACGAGCGTGCAAGCCGTCAGCAAACCCAGCAACAGCGGCGCCAAGGCATAGGCGGAAGACGCACGAATCCATCCCGGAAGGGAGCGGCGATGGGTACCACCAATGGGCACAACGGGGTGTTGCTCGGACATATCGATGCGTCTTCTGCTAACTGAATGTCGCGCGCGGAGTGAGCCGGTTCTGGCTGGTCTTTTGCGCAATGATAAAAATAGCCGCGGCGCCAGCGATGTGATGGCGAATATGAGCACGCAGTGGATTGACTACGCTGCGATCAAGGCTCAACTCGAATGGCAGGGGCGAGCTTTCGTTCGCTCATGTGAGCGGCAACAGATAGTGAGCCTGGGATGTGAATCTGTCGGGACTCGAAAATTACAAGATTGACAGAGCCGTTCTTCTGGAACAGGGGAGCAGTGAACGATCTGGTTAGTATGAAGAAAGCGCTGAAGAAAGCGATGTGTCTGATCTTAACCACATAGGGCTTCTGATTAATTAGTTAGCCTGAAATTTCCTCTTTTTGGTTCCGGATCCCCATGCGAGCCACCGCGCCTGAAGTGTGGCGCGATGACCGGCGGCCGCCGTCATCCGGCGTCGGGGCACGGCACCCTTGCCCCGGTCTTTGCAAAAGAGTTCCGTCGAACTTGTAATTTTCGAGTCCCGACAGATTCACATGCAAAGCTCATGATCTGCCACGGTTATGTGAACGGACGGAAGTCGGCTCCTGGCGATTGCGTTGCGCTGCCGAACGCCTCATCGGTATTTAAAGCCGATCCAGAGCACTTCACGACGGGCACATTTTCAATCGGGATGCGGATACCGCGACGGGGCATGCCACGTCGGGATCCGTAAAACATTGCGCCGCGGCAGTCGACGATTCTGTCGCCCGTTGTGCGGCAGACAGATACGTTGCGAGATTAGTAAATTGAAACTCAATCAGGCTCTCAGTGGCACCGCAGTCGCGCTTACCTTCTTGTTGGGACCGGCAGTCCATGCCGCGACACCCGACGAGCCGGTCAAGCTGATCAAGACTATTCCGCTGCCCGACATCAACGACGGCGATTTCGACCATTTTGCCGTCGACCTCAAGCGCAACCGCCTCTACGTCTCGGTGGAAAACCACCATTCGATCGACGTGTTCAACCTCAAGACCGGTGAGCATCTGATGAGCGGCGGCCCGGTCACCACGCCTCATTCGCTCGCCCTTAACGTCGAGAAAAACGAGCTGTTCGTGGCCGACGGCGGTGACAAGGCGGTCAAGGTTCTCGACGGGTCGGATCTGCACCTGATCAAGCGGATCGATATCGACGGCACACCGGATTCCGCCGGCTATGACCCGAAGACCCGGGATTTCTATCTCGTTGCCAGCGAGCCGGGCGAGCACCCTACTCATTCGACGATTCACATTATCTCGACCGAAGACCTCAAGACCAAGGGTGAGATCCCCATCGAGTCGGGCAGTCTCCATTCGCTGACGATCGACCAGGCCACCCGCCGCATGTTCGTGAATATCCGCGACAAGTCCACGATCGGCATCATCGATATGAACAGGAATGCTCTCGTGCAAACCTGGTCGGTACCGGGCCTCACGCTGAACACGCCGATGGCATTCGACGCCAAAAACCACCGGTTGTTCGTGGCCGACAAGAAGCCGGGCAAGCTGTTCGTTCTCAACTCCGACACCGGCGCGACGATCGCGACCTACGGCTGCGCGGAAGGGGGCGACGACATGACGTACGACGCACGGACGAAGCGCATCTATGTGAGCGCGGCCCAGGGCCTGACGGCCTATCAGCAGGACGACGCCGACCACTACCACGAAATTGCGCGGATCGATACGCACGGAGGCAAGACCTCGGTTCTCGTCCCGAGCCTGGATCAGCTTTATGTTCCGCATACCCGGACCTCGGCTCCCGAGGCCGGTCTCGAGATATACAAAGTCAAGGGTTGATCTCCCGTAACGCCTCAGTGCATCAAAGAGGCAGAAGGCGGGGGGAAGTTCCTCCCGCCGATCAGGATAGCTAAATTCATACGAATACCTGTCACCTGCGAATAATGCGTGGTTTTTAACATGGCACCATCAATCAATTTCGGACCCCGATTCAGTACTGGAAAGCAAGGGCATAACAAGATGCAACAGCTACTTTCGCCGTTCCGCATGAAACCGTTGACGCAGTGCGTTCTGGCCGCACTGTGCATGTCCGGTATCCAGTTCGCTCATGCGCAGGAGGCGGGCGATCTCGGCTCCGTGCAGAGCACCGCCACATCGTCGTCGCCGGCCAATGCGCCGACCGGCTCGAAAAACGTGCAGACCGCGCCCGCGCAAGCGCCGACGCAAGGCTCGCTCACGGCCACCGAGCCGCAGTCGACGATCAGCCATCACTACATCCAGAACAGCACCGCGCCGACCGAGAACTACAGCGACATCATGAACATCGCGCCGAGCGTCTCGAGCATCTCGCCGAACGGTCCCGGCTTGATGGAGTCGCCCACCATGTCTATCCGCGGTTTTCAGGACGGGCAGTACAACGTGACGTTCGACGGGATACCGTTTGGTGATGCGAACAACTTCACGCATCACTCGACGTCGTTTTTCTCGTCGCAGGCGATTAACCGCCTCACCGTCGATCGTGGCCCGGGCGACGCTTCGCAAATCGGCTTCGCCACGTTCGGCGGCACGATCGCGATGGAGTCGTTGATCCCGTCGATGACCCCGTCGGCCGCTCTGCTCGGCACGTATGGCAGCTACAACACCTGGCTCGCCGGCGCCGAGCTCAACACGGGCGATCTGCAGCAGCTGGGTGACGCGCGCGCGACGTTCGGCTACACGCAAAGCAGCAGCGACGGTTATCTGACCGGCGCCTCCCAGCGTCGCGAGAACGCCTACTTCAAATTCGAGAAGCCGCTTGGCGACTCGACGGTGCTCACCCTGTTCGGCACCTATAACAAGATTCATCAGAACACGCCGTATGGCTCCTCCGCGGCCCAGATTGCGGAGTTCGGTCCTAACTATGGCCTCTCCAGCAACCCGCTGAGCCAGGCGTATTCGGGCTATAACTACGACCTGGTCAATACGGACTTCGAGTACATCGGCGTCCAGACGAAGGTCGCGCAGTGGGCGATCGACAACAAGCTTTATACCTACGGGTACTACCACACCGGCTTCCAGGGTGTGTCGCCGAACAGCAGCTTGCCGTACAACGCATTTTCGACGAAGGGCCCGTACCTCCCCGCCGGCAACGTTGCCGGCCAGGAGCAGGAAAGCGACTACCGGGCCTGGGGCGACGTGGTGCGCGCGCAAAGAGACATCGGCCCCGGTTCGCTCGAGTTCGGCGCCTGGTTCGCTTACCAGACCAACTTCCGCGACCGGGTCGAAGCCAACGCCACCCAGAACTTCGCGTTCGTGGCGCCGATGTTTTCGATGACCAACACGCTGACCACTTTCCAGCCGTACATCCAGTACGCCTGGAAGCTGCCGTACGGCTTCACGGTCACCCCCGGCGTGAAATACGCGCTGTTCCGCCGCGACCTCTATTCGGCCATGAACCAGGGCTCGGGCCTGCCGGCCGACTACGGCCAGACCTGGACGAAGGTGCTGCCCTCGCTGCAGATCCACGAGAAGATCAATTCGAACTGGAGCGCCTACGCCCAGTATGCACAAGGCTTTCTCGCGCCCAATCTGAATACGTTCAACATTCCTAACCTGACGGCCAACAGCCAGCCTGACCCCCAGCGAACGGACAACTATCAGATCGGCACCACCTATAAGACCGACCGCCTGACGGCTTCCGTCGACCTGTACTACATCAAGTTCGCCAATGAAATCACGAGCGTGAACATCGGCGGCAACACGTTCTACTCGAATGCCGGCGCGGCGACCTACAAGGGCATCGAAACGGAAGCGACGTACTACGCGGGGCTCGGCTTCAGCCTGTACGGAAACCTGACGTTCAACTCGGCGAAGCAGCACAGCGACAACTCCTGGATGCCGTTCACGCCGAACAAGACAGCGGCAGCAGGCCTGCTCTATGAACGCGGACCGCTGACCGGCTCGTTGATCACGAAGTTCATCGGCCGGCAGTACGGCACCACGGGCAACCAGATCCCGATCGGCGGCTTTGCGCAGACCGATCTCTCCGTGGGCTACACGTTCAAGCCCGCCACATCGATGGTCCACGACGTGCGCGTGGGCCTGCAACTCGACAACCTCTTTAACCGCACGGGTATCAACGGGTTCTTCGGTTTCGGCGCAGACGCTGCCAAGACCCCGCTCTACTGGACGCAGGCCGGACGCTCGGTGTTCGGCACGGTTCAGGTAGATTTCTAATTTCAGGCGAACATATCCATGAACATCACTCAATTCACTCACTTCGCGAACGATTCGGGCGGCGTACTTTACGTCATCGTCTTCATGTTGTTCGTTGCACTGACCGTCATCATCGAGCGGCTGTCGTTCCTGCACCGCGCGATGGGCAGCACCCGGGCGGCGCTCGAGCGCATCGACACCCTGGGCGCGCTCGATACGTCGAAGCTCACGACTTGCGCGGCGCAATTCTCCGGTCTGCCGGTCGAACGCGTGCTGACTACCGCGGCCCACCTCGCGAACCGTGCGTCGCGCGAAGACCTCGACGCGTCACTCGAAGAGACGATCATGCGCGAAGCACCGCGCGTCGACCGCTTCCTGTGGGTGCTCGACACCGTCGTCACGCTGGCGCCGCTGCTCGGCCTGTTCGGCACCATCGTCGGCATGTTCAACGCGTTCCAGGTGCTGTCGAACCCGGGCAATGCGCCGACCCAGGTCACGGGCGGCGTCGCCGAGGCGTTGGTGGCGACGGCTTCGGGCCTGTTCGTGGCGATGATCGGCCTGGTGTTCTTCAATGGTCTGGAGAAACGCGTGCGCACGCTGATGCATCAACTCGAAACGCTGAAGGCCGCGCTGGTTAACCGGCTTACAGGCGTGCCGCGCGAGGTGCAGAAGGAAGTGCGCGAAGTGCCGGATGCCGGTGTCGTTAAACTCGCACCCCAAAGGACGTGATGATGAAGTACTTCGAAGCCCGCAAGGCGCGCATCGAGATCATCCCGATGATCGACATCATGTTCTTTCTACTGGTGTTCTTCATCATGATTACGCTGCACATGATTCCGAACGCAGGGCTGCGCACGCAGTTACCCGCAAGTTCGAGCACGCAGGAACTGCCGCCGGCGAAAGTGACGGTGACGTTGGCCGAAGACGGCACGCTATCGGTCGATGGCCGCACGATGGCGCTGGGCGAACTGACCGCCATGCTGCAGGCACGCCCCGATGCAGCGCACACGGCCGTGACGATCGTCGGTGCGAAGGGTGCCCGGATTCAGCAGCTCGTTTCGTTGATGGATGCCTGCCGCGCGGCCGGCATCTCGCAGATTTCCATGGCCACGCAACCCGCGTCGAAGTGATATGGCGACCGTACCCGAACTGAGCGTAACGTCGAGCAAGGCGCCTCGTGCGCACCTCGACCTCCATCGCGCTGCCCCCCTCGCGCTCCTCGTCGAGGCGTTAGTGCTGGCAGGCGCATTCGGACTGCTTGCGAAAAAGGCTCCACCACCGCCGCCGCCGCCCGCCGTCACGTTGCTGGCGCTCGCGCCGGTAGCGGCACCGGTGGCGCCGCCCGCGCCGGCACCCAAGCCGCCCGAGCCCGTGCCTGTCGCGAAGCCGATTGCGCCTCCACGGCACTCGCCCGTGCCCGTGCATCACGCTGCCCCGTTGCAGCCGGCGACTCCGGCTACCCCGCCGGCCCCGCCGCCGACTGCTCAGCCCAGCGAACCGGCTACCGATCCGGCACCTCCAGCGCCGCCGCCACCACCGCCCGCACCGTCCGCGGGCGCGGTGAATCCGAGCTTCGATGCCGCGTTGCGGGCCGCGGTCCAATCCGCGTTGCGCTACCCGGAGTCTGCTCGCATGGCCGGCGTGAGCGGCCGCACGCGCGTGGCTTTTACCTATCGCGATGGAGCGGTGTCGGATGTGCGGGTCGTCGTATCGAGCGGCGTCGGCCAGCTCGACCGCGCCGCGCTCGCGGCGGTACACGACGCCGCGTACCCCAAACCCGCACCTGAGCTCGCCGGCAAGACACTGTCGAAGCAACTGTGGGTGACGTTCGCTCTGGACGACGCGCAGTGAAATTGACTTGTTCGGTCGTTAGAATCACCCGGACATTTGCCCACGATTGTGACGAAAGCGGGCATCCGCGACGGTACGCCTTTCATGAATCCTGCTGCCAATAACCTTTCCGGCCCCCATGTGCACGCGTCGCACATACTTGTTATCGAAGACGACAAGCCGACTTCCGACCAGATTACGCGCGCGCTCGAAGACTACGGTTTCTCGGTCGAACAGGCACTGACCGGCTGGCAAGGTCTGTCGCGGGCGCTCGCGCGGCGCTTCGATGCCATCGTGCTCGACATCATGCTGCCGGAAGTCGATGGTTTTTCCGTGTTGTCGACCTTGCGCAACCTCGGCCAACGTGTCCCGATCCTGCTGTTGAGCGCACTCGACGCGGTCGACACACGCGTGAAGGGTCTGCATGCCGGCGCGGACGATTATCTCGTGAAGCCATTTTATTTCGACGAACTGACGGCGCGTCTCAACGTGCTGCTACGCGGCCAGGCGGGCGGGCGCGACGACTCGACCCTGACGTTCGGCGACCTGACGCTCGACACGTTGACGGGCCACGCAACGCGGCGCGGCACCGTCATCAACCTCAAGCCGCGTGAAAGCAAGCTGCTCGCCTTTCTGATCCGGAATGCAGGAAACGTCGTCACGCGCAACATGCTGTTCGAGGCGGGCTGGAATTATCACGCGGATGTACAGAGCGACGTGATCGCCATCCATCTGACGCGCTTGCGTCGCAAGATCAGCCTCGACGGAAAGTTGCCGCAGCTGATTCACAACGTGCACGGCGCCGGGTGGGTTCTGCATGTATAAGCTGCGTTTGCTGTTTCGCCAGCCGTCGCCCTGGCTGTTGTTCTGCCTGCAGGTCGTGATTGCAATCGGCCTCTTTTCACTCCTGTGCTGGGTCACCATTCGGCATTCGATTGGGGAGATCGATGAGCATCTCTTTCTGAAAGTGGAGCAAATCCAGCATTTGCCGACGAACGAGATCCCGGCGCGTATTGCGATGTACACGTCGGAAGATCCTGAGAACAGACGGCCATTCGGCTATTTCGGCCCAGGCGGCGAGCATCTCGTCGGCGCCTTCGAGACGTTGCCGGGCGAGGTCGACGGCAAGCCGTTCGATTACATTGCGACCCTCGGGCACCATGCCGGCGCGGTGCAACGCCACTATCGCGGCGTCGTGGTGCGTTTGCCGTCCGGCGGCATTTTTGTCACCGCACGATCGACTGATGGAGAGAGGCACTTCGACAAGGTGTTGCTGCTGATCGCGGGGGGCAGTCTTGTCTTTACACTCGTCATCGGCATGGTCAGCGGTACGCTTCTGAACGCCGTGGCAGCCCGCCGCTTGCGCGATGTACGCCGGGCGACCCAGCGGATCGCGTCGGGCCGGCTCGATCATCGCCTGCCGTTGTCGGGCAGTGGGGACGACATCGACAAGATTACGGCCGTGGTGAATTCGATGCTCGACGAAGTCGAACGTCTGATTAGAGACATACAAGGCATCTGCGCCGGTATCGCACACGAAGTGCGCACGCCGATGACGCGCATGCGAGGCACTCTCGAAAGCACGCGCCGGCGCATCATGAGCGTCACCGAATACGAGCAGGTGATCGACACCGCACTCCAGCAGTCCGACATTGTCATGACGCGCTTCTCCGCTCTCCTGCGAATGGCGCAGATAGGCGAAGCAGCGGGCCTTGCCAGGAAGGGCCCGCTGAACTTGCAAGATGTCCTGAATGATGTCATCGACTTCTACGAAGCTCCCGCCGAGGACCTTTCAATTACGCTTGAGCTGTTGCCGTGCGTGCCGGTGATCGTCAACGGCGAGGCAGACCTGCTGTTTAGCGCATTCGGCAACCTGGTCGAGAACGCGCTGAAATTCACGCCGCCGGGCGGAGCTATCACCGTGGCGCTGCATCAGCGAGATGGCAAGGTAACCATCGAAGTCAGGGATACGGGCCCCGGCATTCCGGTTGCCGAACGAGACCTGGTGTTCCAGCCGTTCTATCGCGCTGAGCACCAGACCGGTACGACAGCCGCCGGCAGTGGGATCGGACTGAGCCTCGTTGCGGCGATTGCGCGGCTGCATAACGCGCACGTCAGCGTTCGCGAGGGCGGCCCTGGGTGTTGTATCTCGATAGTGTTTGAGTCTGAGATGCCTGTTCGTCCGACGGGCGCATCGCGTGAGCAGGTCGATTCCGTGAAGCCGCGCTTCGCGTGACCTGGCAGGTCGCGTTCATTCGCGGACGTTGGTGGGGGGATGGAGGAGAGGGTGGCGCGAGAGCGGGCGATGGACGCCTGACGGATGGCGAAATTCAGTCTGCGCTAATCCACAATATCTCGCGGCAAATACCCATGAAGAAATGAAAAAGCCCGGTCAGCTTTCGCTAACCGGGCTTCGTAATTCTTGGTGGGGCGTGAGTGACTCGAACACTCGACCTACGGATTAAGAGTCCGAGCGACATCATATTCCTTCATGTGGATTGATATCCGTGTAGGCACTCTGGGTCCTTTGTGGGTAAGGGTTTTGGCGATATTCTACGGATTTTTTTGTTGACTCATGCAGACTGATTTCCCTAGTATTTGCCTACATGGTGCCTACACGGGGAATGAGTGAGCAAACAGAACTTCACTGCGGCTCGGGTCGATAGCCGTCGGCGAACGACTGATTGTGCGGCGTGCTCATGCGAGGATTGCCCCTCACGCCACCGCTGCAAAGGACGAGGCGGGAGCCGCACCACCTGACCAGTCGGCGCTCAAGATGGCGGGCTCGGAGCGGCCAACGCGCACATGACAACGGGGCCTCGCGGCCCCGTTTCTGTGTTGCTCTAAGCGTTCGCTAACCCGGCGAGCCACCGTCGTATCCGAACCTGTTCGACGGCACGGGCTCGGGCAGTCCCATGGCCTTCCGAAGCCGCAAGAGGTTGGCGGCGACCGCCGCTTTACTGCTACCGACAGTCGGTGTTTTGTGCAGCTCGCGCCATTTTTCGGTCACCTGGTCGGACGGCACGTCGAAGCGCTTCAGCCAAGCTTCGGTCGCCACCGTGGTGTTCAGTAGCGGGGCGGTACTGTCGAGCGTTCCGCGCTGGAGAATGTCCATGTCCTCAGCGATGATCGGGCGCAGCGCTGCGTTGAGCAGGACGTACGCGGGTGGCGGCAGCGGCGACTTGCCAGGTCCGTCCGAAATGCCGGATTGGGGCGCGGCACCTGCTTGGATGATCAAACCATCAGTGCCCAACGGTTGACGAACGAACCAGTCGGGAGGCAACGTCCATGAGGTCGGTCCGCCGGCCGCGCGCACGAGGTCCGCATTCAGGGCAACGATCCAATCCACGGTTTTGATCTTGCTGACCAATCTCACCGTGCTGTAACCCATGGGATCGCCGACGTCGATTCCCGGGCCGTACCGACGAGCGAAGAAATACTCCGTCGCCTCGTTTGCTTCCTGCTCCATTGGCGGCAGGTTCACCCCAAAACCGGCATGCCCGTAAACCGTCGGGAGGGCTTCACAGAACGCAGCAAACAACGCTTGGAATACCCCCGGCCGATGCTCGAGGAAAGCCCGGGGGAAAGTGAAGTCAAGCACGTCCAGATTGCCGGAGAGAGTGGCTTTCCAATCAGCTACCGTGAACACGCCGAAATCGTAGAAACCCGTCGCAAGCTTGTGGTCGGCGCTCGTCATTTGCACGACCAACGCCTCGTCCGCGGGCACTGTCGTCGCCAGGGTGTCCAGTCTCGGAGCCTTGTCGATCGGCATCGGCTGCTCGCCTTCCGAATAGAACCAGCGCAGCGGGCCATCATTCGGCGGCTTTTCCTGGAGAGCACGGGCCAGCGCTTGGGTGTATTCGGTGATTGTTGCGTTGTACTGCTCAAAGCACTTCACGACCGCAGCACGCACGGCAGGCGTGTGTCCTTCGCGAAAGTAGACGACGCCGCGCACCACGAGCGCCGCGCCGGTGATTCCCTTGCGATAGGCCGGTTCGTAAAAGCCGAACGGCAGCGTATCAGCGCGATTCGGATCGGCGACCCAGGCTTTCATCTGCTCTTCATTCATGTCTCATCGTTCCATCACGCCGTCAGGGCAACATGCTAGGAGGGAGCCTTCCCGGGGGCGGTAGCGGAAGACTGCCGCCACTTGGGAGGGAGCTGCCGCCGTTTCCGCCGCTTTGGCCGGCAAGGTCGTCCAGGTCGGACGTCGATGACTTTGACCGACGCTGGGTCGATTCTTGACCATCCTGGTCGTCATCACCGCATCCGCACTCTGCAGGACCAAGTCTCATGAACTTCGAATCTGAACCCGCTATGTCGATGTAGTCTTGCCGCTGACCGCGAGAGAAATCGTCCGGTGGAAACTTATACTCGACCACCATTTTAATATTGGCTTGGACAGGCGGCTGCGTGGGGTCGTTGACAATCACAACATCAGGCCGGCGAAGGTTGCCGTCCCCCGCTTTGTATCTCTTGCGACCACCCGGCCAGAAGTCCTCGATCCATTGGCGAATGTCCGAGTGAGGTCGCAACGGATCGTCCGGGTCCGTCACCGGCTCCGGTGGGGCCGTTTTCATGTTGTATGTCTGCTCAGGGCGGTATTCCGTCGGCGCACCGGTCTCAATCCGCGACATCTCGTTCGCGAAATCCAACCGCTGCTGAACGCATCGTTGGCGCTGGATTCGACCATTTCGGGTGGCCACGCCGATGTTTTTGCACTTGCAGAGCACAGAACACAGCACCGCGCGGTCTTTCGGCGAAAGACGACCGCTGACCCCTACTGGGGTCGTTTGACCTTCGGGCGAGACCCCACCGGTCATGGAGCCCGGACCGTAGCCGCTCATGCTCCCTCGCTCCCGGGATGGCTGAACATCAGCGACGAAGCGTCATGCCCCTCAAGCCATTCTGTGAACCCGTTCCCGTCCGTTTTGCCTTGGATCACGCGACCGTCCGACGACCTGACCGTGTACGGGTGTCCCGCGACGGGCTTGCGCGTGATGTCATCGAGCACCTGAAAGCGCCCGCGATAAGGCGTTTGCGGGTTCGTCTCGGATAGGACGCTTTTCCCGCCACCTATCGAACCACCGCTAGTTGGTTCGGCCGTTGTATTGTTTTGCGAGGCGATGAGCGTGGCCCCACATGCTGTCGTGTCGCCTTCGGAGGCGACGGGCCGACCGTCGAACGTCACGCCGAGATTCTTGACCCCGACGATCGGATAGATCCCACCACACTTTGGACACGACACCTTGTCGCCCAAGAGCGCGAGGGCGACGCCGTCCGATTTGTTCTCCGGCGAACACACAAGCACGCGACCGCCGTGCGAGGTCGTGTCGCCCTCGCGAATGAACGCAAAACCCATAATGCATGCCCTCTCTCTTTTTGTCGGAGGAATGTAGCACATCGGGTTTTCCCGGAGCCACCCTGTCAACGTTGGCAGTTTCAACATGCCGCATCCGGGGGGGCGCTGCGCTTGACGGAATTGTGGAAGGTGCCAGGTCGAAGGCGCTCAAACGGCGCGAGACACTATGCAAGCGTGATGGTGGTGGTCCAGGCAACCGCCAAAGTGGCGGGACGCATTGCGTGAGTGCGGCGCGCACCTCGCGACAGGAAGGAACGCAGCGTTTGCCCCATGAGCGCCTAGGTAGAGGACTGCTCAGCCTGCACCATGCCGAGGCCGGAGCAATGCGAGGAGGATTCCAGCGTCAATACGAGACCACTGCCTCGACCCGTCGAGGTGGATCGATGACTGATGTGGGCCCAAAATGCCTACACGGACCCAGAAAGCAAAAAGCCCAGCCGATTAAGGCTGGGCTAAGTGCTTGATATCTTTGGTGGGGCGTGAGTGACTCGAACACTCGACCTACGGATTAAGAGTCCGCTGCTCTACCAACTGAGCTAACGCCCCCAACAGAAGCGAGATTATGCAGTAACTTTTTGAGATTGCCAAGCCCTTTTCGCAAATTTATTAAGAAATCACATCGCGTGGGCTGGAGTCTTCCCTCGACAAAGCCGCTGCCTTGAAAACATCGTGGCGTCGGGTCGTCCCGGTATCATGTCGCGGACACCTCGCCGCGCGATGCGTCGTGCGGCTTTCGACCGGGGATTGCCATGAATGAGAAAGAGATTGCCGAGCTGCTCGACCGGGTCCTCGCGCCTTGGGTCCGCGCGCTGACGCTGACGCCAGTCAAGGCCGACGAGGAAAGTGCGACGCTGCGTCTGCCGTTTTCCGGTGAATGGCGTCACTCGGGCGGCATTATCAGCGGCCAGGTGTTCATGGCAGCCGCCGATACCGCGATGATCGTCGCGATTACCGCCGCGCTCGGCGGCTTCAGGCCGATGACCACGGTGTCGCTGAACATCAGCTTCATGCGCGCGGTTCGCAAAGGCGACGTGCTGATCGAGGCGCGCGTGCTTCGTATGGGCCGCAATCTCGTGTTCGGCGAAGTCGAGCTGTTCGACGAAAGCGGCAATATGGCCGTCCACGCGACCACGACTTACGCGTTGCTCGACTGAAAGCCCGGACGAAGCGCGTCACTCCTCGCCATACATAAACGGGCAGCAGAAATAGCAGAAACAGCAAGGAAAAGCAGGATGTTCGATCAGGTCGTATTCGCCGGCGGCGGCAACCGCTGCTGGTGGCAGGCGGGTTTCTGGGATGTCGTGCAGCCGCAGCTCGACATTCGTCCGCGCGTGATCACCGGCATTTCGGCCGGCGCCGCTACCGCCTGCATGCTCTACACGCGCGACGACTCCGACTGGGTCATGCGCTATTACGAAGACGCGCTGCGCCACAACACGCGCAATGCGCACTGGGGCAATCTGCTGCGCGGCGAGTCGGTGTTTCCGCATTACCGCATCTACCGCCAGGCGCTGCTCGATATCTGCGGCGAAAAATTTTCGAAGCTCGCGCATGCGCCGGAGATTCGCATCGGCGTGTCGCATCTGCCGCGCTGGCTCGGTGCGAGGAGCGCAGTCGCCGCGGGACTGATCGCGTACAACATCGAGAAATACGTGCGCAAGACCTTGCATCCCACGTTGGGACAGACGCTCGGCTTTCATCCGGAATTCGTGCGCGCGCAGGATTGCGCGAGCGTCGAGGATCTCGCGGATCTGATCCTGCAATCATCGAGTACGCCGCCGTTCACGCCGGTTCTGCGCCGCAACGGCCGGCCGGTGCTGGACGGCGGCATGGTCGACAACGTGCCGGTCGGCGCGCTCGACGCCGATGTGCCGGGCAACGTGCTCGTGATGGTCACGCGTCTTTATCCGCGGCCGCAGATGTTCGTCGTGCCGCATGGCGTGCAGCAGCGGCTCTATGTGCAGCCGTCGCGCAAGGTGCCGATTTCGAGCTGGGATTACACGAGTCCTTCGCAGATGGTCCACGCGTACAACCTCGGGCGCGCCGATGGCGAGGTCTTTCTCGAACGCATGCCTGCCTTGATGGAAGCGGGGGCGCACGAAGTGCGCTGAGCGAGGCGGGCGCCGCGCCCGCAAGTCGCGCGCTTCCGGCCGCGCGCGGCGCATGAGCCGGACGCCGAGCCGTGGCCCGGCATCCGCACTTATACGGCTACCTGCCTCGCTTACCGTCGACGCCCGCCCTGCAGCGCTTCAGGATTCGCCACGTTCGCGGTATCGCCGGAATCGAACGCGAGAATGTTCTTGAACGCGGCGCCGAAATACAGCTCGTAGCTCTCGCGCTCCACATACCCGATGTGCGGCGTGCAGATCACGTTTTCCATGCGCAGCAGGCTGTAGCCCTGCAGGATCGGCTCGCTTTCGTACACGTCGATCGCGACCATGCCCGGACGGTTGTGCGACAGCGCGCTCAGGAGCGCGTTTTCCTCGAGCAGTTCGGCCCGGCTCGTGTTGACGAGCAGCGCGGTCGGCTTCATGCGCATCAGGTCGTCCTGCTTGACGATGCCGCGCGTGTCGTCGTGCAGGCGCAGATGCAGCGACAGCACGTCGCTATTCTCGAACAGCGCCTCGCGGCTTTCGGCGACGCCATAGCCGTCGGCGCGCGCGGCTTCGCGCGAGTGCTCGCGGCCCCAGACCAGCACGTTCATGCCGAATGCCTTGCCGTAGCCGGCGACCAGCCGGCCGATCTTGCCGTAGCCCCAGATGCCGAGTGTCTGCCCGCGCAGCACCTGGCCGAGACCGAAGTTCGGCGGCAGCGCGGACGTCTTCAGCCCCGACTGCTGCCAGGCGCCCTGCTTAAGGTTTGCTACGTATTGCGGAATACGGCGCTGGGCGGCCATGATGAGTGCCCACGTCAGTTCGGCCGGCGCGTACGGCGAGCCGCTGCCCTCGAGCACGGCGATGCCGCGCTCGGTACAGGCCGCGAGGTCGATGTGGCCCGCTACCTTGCCGGTTTGGCTGATCATGCGCAAACGCGGCAATTTGTCGAGCAGTTGCGAGGTGATGCGGGTGCGTTCGCGAATCAGGACGAGCGCGTCGACTTCGGTGAGCCGGCTCGCCAGCTGACCGAGACCGCGTACCGTGTTGTTGAAAACTTTGACTTCGTGATCGGCCAACAATTGAAAGCAGTCGAGCTTGCGGACGGCGTCCTGGTAATCGTCGAGGATGGCAATCTTCATGGTATGTAATTTGCTGCGCACCTCGTTGGTGCGAACGGAGTGTTATGCTGACTGTCCCAGCGTGTGAGTTAGGTCACATGCCGGTCTGGCTGGATGCCTTACCGTAGAAATTGCCGCGAAAAGAACGGCTACGCTACGCGAAGGCGAATTGAGAACGTTTTTACAGTTTGTTGCGTGTTGAGGCAAGCCGCTTTACACAAGGTTGCAGAAGCCTTGTCGGCAAGGTGTCTCCGCCTGGCAAGCTGTGTGGCCCAGGACGATCTGCGCAATCTTGTGCCGGGAGTGCAATCGATACACACCGGCACGATGAATTAAATGCCTCTCGCATGCAGCGTCGCCGGGCTTGTACCGTTTTTCTATTGCTTTCAAAACGGAGACAGGTCGATGAATCATCCCTCGTTCGAAGGGCTGCCCACTATCGAGGCACCCACATGGGTCAAGCACCGCAAGCTGATCGACTGGGTTCAGCGGATCGCCGCGCTGACCAAGCCCGAGAAGATCGTCTGGTGCGACGGCTCGCAGGAAGAATATGACCGGCTGTGCGCGCAGATGGTCGAAGCCGGCACCCTCAGGAAGCTCAATCCCGCCAAACGTCCCAATTCCTATCTGGCGTGCTCCGATCCGTCCGACGTCGCGCGCGTCGAGGATCGCACCTTCATCTGCTCGCAGCGCGCCGAAGACGCCGGCCCCACCAACAACTGGATCGCCCCGGCCGAGATGCGCTCGACGCTCGACGGCCTGTTCGACGGCTCGATGCGCGGCCGTACGATGTACGTGGTGCCGTTCTCGATGGGCCCGCTCGGCTCGCCGATCGCCCACATCGGCGTCGAACTGAGCGACAGCCCATATGTCGTGACCAACATGCGCATCATGACGCGCATGGGCCGCAAGGTGTACGACGTGCTCGGCGAGGACGGCGAGTTCGTGCCGTGCGTGCATTCGGTCGGCGCGCCGCTCGCGACGGGCGGGCAGGACGTGCCGTGGCCGTGCAACAAGGCCAAGTACATCGTGCATTTCCCCGAATCGCGCGAAATCTGGAGCTTCGGCTCGGGCTACGGCGGCAACGCGCTGCTCGGCAAGAAGTGCTTCGCGCTGCGCATCGCGTCGACGATGGGCCGCGACGAGGGCTGGCTCGCGGAACACATGCTGATTCTCGGCGTGACGTCGCCGGAAGGGCGCAAGCATCACGTCGCGGCGGCGTTCCCGTCGGCGTGCGGCAAGACCAACTTTGCGATGCTGATTCCGCCGGCTGGCCTGAACGGCTGGAAAATCTCCACGATCGGCGACGATATTGCCTGGATCAAGCCGGGTAAGGACGGCCGTCTCTACGCGATCAACCCGGAAGCCGGCTACTTCGGCGTGGCGCCGGGCACGAGCGAGAAGACCAACTACAACGCGCTCGCCACGCTGAAGGAAAACGTGATCTTCACGAACGTCGCGCTGACCGACGACGGCGACGTCTGGTGGGAAGGCATGACCGACGAGCCTCCCGCGCATCTGATCGACTGGCAGGGCAAGGACTGGACGCCGGCCGAGGCGAAGGAAACCGGCCGCAAGGCCGCGCATCCGAACGCGCGCTTCACGGCGCCGGCATCGCAGTGTCCGTCGATCGATGCCGATTGGGAAAACCCGGCCGGCGTCGCGATCGACGCGTTCATCTTCGGCGGCCGCCGTTCGACCACCGTGCCGCTCGTCACCGAAGCGCGCAGCTGGGTCGAGGGCGTCTACATGGCGGCGACGATGGGCTCCGAAACGACCGCCGCCGCGGCCGGCCAGCAGGGCGTGGTGCGGCGCGATCCGTTCGCGATGCTGCCGTTCTGCGGCTACAACATGAGCGACTATTTCGGTCACTGGCTGAAGACCGGCGAGCGTTTGCAGCAGTTGAGCGCGAAGCTGCCGAAAATCTTCTGCGTGAACTGGTTCCGCAAAGGTGCGGACGGCAAGTTCGTCTGGCCGGGCTTCGGCGAGAACATGCGCGTGCTGAGCTGGATGGTCGGCCGCATCGAAGGCACGGCGCAGGGTGAGGAGCACGCGTTCGGCGTGTCGCCGCACTACGAGGACATCGATTGGAGCGGTCTGAACTTCAGCCGCGAACAGTTCGAACAGGTGATTTCCGTCGACGACGCAGCCTGGCGCGACGAACTCGCACTGCACGCCGAGCTCTTTGACACGCTGCAGCAAGGTCTGCCGCCGGCTCTGGCGGAAGCCAAGCGCGCACTCGAAGAAAAGCTCACCACCTGATCATGTGAGTGTTCACTTCGCATGGAAGGCCGCCTTCGGGCGGCTTTTCTTTTTTGGGGCCCCCTTATCTCCATATTTTCGAATTCAGCAATGCCGGGATGACCTTTGCGTCTGTTCGAACAAAAAAGACAGTGCAAGCTGCGGCGCAGCAGATTGTTTCAATTTTCAGAATAGTTTGCGACCGAGCCCTGCTTTAGAGGGTATGGTCGTACCAAAATTGACAATATTTCGAGTTCCGACAGCAACTTCTGCACGAATTTGCGAGTCGTAGGAGAATTCCAAGTTCGCTTCACTGGTTTTCACTAATTGTCAGGAAGCAGTAACACGGTAGGAGTTGTCTTATGGACCATTTGCAGTCGATGCGAGTTTTCGTCAAGGTGGCGGATCTCGGCAGTTTTGCCCGCGCTGCGAGCGCAATGGATATTTCCAACGCGGTCGCCACCCGTCACGTTGCCGACCTCGAAGGCCGGCTCGGTACACGGCTGCTCAATCGCACAACCCGCAGCTTGTCGCTGACCGAATCCGGTCAGGTCTATCTCGAGCGCGCCCGTCAGATCCTCGACGAACTGGAAGACGTCGAACAGATGGTGGTGGCGCGCAATCACGAACCCGTCGGCACGCTACGCATCGTCGCGCCGGTCGTGTTCGGGCTGCATAACCTCGCGCCCGTGCTGCAAACGTACGCGGAGCGCTACCCGAAAGTGATTCCCGATGTCACGCTGGTCGACCGTCAGGTCGATCTCGTCGAAGAAGGCTTCGACGTCGGCGTCGTGATCGCGCGGCAGATGCGCAGCGCGAGCATCGTCACGCGGCGCCTCACCACGGGCTGTATGACCGTCTGCGCGACGCCGGCCTATCTGGAGAAACACGGCATGCCGACGCGGCCCGAGCATCTGCTCGAGCATCCGTGCCTGAGCTTGCCGTCCGAATATTGGGGCGACGAACGCGTGTTTACCGGACCGGACGGTGAGGTCCGCGTGCGCCCGTCCAACGTGATCGTCGCGAACAACACGGAAATGCTGCGGCAGTTTGCGCTGCTCGGCATGGGCATCGCGATTCTGCCGAGCTATCTGATCGGCCGCGACATGACGCGCGGCAGGCTCGTGCGTCTGCTCGGAGACTACCGCCTGCCGCAGGTCGAAATCAACATTGCGTATCCGAGCCGCCGCCATTTGCCGGCCAAGGTGCGTACGTTCATCGACCATCTGGTCGAGCATTTCAGCCAGACGCCGAATAGCGTGCTCGGCGAGCAGTGGATCAAGGATGGCCAGGAGCAGCCTGCGACATCGGCAATGTTCGATTCCACCGAGCCTCGCGCACCGGAAGCATTTGATGGTGCCGAGCCGCTTTCGCGGCTGCTCGATAGCGAGTTGTCGCCGGTGGCAAAAACGCTGACGAAGACGACCAGCCGAGCCCGGCCGACGGCATTGTCGCCGCTGTAAGCAGAAGTTAGCGGCAACGCGGGCCGCGCATTAAAAAGGCGCAGTCACTTTACGTGACTGCGCCTTTTTTTATCGACGGCGGCGGATGAAGCCGATGCTGGCAAGCGATGCGCCATCCTGCTGCGAATGACACCTGCCAGCCAGGCTGGGCCTGCCTTACGAGCCGGTTTTCCGCGCTGCGGCCTTCTTTGCCGGCGCTTTCTTTGCCGCCGCGGTCCTGGTGGCCGGAGTCTTTCTGGCCGCCACCTTCTTCGCCGCCGGCTCTGCCTTCACGACCACGGCCGTATCGCCTTCGTCCGCTTCCGGTGCCGCTTTCGCCGCCGACCTGGCCGCCGTGGTCTTGGCCGCCGCGGTTTTCCCTGCAGCCGGTTCCTTCTTCTCGAATTCGAAGCCGATCTTGCCGTCGCTCTGCTTGACGAGGAACGCCTTGAAGTTACGGCCCGTACGCGACGACTTGAAGTTCGTCAGCAGGTCCGTGCGACCTTCTTCGAGGAGCTTGGCCATCTGCTCGCGGGCAATTTCCTGTTGCAGGATGACCTTGCCGGAGCGGAAATCGCACGTTTTCGGATTGGCGACCGAGTTCTCGCAGACGTAGCTCATACCGTGTTCGAACACGCGCCCGCTGCACTTCGGACACGCGCCCACCGGCTGCTGATCGGAGAAGTCAGGCGGTTCGCCGTCTTCGCCGGCCGCATCCTGGCCGAAGTCGAATTCGAGCTTGTAGTTCTTGATCTCGTCGTCGAGCGTCAGTTTCAGGATTGCCGAGAACGGCCGGCCCATCTTGCTGCGGAAACCCGACAGCGGCCCGATCGTCTTGTTCTGCAGCAACTCCTCGACTTCCGCGATTTCGAACTGGCGCCCACCCGGAATCTTCGAGATCGAGAACTCGCACTTCGAGCACGCGAAACGCCGGTAGTTTTCCTTCACCAGGCCGCCGCAATTCGGGCAAGGTGTCTGCAACGTCGCGTAATCACCCGGGATCGTGTCGGAATCGTATTCCTTCGCCCGCTTGACGATAGTTTGCGTCATGCGCGCGATTTCCTGCATGAACGCGTCGCGCGGCAGGTTGCCGCGCTCCATTTGCGAGAGCTTGTATTCCCATTCGCCGGTCAGTTCCGGCGCGGTCAGTTCCTTCACACCGAGGCCACGCAGCAGCGTCATCAGCTGGAAGGCCTTGGCGGCCGGAATCAGATCGCGGCCTTCGCGGATCAGGTATTTCTCGGTCAGCAGACCTTCGATGATCGCCGCGCGCGTCGCCGGCGTGCCGAGACCCTTGGCCGCCATCGCTTCGCGCAGTTCGTCGTCTTCGACGAGCTTGCCCGCGCCTTCCATCGCAGACAGCAGCGTCGCTTCGTTGTAGCGCGCGGGCGGCTTCGTGACCAGTTGCTGCGCGGCGATCTTGTCGGTCTTGACCTTCTCGTCCTTTTGCACCGACACGAGGTTCGCGTCGTCGCCGCTGGTTTCACGGCCGTAGATTTGCAGCCAGCCCGGCTCGACGAGCACCTTGCCTTCGGTCTTGAAATGATGACCGACCACTTCGGTGATACGCGTCGTGACCCGATACTCGGCGGCCGGGAAGAACACGGAGAGGAAGCGCTTCACGACGAGGTCGTAGAGCTTCTGCTCCGGTTCGGACAGGTTCTTCGGTGCCTGCAGCGTCGGGATGATGGCGAAGTGATCGCTGATCTTCGAGTTGTCGAAGATGCGCTTGTTCGGCTTCACCCAGCCCTTGTCGAGCACCTGTTTTGCGAACGGCAGGTAGTTGTTGCTCTCCTTGAGCATGCCGAGCGTCTGCTTGACCGTATCCAGATAGTCTTCCGGCAGCGCGCGCGCGTCGGTTCGCGGGTAGGTCAGCACCTTGTGCTTTTCGTACAGCGCCTGAGCGAGCCCCAGCGTGTTCTTTGCCGAAAAGCCGAAACGGCCGTTGGCTTCGCGCTGCAGGCTGGTCAGGTCGAAGAGGGCGGGCGAGAGCTGGGTGGACGGCTTCGACTCCTCGGTCACCGTGCCGAGCTGGCCGCGACAGGCTGCGACGATCGTCTCGGCCGCGGGTAGCGCCCAGAGGCGCGAATCGCGCTTTTCGGGGTCGAATTCGTCGCGCTTGAATTTCGGATCGAACCAGCGGCCTTCGTAGAAGCCGGCCGCGCAGACGAACTCCGCCTTCACTTCCCAGTAATCGCGTGGCACGAAGCGGCGAATCTTCTCTTCGCGCTCGACCACGATCGACAGCGTCGGCGTCTGCACGCGCCCGACCGTGGTCAGGAAGAAGCCGCCGCCCTTGCTGTTGAACGCGGTCATCGCGCGCGTGCCGTTGATGCCGACGAGCCAGTCCGCCTCCGAGCGGCAACGCGCGGCGTCGGCGAGCGGCTGCATCTCTTCGTCGCTGCGCAGACGCGCGAAGCCGTCGCGAATCGAGCCGGCCGTCATCGATTGCAGCCACAGCCGTTGCACCGGCTGCCTGGCTTTCGCGTGTTGCGCGATCAGGCGGAAAATCAGCTCGCCCTCGCGCCCCGCGTCGCATGCGTTGATCAGACGGTCGACGTCCTTGCGCTTCATCAGCTTGGTCAGCACCTTCAGGCGCGATTCGCTTTTTGCGATCGGATTCAGATCGAAATGCGGGGGAATGACGGGCAGATTGGCGAAACTCCACTTGCCGCGCTTGACCTCGTATTCGTCGGGCGCGGCGATTTCCAGCAGGTGGCCCACTGCCGAGGAAAGGACGTAGTCGTCGCTTTCGTAGTACTCGTCATGCTTGGTAAAGCCGCCCAAAGCGCGCGCGATGTCGTTCGCGACAGAAGGTTTTTCGGCGATGATCAGTGCTTTGGACATGACTCGATGTGAGGTTGGTAGATCCGGGTTGGTGGCCTTGAGCGCGCCAAATTAGCGCGCGACGCTCGTCTATGCCCTTTTGCGACCCATTAACGACCGCTTTATAGCACAAGGCGCGAACCCGGCGTGTCAAGTGCCATGAAAGCGCGCCATCATAATTGCGCGCCTTGCGATTGGGCAAGCCGCGGCGAACGCCGGGTGTTCACTGCGGCTGCGGCGCGTCGGCGGCGCGGCGCAACGCCCGCGCCATCGGTTTGGCGGCCTTTGCGCCGCCCTGTCGCGCGGCGCAAAACTGCTCAGGCGACTGCCAGCGCGGGCCGCAGCTTGGGGGCGCCGGTCACGCCGGGCAGCGCCGTCAGGTCCGACAGCATCCGCTCGACGATCGATACCTGCGGCAAAACCGTACCGAAGAAGCGCGTCGTAACCGAGTCTTCGATCAGAATGGTCGGAAAATTTTCGACGTCCAGATCGTCGAAGCGATCCGCATGGGTTTCGATGTCGATCCAGGCGAAACAGACTTCCGGGTGCCGCTCGGCCAACTGGTTGAAAGCGTCCCGGTACTCGCGACACGTTCCGCACCACTCCGCGCAGAGGCAGGCAACGAACAGCGTGTCGGGTTCGTTGACGCGCTCGGCAATCCGGTCCTGGTCGGTGTCGAGGTTCAGCGCGGGCATGAGGTGGTTTCCTTGGCGTTAGATCGGGTGCTTTGGCGCGAATGTAGCATGGCCGCTCCCAAAGGGTGGGCCGCGCCGCTCGGCGCAAGGCCTGTTGCGGGTCAGCCACGATGGGCACGCATGAAGCGGCCGCCGGGCAGCAGCGTTACCTCGCCGGCGAGTTCGAGTTGCAGCAGGGTGGTTTGCAAGGCGGCGTCCCCCATCTCGGTGCGGGCGGCAAGAATTTCAAGCGTGGTCGGCGCATGGCCGAGCGCGGCGAGCAGGCGTTGGGCTTCGGGGGCGAGCGGCTTCGGCGAGGGAGCGGGCGCAAGCGGGTTCGCAAAGGCGACCGTGGCGGATGCGGTCGTGCCCGCCGGTTTGGCCGTTACGGATTCCAGCGGGAGTTTGACGGCAGAGGCTGTCTCAGCGGATATCGTCGCCGCATGGCCTTGCGTCGTTGCGAGCGCGCGCCGACTATCGCGTTCGCCTGCGTAAGCAGACTCCGGCGCTGATGAAACGCACGAACCGGCATCGCGGTCGAGCGAAACGGTTTGCCTCGCTGGCCGGCCAGCCCGCACTTCCGGGCGCCGGACAAACCCCAGTTCCTCCAGCACTTCGTCCGGCGTTTCGACCAGCCTCGCGCCCTGCTTGATGATCCGGTGACAGCCGCGCGACAGCGGCGCGTGAATCGATCCGGGCAACGCGAAGATGTCGCGTCCCATTTCATTGGCGAGCCGCGCGGTGATCAACGAACCGGAGCGCATCGCCGCCTCGACGATCACGACCCCGCTGACGAGCCCAGCGATCAGGCGATTGCGTTGCGGAAAGTTAGCGGCGCGCGCCGGCGTGCCGAGCGGCCATTCCGAAACGATCGCGCCCTGCACCGCAATCTGGCGCGCGAGCGCATGGTGCGCGGCCGGATACACGAGGTCCGCTCCGGTGCCGATCACCGCGACCGTTCCGCCGATGCCTTCGAGGCCGCCTCGATGCGCGGCGCCATCGATGCCGAGCGCGAGTCCCGACACGACGGTTACGCCCGCCGCCGAGAGTTCGCGCGCGAACCGCTGCGCATCCTCGACACCCTGCGGCGTCGCGCTGCGGCTACCCACCAGCGCCACCGCTCTCGTATGCAGCAGATCGAGCCGGCCCTTTATATATAGCAGCGGCGGCGGATCGGGCATCGTCAGCAGCGCGGGCGGATAGGCGGGGTCGTCGAGTGTCACGATCTGATTGCCGGGCGACTCACGCCATGCGAGCAGTGCGTCGAGTTGCGCCTCGAAGGCCGGTGCCGGCGGCGCCAGCACGGCACGCGCCGCGGCTTCACCAGCGACTTCGGCGAGCGCTTCCGGCGACTGGGCGAAAATCGCTTCAGGCAGCCCGAAAGCGCCCAGCATGAGGCGCAAAGCGTCGGGCTTCAACCCCGGCGCGAGCGATAGCCGCAGCCACGCGGCAAGTTCCATACGGCTGGCGGACAAAGTGTGCATGCAGGGGCGTTCCTTTCGCTGGGCCTGCGGGTAGGCGGGCGCCATGCTAAAATTTTCATCATCCGAAATAAACCGCGAATAATCGCGGCGCCGCGCCCACCCGCGCGGGTTCGTCGTCCGGCGCACGGGGCGTGTTGAATCGAGCCGGTTCGACACCATCATCCTCTGCGTATTGCGACGGGCTCACAACCTGGCCGAATGGCCAATGCGGGCGTCCCAATGGTTGGCGGCGTCTGAAATCACACTCGAAATCATGGCTTTACTGAACATCCTCAATTACCCGGACAAACGGCTGCACAAGGTTGCGAAGCCGGTCGCGGAAGTCAACGAGCGCATTCGCCGTCTCGTCGCGGACATGGCCGAAACCATGTATGCCGCACCCGGCGTCGGGCTCGCCGCCACCCAGGTGGACGTGCACGAACGCGTGATCGTGATCGACGTCTCGGAAACGCACGACGAACTGCTCGCGTTCATCAACCCGGAAATCGTCTGGTCGAGCGATGAGCGGAAGCTCTCGGAAGAGGGCTGCCTGTCCGTGCCGGGCATTTACGACAACGTCGAGCGCGCCGAGAAAGTGCGCGTGCGCGCGCTGAACGAGAAGGGCGAGACCTTCGAGCTCGATTGCGAGGGGCTGCTGGCCGTTTGCATCCAGCATGAAATGGATCACCTGATGGGCCGCGTGTTCGTCGAATACCTGTCGTCGCTGAAGCAGACGCGCATCAAGAGCAAGATGAAGAAGCTCGCCCACGCGATGTAACGCGCGTTCACTTCGCCCACGTCCATCCATGAGCCATTCGTTGCGCGTCATCTTTGCCGGTACGCCGGAATTCGCCGCGGCCGCGCTGGCCGCGATCCATCGCGCCGGGTTTCTGGTGCCGCTCGTGCTGACGCAGCCCGACCGGCCTGCCGGACGCGGCATGAAATTGCAGGCGAGCCCGGTCAAGCGCTACGCGCAGGAGCACGGGCTGGCCGTGGCGCAGCCCACCTCGCTGCGCCGCGCCGGCAAATATCCGCAGGAAGCCGCCGCCGCGATCGACCAGTTGCGCGCCACGCCGCACGACGTGATGGTGGTCGCCGCGTACGGTCTGATCCTGCCGCAGGAAGTGCTCGAGATTCCGCGCTTCGGCTGCATCAACATTCACGCGTCGCTGTTGCCGCGCTGGCGCGGCGCGGCGCCGATTCACCGCGCGATCGAAGCGGGCGACGCACAGACCGGCATCACGCTGATGCAGATGGACGTCGGCCTCGACACCGGCGCGATGATCTCCGAAACGCGCACAGCCATTACCGCCGACGACACCACGGCCACCCTGCACGACCGTCTCGCGGAAGATGGCGCGAAGCTGATCGTCAAAGCGCTGATCGAACTCGAGCGCGGCGGCAAGCTCGCCTCGACGCCGCAACCGGCGGACGGCGTAACCTATGCCGAAAAAATCGCCAAGCATGAAGCGGCGCTCGACTGGCGCCGCCCGGCTCAAGCGCTCGCGCGCCAGGTACGCGCGTTCGATCCCTTTCCCGGCGGCGCGGGTACGCTTGAAGACGGCAGCGTCGTCAAGATCTGGGCCGCGGTTGCCGAGCCGGCCGAGGCCGAGGGCGGCAAAAACGGCAAGGCGCCGGGCGTTATCGTCGACGTCTCGCCCGAGGGCGTGGTGGTCGCGTGCGGCGAAGGCGTGCTGCGTCTCACGCAATTGCAGAAACCCGGCGGCAAGCGCCTGCCGGTGCGCGAATTCCTGGCCGGTTCGGCACTCGCTACGGGACAGCGCTTTCAACTTCCACAGGCAGAATAGCTGCCTTCGCATGACCTGAACATTGTCCGTTCGGCGGATGTTCAGGGGCGCCGCCGCGAGCCTGCCGCGCGTTAGAATCCTCCATGCAGCAGGCAAAATTTCGAGGTTTCCTATGTTCGGCATCGTCCATTTCGAGTTTTTCGTCGTCGCGGTTTTTCTTCTGAATGTCACGCCGGGGCCGGATACGGCTTATATCGTCGGGCGCAGCGTCGCGCAGGGCCGCGGCGCGGGTCTGATGTCGGCGCTCGGCATTTCGGCCGGCTGCTGCATTCATTCGCTGGCGTGCGCGTTTGGCTTGACCGCGTTGCTTGCCGCGTCGGCCACGGCGTTCACCGTCGTCAAATTCATCGGCGCCATCTACCTGATTTATCTCGGTGCGCGCCTGATTTTCGCGAAACCGGCGCCGGATGCGCCCGCCAACGACACGCGCTCGCCGTCCGCGCCGAAGTCGCTGCGCCAATTGTTCCTGCAAGGCTTCTGGACCAACGTGCTGAATCCGAAGGTCGTGCTGTTCTTCGTGTCGTTTTTCCCGCAATTCGTGGCGACGGGCAGCGAGCACAAGACGTTCGCGTTCCTCGCGCTCGGCGCGGTGTTCGTCGTCATGAGCATGATCTGGAACAGCTTTGTCGCGTGGATCGCCGGCAGCGTGACGCAGCGCTTCTCCGGCAAGCCTGCCGTGAAGCGCTGGCTCGATCGCGGTGTCGGCAGCGCGTTCGTCGGCCTTGGCATCAAGCTCGCGACTACCTCACGATGATTGAATTTTCCTGCGCCGCCCATATCTAACATTCAGCTTACAATCCGGCGCCGCAATCGCGCGGCCTGGAGACGAGGCCCACGCTTAGGGCAAGGAGTTGCAGACATGTTCAATTGGGTTAAAACCGCGATGCTGATGGCCGCCATCACGGCCCTTTTCATCGTGATCGGCGGGATGATCGGCGGTTCGCGCGGCATGATGCTCGCGCTCGTGATCGCCCTCGGGATGAATTTCTTCTCGTACTGGTTTTCGGACAAGATGGTCCTGCGCATGTACAACGCGCAGGAAGTCGACGAAAACAGCGCGCCGCAGTTTTATCGCATGGTGCGCGAGCTTGCCACGCGCGCGAACCTGCCGATGCCGCGCGTGTATCTGATCAACGAAGACGCGCCGAACGCGTTTGCCACCGGCCGCAATCCGGAGAACGCGGCGGTCGCGGCCACCACGGGCATTCTGCGCGTGCTGTCGGAGCGTGAAATGCGCGGCGTGATGGCGCACGAACTCGCGCACGTGAAGCACCGCGACATCCTGATCTCGACGGTCTCGGCAACGATGGCCGGTGCGATTTCCGCATTGGCGAATTTCGCGATGTTCTTCGGCGGTCGCGATGAAAACGGCCGTCCCGCGAACCCGATCGCTGGCATCGCGGTTGCGCTGCTTGCGCCGATTGCCGGCGCGCTGATCCAGATGGCGATTTCGCGTGCCCGTGAATTCGAAGCCGACCGTGGCGGCGCGCAGATTTCGGGCGACCCGCAGGCGCTTGCCTCGGCGCTCGACAAGATTCACCGCTACGCGAGCGGCATTCCGTTTCCGACTGCCGAAGCCCATCCTGCCACGGCACAGATGATGATCATGAACCCGCTGTCGGGCGGCGGCATCGCGAATCTGTTCTCTACGCACCCGGCTACCGAAGAGCGCATCGCGCGTTTGACGGAAATGGCGCGCACGGGGCGCTTCGACTGAGTTGCAGGAGGACGGTCGGCGCGTAAGCGTGAAGCGTGAAATACCGCAAAGCGGGCCCGCGAGGCCCGCTTTTTTTGCGCCCTTCCCCGCCATTGTGCGATTGCCCGGCCGCCATCGTCCGCCCCCACGGCGGTCCCCGCCTGGCGCCACGCTACAATGTGCGCTGACTGCGCCGCGCGCACCGTGCGGCTCGCCTTTGCTCCCTTCATGACATCAAAGCCTTCTTCGCGTTCTGCTTCTTCGCTGGCGCGTTCGCGCGAATCCCGTTTGTCGGCGCTGCATCTGTCGCCCGAATCGCTCGGATTCGCGCTCGACTGCGCGGCTCAGGCTGTCGGTGCCGTGCGTCTCGGCGCGGCCCTGCCCGCGGCGCTGCAAGCCGTTCTCGTGTCCGTGCCTGAAGGCAGCGCCGCGGCGGCACGCGGCGCGGTGCAGGACATCGCCTACCGCACGATGCGGCGCCTCGCGAGCGCCGAGTGGCTGATCGCGAGGCTCGTCAAGAAAGCGCCGGCGCCGCATGTCGCCCATATACTCGCCTGCGCTTTCGCGCTGCTCGTCGACGACGAAGCGAGTGCCGCCTACACGCCGTTCACGGTGGTCGACCAGGCGGTGAGCGCGATCGGCGCGCGTCGCGAATTCGTCTTCGCGAAGGGGCTCGTCAACGCGGTGCTGCGCAGTTTCCTGCGCGAACGCGAGACGTTTCTCGCCGCCATCCAAGCCGACGAAGTGGCGCGCTGGAACTATCCGGCCTGGTGGATCGACGCCGTGAAGCGCGCGTGGCCCGGCGCATGGCAGTCCGTGCTGGCGGCCGGCAATACGCACGGTCCGCTCACGTTGCGCGTGAACGCGCGCCATTCGACCGTCGACGCGTACCTGCAAGTGCTGCAGCGTGATCACATCGCCGCGCGCAAGGTGGGCGAGCATGCAGTTCGGCTCGACACGCCGATGCCCGTCGAGCGCATTCCCGGCTTCGGCGAAGGTGCGGTGTCGGTGCAGGATGCCGGCGCGCAACTCGCCGCGCAACTGCTCGGCGCGCGCGACGGCATGCGCGTGCTCGACGCCTGCGCGGCGCCCGGCGGCAAGACCGGCCATCTGCTCGAACTCGCCAGGCTGCAACTCGTTGCGCTCGAAAGCGACGCGTCGCGCGCGCGCCGCATCGGCGAAAACCTGCGGCGGCTGAAGCTCGAAGCAGAAGTGCGCATCGGCGACGCGGGCAACCCCGCGCAATGGCACGACGACCTCGACCAGCCGTTCGACCGCATCCTCGCCGATGTGCCGTGCTCGGCCTCGGGCATCGTGCGGCGCCATCCGGACATTCGCTGGCTGCGTCGCGAATCCGACATCGCCGCGCTCGCCGCCGAGCAGCGCCGCATTCTCGGCGCGCTCTGGCCGCTCGTGAAACCAGGCGGCGAGTTGCTCTACGTTACGTGTTCGATCTTCCCCGAAGAAGGCGAGTTGCAGGCACAGTGGTTTGGAAACCAGCATCAGGATGCGGTACGATTGGACGCGCCGGGGCAGCTTTTACCCTCAGTGGCCCGCGCGCCCGCCGACTCATCGGCCGGTTCTCATGCCGGACAGCCTGCTGAAGACAGCGCCGGCGCGAACTCAGACCACGACGGATTTTTCTACGCGCGCTTTCAGAAACGGTGACCATCAAACGCTTCTTCCCGCTTCGGCTCGCTGCCGTGTTCTGGATCGCGCTGGCCGTATGGCTGGCAGCGCCGGGCGCGGCGCACGCTGATTCGATCGCGGTGCAGCGGGCGTCGCTGCAGGCCGACAATGGCGGCTGGAGTCTCGATGCGCACTTCGACTTCGAGCTGAACAGCAATCTCGAAGACGCGGTCAACAAGGGCATTCCGCTTTATTTCACGACCGATTTCGAACTGAGCCGGCCGCGCTGGTACTGGTTCGACGAGCAGCCAGTGAGCGTATCGCAGAGCCTGCGCCTGTCGTTCCAGCCGCTCACGCGCGAGTATCGCGTGTCGAGTGTATCGTCGGGCGGGTTGCAGCTTGGCTTTTCCTCGCTCAAGGATGCGCTCGCGGTCATCAAGCACATCACGTCGTGGCACGTGATCGACCGCAACCAGGTGCATGCCGACGAAACCTATACCGCGTCGGTGCGCATGCAGCTCGACATCGCACTGATGCCCAAGCCGTTCCAGATCGACGCGGTGAACAACCGCGACTGGAACCTCGCCTCCGACTGGAAGCGTTTCACTTTCACGGCGACAGAACGTGCTAAATAAAGTGCGCTCATCTCCTACCAGTGTCAGCAGCATCGTCGTGCGCGTGCTGGTGTCGACGGTCGCGGTCACGGCCGTGCTGCTGCTCGTGCTGCTGGCCGCCGCGAGCGCGAATACCGAATTCTTCGACCGCTACTACCAGTGGCTCTACGCGGCCAACGTCGCGGTCGCGATGATCTTTCTGCTGGTGGTGGCGGCGCTCGTCGTCATCATCATCGTGCGATTGCGAACGGGCAAATTCGGCACGCGGCTGCTCGCGAAGCTGGCGTTCTTCATGGCGCTGGTCGGCGTCGTGCCGGGCGGCATCATCTACATCGTGTCGTATCAGTTCGTCTCGCGCAGCATCGAATCGTGGTTCGACGTGAACGTCGAAACCGCGCTCTCGGCCGGCCTCAATCTCGGGCGCGGCATGCTCGACGCGTCGCTGTCCGATCTGCAGACGAAGGCGCGTCTGATGTCCGAGCAACTGGCCAGCGCCGATGCCGCCGGCACCACGCTGACGTTGCTGCGTTTGCGCGATCAGTTCGGCGTGCAGGACGCGACGATCGTCGAGCCGACCCGCAGCATGTCGGGCGCGACGCCGGACATGCACGTGGTCGCGCAGGCGTCCGGCAACTACGCGATGCTGCTGCCGAGCGATCTGCCGACCCCGTTGATGATCGACCAGGCGCGCGGTCGCGGCTATGCGGCGATCGAAGGCGAAGTGGACGGCGATCCGCATGCGCACGGCGGCAAGGGCGCGCTGCGTTTGCGCGTCGTGCAGCGCATTCCCGATTCGAACGCGTCGCTCCTGCAGCCAGCCGAACGCTTCCTGCAACTGACGCAGCCGGTCTCGACCACGCTCGCGCGCAATGCCGATTCGGTGCAGCGCGCCTATCGCGAGTATCAGGAGAAGGCGCTCGGCCGTACTGGCCTGCGCAAGATGTATATCGGCACGCTGACGCTGTCGCTGTTTCTCGCGACCTTCATCGCGATGATGCTCGCGCTCGCGCTCGGCAATCAGCTCGCGCGGCCGTTGTTCCTGCTCGCGCAGGGCACCAAGGAAATTACCGAGGGCGACTACACGCCGAAGCGCGAGATCAAGTCACGCGACGAACTCGGCTTCCTCACGCAGTCGTTCAATGCGATGACGCGGCAGTTGTCCGAAGCGCGGGCGGCGGTCGAGAACAACCGCATCGCGCTCGAGCATTCGAAGGCGTATCTCGAAAGCATTCTCGCGAATCTGACCGCGGGCGTGTTCGTGTTCGACCGGCAGTTCAGGATCACCACCGCGAATCGCGGTGCCGAGCGGATTTTCCGTCAGCCGTTCCAGACCGTGCTCGGTTCGTCGCTCGATCAGATCGGTGTGCTCAGCGAATTCGGCGCGATGGTGCGCAAGGCGTTTGCCGACCGCGAAGCGGCGAGCGGCGACGGCCGCGACGACGGCGGGCACTGGCAGCAGCAGTTCTCGGTGCAGGTGCCGGGCGAAACCGAACCGCTCACGCTGCTCGTGCGCGGCGCGCGTCTCGTCTCGGCCACCGAGCGCGATACAGACGACATGCAGACCTCGGGCTACGTGATCGTGTTCGACGACATCTCCGACGTGATCTCCGCGCAGCGTTCGATTGCCTGGGGCGAAGTCGCGCGGCGTCTCGCGCACGAGATCAAGAACCCGCTCACGCCGATCCAGCTTTCCGCCGAGCGCTTGCAGATGAAGCTCGCCGACAAGCTCGCGCCATCCGATGCGGACGTGTTGAAGCGCGGCGCGACCACGATCGTCAATCAGGTCGCCGCGATGAAGCAGATGGTCGACAATTTCCGCGACTACGCGCGCACGCCACCGGCCGTGCTCGCGCATCTGCAACTGAACGATCTGGTCAGCGAAGTGCTCACGCTGTACGGTATCGAGGAAGGCAAGGGCGCGATCCAGGTCGAGCTCGCCGCGTTGCCCGCGATTCGCGGCGACGCGACGCAGTTGCGCCAGGTGATTCACAACCTGTTGCAGAACGCGCAGGATGCGGTCGCCGAGGTCGAGCATCCGCGTGTTTTGCTCGAGACGAGGACAGTAGAATACGGAGACCCCGATGCGGAAGGCAAAGTACGCGTCGCGGTACGTCTGACAGTGTCGGATAACGGACCGGGCTTTCCCGCGCGTATTCTCACGCGCGCGTTCGAGCCTTACGTGACCACCAAGGCCAAGGGCACGGGCCTGGGTCTTGCGATGGTCAAGAAGATCGTCGACGAACATGGCGCGCGCATCGACATTCGCAATCGCATGAAGGCCGGCGACGTGATCGAAGGCGCGCAGATTTCGATCCTCTTCCTTCAACTGGCGGACGACACGGCGGCACCCGGTGCGCATGGCGCAGGCGCGCATCCGGTGCATGGCGGTACGTCGCAGGGAACGACAAAAGCAACAGTGCAGACAAGGGCAGCGTAAATGGCAACCATCCTGGTGGTAGATGATGAAATGGGCATCCGGGAATTGCTCTCGGAGATCCTGAGCGACGAGGGGCACGTCGTGGAGGCCGCTGAAAATGCGCAGGAGGCGCGCGAGTTCCGCTTGCGTCAGGCGCCGGACCTCGTGCTGCTCGACATCTGGATGCCCGACACCGACGGCGTGACGTTGCTCAAGGAATGGGCCGCGCAAGGTCAGTTGACCATGCCGGTCATCATGATGTCCGGCCACGCGACTATCGATACTGCGGTCGAAGCGACGAAGATCGGCGCGCTCAATTTTCTCGAGAAACCGATTGCGTTGCAGAAGCTGCTGAAGGCGGTCGAGCAAGGTCTCGCGCGCGGCAATGCGCCGGCGCAGGGAGGCGCGGCCGCGAAGCCGGCGATGCCGGTGAGCGCGTCGGCGGTCGCATCGGCGGCCGCCTTGCCGATACTCTCGGCCGACGGCATCGGCGGCGGCGCGCTCACTGCGCAAACGGCATCGATCTCGTTCGACATTCCGCTGCGCGATGCACGCGATGCCTTCGAGCGCGCGTATTTCGAATATCACCTCGCGCGCGAGAACGGCAGCATGACGCGTGTCGCGGAGAAGACCGGCCTCGAACGCACGCATCTTTATCGCAAGCTCAAGCAACTCGGCGTCGATCTCGGCAAGAACAAGGGCGAATGAGTGCCACGTATTGCACGCAAAGGCCGGTCGACAAAATTTTTTATGAAAGGGCTTGCTGAACTACGGATCGCTTGATATAGTTTCGTTCTTCGTTGGCCCGGTAGCTCAGTTGGTAGAGCAGCGGATTGAAAATCCGCGTGTCGGTGGTTCGATTCCGCCCCAGGCCACCAGGATTTAGCCCCAGGAAATCGCAAGATTCCTGGGGCTTTTCCGTTTCAGGTGGTATCCGTTTCTTTGCGTTTCTGCGGCTGGCTCGCGAGTCAGGTCGAGGGCAGCGTTCAACGTCGCGTGATAAAATCGCGCCAGTTCAAGGACTTGCATGCGAACGTGTTGCTTCACTCGCGCATCAGTGCAGCGGCTGAATCAGTGCAACACGTGAGTGCCGTGCGTTATGCACGACCCGCGGGCGCGACCTGCGGCGAACCCGTCGCCCGACGATCGACGCGATCAACGGTATAAGCGCCCAGTCACGTTCACGTGCAACGCGCGACCTATACTGCTTTGGCCGGCAGCGGTGCCGGTACATGTCGCGCCGCGTCGCTTGCATGACGCACCTCGCGCAGCGCGACTTGGCACTCTCATTCACGGAGTTTCACGGTGATCCGCAAAGACGCTAAGCGTAGCGCGCTCGTGTTGTTTTCCGGCGGCCAGGATTCCGCCACCTGTCTCGCGTGGGCGCTCGATCGTTACGACACGGTGGAAACGCTCGGTTTCGATTATGGTCAGCGGCATCGCGTCGAACTCGAATGTCGCGAGGGGTTCCGGCAGGCCGTCACGCGCGCGTTTCCGGCATGGGCCGATCGTCTCGGCGACGACCATATGATCGATCTGTCGCTGCTCGGCGCGATCAGCGACACCGCGATGACGCGCGAGATCGAAATCGAGGCCACGGCCAACGGTTTGCCGAACACGTTCGTGCCGGGCCGCAATCTGATGTTCATGACGATCGCGGCGGCCATTGCTTATCGGCGTGGCTTGCAGGTGCTGGTCGGCGGCATGTGCGAAACGGACTTCTCGGGCTATCCCGATTGCCGCGACGATACGATGAAGGCGCTGCAGGTCGCGCTCAATCTCGGCATGGACACGCGCTTTGCGCTCGAAACGCCGCTCATGTGGCTCGACAAGGCCGACACGTGGCGCCTGGCGCACGAGCTCGGCGGCGACGAACTGGTCGAACTGGTGCGCGTCGAGACGCACACCTGCTATGTCGGCGAACGCTCCGAATTGCATGCGTGGGGCTTCGGCTGCGGCGAATGCCCGGCATGCCGCCTGCGCAAGCGCGGTTACGAGGCCTACCTCGCGGGTGAAAAAGTCACCGAGCCGGTCTGAGCGCCGACAAGGCGGTACATCCATCGGGCAGCGAGCGGCGCAAATCACGCGCCATTATCTTCAGGAATACAGGGCAGATAGCAGTATGACTTACGCGGTCAAGGAAATCTTCTACACGTTGCAGGGCGAGGGCGCGAATGCCGGGCGTCCGGCCGTGTTCTGCCGCTTCGCGGGCTGCAATCTGTGGTCGGGCCGCGAGGAGGATCGCGCGGAAGCCGTGTGCCGTTTCTGCGATACCGATTTCGTCGGCACCGACGGCGAGAACGGCGGCAAGTACCGCACGCCTGAAGAACTGGTCGCGATGATCGCGTCGCAATGGCCGCAAGGCGAGGGCGAGCGTTTCGTGGTCTGCACCGGCGGCGAGCCGATGCTGCAACTGGACCAGCCGCTCGTCGACGCGCTGCATGCGGCCGGCTTCGAGATCGCGATCGAGACCAACGGCTCGCTGCCCGTGCTCGAAACGATCGACTGGATCTGCGTGAGCCCGAAGGCCGACGCGCCGCTCGTCGTGACCAAAGGCAACGAGCTGAAGGTCGTGATCCCGCAGGACAACCAGCGCCTTGCCGACTACGCGAAGCTCGACTTCGAGTATTTCCTCGTCCAGCCGATGGACGGCCCCTCGCGCGACATCAACACGAAGCTCGCGATCGACTGGTGCAAGCGCCATCCGCAGTGGCGCCTGTCGATGCAGACCCACAAGTATCTGAACATTCCCTGATTTGCCGTGCTGACGATTACCCGAAAACTCGAATTCGACGCGGGCCACCGCATCCCCGATCACCGCAGCCAGTGCCGTAATCTGCACGGCCATCGCTATGTGCTCGAAATCACGCTGCAAGGCGATCTGGTCGATACCGAAGGCGCGCCCGATCGCGGCATGGTGATGGACTTCGCCGACGTGAAGTCGCTCGCCAACGAGCATCTGGTCGACAAGTGGGACCACGCGTTTCTGGTCTATGCCGGCGACACGCAGGTGCGCGGCTTTCTCGAAACCATGGCGGGCCACAAGACCGTCGTGCTCGATCGCATTCCGACCGTCGAGAACCTCGCCGCGATCGCATTCGAGATACTCGCTAACGTCTATGACGCGCACTACGGCGTGAATCTGCGTCTGCACAAGGTGCGTCTGTACGAGACGCCGAACTGCTGGGCCGACGTGGTCCGCGGCCAGGCGCGCGACTAGCCCCGCTGCTCATTCCCCCCGCCGCGCGAGCGAACCCTCGCGTTATTGTCACGGTATGATCGTTCCGGCAAGCACACGGAGCGAGACATGCCGGTCATCGCATTGCGTTGCAGCAGGCATCGGGGCCGTCAGCGCCCCGGTTTCTGCCTGACCTCATATCTGACTCCGCTTCCGGACACTCTTCCGGTCACGAAACTGCGCGAGGCCAGCCGATGAGCACCTTCACCAATCCCCTCAAGCAACGTCTGAAGGAACCCGCGTCGCTGTTCGGGCTGTGGCTGTCGCTTGGCAGCGATGCCGCGGCCGAGGCGCTCGCTCATGCCGGCTTCGACTGGCTGCTGATCGACATGGAGCATGCGCCGAACGATAGCGGCGGCGTCGAATCGCAATTGCGCGCGATCGCTGCGGCGCACCTGCCGAGCGAGCCGGTGGTGCGCGTGCCTGCCAGCGAGCCGTGGCTCGTCAAGCGCGTGCTCGACGCTGGCGCGCGCACGCTGATGTTCCCGAATATCGAATCCGCCGACGATGCGGCACGCGCCGTGCGGCTCACCCAATATCCGACCGCCGGGGCGCTGGACGGCGAGCGCGGCGTCGCGGGCGTCGTGCGCGCAGCCGGCTACGGCATGCGGCGCGACTACGTGCAAACGGCCAACGCGCAGATCGCGACGATCGTGCAGATCGAGTCGGCGCGCGGCCTGCGGGAAGTCGAGAAGATCGCGGCGACGCCGGGCGTCGACTGCGTGTTCGTCGGGCCGGCCGATCTGGCCGCGAGCCTCGGCCATCTAGGCGACGCGAAGCACGCCGACGTGCTGGCGGCGATGACGCGCATCGTCAGCGCCGCGGACAAGGCCGGCATCATCGCGGGCATTTTCGCGATGGACGTGGCGAGCGCCCGGCAGTATCGCGAGGCGGGGTTCCGCTTCATCGCGCTGGCCGCCGACGTCATCTGGATGTTGCGCGCGACCCGTCAGGCATTGCAGGAGGTGAGGTCATGAACGGCGGAGTGCAAGGCGTCGCGTGGCGCGTCGGCGTGCGGGCGGCGGCCCGGATGAGCGCGCGGGCGGCGCTCGCGGCAGCGCTGCTGGCGAGTGGCGCGTGGGATGCCGCGCACGCGCAGGACCGGGTCGCGAAGTCGGACGATCCGCAGACGCAGTCCGCGGTGGCCGACTACAACGCCGGCAATCTCGGCGCGGCGCTGACCGAGTTCCGCCAGGCCGCCGAGCGCGGCAGCCGGCTCGCCGAGTTCAACTACGCGATGATGCTGCTCAACGGCGAGGGCACGCCGGCCAACGTCGAGGAAGGCAAGAAGTGGCTGCGCAAGGCCGCCGACGCGAACATGTCCCACGCGCAGTACGTGTACGGCAAGATGTACGACGATGGCGAGTTCGTCGAGCGCGATCCGGCCGAGGCGCATCGCTGGTTCCTGAAGGCGGCGCAGCAGGGACACGTGCAGGCGCAGCTCGCCCTCGCCAACCAGTTCCTCGACGGACGCGGCACCGAGCGCGACAACCGGCAGGCCTTCGTCTGGTACAAGAAAGCGGCGCAGGGCGGCGACATGACCGCGCAATACGTGACCGGCTCGTTCTACGAACGCGGCGGCGACGGCGTCGACCGGAACCTGAACGTGGCGCGCGCGTATTACGCGGCTGCGGCGGCGCAGGGCGATCCGGCCGCGCGTCTGAAGTATCAGCAGTTGAGCGCGCAACTGCGCGATCAGAAGGAAGTAAAGCCGCAGTAATGACGGCGATGAAAAAAGGGCGCTCCAGGTGGAGCGCCCTTTTGCGCATTGCATGCCGGTTCGTGCGTGCCGTGAGGCGTCGCTAGCTTTGCATCAGGCGCTTCTGGCGCGCGACGCTCATGATGAGCCCGACCGCGATGCCGAGCGTCGTCAGCGCGGTGCCGCCGTAGCTCATGAACGGCAGCGGCACGCCGACCACCGGCAGAATCCCGCTCACCATGCCGATGTTGACGAACGCGTAGGTGAAGAACGCCATCGTCAATGATCCGGCCAATAATCGCCCGAATAGCGTCGCGCCATTGGCCGCGATATAGAGCCCGCGCGCGATCAATAGCATGTATAGCGTGAGCAGCACGATCCCGCCCGCGAGGCCGAATTCTTCGGAAAACACCGCGAAAATAAAGTCGGTGTGCTTCTCGGGGATGAACTCGAGGTGCGCCTGCGTGCCCTTCAGCCAGCCTTTGCCGAGCGGGCCGCCCGAGCCGATCGCGATCACCGCCTGGATCGTGTGGAAGCCTTTGCCGAGCGGGTCCGAGGTCGGATCGAGCAGCGTGCAGATGCGGTGCTTCTGGTAGTCGTGCATTAGCGGCCACTGCACCTCGGGCTGACAGATCTTGTCCTGGAACGCCGCGATCGACACGACCGCGATCACGCCCGCGATCAGCACCGGCACGATCAGCTTGAAGCTCAGGCCAGCGAAGTAAATCACGAATAAGCCGGCCGCGAATACGAGCACGGCCGTGCCGAGGTCGGGTTGCTTGGCGATCAGCCCGACCGGCACGATGAGAATCACGAAGCCGACCAGGTAGTCGTACCAGCGCATCACGCCTTCGCGGCGCTGGTAGTACCAGGCGAGCATCAGCGGAGTCGCGATCTTCAGGATTTCCGACGGCTGGATCACCACGCCGACGTTGATCCAGCGCTTCGCGCCCTTGCGCGTGAGGCCGAACATCGCGACCGCGACCAGTAGCGCGATCCCGAACGTATAGAGCGGGACCGCGAAGCGCATCAGCGTATTGGGCGGCACATTGGCGAGCGCCCACATCAGCACGAACGTCAGCAGGATGTTGCGCAACTGGTCTTCCACGCGGCCGGGCATGTCGAGCGTCGCGCTGTACAGCGTGACGATGCCGACGCACAGCAGCAGAAACACGATCAGTGCGAGCGGACGGTCGAAGCCCACGAACATCCGTTTGATGCGGTCGAGCCAGGCGCGCTTGTCGAATTGCATGCCTTTCTCCTTATTCGTCGATGCCGCCGGCGGCCGGCCGGCGTGGCGACGCGTCCTGAGCGGCGTCCTCGCGCGACGGCGCCGCGACGTTCGGCGTCGGCTCGCTCGCCGGACGGGGTTTGCGTGGCGCGCCGGATGAGCGCGCCGTGGATTTTTTCGCGGCGGCGGACGCCGAAGCCGGTTTGGCCGCCGAGGCTGCCTGCGCTGCGGATCCGGCCGGTGCTGCCGGAGCGGATGCCGCGGCGGCAGAAGCGGCCGCTGGTGCCGATGCCCCATTCGCGGCCGAAGCCGCCGATGCTGCCGACGCCGCGACAGCCGCCGATGCGGCCACGGCTTCCGAGGCGCCGGGAACCGGCAATGCCGTGAAGCCCGCCGCGATCCTGATCGGCTGCGTGCTGTCCTTCGAAGGCGGCGCGTCGCCGACCTGCGGCGCGGACGCGTCGAGCGTCGCCGAAGCCGCTGCCGCGACGGCGGCTTCCTCGGCCCCCGGCTTGTTCCTGCCGATCAGGTAGTAGTCGAGCACCTTGCGCGCGATCGGGCCGGCCGCTTCCGCGCCCCAGCCGCCGTTTTCGACGATCAGCGCGACCGCGATCTTCGGCTGCTCGACCGGCGCGAAGGCGATGAAGAGCGCGTGGTCGCGCAGACGCTCGGCGAGTGCGTGGCCCCTGTAGTTCGCGCCTTGCAGCGAGTAGACCTGTGCCGTACCGGTTTTGCCGGCCGCCTGGTACGGCGCGCCGGCAAACACCTTGGCGGCCGTGCCGTTGGTGACCACGCCTTCCATCGCGCGTTTGATGAAGTCGATGTCCTGCTGGCGGACCGCGATCTTGTCGCTCGGATCGCGCACGACCGGGCGCGTTTCCTTCGTGATCGGATTCTCGATGTCGCGCACGAGGTGCGGCTTCATCACGACGCCGTTGTTGGCGAGCGTCGCGGTCGCATGCGCGAGCTGCAGGATCGTGAACGAGTTGTAGCCCTGGCCGATGCCGAGGCTGATCGTCTCGCCTTCGTACCACTTCTGCTGTTCGGGGCGGCGGTACGCGTGGCGCTTCCAGTCGGTCGACGGCAGGATGCCCTTGGCCTCGCCCGCGATGTCGATGCCGGTGATCTGCCCGAAGCCCCACGGCTTCATGAAGTTCGCGATGTTGTTGACGCCGAGGTCGTGCGCGAGCATGTAGAAGTACGTGTCGTTCGAGACGACGATGGCGCGGTTCATGTCGACCCAGCCCTGGCCCGAACGCACGTCGTTGCGGAAGGTGTGGCCGCCGAACGTGTAGTAGCCGGGGTCCTGGAAGCCCCAGCCCGTGGTGCGCTTGTGCAGCGTCAGCGCGGCGAGCGCCATGAACGGCTTGTAGGTCGAGCCCGGCGGATAGGTGCCGTGCAGCGGCCGGTTCAGGAGCGGATGGTCGGGCGAGTTGTTGAGTTCGTCCCAGGTCTGCTGGTCGATGCCGTCGACGAACGAGTTCGGATCGAAGCTCGGCGCCGACACGAACGCGAGCACGTCGCCGGTGGACGGCTCGATCGCGACGAGCGCGCCGCGGCGGCCGGCGAAGGCCTGCTCGGCCACCTGCTGCAAACCGATGTCGAGCGACAGCTCGAGGTTGTTGCCGGGCGTCGCCTGGGTGCGCGACAGCGTGCGCACGGGCCGCCCGCCCGCCGTCACCTCGACTTCCTCGAAGCCGGTCTGACCGTGCAGCTCGGTTTCGTAGCTCTGCTCGATGCCGATCTTGCCGATGTAGTCGGTGCCCTTGTAGTTGTTGGCGTCGAGGCGCGGATCGTAGTGATCGGGATCGCTGTCGTTCTGGTCGCTCGCGTCGTCGATGCGGTCCTGGTCGCGCTGCGAAATCCGCCCGATGTAGCCGATCACGTGCGCGGCGGTCGGCCCGAGCGGGTACTGGCGGAACAGCCGCGCGCGCACTTCGACGCCGGGGAAGCGGAAGCGCTGCGCGGTGAAGCGCGCGACTTCGTCGTCGGTGAGGCGGGTGCGGATCGGCAGGCTTTCGAAGTTCTTCGAGTCTTCCTGCAGCTTCCTGAAGCGGCGGCGGTCGCGCGCGTCGATCGAGATGACTGTGGCCAGGTTGTCGATCACGTTGTCGAGCGAGTCGTTCAGCTTCGACGGCGTGATTTCGAGCGTGTAGGCCGAGTAGTTCTTCGCGAGCACGACACCGTTGCGGTCGGTGATGATGCCGCGGTTCGGCACGATCGGCGCGACGGAAATGCGGTTTTCGTCGGCCTGCAGCGAGTATTTGCTGTAGTGCCAAACCTGCAGGAACAGGAAGCGGAAGCCGATCAGCCCGAAGCAGACGAACACGAACAGGCCCGCCGCCGCGACGCGCAGGCGGAATTTCGTGAGCTGCTGTTGAGTGTCCTTGAATTCGGTCATGCGATTTAAGCAAAAGGCCGGCGCGCGGCCATCCAGAGTGTGCGCCCAAACCGGCCGGGACCGGTGGCAGGAACTGCAATGCGCGTCGGGCGGGCTGGCGGCGCGGGCTTTACGGCGACGTGTCGCGGCAAAGCGGCCGGCGGGCCCGAAGCGGGATCAAATGGGCCGCGTGTCGTCCGGATCGGCCGGGCGGCGTTGCGGCATCAGCAGCAGCACGCTCGCGAGCGGCCACAGTGCGGCTTCGACAAAACCGTCGATCAGGTAACTCCAGCCCGGGAACGCCGCGCCGGTCAGCAGACGGATCACGAACGGCACCAGTTGCGCGACGACGAGCAGCGGCATGACCGCGAACGTTTGCACGCCGAGCGACATCCACAGCACGCGGCGATGGATCGTGATCGCGCCGTACGACAGCAGCGTGTACGCGAGCGCGTGCTCGCCGAGCAGGCTCGCGTTGTGCACGTCCATCAGCAGGCCGAGCAGGAACGCGATGCCCATGCCGACCTTGCGCGGCTGGTGCACGTTCCAGAACAGCAGCACGAGCGCGACGAAATCGGGCACGCCGGCGAGACGTCCCCACGGCATCAGGTTCAGCAGGAACGCCGCGGCGAGGCTGAACGCGATGAAGTACGGATTGACCGGCTGCAGGATGTATTGCGGGCGGTTCATGGCTGAGCCCCCGGCGCGGCTTGCGGCTTCGCGGTCTTCGCGGCGGCCGGCTTGTCGGCCTTCCTGTCGGCGGATTTCTCGGACTTCTTCTCGGTAGCGGCGTTTTTGGCCGGGGCCTTTTCCGTGGCTTTGGCGGCGGGTTTTTCGGCTGCGGCCTTGTCGCCGGGCTTGGCTGCGGATTTATCCGCCGTGCCCTTGCTGTCTGCCGCCTTGCCGCCCTTCTTCGCTTTCGCATCCTTCGCGGCCGTGGCCGCGTCGGGTTCGTCGGCCGGGCGCGGCGGCACGTTGTCCTGAACGTGCAGCACCAGCACCTCGCGCGCGCCGCGCACCGCCGCGACCGGCAGACTGACCACGCGCGCAAACGCGGTGTCGGCCTGCTTGTCGACGCGCACGACCTTCGCGACCGGCAAGCCCGGCGGATACACACCGTCGAGGCCGCTCGTGACGAGCTCGTCGCCGGTCTGCACGTCGGCGCTGATCGGCACGAAGCGCAGATCGAGCGTGTCGCCCTTCGGCGTGCCGTAGATCACGCTGCGCAAGCCGGTGCGCAAAATTTCCACCGGCACGGCCTGATCCTTGTCGGTCAGCAGCGTGACTTCGGCCTGCAGCGGGAACACGCGCGTGACCTGGCCGATCACGCCGTTTTCGTCGACGACCGGCGAGCCGTTCTGGATGCCTTGCTGCGCGCCGCGTCCGATCACGACTTTCTGCGTGAACGGATCGCGCGTGTCGTACTGGATTTCGGCCGGCAGCGATTGCGTGGTCAGGTGCTGCGATAGTTGCAGCAGCGCGCGCAGATGGGTGTTTTCGGCAGCGAGCGTCGCGGCCGTGTTGGCCTGCTGCGAAAGCAGCAGATCTTTCGCGCGCAGCTTTTCGTTTTCGCCGCGCAGCGTGGCGCTCGTCACGGCGAGATCGGCGGCGCCCATGAAGATGTCGCGCGGCACGAGCGCTGCGCGCTGCAACGGATAAAGACCCGCGCCGAGCACGCCGCGGACGATTTCGAGCGTCTGGAAGCGGGCATCGGAGATCAGCAGGGCGATCGCCAGCACGACGAAGAACACCAGTCGGGCGAGAGCCGAGGGGCCTTGCTTGAACAGAGGCGGCGGACTGTATTCCATGGTCGGCGCCGGGGGCGTGAGCGGTTGGGTGAGACGGCGGCGCGAGAGGCGCGCGCGGTCAGCGCGTGGCGGCTGGGCGGCCCAGCCAACGGCAAAGCGGCCCGCAAGGGGCCGTGTGCCAGATCCGCGCTACTGACATGGGAGAAAAGCTCGCTTACTCGTACGAGAAGATGCTGCCGAGCTTGTCCATGCGTTCGAGCGCCATGCCCGAGCCGCGCACGACGCAGGTCAGCGGGTCTTCGGCGACGAGCACCGGCAGGCCGGTTTCTTCCGCGAGCAGGCGGTCGAGGTCGCGCAGCAACGCGCCACCGCCGGTCAGCATCATGCCGCGCTCGGCGATGTCGGCGCCGAGTTCCGGCGGCGTTTGCTCCAGCGCGATCTTCACCGACGAGACGATCTGGTTCAGCGGATCGGTCAGCGCTTCGAGAATTTCGTTGCTCGAGATCGTGAAGCTGCGCGGAATGCCTTCCGACAGATTGCGGCCCTTCACTTCCATTTCCTTGACTTCGGAGCCCGGGAACGCGGAGCCGATTTCCTTCTTGATGGCTTCGGCGGTCTGTTCGCCGATCAGCATGCCGTAGTTGCGGCGGATGTAGTTGACGATCGCTTCGTCGAACTTGTCGCCGCCGACGCGCACCGAGCCCTTATAGACGATGCCGCCGAGCGAGATCACGCCGACTTCGGTCGTGCCGCCGCCGATGTCGACGACCATCGAGCCGGTTGCTTCCGACACCGGCAGGCCCGCGCCGATCGCGGCGGCCATCGGCTCTTCGATGAGATAGACCTGCGAGGCGCCCGCGCCGTGCGCGGCTTCCTTGATCGCGCGGCGCTCGACCTGGGTCGAACCGCACGGCACGCAGATGATGATGCGCGGCGACGGCGAGAACATGCGCGATTCGTGAGCAGTCTTGATGAACTGCTTGATCATCTGCTCGGTGACGGTGAAGTCGGCGATCACGCCGTCTTTCATCGGGCGGATCGCCTCGATGTTGCCCGGCACCTTGCCGAGCATCTGCTTGGCTTCCTTGCCGACTGCCTGAATGGTTTTCTTGCCGTTGGGACCGCCTTCCTGGCGGATCGAGACCACCGACGGTTCGTCGAGCACGATGCCCTTGCCACGCATGTAGATGAGCGTGTTGGCGGTGCCGAGGTCAATCGCCAGATCGTTGGAGAAGTAGCTGCGCAAAAAGCCGAACATTCAAAATCCTGTCTCGCTGGGGGCCGGGCCTCGCACCGTATGCGTAGGGCGGCAGCGGAAAAAATAACAGCTCCAGCCGGGCGAAGCGGCGCCACAGGAACTTGAAGCTGCGAGGGAGTCTACCGGAGGCCGTTGCAGAGCCAGGGCGGAAAGCAACGGACGTTCTTGGGGAAGGGTCCGTAAGGCCTTGGTAAGTCGGTCCGGGTTTGGGTCGAACGCGTAATGATACCTTATAATTTTGGATGTTTTGAAGGAAACGGAGGGCACTTTTTGCCGTTGCCGTTCCTTTTTCGGGATTGTCCTATCGTGTCGTAACCCGCTGTTACAGCGGGTTTTTTTCAAGTGTGACGACACTCCACCTCTTTCCGGTGACTGCATGGCTCTGACCCTGACCGATGTTAAGCGCATCGCGCATCTCGCGCGGCTCGAACTGGCTGATGCCGACGCCGAGCACACCCGTGCCCAGCTCAATGATTTCTTCGGCCTCGTCGAGCAAATGCAAGCGGTCGATACCACCGGCATCGCGCCGCTTGCCCACCCGATCGAGCAGATCGAAGACGTCGCGCTGCGTCTGCGTAACGACGTCGTGACCGAGACGGTCGAGCGCGAGGCTTTTCAGCGCCCGGCGCCGGCCGTGCAGGACGGTCTGTATCTCGTGCCGAAGGTGATCGAATAAGCCGCGTTCGCACATGTCCCGCGCGGCTCGCGGGCAAGCGCCCTGCGCTTCGCGCGGCGCAGCCTCTCGCGGGTGGTCCGGCCGGCGCCGCGCACGGTGCGCCGCAAGCTTTCCCGGCCCGGCTTGCCGGCGGGCAGCCGAACGCCTTCACGGCAGCGTGACCACGCTGCCGCGTTTTCCAGGATAAAACGCAATGCATGAAAAAAGTCTGACCGAACTGCGCGCCGCACTGACGGCCAAGGAATGCTCCGCAGTCGAACTGGCGCAGCTGTACCTGAAGCGGATCGACGCGGCCAATAGCCTGAACGCGTTCATCCAGGTCGATCCCGAGTTGACGCTCGCGCAGGCGAAAGCCGCCGACGCGTTGCTGCACGGCGGCGAGGCGGGCCCGCTCGCCGGTCTGCCGATCGCGCACAAGGACGTGTTCGTCACGAAGGGCTGGCGCTCCACGGCCGGCTCGAAGATGCTCGCGAACTACGAAAGCCCGTTCGACGCGACCGTGGTCGCGCGTCTCGCGAACGCCGGCATGGTGTGCGTGGGCAAGACCAATATGGACGAATTCGCGATGGGCTCGTCCAACGAGAATTCGTACTTCGGCGCGGTGCAGAATCCGTGGGATCGCAAGGCCGTGCCGGGCGGTTCGTCGGGCGGCTCGGCAGCGGCCGTGGCCGCGCGTCTCGCGCCCGCCGCGACCGGCACCGACACGGGCGGCTCGATCCGCCAGCCGGCGTCGTTCTCGGGCATTACCGGCATCAAGCCGACCTATGGCCGCGTGTCGCGCTACGGCATGATCGCGTTCGCGTCGTCGCTCGATCAGGGCGGCCCGATGGCGCAGAGCGCCGCCGACTGCGCGCTGCTGCTCAACGCGATGGCCGGCTTCGACGAGCGCGATTCGACGAGCCTCGCGCGCGAGGACGAAGACTACACGCGCTATCTCGGCAAGTCCTGGCAGGAAGGCGGCGCGGCCAAGCCGCTCGCCGGTCTGCGCATCGGCCTGCCGAAGGAGTACTTCGGCGCCGGTCTCGCGGACGACGTGCGCGCGTCGATCGACGCGGCACTCAGGCAGTACGAAGCGCTCGGCGCGACGCTCGTCGACGTCTCGCTGCCGAAAACCGAACTGTCGATTCCGGTCTACTACGTGATCGCGCCGGCGGAAGCCTCGTCGAACCTGTCGCGTTTCGACGGCGTGCGCTTCGGCCATCGCGCGGCCGAGTACCGCGATCTGCTCGACATGTACAAGAAGTCGCGCGCCGAAGGCTTTGGCCCCGAAGTGAAGCGCCGCATTCTGGTCGGCGCCTATGTGCTGTCGCATGGCTATTACGACGCGTACTACCTGCAGGCGCAGAAGATCCGCCGCATCATCGCGCAGGACTTCCAGGAAGCGTTCAAGCAGTGCGACGTCATCATGGGGCCGGTCGCGCCTTCCGTTGCATGGGACCTCGGCGCGAAGGGCGACGATCCGGTGCAGATGTATCTGGCCGACATCTACACGCTGTCGGTGAGCCTCGCCGGCCTGCCGGGCATGAGCGTGCCGTGCGGCTTCGGCGCGGGTGCGAATGCGCAGCGTCCGGTCGGTCTGCAGATTATCGGCAACTATTTCAACGAAGCCCGGATGCTGCAGGTGGCCGACGCGTTCCAGCGCGCCACCGACTGGCATCGTCAGGCACCGGCAGGAGTGTGAGCACCATGACCAAGCAATGGGAAGTCGTGATCGGTCTGGAGACCCACGCGCAGTTGTCGACGCAGTCGAAAATCTTCTCGGGCACCGCGACGCAATTCGGCGCCGCGCCGAACACGCAGGCCAGCCCCGTCGACCTCGCCCTGCCGGGCACGCTGCCGGTCATGAACCGCGGCGCGGTCGAGCGCGCGATTCAATTCGGCCTCGCGATCGGTGCGACGGTTGCGCCGCGCAGCATCTTCGCGCGCAAGAATTATTTCTACCCCGATCTGCCGAAGGGCTATCAGATCAGCCAGTACGAAATTCCCGTCGTGCAGGGCGGCCAGGTGACGATCCAGGTGCCGGCCAATGAAAAGGCGGGCAAGGAAGCGTACGAGAAAACCATCAACCTCACGCGCGCCCACCTGGAAGAGGACGCGGGCAAGTCGCTGCACGAAGACTTCGCGGGCATGACCGGCATCGACCTGAATCGCGCCGGCACGCCGCTGCTCGAAATCGTCACCGAGCCGGAAATGCGCAGCGCGGCCGAGGCGGTTGCCTACGCGAAGTCGCTGCATACGCTCGTCGTGTGGCTCGGCATCTGCGATGGCAACATGCAGGAAGGCTCGTTCCGCTGCGACGCGAACGTGTCGGTGCGCCCGCTCGGTCAGGCTGAATTCGGCACGCGCGCCGAGATCAAGAACCTGAACTCGTTCCGCTTCCTCGAAGAAGCGATCCAGTACGAAGTGCGCCGCCAGATCGAACTGATCGAAGACGGCGGCACCGTGGTGCAGGAAACGCGTCTGTACGATCCGGACAAGCGCGAAACGCGCTCGATGCGCAGCAAGGAAGACGCGCATGATTACCGCTATTTCCCCGACCCCGACCTGATGCCGCTCGTGATCGACGCCGCGTGGGTCGAGCGCGTGAAGAGCGAGATGCCGGAGTTGCCCGAAGCGATCCAGCAGCGCTTCGTATCGCAGTACGGCCTCACGCCCTACGACGCGAACGTGCTGACGTCGGGCAAGGCGATGGCCGCGTACTACGAGGCGGTGGTCGCGAAGGTCGGTCCGGCCAACGCGAAGGTCGCGGCGAACTGGCTGATGGGCGAAGTGTCATCGCAACTGAATCGCGAAGGGCTCGACATTGCCGCGTGCCCGGTGTCGGCCGCGCAACTCGCGCTGCTGCTGCAACGCATTGCCGACGGCACGATCTCGAACAAGATCGCGAAGGAAATCTTCCTCGCGATCTGGGAAGAAAAAGCCACCGACGAAGCCGCCGCCGACCGCATCATCGAGGCGAAGGGCTTGAAGCAGATTTCGGATACCGGCGCGCTCGAAGCGATCATCGACGAAGTGCTCGCCGCGAACCAGAAGTCGGTCGACGAATTCCGCGCCGGCAAGGAGAAGGCGTTCAACGCGCTGATCGGCCAGGCGATGAAGGCGACCAAGGGCAAGGCGAATCCGGCGCAGGTGAACGAACTGCTGAAGAAGAAGCTGTCCTGAGTCGATGCAGTGCGGCGCGAGCGGTGACGCTCGCGCCATGACGGGCTGTTGCCGGAAACGAAAGTAGGGCAACGGCCCGTTTCATTTGGCGGTCCCGCTTGGGCGAGTCCCTCGAACGCAGATCACGGAGTGTGTGCATGGCGAAGCAACCCGAACTCGACGATTTCCGCGTGCCGTGTTTCGACGACGGCAAAAAGAAAAACCGCTTCTCGCTGGGAGATTTCGATCCGGCGGCAAAGCCGTTTTCGAGCGGCTCGAAAGACGCGGATCGCGCGCGGCTCTCCGAGATCGGCGTGCTGCTCGACAATCTGCAGGAGCGCCTGCATGCGCAGAGGAAACGCCGCGTGCTGCTCGTGCTGCAAGGCATGGACACGAGCGGCAAGGACGGCACGATTCGCGCGGTGTTCCACGAAGTCGATCCGCTCGGCTTGCGCGTCGTGCCGTTCAAGGCACCGACGCCCGTCGAACTGGCGCACGATTTTCTGTGGCGCGTGCATGCGCAGGTGCCCGCGGCCGGCGAGCTGACCATCTTCAACCGCAGCCACTACGAAGACCTGCTCGTGCCGACCGTGCTCGGCGAACTCGATGCCGAGGCGTTCGAGCGGCGCTGCGCTCATATCCGCCAGTTCGAGGAGATGCTGAGCTGCAGCGGCACGACCCTTCTCAAGTGCATGCTGCACATTTCGAAAGACGAGCAGCGCGCGCGTCTGCAGGCGCGTATCGACGATCCGAACAAGCACTGGAAATTCGACGTGTCGGACCTCGAAGCGCGCAAGCAGTGGGACGCGTATCAGTCGGCGTATGACAACGCGCTTGCCGCGACGTCGACGGAATACGCGCCGTGGTACGTGATTCCCGCCGACTCGAAGACACATCGCAACGTGATGGTGGCCGAACTGCTGCTGCGCACGCTCGACGCGCTGAAGCTCGAATATCCGCCTGCGAAAGAATCGCTGAAGGGCGTCAAGGTCGAATGAAAACGGCTCGACGCCCCGGCTTTGGAAACGAATCGAACCTAAGAGGAACACCATGTTGCGTGTGATTACCGCGAACCTGAACGGCATCCGCTCGGCGGCGAAGAAGGGCTTTTTCGACTGGTTCGGCGAGCAGAAAGCCGACGTGCTGTGCGTGCAGGAAATCAAATGCTCGCAGGACGACATGACACCGGAATTCATGGCGCCGCACGATTTCACCGGCTATTTCCAGCATGCGGTGAAGAAGGGCTATAGCGGCGCGGGCGTCTATACGCGTCACGAACCGGACGAGGTGGTGATCGGCTTCGGCAGCGAGGAGTTCGATTCCGAAGGGCGCTATGTCGAACTGCGCTTCGGCAAGCTGTCGGTGATTTCGGTGTACGTGCCGTCCGGTTCGAGCGGCGAGGAGCGCCAGCAGGCCAAGTTCCGCTTCATGGACGAGTTCATGCCGCATCTGGCCGAGCTTTCGCGCGAGCGCGAGGTGATCGTGTGCGGCGACGTGAATATCGTCCACAAGGAAATCGACATCAAGAACTGGAAGAGCAACCAGAAGAACTCGGGCTGCCTGCCGGAAGAGCGCGCGTGGCTCGACAAGCTGTTCGACGAGGTCGGCTATGTCGACGTGTTCCGCACGCTCGACCAGCGCCCGGAACAGTACACGTGGTGGAGCAATCGCGGCCAGGCGTATGCGAAGAACGTCGGGTGGCGGATCGACTACCAGATCGCGACGCCGGGCATCGCGGGCAAGGCGAAGCGTACCGACGTGTTCCGCGACATCAAGTTCAGCGACCATGCGCCGCTGACCGTCGATTACGACCACAAGGTCAAGAAGTAAGGCGCGCGCCTCGGTGCCGGCCCATGGGCGCCGGCTAAACCGGGGCGTAAGCCGCAGCGCGCCCGGGTGGCCCGCGTCTTCGGGCCGGACAGGGAGCGGTCAGTTGCGCGCCTGCTTGCGGACCGGCCGGCCGAGGCCCGCGTAATCGGGCAAGGCGTCGACGCTCTTGCCGATTGCCTTCGCGTAGAGCGGCAGCATGTCCGGCAGCCGCTTGATGATGTCCTCGCGGCGCGCCGGCGTGTACGGATGCACGTAGATGAAGCCGTGCTCGCGGCTGCTGCCCGTGGCCAGCGCGAGCTTGTCCCAGAGCGTGACCGCCGCGCGCGGATCGAAGCCCGCGCGCGACGCGATTTCGCTGCCGATCACGTCGGCTTCGGTTTCGTCGGTGCTTTCGTACTTCATTTCCAGCAGACGCGAACCGATGCCGAGCGGCGCCATGCCGAGATCGGCGAGTCCGAACAGTTGCGGGATCGTGCCCGACGAATCGAGCTGTCTCTCCTGAAGCTGACCGAGCCGCATGCGCGCATGCTCGCGCAAGGCGTGGGCGATCTCGTGGCCGATCAGCATGCCGAGTTCGTTGTCGTTCAGGCGCACCCGGTCGAGCAGTCCGCCATAAATGACGATCTTGCCACCCGGCAGGCAGTACATGCGGATGTCGTTCGAGCGGATGACGGCCAGGTCCCACTTCCAGCCCTTCGCGCGCTCGTTCCATTTCAGCGAGTACGGAATCATCCGGTCGACGATCGAGCGCACGCGGGTGACGTGCGGGTCGGTGTCGCTATAGAGACGGTTCGCGTGCTCGGCGCCGTAGACGATCTGGCCGAATTCCTCGGCGGCTTGCGCCTCGAGTATCGGCGACGGAATCAGGTTGCGGAACACCATGTAGCCGCCATAACGCAACTGCGGGCTGACGTAGTAGGGCGGCGGAACGGCGGCGGCCTGCGCGGAAGCGCCGGCGGGTGCCTGGGTGGGTGCTTGGGTAGGTGCTTTCGCGGCGGCGGACGGTTGTGACGGCTGCTGAGCCTGGGCGGCTTGAGGCGCGGACCCGGGCGCGGCACTCCCGCTGGTGCTGGGCGCGCTTGTGTTCGTGCCACTGCTGGCGGCGTTGCTGGTCCCGCTGCTCGCGCTGTTGCCTGCGCCGCCGCTCGCGCCGGGTGTCGCCGCGGGCGCGCGTTCTTCGCTCGCCGCGGATTTGGCGGCCGGTGCCGCTGCGGGCGCTTCGGTATTCGTCGCGCCTGCGTTGCTACCGGGCGCGGCAGCCGCCGCGGCGCATGCGCCCGACGGCAGTGCCAGCGTCATGCCCGCGCAGCCGAGCAGCCATACCGCGCATCGCGCCGCGCGGCCTGCCTCGACCGGGAAAGCGCGCGCCGCCGCGAAGCGCCGCATGCGTGTGATAAGCGTGACTGTCACGGCCGGGTTCTCCACGGCGCGATGCGCAGCAACAGCAGCATGCCGGGCACGGCCAGCGCGGTGCACACGAGGAAGTAGTCGAACCAGCCGATCTTCGCGACGACGTAGCCGCTCGCCGCCGACGCCAGCGTGCGCGGCACCGAGGCGAGGCTCGTGAACAGCGCGAACTGCGTCGCCGTGTAGCGCGGATCGGTGGTGCTCGCGATGTAGGCAGTGAACGCGGCCATCGTCAGGCCGGTCGCGAAGGTCTCGAAGCCGTAGACGAGCGCGAGCGCGACCGAGCGCGGATCGAGCTGCACCGACCAGTCGATGCCGACGAACGCGAGCAACTTCGTCGTGCCCTGGCTGATTGCGACCGCAATGTCGTAAATCGCGGCGAGACCGGGCGAAGCCGGGCCGAGATGCGCGAGCCATGCGAAGCCGAGCGTCGATACGATCTGCAGCAAACCGAAAATCCACAAGCCGCGGCCAATGCCGATTTTCATCAGCCAGATGCCGCCGACGATACCGCCCGCGAGACTCGCGCCGAATGCCGTGGTCTTCGCGATCACGCCGATCTGCGTGCGCGAAAAACCGATGTCGAGGAAAAACGACGTGGACAGCGTGGTCGCCATCGTATCGCCGAGCTTGTACAGAAAGATGAAACCGAGCACGAAGAGCGCGCCGCGCCAGCCGTCGCGCTGAATGAATTCCCTGAACGGCTCGACGATCGCCTCGCGCAGATTCTTCGGCGGCTTGCCGTGCACCTCGGGCTCGCGCACCAGCAGCGTCATCAGAACGCCCGGCAGCATGAACGCGGCCGTCACGATGAACACGGTGCTCCACGGCAAATGGTCGGACAGAATCAGCGCGAGCGAGCCGGGCACGAGCGCCGCGATCTTGTACGCGTTCACGTGCACCGCATTGCCGAGGCCCTGCTGCGTGTCGCTGAGCAATTCACGCCGGTACGCGTCGATCACGATGTCGGAACTCGCGCCGAAGAACGCGACCAGCGCGGTCAGCGCCGCGACGGTCCAGATCGATTCGCGCGGCGACACGAAGCCGAGCGTTGCCATGGCGCCCGCCACGAGAAACTGCGCGACGAGCATCCAGCCGCGCCGCCTGCCCGGACGCCAGCCCGGCAGACGCGGCACGTAGCGGTCCATCAGCGGCGCCCAGACGAACTTCCATGTGTAGGGAAACTGGATCAGCGCAAAGAGGCCGATTTCCTTCAGATTGACGCCTTCGGAGCGCAGCCACGCCTGCACGAGATAGACGAGCGTAAACAGCGGCAGTCCCGACGTGAAGCCGAGAAAGACGCAGATCAGCATGCGCGTATTCAAAAACGCGCGCCAGCCGGGATGTTCTTCGTGAGCGGTAAGTGCGGGCGCCTCGTGCGGCGGGTTCGACATGTGGATAACTAAGCTTAGCTTTTCGTGACGCGATAGACCGCAAGACTACCACGCCAGTTCACGCCCCAACGTACCACCTGCCCGTCGTGCAGCACGACGCGATCGAGAATTTCGATGCCGACCTCGGGCGCGAGCGCTTCGAAGTCCTTGATGGTCAGCACGCGCACGTTCGGCGTGTTGTGCCATTGATAAGGCAGCGACTTCGACACCGGCATGCGCCCGTTCAGCACCGACAGCCGATGCGCCCAGTAGCCGAAATTCGGAAACGAGACGATGCATTCCTTGCCGACGCGCACGGTCTCGCGCAGGATCGCGGCGGTCTGATGAATCGTTTGCAGCGTCTGCGACAGGATCGCGAAATCGAAGCTGCCGTCTTCGAAGAGGCGCAGGCCGTCTTCGAGATTCTGCTGGATCACGTTGATGCCGTTCTGCGTCGCCGCGAGCACGCCCGCGTCGTTGATCTCGATGCCGTAGCCCTGCACGTCGAGTTCCTCGTTCAGCAGCGACAGCAGCGAGCCGTCGCCGCAGCCGAGGTCGAGCACGCTCGCGCGCGGCTCGACCCAGCGGGCGATCGCGCGGAAGTCCGGGCGCGACGCCAGGTAATCAAGGGCTCGCTGGTTCATGCGTTCACCTCGTTGGCAATGCGTTCGTAATAGGCGCGCAGCAGGTTGTGATAGCGCGCGTCGTCGAGCAGGAAGGCGTCGTGACCGTGCGGCGCGTCGATCTCCGCGTAGGTGACCGTGCGCTTGTGGTCGAGCAGCGCCTTCACGAGTTCGCGCGAGCGCGCCGGCGCGAAACGCCAGTCGGTCGAGAAGCTCGCGATCAGATACTTGGCCGTGGTGTGCGCGAGCGCGGCGGTCAGGTCGCCGGCGAAGGCCTTGGCCGGATCGAAGTAGTCGAGCGCGCGCGTGATCAGCAGGTAGGTGTTCGCGTCGAAGTAGTCGGCGAACTTGTCGCCCTGGTAGCGCAGATACGACTCCACTTCGAATTCGACGTCGAAGTTGAAGTTGTAGTCGTCGAGCGCGCCTTCCGCGCGGCGCAGCGAGCGGCCGAATTTCTCGGCCATGTCGTCGTCCGAGAGATACGTGATGTGGCCGATCATGCGCGCGACGCGTAAGCCCCGCTTCGGCTTCACGCCGTGCGCGTAGTAGTCGCCGCCGTGGAAGTCGGGGTCCGACAGGATCGCCGAGCGCGCGACCTCGTTGAACGCGATGTTCTGCGCGGAGAGCTTCGGCGTCGACGCGACCACGATGCAATGCGCGACGCGCTCCGGATACATCATGCTCCACGCGAGCGCCTGCATGCCGCCGAGGCTGCCGCCCATCACGGCGGCAAAGCGCGTGATGCCGAACGTGTCGGCGACGCGCGCCTGGGCGTTGACCCAGTCTTCCACCGTGACGACCGGAAACGTCGCGCCATACGGCTTGCCGGTGGCGGGGTCGAGGCTCATCGGCCCGGTCGAACCGAAGCACGAGCCGAGGTTGTTCACGCCGATCACGAAGAATTTGTCGGTATCGAGCGGCTTGCCGGGGCCGACCATGTTGTCCCACCAGCCGACGTCTTTCGGATTGTCGGCGTAGACGCCCGCCACGTGATGCGATGCGTTGAGCGCATGGCACACGAGCACCGCATTGCTGCGCGCGGCATTGAGCGTGCCGTAGGTCTCGACCATCAGGTCGTAGCCGGCGAGCGAGCTACCGTTGCGCAATGGCAGCGGCTCGGTGAAATGCATTTTTTGGGGAGCGACGATGCCGATGGATTCCATTCATTCCGCCATTGGGTCAACAGGGCGGCTAAACGGCGTCGGCGATGCACGGAGGAGAAGGCTGTGTGCGCAGCTGACGACCTCTTTAGCCGCATTTATAGTGAACCGCGGGCCGTTGGCCAGTGGTTCGCGCGCCCGCAATCGAGTCAGCAAATCGGCGCGTGGAAAGGTGTGAAGCCGGGTGCAGCGTGTTCGGGATGCCTTGGCGCGGTCCGTTGTGCATCGACGGGCCGCGGCGGCATCAGGCGCAAAGTATAGCGGAAAATTCCGCACGGCAGCGGCGCGGGCAGACCGCGCGGACGACTGAAAGAACTACTGAAGAATCAGCAACAGTTGTGCCTCTGCGTGTTCGGCGGGCGGGCGCGCGAAACCGCTGCGCACATAGCGGTGCCAGCGGCCGATCACGTAGCTCAGGAGCAGGCTCGCGCGGATCGTGGGATCGTAGCCGGCGGGCAGCGTGGCGTGTGTCGTGGCGTCCGGCTCGGCGGGTTGATCCGCGTGAGCGTGCGCACCGGCGAGCGCTTCCGTTTGCGCGAGCCGCAGGCACTGCTTCAGCGACGCCTCGACGCGTTCGAGCATCTGGTTCACGCGCTCGGTCAGCCGCTCGTGTTCGCCGACCAGCGCCTCGCAGGTCAGCACGCGCGTCATGCCGGGATTCTTCGCGGGGAAATTGAGCAGCATCAGCGCGATCGAACGCGCTTGCAGCACGCCGTTGCTTTCGTGGCTGGTGATCTGATTGATGAGCCCGAAGAGCGTCTGCTCGATGAACTCGATCAGTCCTTCGAACATTTGCGCCTTGCTCGCGAAGTGCCGGTACAGCGCCGCTTCCGACACGCCGATCCGGGCGGCGAGCGCCGCCGTGGTGATCTTCTCGCCCTTCGGCGCTTCGAGCATGCCCGCGAGCGTTTGCAGGATATGCACGCGGCGCTCGCCCGGTTTCGGGCGTGGTGCGCGTGTGGCGGTGGGCGCGGCCGCGGGCGCCGCGGGGGAGCGTTCGGCTAAGGCTTCGTGAGGCTTGTCGATCGGCTGCATGGCTGTCCCCCGGCTGCTGTGGTGGCGGCTTCGTGGCTACTGTCCCGGCTTGCGTCCCTTCCATCGAACCGAGCGGGTGCCCAGTCGTAGCGATTTTAACGAACGAATGCTGCGGTCGACATAATGCGGCCGGCCGGTGCCCGGCAGGCGCGTCGGCACGCCGTCCGCGTGCGGGCGGCGCGGCAGGTGGCCGGTGATCCACACCGTGCGGATGCCGAGCCGCCGGTAGTTCTTCAGGTGCGAGCGCGTGTCTTCGACGAGGATCGCGTCTTTCAGCGACACGTGCGCGTCGCGCATTGCACGGCGCAGCATCGCGTGATCGGGCTTCGCGCGCCACTGGCGGCGGTCGCGCATGTGTTCGATCGCGATCACGCGTTCGAACAGCCGTTCGATGCGCAGTTCGGCCAGCACCGCGCGCGCGTATGCTTCGGGCGCGTTGGTCAGCACGATCTTGCGGCCCGGCAGCGCCGCGACGAGGCGCGCGACGCCGCGTTCGTGGCGGATCATCGAGCCGAGATCGGGGAAAGTGTGCACGACCTTCAGGAAGTCGTGCGCGTCGAGCGGATGGTGGCGCGTGAGGCCGAGCAGCGCGGCGCCGTAGCGCTGCGTGTAGCCGGTGCGCAGACGGTTCGCCTCGTCGATGTCCACGTGCAGCGCGTCGATGATGTACTGCGTCATCCCGTGATTGATCGCCGGGAAAATGGCGTGCGATGCGCGGTGCAGCGTGTTGTCGAGGTCGAACAGCCAGACGGGCTTGCCGCCCGCGATGTCAGGACGGCGGCGTCGCGAAGTGGAGGTGCGCATGGTGGAGACCTTCAGGCGCTGACGGGCGCTTCATGCCGCCAAGGCGGCCGGCCGGTTTGCCGCGGGGAAGCTGGGGCGCCCGGATGCAAGCACGGTGGCGGCACGAGGCGGGCGGTGTTACTCGTGTTGCCGTCCGCCGGTCGTGCCGGCGGGACGAACCGAATGGTTTGCGCGGGCGCCTGTAACGCCGTTGCGGCCACCGCGACCGCTGTTGCGGCATGACCGGCGCGATCCACACAACCGGCCAGCCGCGCCGTCCGGCACACGCGCCGCGTGTGGCCGGTGCTCGGCGCCGGAATCAATGCGAGCGGATCATCGTGCCGAACGGCTGTTCGGTCAGGATTTCCAGCAGCACCGAATGCTCGATGCGGCCGTCGATGATGTGCACCGAGCGCACGCCGCTCTTCGCCGCGTCGAGTGCGGACGAGATTTTCGGCAGCATGCCGCCGGAGATCGTACCGTCTTCGAACAGGCCGTCGATTTCGCGCGCCGACAGATCGGTCAGCAGATTGCCTTCCTTGTCCATCACGCCGGGGATGTTGGTCATCATCACGAGCTTTTCGGCGTTCAGCACGACCGCCAGCTTGCCCGCGACGAGGTCCGCGTTGATGTTGTACGACAGGCCGTCTTCGCCGGTGCCGATCGGCGAGATGACCGGAATGAACGCGTCGTCCTGCAATGCCTTTACCACAGCCGGGTTGATCGACTCGACCTCGCCCACCTGGCCGATGTCCACGTACTGGCCCGGATTGTCGCGATCCGGCATCAGCATCTTGCGCGCGTGGATCAGGCCGCCGTCCTTGCCGGTCAGGCCGACCGCGTGGCCGCCGAAGTGGTTGATCAGCATCACGATGTCCTGCTGCACCTCGCCGCCGAGCACCCATTCGACGACTTCCATCGTCTCTTCGTCGGTGACGCGCATGCCCTGGATGAACGTGCCCTGTTTGCCGATTTTCTTCAGTGCCTGGTCGATTTGCGGACCGCCGCCGTGCACGATGACCGGATTGATGCCGACCAGCTTCAGCAGAATCACGTCGCGCGCGAAGCCCTGCTTCAGGCGTTCCTCGGTCATGGCGTTGCCGCCGTATTTGATGACCACGGTCTTGCCGTGGTACTGGCGGATGTAGGGCAGCGCCTCGGCCAGAATTTCGGCCTTCAGGGTGGGCGCAATCTGCGAGAGGTCGGGAAGCTCGGACATGGCGGCAGGCTCGGGCAGGAAACAGTTAAAACAGCGCGAATTGTACAGGACTGGCGCGCTGCAACAGGGTTTTCCGCAACGGCGCGAGCGACGGGCAGGGCGCGATTGGCGTACCGCACCAGGACCACCCTCGCGGACGAAGCGAGGAGCAAGCTTAACGCGCCTGCATGACGGCTGTGAATCAGCCGGATGGCCGATGCACCGGTGCTGCCGATCGTGGCATCATTTCCCGAGCGATGCCTTTGGGGGCGTCCTTCCGCAATCCTCTTCCGGTCTGCAATGAACGCATCTTCTTCCGTCCTTTCCGGGCACAGCGCGCGCTGTTCGCGCTGCGGTAGCGCATTCGACTGCGGCATGCATGCGCAGCCGTTCGATTGCTGGTGCCGCGAGTTGCAACCGCTGCCCGCCGAACGGCTCGATCCGGCGAGCCGCTGTCTGTGCCCGGAATGTCTGGTCGCGGAGATCGCGCGCGCGAGGCAAGGAGAGTCCGGGACCGAGCAACGCCGATGATGCACCGAATCACCAACACCGGCCGGGTCAATCTCGGTCATCTGTTCTGGCTGCGCAGCCTCGCGATCATCGGTCAGCTGGTGACTATCGCGTTCGTGCAGATCTTCATCGGCGTGAATCTGCCGTTGCCGGCGATGCTGCTCGTCATCACGCTCGAAGTTCTGTTCAACGCGCTCACGTGGTGGCGCGTTGCGCAGCAGCGGCCCGAGTCCAACATGGAGCTGTTCGGGCAAATATGGGTCGATCTCGGCGCGCTGTCCGCGCTGCTGTTTCTCTCGGGCGGCACGACTAATCCGTTCGTTTCGCTCTATCTCCCTTCGCTCGCGATCGCCGCGGCCGTGCTGCCCTGGCGTCTGATGGCCTGGCTCGCGGCATTCGCGGTCGCCTGCTATGCGGTGCTCGGTTTCGATTCCGTGCCGCTCAATCTCGACAATCCCGCGAACCTGTTCGAGTACTACCGCGCCGGCATGTGGGTCAACTTCATGGTGAGCGTCGGGCTGATCGCATGGTTCGTCGCGCGCATGTCGCGCGCGCTGCGGCTACGTGACGCAGCGCTCGGAGAAGCGCAGCAGCGCTTGCTTCACGACGAACGCGCGGTCGCGCTCGGCGTGCAGGCGGCTACCGTGGCTCACGAAATCGGCACGCCTCTGTCTACAATCGCCATGTTGTCCGAAGAATTGCGCGACGCGGCGCGCACCGACGCGGGGCTCGCGCGCTACAGCGCCGATCTCGAACTGCTCGAGCAGCAGATGACGCTCTGCACGTCCGCGCTCGCGCGCCTGCGCAGCCGCGCAACGACCACGACGAACCGCCAGCCGGTCGGCGAATGGCTCGAATCGTTTGCCGAGCAGTGGCGCCTGCGTCATCCGCACGTGAGGTTCGAGCGGATCGGCGCTCCGCCCGCGGACGCGAGCATCGACGATACGGTCGCCGTCGGCCAGATCCTGACGATCCTGCTCGATAACGCCGCGCGTGCGAGCCGCGATCACGTCACGCTGTCCTGCGCGCTCGCGGCGCGCGGCGATCAGATCGAGTTCGACGTGTGCGACGCGGGCCCGGGCATTCCGGCCGCGTTGCGCGGCTCGCTCGGCGCGATGCCGGTGGAGAGCACGCAGGGCGGACACGGCGTGGGGCTGTACCTGGCCTTCTCGGCGGCGGCGCGTCTGCGGGGCTCGATCGAGCTGACCGACGTCAAGGCGGCCAAACCGCGCGGCACGCGCGCGGTGCTACGGCTGCCGCTGGCCGGGCGCAAATTTTCCGGCGCGAGCCCACGAGGCGCCGCGCCATCCAATACGGAGAAACAGGCATGAGCGAAAAGAATTTTCTGGTGATCGACGACGACGAAGTGTTCTCCGGCATCCTTGCGCGCGGTTTGACGCGGCGCGGCTACACCGTGAGCGAAGCGCACAACGCGGACGAAGCGATCAGGCTGGCGAATCAGCAGAAGTTCAGCGAGATCACGGTCGACCTGCATCTCGGCGACGATTCCGGTCTCACGCTCGTGGCGCCCTTGCGCGATCTGCAACCCGATGCGCGCATGCTCGTGCTGACCGGCTATGCAAGCATCGCGACCGCGGTGCAGGCCGTGAAGGACGGCGCGGACAACTACCTCGCGAAGCCCGCCAATGTCGAGACGATTCTGTCGGCGCTGCAAAGCGAGGCGAGCGCGGTGCAGGCCGAAGAAGCGATCGAGAATCCACAGCCGCTGTCGGTTGCGCGGCTCGAATGGGAGCATATCCAGCGCGTGCTCGCGGAAAACGGCGGCAATATTTCGGCTACGGCGCGTGCTTTGAACATGCATCGGCGGACTTTGCAGCGCAAGCTCGCGAAGCGGCCGGTCAGGCAGTAGGCGGTACGGTAGGGCGAGGCGCGTGCGCTCGGCGTGGCGGGCGCGGTTCGGGGCGCTGCCGCCATGTAATGACGGTGAGCGGCATAAAACAAAACGGGCTGCCTCGTTGAAGGCCGCCCGTTTTTTCATGCATCGGCTTCGAGCGCGATTACGCGATCACAGCACGTAGCGGGACAGATCTTCGTCTTCCGCGACTTCGTTCAGCGCGCGATCGACATACGCCGCGTCGATCTGCACCGTGCGGCCCGAATGATTGCCGGCCGAGAACGACACTTCTTCGAGCAGTTTTTCGATGACCGTATAGAGACGCCGCGCGCCGATGTTCTCGGTCTTTTCGTTCACCGAGTACGCGATTTCGGCGAGACGGCGAATGCCGTCGTCGGCGAATTCGAGGTGCACGTCTTCGGTGGCGAGCAGTGCCTGGTATTGCTTGACGAGGCTCGCATCCGTCGAGACGAGAATCGACTCGAAGTCGTTGACCGACAGCGAATCGAGTTCGACGCGAATCGGGAAGCGCCCTTGCAGCTCGGGGATCAGATCGCTCGGTTTGGCGAGATGGAACGCGCCGCTCGCAATGAACAGGATGTGATCGGTTTTCACCATGCCGTACTTGGTGTTGATCGTCGTGCCTTCGACGAGCGGCAGCAGATCGCGCTGCACGCCCTGACGCGACACCTCGCCGCCGCTGCCTTCGTTGCGCGACGCGATCTTGTCGATCTCGTCGAGAAACACGATGCCGTTCTGCTCGACGTTCTGCACCGCCTTGGTCTTCACTTCCTCGTCGTTCAGCATCTTGCCGGCTTCTTCGTCGGTGAGCACCTTCAGCGCTTCCTTGACCTTCATCTTGCGGCGCGTCTTCTTGCCGCCGCCGATGTTGGCGAACATCGAGCGGATCTGCTCGGTCATGTCTTCCATGCCCGGCGGCCCCATGATGTCCATGCCGACCTGCGGCTGCTCGACGTCGAGCTCGATTTCCTTGTCGTCGAGCGTGCCTTCGCGCAGGCGCTTGCGGAACGTCTGACGCGTGGCGCCGCCTTCGTCGGCGGTGTCGGTCGCGCCCGAACCCGAGCCGAAGCCGACCGCGCGCGCGCTCGGCAGCAGGATGTCGAGAATGCGGTCTTCGGCGAGGTCGCCGGCCTTGGTGCGCACCTTGCGCATTTCGGTTTCGCGGGTCTGCTTGACCGAGATTTCGATCAGGTCGCGCACGATGCTGTCGACGTCGCGGCCCACGTAGCCGACTTCGGTGAACTTGGTCGCTTCGATCTTGATGAACGGCGCGTCGGCGAGCTTGGCGAGGCGCCGCGCGATTTCGGTCTTGCCGACGCCGGTCGGTCCGATCATCAGGATGTTCTTCGGCGTGATTTCCTGGCGCAGCGGCTCTTCGACCTGCTGACGGCGCCAGCGGTTGCGCAGCGCGACAGCCACGGCTTTTTTCGCGCGGCCTTGGCCGATGATGTGTTTGTCGAGTTCGGAGACGATCTCGGCAGGGGTCATGGTGCTCATCGTGGGTCCTTACTCGATCGTCTCAATGACGCGGTTGTGGTTCGTGTAGATGCACATGTCGCCGGCGATTTCGAGCGACTTTTCCACGATGTCGCGCGGCGAGAGTTCGGTGTTGTCGGCGAGCGCCTTCGCGGCTGCCTGCGCATACGCGCCGCCCGAGCCGATCGCGCAGATGCCGCCTTCGGGGTCGAGCACGTCGCCATTGCCGGTGATGACGAGCGTGGTGGTGGCGTCCGCGGTAATCAGCATGGCTTCGAGGCGGCGCAGCATGCGGTCGGTGCGCCAGTCTTTGGCCAGCTCGACGGCCGCGCGCGTGAGATTGCCCTGATGCTTTTCCAGCTTCGCTTCGAAGCGATCGAGCAGCGAGAAGGCGTCGGCCGTGCCGCCGGCGAAGCCGACCAGCACCTTGCCGTTGTAGATGCGCCGGACCTTCTTCGCGCCGCCTTTCATGACGATGTTGCCGAGGGTCACCTGGCCGTCGCCGCCGAGCGCGACCTTGTTGCCGCGGCGCACGGAAACGATCGTCGTGCCGTGAAATTGCTCCATATGCGTTCCTCTTTGCAAAACGGGTAGGACGCGATAGCGCGGCGCGCTACCGCATGAATCCTGTCAGCGGACGGCGCGCCGGCCGGCGCGCTCGTGAGCGCATGTCCGGTCTATTTTAGGGCGTGCGCGCCCATATCAAGATCGGCCAAAAGGCATAGGACGAAAAACAGGAAGCGTGGCGCGAGGGGGGCGCGAACGGCGGGCCGGGCACGGCGGCGGCTCGCGGCGGGAAGGTGGTGGCACCGGAAGGACCGCACCGAATGGACGACAAAAAAGACGACACCAAAAGAAAAGGCGCACGGCTTACCGTGCGCCTCTCGACGAAGCAGCGTTGTGGGGCGCGCGGCCGCAGCCCGCGCCACTGGCGTTCAGTCGCCGAACAGCTTCTGGCGCAGTTCGCGGCGCTCCTGGGCTTCGAGCGACAGCGTGGCCGTGGGCCGCGCGAGCAGACGCGGAATGCCGATCGGCTCGCCGGTTTCTTCGCACCAGCCGTAATCGCCCGCCTCGATGCGCGCGATCGATTGCTGCACCTTCTTCAGCAGCTTGCGCTCTCGGTCGCGCGTGCGCAGTTCGAGCGCATGCTCTTCCTCGATCGTCGCGCGGTCGGCCGGGTCCGGCACGATGACCGTTTCGCGCAGATTTTCGGTCGTCTGGCCGGCATTGCGGAGAATGTCCGCCTGCAACTGTTCGAGCCTGTTCTTGAAGAAGGCGAGCTGATCCTCATTCATGTAATCCTTGTCGCTCATCTTCAGGATTTCGGCTTCGGTCAAGAGTCGTTTCGTCGTCATCTGGCTTACTTCTTCAATGTGGGGCAAAACTCTTACATAGTGCCCGCACTCTCGTATTGCCCGCACAGGCATTGCGCGGACGCACAGCGCCGGGTGGCCACGAACGTTGGGCTGTCGTGACGCCGAAGCGCCTCGCGACCACGCGCCGGGCGTTGCTAGCTACGCCGCTGCGGGGCCGAACTCCTCTGGAAACCGATTCTCACATGCTCCCGAGGCATCGCTTGCCGGCAAGCGCGTGCCCTTTCGGGCCATGCTCGCCGACGTTTTCGGCGTGTCTCCGGACAAGATTTTCCGGCGCCATTTCAGGCCCGCCGCGGGATACGCGCGACCGGGCAATTCGTTGTCATTCTCCAGTGGGCCCGTATTGTAACTGAATCACAATACGGCACCGCAACTGGCGGAAATCTGTCTGCGGCGCATTGATATCCTGAAAATATAACGCGCACAAGGCCAAAAAGCGATGGTCGTGCGCTGTTTGATACAACAGGGTTTTCACGCGCTTTTCATACTATTGGCTTTCGACTGGCTTGGGCACCGCCGAGCCGCGCTTTTAGCAGAGGATTGCGGCCCGGTGCTGCGATGCGCGGCGAGCGCCCCGGCACACCGTGGCCATGACACGCACTGCCTGCCGCACGGCGCGCGCGGCAGGCCATGTACCTTCCCGGGCCCGCCAGGGAGCGGGGCGGCCGCTCAGGCGAGACAGGCGTCGAGCCCGTCGGTGATGAGGTCGCGCGGCAGTTCGATGCCGATGAACACCATCTTGTTGGTCTTCTTCTCGGCGGGCTGCCATTTCGCGGCGAGGTCGCTGCCCATCATCTGGTGCACGCCCTGGAACACGACCTTGCGATCGACGCCCTTCATATACAGCACGCCCTTGTAGCGCAGCAGATGCTCGCCGTAGATCTGCAGGATGCCGCCGAGGAAGTCTTCGAGCTTGTTCGCATCGAACGGGCGGTCGCTGCGGTACACGAACGACTTGATCTTGTCGTCGTGGTGCGCGTGGTGGTGATGCCCGTGATCGTGGCCTTCGTGGTCGCAATGGCCGTGCTCGTGATCGCAGTTCGCGTGGTCATGCGCGTGGTCGGCGTGCGTGTGGCCGTGCTCGTCGTGCGCATGCGCGTGGCTGTGCGCGTGCTCGTCTTCGGTGAGGAAGTCCGGATCGATTTCGAGCTTCGAATTGAGGTTGAAGCCGCGCAGATCGAAGATTTCCTTGATGTCCGCCTCGCCGAAATTGACGACCTTGATCGCCGCCTTCGGGTTCATGTGCAGCAGACGGTGGCGCAGATCGGCCACGTGCTGTTCGTCGACGAGATCGGCCTTCGTGACGAACAGGCGGTCGGCGAAACCGACCTGACGCTGCACCACTTCGTGTTCGTCGAGCTGATGGTTCGCGTGCTTCGCGTCGACCAGCGTGATGATCGCGTCGAGCAGGAATTCGCCCGCGATCTGGTCGTCCATGAAGAAGGTTTGTGCGACCGGGCCCGGATTCGCGAGGCCGGTGGTTTCGATCACGACACGGTCGAAGTCCACTTCGCCGGACTGCTTCTTCGCGGCCAGATCGCCCAGCACGCGCGAGAGGTCGCCGCGAATCGTGCAGCAGATGCAGCCGTTGCTCATCTGGATGATCTGCTCGTTGCTGTCCTGCACGAGGATGTCGTTGTCGATGTTCTCTTCGCCGAACTCGTTCTCGATGACGGCGATCTTCATGCCGTGCTTTTCGTTCAGGATGCGCTTGAGCAGAGTGGTTTTGCCGCTGCCGAGAAAGCCGGTCAGGATGGTGACGGGGATCATGTAGGTCGCCTGTAAGTCGTAAAACGGTGCGTACTCGAACGCTAGCCTGAGCTAGCCGGATGCGTGGGCCGGGCGCGGCGGCCGCATGGCGCGCAGCCCGTCTGGCCGGTTATTGAAACATATTTGCCGGGCGGGCGCAGGTCGGGGCCGTTTGCGCCCACGACGGCCAACCCGCGCCGATGCTGCCGTCGGCGCCTGCAATCCGCCCGTAAATAGGGGCGATCAGGTGATTTGCAACAGCAGACCCTTCAGGTATTCACCCTCGGGGAAAGCCGTGAGCAGCGGATGGTCGACGCCCGCGCCGAGCCGCTTGAGAATGCGCGCGTCGACGCGGGCGTCGGCGGCCGCGCCGGAGACGATCTTCTGGAACAGCTCGGGGTCGATCGCGCCGGAGCACGAGTAGGTGAACAGCAGGCCGCCCGGGCGCAGCAGCTTCAGGCCGGTCAGGTTGATGTCCTTGTAGGCGCGCGAGGCGCGGTCCACGTGCTCGCGCGACGGCGCGAATTTCGGCGGATCGAGCACGATCAGATCGAAGCGCTCGCCTTCGTCGTAGAGGCGACGCAGCGTCTTGAACGCGTCGGCGTCGAGCCATGTGGCGCGTGCCGCGTCGAAGCCGTTGGCGGCGACGTTCTGCTGCGCGAGCGCCAGCGCCTCGCCCGACGAATCGACCGACACCACGCGCCTCGCTCCCCCCTTCAATGCCGCGAGCGAAAAGCCGCCGGTGTAGCAGAAGCAGTTCAGCACGTCGCGATCCTGCGCGAGCTGCTGCACGAGCAGGCGGTTGTCGCGCTGATCGACGTAGAAGCCGGTCTTATGGCCGTTGCGCACGTCGACGTGATAGCGCACGCCGTTTTCGCTCGCGATCAGCCGGTCCGACGGCGGTTCGCCCGCGAGCACGCCGGTGATCTGTTCGAGCCCTTCCTTCTGGCGGATCGAGACGTCCGAGCGTTCGTAGACGTTCGGGCAGCCGGTCGCGCCGACCAGCGCCGCGACGATCGCCTCTTTCCACGCCTCGACGCCCGCCGCCATGAACTGGCAGACGAGCTGGCTGCGCTGGCCCGCATCCTCGGCGACGTAGTGATCGACGATCAGACCGGGCAGGCCGTCCGCTTCGCCGAAAATCAGCCGCACCGCGCCGGTGTCGCGCACCATCGCGCGACGATGCGCGAGCGCGCGCTGCACGCGGCGCTTGAAGAACGCGTGATCGATCGGCTCGGCTTCGTCGAAGCTCCAGACGCGCGCGCGGATCTGCGAGTGCGGGCTGTACGCGGCGCGTGCGAGAAAGCGGCCGTCGCGCGCACGCACGAGCACGGTCGCACCCGGCTCGGGGTGGCCGTCGACGTGATCGATCGCGTTGGCATAGACCCACGGGTGGCGGCGCAGCAGCGATTTTTCTTTCGACGGTTTGAGCGTAACGGTATTCATCGGATGTCAGCGGGAACAAGGGGCCGCGGGGCAGGCCCGGCGCGGCGCATGAAGCGGGGGTGAGGGCCGCGTGCCGTGGCGGGCGGCGGCGGTCGTGTTGTCGGTGGCGCGATCCGTTGCGTGATCAGTTACGTTTTCTGGCGCGCGGATGCGCGCTGTCGTAGACGTGGGCGAGATGCTGGAAATCGAGCCCCGTATAAACCTGCGTTGCGGTGATGCTCGCGTGGCCGAGCAGTTCCTGCACCGCGCGCAGGTCGCCGCTCGACTGCAATACGTGCGTCGCGAACGAATGCCGCAGCACGTGCGGATGCACGTTGGCGGGAATGCCGGCCGCGAGCGCCGCGCGCTTCACGCGCTCGCGCACGACGTTCGGCGAGAGCCGGTTGCCGCGTGCCGACAGAAAGAGCGGATGCGGATCGTGCTTCACCATCTGCCCGCGCACCGCGAGCCATGCGTTCAGCGCCGCCACCGCCTTGCCGCCGACCGGCACGACGCGGCGCCGGTTGCCCTTGCCGAGCACTTCGACTTCGGCCGAATCGAGCTTGAGCCAGCCGGCGGAGCGGTAGCCTTCGGTGTCGGCGAAACGGACGTCGAGGCCGACCAGTTCGGCGAGCCGCAGGCCGGACGAGTAGAACAGTTCGAGTATCGCGTGATCGCGCAGGCCCTCGGGCGAGTCGGCCGGCGGGTTGTCCATCAGACGCGCGGTGTCGTCGACGGACAGCGCCTTCGGTAGCGTTTTGGCCTGCTTCGGCGCGCGCACGGCCGCGACCGGATTGGCCGGCAGATCGACGCGGCCGGCGAGCCAGCGATAAAACGCGCGCCATGCCGACAGCCGGTGACCGATCGAGCGCGCCGTCAGGCCGCCCGCGTGTGCGCGCGCGACGGCGCCGCGAATGTCGACCGCCGTGAGGCTTTCGAGCGGCCGGCCGTTGGCGAGCCGCTTCAGTTCCTCGAGTTCGTGCGTGTAGCCGCGCAGCGTATGCGCCGAGAGCCGCCGCTCGTGCTCGAGATGCGACAGGTAGGCGGCGATCGGGTCGGCGGCGGTCACGGTGGGTTGCGGCGGCGAGTGCGCGAGCGGGGCGCGGAATCAGCGCGGCAGCAGCCGGCTCAGCGCGGCGCTAGCGAGCGCGCCGATCTGCGTGAGGAAATCGGTCGCCATGCCGTCGTGGAAACGGCGCGCGTCGGCCGAACCCATCACGAGCAGGCCGAACGTGGGGGCAGTCTCGGCGCTTTCGGGGTCGCGTAACGCGAGCAGGGCGACCGATTCGGTCGCGTGGGCCGCTTCATCGGGTATGGCGCCGTTTTCGTCGGCCGCGCCGGTTGCTCCGTTCGCGCCACTCGCGGCGCCGTTCGCCGCCGGCACGAGCCATTGCGCGGCCTCGAAGCCGGTGTTCGCGCCGCAGTACGGCGTCGTCAGGCTGCTCGCGAAAATGCGCACTTCCTCGCTGACGTGGCGCGCGAAGTCGGCTTGCCCGTACGGCTCGGCGATGTCCCACACGCGCAGCGCCGCTTGCGGCACGTCGAAGATGTCGCGCAGACCGTTGGCGATCGTGCGTGGCAGTGCGTACGGATCGCGCTCCGCCATCACGCGGATGGTCCAGCGGTTGAACTTCGACGCGATGCTGTCGTTTTCGTGACCGTAGCGCAGCAGTTCGGCGAGGCGCCGTTCGAGATGCTTGTTCTTGTCGCGCAGCATCTCCATTTGCCGCTCCTGCAGCGAGACCGCGGCTTTGCCATGCGGATTCGCGAGCCGGATGGTCGCGAGCGTTTCCGCGTGTTCGACGAAGAATTCGGGGTTGGCGAGCAGGTATTCGGCGACTTCGCGATCGTTCATGGTTTCGGCTAAAGGACGACGGGACGGCCGCCGTGGGCGGCGCGCCGGTCAATGAGTTCAGGCAGCCGGCGCAACGGTGGTCCGTGTGCCGGATGAATCGTGCTGCGAATCGTTTTGCGACGTGGCGGACGGTTCGTGGGCGAGGTCGGCGGCGAACGTATTGGCCAATTCGTCGGCCAGCTCGTCGGCCAATTCGATCTCGCCTTCGAAGACGGTCGCCGCGGGGCCGGCCATCAGCAACGGCGCGCCTTCCTGCGCGCCGTCCCAGGTGATCGTCAGATCGCCGCCGTGCGTATGCACGAGCACCGGCGAGTCGAGCAGCCCGCGCCGGATGCCGGCAGCGACGGCCGCGCACGCGCCCGTGCCGCACGCGAGCGTTTCGCCCGCGCCGCGCTCGTAGACGCGCAGGCGGATCTCGCTGCGGCTGACGATCTGCATGAAACCCGCGTTCACGCGCTGCGGGAAGCGGGCGTGCCGCTCGATCACCGGACCTTCGACGAGCACGGGGAACGCTTCGGCATCGTCGACGATCTGCACCGCATGCGGATTGCCCATCGAGACGACCGAAATCCAGCGTGTCGTGCCGTTCACGTCGAGCGGCCAGAGCGTGTCCGCGCCTTCGCGGCGGCCTTGCAGACCCTTGGTTGCGAACGGCACGAGCGCGGGATCGAATACGGGCGCGCCCATGTCGACGATCACCTCGCCGTTGTCCTGCATCGTCAGCGTGAGCGTGCCTTTCTGAACCTGCACGCGCACGCTGCGCTCGTCGGTGAGGCCGCGGTCGCGCACGAACTTGACGAAACAGCGCGCGCCGTTGCCGCAGTGCTCGACCTCGCCGCCGTCGCAATTGAAGATGCGGTATCTGAAATCGACGCCTGCGACGGTCGGCTTTTCCACTAGCAGCAACTGGTCGGCGCCGACGCCGAAATGGCGGTTCGCGAGCGCGCGCACCTGCGCCGTGGTGAGGTTGACCGGCTGGGTGTAGCCGTCGAGCACGACGAAGTCGTTGCCCGCGCCATGCATTTTGGTGAATTTAAGCTTCACGTTTTCCGTGTATCCGTTGCTGCAGAGGGCTTCGTGGGTTCGAGCGAAGCCGGAATCCGGGACGGGCTGACGGCCTCGCCGTCGATGCGTTCGAGCCGTGTCAGACCAATAGTGGATGATACACGCAGTGCTCATGGCGCCGGTATCGACATCGCTCGGGGATGCCGTCGTCGGGCGGCGATGTTGAACAGGTCGCCAGTGGCGAAAGTACTCCCCGCAACAATCGGGCGCTCGAATTACGCGAGAGATCCTGCTTTGAAAAAACACCTACCAACCAAAGCCGATAGATGTTTTTTCGGCCACGCTAGGTGCGGGGCCGCTTGTTGAATTCGACTCGTTTGAAATAGAGTCGGCTTCGCCCACGGCAGTCGCGGACGCGTGATTGGCAAACGAAAGAAAGCGCGCGTTGCCAGGGACATCAGCTGCTTCGTTCAGAGCAACGCAGAACGGCGCGTGAAGCGCCGTCCGGGAAGAATGTGGGTTTGTGAGCTACCCTCGGCGCTTATGTTTGCCGCGGAGCCGATGCGCTGCCAATACGATCGATATTGCGAATGCGAGGGAAATCAGGAACGTTACATCAAGATAGAGGTCTTCCAGATTCTCGTCGCCATAGACGCGAAAGAATGAACCGAATTGCACCAGCGCATCGGTTGCCCAGTCGGAAAACTGGATATGCCCGAAGCACCACATAAAGCCTGATGTGAGGGCAAGCGTTAAGGCGGTATAGAGACAAACCTTAAAGACAGTTGTCATTGAACGTCAACGGTTCCATAGGCGAAGCCCTTGCCACCGGGTACGGCGATCCGCGATGTTGCCAGCAGCCGCGCGCGAAGTCGCTCGAAGCCGACTGGATCGTCCAGAGTAATGCAGCCTTCGCTCAAATTTTGAGGGCCTCGGGGATGCAGTCGAAAGTTGCCCCTTGCAATGCCGTTTACGAATGTCCTGTCATCGATCTCTCCATCGTCTTTATAGAGTCCGAACCATTTGCTTCGGTCAGTTCCGTATAGATGCTGCAGAAAGAAATCGCGAAGATGTGTGAAGATGCCGCCCGATCCGCGATCAACTATGTAATAGCGGCCGGGCGGCAGCAGCCCGACGTTGGGAACTGCGATATAAGCGGGATTGTCCTTGCCGGCCTTATCGCCCGAAAAGACCGAGAAGTTTCCTACACCCGCGCAAGACAACGTCGACATCGTTTTTCCATTAAGACGGAACGTGCAGTTGATGGGTATATTTTTCTGGTTAGCGAGTTGTTAAATGGCCTATGAAGAGAACCACCCTAGCACTTGAGTGGTCCATTTATTGTCGAAAAATTGTCCGCGCGTCCTCCCGAACCGTGAGTCGTCGAATTTGCTGATGGTTTTCCAGGCAAGGCCAGGCGTGCTGCGGATAGGCGAACTATGCTGGGCGGGATCAACTTGCCGGAGTGTTGCGGATCGTTGCGAACTGCATTGGTGCGTCAAGCCGATTCGGCTGGCGGGCTGCGGCGGGAGCGGGCGGGACGGCACCTGTGCGATGAGTGAGGCAATGCCCGGCCGTGAAACGAAAAGCCGGCCTTTACAAGCCGGCTTTTCGTCTGGATATCTGGGTTCGCTTGCAAATCTGCGATATCACTCGCCCATCCGCCCCCCACCCCTCAATACACCCCCGGCACCCCCGGCGGCCGCGTCTTGAACCGCTTGTGCACCCAGTAATACTGCTCGGGGATCAGCGGAATCTGCTCTTCCAGAAATTCGTTCATGCGGCGCGCGTCGATGTCGTCGTCGCCGCTCGGGTAGTTCTCCCAGGGCTTGAACACCTTGAGCCGATAACCCTTGTAGTTCGGCAGCACCTCGCCGATGAACGGCACGACCTGCGCGTGCCCCACCTTCGCGAGACGGCCGACCGCGGTCAGCGTGCAGGTCGGCACGCCGAAGAACGGCACGAACGTCGAATTGCGCGCGCCGTAGTCCATGTCTGCGCCGAGCATGACCGGCTTGCGCTCGCGCAGCCAGCGCAGCACGATGCGCGCGCTGTCGGCGCGGCTCGCCATGTCCGCGCCGAAACGCGCGCGCGCCGCCTTGGCGACTGCCTCGAGCTCCTGGTTCGACATCGGCTGATAGAGCGAGCCGCATTGGCGCCTGAGCGAATAGTTCAGGAAGATCGAACCGGCCTCGATACCGACGAAGTGAAAGCCGAGAAACAGCGTAGGCGGCAGATCCGGGTCCGTCAGATCGATTGCGCTATCAAGCTGGATCAGCTTTTCGAGCTTCTTCGCCGAGCCGAACCACTGCACGCTGCGTTCGAGATAGCTGCGGATCGCATGACGGAAATGCTTCTGCGCGACATCCTCGCGGCGCTCGTCGCTCCAGTCGGGGAAGCACAGCTTGAGGTTAGTGTGGACGATGCGCTTGCGGCGGCTCGGGAGCTGATAGAGCAGCCAGCCGAGGCCGTCGCCGAGACGGGCGACGAAACCATACGGCAGCAGCGCAAAGAGTTTGAGCAGCCCGATCGCGAGCTTCGCGCCGTAGCGGCTCAGCATGCCGCCTCCAGGCGCGCGGCGGCGCACGTGGCCGGAGGCGACGAATTCGGGACAGCGGAGAAATGGACGTGATGCCGCACTCGTGGACACTCTGTGACAATTATGGGAAGTCGCTATAATAAGGGCTTCGCCGAGTTAATAGACAACTTGCGGGGCGAAGCCGGCAGGTGCGATCCATGGGTTTCCATGCGATATCCGCGCCCAACGGTCAGGTAATCCGCTAAAGCGTCGCCGCTTCAGGCTCCCGAAGCTGGCTACGTGAAACTCAACCGTAACCACACAACAGGAGTCCGCAACGTGGCAAACGACTATCTCTTCACTTCCGAATCCGTTTCCGAAGGCCATCCCGACAAAGTCGCGGACCAGATCTCGGATGCCATCCTCGACGCCATCCTCACGCAAGACAAATACTCGCGCGTCGCAGCCGAAACGCTCTGCAATACGGGTCTCGTCGTGCTGGCCGGTGAAATCACCACGACCGCGAACGTCGACTACATCCAGGTCGCGCGCAACACGATCAAGCGCATCGGCTACGACAACACCGACTACGGCATCGACTACCGCGGTTGCGCGGTGCTCGTCGCGTACGACAAGCAATCGCCGGACATCGCCCAGGGCGTGGACCGCGCGCACGACAACAACCTCGATCAGGGCGCGGGCGACCAGGGCCTGATGTTCGGTTACGCGTGCGAGGAAACGCCGGAACTGATGCCGCTGCCGATCCACCTGTCGCACCGTCTCGTCGAGCGTCAGGCGAATCTGCGCCGCGACGGCCGTCTGCCCTGGCTGCGCCCCGATGCGAAGTCGCAGGTCACGGTGCGCTACGTCGACGGCAAGCCGCATTCGATCGACACGGTCGTGCTGTCCACCCAGCATTCGCCGGACATCAGTCTCGACACGCTGCGCGAAGCGGTGATCGAGGAAGTCATCAAGCCGACGCTGCCGGCCGAACTCATCAAGGGCGACATCAAGTTCCTCGTGAACCCGACCGGTCGCTTCGTGATCGGCGGTCCGCAGGGCGATTGCGGTCTGACGGGCCGCAAGATCATCGTCGATACGTACGGCGGCGCAGCGCCCCACGGCGGCGGCGCGTTCTCGGGCAAGGACCCGTCGAAGGTCGACCGCTCGGCGGCTTACGCCGGCCGTTATGTCGCGAAGAACATCGTGGCCGCGGGTCTCGCGTCGCGCTGCCTGATCCAGGTGTCGTACGCGATCGGCGTGGCTCAGCCCACTTCGGTGATGGTCAACACGTTCGGCACGGGCCGCGTGTCGGATGCCACGATCACCGAACTCGTGCGTCAGCATTTCGATCTGCGTCCGAAGGGCATCATCCAGATGCTCGATCTGCTGCGCCCGATCTACGAGAAGAGCGCGGCCTACGGTCACTTCGGCCGCGAAGAGCCGGAATTCACGTGGGAAGCGACCGACAAGGCGCTGGCACTCGCCGAAGCTGCCGGCACCGAGCCGGTTGCCGCACTCGCCGAATAAGCGCGAGTCGACCGCATCAAGCTAAAAAAACCCGCCGGCGCGAGCCGGGCGGGGTTTTTCTTTATCGGACGTAGGTGATGTACCGGATGCGCTTGCTGCTGCGTTTGCCGCCGCGTTTTCCGTGTTACCGGCTCGCAAACGCAAACCACCCGCTGCTGCTCGTCGACAGCCGCCGCGGCCGGCGGCTCGTATGAACCTGCACGGCAGCCGGCGCGCGTTTCGCGGCGGTGAGACGCTGCGGCGTCGGCTTGCGCAGCAGCGTGCGCAGCGAGAAACGGCGCGCGCCGCTTTGCTGGCGCAGCGCCGAGAAGAACGTATGGAACCAGGTGCGGATGCCATCGACGGCCCTGGCGTCGCGCCATTGTTCGCCGAGCGCGCGCGTGCGGGCGGCATGGTGACGCAGCGCCCGCATCAGATGGCGGCGCGCAGGACGCGCCGCTTTCAGCGCGGCGCGAGTGAGACGGGTGCTCAGAAGAGTATGCATGGCTTCACAAGTAGGCAAAGTACCGCCCGCCGAGACGCGCACCGGGATGTGCACGCGACGCAGCCCCCAACGTGCCGATGACGGGGTTGCGGTGAACGGCGTGAAAGCCGGAAATTTGGTGGGAAAACGCGAAGAAACCGGCGGCATGGGTCGCAATGGCCCGCGCGCGGCGCAGAAGTGCGTAAGCAGCGATCAACATGACACAGTAGGCTACACGCGATTCGTGACGTCAGAAAGTCCGTTTTTACCCTGCGGTTGCGGGTTTGCCCTGGATCGACGCGTCGCCCGAATCGTTGCGCGAGGCGTGCCGTTGTCCGCGAAAAAAGCCTGCTCGACACGTTCGGCAAAAACGTCCCCTCGAAAGAACGCAGGCCGATCGCGCCCGTTTTACAATCGAAGATCAGTTAGCCGACAGTCATGGAACACCATGTCACTCCATTCGAAAAAAGAGCAGATTCACACGTTGCGGGAGCAGGGTTTTGTCGTGGTGCCGGGCCTGGTGGCGCCCGAGCGTTGTGCGGAACTGAAGCGGATCGCGCAGCAGCAGTTGCACGAAGCCGCGGCGCCGATCGAGTTCGAGGCGGATCTGCAGTATCCGGGCGCGCCGTCGTCGAAAGATGCCCTGGGCGGACATACGGTGCGACGTCTGCTCGACGCGTACGGGCGTCATCCGGCTTTCGCGCAATGGGCCACCGCGCCGGAAATTCGCGGCTGGATGGAGCTGTACTTCGGCGAGGAGCCGCGGCTGTCGCGCGCGCATCACAATTGCATGATGACCAAGCATCCCGCATACGGCAGCCTGACCGGCTGGCATCGCGACGTGCGCTACTGGTCGTTCGAGCGCGACGATCTGGTGTCGGTATGGCTCGCGGTCGGCCCCGAGACCGTCGACAACGGCGCACTGTGGTTCGTGCCGAAATCGCACGGCGCGGCGTTGACGTCGGACCGTTTCGACGAAGCCAGATTTTTTCGCGCCGATCTCGAAGAGAATCAGGCCGCGATTCGCACCGCCGTGTCGCCCGAGCTGAAGGCCGGCGACGTGGTGTTCTTCCACTGCAATACGCTGCATTCGGCCGGCAAGAATCTCAGCGATCAGGTGAAGTTTTCGCTGGTGTACACCTATCACGGCGCGAGCAACGTGCCGCTGCCCGGCACGCGTTCGGCCGCCAAGCCCGAGATCGCGTTCTAGGCTCGTGAACGACGACGGCGCCTGTCGCTCGCGTTCGCATTCGATCATCATGCGAACGCGAGCGACAGGCGCCGCATGTTCATCGATGCCTTGATTGCGCGCTTTACCGCTAGCTCTTACCGTCAACCTTTGCCTCACACCTTCGTGACGGCCTCGCGCATGCTCTCCACGCGTGCCCTCAACGCTTGCGCCCCGACAACGCCACGCCCGTCAGTCCCGCCAGCGTCGCCACCACGCCCGCGACGATCAGCACGATCGCCTTGTCGGTCGGCGAACCGGTAAAGAAGCGCGATACGTCGCTGCTCACCGAGTTGAACGCTTGCCCGCCGAAATACAGCAACACGATGCCGCCGACAATCAGCGCGATCGAAATCGCTTTCGTCATCTGCTTCTCCCATCAGCTTGATCCGGCCAGAGTGTAGGTGAGCCGTTCGCGATCGTCCATCCCGCATACTGGGTCCCTGCAAGGATGAAGTCGATTGGCTACCATAGCGGTCTCGCCGTACCACGACGACACCACCACAACAATCCTTCGAGCAGTACGCCTCTCGCATCGCGCGAATCCTCAAGCCCGCAATCGCCGGGCGATCTCATCGACAAGGACACTAGCAATGGCTTACGAAGCAGCTTCAGAACGCTATTCGGACATGCAATACCGCGTCTGCGGCAAATCGGGTCTCAAACTGCCGGCACTGTCGCTCGGCCTGTGGCACAACTTCGGCGACACCACGCCGATCTCCACGCAGCGCGACATCCTGCGCACGGCCTTCGATCTCGGCATCACCCACTTCGACCTCGCGAACAACTACGGCCCGCCGTACGGCAGCGCGGAAACCAACTTCGGCCGCCTCTTCAAGGACGATTTCAAACCGTATCGCGACGAGCTGCTGATTTCGTCGAAGGCCGGTTGGGACATGTGGCCGGGTCCGTACGGCCAGGGCGGCGGCTCGCGCAAGTACGTGCTCGCGAGTCTCGATCAGAGCCTCAAGCGCATGGGCCTCGATTACGTCGACATCTTCTATTCGCACCGCTTCGATGCGAATACGCCGCTCGAGGAAACCGCGGGCGCATTGGCGAGCGCGGTGCAGCAGGGCAAGGCGCTGTATATCGGCATCTCGTCGTATTCGTCCGCGAAGACGCGCGAAATGACGAAGCTGCTCGCCGAATACAAGGTGCCGCTGCTGATCCATCAGCCGTCGTACAACATGCTGAACCGCTGGATCGAGCGCGACCTGCTCGATACGCTCGAAGCGGTCGGCGCGGGCACGATCGTGTTCACGCCGCTCGCGCAAGGTTTGCTGACCAGCAAGTACCTGAACGGCGTGCCGTCCGACGCGCGCGTCAACAAGGCGGGCGGCGGTTCGCTGAAGCAGGAGCATCTGAGCGAGCAGAACATCGGGCACGTGCGCAAGCTCAACGACATCGCGCAACGTCGCGGCCAGAGCCTCGCGCAGATGGCGCTCGCGTGGGCCTTGCGCGATCAGCGCGTGACCTCGGTGCTGATCGGCGCGAGCCGGGCGGAGCAGGTGCGCGAGAACGTCGGCGCGCTGAAGAACCTCGCGTTCTCCGCCGACGAACTCGCCGAGATCGACCGCTACGCGACCGAAGGCGGGATCAACCTGTGGGAAAAGCCGTCGACGGATCAGGCAATCTGATCGCGTAACGGGCACGCGACGGACGCGCCGGCGACAAGTGAGTCAGCCGGCCGTCCACCGTGTTAGCAGAGACGAAAAAAACCGCCGACGCTTCACGCGAAGGCGGTTTTTTATATGGCTTGCGCTAGACGAGCGCGGGCAGCCCTTCGACCAGCGCCACCGCGCACACGACGCCGATCAGCGCGCCCAGCACGCGCAGCGCGTTGTGCCGCACTTCGGTCTTGCAGGGCAGCGCGCCGACGAACAACGCGCCCGCCAGCGCCATCGGAATGACCAGAATGAAATCGCTGATCGTAAAGTACGTCGTCATATTCGTCTCCTCGCATGCAAGAGTGGCTATGCATTTCCGGCGCGGACTGCGGGCTGAAACTCTGCCGCGTCCGAACTCGTTTCGAGTATAGGAGACCGTTGGACGGCCATCACGGCGCGAGATGGCGTCCAGGGGGCTCAACGGTGCTTATTCGCAAACCGCTGAACCCCGTCCAACAGGGCTTGCGGCGATTGATGCGGCGCAGCAAGCATGGTCGAAAACTATGAAGTGTTCGTTTACGTACGCCTTACGTTCAGGCGCGATTCGATGCGCGCTGGTTCGATACGGCATCGTTCGCCGGCTACTCGCGGCGGCGCAGCCGCATCGCGGCAAGCAGTCCGATGACGAGCAGCGTTCCCACCAGCCCGGCCACCCCATTCCAGCCATGACTGGCCCACACGCGGCCGCCGTACGAGCCGACCACGCTCGAACCGATGTAGTACGCGAGCAGGTACAGCGCGGCGGCCTGGCCTTTTGCCTCTTTCGCGAGCCGGCCGACCCAGCCGCTCGCCACCGCGTGGCCGGCGAAGAAGCCGAACGTCAGGCAGGCGATGCCGGTGGCGATCGCCGCGAGCGGATGCAGCATCGTCAGCGCGAGACCGAACGCCATCAGCAGCAGGCTCGCCATCAGCACGCGCGCGCGGCCGAACGTATCGGCCATGCGCCCCGACCACGGCGAGGCGACCACGCCGGTCAGATACACGACGAAAATCGCGCCGATCTCCGTCTGGTTCAGGCGATACGGCGGCGCGAGCAGCCGGTAACCGATGTAGTTGTACAGCGTGACGAAGCTGCCCATCAGCACGAAGCCGAGCAGGAACAACAACGGCAGTCCGGGCCGCGTGAACTGCTTGAGCAGCGCGGTGCGGTGATGGGCGAAGCCGAGTCCGCGACGCGGCACGAAGTGGCGCGACGGCGGCAGCAGCGCGCGGAACGCGAGCATCGACAGCAGGCCGAGCACGCCGATCGTGCCGATCGCGACGCGCCACGAGAACAGATCGGCGACCACGCCGGTAATCACGCGCCCGGCCATGCCGCCGATCGCCGTGCCGCCGACGTAAAGCCCCATCGCGAGGCCGAGGCCGTCGGGATGCACTTCCTCGGCGAGATAGGCCATCGCGACGGCCGGTACGCCGCCGAGCGCGAGCCCTTCGAGAAAGCGCAGCGCGAGCAGCTGATGCCAGTGCGGCGCGATCGACACGCCGATGGTCAGCACCGCCGATACCGTGAGCGATGTCGTCATCAGCTTGTGGCGGCTCCAGCCTTCGGAGACGAAGCCCGCGACGAAGATCGAGAGCGCGAGCGCGGCGGTGGAGAGCGACAGCGACAGGCTGCTCTGCGCGGGCGTCACGCCGAACGCATCGGAAAACGACGGCAGCAGCGGCTGCACGCAGTAGAGCAGCGAGAACGTCGCGTAACCGGCGAACAGCAGTGCGATAGCGGCGCGCCAGTAGGCGCGCGTGCCCCGTTCGAGATAGGGGATGTCCGCCGCCGCCGGGGCGGCGGCCGGGGAGGGAACGGCAGAAGCAGTCCGCTGGGATTCCGGCGGGAGGGTCACGACAAGACTCCTTGGGGCACGCAAAAAAGCACAAAAGCGTTAAGAATACGCGGAAAAGCGGATTCGGGACGTTGGCGCGGGCAAAGCGGCGCCGCGCGCAGCCAGCAGGATGGGCGGTTGGCGGTGCCGCGAAAGCGACTGCCGCGACCCGACTGCGCGGCCCTTGTCGCCAATACCGCTAGCCGCGCTAACCGCTTTTTGCCACCGCGCCGGCCGGCGTTGGCGTCGAGGCCGGCGGATGCACGATCTCGTCCTCGCCCGGCAGCGCCGACACATCCCAGCCACCGCCGAGCGCCTTCACGAGCGCGACGCTCGCGGCCATCCGCCGGCGCGCGATTGCTACCGCGTTGCGTTCGTTGGTGAGCGCGGTCGTCTGCGCGACGACCACGTCGAGATAGGTGATCGCGCCGTTCCTGTAGCGGTCCGACACGACCGCGAGCGAGCGCTGCGCGGCGGCCACCGCGTCGTCCTGCGCCGCGGCCTCCTGTTCGAGCACGCGCAGCGCGGCGAGGTTGTCCTCGACCTGGCCGAACGCGTCGAGCACCGTCTGCCGGTATTGCGCGACGCTTTCGTCGTAATGCGCGCGCGCCTGTTCCTTGACGGCCGCGCGTCCGCCGAAGTCGAGCAGCGTGCCCGCGAGCGTCGGCCCGAGCGACCAGAGCCGGCTCGGCGCGAGCAGCCACTGGCTGTAGTTGGTCGCTTCGAGGCCGCCCGTCACGGAGAGGATCAGGTTCGGGAAAAACGCCGCCGTCGCGACGCCGATCTGCGCGTTCATGGCGGCGACGTGCCGCTCCGCCGCCGCGATGTCGGGCCGCCGTTCGAGCAGATCCGACGGTACGCCGCTCGCCGCGACGACCGGCGCGGCCACGAGCGGCGCAACGGACAGCGTGAAGGTCGAGGGCGGTTGGCCGATCAGGATCGCGATCGCGTGTTCGAGTTGCGCGCGCTGCACACCGAGGTCGAGCGCCTGCGTCTGCGTGGTCTTCAACTGCGCTTGCGCCTGCGCGACGTCGGCGTCGGTGGCGATGCCGCCCGCGTAGCGATGCTGCGTCAACTCCAGCGCTTCCTCGTAGGCCTTGATCGTGTCGTCGAGTAGCCGGCGTTCCTGATCGAGTCCGCGCAGCTCGAAGTAGTCGGTGGCGAGTTCGGCCTGCATCGACAGCAGCGCGGCGTCGACGTCGGCGGCACTCGCCTGCGCGGCGGCCCTCGCGCCTTCGACGCTGCGCGAGATGCGGCCCCACAGGTCCGGCTCCCACGAGGCGTCGGCCTGCACGATGTAGTCGTTCAGCGTGAGGCCGGCGGTCGATTTATGCAGCACGTTCTCCGAGGTTCGCGTGCGCGAAAAGCCGCCGCCCGCCGTGACTACCGGGAAAAAATTCGAGCGATATTGCGCGACGGTCGCGCGGGCCGCGCGAAAACGCGCTTCGGCGGCCTGCACGTCCTGGTTCTCGCTCGCGACCCGCTGTTCGAGCGCATCGAGCGACGGGTCCGCGTAGATGTGCCACCACGCGCCGCGCGTGAGCGTGTCGGCCGGTTGCGCGGGCTTCCAGCCCGTGCCTTCGAGTTCGCGCCAGGTCGCGGGCGTGACGGCGGCCGGCTTCACGTAGTCGGGGCCGACGGTGCAGGCGCTCAGTGCACAGACGAGTGTCAGTGCCGATGTCAGTGTGAATGTCAGCGCAAGTACCGGGGCACGGCGCGGAACCGGCCTCTTCATGATTGCGTCCTCGCGGCCCGCTTCGCGCGGCCCTGCACGGCTAGCGCGCTGGCCGCCGCGCCGGTTGTGCCGGCCGTCCCTGCCGTATCGCTTGCACCGTTCGCCCCTTCCGCCGCATTCGCCGCCGGCTTGCGCGACACGATCCGCACCGGCGCGCCATCGACGATCGAATCCTGCGGATTCAGAATCACCAGTTCGTTGCCCTGCAAACCCGAGGCGATCGCGACGCGCGTGCCGAAGTCCGTGCCGAGCGACACCGGCAGCAGCTTTACCTTGTGCTGCGCGTCGACGGTCGCGACCTTCACGCCGTCGGGCCGGAACAGCAGCGCATTGCCCGGCAGCGTGAACGGCGCCGCGCCCGCGCCGAGCGCGAAATGCACCTGCGCATACGCACCCGGCAACAGTTCGCCACCGCGATTGTCGACGTCGACCTCGACGAGCATCGTGCGCTGCTGTGCATCGACCGCGCCCGCCGTGCGCGCGACCGTGCCCGGATAATGCCGCGACGGCGTTTCGGTCAGCGTCAGATAGGCGCTTTGCTGTGCGCGTACCTGCTGCGCGTAGGCCTGCGGCACGTTCACGTAGACACGCAGACGGTCCGCCTGCGCGACATGAAACAGCTCCTTCGCGGGACCGCCCGCGCTGCCCGCGTCGATCAACGCGCCGACGTCGACGTTGCGCGCGGTCACGGTGCCGTCGAACGGCGCATAGACCTTCTGGAACGACTGCGTTTTTTCGAGCCGCGCGACGTTGAAGTGCGCGGCATCGAGCGTGGCTTTTTTCGCGAGCATGTCGCCGACTTTCTCGTCGGTCTCCTGCTTCGAGACCGACTTGTTCTTCAGCATGTCGCTCCAGCGGTCGGCGGTGCTTTTCGCGAGCGCGTAGTTCGCCTGGGCGTTCGCGAGATCGGCACGGGCGGCGCGCAACTGGTCGTCGACTTCGGGGGTGTCGATTTCCGCGAGCAACTGGCCGCTTTTCACATGCGCGCCGATATCGGCGTACCACTTCTTCAGATAGCCGTTGGTGCGCGCGTAGATCGGCGTATCGAGAAAGGCCTGCACGTTGCCGGGCAGCACGAGATCGAGCTCCGCCGACGACTTCTGCGGCAGCACGACTTCGACGCTCGTCTGGCTCGCGTGCTCGGCATCGCGTTCGAGCGCCGCGTGCGCATCGCGGCGCGACCAGATGCCTTGCGCGGCGAGCGCGAGTACCGCGACCGCCGCCACGATCGCGAGCCAGCGCGTGCGCCGCGCTTTGGCGGGATCGTGCGCCGCGCCGTGCTCTGCACCCGAGCCCGATCCCGAGCCGTTCGGACGTTGTGCTTCCATCAAACTTCCCCTCTGGAAATGCATGGACAGTCGACGCTGCCTTTCGTATGGCCGCGGCCTGCGCTTGCATCGGTGCCTGCATCTATGCCTGTAAAGCGCAGGCGGCGCAGGTCGCGGCCGGCGTTTGCCGCGGGCGTCGCGCGCTTCGTCTTCATGGCTTCTGCACCACGTGTTCGGCCGCGCGCTGATGCCGCGCCTCGAGCCGCCGATAGATCATCGAGAACACGACCGGCACGAAGATCAGCGTCGCGATCGTGCCGACCGTGAGGCCGCCGATCACCGCGCGCCCGAGCGGCGCATTCTGCTCGCCGCCCTCGCCGAGACCGATCGCCATCGGCACCATGCCGATCACCATCGCGAGCGCGGTCATCAGCACCGGACGGAAGCGCGTGAAGCCCGCTTCGATGGCGGCGCGCGTCGCGTCGCCGTGCAGCAGCAACTGCTCGCGCGCGAAGCTGATGACGAGAATCGAGTTGGCGGTCGCGATGCCGATACACATGATCGCGCCCGTGAGCGCCGGAATCGACAGCGTGGTGTGCGTGAGGAACAGCATCCACACGATGCCCGCGAGCGCGCCCGGCAGGGCGGTGATGATGATGAACGGATCGAGCCACGACTGGAAATTGACGACGATCAGCAGATACACGAGCAGCACCGCGAACAGCAGACCGGCGAGCAGACCCGAGAACGAATCGTTCATCGTCTGCACCTGGCCGCGCAGTTCGATGGTCGAGGTTTTCGGCAGCTCGGCTTTCGATGCGTCGATGATCTTGCGGATGTCGTCGGACACGCCGCCGAGATCGCGGCCGTCGGCGGTGCCGTAGATATCGATCGTGGTCTGCGCGTTGTAGTGCGTGAGCACCGCGTTGCCGGCTTCGCGCCGCATCGTCGCGAGCGAGCCGAGAATGTTGCTGCGGCCGTTCGCGTTCAACGGAATGTTCGCGAGCGCTTGCAGCGAATCGATCGTGTATTGCGGCGCTTCCGTGATGACGTTGTAGCTCACGCCGTTGCGCGGATTGAGCCAGAAGGTCGGCGTGGTCTGCTGGCTGCCCGACAGCGTGATGAGCAGATCGCTCGCGATATCGCGCTGCGAGAAGCCTGCCTGCTGCGCGCGCGTGCGATCGACGTCGATGAAGATACGCGGCAGATCGGCGGGCTGCTGGATGCGGGCGTCGGCAAGGCCCGGCACCGTGCGCAGACGGTTCAGCAGCGTCGCGGCGAATACGCGATTCGCGGCCACCTCACGGCCGACGATCTGGATGTCGATCGGCGACGGCATGCCGAAGTTCAGCGTCTGACTGACGATGTCGGCCGGCAGGAACGCGAACTGCACGCCGGGGAATTCGTCGGTGAGCGTGCGCCGCAGCGTGCGCACGTAGCCGGCGCTCGGATGATGCTCGGGATTCAGCGTGATGAGCACGTCCGCATCCGAGGTGCCGATGGTGCCCGTGTTGCTGTACGAGAGGTTGATGCCCGACACCGGCAGGCCGATGTTGTCGATGATCGAATGCAGTTCGCCGGCCGGAATCAGTTGGCGGATGCGCGTGTCGACGCGGTCGGTCAGCACCGCGGTTTCCTCGACGCGCATGCCGGTTTTCGCGCGCAGGTGCAGCGCGATCGTGCCGGCATCGACGGCGGGGAAAAAGTCGCGGCCGATAAACGGCAGCAACAACATCGACGCGCCACAGCAGACGAGAAACAGCGTCACGAACCCGCCCGGCCGTGCCACGCGCGCGACGAGAAACACGCGATAACGCTCGCGCAAATGCGCGAAGCCGCGCTCGAACGCATAGTGCACGCGCATGAACGGATTGCGCGTGGGCTTCGGCGCGTGATGCAGATCCGCCGGCTTGTGGTGATAGCGCAGCAGATATTTCGCGAGCGTCGGCACGAGCGTGCGCGAGAAGAAATACGAGGCGAGCATCGCGAACACGACGGCTTCGGCGAGCGGAATGAACAGATAGTGAGCGACGCCCGTGAGCAGAAACATCGGCACGAACACGATGCAGATCGACAGCGTCGAGACGAGCGTCGGAATCGCGATCTGATGCGCGCCGTCGAGAATCGCCTGTTCGAGCGTCTTGCCCTGTTCGAGCTGATGGCTGATGTTCTCGATCGCCACGGTCGCATCGTCGACGAGAATCCCGACCGCGAGCGCGAGCCCGCCGAGCGTCATGATGTTGATCGTCTGCCCGAGCGCGGAGAGCGCGATGATCGAGGTGATCATCGAGAGCGGAATCGATACGGCGATAATCAGCGTCGCGCGCCAGTTGCCGAGGAACAGCAGGATCATCAGACCCGTCAGGCACGCGGCGATCAGCGCCTCGCGCAGCACGCCCTGCACCGAGGCGCGCACGAACAGCGACTGGTCGGCGACGGGGTCGATATTGAGCGACGGCGGCACGAGGTTGCGCAGCGTCGGCATCATCGTCTTGATGCGATCGACGATGTCGAGCGTGGACGTGTTGCCGCTCTTGTTGATCGTGAGCAGCGCGGCGCGCTGGCCGTTCACGCGCACGATGTTGGTTTGCGGCTGGAACCCGTCGCGCACGTGCGCGACGTCGCGGATATATACGGTGCCGTTCGCGGTGCTGCGAATCGGAATGTTGTTCAGGCCCGCGAGCGAATCGGGACTGCCGTTCATTTCCACCGAGTACTCGGTCGAGCCGATCTTCGCGGTGCCCGACGGCAGGATCAGATTCTGCGCGGTGACGGCGTTGACGACGTCCATCGGCGAAAGATTGCGCTCCTGCAGCTTGCGCGAATCGATATCGACCATGATCTGCCGCTGCTTGCCGCCATACGGCAGCGGCGCGGATGCGCCGGGCACGGTGGCGAGCTGCGTCTTCAGGAAGTTGTTGCCGAAGTCGTATAGCTCCTGCTCGGTCAGCGACGCCGACGACAACGCGAGCCGCAGGATCGGCACCGTCGACGCGTTATAGCGCAGGATGTTCGGCGGCGTGATGCCGGGCGGCAGCGAGCGCAGTTGCGTTTGCGAGAGCGCGGTGACCTGGGCGAGCGCTTCGTCGATGTTCGCGCCCGGCTGGAAAAAAATCTTCACGACCGTGATGCCGTTCAGCGAGGTCGATTCCGTGTGCTCGATATCGTTGACCGCGACCGACAGGCCGCGCTCGTAGTTCAGCGCGATGCGCCGCTCCATCTCGTCGGCGGGCAGGCCGTTGTACGACCAGATCACCGAGAGCACCGGAATGTCGATGTTCGGGAAGATGTCGGTGGGCGTGCGCAGGATCGTCAGCGGTCCGACGATCAGCAACAGCAGCGCTAGCACGACGAACGTATAGGGGCGCCGCAGCGCGAGACGAACGATCCACATGACTAGTGCAGACGAATGACGTAGGACATGGCGGGATGGGCCGCGACGGCGCACACGCGGCGCAGCGGCGCACCGCCGCGCGCGCGGAACGTGCCGCGTGTGCCGTGAAAGCGAGCGTTCGCCGGTGCCGCGCTCGTGTCGGCCGGATCATGAAGGCAATGCACGTTTTTGTGGTCTCCGCCCCGCAGGGTTTATGATGATCTACGTTACGAGGTCTTACGCCGAGATCATCGGCTGTGCGCAGTGTAATTGGAATAGGGCGAAACGACGGGTGAAAAGCCGTCTGATCGCGCTTCCCAAAGCCCCGCAAAACGGGAACAATGACCCGAACCTTTCACGCGTAAAGCGCGCGGCAGATCAGGTGCGCTCGCAACGTCAGCGGCGAAGCGGCGCTTTTTATCATCACCTCGACCGGCGTGCAGCCATCAAGCCGGCATCGGGAAGCGGGGAAATATCATGCAAGTCGGTTCCATCGTCCGATCGGTACATATCGCCGTGCCGCAAGGCGCGCGCGGAATCGTCATGCGCATTCTTGGCGACATGGCGATGGTCGCGTGGTATGCCGGCGAACCCGGCGCATCGCGGCAACTGAATACCGAACCCTTTTTTCTCGAAGACCTCATCGACACCGGAGAACTCGTGCGCCCCGCCGGCGCGCAGATGCATTGAACGCAGCGGCTCGCGGCCGTGCGCGGTCGCTCGCGAGTGGGTCGCAGTTTCGAGTGACATGCGTGTGTCAGCCGTCGTGATGCTGTAAGGCGCAATTGATGCGCGCGCTACATTGTGAGGCCGTGCCCTCGTCTTTACGCGCGGCGCGGCGCACAATGCGGGCATGAACGACATCATTCCCGACATTCCCGAGGCCGGCGCCGATGGCGCCGTGCCGTTCGCCCGTCTCACGCCCGAGACCGTGCTCGACGCGCTCGACGGCGTGCTCGTCACGGCAGGCGTGCGTACCGACGGCCGCCTGCTGCCGCTCAACAGCTACGAAAACCGCGTGTACCAGGTGGGCGTCGAAGACGGGCCGCCCGTGGTCGCGAAGTTTTATCGTCCCGAGCGCTGGAGCGATGCCGCGATTCTCGAAGAACACGCGTTCGTTGCCGAACTCGCCGCGCGCGAGATTCCGGCCGTGACCGCGCGCGTGCTCGACGGCCGTACGCTGCATGCGTTCGACGGCTTCCGCTTCTCGGTCTTCGAGCGGCGCGGCGGCCGCGCGCCCGATCTCGACCGGCGCGATACGCTCGAATGGCTAGGCCGTTTCATCGGCCGCATTCATGCGATCGGGCAGACGCGCAACTACGCCGAGCGTCCCGCGCTCGACATCGAAACCTTCGGCTACGAGCCGCGCGATTTCCTGCTCGCGCATCGTTTCGTGCCCGACGACGTGCGCACCGCGTGGGAAACCGTCGTCAACCTCGCGCTCGAAGGCGTCGCGCGCGCGTTCGAGCGTGCCGGCGAGATTCGTACGCTGCGTCTGCACGGCGACTGTCATCCGAGCAACGTGTTGTGGACCGACGCGGGCCCGCATTTCGTCGATTTCGACGACAGCCGCATGGGTCCCGCGATTCAGGACCTGTGGCTGCTGCTGCCGGGCGAGCGCGTCGAGGCATCACGCGCGCTGGCCGATCTGCTCGCCGGTTACGAGGATTTCTGCGAATTCGAGCCGCGCGAGCTCTATCTGATCGAAGCGTTGCGCACGCTGCGGCTAATTCACTATCAGGCATGGCTCGCGCGTCGCTGGAACGACCCCGCGTTCCCGGCGGCGTTTCCGTGGTTCAACACGCAGCGCTACTGGGAAGATCGCATTCTCGAGATGCGCGAGCAGATCGGCGCGATGCAGGAAGGGCCGCTCTGGCCGGTCTGACGTTTTCGCTTTCGCGCACGCGCAGGGCGTTGGCTATCCGCCGCGTGCTACACGCTGCACGCGGCCCCGTCCGAGGCTGAGATTTCGCGCGCGGCTTTCGCGCCTTCCACTTGCAGCAGTGTCGGCAGCGAGACGCCGTTTTTCGCCGCCGTCACTTCGGCAAGAATCGAGACCGCGATCTCGGGCGGCGTCCTGCTGCCGATATAAATGCCCACCGGCCCATGCAGACGGGCCAGTTCGGTCTCGTTCAGATCGAACTCCTTCAAGCGCTCGCGCCGCGCCTGGTTGTTCCTGCGCGAGCCCAATGCGCCGACGTAAAACGCCGGCGTTTTCAACGCTTCCATCAGCGCGAGATCGTCGAGCTTCGGATCGTGCGTGAGCGCGATCACCGCGCAGCGCTCGTCGAGCTTCATGTCGATCACGGTATCGTCGGGCATCGTGCGCACGATCTTCGTGCCGGGCAGGTCCCATTCCTCGGTGTACTCCTCGCGCGGATCGCACACGGTCACCTGATAATCGAGCCCCACCGCGATATTGCACAGATAGCGCGACAACTGTCCCGCGCCGATCACGAGCATGCGGTAGCGCGGGCCGTGAATCGTCAGCAGACGCTCGCCGTCGAAATGCACGCCGTCGGTGGCGAGGGCGTCGTCGAGCCGCGCGTGTCCGCTCGCCATGTCGACCTCGCGCGCGACGAGCCGCCCGCTTTCCACCGCATGACAAAGTTCGGCGATGCCGCTTTGCCGCGTCAACGGTTCTAGCACGAGCTGGATCGTGCCGCCGCACGGCAGCCCGAAACGATGCGCTTCCTCGGCCGTGATACCGTACTTGACCGCTTCCGGATGCGTCTGCTCGATGCCTCGTTGCCGCACACGATCGATCAGATCGTCTTCGATGCAACCACCCGATACCGAGCCCACCACGAGTCCGTCATCGCGCACCGCGAGCATCGCGCCCTCGGGACGCGGCGACGAGCCCCACGTCTTCACCACCGTCACCAGTAGCGCGCGATGTCCTTCGTCCAGCCAGCGGGCGCTGGACTTCAGAACTTCGAGATCCACGCTGTCCATGATTTCTTTCCTTTCGTTGTTTCGCCGCTGGACTCGCCGTCCGCGGCTTCAGGCGCTTGCGTCGATGCGTTGGCGTCGGCATCAGTTGCAGCCGATGCGCCGTCGTCCGCCGCGGCTTCGCTATTTTCGCCCGAGAGCTGGGCACTGAAGCGCTTGAAGAATTCCCCGGCGATCTTGCGCGCCGCGCCGTCGACGAGCCGCGAGCCGATCTGCGCGAGCTTGCCGCCGACCTGTGCGTTCGCGGTGTACGAGAGCTTCGTCGCGGTGTCGCTCTCGGCTTCGAGCGAGACGTGCGCGTTGCCTTTGGCGAAACCGGCTGCGCCGCCCTGGCCTTCGAAGACGATCGTGTAGCTGGTCGGCGCGTCGATCTCGGTCAGTTGCATGCGCCCCTTGAAACGCGCCCTGACCGGACCGACCGACGCGCTCAGCGCCACCAGGTACGCGTTTTCGCCGTCGGGGTCGATGCTTTCGCAGCCCGGGATGCAGGCGCGCAGAATCTCGGTGTCGTTCAGCGCGTCCCAGGTTTGCTGCTGTCCGACCGGCAGCGTGTGAGTTTCGGTCAATTCCATGAGCTTGCTCCTGCGAATGTCGTCGCGGCGAACGTGCGGCGAGGCGCGCGCGTGAGTTGCGCGAGATCGTGGCCGAACGCGGCGAGGCTGTCCAGATTATGAACCGGGCGATGCGCGTCGACATACGGCAGGATCGCCTGTACGCCGCGCGCTTTCGGCGTGAAGCCGCTGAAACGCAGCAGCGGATTGAGCCAGACGATGCGATGCGCGAAACGCGCAAGGCGCGCCATTTCGGTGTCGAGCACGTCGATCGCTTCGTGATCGAGGCCATCGGTGACGAGCAGCACGGTCGCGCGGCCTGTCAGCACGCGGCGCGCCCAGCGCCGGTTGAATTCGGCGAGCGCCGCGCCGATGCGCGTGCCGCCCGACCAGTCGAGCACCTGATCGCTGAGCGTCGCGATGGCCACGTCGGGGTCGCGTTCGCGCAAGGCGCGCGTCGCGTTGGTGAGCCGCGTGCCGAACAGAAACACCTGCAAGCGTTCGCGCGATTGCAGCAGCGCATGGCAGAAGTACAGCACCGCGCGCGAATAGCTGCTCATCGAACCGGAGATGTCGAGCAGCAGTACGAGCGGCGGCTTGCGTTCGACGATCGCGCGATATTTCCACACGGTCCAGTCGCCGCCCGCGCGCACCGCCTGCCGCGCGCTCGCGCGCAGGTCCGCATGCGTGCCGTGCGAGGCGGCCTTCAGACGGCGCGTCGGCTCGGTCGCGAGCGGCAGGCGCTGAGCGCGAATCAGATGGCGGAGGCTGCGCCATTCGTCAGCGGTGAGCGTGTCGAAATCGCGATGACGCAGGCGTTCCTCGGCGCTGAACGTGAGATGCGCGCGCAACTCGTGCTGCCCGGTTTCCTGTGGCGCGTTGACGTTCGGAGATGGCGGCATGCGTACCGCGAGCGCATCGGCAAGACGGTTGTTGCGTGTCGGCGGCGGCAGTCCGTCGCGAACTGTCGGCAGCAGCAGCGCGCGCAGCTTGCCTTCCCAATCGGGATCGCGCCAGAACAGATCGAAGGCGGCGTTGAAGAGTTCGCGTTCGTCGGGTGCGGTGACGAGCACGGCGGCAAGCGCGGCGCGCACGTCGTCGCGGCGGCCGAGGTCGATCCAGTGCAAGGCCGCGAGCGCATCGACCGCTTGTGCCGGCGACATCGGCAAGCCCGCGCCGCGCAGCACGCGCACGAAATGGACGACGTTGCGCGCGAGCGTCGGCGCGCTGTCGGCCGGTGCAAAGCGCGGCTGCATATCGTCGCGTGGGTCGTCGCGTGAGTCGGGGCCGGTTTGATGCGCCATGCCGACGATCCTCAAGCCGACAGACACTGCGCGATCTGCGCGGCGTCCACGCGCGCGAGATCGTCCTGGTACTTGAGCAGCACGCCGAGCGTGTTCTGTACCGATTGCGGATCGAGTTCCGTCACCGAGAGCGCTTCGAGCGCGCGGCACCAGTCGATCGTTTCGGCGATACCAGGCGCCTTGAACAGGTCCATGCCGCGCAGCCGGTGCACGAAATCGACCGCGCGCCGCTGCAATTCCGCCGACGTTTGCGGCGCGCGCGCGGCGACGATCTCGAGTTCGCGCTCGCGATCGGGATAGCCGATCCATTGATAGAGGCAGCGGCGCTTCAAGGCGTCGTGAACCTCGCGCGTGCGATTCGACGTCATGATGACGAGCGGCGGCTGCGCCGCGCGCACGGTGCCGTATTCGGGAATCGATACCTGGAAGTCCGACAGCAGTTCGAGCAGAAACGCCTCGAACGGCTCGTCGGCGCGGTCGATTTCATCGATCAGCAGCACGCGCCGCGCGTCGGGGTGATGTTCGTCGGGCATCAGCGCCTGCAGGAGCGGCCGCTTGAGCAGGAATTCGCCGCGATACAGCGTGTCGTTGCCAAGGCGCTCGCCGGTGGCCTCGGCGAGCCGCAGCGCCATGATCTGGCGCGGGTAGTCCCATTCGTAGAGCGCGCTCGCGGTGTCGAGCCCTTCATAGCATTGCAGTCGCAAGAGCGTGGTGCCGAGCAGGCCCGCGGCGGCCTTGGCGAGTTCGGTCTTGCCGACGCCGGGCTCGCCTTCGACGAACAGCGGCCGCTCCATGCGCAGCGAGAGATACAGCGCGGTCGCGAGTTCGCGGCTCGCGAAATAGCGTTGGGCGGCGAGTTGGGCGAGGGTGTCGTCGATTGAAGCCGGCTGCATGGTGGTCCTGAATCTGTGCGAACTTGCCTCACGTGCAACGTGAGCGAAGCCGGCTTGCCTGCGCGGTTGAAGTCAACTAGCGCGCGGCAAGCCGGCCACGATTGGTCAAGATCGCTAACTATTCGCCTTCGTGACCGCGCGCGCGGCGAGCACCGGAATCAGATGCGCGCGATAGGCCGCGCTCGCGTGCATGTCCTCGTTCAGCGCGTCGGGCGACACGCTGACCGCGCGCGCGGCATCGGGCGCGAAGTTCGCCGACAGCGCGCTTTCGAGCGCCGGCACCCGAAACACCGACGACGCCGCGCCCGTCACCGCAACGCGCACGCCGCTCGCGAACTTCGCGACGAACACGCCGACGAGCGCGAAGTGCGACGCGGGGTTGTTGAATTTCTCGTAGGCCGCGCGCTCGGGCACCGGAAACTCGACCGCGACGATCAGCTCGTCGGGCGCGAGCGCGGTCTCGTACATGCCGACGAAAAAGTCCCCCGACGCAATGCGCCGCCGGTCGGTGACGAGGGTCGCGTCGAGCGCGAGCGCCGCCGACGGATAGCATGCGGCCGGGTCGTTGTTGGCGAGCGAACCGCCGATCGTGCCGAGCGCGCGCACCTGCCGGTCGCCGATGTGTCCCGCGAGATCGGCGAGCGCGGGCAACACGCGCCGCACGTCCGCGTGATCGGCCACGTCCGAGTGGCAGACGGCCGCGCCGATCGTCACCGTTTGCGCGTTGACCGCAATCGTCTTGAGCGCGGGAATGCGCGTTACGTCGATCAGTTGCGACGGCTGCGCGAGCCGCAGGCGCATGGTCGGCAACAGGCTCTGGCCGCCGGCGAGGAATTTCGCGTCGCCGTCGGCGGCGAGGGCTGCGGCGGCCGCTTGCGAATCCGTCGCGCGTTGATACTCGAATGAATACATGTCGAATGCTCCGCTCAGGATCGAAGGTCAGGGTTGCTTGGCCGCTTGAATCGCGGACCACACGCGATGCGGCGTGGCCGGCATCTGTATGTCGGTCACGCCGAGCGGCGCCAGCGCATCGATGATTGCGTTGATCACCGCCGGCGGCGAGCCGATCGCCCCCGCTTCGCCGCAGCCTTTGACGCCGAGCGGATTGTGCGTGCACGGCGTGCCCTTCGCGGTTTCGACCGTGAAGTCGGGCAGATCGGACGCATGCGGCATCGCGTAGTCCATGTACGAGCCCGACAGCAACTGGCCGCTCTCGTTGTCGTACACGCAGCGTTCGAGCATCGCCTGGCCGATGCCTTGCGCGAGCCCGCCATGCACCTGGCCTTCGACGATCATCGGGTTGACCACGTTGCCGAAATCGTCGACGGCGGTGAACTGCTCGATGCGGCTCACACCCGTATCCGGATCGACTTCGATCTCGCAGATATACGCGCCCGACGGATACGTGAAGTTGGTCGGATCGTAGAACGCGCTTTCTTCGAGGCCCGGTTCGAGCACGTCGAGCGGATAGTTGTGCGGCACGTAGGCGGCGAGCGAGATTTCCGCGAACGCCTTGGTGCGGTCGGTGCCGGCGACGCTGAACACGCCGTTTTTGAACTCGATGTCTTCGGCCGACGCTTCGAGCAGATGCGCGGCGATTTTCTTCGCCTTGGCCTCGATCTTATCGAGTGCCTTCGAGATTGCCGAGCCGCCGACCGCGAGCGAGCGCGAGCCGTACGTGCCCATGCCGAACGCGATGCGGCCGGTGTCGCCGTGCACGATCTCGACGCTTTCGAGCGGGATGCCGAGGCGGTCCGCGACCACCTGCGCGAAGGTCGTCTCATGCCCCTGGCCGTGACTATGCGAGCCCGTGAACACGGTGACCGAACCGGTCGGATGCACGCGAATCTGCCCGACTTCGAACAGACCCGCGCGTGCGCCGAGCGCGCCCGCGATGTTCGACGGCGCGAGCCCGCATGCCTCGATGTAGCACGAGTAGCCGAGGCCGCGCCGCTTGCCGTTCTTTTCCGAGGCCTGGAGGCGCGCGGCGAAGCCTTTCACGTCTGCGAGTTCGAGCGCGCGCGAGAGCAGCGTGTCGTAGTCGCCGGTGTCGTAGGTGAGGCCGACCGGCGTCGCGTACGGGAACGCGGTGATGAAATTGCGGCGGCGGATTTCGGCGGGGTCGAGCTTCATCTCGCGCGCGGCGGCTTCGACCAGACGCTCGACGACGAACGTCGCTTCCGGGCGGCCCGCGCCGCGATAGGCATCGACGGGGACCGTGTTGGTGAAGACCGCCTTCACTTCGGCGTAGATCGCCGGTGTCGCGTATTGCCCGGCGAGCAGTGTCGCGTAGAGGATCGTCGGCACGCTCGAGGCGAACGTCGACAGATACGCGCCCATGTTCGCGATCGTATGCACGCGCATCGCGAGGAATTTGCCGTCGGCGTCCATCGCGAGTTCGGCGTGAGTCACGTGGTCGCGGCCGTGCGCGTCGGAGAGGAAGGCCTCGGAGCGCTCGGCGGTCCATTTGATCGGCCGGTGAATTTTCTTCGACGCCCAGGTGAGCGCGACGTCTTCGGCGTAGAGGAATATCTTCGAGCCGAAGCCGCCGCCGACGTCCGGTGCGATCACGCGTAGCTTCGATTCCGGCAGCGACAGCACGAACGCGGCCATCAGGAGCCGCTCGACGTGCGGATTCTGATTCGCGACATAGAGCGTGTAGCTGTCGTCCTGCGCCGAATAGTTCGCGTTGACCGCGCGCGGTTCGATCGCATTCGGCACGAGCCGGTTGTTGACGATGTCGAGCGTGGTCACGTGCGCGGCTTTCGCGAACGCGGCGTCGGTCGCGGCCTGGTCGCCGTGGCCCCAGTTGTAGCAGACGTTGTCGGGCACTTCGTCGTGCACTGCCGCCTGACCTGGGTCGGCCGCATGCGCGGTATCGACGACGGCCGGCAGCACGTCGTAATCGACGTCGATCAGTTCGGCCGCATCTTTCGCGGCCTTGATCGATTCGGCGATCACGAGCGCGACCTGGTCGCCGACGTGCCGCGCCTTCGTATGCGCGATCACCGGATGCGGCGGCTCATTCATCGGCTTGCCGTCGATGCTGTGGATCAGCCAGCCGCACGGCAGGCCGCCAACGTTTTCAGCGGCGAGGTCCGCGCCGGTGAAGATCGCGACCACGCCCGGCGACTGCTTCGCGGCGCTCGTGTCGACGCGGGTGATCTTCGCGTGCGCATGCGGCGAGCGCAGGAATACCGCGTAGGTCTGCTGCGGCAGCACGATGTCGTCGGTGTACTGGCCTTTGCCGGTCAGGAAGCGATAGTCTTCCTTGCGCTCGACGGCTGCGCCGATCAGGCTGTGAGTATCGGGTGCGTTCATCGTCGGCTCCTCAGGCTGGGGTCGCGGCGGCGGTGCCCGCGCTCGCGCCGGTGTTCGTGGCGGTGGCCGCTGCGGCGGACTTCATGCCCGCGGCGCCTTCGAGCACGGCCTTGACGATGTTGTGATAGCCCGTACAGCGGCACAGATTGCCGTCGAGCTGCGCGCGCACGTCGTCGCCGGTGAGGTCGGGTTGGCGCTCGACCAGCGACACCGCGCTCATCACCATGCCCGGTGTGCAGAAGCCGCATTGCAGACCGTGGCAATGCTTGAAGGCGGCCTGCATCGGATGCATGGCGCCGTTTTGCGCGAGCCCTTCGATGGTGGTGATTTGCGCGCCGTCGGCCTGCACGGCGAGGATGTTGCAGGACTTGATCGCGCGGCCGTTCAGGTGCACGGTGCAGGCGCCGCACTGGGCCGTATCGCAGCCGATGTGCGTGCCGGTCAGGCGTAGTTGCTCGCGCAGGAACTGGACAAGCAGAGTGCCGGGGTCGATTGAGGCGCTAACGGGTGCGCCGTTAACCGTCAGACTGATGCTGATCGCCATGAAGCTGTCTCCTATGTCGATCGGAGTTAGCGCTTTAGCGCTTACTCCGATCCCATGCGTTTACCGCGGTCGATCGGAGTTGGCGCTTGAGCGCTTACTCCGATCCCATGCGTTTAACCGCGGTTGATCGGAGTTAGTGCTTTAGCACCTGCTCCGATCCCATGCGTTTACCGCGGTCGATCGGAGTTGGCGCTTTAGCACCTGCCCCGATCTCATGCGTTCACCGCACTCGATCGGCGTGAGCACTTCGGCGCTTGCCCCGATCTCGTGGGGATGAGACCGGACCTGTGATTTTTCTTGCCCTGCTTTCCTTCGACTGCGTGCTGGCTGCGATGCGCGAGGTCCGATGAGGGTGCTGCGGGTTTTTATAGGTCTGCCGAAAAGTAAAACACAAATCGCGCGAGCGCGCTATGAGGGGAAGTGTGTTCGGCGCGGCGGCGCATCTGGGCGCGCGGGGAAGAGCGAGGCGCTTGCGCAATCGGCGGCCGAAAAAGAAGCGCCCCGCATGCAGGGCATGGCGGGGCGCATGAATAGGGGCAAGCGGAAGGCGTCGCGAACAACCCAACCCGGCCGCCGCCGCAAGCATTCAGCCCACTCGCGCGGCTTGGCCAAAGCGGAGCGTTACTTCGCCAGTTTCGAATGACGGCGCGAGTAGCCGAAGTAAATCGCCATGCCGATCAGCAGCCAGATCACGAACGCGATCCACGTGACGCCTTGCAGATTGATCATCAGAAACAGGCACGAGGCGACCGCGAGCACCGGCACGACCGGCACGCCCGGGCAACGGAACGCGCGCGGCAGCTCGGGGTGGGTCTTGCGCAGCACGAGCACCGCGATCGACACCATCGAGAAGGCGGCCAGCGTGCCGATATTGATGAGTTCGGCGAGCACGTTGAGCGGCACGAGCGCGCCGATCAGGCCGAAGAAGAGGCCGACGAGCCACGTCGTGAAGAACGGCGTCGCAAAACGCGGATGCAACTTCGAGAGCTTCGCGGGCAGCAGGCCGTCGCGCGACATCGCGAAGATCACGCGCGTCTGTCCGTAGCCCATCACGAGGATCACGGTCAGCATGCCGAGCACGGCGCCGAGATCGATGAAGCCGGCAACCCAGTTCTGCCCCGCCAGTTGCAGCGCATACGAGACCGGGTGCGTGATGCCCATGAATTTCGCCGACGGCACGATGCCGGTGACGACCGCCGCGACCGCGACATACAGCACCGCGCAGACGCCGAGCGACGCAATGATGCCGATCGGCAGATCGCGCTTAGGATTCTTCACTTCCTCGGCCGCCGACGATACCGAGTCGAAGCCGATGAATGCGAAGAACATCACCGCGGCCGCACCGAACACGCCGCTCCAGCCGTTCGGCATGAACGGATGCCAGTTGGCCGGCGTGACGTGAAACACGCCGACGCCGATCACGAGCAGCACGACGACTACCTTGATCGCGACCATGATGTTGTTGATCCGCGCGGATTCGCGCACGCCGAGCGACAGCAGCGTGGTGATCGCCATCATCACGAGGAACGCGGGCAGGTTGAACAGCGTGTCGTGTCCGGGGACGGCGCCGGGAGCCGCGGTCAGCGCCATCGGCAGCGACACGCCGAAACCCGACAGCAGCGACTGCAGATAACCCGACCAGCCGACCGAGACCGCCGAGGTCGCGAGCCCGTATTCGAGCATCAGGTCCCAGCCGATGATCCACGCGGCGAGTTCGCCGAGCGTCGCGTACGAGTAGGTGTAGATCGAGCCGGCGACCGGAATCGTCGAGGCGAATTCGGCGTAGGCGAGCGCGGCGAAGCCGCAGGCGATCGCCGCGATCACGAACGAGAGCATCAGTGCAGGGCCGGCCTGCACGGCGCCTGTGCCGGTCAGCACGAAGATGCCGGTGCCGATGATGGCGCCGACACCGAGGAACGTGAGGTCGAGCGCGCCGAGCGCCTTCTTCAGGCCGGCGTTTTGAGCGCTCGCCGTGAGCATGTGCTCGACGCTCTTTTTGCGAAACAGGGACATTGGCGTGGGTCTCCAGTAGTGCACGCGTGTTGCGCGCCGAATGTCGGGAAAAACCCGGCATTCTAGCGGATCGGTGCCAGATCCCTGTTCGGATGCGCCGTGACGTGGGGCGGGGGCGGGCGGAAACTCCCGCGAGGGCAGGACTTCGAGGAGAGGTTTGCGCGCGGAGCGCAAGCGGGGATAAAGCTTTTACCGAATCGACGACGAATCGGGTGGGAGTTTCTCCCCATGCCGGCTACGCGGCGCGGCGCGTTTTCAGGGCGGATCGTTGCACGCGCGAGGCGAGCGTTCAGCCCGCCATCGCCGGATTCAGGTCGACCAGACGGTTGCTCATGACGTAGAACGTCAGTTCGGCATTGTTGCGCAGCTTCATTTTCTCGAGCAGCCGCGTGCGGTACACGCTGACCGTCTTCACCGACAGCGACAGCGCCGCCGCGATGTCGGTGAGCCGTTTGCCCGATGCGAGCATGCACAGCGTCTGGTATTCGCGGTCGGACAGTTTTTCGTGCGGCAGCTGCTCGCCGTCGAACGACACGTAATCGGCGAGCGCCTCGGCCATTGCCGGGCTCACGTATTTGCGGCCCGCGGCGACCTGCTGGATCGCGCCGATCATCTGCTCGACGTCGACCGTTTTCGACAGATAGCCGGACGCGCCGGCCTTCAGCGCGCGCACCGCGTACTGGTCCTCGCGGTACATCGAGAACATCAGGACCGCCACGCGCGGCGCCTTGCGCTTCAGGCGCTTGAGTACTTCGACGCCGTTCATGTCGGGCAGCGAAATGTCGAGCAGCACGACGTCGAAGCTCTGCTGGCCGAGCGCGTCGAGCGCTTCCGCGCCCGTTTTCGCCTCGGCGACTTCGCGCGCGACGCCTCGGTCGAGCAGCAACTGGCGAACACCCTGGCGGACCACGGCGTGATCGTCGGCGAGCAGGATGCGCAGGCTCATGATGGCGCGCTCACGATTGCAGCGCGCGCCGGCCGGCGCGGGATGCGGGGGCGAGCAGCGCGTCCCAGGCGAAGCTCGCCTGCACGAGAGTGCCGCGCGGGGCTTTGCTGCCAGCCTTGCCGGGGCTGAGGGGGCTGACGTCGGCGTGGCCGGCGCTGGCGCGCCGGGCGCTCACCCGCAGCGTGCCGTCGAATGCGGCGCAGCGCGCCTGCATTCCGGCAAGGCCGAAGTGGCCGCTTGGGCTGTCTTTCCCGCTTTGTCCGCTGCGCTGGCGCGCGCCGCGCGGCAGGCCGATGCCGTCGTCGCCGATGAGCAGCGTCAGGTGGCGCGTGCTGGTTTCGAGGCGCACGTCGGCGCAACTCGCGCGCGCGTGTTTCGCAATATTGTTCAGCGCTTCCTGGACGACGCGGAATACGGCGAGCGCCGCGTCGGCGGACAGGCGCGCGAGCCGCGCATCGTCGGCGCAGGTGAAGGTGGCGCGCAAGTGCGTACGGGTGGCGAATGCGCCGACCCAGCGCGCGAGCGCGCCGGCGACGCCGGCCTCGAACGATGGCGCGTGCAGTTGCGCGACGGCCTCGCGGCTTGCCGCGCAGACCGCGTCGAGCGAGCGGTTCGCGACCGCGAGTGCGGCCGAGCACTGCGGTGGCGCGTCGGCGGGCAGCCAGGTTTCGATGCCGGCGAGCGCGAAGCGTGTCGCGGTCAACTCGGCGCCGACGCCGTCGTGCAGTTCGCGAGCGACGTGACGGCGCGCGCTTTCCTGTGCCTGCACGAGTTCGGCCGACAGTTCGCGCACCCGCGCGCGCAGTTGTTCCAGCTCGCGCACCGCGGCGCGCGACGGCGCGTCGACGCCATCACGCGCTGCGGGCGATGCCGGCGGCGCGTTGAACGGGACGGCAGTCGACGAATCCATGATTTTCCCTCTCAGGACGCGATGCGGACAGCGAAGCGGGCGCGGACAGGCAGCGCGAAGGAAGAACGCATGCGATTCTCAGGCCTTCGGGTGCGTCCGTCGCGCGAGCGTGAAACAGACAGATCACTATGCCGGAACGTAACGAAATTTACATTCGGTAACAACTAGGTCGGACCATGAGAGGCTAGCCGATTCGTCGTAACTGGCGGCGCGATAATATCTCAAAAAAAGAAAAAATGCAGTCACACCAACGGTTAGCGACGATTTTTCATACTTTGCTTGATGTATTTCGCATCGCCGTCTGTAGGAATAATGCCGACAGGGAAAGTGAAATGATTCACGGCGATTTGTAACGGCAACAAAAAAGGAGCCCGGAGGCTCCTTTTTGCGGGATTCGCGGCGCCGAAAGGCCGCGGATAGTGTTGCCTGCCTAGCCGACGAAGGCCTTTTCGACCACGTAGTGACCCGGGTCGTTGTTGCTGCCTTCCTTGAAGCCCGCGTCGTCGAGCAGCTTGCGCGTGTCGCGCAGCATGTGCGGGCTGCCGCACAGCATGATGCGGTCGTTTTCGAGCGAGAAGCCCGGCACGCCGAGGTCGGCGAACAGCTTTTCGGTTTCGATCAGCTCGGTGATGCGGCCGCGGTTCTGGAACGCCTCGCGCGTGACGGTCGGGTAATACAGCAGCTTTTCCTGCACCAGCTCGCCGAGGTGCTCGTGTGCCGGCAAGTGCTCGGTGATGTATTCCTTGTACGCGAGTTCGTCGACGAAACGGCAGGTGTGCGTGAGCACCACGCGCTCGTAGCGGTCGTAAATGTCCGGGTCCTTGATGATCGACATGAACGGCGCGAGGCCCGTGCCGGTGGAGAGCAGCCACAGCGTCTTGCCGGGCAGCAGGTTGTTGGCGACCAGCGTGCCGACCGGTTTCTTGCCGATCAGCACTTCGTCGCCGACCTTCAGGTGCTGCAGACGCGAGGTGAGCGGGCCGTCCTGCACCTTGATGCTCAGGAATTCGAGATGTTCTTCGTAGTTCGCACTGGCGAGGCTGTAAGCGCGGATCAGCGGCTTGCCGTCGACCGGCAGGCCCACCATCGTGAACTGGCCGTTTTCGAAGCGGAACGACGGGTCGCGCGTGCAGGTGAAGCTGAAAAGCGTATCGGTCCAGTGATGGACGCTCAGGACGGTTTGTGAATTGAGGTTGCTCATGGCTTCTTGGATAGTGCGAAAACAAAGGCGGCCAGTCGTCTGAGCCGGCCGGCACGGCAAGGGCGATGCTGCGCTAACCCGTGGTCGGGAATCACGCGCAATCCGCTATTTTACCGCGCCTACTGGGCGGGCCGCGGCGGTTGAGCGTGGCGAAGCGGGTTGCCGCCAGGCAAGCGGCGCCACCGGCTGTCCGGCGTCGCAAAGTACGTTGGCGTGAGTGCGGCCGTGCTTCAGCGGGGTACGGCGATTCGGCGAGTGCCGCGCAGGGCGGCTGCCATCGGCTGTCCGGCTTGCGCGAAAGCAGCGCGCCGCGCGGACGACAATTTCGAGATCATACCGAAAGGCGGCTTGCGCTGCAGCATTGACCCTGCTGATAAAACTGGCAAACGGGGCGGGCAAGGCAGCGCCGGCGGCGGGGTGCGTGCGGGGGCTTGCAGGTGTTTACGCTGTCCGCTTAGTGATTTTTTTAGGTACACAGTTACCGTTGTGAAGTGCCACATGGCGAGCTAGGGCTTTATAAGAAAAGGATTTTTGACGTCTATGCTTTGATGACGCCAGACGCGCAAAATAACCGTCCGGCTCATTCTCATTCGAGCCGCAAGCGCGCCATATACGGCAAATGGTCCGACAGCCACGCGGTCTCCTGCGTCGGCTGGATCCATTCGACCGGCTGCATGCCGCGCACGAACATCTTGTCGAGCGACAGCGCCGGCGAGAACGCCGGAAACGTGCGTGCCGGTTCGCCGAGCAGCGTCGCGACTTCCTGCAGGCCGTGTTCGCGAAAGAGCGGCACCGAGTCGTTGCGCCAGTCGTTGAAATCGCCGGCCAGCACGAGCGGACCGTCGGGCGCTTCCTTGGCGATCCAGTGCGCGATCCAGTTCATCTGCCGCAGGCGCGCCGGGCGTGTCAGCGCGAGATGCGCGCACAGCAGCGTGACGAGGCGCCCGCCGAAGGTCGCGCGCGCGACCAGCAGGCCGCGCTTTTCGAAGCGATGCGCGGAGATGTCCCAGCGGCCGCCGAGATCGAGCGGATGCGGCGACAGAATCGCATTGCCATGCCGCCACGATGGCTTGAACACGTTCGGCCCGAGCGCGACTTCGAGTTCGAGCGAGCGGGCGATCTCGGTCGCCTGGCAGTGCCAGACGTCGGTCAGCGGATCGTCCATCGGCGCGCCGAAGCTGCTCGCCAATACCGGCGACGGCATGCGCCGCGCCATCGCTTCCTGCAGGAAATAGGCGTCCGCGTGGGTCGATTGGACCCAGCGCTGCATCGCCTGCCAGGCCTGAAAGCCGAGCGGCGTGCGGCCCTTGTGCAGGTTCCAGCTCACCGCGACGAAATCGTTCGGCGCGAGATTCTCGCGGATCAATTCTTCTGGGTTTCGCATGCCGCGTTATCCACGTGTTCTGTTTGAAGGCTTCGATAGGATGCGTTGTTCGGGGGCGCCGTGCATGTCGGCCAGGTCAGTTCGATGCGCCGTTCGGCGTACTGGCGGCGTGGCTGTTCGGACTACCGTTCGCATCGCCGTTCGGCGCACCGGCCGCGCTGCCGTTCGCACCGTCATTCGCACTGCCGTTCGTACCGTCATTGCCGTTCGCGACCACGCTCGCATGCAAGCGGTAAACCAGCTTCGGATTGCTTGCAACGATCGTCCAGCTCGCCCATTGATCCGGCGGCACGACGAGGCCCGGATGGCTTCCGCTCACCAGACGCGGTTGCGGCGGCAGCTTGCAGCCGATGTCGGTGCGCTGGGGGGCGGCGTCTTCGAGCGTTTCCTGCGTCTCGATCGACATCGTCACGCCCTCCGGGTCCACGCGCAGCGGCGAGACGGTCAGCGTGCGCGACAGATCGATGCTGCCGGCCGGCTGGTCCTTGCAGCCGACGTGATGCTGCACGACCCGATGATGCGTATCCGTGTGCGCCTGGCCGACGGTGGTGGTGCCCTCGAACGAGTCGACCTGCTGATCGTCCTGCATCACCTGCAACTGCCATTGCACGACCTGCTGCGCCGGCCGTTGTTGCGCGTGTGCGAGCAACGAAGCGCCAAGCAGCATGGCCACGATACTGGTTTTCCACATGGAAGGAATCTCCGCTCACGGCGTCGGCCCGTATAGTGGGCAGGTAAGTTGCGAGGCCGGTGGCCGGTTGGTCAGAGAGCCATCTTACCCCTGATGGCCGCAACGTTTTCTGACCCGTCGAACGGGAAAGCGGTTCAGCAACAATGCATTTCAGATAAGGACGGGAATCTTCGAAACAATCGTTCGAGGCCGCTGGAAAGCGCCGCGGCGGCGCACCTGAAACGCCCGCGCTGTTAGCAGCAGAGCCGCATGACTGCTGGCTTGCACGCAATCACGCCGCCGTTACACTGGTCCTGAGCCGGCGCTCACAAGGCGCCGCCGCAGCAGGACCAGCAAGACGGGGTGAGCGATGACGACAGCAATGGTCAAACAGGAAATCGCCGTGGCCTCGTTCAGCCGGGTGTACGACCTCGATCAGGTCGAAGCCGCGCTGAACGGTCTCGGCGAGGGCGCGAGCGAGGCGCTGCGCGCGACCTACGAGAAGATGCTGAAGACCGGCAATCTGCGTTTCTGCGTGAAGCCGAACCGCATGCCGTCGATCGACGATCTGCTCGACGCGCTGCCCAATTTTTCCGCACCGCTCGACGACATCCGCAGGCAGGTCGCGCTGTGCCTCGAAACCGAAGACCGGCTCGAACTGATGCCGATGCTGCTGCTCGGCGACCCCGGCATCGGCAAGACGCATTTCGCGAAGCAGCTCGCGCGCCTGCTCGGCACCGCCTACCAGTACGTCGCGATGAGTTCGCTGACGGCGGGCTGGATTCTGTCGGGCGCGTCGTCGCAATGGAAGAACGCGAAGCCGGGCAAGGTGTTCGATGCGCTCGTGAACGGCAGCTATGCAAATCCGGTGATGACGGTCGACGAGATCGACAAGGCCACCGGCGACTCGCAATACGACCCGCTCGGCGCGCTCTACGCGCTGCTCGAACACGACACTGCGCAAAGCTTCATCGATGAATTCGCCGAGATTCCGATCGATGCCGGCAACGTGATCTGGATCGCGACCGCCAACGACGAGCGCGCGATTCCCGAGCCGATCCTGAACCGCATGAACGTGTACGAGATTGCGCCGCCAGACCACGACGGCGCGCGGCGTATCGCGCAATCGATCTACGACGAGATCCGCTCGGCGCACACCTGGGGGCTGCGCTTCCCGGCGCTGCTCGGCGACGCGACGCTCGACGCGCTCGAGCGCGCCTCGCCGCGGGAAATGCGCCGCGCGATCCTGAACGGCTTCGGGGCGGCGCGGATCGCGGGCCGCGACGAGATCGAGCCCGCCGATATTCGCCTCGATTACGGAAACCGGCGAAAACCGATTGGTTTTTGAGTTTTCGGGCCATTTTTTGGATAAAAAACGGCCTTTTTCTCACTTTGACGGGCGACAGGCGGCAATTCATACGTCGTGCGACATCAATGTCGCAGCAATTATTGCTGTTTTTGAGATACATCTTGGGCAGGTAAATCGGCACCGAGCCGTCAGGCGACATACACTGAAACTTTGCGACCGCCGCATCGTGTGCGCGCCCGAGACAGAAATGCCCGCAGTTGAGCGAACTGCGGGCATTTCTGTCTGTACCGCGTCGTACAATTTTGCGTGACAGGGGTAGCAGGATACGAGCGGACAGAGGTGGCGCCATGGGCTCGACGGCGGCGTTCGGCAGCGAGCGGACCGCGGCACGCAGGCGCGGCATCCTGTCTTCCTCTCCATCGGCTGAACGAGGCAGCGCGCGGCGCAGCAGGCCGCGTCAACGGATATGGATCAGATCGAATGCGTAGTGATCGGCGCCGGCGTGATCGGCCTCGCGACGGCGCGCGCGCTGGCGGCGCGCGGGCGCGAGGTGATCGTGCTGGAAGCGGCCGAGGCGATCGGCGTGGGCACCAGCTCGCGCAATAGCGAAGTGATTCACGCGGGCATCTACTACCCGCGCGGTTCGCTGAAGGCCGCGCTGTGCGTGCACGGCCGCGAAATGCTGTACGACTACTGCGTCGAGCGCAACGTGCCGCATTCGCGCTGCGGCAAGCTGCTCGTCGCCACGTCGCGCAGCCAGATTCCGCAGCTCGAAAGCATCATGGCCAAGGGGCGCGACAACGGTGTGCTCGACCTGATGCGCATCAGCGGCGATCAGGCGCAGGCGCTCGAACCGGCGCTCGAATGCGTGGAGGCGGTGTTTTCGCCGCAGACGGGCATCGTCGACAGTCACCAGTTCATGCTCGCGTTGCAGGGCGACGCCGAGCGCGACGGCGCAGTGTGCGCGTTTCACGCGCCGGTTCAGGCGATCGAGGCGCGCAACGGGCGCTTCGTCGTCACGGTCGGCGGCAATGCGTCGACCACGGTCAGCGCCGCGTGCGTCATCAATAGCGCGGGCCTTCACGCGAACGCGCTCGCGCGCAGGATTCGCGGACTCGATGCGCGGCATGTGCCGCCGCTCTATTTCGCGCGCGGCAGCTACTTCAGCATCTCGGGGCGCGCGCCGTTCAGCCGCCTGATCTATCCGATGCCGAACGAGGCCGGCCTCGGCGTGCATCTGACGCTCGATCTCGGCGGCCAGGCGCGCTTCGGTCCCGACGTCGAATGGGTCGACACGATCGATTACAACGTCGACCCGCGGCGCGCGGACTCCTTCTACTCGGCGATTCGCACGTACTGGCCGGCGCTGCCCGACGACGCATTGCAGCCCGCGTATGCGGGCATTCGTCCGAAGCTGTCCGGTCCCGGCGAGCCCGCCGCCGATTTCGTGATCCAGGGGCCGGCCGCGCATGGCGTGCGCGGGCTCGTCAATCTGTTCGGCATCGAGTCGCCGGGTTTGACGGCATCGCTCGCGATTGCGCAGCGCGTTTGCGAGCTGGCCGGGCGCGGCTGATGTTTCGCGCGGCGCGCGGGTGTGCTCCGGATGCACCTCGAATGCGCGCGGCGTAGTGTCGCGCCTTGCCTCGCGTCGCGGCCCATTCCACCGGTCCGCTCGCACCGCTTCCCCGTACCGAACCGCTTATCTCCACCATTTGAGTCATCACGCGCGCGGGCTTCGTTGCTATGCTTGGGGACCGTCGTCATCAGAACGGCGTTAGTTCAATATAAATGGAGTGAGTCCCCATGAGATCGTCCCGTCGTACGTTTCTGATTACCAGTATTGGTGTGGCATCGACGCTCGCGCTGTCGCGCCAGGCGTTTGCCGATGCGCCGAAGGTCACCGAAGCCGATCCGACCGCGCAGGCGCTCGGCTACAAGGAAGATGCAAGCAAAGTCGACAAGGCGAAGTTCGCGAAATACGCGGCAGGCCAGGACTGCGGCAACTGCAGTTTCTTCCAGGGCAAGGCGGGCGATGCCTACGGCGCCTGTCCGATGTTCGCGGGCAAGCAGGTGTCGGCGAAGGGGTGGTGCAGCGCGTATAACAAGAAGGCCTGACGCAAGCCGGGGCCAACGTTATTGGCCGGTTTGCGCGAGAGTGCGCCGCAGCATCGCGGCGCACTCTCGATGGCGGCCTATCGCCGCGCGTTCAGCAGCGGCGGCCGCCGGTCGAACCACGGCCGCGCCGCTTCGAGTTGCGCGGCGAGCCGCAGCAGCGTCGCTTCGGCGCCGTTGCGCGCGGCGAACTGCACGCCGATCGGTAGCCCGCGCGCATTCCAGTAGAGCGGCACCGACATCGCCGGTTGCCCGCTCAGGTTGAATAGCTCCGTGCAGCCCGCCCACGCGAACGCCTTGTTCGACGCTTCGAGCAGCAGCTTCTTCATCAGCCCTTCGAACGGCACCGCGGTGACCGCGCGCATCTGCACGCGCTCGAACTGCGTGGGCTGCATCTCGCCGATCTTGATCGGCGCGGCCGCGAGCGTCGCGCACAGCAGCACGTCGTAACGGTTCAGCAGATCGGTAAGGCGTTCGGTGATGCGGCGCTGTTCTTCGAGCGCTGCCGGCAAGCCTTGTTCGCCAAGCTTGCGGCCGATGTGCGCCATCGCCCACGTCGAAATTTCGAACTCGCCGCGCACGGGCTTATGGCCGCTGATGCGCTCCGCGTTCAGCACGATGTCGTCGGCGACGACCGACCACAGCGTGAGAAACGCCTGACGGACCGCCGCGAAATCGATGCCGAGCGACACCGGTTCGAGACGATGGCCGAGCGAGCTGGCAAGTTGCGCGGCGTCGTCGAGCGCGGCGCGCGCATCGGCGGACAGCGACGGCGCGAGCATCGGCTCTGTCACGTAAGCAATGTTGAGCGGTTTGAAGGGCTCGCGCGTTGCGTCGAGCGTCGCGCCGAGAAACGTGCCGGGCGCGCCGCTCGGCCGCTCCGCGTGGCCCGACAGCAGATCGAGCAGCAGCGCGCTGTCGCGCACGCTGCGCGATATCGCGTGATCGATGCCGAGTTCGCCCGCGGTCGGCGGGCTCGCGCGCGGCACGCGTCCGCGCGACGGCTTGAGGCCGAACAGTCCGCAGCACGAAGCCGGAATGCGGATCGAGCCGCCGCCGTCCGAGGCATGCGCGAGCGGCACGATGCCCGCGGCGACCGCGGCCGCCGCGCCGCCGCTCGAACCGCCCGGCGTGTGATCGAGATTCCACGGATTGCGGCACGCGCCGAATAGTTCGGGTTCCGTATAAGGCATCTGTCCGAGTTCGGACGTGCTGGTCTTGCCGAAGATGTTCAGGCCCGCCGCTTTCGCGAGCGTGACGACGGGCGCATCCTGGGTGGGAACGAAGTGGCGATAGTGACGGCTGCCCATCGCCATGCGCAACCCGGCGATCGGCGCGCCGAGGTCCTTGATCAGAAACGGCACGCCGGCGAGCGCCGCGTGTGCGTTGTCCGCGCCGTCGAGGCGCCCGGCGCCATGCGCATTGTCGTCGCGGCGGGCGTCGTCGCGCGAGGCGCGCTGGCGTGCCGCGTCGTAGTCCTTCAGGACGACCGCGTTGATCGCGGGATTGACGGCTTCGGTGCGCGAGATCGCGACGTCGACCAGTTCGCGCGCGCTGATCTGACGTGTGCGTACGAGTTCGGCGAGGCCGATGGCGTCATGAGCGAGATAGTCTGAGTGCACGGCGTAGGAAGCCTCGTTGTCGGTTTGGGTTGCGCGTCGACTGCGGGTGTCGACTGCAGGCGGCGGCCGCGTCGAGTCGGGCCGGCTGTCCGCGCGGGCGATGAAGCGCTGCGCCGGGTTGCGCGTTGTCTCGCTGAGGGTTGCCCATGAAAAAGACGGCGTGTCGCCGACCCGCCGTCTTGCCGAGCGTACCCGAGTGACGCGCCCGGCGTGACCCGCCGCACTCCCTACATGCGCTCGCCGAGGAACGTCAGCGTGCGGCCGTGCGCCAAGGCCGAGGCGTGCTGGTTGTACGAGGCGCGGTCCGAGCAGTTGAAGCCGTGATCGGCGTTCGGGTAGATGTTGAACTGCACGTCGGCGCGGCCCGCGAAGCGCTCCTGAATCTGGCCGATATCGGACAGCGGAATGTGCGCGTCGAGCTCGCCGTAGTGGAATTGCATCGGCACCTTGACGCTGGCGGCTTTGTCCAGATGGGTGTGAATGCCGCCGCCATAGTAGGCTATCGCGGCGTCGAGCGAACCGGCCGCGGCGGCCAGGTACGCGAGGCGGCCGCCGAAGCAATAGCCGATCGCCGCGACCTTGCCGGTCACTTCCGGCAGCGCGCGCAAAGCGGCGGCGGCCGAGCCGATGTCGGCGACCGCGTCGTCGAGCCTGGTCTTCTGCATCAGCTCGATGCCCTTTTCGCGGTCCTTGCCTTCATACGTCAATTCGGCGCGCGGCTGCACGCGCCAGAACACGTCCGGGGCGAGCGCGACATAGCCGTCCTGCGCGTACTGATCCGCGACCGAGCGGATATGGCTGTTCACGCCGAAGATTTCCTGAATGATGATGACGGCCGGTCCCTTGCCGCCTTTCGGCAGCGCCAGGTAGCCGCCGAAACTGTCGTTGCCGGCGGGGATGTCGATCCATCGGGAAGTCGTGCTCATGCTGTTCTCCATTGACTCGCGCGGGCGCCGCGCGACGTCGGGGTAGTCGGAACGCCAAAGGCCGGCCGGCCTCGGGCGGGCGCTTAGTGTGCCATCAAAAGAACCGCCTTGCAGCAGGGCTGGGCGGGGCCTTGCGGCTTGCTTCGCACGCCACGATTCTCGTCAGGCGATTGAAACATTCTCGATAATTCATTTCTCCGGCGGCGCGCATATGGGTAGAGTCGGCCGTATCGGCTCGCGCCGGCAGGCGCATCACGCGAACGTGTTGTGAGCCTGTTGCACAGATATGGCCGGCCTCGCGCCGGAAAGGAAACCGATCATGAATGAGGGCAATTTTGTGACGCCGTTTGCGGCGCGTTTTCAGATGCGCGTGCCGGTCGTGCAGGCGCCGATGGCGGGCGGCGCGACCACGCCGGCGATGGTCGCGGCGGTGTCGAATGCGGGCGGGCTCGGTTTTCTCGCGGGTGCGGCGCTCGAGCCGGAGAAGATCGCGAGCGAAGTCGCGGCGATTCGCGAACTGACCACGCGGCCCTTTGGTGTGAACCTGTTCGTGCTCGATCCCGCCTCGCCGGACGAAGCCACCGTGCGCCGCGCGCTCGACGCGATCGATCCGCTGCGCGCCGATCTCGGCCTGCCGCCCGGCCGGGCGCTCGAACGCTATGCGCCGGACTTCCGCGCGCAGTTCGAAACGCTGATCGAATTGCGCGTGCCGGTGGTGGGCTTGACGTTCGGACTGTTGGCCGCCACCGATGTCGATCGTTTGCATGCAAACGGCCAGTATGTGATCGGGACTGCGACGCATGTCGCCGAGGGTGTCGCGTGGCGCGACGCGGGCGCCGATGCGATCGCCGCGCAAGGCGCCGAGGCGGGCGCGCATCGCGGCACCTTCATCGGTGCGGCCGAGGATGCGCTCATCGGCACGATGGCGCTCGTGCCGCAACTCGTCGACGCGAGCGGGCTGCCGGTGCTGGCCGCCGGCGGCATCATGGACGGCCGCGGCATCGTCGCGGCGCTTGCGCTCGGCGCGCAGGCGGCGGTGCTGGGCACCGCGTTTCTCACGAGCCGCGAAAGCGCGATTCCCGCCGTATGGAAAACCCGCGTGCGCGGCATGTCCGACACCTCGACTACGGTGACGCGCGCGATCACCGGCCGTCATGCGCGCGGCATCCGCAATCCGTTGATGCAACGTTTGAGCGAAGAGGCGCAGCGGATCGCGCCGTATCCCGTGCAAAACGCCTTGACGCAGGAGCTGCGGCAAAACGCGGGCCGCGCGCAGAACGGCGATTACCTGTCGCTGTGGGCGGGGCAGGGCGCGCCGCTCGGCCGCGCGCGTCCTGAAGGTCTCGGCGCCGCCGAACTGATGGCGCAACTCGAGCAGGAATGGCGCGCGGCGACCGCGCGTATCGCCGCGTTCGAGCGCCGCTCGTGAAGCGCTGATTGTGCGACCGGCTTTGCGATTGGCTTCGTGGCCGGTTTTGTTGACGGGTTTGTGACCGCGCCGGCGACCGCATTCAGTGACTGCATGCGTGGCTGCGGTTTTGACCGCATTCATGACCGCTTGGTGACCACATCCGTGACCGATTCCGCGCCCACTTCCGCAGTCGCTCCGGCGACTGATTCAGAGATGCGCTGGCGCGCCTGCAATGCGAACTGAATCCGTTAATAAGCATGTGCGGCGCGCCTCATTATCGAGTTGAAAAATCCTTCGAATTATTCCCGATTCGAACCAGAAAAAACGCTAAAACCTCCCGCGCGGCGAACCCCCTCAATTGGCGGAAACCCGCATGGGCTGGCGCTTTCCGGCCCATTCGCCGAGGCCGCGAGCGACGCTTGCGGGACACGCGCTATTAGTGTTCTTCCCACTTTCTCAAAAAATTCCCCCAAATTAATTTGATGACCTACACTTGCGCGCAAGTACGGTTTGCCAACTGTCACAAACAGTCAGGCAAGCGTACTGGCCAAGTGCATGAACGATGCAACCGGCGTGATCGTCCACGGGACTGAGCGACACGAGTTGGGGAAGCGGGGCACAGGGCGATTACGTTGTTTTGACCGAAAATGGAGACATACATGAACATCACAATTCAAAAGTTGTTGCCGATCAGCGCTGCGGCGATGCTGTTCGCGACGTTGGCAACATCGGCCGCGGCCGACACGGTCGTCAAGATCGGTCACGTTGCGCCGTTGACTGGCGGTATCGCTCACCTGGGTAAGGACAACGAAAACGGCGCGCGTCTCGCCGTCGAGGAAATCAACGCGAAGGGCCTCACGATCGGCGGCCAGAAGATCACGCTGCAACTCGATGCCCAGGACGACGCGGCCGACCCCCGCACCGCCACGCAGGTCGCCCAGAAGCTCGTCGACGACAAGGTCGTCGCCGTGGTCGGCCACCTGAACTCGGGCACCTCGATCCCTGCTTCGAAAATCTACAGCGATGCGGGCATCGTGCAGATTTCGCCGTCGGCAACGAACCCGGCCTACACGCAACAGGGCTTCAAGACGACGTACCGCGTCGTGGCGACTGATGCGCAGCAGGGTCCGGCACTCGCCAACTACGCCGCGAAGGACATGAAGATCAAGTCCGTCGCGATCGTCGACGACTCGACCGCGTACGGCCAGGGTCTCGCGAACGAATTCGAAAAGACCGCCAAGGCGCTCGGCCTGAACGTGGTGTCGCATGACGCGACCAACGACAAGGCCGTCGACTTCCGCGCGATTCTGACGAAGATCAAGGGCGAAAACCCGGACGCGATCATGTACGGCGGCATGGATGCCACCGGCGGCCCGTTCGCGAAGCAGGCCAAGCAGCTCGGCCTGCGCGCGAAGGTGCTGGCAGGCGACGGCGTGTGTACCGACAAGCTGTCCGACCTGGCCGGCGACGCAACCGACAACATCGTCTGCTCGGAAGCCGGCATGGCGCTCGAGAAGATGGCGGGCGGCAAGGCGTTCGAAACGAAGTACGAGAAGCGCTTCGGCCAGCCGATCCAGATCTACGCGCCGTTCACGTATGACGCGGTGTACATCATCGTCGACGCGATGAAGCGCGCGAACTCGACCGATCCGGCGAAGATCCTGGCCGCGATGCCGACGACCGACTACAAGGGCGTGATCGGCGAAACGACCTTCGATTCGAAGGGCGACCTGCAGCACGGCGTGATCTCGCTGTACAACTACAAGCAGGGCAAGAAGACGCTGCTCGACGTCGTGAAGATGTAAATTCCATGTGAGCGGGGACGGCATTGCGCCGTCTTCGGTTCGCTGTTAAAAAGGCACGCGCGCTGTGAGGCTCGCGTGCCTTTTCTTTTATGCTCGCTTTCCGTATTTCCACGCGATGGCTTCTTTCGCGCATCGCCATGCTACGGACACCGAACCGGCTTGCGCACGCTGCTGGACTTGCAAGCCGGCATGCGTTCGCCGCGGTTCGAGTGCCTGTCGACCGCGGGAGCGCAGGGTGTTCATCGAACCTTCATCAAGCGTACGCAGATAAAAAAATGGCGAGCCGGTTGCCCGGCTCGCCACCCTCCCTGCGGCGCTTCTGGTTATCGCGCCTTTATCTGCTGTCGTTGTTCTTGGTTATCACTTCTTCGCCGCGAGGTTGCCGAGGCCGCCGAGCAGGCCGCCACCCGAGCTGCCGCCCGCGGCACCCGTGACGCCGCCTACCGTGGTCGTCAGCGTACCGGTGACCGTCGTCAGCAGGCCGGTGACCGGCGCGAGCAGATTGCCGCTGCCGCTACCCGATGACGTGCCGCCCGTCGTCGCGCCGCTGAGCGTGCCCGTCAGCGACGACACCAGCGTCGTCACCGGCGCGAGCGGGTTGCTGCCGCCGCTCGACGTCGCGCCGCCCAGAACGCCGGTGACCGTGCCCGTTACCGAACTCACGACATTGGTCAGCGGCGCAAGCGGGCTACCCGAGCCGCCGGTGCCGCCAAGGCCGCCGAGACCACCCGTCAGCGTCGAGACGACGCTGGTCAGCGGTGCGAGCGGGCTGTTGCCGCCGCTGCCGCCGCTCAGGCCGCCCGTCAGCGTGCCGGTGACCGTCGTCAGCAGACCGGTGACTGGTGCGAGCGGATTGCCCGAGGTCCCGCTGCTGCCGCCGAGACTCAGCAGGCCTGTGAGACCGCCGAGCGGATTGCCCGAAGTCCCGCTGCTGCCGCCGAGACTCAGCAGGCCCGTGAGACCGCCGAGCGGGTTGCCCGAGGTACCGCTGCTGCCACCCAGACCGAGCAGACCCGTGAGGCCGCCAAGCGGATTGCCGCTGCTCGCGCTGCCCGCGGTGAGCAGGCCGCCCGCCGAGGTGACCGTGTCGCCGAGCTTCGTCACGACGTTGCCGAGGTTCTGGCCGATGGGGTTGCCGGTTGCACTGCCGATCTTGCTGCCGGCGCTATCGAGTCCGTGGCCGAGCGTCGACAGCAGGCCGTTCAGCGGCGCGCCGAGGCCGGTCGTGTCGCCGACGGTTTGGGTCGTCTGCGCGAGCGTCGAGGTGATCGGCGTGATCGCGGTGCTGAGCGTCTGCGTGACCTGCTGGATCGGGCCGTTCGATAGCGTCGTGCCGAGCTGCGTGCCGACGCTGCTGACCGTATTGCCGACCGTCGATACGACCGTGCCGAGCGGCGTCGTCAGCGGGCTCAGCGCCGTGGTCGGGCCGCTGCCGAGGCTCGTGACGAGCTGGCCGGCGCTGTTGACGGCCTGGCCCGCGTTGTAGACGAGGTTGCCGCTGCTGGCGAGCGTGGTGCCGAGCGGATCGGTCGAATTGCCGAGCTGGCCGAGGCCGTTCGCGACGCCGGTGCCGAGCGCGGTCACGCCGCTGCCGAGATTCGACACGACGTTGCCGAGCGCGGTGGTGGTCGCTGCATTGGTGCCGGGAAGCGACGTCGAGCCGATCTGGCTGCCGACCGCGGAGACGGTTTGGCCGGCTGCGGTGACGACGTTGCCGGTGTTCTGCACGACGACGCCAACGGGGTTGGCGCTGGCTGTGCCGCTGCTCGAACCGCTGCTCGAACCGCTGGACGAGCCACTGCTCGAACCGCTACTGGAGCCGCTGGACGAGCCACTGCTGGAGCCGCTGGATGAGCCACTGCTCGAGCCGCTACTGGAACCACTGGACGAACCGCTGCTCGAACCGCTGGACGAGCCACTGCTCGAGCCACTGCTGGAGCCGCTGGATGAGCCACTGCTCGAACCGCTACTGGAACCACTGGACGAACCGCTGCTCGAACCACCCGCGCCTCCGCCGCCGAGGCTACCTGTGCCGGTTGTCAGCGTGCTACCGCATCCGGTGAGGACGATCATTGACGTCACGCATAGCGCGACGGCCGTTAGTTTGAGTTTGCATTGCATGTTCCGCTCCCCTCGTAATATGGAAATTGCTGAGGGAGCTAACTGCAAAGACTATGCCATTTTTTTAAGCGACCTGGTGAGAGATGAAAATATATATAAATCAACAGGTTGATGGTTTTTGCGCGGGCGGGCGAGACAGTTCCGGGCAGCGATGTGTCGGGGAACACAGCGGCGCGCGGGGCCGCGCGTAACGTAACGTAAGCCGGCGGGTTTCATATGACATGAAGAACGTCGACACACGGCAGGCGTGCCCTGGGCTCAGATCTTCAAACGCCGCAGCACCTTCGGGCCGACGAGCGCGATCGACGCGGCGCACACGGCGACGACCGACAGACCGATCGTCAGATTGGTCATCTGCGTGACCGCGCCGATGATGACCGGCCCGAGCAGCAAGCCGAAATACGCGAGCCCCGCGACGTGCGCGAGCCCTTCGGCCGCGTGGATGCCCTTCACGCTCGCGGCCGCCGCGAACAGCACCGGCATCATGTTCGCGAGGCCAAGGCCGAGCAGCGCGAAGCCGACCAGCGCGGCAACCGGATTCGGCAGCAGCAGCGCGTCGACCATGCCCGCGCAGGCGAGCGCGGCGCTCATCATCACGAGCTGCGGCGCGCCGAAGCGGGCGCGCACCGCATCGCCGGCAAAACGCGCCGCCGCCATGCCGCCCGAAAACGCTGCGTAGGCGGCGCTCGCGAGTGCGGGTGTCGCGAGCACGACGTCGCGCATATAGACCGTGGCCCAGTCGTACATCGCACCTTCGGCGATCAGCGCGACGAGCGCCATCGCGCCGAGTGCCCACAGCGCTGGCGAGCGCCAGCGGCTCGTGCGCGGCGTCGCCGAGTCGGGATGCTCGGCGTGCGGCACGTGCGGCAGGACCGACGGACACGCCAGCAGAAGCACGAGCGCGCTCACCGCCGCCGCGAGCAGCAGGTGCAGGGCGGGCGCCATGCCGCGCGCGAGCAGCGCCCCGCCGACGGCCGCGCCGAACATCCCGCCGAGACTGAACATGCCGTGCAGCGACGACATGATCGGCTTGCCGAGCGCTTTTTCGACGGCGCTCGCCTCGGCGTTCATCGCGACGTCGAGCGTGGCCATGCCGGCGCCGAAGATCGCCAGCACGGCCAGCAGGAGCCCGTACGACGGCACGACCAGAATCAGCGCCGCGCAGGCGGCCATCGCGAGGCCGCCCGCAAGGCAGGCGCGGCGCGTGCCGACGCGCGCGATCCACGATCCGTTGGTCACCATCGCGCCGATCGAGCCGCCTGCGACGGCCAGCAGCGCGAACGACAGCATGGCCGCATTCAGATGGAAGCGGTCGCGCACGGTCGGCACGTGCACGCCCCACGACGCGTACATCATGCCGGCGATAAAAAACAGCGCCATCGTGGCGACGCGGGCCCGTTGCCGCGCGGTGACGGGCAGGTCGCGATGGGCAACGGGCAGGACGGCGAATTCGGAGGCGGGTTGGTCGGGCACGAAGGTCTCGAAACGGGGGGCGCGTATGAAGGCGCATTGAAAGCGGACTTGAGATTTTATCGAAGCATGCTGTCCTATGCTTGGAAGGCCGGAGCCGGGCACGTACGATGGCGCGAGCTCCGTGTGGCAGGGCGGCGGAGTGCGTCGCCAGGTTTTTTATGGGCGATGTGCCGGCCGTTTGCCCGTGTCATGCCGTTTGCCGCAATGTCGTGGCAGGCGTGCCGTCCATGCGGGTTGCCACGGCGTTCCGCGAGCTTGCTGCCGTCTTCGTGCGCCGCTCCGCCTGTCGCCCATTCATCGAGGTACGTCGACTTGAACATTCCCGCTCATGCTCCGCTGCACCTGTTGCACACGGCCGCCGTCGGCACGCTCGCCACGCATGCGCGCGGGCCCGGGGGCTTTCCGTATCCGTCGGTGTTGCCGTTCGCGCCGGACGCGCGGCATCGTCCGACTATTCTCATTAGCCGGCTCGCCGAGCACACGCATAACCTGCTCGCGGACCCGCGCGCCGGCTTTCTGGCGGTGGACGCACCCGACGGCGACGTCCTCGGCGGCCAGCGCGCCACGCTGCTCGGCACCTTCGAGCCGGCCCCGGAGTTCGTGCGGCGCTACCTGCGATATCACCCGGAAGCGGAGCGCTATCTGATGCTCGGCGATTTCTCGTTCTGGACGATGCAGATCGAACGCCTGCGGTATATCGGCGGATTTGGCGCGATGGGCTGGCTCGACGGGGCGGAACTCGATGCGCTGCCGCCGCTCGGCGCCGATGAGGAGAACGCGCTGCTCGACGAATTCGGCCGCCGGTTGAGCGGCACGGAAGGCGTGGAATTTCTAGGCATCGACCGCTATGGCGTCGATCTGAAACAGGCGGGTATGCGTCGCCGCTGCACATTCGACGGCGCGCGATTGGACGCTGAAACATTGCATGCGGCGCTCGAAGTTTGCATCGAGCGATATGCGCATTAAGCATTATTGTTTTTGGGAAAACCCCGGACATCGGCCACTGCTTTTGTCTTCGGCTCTATCTCAATAGAAGCGCTTATTGCGATGAAAGTTCTCATAGCGTGAAATGTTGATGCGAATTCGCGATCTCAAAATAGCATTTGCTGCTAGTTAATCGCATAAATATGCGCTTCGCCGAGAGTTTTTCAGCAACATGCGAAATCAGCTAATTGAAAGCTAATCGTGTGGATACCGCTACGGTGCCGAAACTTTTTGAAACGAATTTAAAATATTTGCGGCGAGTGCTTTTGCAGTTTTTCTATTTTGTGTTAATCTCGCCAAAATTCCGAGGTCTGAAACCTCAAAGAACGAGCCGACATAAGATCGGCGGTCATTTATCCATACGACAAGGGAACCTATGTCTTCCTACAAGGAACTCCTCGCACAGCGCGAGAAGCTCGAAAAGCAGATCGAAGAAGCGAAGTCACGCGAATACGCTGAAGTCTTGAATGAGATCAAGCAGAAAATGGTCGATTACGGTATTTCGCTGAGCGAACTCGGCGGTGGCCGTGCGGCGAAAAGCGTCAAGGCCGCCCGTCCCCGCGCGGGCGTTGCGCCGAAATACCGCGACCCGGAAAGCGGCAACACGTGGTCGGGCCGCGGCAAGCCGCCGCGTTGGATCGCAGGTCTCGATCGAGAAAAATTCCTCATCGAGAAATAATGCGATAGGCCGGAAAGTAAATCCTTCCGGTCCATAAGTAATAGGAATATCGGTAATGAGCAGCGCTTATTGCGCGTTGCCATAATCTCGGAAAGCCGCGCACCAATTCAGGGCGCGGCTTTCTGCTATTCAGACCTGCTGCTTTTTGTCGCAGGTGTCGCAGATAACTGGAACACGAATGCTTTTCGTTTAGATAAGCGGCTGATTCAAAAGGACTTTTTTCGCTATTCCCGACGTGCTTCGATGGTTGGCGGGTACAATAAAGAGATTGAACCTCTCCTTTTTCAAGATGCCGTCCGCTGACATCGCCCAATCGACTGAGAAACAGCGCGTTGCGCGTAAAAGTACTTTTGCGAGTATTGCCGTCAATACGGTATTGATGGCGCTGCAAGTCGCGATCGGAACGCTGGCGCACTCGCAGGCGCTCGTTGCCGACGGCGTCCATTCCCTTGCTGATCTGATTTCCGATTTTGTCGTGCTGATTGCCAATCGGCATAGCGGCGCAAAGCCCGATGCGGATCACAATTACGGACATAGCCGTTATGAAACGGTGGCTTCATTATTTTTAGGCGCGCTGCTTATCTCGGTCGGCGTCGGCATGTTATGGCGTGCCGGTACGCGCCTGGCCAATCTTGAAAACATTCCCGCCGTGCAGGTGAGCGCACTCGCGGTCGCGGTGCTCGTGCTCGTTTCGAAAGAGGCGCTGTTTCGCTACATGCTGCGCGAGGCGAATCGCGTGCGCTCGGCGATGCTGATCGCGAACGCGTGGCATGCGCGCTCGGATGCGGCGTCGTCGCTGGTGGTGGGGATCGGCGTGGTCGGCAGTCTCGCCGGCGTGCGGCTGCTCGATCCGATCGCGGCGGCGATCGTCGGCTTCATGGTGGCGCGCATGGGCTGGACCTTCGGTTGGGACGCGCTGCAAGACCTGTCCGATCGCGCGCTCGACGAAACCGCCACCGCCGACATGCGCGCGTTGCTGCTCTCGACGCCCGGCGTGCGCGACGTCCACGAAATGCGCACGCGCAAGATGGGCGACTTTGCGCTCGTCGACGCGCACATTCTGGTCGATCCGCTGATTTCGGTATCGGAAGGGCATTACATCGCGGAGTCGGCGCGCTTGCGCGTGCTCAGCGACAACCGCGTGCTCGACGCGCTGATCCACGTCGATCCGGAAAACGATGCCGTTGCGCATCCGCCTGTCGGTTTGCCGCCGCGCGAGCGCGTGGCCGCCGAGGTCAACGCGGCGCTCGCGGCCGGCGGCTTACAGGCCGCGACGATCAACCTTCACTACCTGAGCACGGGGCTCGATGTCGAGATGATCTTGCCGGCGGCGTCCGGCAGTGTGGGTGGTGCTAGTGCGGCGGTTGCGTCCGGTGCGCTGGATCGCGATGCGCACGCGCTCGATCGGGTCGATCTCGACGCGCTCAAGCGCCGTCTGGGCGCGCGCAAGCTGGATGTGCTGCTGCAGCGGGATGTGGCGGCGGCGCCGGATGATGTGCGGGCGCAGAAGCCGGTCAGTGCAGCAGTCGATCAGGCCAAAGCCTCGGAACCTCACCACGCCGACTGATTTCGGTTCCTGCCGAGCCCCGAGCCCCGAGCCCTTCGCGGCGTTTCCGCCGCATTAGCCTCTCACAACGGCAACTGCGTATCGAATTTGATCTCGCGCAGCACAACGCTCGTGCGCACCTGCGCGACGGCGGGAATCTTGAAAATGCGCTCGTGCAGAAAGCTGTCGTACGCCTTGATGTCGGGCGCGACGATCTTGAGGATGTAGTCGGATTCGCCGGTCGTGCTGTAGCACTCGGTCACTTCGGGGCAAGTCGCGATTTCGCGCTCGAACTGCTCGACGCCGCCCTCGGTGTGACGGGTCAGATGAATATGCGCGAGCGCGCAGACGTGCAGGCCGAGCTTCTCGCGATCGAGCAGCGCCGTATAGCGCTGGATCACGCCCGACTGCTCCATGTCCTTGATCCGCCGCCAGCAGGGCGTGCTCGACAGGCCGACCTGGTCGGAGATTTCCTGCACGGAACGGCGTGCGTCGAGCTGGAGCAGGCGCAGGATCTTTTGTGAGAACGTATCGAGTGTCAACTGCGCCTCCGTTAGCGTCGCCGTATCAACGCATGGTAGAGGGCGCGAAAACGAAACGCAATGTAAAACGGTTCCCGCGAGGCAGATTACCTAATTTGCCGGTTGCACGGCGGCATTTTGCCCTGAGTCGTCCCCGTCATTCCTCATGCCCGCCGCCAGTGCCAGCTGGCTCGCGCGCAATTCCCTGAGCATATTGCAGAACAGCGCGCCCTGTTCGATCGCGTCGTCGAGCGCGACGTGCGTATGCGGATGATCGTCGAACCAGTGTTTCGGAAAGCGCGGTTTGATGTTCTTGCGGTACGGCAGGCCGGTCATCGCGAACGCGAGCGTCTTGATGTCGAGCGCGGACCACGAAAACGGGCAGCGGCCGACGAAGCGCATCATGTACCAGAACATGTAGGTGAAGTCGAAGCCGGCCGGCATCGCGACGAACACCGGCTTGCCCGGCAGCGCCTCGACCCAGTCGACGTAGGCGGCGAGCGCTGCGGCGGGCGTTTGCAGGTCCCGGCGACAGGCGGCCCACGCGTCCGGCTGCGTTTTCCACCATGCTTCCTGCACCGGATGCGGCGCCGCGCCTTCCAGCAATTCGAGATTCGCCGAGAAGGTGCCGATCAGTTGCTTGTCTTCGGTGTACGCGGCGGACGCGAAGCTCAGCATCGAATGCGGACCGGGGATCGGGCCGTCCGCCTCGACATCGGTGCTGACGTAGATTTCCCGGCTCATGGGTTCACCTCGGCGCTGACCCCATCGGCAACATAGGGATTGGTGCGGCGTTCGGCGCCGAACGTCGAGGTCGGACCGTGGCCCGGCACGAACGTGACGTCGTCGCCGAGCGGCCAGAGCCGTTCGCGGATCGAGCGGATCAGGTCCGCATGGTTGCCGCGCGGAAAATCCGTCCGGCCGATCGAGCCGGCGAACAGCACGTCGCCGACGAGCGCGAGCCGGTGCGCCCGGCTGAAGAACACCACATGACCCGGCGTGTGCCCCGGGCAGTGGTAGACCTCGAGGGTTTCGTCGCCGAACGCCACGGTCTCGCCGTTGTGCAGCCAGCGGTCGGGCTCGAACGCGCCGGCGGCCGGAAAACCGAAACGCGTGCTCTGGGCGGGCAACTGGTCGAGCCAGAAGCGCTCGTCGGGATGCGGGCCCTCGATCGGCACGCGGTAATGCGTGGCGAGCGTCTTCGCGCCCGCGCAGTGATCGATGTGTCCGTGCGTCAGGAAAACTTTTTCGACCGTCGCGTTCTGACGCGCGATCTCCCCCCGGATGATTTCCAGATCGCCGCCCGGATCGACGACGGCCGCCCTCCCGGTGGCTTCGCAAACGAGCAGCGAGCAGTTCTGCTGGAACGGCGTGACGGGGATCAGGGTGACTTTCATGGCTGGACGGGCTCGGCGGCGCGCGGGAAAACGTTGATTGTACCGGTCTCCCGGCTCTCGCCGGTGCCGCCGGAAAGCGCCGCCAGCAAGGGCTCGGGGCGTGCTTTCGTCTACCCATTCCTGCATTAAATGTGACGATTAATCAATGATTTGCGTGACTTTTGGCCCGCTCGCCGGGTTTTCGGTATAATGCCGCCCATGCACAGAAGTTTGTGCTGCCACAAGGCGATGCGTTCCTGGCGAAAAAGGGTACGCCGCTCGCCGTTCAAGTAAGGGCTGTCGGTTTGTCGACGGCCATCCAGTATCGATGCGTTCGATGCACACGTCTTGCCCAGCCAGGCGCCGCGCGCCTGCTACGGACCTAACTTCCGTGACGCTGGGTGGGGCCTACGCCGCCGTTCCTGCGCGCTGAGTTGCGCGCGCAAGAACGTGTTTGCCACGTTCAGTTGGCGGCATGTGGGGTCTGGTCAGGCTGCCGGGGACAGGTTGCGCCAGACGTGAAAATTAACCGTGCGGTAGCGGCTCAGTGAGCCGCATCCGGGCTTTGACGTACTGCGCCGATTCGCGCGGCGCGTCGTCGTCCCTACCGCCGGAGTCGCAGGCAACACACGCCTCGCTTATCGCGTGATGCGACTCGACATTGTGTTTGCACGTCTTATGAAAACTCGGTTATCCCGTGGTCTGGGGACTCTTTTTGCCTTTTTTGTACTGGCCGGCTGTGCCACGCCTCCGGGCGCGGGCGACACGTCCGCAAGCGACACGCCGATCAGTACCCAAACCGCACGCTTGACCACGCTCGGACCACAATCGTTCGGCAGCGCGCCGGCTTCGAGCCCAAGCGCGGCCAGCACGCCGCTCGCCGACGCCAAGCCGCTGGGCGACGATGGCGTCGACGCTTCCAGCTTTCGTCAGACCGGACGCGCGTCGTGGTATGGCCGCTTCTTCCACGGCCGCCGCACCGCCAACGGCGAACGTTACGACATGCATGCGCTGACGGCCGCGCATCGCACGCTGCCGCTCGGCTCCTACGTGCGCGTGACCAATCCGGCCAATTCGCGCTCCGTCGTCGTGCGGATCAACGACCGCGGTCCGTATGCGCGTGGTCGGGTGATCGATCTGTCGATGGCGGCCGCTTCCGCGCTCGACATGCGCCACAGCGGTACGGCCCGTGTGCAGATCGTCGGGCTCACGCAGCAGGAAGCGCGCGCCGAGATGAACGAGACGCTGGCGTCGGACTCGGATTCGGACGCGAGCAAGTAATACGCGGGTGAATGCAGGTGAGCGCGGCGCGTGCCGCCGCGCGATGGGGCGGTTGTCGAGGTTGCTCGAGGTTGCTCGAGGTTGCTTTAAGGAGCCGGCACACCCGCCTCAAGAAGGGCTGTAGAAAAACGCAGGGCCGCACCATGAACCGCGCTCTCGCAAACGCTTGGATCGACGATGTCCAACTTTGCGGGGTATAGCTCAGGGTGCGGCCTTGTTCTTTTATCAGGCCCCTCGAACTTCTCTGGGCATCAGGCCTCGGGTTTCTCTTCCTTCAGCGCCAGCGCCCGCGTGTACAGCGCGTTGCGCGACGCGCCCGTGAGCGCGGCCGCGACCTTGGCCGCGCTGCTCACCGTCAACTCTTCCAGCAGGATGCCGAGCAGGGCGTCGTGATCGTGCTCGCCCGCCGCTTCCGGCGCCGCGCCTTCGACCACCAGCACGAATTCGCCGCGCTGCCGGTTCGGATCGGCGGCGAGCCACGTTGGCCCTTCGGCCAGGGTGCCACGGTGCAGCGCTTCATGTAACTTCGTCAATTCGCGTGCGATCAGCAGCCCGCGCGCGCCGCCGAACGCATCGGCGAGTGCCTGCACGGTTTCGACGATCCGGTGCGGCGCTTCGTAGAACACCATCGCATGAGAATGCTTCGCGAGGGATTGCAGCGCTGCGGCGCGCGCTTTCGGCTTCGGCGGCAGGAAGCCGAGGAACGAGAACGTCGCGACCCAGTCGCCGGCCGCGCTTAGCGCAGTCGCGAGCGCGCTGGCGCCGGGCAGCGGGACGACCGCGAAGCCGGCTTCGCGCACGGCGTCGACGAGTTTCGCGCCCGGGTCCGAGATGCCGGGCGTGCCTGCGTCGGACACGTAGGCCACACGCTCGCCCGCTTGCAGATGCTCGATCACGCGCTGCGCCGCCGCGCGCTCGTTGTGCTGATGCACGGCGACGAGCGGCTTCGAGATGCCGTAGCGCGCGAGCAGTTGACCGGTGTTGCGCGTGTCCTCGGCGGCGATGCGGTCCGCGAGTCCGAGCACGTGCAGCGCGCGCAGCGTGATGTCGGCGACGTTGCCGATCGGCGTGGCCACCACATACAGCGCGGCGGCAGGGTATTGCTGCCCTTGCGCAAGTTCGGAGAGAGGAGTCATGAGACAGAAGACGCAAACAGACGGAACGAGGCCGCCATTGTGCCATGTGGGGGCGCGTGGGCCCGGTGGAGCGGGGCGGGTGTGCGCGGCGGCGAAGACGCAGGATGCGGTGCACGGCGAGGCGCGAGACCGGCTGTGGACAGTTGCGCCGCGAATCGCTGCGACCACTGCGACCACTGCGACCACGGCGACCACGGCGACCACGGCGACCACGGCGACCACGGCGACCACGGCGACCACGGCGACCACGGCGACCACGGCGACCACGGCGACCACGGCAACCACGGCAACCACGGCAACCACGGCAACCGCCGCAATCAGCACGACCACAAACGCCCCACGAATCGCTGCGGAGCCCTCGGCGCCAAAAAGCGCGGCCGCCACCCCGCACAACTTTTCCGCACCTCGCGGGTCCAAAACGGTCGGCGCGGCTTTCGAAGCGCGTGCGCAAGAGTTTCTGCAGCGTCAGCGCCTGCGGTTCGTCGCGCGCAACGTCGCGTGCCGGGGCGGCGAGATCGATCTCGTGATGAGCGATCGCGACGGCACGCTCGTGTTCGTCGAAGTTCGCGCGAGAGCGCAGCGTCATTACGGCGGCGCGGCAGCCAGCATCGGCTGGCACAAGAGGCAGCGCATCGTGCGCGCGGCGCGGCATTATCTCGCGACGAGCGCCGCGAAGGCCGCGAGAAGCCACGGTTCGCGCGAGCAGCCCGCGTGCCGTTTCGATGTGATCGCGTTCGACGGCGGCCGGCTCGTCTGGTTGCGCGATGCGTTTCGCGCCGACGACGTCTGACGGCTCGCGCGGGCAACGCGCGTGAGTGCGATAAACTTGCGCTCGCGGTTGCGCGCACGAGGCGCCGTCCGCGAGACGGGCAGCCGGAGCAACCTAGGGTGCGATGTGGGAAGCAGCGTGTTTCATGATGTTTTCCGCGCCCGCGCGGTATGTCGCCGGACGCACACCCGTGGCGCACTGCCGGCATCGCGTCGGCACGCGAGCGGCGCGCAGCCCGGCAATACGACTTCACAACACGGCCGCATCGTGCGGTCCATTCGCGGTAGAAGATAGAGACTCGATGTCAGTCGAACGCATTCAACAACACTTCCGCGACAGCGCGGCAGTCAAACTCGAAGCCCTCGAAACCCTGTCGATGCCGATCGCCGCGGCGATCGACACGATGTTCGCCGCGCTGGCCAACGGCAATCGCATCCTCGCGTGCGGCAACGGCGGTTCGGCCGCCGACGCGCAGCATTTCGCGGCCGAGCTGATCGGCCGCTTCGAGCGCGAACGGCCGGGTCTGCCGGCTGTCGCGCTCAGCACCGATACCTCGGTGCTCACCGCCATCGCCAACGACTACTCGTTCGAGCAGATTTATTCGAAGCAGGTCCGGGCGCTCGGCCAGCCCGGCGACGTGCTGCTCGCGATCAGCACGTCCGGCAATTCGGCGAACGTGCTCGCCGCGATCGAAGCCGCGCATGAGCGCGAGATGATCGTCGTCACGCTGACCGGCAAGGGCGGCGGACGCGTGCAGGACGTGTTGAGCGACACCGACATCCACGTGTGCGTGCCGTCAGAGCGCACCGCGCGTATCCAGGAAGTACACCTGTTGACCATCCATTGCCTGTGCGACGGCATCGATGCCATGTTGCTCGGCGAAGACTGAGACCGATTCCGAAGGAGAGCTAGTTGATGAGCGCATTCCGCGTCAAGAAGACACTGGTGAGAACCGTGCTGGTGGTTGGGTTCGCGGCGGGTTTGTCCGCGACGCTGCAAGGCTGTTTTCTCGCCGTCGGGGCTGCCGCGGGCGGCGGCGCGCTGATGGCGACCGATCGCCGCACGCTCGGCGCGCAGACCGAGGATCGCGAGTTGCAGGTGAAGGCGCTGGCGCAGATCAGCCAGAATCTGCCGGACAGCGCGCATGTGAACGTCGCGGTGTTCAACCGCCGCGTGCTGCTGACCGGCGAGGTCGCGGGCGATGCGTCGAAGCAGCGCGCCGAGGACATCGTGCGTGGTCTGAACAACGTCAATACGATCGTCAACGAACTGGCGATCATGCCGGCGAGTTCGTTCTCGTCGCGCACCAACGACACCTACCTCGAGACGCGCGTGAAGACCGCGTTGATCGCCGAGAAGAACATTTCGGCGAACAATTTCAAGGTGGTGGCCGAGCGCGGCAACGTGTATCTGATGGGCCTCGTCACGATGGACGAGGGCAATCGCGGTGCGGACGTCGCGAGCCGCGTGCCGGGCGTCGTGCAGGTCGTGAAGGTGTTCCAGTACATCCAGCCGCAGGAAGCCGCGGCGGCGGCCACCGCCGCGGCGACGCCGGCGGTCGCGTCGCAGCCCGACGCGAGCGAACCGACGGTCGGCGCGATTCCCGATTCGTCGGTGAGCGCACGGCCGCTCGACCAGCAGGCGCCGGCGCCGGTGAGCAACTCGACGTCGGTGCATCCGGGTAATCCGAAGGCGACGCCGTGATGCGCGCGATGGCTCGCGCCCGCATCGCGCTGATGCTGGGCGCGGCGGCAACGCTGGCGAGCGTGTCGGCCCCGGCCGTGTATGCGGCTGACGCGCCGAGCGGCCAGCTGGTCGCCAATGCGAATGCGTGCATGGGTTGCCACGCGGTGGATCGCAAGCTCGTCGGCCCGTCGTTCCAGCAGATCGCCGCGAAATACAAGGGCGATGAGCAAGCGCCGGCCAAACTCGCGCGCAAGGTGAAGGACGGCGGTTCCGGCGTGTGGGGCATGATTCCGATGCCGGCGCATCAATCGATGAGCGATGCGGACATCCGCGCGGTGGTCGACTGGGTGCTGGCGGGCGCGCCGTCCAGATGAGGTTTTCCCGAGCGGTGAGGCTTGGCAAAAGGGAAAATGGCTGTGCTAGAATTGTTTGAATGTTGGGGGGGTAGCTCAGCTGGGAGAGCGTCGCGTTCGCAATGCGAAGGTCGGGAGTTCGATCCTCCTCCTCTCCACCACTCGATATTCCAGGCAGGTCCGTAGAAATCCCGAAACCCCGCGTAGCGTAAGGCTCGCGGGGTTTTTGTTTCCATTCCGGAATCATGAGTTCCGTCGACTGCCGGGGGCATTTTCTCCATCGCCTCCTTAAGTGCAAAAACCGGCCTCGCGCCGGTTTTTGCACTTCTACACACGGAAATCGGCAACCGCCTATCAACGCGTTGCCGCGGAGCCGCACCGATCCCTAACTCCTCAGGCAGACCGCGCGGCAAACCTCACTCAGAACCTATCCCACCCGTCATCAGCGCTCGCAACAGACACCGCCGACACCCCAACCGAACTCCCCACACCATTCGCCCCCACCAATGCCGCGACCGGCGCCACGCCCGTCGCTCGCGTGGCCCGTTGCGTTGTCGCCAACGCTTCCCGCCTCGGCATCGCGCTACGCTGAGCCAACGCCGGAGCATGAGCCGACACATGACCGGACGCATGCGCAGACCCATAAACCGGAGCCGCAGCACCCGCCCCCATCCCGCCGCTATTCACCACCTGAAAAAACGCCACCGCTTCGCTCAACTGCTGCCCCTGATCTTCCATCGAGCGCGATGCGGCCGCGGCTTCTTCCACGAGCGCGGCGTTCTGCTGCGTGACGTTGTCCATCTGCGTGATCGCGAGATTCACCTGCTCGATGCCGCGGCTCTGTTCGCTCGATGCTGCCGCGATCTCCGCCATGATGTCGGTTACGCGCGCGACGGCCTGCGTGACTTCGCTCATCGTCTTGCCCGCTTCGCTGGCGAGCGCCGAGCCGTCGCGGATGCGGTCCACCGAGTTCGCGATCAGATCCTTGATCTCCTTGGCCGCGCTCGACGAGCGTTGCGCGAGGCTGCGCACTTCGCTCGCGACCACCGCGAAGCCGCGTCCCTGTTCGCCCGCGCGAGCCGCTTCGACGGCCGCGTTCAGCGCGAGGATATTGGTCTGGAACGCGATGCCTTCGATCATGCCGGTGATGTCCGCAATCTTCGTCGAGCTATCGCTGATCTGCTGCATCGTGTCGACGACCTGGCCGACCACCACGCTGCCTTTCTGCGCGACCGACGACGCGTTCGCCGCCAGCGTGCTGCCCTGCTGCGCGTTATCGGCGTTCTGTCTGACCGTCGACGTCAGTTCCTCCATGCTCGACGCCGTTTCCTGCAGCGAGGCGGCCTGCTGTTCGGTGCGCTGGCTCAGGTCCATGTTGCCCGCCGCGATCTGGCGTGCCGCGCCGGCAATGCTCGTGCTGCTGTCGCGCACGCGCGTGACGATGATGGTGAGCCGCTCGTTCATCTCGCGTAGCGCGCCGAGCAGTTTGCTGGTTTCGTCGTGGCCGTCGGCGCTGATGCGCGTGCGCAGATCGCCTTGCGACACCGTGCGTGCGACGTCGATCGCAAAGCCGAGCGGTCCGGTCACCGCGCGCGAGATCAGCCAGCACGAAACGATCGCGAGCGCGATGGCGGCGAGGCAGATCGCGATCAGCAGATTGCGCTGATTCTGATAGTGCTCGGCGTAGTCGTTGATCAACTGCTCCTGGCGGGTCCGCGTGTAGTCGGCATAGGTATCGGTCGCACGGATCAACTGGGCGAGCAGCGGGCGGCAGTTGTCGTCGATGTCGGTGACCGCGTCGTCGCGCTTGCCGGCGAGCGCGAGATTGACGATGCGCGTGGCGACCGGACCATACGCCGCCTCGATGCGATTGATCTCGGCGACGAGACTGCGCGCCTTCTCCGACGTATCGGTCGCGTTCGCAATCATCTCGTTCAACTGTTTCAGGTGCGCCTGCACGTCTTCGTGCGCGCGCATCACGTCGGCCTTTTCTATTTCGACGTCCTGGGGTTTGGTCACGAGCACGAGATTGCGCGCGGCGATCGCGCGCCGGTCGATCGCCGTTCGCACCTGCACGACCATGTCCGCGCGCGCATTGATGCCGTGCACGTAGTTGGTGAAACCATCGGTCGAGTCGCTTAGCGCTTTCAGCGAAAGCCCGGAGACGGCGACGACGATCAAGGAAAGCATGCCGAAGCCGGCAATGAGCTTGCTTCTGATGGTGAGGCGATTGAGGATCACTTTTATTCTCTCCAATAACGAAACATCGAGCGATTCGTATGGACTCTCAGGTCCGGACATGGGAACGTTTCTACGAGGACGCCGTACTTCCCGACGGCTTGACGTCATACCCCGGCAGGCATTGCGCGTGAGCGCTGACCGGCGAGGGCATCCCATTTACCGGTTATCGGATCGGATGCCGCCGGACTTGATAGAGATCGGAATTTTTTGCACACGCTTGCCCGCGATGGCTGAAGGAGGTGGAAAATTGTGCGGCCTTGCTTCTATTTAGGCGCATGATGAAAACCCGACCTTTCGATCTGATTGCAGCGGGGCGGGCGTTGAAGTCGAGGAGCGCGGGGGCTTCGTCCGGTTCCATCGCCGTGCAGCGTTTGTTTGTGTTCTTTTGCCCAGGAACAATGTTTGTGTTCGTTTACGCCGATCGGCCGAGGTTGAGGTAGTCTTGCTGAAACCCTTCGTTCCCCGGTTTCGCGCGCTTGTGGTTGCCTCCCGACGAACGAACCCGTCGCTGCGCGAATGCCGGCTAGTTCGTTTCCACCCATGCGATCAATACCGGATTCCGTCAGTCGAGATATTCGCGCCGCGCTAAGCGACCTGGACGGCGCGCGCGAATGGATGGCTTCGATCTGCGGTCCGCACGGTCTGCAGGTCAGCCGGCCGGAGCGGCTGCGGTTTCACCAGTCGGGCACCGTGTTGCGGTCGATGGCGACGACGCTCGGCTTTGTCGAGTACGGCACCGACGTCACGGTCGCGGTGCGCGAGAACAGTCCGCTGAACTGCTATAGCGTGAGCCTGCCGATGGTCGGGCAGCAGGAACTGGCCGCGCACGGCAAGACATGGCTGTCGGATCAGGACTGCGGGTTGATCGTCAGTCCGCAGGAGTCGCAGGACCTGGCCATCACCGGCAATTGCCGCAAGCTGCATGTCGCGATTCCGCGCGCCGCGCTTCAGCAGGTGCTGCAGACGATGCTGCAACGTCCGCTCGACGCGCCGCTCGTGTTCCAGCCCGACATGGACGCGGCGGCCGGCGAGCAGGGCACGTGGTGGCGCATGGTCAAGTTTCTCGCCGGCGAGATGGAACGCGCGGGGGCGCTCGGGCAGCTCTATATGTCGAGCGAATTCGAACTGACGCTGCTCAAGGGGCTGCTGCTGTCGCAGCCGCACAACTACTCGGCGCAACTCGCCAATGCGTCGGCCGTGACGCCGCCGCATTACCTGATCAAGGCGCGCCAGTTCATTCACGACAACGCGCGCGAGCCGATCACGCTCGAAGAGATCGAGCGCGCCTCGGGGGTGTCGCGCTTCAAGCTGTTCGACGGATTCCGGCAGTATTTCGGCTGTGCGCCGATTGCCTATCTGAAGCGCTACCGGCTCGAATCGGTGCGGCGCGATATTCTCGAAGACCGTTCGGTGCGCAATATTTCATCGGTTGCGCTGAGTTGGGGGATGTCGCATCTCGGCCGCTTTTCGACCGAGTACAAGGTGATGTTCGGCGAGTCGCCGTCCGATACGCTCAAGCGCGCGGCGCGCGTGCCAGTGAAGCGGGGCTGATTCGCCGGCCGCGAGTTCGCCTGACACTCGCGCATTCGCCGTCAGCGTTTTGCCAAATGGAATCGTCCCGTCCGATCGCCTCACGACGACGGAACGGGACGCAAAAGAAACACACACTCAAACACAACTGCAAACAGAGCCGCAGCGGGAGCGCGACGGAAGAACCCGCGTCACATCACGCACTTTACCGCGCGTTGCTCTCGCCAAACTTCTCGTAGTACAGCCGGTAGTCCTGAATGCCTTGCTCGGCGAGCCAGGTCTTGATCGCTTCGACCATCGGCGGCGGGCCGCACACGTACATGTCGAAGCCATTTGCTTCGAGGAACGAACGGTCGAAATGTTCGGGGATCAGCCCCGTCTTGCCCGACCATTCCGGCACGGCATTCATCACGACCGTTTCGACCGCGAAGCCCTCGATGCTCGCCTTGTAGCCGTCGATGCGCCCGGTTTCGCACAGGTCGGCCGCATTGGTGACGCCGTAGTACAGATGCACCGGATGCACGCAATTGCGCTTCGCCGCAATCTCGTCGAGCATGCCGAGGAACGCGGAGAGTCCCGTGCCGCCCGCGACCATCACGAGCGGACGCTCGATCTGACGCAGATAGAACGCGCCGAGCGGTGCCTCGAATTCGACCGTGTCGCCGACCTTGCAGCGCTCGCGCAGGTAGTTGCTCATCACGCCGTCGGGCAGCAGGCGAATCAGGAACTGCAAATCGTTGCGCGTATTCGGATGATTCGCGAACGAGTACGAACGCCAGTCCTCGGTGCCGGGCACCTTCACGCGCGCGTATTGCCCCGGCAGAAAATCGAGCTGACGGGCATGCGCGCCCGCATCGAGACGCAGAACCGCGGTCGTCGCCGACACGAGTTCGACGCCGACTACGCGCGCCGACACGGTGCTCGTGCTCGCGCCTTTGCACAGCGTCGAATCGAAGTCGAAATAGAACGACGCGTCCGACTTTACGCGCGTCTGGCACGAGAGGATCTTGCGCTCGTCGAGGTCGGCCTCGCTGAGCGTTTCCTCGTCGACGTAATCGAGCGTGTAGTCGCCCGATTCGCAGCGGCCCTGGCAGGTGCCGCACACGCCTTCGCGGCAATCGAGCGGAATGTTCACGCCGTGGCGCAGTGCCGCATCGAGCAGCAGCTCGTTCGGGCTCACGTCGAAGAACGCGGTTTTGCCATCGGCAAAGCTCAATGCGACTTTATGTTTCATCGTCGTGCTCCCGCTTACAGATGGTAGAAGTCCAGCACCGCGTTGATGTGGTCGTTCAGCAGCAGCACGTGCTTGCGCGTGATCTTCCAGCTATCGCCCGACGGCCGCAGGTCGTACACCGCGCGGCCGTAGAAGTAGTCGGTCGAGCCGTGGCGCGTGTAGAGCGTCGACCAGTTCACGTTGGCCTCGACGCCCGCATCCGCGCGCTCGCTCAGACGCACGTTGCTGATCTGATGCATGGTGCGCGGCAGCGGCGTCGACGCGGCCGACTTGCCGGTGCGCAGACGGAACACGCGGTCTTCGAGACCGGAGCGGTCCGAGTAGTAAATCAGCGACATGCCCTGCTTCGGGTCGGTCGTGTAGACGTGTTCCGAATCCCACTGCGGTACGTGAAACACGCTCTGCGGATCGAATAGTTCGAGGTAGTCGTCCCATTGCTGCCGGTCGCACAGATCGGCTTTCAGATACAGAAACTGCTCGATGGCGTGCTGGAGCTGGCTCATGCCTGTTCTCCCTGCGATGCGATGGATTGGTCGAGGCCCTTGAGGATCGTGTCGCGCCATGTGCCGTGCTGGTTCACGTAGAGCCCTTCGTGGGTCAGTTCGGTGCCGGTCAGGTTCGGGGCGATGCCGAGCAGCGTCGTGTTCGCGGTCGCGCTGCTGGCCCACTTGTGATGGCCGCGCGAGATGTCGCTCCAGCGTTCGAGCCGTGCCTGGAAGCCGCGCTGCTGCTCGCGGAATTCGACGAGGTCGTCGGGCGTGCCCATGCCGGACACGTTGAAGAAGTCTTCGAACTGGCGGATGCGGTTCTCGCGATCCTTCGCCGACTCGCCCTTCACGCCGATGCACTGGCTGATGATCTCGGTCTTGTTCCAGGCGAGCGGCCGCACGATGCGCAGCTGCGAGCTGATCTGGTCCATGAAGAAGAGGCTCGGGTAGACGTTCAGGTTGCGCAGCCGGTGCATCATCCATTCGGCCTTGCCCTGGCCGTAGGCGTCGACGAGGCGCGGCATCACGCTCGCGTAGCCGGGGCGCACTTCGGGGTTCGGCATGTCGCTGAACAGCACGCTATGGCCGTTTTTGAACGCGAACCAGCCGTCGTCGGTTTCGTGGTCGCCGGCGCCGAGCTTGCTGTAGTCGAGCGTGCCGCTCGCGCTTTCGCCGCTGCCGCCGTTCTTCGCATTCGATTCGATGCGATGCTGCACGGTCGCCACGTAGTTGTAGTGCACGGTGCTCACGTGATAGCCGTCGAGACCGTTTTCGTTCTGCAGCTTCCAGTTGCCGTCGAACGTGTAGGTCGACTTGCCGGGCAGCACTTCGAGCTCGCCGGTCGGCGACTGCGCGACCATCATGTCGAAGAAGAGGCGCGCGTCGCCGAGATAGTCTTCGAGCGTGTCGGTGCCGTCGACGTCGAGGCTCACGAACACGAAGCCCTTGTAGCTCGCGATACGCGCTTTCTTGAGGCCGCGCGCCGACTTGTCGAAGTCGTCGCAGTACTCGCCGGGTGCCTTCACCTTCACGAGGCGGCCGTCGTTCTTGTAGCACCAGGCGTGGAAGGGGCACGTGAAGGTCGACTGGTTGCCCTTCGTCATGCGCGTGAGCGTGGCGCCGCGGTGCTGGCACGCGTTGATCATCGCGTTGAGGTTGCCGGCGCCGTCGCGCGAAATGATGAGCGGCTGGCGGCCCGCGCGCATCGTCAGGAAGTCGTTCCTGTTGGGAATTTCGCTTTCGTGGCACGCGTAGATCCAGGCCTTCTCGAAGATGTACTCCATCTCGAGCGAGAACAGCTCGGGCTCGGTGAACATTTCGCGGGCAATCCGGTAGACGCCTTCCGCCGGGCGGAAGTCCAGACAGCCGCTAACGAATTCGCGCCATTGGCTGGCGCTGCGCTTTTCGCTCATGAGGTCTCTCTCCTTGTGTCCAATCGTTTGAACGTGACAGGCTCGATTGAATACCCAAGTGGCGAGGCGAACTATCCGGCCAATTTGCATTCGCTATCCGGATAATTCGACGGCGGCCGGACAGGCGCGCGGGCGGCCCGGAAGGCGCTCAGTCAGGCGGCTGGAAGGTGGCGGGGCGAGCGCCGGAAAACGGCCCGAAAACGGCCCGACGGTCGCCCGAAGCCCCCGACGGCGGGCCGCCGCGGCCTTGCACGGCCTTTGCGTGGCTTGGCGCGCTTGCCGCCCACGGCCGGCCCCGGCGCCAGTTCGCAAAATCATGCGTCTTCGCGTCATGGCGGGCGCTCGCGTCTGCTACCCTACCGGTTCAGGGGACGCGTACTCCGGAGATTCGCGCGGGACGCGGCCAATACCGTTCACGCGCGTGGTCGAGCGCAGGTTTAAAACGAACAGCAAATGGTGACGCGCCGACCGAACGCCGTGATTGCGATCAGCATCGTGCTAGCGGGTGCGATTCTCGCGATCGCCGTCTGGTTGCTCGCGCAGATGCGCGACGACGCCTTGCGGCGCGCGCAGGATTCGGTCGACAACGTCTCGCTGCTGGTCGAGCGCGACGTGTCGCGCAATCTCGAGATCTACGACCTGTCGCTGCGCGCGGTGATCGACGGACTCGAACAGCCGGGCGTGCTCGAACTGCCGCCGACGATTCGCCAGATGGTGCTGTTCGACGGCTCGATCAGCGCGAAGGACATGGGCTCGGTGTTCGTGCTCGACGCCCGCGGCAACGTGCGCTTCGATTCGCGTACGACCGAGCCGCAGCCGGGCAATTTCGCCGACCGCGATTACTTCAAGGTGCATCGCGATAAGCCGGATGCCGGCCTCTTCATCAGCCATCCGTTCGGCCCCGAAGGTAGCGTCAGCGATAAAGACCTGCGCATCGCGCTGAGCCGGCGCATCACGCAGCCGGACGGCAGCTTCGGCGGTGTGGTGGTCGGCACCATGCGCCTCACGTATTTTCACCGCCTGTTCGATGGCATGAAGCTCGGGCCGAGCGGCTCGATGGCGCTGATGCTCAACGACGGCACGATGCTGATGCGCCGTCCTTACGATCTGAAAACGATCGGCATCAACCTGACCGGCACCGCGAACTATTCCCGTTTCGTCCAGCAGCCGAGCGGCGACTTCTTCGGCACGGCGGCGATCGACGGCGTCGAGCGCTGGTACGCGTTCCGCCATATCGACATCTATCCGCTGATTCTCGACGTTGCGCTGTCGACCAACGACATCTATGTCCAATGGCGGCGGCGCGCGTGGATCATCGGCACGCTGATCGCCGGGCTCGACGTAACGATCATCGCGCTCGCGATCCTGTTCGCGTACCAGTTGCGCCTGCGTCGCGCGGCCGAGGAAGAGCTGCGCGAACTCGCGCGCACCGACGGCTTGACCGGGCTGAACAACCGCCGCGCGTTCGAGGAACACGTGGGCGAGGAATGGCGCCGCGCGCAGCGCAACGGCTGGCCGCTCTCGCTACTGCTGATCGACGTCGACAACTTCAAGGACTTCAACGACCTGTACGGCCATTCGGCCGGCGACGAAGCGTTGATCGGCGTGGCGCGCTGCATCGCGCAAAACGTGCGGCGCCCCGGCGACACGGCCGCGCGCTACGGCGGCGAAGAGTTCGCCGTGCTGCTGCCGGACACCGACTCGGCCGGCGCGCGGTGCATCGGCGAGCAGATTCGCGCGGCGGTGCAGGCACTGCAATGCCGCCACGTGGCGAGCGTGCACCACGTCCTGACGGTGAGCGTCGGCGCGGCCACCGCGTACGGCACGGCGCTCGCGACGCGCCGCGCGCTCGTCGACGCCGCCGACGAGGCGCTCTACCGCGCGAAGGATGCGGGCCGCAACCGCGTGATGATGGACCGCGCGTCGGCCGACACGGCGGCGGCGAACGGCGCCGCAGCGACGCCGGCCACGGACGGGCGCGGCGTAAGCTGAGGCGCGCGCCGACGGCGCTTGCCAGTCCTGATTGCGCTCCGTAAACTCGCGCGTGACTTTGCTGGACCCCGCCCGCGCGCGCGAGATGCCGCCGTGCGGCGCACACCCCACCCACACCGAGCCGACCAAGAGGAGAACCCCCGCGATGGCCGAATCCTATTTCCCCCGCTGGCGCCGCCAGCCTGCCGCCGCCGAGGGCGGCATCGTCGGCATCGACGAACGGCTCGCATGGCCGCAGATGTTCGCGATGGGCATCCAGCACGTCGTCGCGATGTTCGGCTCGACCGTGCTCGCGCCGCTCCTGATGGGCTTCGATCCGAACCTGTGCATCTTCATGTCGGGGATCGGCACGCTGCTGTTCTTCGTGCTGGTCGGCGGCCGCGTGCCGAGCTATCTCGGTTCGAGCTTCGCGTTCATCGGCCTCGTGATCGCGGTGACCGGCTACGGCGGCCACGGCGCGAATCAGAACATCCCGGTGGCGCTGGGCGGCATCATCGCGTGCGGCGTCGCGTATGCGGTGGTCGGGCTGATCGTCTCGGCGGTCGGCACGCGCTGGATCGAAACGCTGATGCCGCCGGTCGTGACCGGCGCGATCGTCTGCGTGATCGGCCTGAACCTCGCGCCGATCGCCGTGCACGGCGTGAGCGGCAGCAACTTCGATTCGTGGATGGCGCTCGTGACCGTGCTGTGCGTCGGCGCGGTCGCGGTGTTCACGCGCGGCATGCTGCAGCGTCTCCTGATCCTGATCGGCCTGCTGCTCGCCTACGCGATCTACGCGATCGTCACCAACGGTCTCGGCATGGGCAAGCCGATCGACTTCGCGATCGTCGCGAACGCCGCGTGGTTCGGCATGCCGCACTTCATGTCGCCGGTGTTCGACCCGCACGCGATGACGCTGCTCACGCCGATCGCGGTGATCCTCGTCGCCGAAAATCTCGGCCACATCAAGGCGGTCAGCGCGATGACGGGGCAGAACCTCGACCGCTACGTCGGCCGCGCGTTTCTCGGCGACGGGCTCGCGACGATCGTGTCCGGTTTCGCGGGCGGCACCGGCATGACGACCTACGCCGAGAACATCGGCGTGATGGCGGTGACGAAAATCTACTCGACGCTGGTGTTCGTGATCGCCGCGCTGATCGCGCTCGTGCTCGGCTTCTCGCCGAAATTCGGCGCGGTGATCCAGACGATTCCGGGGCCGGTGCTGGGCGGCGTGTCGATCGTCGTGTTCGGGCTGATCGCGGTGACGGGCGCGCGCATCTGGGTCGTCAACAAGGTGGACTTCTCCGATAACCGCAACCTGATCGTCGCGGCCGTCACGCTCGTGCTCGGCGCCGGCGACTTCTCGCTGAAGCTCGGCGGCTTCGGGCTTGGCGGCATCGGCACCGCGACGTTCGGCGCGATCATCCTGTATGCGCTTCTGAGAAGGAAGCCGATGCAAGGGCCGGTGGCCTGAGCTTCTTCTGGGTGGTGCCGGCGGCGCTGGCTGCCGCTCGCCGTCGGTGACGGCCCGCGCCGCTCAGCGCGCACAGCCGGCCTTGCCGATATCGGAGCCGGCGAGCGGCCCGACGGCCGCCGCCGTCACCCAGGCGCCCGAGCCGCTACCTCTTGCGCGCCGTCAGCGCCGTCTCCAACAGATCCACCTCGCGCATCAGCTTGTTCAGCGTCTCGTCGTTGATCTGCTGGCTGCTGCGCAATTCGAGCAACTCCTTGCGTTCGGCGCGCATCGCCGAGAGCTTCATGTGGAATTCGAGCGCGTCGGCGCGCCGCGCGAGTTCGCGCGGTTCCTGTTCGCAGTCGAGCGTCGCGAGGCGGCGCTGGTACAGGTCCATCACGCGCGCGGTCACGTCGGTCGCATACGCCTGCGCCGATTCTTCGAGGTCCGCGCACTCGGTATCGTGAATATCGTCGATGGCGCGAATCGCGGCTTGGGCGGCGAGCGTGCGCGCGAGCGCTTCCTCGGCCGCGTGCGGGTCCTTGCCGCGCCGCCAGCCGCGCAGCAGCAGCGGCAACGCGGCCACCGCCACCAGCAGCGACAGCAGGATCACGCCCGAGGCGATGAAGATCGCCAGATCGCGCCCCGGCAACGGCGTGCCGTTCGGCAGCAGCTCCGGTAGTGACAGCACGCCCGCCAGCGTCACCGCGCCGCGCACGCCGGCCACCGTCGTGACCGACACCATGCGCAGCCCCGGCACCGCGTTCGCGACGCCTTGCTTGGCCGCGCCGCGGCTTGCGAACCAGCGCAGCAGCCATACCCACACGAAGCGCATCGCATAGAGCGCGAACGCCACCGCGACGATGTAGCCGATCAGCAGCGCGACCTGCGCGTCGTCGGTCTCGTGCGCGTCGAGCAGCGCGCGCCCGAGGATGTGCGGAAACTGCAGCCCGAGCATGATGAACACCATGCCGTTGAAGACGAACTCGATCATCGTCCATGTGCTCGTGGTCCGCACGCGCGAGGTCGCCTGCCACGTATTCGCGATGCTTGCGTAGTTCATCATCATGCCGGCCGCCACCGCCGCGAGGATGCCCGACAGATCGAAGCGCTCGGCGGTCAGGTAGGCGGCGAACGGAATCAGCAGCGTCATCACGATGCCGGGGGCGGGGTCGCCCTCTTCGACGAGAGAGAGGAAGCGCGCCGACACGAAGCTGAATATCGCGCTCACCGCCGCGCCGACCGCGAGGCCGCCCAGCGCGATGATGACGAAGCTGACCGAGGCGTCGCGCAGCGAAAACGCGCCGGTCAGCGCCGCCGCGATCGCGAACTTCAGCGCGACGAGGCCGGATGCGTCGTTCATCAGCGCCTCGCCTTCGAGGATGTGCATCAGCTGTCCCGGAATCTTGCCCTTGCCGGCGATGCCCGAGAGCGCGACCGCGTCGGTCGGCGACAGCACCGCGGCGAGCGCGAACGCGACCGGCAGCGAGATTTCCGGCACGAGCGCGTGCACGAAATAGCCGACCACGAGCACCGTCATGAAGACGAGGCCGAGCGCGAGCATCAGGATCGCGCGGCGCGCCATGAAGAATTCGCGCTTCGGGATGCGCCAGCCATCCGCGAACAGCAGCGGCGGAATGAACAGCAGCATGAAGATTTCCGGATCGAACCTGACGTGCAGGTCGAGGCGAGGCCACGCGAGCAGCGCGCCGATTGCGATCTGCACGAGCGGCAACGGCAGGTTGAACGGCAGCGCGTGCGTCAGCACGCCGGAAGCGGCAACGGCGAGCAACAGGATCAGGACGGTGAAGACAATTTCCATCGGGTGTTCCGGGCAGATGAACGAGGGCGTTTCAGGTGGCGGTGGCACGGCAGGGGCGACAGGTGTGGCAGGTGTGGCAGGTGCGCCGCCGCGCGTTACGTGCGGCCACCGTTCGCACCACAAGGGCTGCAAGCAGGAGCCGCAAGCACAGGCCACAAGCAAGGCCACAAGCAAGGCCACAAGCAAGGCCACGCAAGGCGCAGGGTCGAGTGTAGCCCGCCGGCGCGCGAGGCAGCCCCTAAATGCGCATCGAGTCGTGCACCGCAACGGTGCGCGCCGCGCCCATGCGCGGCGTACGGGCCGTGTCGGCGGTGCGTCCGGTCAGCCGGATGACAGCGCTTTGTGGGCCAGCGTGCGCATGGAGCTTGCTTAACCGCTGCCGATGACGCACATTTTTAGAACCGGCTCCGGCGCGAGAGGACGGCATGACGATTGAGCAACAGGACAGGGCGGCGAGCATGCCGCACGGCTTCGAGGTCGAGGTGGCCTCGGGCCTGCAACGCTATTCGGTGCAGCATGGCGAGCTGACGCTGACGAGCGTCTTCCAGCCGATTTTCAGCCTGTCGCACATGCGCGCGGTCGGCTACGAGGGCTTGCTGCGCGCGCATGACGCGCTCGATCGCGCCGTCTCGCCGCTCGACGTATTCGGCGCCGCCGCGCGGGTCGGCGAGGCGCTGCAGGTCGACCGGCTCGCGCAGACGCTGCATCTGGAAAACTTCAAGGTGCTCGGCGCCGAGCGCGAATGGCTGTTCCTCAACGCGCATCCCGGCGTGCTGACCGATCCGTATCTCGCCGCGGCGCTGCTCGCGAGCCTGCAACGGCTCGATCTGTCGCCGCGGCGCATCGTGCTCGAAGTGCTCGAACAGAGCGCGGACGACCTTGAACGGCTCGCGGATGCGGTGCGCCAGTTTCGCGAGCGCGGTTTCCTGATCGCGCTCGACGACTTCGGCGCCGGCCATTCGAACATCGAGCGGATCTGGCAGTTGAATCCCGACATCGTGAAGCTCGACCGCGTCATGCTCTCGCACGCCGCGCATCGCCCCGACATGGCGACGATCCTGCCGGGCCTCGTGGCGCTCTTGCACGAAGCGGGCAAGCTCGTGCTGATCGAGGGCGTCGAGACCGAGCACGAAGCGCAGATGGCGCTCGCCTGCAACGCCGACTTCGTGCAGGGCTTTTTCTTCGGCCGGCCGAATCCGGGCGTGGCCGACGCCGCGCAGGCGGCGGCGTGCATCGGCGAAGTCACCGAGCGTTATCGCGAGCAGGCCGAAGCGCGCGAGCGGCGCGGCGCGAGCCGTCTCGCGCCGTATCTGCGCGCGTTCGAGCGTGCCGCCGAGCGGCTGGCCGCCGGCGAACCGCTCGACGAAGTGTGCTGGAATTTCCTCGCGCTCGATCACGCCGCGCGCTGTTTCCTGCTCGACGCGAAGGGCCGGCAGGCGGGCCGCAACGTCGTGCTGCGCGCCGACCGCGCGGCGCACGAAACGCGCTTTCTGCCGCTCGCCGACGCGCAGGGCGCGAACTGGCTGCGCCGGCCGTATTTCAGCGCCGCGATCAATGCGCCGGAGCGCGTGCACGTGACGCGGCCGTATCTGTCGATCAACGAGGCGTTGCCGTGCGTGACGCTGTCGGTGGCGACGCGAGTCGGCGAGCAGATCTGCGTGCTGTGCGGCGATATCGACTGGGTGGACGAAGAGCGCTGAGCGCGCTTCTGCGATGATGTCGCTTTCAACGACACCAGGTTGCGCTCATGCCCGTGCTGCTCGAAGTGATTGCCACGACCGTCGCCGATGCGCGCGTTGCCGCGCGGGCCGGCGCCGACCGTCTCGAACTCGTGACCGCGATGGGCGAGGGTGGCCTCACGCCGAGCGTCGGGCTGATCGAGGCGGTGGTCGACGCGGTCGCGATTCCCGTCAACGTGATCGTGCGGCCGCATAGCCGCTCGTTTGTCTACGACGCCGACGACTACGCGGTGATGCTGCGCGACATTCGTGCGGCGAAGGCGGCGGGCGCGAACGGCATCGTGATCGGCATGCTCGACGCCGCTGGCGCGATCGACCGCGAAGGTCTCGCGCGTGCCTGCGAAGCCGCCGATGGCCTCGACGTCACGTTTCACCGCGCATTCGACGAAGCGCGCGATCTGCGCGAGGCGCTCGACGTGCTGCTGTGTGTCGAGGCGGTGAAAAACGTGCTGACGTCGGGCGGAAAACCGTCGGTGTTGCAGGCGCAAGCCGTGATTCGCGAACTCGTGCGGCAAGCGGACGGCTCGCCGTGCACGGTGCTCGCCGGCGCCGGTTTGACGCTGGAGGCGGTGGCGGACTTCGTGAGCGAGACGCACGTCGAGGCTGTGCATTTCGGCTCGGGCGTGCGCGTGAATGGCCACGGGCTTGCGCCCGTCGAGGCCGCGAAAGTGGTGCAGGCGAGGGCGCTGCTCGATGCGGTGGCGCGCTGACGCGTGCAGAATCGCGAGCCAGAAACAAAGCCGCTTCGGCGCTGAACCGAAGCGGCTTTTCGTTGCGGCGCGGCCATGCTCGCGTGACCCAACGTGGCCCGGCTTGATGCAACGTGACCCAACGCAACCCAGCATGACAATCGGCCAGCGCGCCGCGACCTACTTCGCGACCACCACCGGAATCCCGCGCAACTGCCCGGCGCCTTTCATCTCTTCGAGTGACTTCTTCACGGCGGCACCCGTCGCCGCATCGATGCCGAGACGTGTCGCGAGTTCACGCTCCGCGCGCTTCATGCCCGCGAGATTCGCCAGCTTCACGTGACCATAACCGCGCACGCGCGCATGCAGATCGGCGAGTTTGGCGATGTCGTCGAGATGGCTGGCGTCGAGTTTCGCGAGCGCGCGCTGCAACGTGGTTTCGTAATCGCTCGCGAGTTCGCGCTCCATCTTGCGTTCGAGCGTGCGGCCGAACGGATCGAGCGGCGTGCCGCGCAGACCGCGCCACTTCGCGAGCATGCCGAGCACCGGCCACATCCATTGACCGAAGGTTTTCTTGCGCGGTGCGACGCCCGCTTGCGCACGCGTGAGTGTCGGCGGCGCGAGGTTGAAGCTGATGCTGAAGTCCTTGCCGGCCACGCCTTCGAATTGCGCTTCGAGTGCTTCGCGGAACGCGGCATCGGTATGCAAGCGCGCGACTTCGTATTCGTCCTTCACCGCCAGCAGCCGGTAGAACGTGGTCGCGACCGCGCGCGTCACGCGTTCGCTCGCGGTGTCGACCGCACTTTCGGCGCGGCGTGCCGCATCGACGAGCGCGCGATAGCGCTTCACATACGCCGCGCCGCCGTAGGCGAGCAAGCGGCTTTCGCGATGCGCGATCAGCTCGTCGAGCGTATCGACGCGCACGCCCGGCTTAGGCGCATGACGTGCCTGCCAGAGCGATTCGAGCCCGGCCGGATCGGCGGCGGCCATGCGGCCGATCGAAAATGCAAGCTGGTTCATCTGCACGGCGACGTTGTTCAGTTCGATCGCGCGCATCATCGCCGCGAACGACACCGGCACGAGACCGAGCTGCCATGCAAAACCGAGCATCAGGATATTCGCGCCGATCGTGTCGCCGAGAAAACGCGTCGCGAGCGCCTGCGCGTCGCAGGTCGACATGCGCTCTTCACCGGCCGCGTGACGCATCTTGTCGATCAGCGCATCGGCATGCAGCGTCGCGTCCGGGTTCTGCACGAAGCTCGCGTTCGGAATCGCATGCGTGTTGACGACGATGCGCGTGCGGCCATGCCGCACCGTCTGCAAGGCATCGGCGCTCGCGCCGACCACCATGTCGCAGGCGAGCAGCACGTCGGCCTGCTGCGTGTCGATGCGCACCTGGTTCAGCCATTCGTCGCGCGCGGCGAAGCGCACGAACGACAGCACCGAGCCGCCCTTCTGTGCGAAACCCATGAAGTCGAGCACCGACGCGCTCTTGCCTTCGAGATGCGCGGCCATGCTGATCAGCGCGCCGACCGTCACGACGCCGGTGCCGCCCACGCCCGTGACGAGGATGTCGTACGGCGCGGCATCGAGCTGCGTCGCGGGCAGCGCCAGCGCGTCGACACTCGCGGCGAGTGCTTGCGGATCGAACGCGACGCCGGCCGCTTTTTTCAGCTTGCCGCCCGCGACCGTGACGAAGCTCGGGCAGAAGCCGTTCACGCACGAATAGTCCTTGTTGCACGACGATTGATCGATGCGGCGCTTGCGTCCCAACGCGGTTTCGACTGGCTCGACCGACAGGCAATTCGACTGCACGCCACAATCGCCGCAGCCTTCGCAGACTTCCTCGTTGATGAAGAGCCGCTGGTCCGGATCGGGGAATTCGCCTTTCTTGCGGCGCCGGCGTTTTTCGGCCGCGCAGGTCTGGTCGTAGATCAGCACGGTCACGCCGTCGGTGTCGCGCAATTCGCGCTGCACGGCGTCCATTTCGCTGCGATGGTGGAACGTCGTGCCCTTCGGAAACTGGCCGTGATGGCCATCGTATTTCTCGGGCTCGTCGCTGACCACGACGAAGCGCGACACGCCTTCGGCTTCCACCTGGCGCGCGATCTGCGGCACCGAGATGCTGCCGTCGACGGGCTGGCCGCCCGTCATCGCGACCGCGTCGTTATAGAGAATCTTGTAGGTGATCGTCGCTTTCGCGGCGACCGCCTGGCGGATCGCGAGAATGCCGGAGTGGAAGTAGGTGCCGTCGCCGAGATTCTGGAACACGTGGCGCGTTTTCGTGAACATCGAATGCGAGGCCCAGTCGACGCCTTCGCCGCCCATCTGGATGAGGCCGGTCGTGTCGCGCTCCATCCACGAGGCCATGAAGTGGCAGCCGATGCCGGCCTGCGCGATCGAGCCGTCCGGTACTTTCGTCGAGGTGTTGTGCGGGCAGCCGGAGCAGAAGTACGGCGTGCGCTTCACGCTGTCGGCGGCATTCGAGAGGATTTGCGGCGCGACCAGATCGACTACGCGCTCGCGGCGATCGAGCGCGGGCTTGTGCTTCGCGAGCCAGTTCGCGAACACGGGCAGGATGCGCGACGGCCGCAGTTCGCCGAGCGACGACAGCAGCAACGTGCCGTCCTCGGCATGCTTGCCGATCACGACCGGTCGCGTGCCTTGCGTGCGGTTGTACAGATAGTCCTTGATCTGCTGCTCGATCACGGGGCCTTTCTCTTCGATCACGAGCACTTCGGCGAGGCCCGAGACGAACGCGTCGATGCGCGTCATTTCGAGCGGAAACGACAGCCCGACCTTGTAGATGCGCACGCCGGCCGCGTCGAGATCGGCGACGGTCAGGTCGAGCCGGCGCAGCGCTTCCATCAGGTCCAGATGCGCCTTGCCGCAGGTGACGATGCCGACGTTCGCCTGCGGGCTCGGCGCGATCCATTTGTCGATGCTGTTCGTGCGCGCGAAGTGGCGCACCGCGTCGAGCTTCGCATGCAGACGCGCTTCGATCGTGAGGCTCGGCAGATCGGGCCAGCGGTTGTGCAGGCCGCCCGCCGGTGCAGCGAAATCTTCGGGGACGGTCCAGTCGGTCTGCAGCGCGTCGAGATCGACGGTCGAGCCCGATTCGACTGTCTCCGAGATTGCCTTGTAGCCGACCCACGCACCCGAGAAGCGCGACAGCGCCCAACCGTACAGGCCGAATTCGAGCATATCCGCGATGTTCGACGGATTCACGACCGGCATGTGCCACGCGATCATCGCGAAGTCGCTCTGATGTGGCATCGACGACGACACGCAGCCGTGATCGTCGCCCGCCACCACCAGCACGCCGCCGTGCGGCGACGAGCCGTACGCGTTGCCGTGCTTGAGCGCGTCGCCGGCGCGATCGACGCCGGGGCCCTTGCCGTACCACATCGCGAACACGCCTTCGACGGTGCGCTCCGGGTCTGCTTCGACGCGCTGCGTGCCGAGCACGGCGGTGCCGCCGAGTTCCTCGTTGATCGCGGGCAGGAAGCGGATGTCGCTCGCGGCGAGCAGCGTGCTCGCTTTCCACAGTTGCTGATCGACCATGCCGAGCGGCGAGCCGCGATAGCCGCTGATGAAGCCGGCGGTATTCAGGCCGCGCGCCTGATCGAGCGCGCGCTGCATCAAGGCGAGGCGCACGAGCGCCTGCGTGCCGGTCAGAAAGATCCGGCCGCGCGTCGCGGTGAGGTTGTCGGATAGCCGGTAATCGGCGAGAGCAGGCGTGCCGTCGATGGGCAGGCGGGCAGTCATGGGCGAGTCTCCATTTGTCGATCGGAGTTGGCGCTTTAGCGCCTACTCCGATCCCACGCAAGGCGGTCGACCGGAGTTGGCGCTTTAGCGCTTACGCCGGTCCCATGCAACTTCGTTGCTTTCGGTTCCGCGCGCCGTGGTGGGGACCACGCAGACGACGCAGCGGAAGAGACTCTATTTTTCAGCCGCCCTCGGAGTGATTTCTTTCTTCTTTAATCGCGCGCCCGTGAACGGGCGCGAGGAGTCGCGCGTTTTGACGGGCTTTTGAGCTGGATTTGCCACGCGGCGGCGCGCTTCGGGTATGCCCTGGGGCGTTCACCGCGTGTTCAGTACCCGGTCCACACCGCGAGCGCCAGTGCGCCGCCCGAGAGCAGAAGCAGCATCACGAAGAGCGGCAGGATAAAGCGCAGCCACTGGCCGAAGCCGACCCGCGCGGTGGCGAGATAGGCGAGCAGCATCCCCGAGGTCGGCGTCACCATGTTCGTCAAGCCGCCCCCCAGCACGAATGCGAGCACCGAGGTCTGTCCGCTGACGCCGGAGAGTTGCGCGATCGGTCCGATGATCGGCATGCTGACCGCGGCCTTGCCGGACACCGACGGAATGAACACGTCGAGCACCATCTGCACCGCCATTAGTCCGTTGGCGACCCAGACCGGCGACTGGCCATTCGCAAGGCGCGTGAAGCGCTCGATCAGCGTATCGAGCACGAGGCTGTTCTGCAGGATCAGTTCGACCGAGGCGGCGAGCCCGATCAGCAGACCCGCCAGCATCATGCCCTTCATGCCGTCGACGAACGCATCGGCCGCGCCGCGCGAGTCGAGCCGGCCGACCGCCGCCGTCACGATGCTGATGAAGATGTAGAACGCCGATAGCTCCACATTGCCCCAATGCAGCTCGCGCGTGCCGATCACCAGCATGGCGGCGGCGATCGCCAGCACGGCGAGGGTCGCCTTGTGGCGGCGCGACAGCGCGGCCCGCGGATGTTCGCCGATGCTCGCGCGCGCGGCCGCGAGCCGGTAGCCGCTGCGCCGCACGTGGATCAGCAGATACAGGATGCCGAGCGTCAGGAACACGACGAACACGCCGATACGCATGGCAATGCCGCTGAAGAGCGGCACGCCGACGATCGGCTGCGCGACCGCGAGCGACAATGGGTTGGTCACCGACGCGATATAGCCAATCTTCGCCGCAATCGCGACGAGGCCGACCGCGAACAGGTTCGACAGGCCGAGCCGCCGCGACAGCACCAGCACCATCGGAATGATCACGAGGTATTCGGAGATGAAGCCGAGCAGCGTGCTGCCGAGACCGATCAGCAGCATCAGCAGCGGTGCGAGCACATAGACGTTGCCGGCGGTGAGTTGCAACAGCCTGTCGATACCCGCGTCTACCACGCCTGTCTTGCGCATCACGCCGAACATGCCGCCCACGAACATCACCATGAAGATCAGCGGCGCATTCTTGATGAGGCCGTTGGGCACCGCGACGAACGCGGAGACGAGGCTCGCCGGCGCGGCCTGTTCGGGCGTGCTTTTGCTGACGCGCGGTGCGGCCAGCGTGGCGAGACTTCGGCTCTTCGGTACGACCTGGTACGTGCCCGGCACCACCAGCTTGTCGCGCCGCTCGAAGTGGCCGGCATCGATCAGATAGGTGAGCGCCACCGCGGCGAGCAGCACCCAGATCATCATCACGACAGGGTGCAGCATCTTGCCGTGCGGTTTGTTGCCGCTGCCGCCGTGGTTGTCCTCGTCGCGGACGGCGTCGCCGGCATGGCTGCGCGGCGCAAGAGGATCGTCGGCGACGGGCGCCGCGGAGGGACCAAGTGGAGTCATGGGCGGCTTCCTGTCATGCCGGTTGCGGCGTGAGCTGCGGCGCGGCGTAGCCTAGCTCGGCGGAAATCGTGCGGCTGCATGCCTGCAGACGTTCGAGGTAATCGGGAATCTCGATCCGGCTGATGCGCATTTCCGGCCCCGAAATGCTGACCGCCGCAATCGTGTCGCCGCTCACGTCGTGCACCGGCACCGAGATCGCGACCGCGCCGGCCGTGACCTCGCCTACGCTGACCGCATAGCCTTTGCGCGCGATCGCATCGAGTTCGTCGACGAGCTTCATCAAGTCCGGGGGCTGCGGCAATTTCTTCAGGCGTGCCAGATATTCGGTCCTGACGGCGGCGGGCGCGAACGCGAGCAGGATTCGGCCGGACGCGCCGCTATTGAGCGGCCGGCGATTGCCGACCGCACCGACGGTGCGCATTTCGTGCGTGGTCTCGCAACGGGCGACGCACACGGTTTCCAGCCCTTCGCGAACGCGCAGCACGACGGTTTCGTTGATCGCCTGGTTCAGCGAGAGCATGTGCTTTTGCGCGGAGCGCACCAGCGTGTTCTGCTGGGCCGCGGCGACGCCGATCACGAAGGCCTGCGGGCCGAGCGAGTAGGTCGACGCGCGGGTGTCCAGCACGACGAAGCGATGCAGTTCGAGCGTGCATAGCATCCGGTACGCGCGCGACTTGTTGATGCCGAGTCGGTTCGCGAGTTCGGTGACGCCCAGGCCAAGATGCTCGGCGACATGGCTGAGCAGCTTGAGCGCGCTGTCGACGGAATCGACGATGTAGTTCACGGTTGCTCCTTCACGATTCACGGCGCCGCGCGCAAGGCGGCGAGTTGCGCGTGCACGTAAGCGGCGAGCGCGGCGGCAAACGCGTCGAGATCGCGCTTGAGCGCGGCGAAGCCCGTGTGTTTGACGAACGCGGCTTCGTCCATGTAGAGCGCGCGATTCAGTTCGATCTGGATGCTATGGCGGTGCCGCTCCGGATCGCTGACGGCGGTCAGCAGGTCGCCGCCCTGATACGGCTCGTTTATCTGCACGCGATAGCCGGCGCCGCTGAACCAGTCGGCCACCCATTGCGTGAAGGCCGGCGCGGCGGTGGCGCCGCGCCGGTCGCTGATGACGAAGTCGGGCCGCGCCGCGCCCGCGTCGACGTTCATCTCGTTGCCACGCGATTTCATCGAATGGCAATCGACGTGCCACAGCGCGCCGTGTTCCGCGTACGCGCGTTCCGCCGCGGCGGCGAGCGCCGCGCGGTAGGGGCGGTAGTACGCGTCGATCCGGTGCCGCACCTCGGCGACGGACAGCTTGCGGTCGTACATCGGCTGGTTCGGCAAGGCATCGCGCCGGATCAGCCCCATGCCGCGCAGCGTGTACTTCTCGGGCGACAGCGGTTCGGGCCACGGCTCGGCGAGCAGTTGCGCGTCGATATCGGCGAGCGCGCGATTCGGGTCGATATAGGCGCGCGGAAAATGCGCACCGATCAGCACGCCGCCGTGTTCAGGCACGCCCGCCCACAGTTCGTCGACGAATGCGTCCCACGACGTGCGGATCGCGGACACCGGCGCGCAGGTGCCGAAGTCGGCCGGCAGCGCAATGCCGCTGTGGGGCGAATCGAAAACGATCGGCAGCCGGGCACCCGCAGGTTCGGCGACGAAGAACGGCGCGCTTGAAGAGGCCGCCGAAGTGTTGTTATTGGGCGTCAAACAGAACTCCTTTTGCGATGGCCGGCGTCCCTCCGAAGGGGGACGTCGCCCGATAAACGCTTCGCGTGTTTTATTTAATAAAACAGCATATCAATATTTAACGACAGACATTATTGCAGGTCAAGTCGTTCGTCCAAAGCCTTGCCATTCGGGTGTTCAATTCGATAGACCTTGATAGGTAAGGATTTGCGCCGTATCGGCTGATAAAACTTCCTGTGTCGCATATTGTCGTCAATGCGTGAAAACCAGAGTTTTATCCCTGCCTTGACCTACCGTTTTTGCATTTCAAATAATTAATAACACATTGTTTTATTCAATAAAACATGTGGGTGGCGTAGGCACAAACGGTATCCGCGGCTTCGGCATCCAGATCCGAACACTCAAGACAGGGGAAAACACAGATGAACAGCAAAGGTTTGGCGATGGCGCTGGCGGGCGCCGGAATGGGCGTTGCACTGTGCGGCAACGCGGTCGCGCAATCGAGCGTGACGTTGTACGGCATCGTCGATTCCGGCATCACGTACACGAGCAACCAGAAGGGCAGTTCGACTTGGCAGGCGACGGGCGGCAACGAGCAGGGCACGCGCTGGGGCATGACGGGCTCGGAAGACCTCGGCGGCGGAACCACGGCGATCTTCAAGCTGGAGAACGGCTTCAACATCGAGACCGGCACCGCGAGCGCGAACGGCCGCCTGTTCGGCCGCCAGGCGTGGGTCGGCATGTCGAACCCGCGCTGGGGCACCTTTACGATGGGCCGCCAGTACAACGCCGCGCAGGATTCGCTCGCGCCGTTGCAGATCGGCGCAAGCACGTCATTGACGCAGTTCGCGCTGCATCCCTTCGATACCGACGACCTGAACAACACGTTCCGCACCGACAACTCGGTGAAATACGTGACGCCGAGTTTCTCCGGTTTGCAGGGCAATGCGATGTACGGCTTTTCCAATTCGACGAACTTCGCGGCGAACCGCAGCTGGAGCGTCGGCGGCACCTATGCGCAGGGACCGGTGCATCTCGGCGTGGCCTACGTGGTGCTCGACAATCCGGCGCTCGACACCACCGGTGCGATTCCTTCGGATAACTACTATACGTTCCTGAAGGGCATTACGAAGCAGCAGATATGGGGCGCGGCCGGTACTTACGAATTCGGCGACGCCACGTTCGGCTTGCTGTACACGACCTCACTGTTCAATTTACAGACAGGGTCGTCGCAGCGCTTCAACAACTACGAAGGCAGCTTCCGCTACCGTTTCATGCCCGCGTTGCTGTTCGCGATCGGCGAGACCTACACGCAGGTTCTGACGACGCAGAGTACCGAGCCGAGCATGCATTACCTGCAAACCAGCGCGGGCGTGCAGTATTTCCTGTCGAAGCGCACCGATCTTTATCTGAATGCGATCTATCAGCGCTCGTCGGCGAATACGGTGGCGGCTATCGAGGGGGTGAGCAATCCGTCGAGTTCGAGAACGCAGGTGGTGGGCGTGGTGGGCATACGCCACAAGTTCTGATGGCGCGGCGCGCCGCTTAGGGCGTTTGCCGCGCGGCGGGGTCCATTTGCAACGGCGCCGCCTCGAGCGGCGCGATCTCGTCGAAATGCGAATAGTCGATGTGGCTCATGCCGTCGCGCTCGCTCATGATGTCGACGAAACGGTGCTGCCAGAAGATCTGCTCGCAGGTCCACATATGGCGCGCCTGCATCGTTTGCGACGTCGATTCGTCGATGCCTTCGAGCGTGAGCAGCAGCGACATGTCGCTGCCCTTGAGCGTTTCGGCGTTTTCGCCGAACAGCGGACTGCTTTCGTCGATGACGTGCATCAGCATCCAGCCGAGCTTGAACACCGGATGCTGGTCGCGCACGAGCGCGAGGTCGTAGAGCTTGTACAGCGAGAAGCCTTCGACGGACGTCTCCTGACGCAGGATGCGTAGCCGTGCGCGCGCTTCGGCAATCACGTTCTGGCGTGCGTTGGCCGCGCGCACCATCAGCGTCATGCGGCCGTCGATCGGCCGGACCACCGCGTAGCGCGCGAACATGATCTTCGCGTGCGGCCGCGAGAAGCGCGCGAAGATGAGCCCCGTCGCCAACGCGATGCTCGACATGCCGACGAAGATTTCGAGCGTCGCGACCCAGTGCGCGTAGACGGTTTGCGGATGCATGTCGCCGTAGCCGACCGTCGCGAGCGTTTCGACGCTGAAGAAGAACGCGCCGCCGAAGCCCTTCGGAAACTGATTCGCGATCGGCGCGTTGCCGAACATGTAGAGCGCGGCGAACGTCGTGTTGAGCAGCAGGAACAGCACCGCGAGCGCCACGAAAAACACCGGCCAGCGCACCCCGAGCGCGCGATGGTAGAGGTCCTGCCAGAGCGGCGTCGGCATGCCGTGCGCGATCACCACGCGATCGTCGAGACGCATTTCGCGGCTGCCGCGCGCGCGACGCTTCGGCGCGTCTGCGTCGGCGTCGCCGAGGGGCGCAAAACGGTCTGACGGTTCGCTTGCCATCACCTGCTCGTGAGGATGAAAACGGGCACAGCGTAGCATGGCGCGTGGCTCGCGCAGAGGGGGGCAAACCGGGTTAGGATGAAATTTTGACCGTGGGATGAGAGCGCGGATTGCGCGCGCCGTTACGACTGGGATTTTGAGTACATGAAAAAATATCTGACGATTTTTATCGCCACTCTGTTACTGGCCTTTAATAACATTTCATACGCGGGAAGCACGACCCATGACGGGCAGATCACTCCCGAGACACAAGTCAAAGATTTCTATACATGGTTTATTCCACACCTTGCCGCTGATCGCGATTATCCGGTCATGAACGCAGAGATAAACCGGCACGTTGCCAAAGCAACCGTTGATTTTTTACGAAAGCAATACAAGGCCAATAACCTGGCCGAAGACGCGGAATACTTCACGAAAGCACAAGACTTCGACGAGAAGGATTGGGCCGCACATATCGCCGTGCATCCCGCCGTCATGCTTGACAAGGTGGCGCTCGTACCCGTTACGTTCGGCTCGAAAGACAAGCAGACCAATATCGTATTTTTGCGTCAGGAAAACGGCACTTGGAAAATCACGAAGGTCGTGGATACCCTCGATTACCGGTAATCGCCGACGTGTTGCCGTGCTTCGCAGCGTACGGCGCTCAATCGCGCCGCGCCGCACCGCGTTGCGAAGCAGCGAATCTCACCGCGCCCAAACAGGCGCATCCCGACCCCTCACGGAAACACGCGCGGCTTCGGAATTCCCGCGCCATGTTCGATATCGTTCACAGCTTGCCGATGCGCGTTTTCCACCGCTTCGGCCTGATCGGCATAGCCCGCGTCGCCGCCGACGGTGGTCCACGTCTTGACGGCTTTTTCGCGATGGCGGATTTCGTACTCTGCATCCCAGCGCGCGCCGTCGAGTTCGAGCGGGCGGACGTGTATCGAATACACGCCGTAGAGAAAAAGCTGCTCAGCCATGATCGCCTCCAGCCGGCCGATTCCGGCAGCGGCGCGCGCGATGCGCGGGTGGGCGAACGCGGCGCGCTGCCTGAAGTTCGGCCTACAGTTCGATTTCCCCGAGGATACGATGAGCGAGCGCCTTGGCTTCTTCGAGCGCCTCTTCCGGTGTCGACGAAGTGGATTCGACTTCGTAGAGCGTGGTTTCCTGATCGGCGGCGGGCTCGCCTTCGTCGCGCGCCAGTGTGACGAGACCCTGCCAGGCGTCCTGTGCGATTTCTCTTATCGACGCCGTGGCCGTGTAGATCCCTTTGGTGTAGGTGACGTCTTCCATGGCCTCGCTCCTTTTTGCAAAGGTCTCGATGTTTTCATCGTAGCACGGCAATGGCGGTTCGGCTCCGGGCCCGAGCGTGCCCAAGAGAGCGCTCGGGGCGGCGCTTCGCGTGCAGGATGTTCCCGACACCGACGACACTACGCGCACCCCAAGGCAGGAAAGTTACAGCGACGCCATCACGGCGAGGTCATCACAGCAACGCCACGACCTCGTCGAGCGTCGGCGCATGCGCGCCCGCATGTCCGCAGGCCGCCGCGCCCGCCGCGAGCGCGAACGCGAGATGCTCGGGCCACGCGCGTTGCGGCGCGCTCATCAGGCTGAACAGCAGCCCGCCGATCGACGCATCGCCCGCGCCGACCGTATCGACCACGGCGACGCGCGGCGGCTTCGCCTCGATCACCGCGGCGCCGTCGAGCAGCAGCGCCGCGTCGGGGCCGCGCGTGACGAGCACCGTGGCGGCCGGATTCAGCGCGCGCAATTGCGCGAGCGCGGCGGCTTCGTCGTGGGTCTTGAAGATCATGCGCAGGTCTTCGTCCGATACCTTGATGAGGTCCGCGAGCGCGGCCATCCGGCGCAATGTCGGCTCGTAGCCGTGTTCCATCAGATTGCGATAGTTCGGATCGAAGCTGATCTTCACGCCGCGCGCACGCAACTCGGCCGCGAGCTTCGCCAGCGTGTCGCCGAGCGGCTGACGCACGAGGCTGATGCAGCCGAAGTGCGCCCACTTCACCTCGCTCATCCAGCCGGCCGGCAGCTGTGCCGGATCGAACGCGAGATCGGCGCCGTTCTCGCCCATGAAGAAGTACGCGGGCGGATGCGTCTGATGCACGATCGCGAGCAACGGCGGGCGCTCGACGCGCTGCAGGAAGCGCATGTCGAGGCCGGCGGCGACGCTCGCGTCCCACAGTTCGTCGGAGAAATTATCGACGCCGAGCGAGCCCGCGCTCGCGCTCGGCAAGCCGAGCCGCGCGACGCAGCGCGCGACGTTCCAGCCCGCGCCGCCTGGACGCGAGAGCCACTGCGAGGCGCCGGTGCGCACGAGGTCGGTGAGGATGTCGCCGGCGGAGACAAAAACGGGGAAGCCTGTGGTTGCGCTCATTGTGTTTTCTCCGCGGAAGCCGCTGCGGCGGGGGCGGTGGATTCAGCCGCCGCGTTTTCGCCGAGCGCATGCGCGAGCACCTCGTAGCACGCGCCCATCGTGTGATAGTCGGTCTTGCCGGCCGGGCTCTTTTCGTCGCTGTACTTGCGGTTGTCGCAGGTGAGGATGCGATACCACGCACCGTACTGGTGATCGACGAAATGCGTCCAGCTATAGCGCCAGATTTCGTCGTACCAGTCCCAGAAGCGCTCGTTGCCGGTGCGCTTGCCGAGCAGCGCGGCGGTCGCGAACGTTTCGGCCTGTACCCAGAAGTACTTGTCGTGATCGCAGACCGTGCCGTCGGGGCCGAAGCCGTAATAGAGGCCGCCGTGGTCTTCGTCCCAGGCGTGCGTCATGGCGGCGTCGAACAGTTCGATTGCGCGCGGCAGCAGCCACGGCAGCGGGCGGAAGCGTTCGAGAATCAGCAGCAGCTTCGCCCATTCGGTCTGATGGCCGGGCTGGAAGCCCCACGGGCGGAAAATGTTCGAGCTGTCTTCCTCGTTGTAATGCCAGTCGACCGACCAGTCCGCGTGAAAGTGTTCCCACACGAGCCCTTGCGACAGCTTCGCCTGGCGCAGCGTGATGTTCGACGCGACGCGCTCGGCGCGATCGAGGTAGACCAGATGACCGGTCGCCTCGTAGGCGGCGAGCAGCGCCTCGGTCGTGTGCATGTTGGCGTTCTGCCCGCGATACGAGCTGACCTGCCATTCGGCCGAGGCGTCGTCGGCGTAGAGGCCGGCGGCGGCATCCCAGAAGCGGTGCTCCATCAGCTCGAAGGTCGCGCCGATCATCGGCTTCGCTTCCTCGATGCCGGCCATCGCCGCATGCGAGTACGCGAGCAGCACGAACGCGAGGCCGTAGCAGTGGCGCGTCGCGTCGAGCGTGCGCTTGCTGCCGTCGCGCCATTCGAGCTCCCAGTCGTAGCCCTCGTGCTGCGCGTCCCAGTGCGCGTCGCGCAGAAAGCGCAGACCGTGGCGCGCATAGTCGAGGTGCTTGGGGTCGCCGAACTGGCGATACGCCATCGCGTAGTTGAACACGTAGCGGCAACTGCTGACGAGGTGGCGCGTGGTGTGGTCGTAGATCGAGCCGTCGTCGCGGAAGAAATGATAGAAGCCGCCGCTCGGGTCGAGCACGTTCGGCGCGTAAAAGCGCAGCGTGTCCTCGATGTGCGCGAGCAGGAACGCGCGGTGGCGGAAGCTGGCGACGGGCGGCGCCTTGGCGGCGTCGGCGGCGGGGTGAAGCGGATCGGTTTGCGTCATGGCGTTTTCACCAAAGTACTGGCACGGGCAACGAGTTGAACGGGCAAGCGGACCTCGAGCTCGGCGGGCGAGTCTTCGAGCAGCAGTTCGACGCCGCGCCGGCCGAGCGCTTCCTTGTCGACCGCGATCGTCGACAGCGGCGGGGTGGCGTGGGCGGCGGCGGGAATATCGTCGAAGCCGATGATCGCGATGTCGTCGGGCACGCTGAGGCCGCGCGCGAGGCACACGCGCAGCGCGGCGAGCGCGGCGGCGTCGTTATAGGCGAACACGGCGTCGGGGCGCGGGCCCGGCGCGTCGAGCAGGCGCTGCATCGCGCGCGCGGCGCCGGTGTCGGGGTCGAGCCCGGCGTCGATGTTCACTTCGAGCGACGGGTCGAACAGCAGTCCCGCTTCGAAGAACGCACGCCGGTAGCCGAGCGCACGCTCGGCGATGCTGAAATGCGCGAGCGAGCCGCCGATGAACGCGATGCGCTTGCGCTGCTGCCCGAACAGATGGCGCATCGCGAGCGCGGCCCCGGCGGCGTTGTCGAGATTGACCGAGCGCAGGCCCGGCGACCACAGATCGATCAGCACGAGCGGGCGCTGCATCGCGACCAGTGCGGCGAGCGTTTCGGGCTCGACGAAGCCGGCGATCGCCACGGCGTCGGGCGCGTGCAGGCGCAACGGGTGAATCACGTCCTCGGTCGGGCCGGCGGTTAGCACGGACGGCACGATGCCGCGCTCGCGGCAGGCATCTTCGACACCGTGCAGCACGTGCGAGAAGAACGGGCTGGCGGCGAAATTGTTGTGCTGACGATGCAGCAGGAAGGTCAGGCGGCGGATGCGCGGACGCAGTTGCGCCGGATCGTAGCCGAGCTGCCGCGCCGCTTCGACGACGCGCTCGCGGGTGGCCTCGGAGAGACCGGGCTGGTTTTTCAGCGCACGCGAGACGGTGCCGATCGAAACGCTGGCCGCGCGGGCGACGTCGCGGATGGTTGTAGCCATCGAATGAAGCAGCCGCGCCGACGCGGCTCATGGGTTGGGTTCGGGCGATTGTATAGTAAAACGTACGCGAAACACCCCGAAAACGCGTGGTTAATCACCCGTAAATACCCGTATTTTATGGAGTTAAAGTGAATTTTTATGTTTAGTAAAATTCACTAAACATGGTGTGGGCAAGGCTCCAGGAATTTTCCTATGCCATCAGGCCGAGGCGACAGCGCGAGCGTTTGGGCGTGAAATAACGACACAGCCAACGAAAAAAAGCCGCACAAGGCGGCTTTTTCAAACGACGACGCTCAGGGAGGGCGCTTATGAATGTCCTGTTTGCATTGCGCGTGTTCTCAACGGCGCGCGACGGCCGCGGCGGGCTGCTGCGCGGCGGCCGCAGTTTCGCCGCTGAGGTCGCGGGCGCCCCAGCGCTGCGCGAGCGCGGCGCACACCATCAACTGGATCTGGTGGAACAGCATCAGCGGCAGCACCACGGCGCCCACCGCATGCGAGGCGAAGATGACCTTGGCCATCGGCACGCCGGCGGCAAGGCTCTTCTTCGAACCGCAGAAGATGATCGTGATCTGGTCGGCACGACTAAAGCCGAGCCGCTTGCTGGTCAACATCGTCACGGCCAGTGCGAGCGCCAGCAGAACGGCGCTCACCACCACGAGGCCGCCGAGCGCGGAGAGCGGAATCTGATGCCACAGGCCTTCGTTGACAGCCTCGCTGAACGCGCCGTACACGACGAGCAGGATCGAGCCCTGGTCGACGAACTTCAGCACGCTGCGATTGCGCTCGATCCACTTGCCGATCAGCGGGCGCAGCAGCTGGCCGGCAATGAACGGCACCAGCAGTTGCAGCACGATGTTGCCGATCGTATGCCACGGCGAGCCGCCGCCGCTCGCCGCCTGATTGGTGATGACGACGCTGACGAGCGCTGGGGTGATGAAGATGCCGAGCAGGCTCGAGGCCGACGCGCTGCACACCGCGGCCGGTACGTTGCCCTTGGCAATGGACGTGAACGCAATCGACGACTGGACCGTCGATGGCAGCGTGCAGAGGAAGAGGACCCCCGCATAGAGAGCCGGCGTGACAAGCGGCGAAAGGAGCGGCTTAAGCGCGAGGCCGAGCAGCGGAAAGAGCGCGAACGTGCTCAGCAGCACTACCGCATGAAGGCGCCAGTGCGTCGCGCCCGCGATGATCGCTTCGCGTGAGAGCTTGGCGCCGTGCAGGAAGAACAGCAGACCGACGGCGATGTTGGTCACCCAGTTGAACCCCACGGCGGCTTGCCCGTGCACGGGCAGAAGGCTGGCGAGGATCACGGTGCCCACGAGGCACAGGGTGAAGTTGTCGGGAAGTAGTTTGGGGCGAGCCATGTCGGAATCTCGATTCAATGACGCGAAAGAGTGCGGGACGCGCCCGGGAGCGCCGTTTCCCGCAATGGGAAGCGGCTATTGTTGTTGAAATTCGATTCAAAAAGCAAATTCATTTGCCGAATCGATTAATGATTGCTGTGCATCAACGGGCCAGCCGCGAGCGGCATGGCCCGTGCTGGCCGCTGTAAGGTTTCAGTACGGGTAACGCGCTTCGCCGAGGCCTCGCCGGTTTAACGATCGGACACGTAATCGGCCAGGCAAGCCGATGCCGCGGCGGCTGCGCGAGGTTCGCGCGGAATCGCGCAAACGCCCGCCAGGAAGCCCTTCCAGAGCCGTCGCGCAAGGGCTTTGTCGCAGAAAAACGTCGCAGTAACAAGGTGTTACATCAACCGATGAGACCTAACACTTTTTGGCTCGACACCCTTTGCCGACGCCCATAAATTACGGTTCAAAGGCCGTAGGGATACCCGCGCCGCGCGATGAACGCGGCGCTTTTCGCCAGTCCCGCAATCGTCCACCGCAGCTCGAACGGTGGATGTCAGGCAAGTCTTCGGGCGCGAGAGTCACAAGGTGGACGGGTTGTCGAGAACGAGGCGCTGGGCGTGGGGCGTGGTCATTGCCGCGCTGTGTTCGTTCGCCTATGCAAAAGGACCTGGCATGCCGCACGGCGGCGGTGCCGGTTTTGCGCATGGCGGCGCCAACCGCGCCATGGGCATGCAGATGCACAGCGGCCACTATGCCGGTGCCGTCGGCCTCTCCAGCGCACGGCCTTTCCGCAATGCGATGAGCGCGCGCGATCCGCGCATGCCGCGTGGCGCGAACTTCGCGGACGCCAATTATGGCGACGGCTTCGGCGGCTATAAGCCGGGCATGCGCCGCGTCACAGGACCATCGTCCGGGTACGCCGACGGGCGCGGGCATATGCAATACGCCGGCGCCATCACGCCGGTCAGCGCCGACGCGCGGCCGGTGCCGCGTCCGCCGCCCAGCGTGCCGATGCGCAACGGCTCGATTCGGGCCGACGTTGCCCGCTACAACGAAGAGCGCGGCGCCGCGCGCGCGATGCAGCGCCCGTCCGACGATCCGCGTCAGCCGGAAGGCTCGCCTTATCGCAACTAACCGGTCTGGTTAGCGGCGCTCATCGGGCAGCGCCTGCTGCCGTCGCTCCAATCTTCCAGTCCTCCGCTGCTCCGTTTCCCCTTGGCGCTCGCGGCGATTCCGCCGCATCACCGCCGCCGTTTTACGTCCACCGCTTCACGTTCTCCCCTCCCATCCCCCGCGTCATCCCCAATCTGACGTTTCGACGCCACACTTTTCTGAAAACGCCAGGCTGCGACGTACCCGCCACTGCCAAATCAGGGCATTCTCGCGGCGGCGCGTCATTTCGCTGTCATACGGAGCGTCACTACCCCTTCGGCGCGCCGTCCGCCGCGCCCCATGCGGCACTCGCGCCATCTTCGGCGGGCCGGCGAGGCCCCCGGCAAGCCGCCGTATCAGGCCGATCAACGACCAAACTAAGCAGACCGATATACCGGCAATAAGCAGCACTATTTTTGTTCATAAAAATGGTCCGTAAAGATGGTCCAGCCCCGATTGGCTCGACGGTCGAACGGATAACAACAATGGTTCGCGCGAGCGCCCCCTTTCGCACAGCCACACCCTTTTGACAAAGATTGGAGATTCCATGAAAACAAGCCTCAGCAGCGCGCTGAAGACCACTCTCAAGGCCAGCGTCTGCGCTGCCTTGCTGGCGAGCGCATCGTCCGCTTTCGCGCAATCGAGCGTGCAGCTCTACGGCCAGGTCGACGAATGGGTCGGCTCGCAGAAATTCCCGGACGGCAAGGCGGCGGCGGTGGTGTCGGGCGGCGGCATGTCCACCTCGTACTGGGGCTTCAAGGGGACCGAGGATCTGGGCAACGGCTACAAGGCGATCTTCACGATCGAAGGCTTCTTCCGCGCGCAGACCGGCGAGTACGGCCGCTTCACCGGCGACACGACGTTCTCGCGCAACGCCTACGTCGGCATCGAATCGCCGTACGGCACGGTCACGGCCGGCCGTCTCACGACGCCGCTGTTCGTCTCGACGATCCTGTTCAATCCGTTCATCGATTCGTACGTGTTCTCGCCGATGGTCTATCACACCTATCTCGGCCTCGGTACGTTCCCGAGCTACACGACCGATCAGGGCGTAACCGGCGACTCGGGCTGGAACAACGCGGTGTCGTATGCGACGCCGAACTTCAACGGACTCTCGGCGACGGCGATGTACGCGCTCGGCAACACGACGCAGAACGGCGCGAAGAAGTGGAGCGGCCAGGTGCTGTACTTCCACGGCCCGTTCGCGGCGACCGCGGTGTACCAGTACGTGAACTTCAACAACGTGCCGGGCGACCTCGGCAGCTTCGAGACCTCGGGCGTGCCCGGCTTGCGCAGCCAGAGCGTCGCGCAGGCGGGCGTCTCGTACGACCTGAAGTTCGTCAAGCTGTACGGCCAGTACATGTACACGTACAACAACCAGCAGGTCACGAGCTGGCACGTCAACACGGGACAGGGCGGCGTGACGGTGCCGTTCGGCCCGGGCTCGGTGATGGCGTCGTACGCGTATTCGCGTAACGGCGGCGGCTCGAACCAGACGCGCCAGACGGCGGCGGTCGGCTACGACTACCCGCTGTCCAAGCGCACGGACATCTATGCCGCGTACCTGTATGACCACATCACCGGTCAGTCGAGCGGCAACACGTACGGCGCGGGGCTGCGCACGAAGTTCTGAGTAGCACCCAAGTCTCGCCACAAAGCCCGCGTTCCGGCCGGAACGCGGGCTTTGTCGTTTTCGGGCATCGTCGAGACGAGCCTTTGCTGCCGTTCTTTTGATAAACCCGGCAAAATGGCGTCGATTGATTCCTGAAGCGAGCGATTGAGATGGATACCCTCGTCAGCATGAAAGTGTTTCGCCACGTGGTCGAGGCCGGCAGTTTTGTCGGCGCGGCGGAGCGCATGGAGATGTCGGCGGCGATGGCGAGCAAGCACGTGATGCATCTCGAGCAGCAGCTCGGCGCGCGGCTCCTGAACCGCACCACGCGCCGCGTCGCGCCGACCGAGGCGGGCCGCGAATACTACGAGCGTCTGAGCCAGGCGCTCACCGAGCTCGACGAAGCCGGCCAGGCGGTTGGCGCGGCGAGCGTCGTGCCGCAGGGGCGGCTGCGCGTATCGTCGTTGTCGGCATTCGGCCTGAGTCATGTGATGGCCGCGGTCGCGGACTACGCCGCGCAGTATCCGCAGGTCACCGTCGATATGACGCTGTCCGACCGCGTCGTCGAGCTGATCGACGAGGGCTTCGACGTCGCGATCCGCGCCTCGCCGGGCGGGCTGAAGTCGTCGTCGCTGATCGCGCGGCAGATCGCGACCGCGCATCTCGTGCTGTGCGCCTCGCCGGCCTATCTGCGCAAGCATGGCGCGCCGAAGAGCGTCGCCGATCTGGCGCGCCACAACTATCTGCAGTACTCGGGCGTGTCGGCGCTCGAAGTCGTGACCGGAGAGGCGTCCTCGCGCGCGCGTCTGTCGGGCAATCTGGTCGTCAACCAGCTCGAAGCGCAGCGCGTGGTCGTGCTGCACGGCGCGGGCATCGCGATGCTCGGCACCGAGGTGATCGGCGGCGATCTCGCCGAAGGGCGCCTCGTGCCGCTGCTCGTCGACGAAGTGCCGCCGCGCGAGTTGCCGATTCACGTCGTTTATACGAGCCGGCGGCATCTGTCGGCGAAGGTGCGTTCGTTCGTCGATTTTCTCGTCGCGCGCTTCGGGAGCGAGTCGCTGTGGCCGTCGCTCGAACAGATCAAGGCGCTGGCGGTGCGGTAGCGAGTCGAAAAACGCTTCGCGGGCGCGCGCCGAATACGTCGCTCCGCGTGCTCAAAAAAGCGTGCTCAAAAGCGCAGTCGGACAACGACGCCGAACCGTCCGCCCAAGCCCCCGGACCGCTCGCCGGGCCTGCGCTCCTGCCGCCTTACCCCGTTTGGCTATACTGGTTGCCAGCACCCGTCAGCTCATGATCCGGGGGAGACATGACCGATCTGTCCACGCCGCGGCGCGCCGGCAGCCACGCGTTGCCCGCCGGCCGGCGGCTGCGCTTCGTTACCGCCGCCGCGCTGTTCGACGGCCACGATGCGTCGATCAACATCATGCGACGCATCCTGCAGGCGAGCGGCGTCGAGGTGATTCACCTCGGCCACAACCGCTCCGTCGATGAAGTCGCGACCGCCGCGCTCAACGAGGACGCCGACGGCGTCGCCGTGTCGAGCTACCAGGGCGGCCACAACGAATACTTCCGCTATCTCGTCGAGCTGTTGCGCGCGCGCGGCGGCGAGCGTATCAAGGTGTTCGGCGGCGGTGGCGGAGTGATCGTCCCCGAGGAAATCGCCGCGCTCGAACGCGACGGCGTCGAGAAAATCTACTCGCCGCACGACGGCCAGCGGCTCGGTCTGCAAGGCATGATCGACGACATGATCGCGCGCTGTGTCGAAGGCGCGCGCGCGGCCGGTGCGGCACGGCCGGCGCCGGTGGACGAATGGCTCGCCGGGCTTGCCGCGCAGCCGTTGCCGCGCTTCGGCGGTTCTGGTTCGCTGGAGACGGCGCATATCGATGAGCGGCGAGCCGAGGCGAGCGAGGCCGCCCCGGCAATTCGCGAGGCAGACGACGTGCAAGGTGGGCAAGGTGCCGGAGCGAGCCGGCCGTGCGAAGCGGCGCGCGCGAGCACGCGCTGCGCCGACTCCACCGACTCCACCACTCCCGTCTTCCGCCGCCTCGCCCAACTGATCAGCGCGTTCGAATCCGCCAGCGCCGACGCTCCCGCGCGAGACCAACTGCGATCGCTGGCCGATGCGGCCTACGTGCCCGTGCTCGGCATCACCGGCACGGGCGGCGCGGGCAAATCGTCGCTGACCGACGAGCTGATCCGCCGCTTCCGGCTCGACTACGGCGACGCGCTGACCATCGCCGTGCTCGCGATCGACCCGTCGCGCCGCAAATCGGGCGGTGCCTTGCTCGGCGACCGCATCCGCATGAACGCGATCGGCGATTGGGGCGGCGGCGCGCGCGTCTATATGCGCTCGATGGCGACGCGCGAGGCGTCGAGCGAGCTTTCCGATGCGCTGCCCGCCGCGCTGATGCTGTGTAAGGCGGCGCGCTTCGATCTGATCGTCGTCGAGACGTCCGGGATCGGTCAGGGCGATGCGGCGATCGTGCCGTTCGTCGACGAGTCGCTGTACGTGATGACGCCCGAGTTCGGCGCGGCGAGCCAGCTCGAAAAGATCGACATGCTCGACTTCGCGAGCTTCGTCGCGATCAACAAGTTCGACCGCAAGGGTGCGCAGGACGCGCTGCGCGACGTCGCGAAACAGGTGCAGCGCAACCGCGCCGACTTCGCGACGCCGCCGGGCGCGATGCCGGTGTTCGGCACGATCGCGTCGCGTTTCAATGACGACGGCGTGACCGCGCTGTACCGGCATATCGCCGAGGCGCTGCGCCGTCATGGTTTGCGCGAGGGCGGCGGACGGCTCGGCGCGCCCGACGGTGCGCGCTGTTCGAGCAACCTGCATGCGATCGTGCCGTCTGCGCGAGTGCGTTATCTGGCCGATATCGCCGGGACGCTGCGCGCTTACCGCGAGCGTGCCGACGCGCAGGCGCGTATCGCACGCGAACGCTGGCAACTGGTCGAGACGCGCCGGATGCTTGGCGAAGCAGGAGTGGCAGCACAGGCGTGGGCGAGCACGGCGATGGTGGCGACGGGGACCGCCAGTTCAGGCGTGGATATGAACGCCAATGCGCGGAGCGATGCAAACGCGGTGCAGGCTGCCGACAACGAATCGTCCGATACGCGAGCGCACGCAAGCTCGAACGCAAGCCTCGATGCGACCCAATCCAACCCGTTGCTCTCCTCCCTCGATGCCCTGATCGACCAACGCAGTGTCGCGCTCGGCAAACGCGAGCGCCAACTGCTCGACACCTGGCCGCAAATCGTCGCCGCCTATTCCGGCGACGAACACGTCGTGCGCATTCGCGAGCGCGAAATCCGCACCGCACTCACGGTGACGACGCTCTCGGGCTTGCCAGTCCGCAAAGTCTCGCTGCCGAAATTCGCCGATCACGGCGAGATTCTGCGCTGGCTGCTGCTCGACAATCTGCCTGGCTATTTCCCGTTCACGGCCGGCGTGTTTCCGTTTCGCCGCGAGAACGAAGACCCGACCCGCATGTTCGCGGGCGAGGGCGATCCGCAGCGCACGAACCGCCGCTTCAAGCTGCTCTCCGAAGGGATGCCGGCCAAACGGCTATCGACCGCGTTCGACTCCGTGACGCTCTACGGCGAGGAGCCGCACGAGCGCCCCGATATCTACGGCAAGGTCGGCAATTCGGGCGTATCGGTCGCGACGTTCGACGACATGAAGACGCTCTACGACGGCTTCGATCTGTGCTCGCCGGAAACCTCGGTCTCGATGACGATCAACGGCCCCGCGCCGACGATCCTCGCGATGTTCTTCAATGTTGCGATCGACCAGCAGATTGCACGCAAGGAAGCGGAGCAAGGCCGCCCGCTCAGCGAAAGCGAACTCGCGGCAACGCGCCGCGTTGCGCTCGAAAACGTGCGCGGCACCGTGCAGGCCGACATCCTCAAGGAAGACCAGGGGCAGAACACCTGCATCTTCTCGACCGAGTTCAGCCTGAAAGTGATGGGCGACATCCAGGCGTATTTCGTCGAGCACGGCGTGCGCAATTTCTATTCGGTGTCGATCTCCGGCTACCACATCGCCGAGGCCGGTGCGAACCCGATCTCGCAGCTCGCCTATACGCTCGCGAACGGCTTCACGTACGTCGAGGCGTATCTCGCGCGCGGCATGTCGATCGACGACTTCGCGCCGAATCTGTCGTTCTTCTTCTCGAACGGCATGGACCCGGAGTACACGGTGCTTGGCCGCGTCGCGCGACGCATCTGGGCGGTAGCGATGCGCGAGCGCTACGGCGCGAACGAGCGCAGCCAGAAGCTCAAGTATCACGTGCAGACCTCGGGCCGCAGCCTGCACGCGCAGGAGGTCGACTTCAACGACATCCGCACGACGCTGCAGGCGCTGATCGCGATCTACGACAACTGCAACTCGCTGCATACGAATGCGTTCGACGAAGCAATCACGACGCCGACCGAGGATTCGGTGCGCCGCGCGGTCGCGATCCAGCTCATCATCAATCGCGAATGGGGGCTCGCGAAGAACCAGAATCCGCACCAGGGCAGCTTCGTGATCGACGAGCTGACCGACCTCGTCGAGGCAGCGGTGCTGGCCGAGTTCGAGCGGTTGACCGAGCGCGGTGGCGTGCTCGGTGCGATGGAAACCGGCTATCAGCGCGGACGCATCCAGGACGAGTCGATGCTGTACGAGCATCGCAAGCATGACGGCTCGTATCCGATCGTCGGCGTGAACACGTTTCTGAGCGCGCATCCGCACGAAGCGCCGCGGCCGATCGTGCTGGCGCGTTCCACCGATGCGGAAAAACAGAGTCAGTTGCAGCGGCTGCGCGCGTTCCAGACGCGCCATCGCGACACCGCGCCCGAAGCGCTCGAACGCCTGAAGCGCGCGGTGATCGACGACGCCAACGTGTTCGCGGTGCTGATGGACGTGGTGCGCGTGTGTTCGCTCGGGCAGATCACGCGCGCGCTGTTCGAGGTGGGCGGGCAGTATCGGCGCAACATGTAGGCGCGCGGCTCGAAGCGGCGGCCTTGCCGCTTCGCTTCGAGTGTTGCGCGAGCTTCGATACCGGCATGAGGCGCGTGGCGCGCAGTAACGGATGCGGGTGAGCGGCGGGCGCGCTCAGCGAACGATACCGAGCCGCGCCTTCGCGTCGTCGTATTCCTGCTTCAGGCGCTGCACGAGTTCGCCGACGTTCGGCACGTCGTCCATCAGACCGACGCCCTGGCCCGCACCCCAGATGTCCTTCCATGCCTTTGCCTTGTCGCTGCCGAAGTTCATCTTGGTCTTGTCCGATTCGGGCAGCGCGTCCGGGTCGAGCCCCGCGTTCAGAATGCTCTCGCGGATGTAGTTGCCGTGCACGCCGGTAAAGAGGTTCGTGTAAATGATGTCCGAGGCGCTGGCGTTGACGATGGCCTGCTTGTAGCTGTCGACCGCGTGCGCTTCCTGGGTCGCGATGAAGCGCGTGCCCATGTACGCGAGGTCCGCGCCCATCGCCTGGGCGGCGAGAATCGAGCCGCCGTTCGCGATCGAACCCGACAGCACGATCGGGCCGTCGAAAATGCGCCGCACTTCGCCGACCAGCGCGAACGGCGAGGTCGTGCCCGCATGGCCGCCCGCGCCCGAGGCAACCAGAATCAAACCGTCGACGCCGGCCTCGAGCGCCTTCTGCGCATGCCGCAGGTTGATCACGTCGTGCAGCACGATGCCGCCATAGCTGTGCACCGCGTCGACGATCTCGCGCGCCGGCGCGCGCAGGCTCGTGATGAAGATCGGCACCTTGTGCTCGACGCACACGCGCACGTCGTGTTCGAGCCGCGTATTGGACTGATGGACGATCTGATTGACGGCGATCGGCCCGATGATCGCCGCGGGGTTGGCCGCCTTGTGCTCGGCGAGCTGCGCCTGGATTTGCGTGAGCCATTCGTCGAGCAGTTCGGCCGGACGCGCGTTGAGGGCCGGGAACGAGCCGACGATGCCAGCCTTGCACTGGGCCAGCACCAGTTCGGGATAGCTGACGATGAACATCGGCGAGGCGACGACGGGCAGCGCGAGATTTTGCAGAACGGCGGGCAATGCCATGATGGGAGTCTCCTGTGTCTTCGATGAGTGTAGCGGCACCCGGCCTGCGCCGCGTCGATGCCCAGGCGGTATCTCTGCTTGCCGCGGCGTCGACCGCCTTCGTGGCTGAACCACGGTGCGGTCGCCCAAAGCCACCCAAAAATTTAAGAACGATCGTGCGATTATAGGTGAAGCCCATAGCCTCGGTGCGGCCAGCGCGTGCGGAACAGTTCGAAGGAGTGTTCAGGTTCTATGTTTGCGTGGGTTAACCCACCTCGCGCGGACATGACGGGCTTCTACAATGCTGACACCCTCAAACGACCAAGAGACGCCATGGCCTTCGAGAATTTCACGCCCTTTCGCGTCGCCGTGGGCGATGTCGATATTTTCGGAGTGAAGGGCGGCGCGGGGCCGCCTCTGCTGCTGCTGCACGGCCATCCGCAGTCGCATCTGATCTGGGAGCGCTGTGCCGCGCCGCTCGCGCAACATTTCACCGTGATCGCTACCGACCTGCGCGGCTACGGCGCATCGGGCAAACCGCCGAGCGATGCCGCGCACACGCCGTACTCGAAACGCACGATGGCCGCCGACCAGGTCGCGGTGATGCGCCACTTCGGCTTCGAGCGCTTTCTTGTCTGCGCGCACGATCGCGGCGCGCGCGTCGCACATCGCATGGCGCTCGATCACGCGGACGCGGTCGAGCGTCTGATGCTGCTCGACATCGCGCCGACGCTCGCGATGTACGAAGCCACCGACCGCACGTTCGCGACGCACTATTTCCACTGGTTCTTCCTGATCCAGCCCGAGCCGCTGCCCGAAACGCTGATCGGCGCGAATCCGGCCGCCTATGTCGATGCGGTGATGGGCGGCCGTCACGCGGGCCTCGCGCCGTTCGCGCCCGCCGCGCTCGACGCCTATCGCGCCGCGCTCGCGCAACCGGGCGCGGTGCATGCGATGTGCGAGGACTACCGCGCGTCGGCCAGCATCGACCTCGAACACGATCGCGCCGACATCGAGCGCGGCAACAAGATCGGCTGTCCGCTGCGCGTGCTGTGGGGCGACAAGGGCGTGATCGAGAAATGCTTCGACGCGCTGGCCGAATGGCGGCACGTCGCGCGCGACGTGAGCGGCCGCGCGCTGGCCTGCGGGCACTATCTGCCCGAGGAAGCGCCGGGCGAACTGGTCGCCGAGATGCTGTCGTTCTTCGAGGCGGTCGAGCAGTAGCGCGCTTCGTTCGGGCTTGGGCCCACGCCCCTCAATCGAGCGGCGGCAGGCGTCGCGCGACCGGCGTCGATTTGACGATCGCCGTGCTCGTCTCCGCGCGCTCGGTGACCTTCGAGAGAATCTCGTCGAGCTGTTCGATCGAATGCAGATAAAGGCGGCAGATGAAGCAATCGTCGCCGGTCACCTTGTCGCATTCGACGAATTCCGGAATGCGCCGGATCACGTCTTCCACCAGATGCAGCTGACCGGGCAGAGGCTTCACGCGCACGATCGCCTGCAGCGTGTAGCCGAGCGCGCGCGGATCGATCTGCACCGTGAAATGCTCGATCACGCCCTGCGCTTCGAGCCGCCGCACGCGTTCGGCCGTGCTGGGCGCCGATAGGCCGACCTGGCGCGCGAGTTCGCTGACCGCCTGGCGCGCGTCCTGCGCGAGCGCGGCCAGCAGCAGGCGGTCGGTTGCGTCGAGCGCGACGGGGGCCGCCGAAGCAAGGCGTTTGCTCATGATGACCTTCGTTTAAGCGGTGAAATCGCCGCGACGCTTAAGTTTAGCCATGTATTGGCGCCGGCGGATTGATTACACTGCCCGCATGCAGGTATCGACGGGATCGAATCATGGCTTCAGACAAGCGTTCCAGCGAGATCCGCCGCGGCGCGGCGGAGATGAGCATGGCGATGCTGATGTCGGGCACCATCGGCTGGCTCGTGGTGTCGTCGCAGCAAAGTCCTTTCAACGTGGTGTTTTTTCGCTGCCTCTTCGGCGGCGCGACGCTCGCGCTCGTTTGCGCGGTGCTCGGTCTTTTCCGGCGCGAGCTGTTCTCGTGGAAGATGCTCGGCCTCGCGCTCTTCGGCGGCGTTGCGATCGTCATCAACTGGGTGCTGCTGTTCGCCGCGTATTCGCGCGCGTCGATTTCGATGGCGACGGCCGTCTACAACACGCAGCCGTTCATGCTGGTCGCGCTCGGCGCGCTCGTGTTTCGCGAGCGCATCAGCGCCTCGACGATGGCGTGGCTCGCGGTCGCCTTCGTCGGCCTCGTGTTCGTCGTGAAGGTCGAGCCGGCCGTGCTCGCGGTGCCGGGGCAGTATCTGGTCGGCGTCGCGTATGCGGTCGGCGCGGCGGCGATGTACGCGGTGTCGTCGATCATCACGAAGCGCTTGAAGGGCACGCCGCCGCATCTGATCGCGCTGCTCCAGGTGGCGCTCGGCGTGCTGCTGCTTGCGCCGTTCGTGCGCTTCGATGCGCTGCCGGCAAGCGGCGCGCAGTGGCTCGAACTGGTTGTGCTCGGCGTCGTGCACACGGGGCTCATGTACGTGCTGCTGTATGGCGCGATCCAGAAGCTGCCGACGTCGATGACAGGGGCGCTGTCGTTCATCTATCCGGTGGTGGCGATCATTGTCGATCGGTTCGCGTTCGGGCAAACGCTCGCGTGGATTCAGGTGCTCGGCGCGGCGCTGATTCTGATTGCGGCGGCCGGCGTCAATCTCGGCTGGCGGATCGTGCCGCGCAAGCGTTGGTCGTCGACGTGACGATGCGCTGGTTTGACGGTTTGATGAATGCCACGCCGCAAACGAAAATGCTACGGATTCCGGAGTAACACGCGCCTGTCATTGTTCATATGAGCGGGCCAATCGCACGGACTCAGGCGCCTGCCGCCGCTTTGCAACCGGCCGTGTATGCGCTTTTGAAACACGCCGTCAAATTTCTGTAGGGAAATCACCGATGCGTTGCAAAAAACAGCACGCGTATTATTCGTACCGACGCTGATCACGTCCAACAGAAGTTCCGCCGCTCGCTTCGTCGAGCGGCTTTCTTTTTGTGGGGACGGTTTGGGCGGCCGGTTCGCCTGAGTGCCTTAACGCCGCGCGACGATGCGCGCGCCATCCACCGCGAGCGGCCCCTGGTGGGCCGCCAGTTCCTCGATCATGCCTCGCAGCAACGCGGGCCATTCACTGCTCGGCTTCAGCAGCGACGCGGCGGCGCGCATTGCGGCCGCCTCGCCGGTCATGCGCAGCAGCGCGTCGAAGCTCATCTCGCGCACTTCGAGCAGCTTGAACACGATCAGCACCTTCAGCGCATTGCGTGCATTGCGCGCGGGATCGGCGCGCAGCCACGCGATGCGCGAAAACGCGCGTTCCAGCGCCTGTTCGACATGCGTGAACGGCGCGCCATGGCCCGGAATCACGACGCGCACGTCGAGCGTCGAGATCGTATCGAGCACCGCCTGCTGTTCGGCGAAGCCGCTCTCGCCTTCGAGCTCGGGAAAGATCACGCCGAAGCCGTTTTCCCAGAGCGCGTCGGCACTGATCAGGATGCGTTCGTCGGCGCAATACAGCATCAGCGAATGCGGATCGTGACCGGGCGCGCCGAGCACCTGCCAGTCGAGCGCGCCGAGCCGCAACTGTGCGCCGGGCGCGATCGTTCCGGTGAAGCCGAAGCGCTCGCAGGTCTGACCGGTGGCGCGAAAGCTCAAGCGGGCTTCGTCCCATTCGCGCACCGCGCTCGCTTCCGATGCTGGAATCAGCGTGCGGCACGGCCATGTCGCCTGCAATAGCGCGTTGCCGCCGCAGTGGTCCGAATGCAGATGGGTGTTGACGATCAGGTCGAGCGGCCGTGTTTTCAGGGCCGAGCGTACCAGCGCGACGGTTTGCGGCGCGTGCGTCGCATAGCCGGTGTCGACGAGCGCGGTGCAGGCGTCGTCGACGAGCAGCACGTTGTTCGACGACAGCCAGCCGCGCTCGAACACGCGCATCGAGGCGGGCAGCGCGATCATGATAGCGCGGGCCCGCCATCCGCCTGTTCGGCGGACTCGGTGAGTTTAGGCATGACCAGAATCGTCGACGTGCCGGTCAACATCAGTTCGCCATGCTGATTGACGGCCGAGCCTTCGAGACAGGTCAGATCGCCGTTCAGGCTCGGCTTCCAGTGAGCGTCGCGCACGCGCCAGGTGAGCGTCAGCGTGTCGTGCACATGCACCGCTTTTTTCAGCTTGATGTCGAACTCGAGGCCGAGCGGCTGCGCGTAGGTCGAGAAATGCGTCGCGAGCAGCGCCATGAAATACGCGGTGGGCTGCGTGCCCGAGGCGATCAGCCCGCCGAAGCGGCTTTGCGCCGCATACGCTTCGTCGAGATGCAGCGGGTTCAGATCGTTGACGAGCCGCGAAAACGACTTGATCGAATCCGCCGGGAACGAGACCGTCGAGCTGAACGTCTCGCCCAGCGTGACGACACGCGGCGCGTTCATGGCCGCTCCTTCGTGTGCTTCGCCATGAACTCCGCGTGACGCGCTTCGATCGCGTCCCACACCGCGCGTTTCGCGTCGTCGTCGAAGATCGACCAGCCGGCGATTTCGTCGATCGTGCGCAGGCAGCCTTCGCACCAGCCCGTCGCCGCATCCATCCTGCACACGCTGATGCACGGCGACGGCACCGAGCCGTCGTCGTTCAGGTGCTCGTAGCCGCTGCCGCTCGTCGTCGTCATCGCGGTGCTCAGGCCGTTTCGCGCAGCGCGACGTCGACGACCGGCGCGCCCGTCAGCGCGACCAGCTCCTGCGCGGTCAGGTTGAACACCGCGTGCGGATGGCCGGCGGCGGCCCACAGGCTGTCGAGCGCGAGCAGATCGGCGTCGATCAGCGTGACCGGCTCCGTGGCATGGCCGACCGGACAGACGCCGCCAATCGCATAGCCGGTTTTTTCGCGGACGAACTTCGCATCCGCGCGGCCGACTTCACCGACCTGCGCGGCCACCTTCCGTTCGTCGACGCGATTCGCGCCGCTCGCGATCACGAGCACGGGCGCGTCGTCCTCGCGGCGGCGAAACAGGATCGACTTGGCGATCTGCGCGACCGCGCAGCCGAGTCCGGCGGCGGCTTCGGCAGAAGTCTTGCCGGTTTCCGGCAACATCACGATCCGGCCCGCGTGACCGCGTTCGCGCAGCAGCAGCGCGACGCGGCGCGCCGAGTCGGGCAGCGCGGCGAGATCGTCGGAGTCGAAGGGGGCGAGGTCGCTCATCGTGGGTGATCCTGATTGAGATGTGACGATACGGGTGAGGCGCGCGATTATTCGTTCGTTACGCGCAGGTATTCGCTTCGCTGCGCGCCTTCGCGAGCAGCGCCTTGCCGGCGCGCGACACGTTGGGCCGGCCGATCGCGTTCGAAATGAAATCGCCGATGGCGACCACCTGCGCGAGATCGATGCCGGTTTCGATGCCGAGGCCGTTCATCAGATACAGCACGTCTTCGGTCGCGACGTTGCCGGTCGCGCCCTTCGCATACGGACAGCCGCCGAGCCCCGCGACCGACGCATGGAAAATCTCGATGCCTTCGAGGAGCGCCGCGTAGATGTTGGCGAGCGCCTGGCCATAGGTATCGTGGAAGTGCCCCGACAGATGCTCGCGCGGAAACGCCTCGGTGACTGCCTGGAACACTTCGCGCGTGCGCTCCGCGGTGCCGACGCCGATCGTGTCGGCGATATCGATCTCGTCGCAGCCGAGCGCCGCGAAGCGCTGCACCACGTCGACGACGGAAGCCACCGGCACGTCGCCCTGATACGGGCAGCCGAGCGCGCACGAGACGCTGCCGCGAATGCGCAGGCCGTGCTCCTTCGCGGCCTGGGCGACCGGCACGAAGCGCTCGATGCTTTCGGCGATGCTGCAATTGATGTTCTTCTGCGAAAACGCTTCGCTTGCCGCGCCGAAGATCACGATCTCGTCGGCACGCGCGGCGACGGCGCCTTCGAAGCCGCGCAGATTCGGTGTCAGCACCGAGTAGATCGTACCGGGACGGCGCTCGATGCCGGCCATCACGTCGGCGCCGTCGGCCATCTGCGGCACCCATTTCGGCGACACGAACGACGCCGCCTCGACGTTGACGAACCCGGCCGCCGAGAGACGGTCGATCAGTTCGATCTTCGTCGCGGTGGGCACGAATTCCTTTTCGTTCTGCAGCCCGTCGCGCGGACCGACTTCGACGATTTTCACCTGCTTGGGTAAGGCCATGATCTGTCTCCGATCCCTTGCGTTTATTGCGATCCCATCTAGGTCCCATCTGAGATGGGGGCCGCCGTTGCTTGCGGCGTTGCTGTCGTTCAGGCCGATGCGCTTCGCCTCGCCTCGCGCGCCCGGCCTCAGTACCCGCGCGCCAGATTCACCACGCCGCTGACCGGCTCGCCGCGCGTCAATGCATCGATCTTGAGCGCGATCTGCGCGATGCCTTCCTCGCGCAACGTCAGCGCCGAGATGTGCGGCGTGATCGTGATGCGCGGCTCGCGCCAGAACGGATGAGCGGCGGGCAGCGGTTCTTCGCGGAACACGTCGAGCGTGGCGGCGGCAAGCTGACCGCTCGCGAGCGCGTCGAGCAGATCCGCCTCGACCAGGTGCGCGCCGCGCGCGATGTTGATCAGATACGCGCCGTGCGCGAGCTTCGCGAAGTTGCGCGCGTTCAGCACGCTCTCGGTGTCGGGCGTGTGCGGCAGCAGATTCACGAGCACCTTCACGCCGTCGAGGAAGGCATCGAACTGCGTGTCGCCCGCAAATGTCGCGATGCCGTCGATCTGCTTCGCGCTGCGGCTATAGCCGCGCACCGGCAGGCCGAATGACGCAAGCGTTCGAGCGACGTGCGTGCCGAGCACGCCGAGTCCGAGTATGCCGACCGTGAAGCTCTCAAGCGGATGCGGCGCGAGCACCTGCCAGCGCCGCTCGTTTTGCAGCACCTGATATTCGTCGAAGCGGCGCTGATAGCGCAGCACCGCGTGCGTCACGTATTCGGCCATCTGCGCGGCCATGCCGGTGTCTTCGAGGCGGATCAGCGGCGCGCTGCGCGGCAGGGTGCCTGGATGCTCGCGTTCGAGCGCGAGGATCGCATCGACGCCCGCGCCGAGATTGAAGATCGCGCGCAGCGTGTCGCGCCCGGCCAGCATTTCGCGCGGCGGGCGCCACACGATCGCGAAGTCGGCCGGCTCCGTATCGCCCGGTTGCCACTCGCGCAATTCGGCGGCGGGCAGCGCACGCGCGAGATCGCGCAGCCAGGCGGCGGCATCGGCATGCGGCATGTAGAAGAGGATTTTCATACGGTCCGGAACGCGTTCGTGGTGGGGGCTGCGGAGGTATCCGGGCCGAGGCCCGCGGGAGCGGGGCGGACCGCCGCCACGGCAAGCCGGCATGGCGGCAAGGACGGCGGCGGTTGAAGCGCATGGGACGACGCGTGCGGCATCGGGTCTCCTCCCGTGATGGATAGGCCTCATTCTACTTTTTCGACGCGGATTGCGCGCGTTCGCACAGGTTTGCCCTCGTTGGCGCATGGCGTGGCCGGGTTTCGCCGGGTTTTGCCATTCCCCCATTTCCTCATGTTCCCCCTTACCCCGATAACCAAAGCACAAAAACTTGGTTCGCCCGCGCGCCGCGCGGCATGACAATGATTGCCCGGATTCCCGCAGCGAGGCATCTCCATGTTTTCATGCACCCGATCGACATGGCCGCCACGGCTCGTCACCGTGCCCGGTCTGCATGGCAGCGAAGGCGCGCATTGGCAGACGTGGCTGGAGCGGCAGTTCGCGCGCTCGCTGCGCGTCGAGCAGGCCAACTGGGATGCGCCCGATATCGCGCGATGGGCGAAGTCGTTGCGCGATCTGCTCGCGCGCGAACGCGGGCCGTTCGTGCTGGCCGCGCATAGCTTCGGCTGCCTCGCGACCGCGCAGGCGTTGCAGCAGAGCGCGTTCGCGAACGAGGTGGCCGGCGTGCTGTTCGTCGCGCCCGCGAGTCCGCGCAAATTCGCGTTCGCGGGACCGTTCGAGGCGCGGCGTATCGGCGTGCCGTCTATTCTGATCGGCAGCGAAACCGATCCGTGGATGCCGCTCGCCGATGCGCGCGATCTCGCGCAGCGTTTAGGCAGTGCGTTCGTCAATCTCGGCGATGCGGGGCATATCAACACGGCGGCCGGCTTCGGGCCGTGGCCGCGCGCGAAGTACTTCGTCGATACGCTCGTGCATTGCGCGGCGCCGCTGCGCTTTCGCGAAGAGACGTTCGAGGCCGCGCAGCACGCGTTCGTGTGAGCGCTGCGCGCCGCGCATGGGCGGCCACGGTTTTTCATCGTGCCGATGGCGGCAGGTTCGATCGGATCATCGTGCGCTGGACGTCAGCACCGGGTTTCGCGTCAAAAGAACAAGGCTGCCTCGCGAAACGAGGCAGCCTTGTTTCATGCACGCACGCCCGGCGTATGCGGCCAGGCGGTACAAAGGCGCTGCGAGGCGCAACGATTCAGCGGCTCAGTTCGGCGCCGCATGCTCCTCATGACCCTGCGCACAGCCATGCTCGCAACCGCTCTGTTCGACCGGCATCTGCTGCGCGGCCTCGGCGCGAATGCCCAGACGCGCGAGCAGCTTGCGATCGGCTTCGGCTTGCGGGTTGCTCGTCGTCAGCAACTGGTCGCCGTAGAAAATCGAATTCGCGCCGGCGAGGAAGCACATCGCCTGCAAGGCTTCGTCCATCTGCTCGCGGCCTGCCGACAGACGCACCATCGCGCGCGGCATCGTGATGCGCGCGATCGCGATCGTGCGCACGAACTCGAACGGATCGATCGCCTCGGTGCCGGTGAGCGGCGTGCCTTGCACCTGCACGAGATTGTTGATCGGCACCGATTCCGGATACGGCTCCATGTTGGCGAGCTGCGCGATCAGCCCCGCGCGCTCGCGGCGCGATTCGCCCATGCCGACGATGCCGCCGCAGCACACGTTGATGCCCGCGTCGCGCACGCGTTCGAGCGTGTCGAGACGGTCCTGATAGGTGCGCGTCGAGATGATCTGGCCGTAGAACTCGGGCGACGTATCGAGGTTGTGGTTGTAGTAGTCGAGGCCCGCGTCGCGCAGCGCTTGGGCCTGGTGCGTTTCGAGCATGCCGAGCGTCACGCAGGTTTCGAGGCCCATTGCCTTCACGCCGCGAATCATGTCCTTGATCGGTTCGAGGTGACGGTCCTTCGGATTGCGCCACGCGGCGCCCATGCAGAAGCGCGTCGCGCCGTTCCGTTTGGCAACCTGGGCGGCGGCGAGCACGTCGTCGACGGCCATCAGCTTGTCGGCGGCGAGGCCCGTGTCGTGATGCACCGACTGCGGACAGTACGCGCAATCTTCCTCGCAGCCACCGGTCTTGATCGACAGCAGCGTCGACAGTTGCACGGCGTTCGCGTCGAAATGCTCGCGGTGCGTTTGCTGCGCGCGGAACAGCAGGTCGTTGAACGGCAGTTCGTACAGCGCGACGATATCGGCGACGCGCCAGCGCGCGAGCGGCTTTGCTTCAGCGGCGGTGGGGTTCGGATTGCTGTCGGCGCTCGTGTCGGCGGTACCCGCCGCGATGTTCAGTTGTGTCATGTGATCGATCCTCGTGTACGGATGAAATAGGGTTCAGCGCTGCGAGGCAGCGGCTAGGCCGCGCGCAATCGGCGCAGCGTGTGCAGAAGCGGTTGAAGGTCGAGTTGCCGTGCCGCAAGCTCGGGCGAAAGCGGATCGAGATGCGGCACGCTGCCGAGCAGCGGCGCGCCGTAGGCGCGCGAAAGATGCGCGCGAATCGACGCGATGTTTTCGTCGGGGAACGTCATGTCCGGATCGATGCGATTGGCGACCCAACCCGCCAGCGTGAGGCCGCGCGCGGCGATCGCTTCGGCGGTCAGCAGCGCGTGGCTGATGCAGCCGAGCCGCATGCCGACCACGAGCACGACCGGCAGCTTCAGCGCGACCGCGAGATCGGCGGTGTCCTGCGTCGCGGTGAGCGGCACGCGAAAGCCGCCGACGCCTTCGACCACGACGACGTCCGCGCGCGTCAGCGCTTCCCGGTGGCAGGCGACGATATGGTCGAGATCGAACGTCACGTTTTCGAGCGCGGCCGCGATATGCGGCGCAGCCGGTTCCTTCAGCAGATACGGCGTGCGCAGCGCGGGCGGCAGCAGCACGCTCGACGCGGCATCGAGTTGATCCGCGTCTTCGTTGTGCAGCACGCCGTCCACGTCGAACGCGCCCGCGGCGATCGGCTTCATCGCGGCCGCTTGCAGACCCTCGCGCACGAAGCCGCGCAACAGCGCCGACGACACGAACGTCTTGCCGATTTCCGTATCGGTGCCGGTGACGAACAGCGACAGCGCCTCGCCGGTGGAATTCTTATGACTCATGCGCCGTGCCCTTCGAGTTGTTGCAGGCCCGCTGCGAGCCGGTCGAGGTCCGCATGCGAATGCGCGGCCGAGAGCGAAATACGCAGACGCGACGTGCCGGCGGGCACGGTCGGCGGCCGGATCGCGGGCACCCACAAACCGGCGCGATCGAGCGCGGCGGCGAGGTCGAGCGTCGCATCGTTCGCGCCGATGATGAGCGGCTGCACGGCGGTATGCGAGTCGACGGGCAGCCACGGCGTCGCCTTCAGCATCGCGCGCGTGCGCTCGATCAACTGCCGAAGATGCGCGCGCCTCGCCTCGCCTTCCTCGCCGCCGATGATGCGCAGGCTCGCCGACACCGCATGCGCGGCCGCCGGCACCGACGCGGTCGTGAAGATATACGGACGCGCGCGCTGCACGAGCCATTCGATCACAGTCGCATGCGCGACGACGAACGCGCCCGAGACGCCGGCCGCCTTGCCGAGCGTGCCGATCGAAATCAGATGCGGCGAGCGCAGCGCGGCCTGCGCAACCGCGCCACGGCCTTGCGGGCCGAGCACGCCGAAGCCGTGCGCATCGTCGACGATGAGCCAGGCGCCGTGCCGTTCCGCGAGTGCGAGCAGACGCGGCAGCGGGGCGATGTCGCCGTCCATGCTGAACACGGTGTCGGAGACGATCACCTTGACGTCCGACGCCGAGGCTTCGAGCAGCGCGCTCAAGGCGTCCATGTCGCCGTGCGGATAGACCTGCACATCGGCGCGCGACAGCCGCGCGCCGTCGATCAGCGAGGCGTGATTGAGCGCATCGGAGAACAGCGTCGTGCCGCGGCCCGCGAGCGCGGTCACCGTCGCGAGGTTCGCCATATAACCGGTGCTGAAATACAGCGCGCGCGGGTCGTCGACGAAGCCGCCCGCGAATTCCGCGAGATCGTCTTCGAGTTGCGCATGCGCGCGCGAGTGGCCGCCGAGCAGATGCGAGCCGCCGCTGCCCGCGCCGTACCGGCGCGCGCCTTCGGCGATGGCCTCGATCAGTTGCGGATGCGCGGCGAGGCCGAGGTAGTCGTTGCTCGCGAAGCCGATGATCTCGCGGCCGTCGACCGTCATGTGCGCGGCGCAGGGCGTATCGGCGGTGCGGCGGCGACGGCGCAATCCGCGCGCGTCGATGTCTGCGAGCCCTGCGGCGAGCGTGTCGAGCAGATGCATCAGCGGACCTCCGCGAGCGTGGCGTCGAAGGTCTCGCGCGTGCGGGCGGCAAGCAGCGCGAGTTCTTCGTCGTCGAGGATGTACGGCGGCATCAGGTACACGGTGGTGCCGATCGGGCGCAGCAATAACTCGCGCTGCAACGCGTTGTCGAAGAAGCGGCGCGAAAACGTTCGGGCCTGCTGAGCATCGTCGATCACCGCATCGAATGCGAAGAGCGTGCCGCACTGGCGCAGATTGCGCACCTGCGCATGCCCGGCGAGCGGCGCGAGCGCGGCTTTCAGCGTGGCCGACTTGCGTGCGTTCGCGGCGAGCACGTCGTCGCTCGCGAACAGGTCGAGCGTCGCGAGCGCCGCGCGGCACGCGAGCGGATTGCCGGTGTACGAGTGCGAGTGCAGGAAGCCGCGCGCGGTGTCGTCGTGGTAGAAGGCCGCGAAGATCTCGTCGCGCGACAGCACGATCGACAGCGGCAGATAACCGCCGCTGATGCCTTTCGACAGACACAGGAAGTCCGGCCACACGCGCGCCTGTTCGCAGGCGAAGAAGGTGCCGGTGCGTCCGCAGCCGACCGCGATTTCGTCGGCGATCAGATGCACGCCGTATGCGTCGCACAGCGCGCGCAAGCCCGCGATATACGACGCGTCGTGCATCGCCATGCCGGCCGCGCATTGCACGAGCGGCTCGACGATCAGCGCGGCGATGCGGTTCGCGCGCGCGTCGAATAGCGTGCGCACGTTGTCGAGCGCGCGGCGCGCGACGTCGGCGGCGGTCTCTCCCGACTGCGCGAGCCGCGCATCGGGCGAGGCGACGACATGCGCGTGACGGATCAGCGGATCGTAGGCGTCCTTGAACAGCGCGACGTCGGTCACGCCGAGCGCGCCGATCGTCTCGCCGTGGTAACTGTTGGCGATGCAGACGAATTCCTGCTTGTCGGCAAAGCCCCGGTTGCGCCAGCTGTGGAAGCTCATCTTCAGCGCGATCTCGACCGCCGACGCGCCATCCGAGGCGAAGAACGCGTGGCCGAGCGTGTTGCCGGTCAGCGCGCCGAGACGTTCGGCGAGTTCGACGGCGGGCTCGTGCGTGCAGCCGGCGAGCATCGCGTGTTCGAGCGTATCGAGCTGATCTTTCAGCGCCGCGTTGATGCGCGGGTTCGCGTGACCGAACAGATTGACCCACCACGAACTGATCGCGTCGAGATAGCGATGGCCGGCGCGGTCGTAGAGCCACGCGCCCTGACCCCGCGCGACAGGCACGAGCGGCAGACGTTCGTGGTGCTTCATCTGCGTGCACGGATGCCATACCGCGCGCAGGCTGCGGGCGACCCAGTCGTCAGGGGCGTTCGGGGACGTCCCTGGCGGGGCGACGGAAGGTACTGCTGAATTGTCCAAAAAGGTACTCCAGGATGCTTTTTTGCCGCTGGCGCGCGAGGGTGTTTTTGAGCCCGATGGTTTTGAGCCCTTTTTCAGGGCTTTTTCGACGTGCCGATGGGACTGTTCGCACCACGGCACGCCGGCCTCGGCGCGCGCACGGGGTCGAGATTAGCGGTTTCTTTAATCGCGCGCATCAGCGACTTGAGGCGCGGTTTTCCTTGTGGCGCCGGGGTTTGGCGCCGTTCGGCGCAACTGGAATCACTTTGGGATCGAAGCCCGCCGATCGCTGCAGATGACGACGTCAAAGTAATGGGCCATGACCGGCGGGAATTGGGGGGAATGAGCGGAAATCGGCGGCGAGCAGGTTTTTTTCGGGCCGGCTGCTCGGCTGCGCCACATGATGCGCTCACATGAATCGCCGACAGGACAGCCGTGCCGGAACCGGCCGCATCGGGCACGCAGGCGGCGACGCTTACGCCTGCCTCGGCCACACGCCGTCGAGCCTGTCGGTGTCCTTGGGCGTGAGTTTGAGCGATTCGACTTCCCGTTCGCCGCGCGAGCCCTTCGTCGCCGTCATCTGCAAGCCCATGCGCAGGCCCACGGCCACCTGACGATCGTTGGCCTGCACGGCCATCAGCTCGGTCGGCAGCCAGGCGTTGTCGCTGCGAAGAAGCGCATCGCGCCGTTGCGTCAGGACGTCGATCTTGCCGCGCTCGTCCTCGCGATTGCGCGTCTTCAGCATCGCGATCTGGTCGTCGAGCGCATCGGCGCCGATCGCCGCGTGACTGCGCAGACGCCGCCGCGCGACAAAGCGAAGATTCTGCACCTCGTTGGCCGAGAGATCGGACAGATACTTCTCGATGCGCCGCCGCCCTCGCTCCATCGTCGCCGTCAGGTTGCCGCCCTCGGGCATCGGCTCGCCCGGCGCGACGCCGAACGTGAGCTGCCACGCCGGGTCTTCGCGCAAGGCTTTCTTGTAGTCGTTGAGACTCGAAAACTCGGTGTCGGCGAGCGAGGTGCGCGCCTGGAGCCTGCCGCCCTCGCGCACGAGCGTGGCCTTCGCCTGGTGAAAACCGTCGTAGATCGGTATTTCGAGCGACACCGCGTTCGGCGCGAACACCGAGACGCTCGCGATGTCGGTGGGGTCGGCGCCGCTGGCGCCGGTCTTCTCGACCTTGTCGCTGACGCTGAAGTTCGCACCCGCCTGGAACGTCACGCGATTGCCGCGCCCGAAGCGGTGCGATTCGATCTGCGTGTGACCGGCCTCGTCCTGCACGTCGAGCGTGGCCTTGTAGACGCGGTCGTGCGAAACGCCGACGATCCCGTTGGTGCGCGCCGACACCGTGCCCGTGCCGATCTTGAGCCCGGGCCGGAACGTCAACGATTCGCCGTGGTGGCGCACCGCGCCTTTCTGATTGTTCCAGGCGACGGAGAAATCGTCGTTGTTCAGAAACTGCTTGCCGAGATGGCCCCACAGTTCGTCGCCGCTGCGGCCGCGTCCGGCGTTGTCGAACAGATAGTTGTTGATCTGGGTGAGCTGTTCCTTGCTGCGGTCGTCGTCATAGGCATCTTTATCGCTGCGAAGACGGCGGGCCATGCTCAGATCGACCGTGCATTGCTCGGTGTCGTCCCACTCGTGCGCGGCTTCGAGGTTGCCCGCGAGGCGCGCCATGCCGAAATCGTGGCCGACCTGCAGGCCGGCACCCGCGCTCGCTCGCGCGCGCTTCTGCGTGCCGAAGCTGATCTTGTACGCGGGCGTCGAGCGGCTGTATTCGAGTACGGCCTGACGCCCGCGCGAGCTTTGCAGGTTCAGGCGCGGCGCGACCAGCGGGAGCGAGGCCGCTGCTGCGCTCACGCCTCGCGTGCTCAGACCGACTATGCCGCCTTCGGTCACGATGGCCTTGCCGCCGCCTTCGAGGTTGGCGATGATGCGCGCGCCCACGGCACGGTAATCCTCGTTCGTATCGCCGGCGGGCTTGATTGCCTTGCCGAGCGCAACCCGGTCGATGACGTCGAGCGCATGGTCCAGCGCATCGCTATTCGCGGTGCCGGTGCCTTTGGCGTAGGACTTGTGCCACTTGCGAAGCAGCTTCGCGTCGATGATGCCTGCTCCGCCGGGCAACTGCTTGCGGATCGCCTTGCGCGCGTCGTCGGCGTTGCCGCCGTTCTCCGGCGTGGCGAGCCGCGCGCGGAACGCCGCGAGCGCTTTCGCTTTGCGGCCGGCGCGAAACCCCGAGGCCGGCGCGCCGCCGGGCGTATCGAGATGCGTGCGCAGACGTTCGGCGATTTCGTCGATCACGCTGTCGTCGAGAGGGGCTTCGAACTTTCTTGCATCGCTGCCTTCGGGGCGACCGGCGAGCACCTGAAGCAGCGTGCGGCTCACGAGGTCGGAGACCGTACCGTCGCCCTTGACACCCGGCTCGCTCGCCGGGGCGCCGGACGCCGCGTTTTCACCCGTCGACAGCGCCCGGTTCAGTTCGTCGATCATCTTGCCAGTGGCCTTGTCGAGTGCCTGTTCGTCTTTGTCCCACGAGCCGAGGCCCGTGCCTTCGATGCCGCCCTGCATCGCCACGAGCGGGCTTTTGTTGAAGCCGAACGGCCGTCCAATCGATTTGTACCATTGGCGATTGAGGCCGCGCTGCCGGGCCACCGGCATCGCGCCGTCGCCGTGTTGGCCGTCCTGTTCGGGGCGAGTCGACGTCGCCCGCGGCACCGTTTGATTAAGGAAGCGTTCGAGGCGGTTCTTGCTCGCGGCGAGCGGTGTGCCGGCGCCGTCGGCAAAAAAGCCCTGACGGGCGGCAAGCAGCGCGCCCGCTTCGCGCGTGCTCATCTGCTCCAGATCGTTCACGCGCATCAGCTTCGTGGCCGCGAGAGCGATCGAGGCAAGATGCCGTTGGGTGTGGGCCGTGGTGTCGTTGCGCGCGGGTGCCGGGCTATTCAGAATGCGCTGCGCGCTTCGCTCGATGCTAGGCGGATCGGCGTCGAGCGGCGTGTGTCCGTTCGTCCGCGCGAGCAGCTCGGCGGCCTGAAGCCAGGCGCGCGGCGCGAAGCGTGCTTCGCCATCGCTGGGCCAATGCTGTCCCGCGATTTCGCGCAGGCTCTCGAAACCGCCCGCCGTCATGGACAGTTCCTGGGCGGCGCGCCAGGCGCGTGCTTCGAGGTTGCGTGTATCGAGGTCGTGTGTCTGAGTCGCGGGTGTCGAAGGCGCGCCGTCGTTGTCGCGCGACGCGAGGTGAATGTCGGCGATGTCGGCGCGCGGCGCGCTACGGGCGAAATCGTCGAAGACCGCCAGCATCGAGGCGTCAAGGGTGGTGGTGGGCGCGGGCGCCGGTGCCGCTGATGGTGCCGTTGCGGGCTGGCGCGGCTGGACCGCTGCGCCAGTGTCGAAACTCAGTCCCGCCTGCATGCGGCCGAACACCTGTTGCGCGATCTCAAGGTCTCCACCCGAAGCCGTTTCCAGCGCGCTCAACACCAACGCGCGCTGCATCGTCCGCACCTCGTGAAATTGCGAGTTGGGCAATTTCAACAGCGCCTCATCGATCTGGTCCGTCAGCCCTTCGAGTTGGTCTGGCTTCGCACGGGGGAAAAAGCGCACGGGCATCCGGCCGGTTTCGAGATCCTCGCTGGCCCCGAGATGCGCGGGGGCTGTGTTCATGACGCCCGGGTTCCCGCCTCGACGTGCATGGAAACTCTCCAGCGCTTTCTGCATGGAGTTCACGGGTTTGGGCGCTGCCGAGCGCCGATCGGGAAAGGCAAACTCGGCGGCCTGGCTCTCATCGCCGGCGACGACCGGCGGCATCTTCACCGCCTTGCTGGCATCGACGGTATGCGACGGCAGGACCGGTTTGCCCTTTGTGCTGAACCTGAAGAGCGATCCGAGGGTGACGTCGGCGGCCTTGTGCGTCACGTGCAGGCGCGGCTTCAGTCCTTCGAGCAAGCCGCCGCTCCGCTCAGGCGTGGGCGGTGCGGCCGGTCGGGAGGTGGACGCGGCGGAGGCGTTCTGCGGGGTGGCGCCTTGCAGTTGCGAGACTGCGGCATCCCTGCGGGAGGTGGGCTGGATCGGATTGTTCATGGGCGGTCGGAAGCAATAGCGGCATGCGGCCCACTATCGATTTGCCCGATGACGCTCCAGTGACCCGTGCGAAGCGAGCGCGCAAACAGCGAAGTTCCTTGTCCTAACTTATGCGCAGCAGATAGAGGGTGAAATTCCTCGTCTCGATTTATGCGAAACAGCTAGAAAGGCCGGCGCTACGCGCGCTTCACTCGCGGCTCGCAATGGCGTGCCGGCCATCGGCATCGGCCGTCGGCGCAGAACCGTTCGCATCCGCCGTCTGCGAAGCCTGGTTGTTCCACACGACGGCGTTGTCGACCGCATACAGGCGGCAGGGATCGGCGCTCTGCTTCTGGCAATTGTTGATCGCCACCGACATCGGATTGTCGCCGCCCTCGGCCCACGACCACGCGCCCGAATCCGACACCGCAAACGCGCGGCTCGGATACTGATGCAGGAAGTTGCGATAGCCGTCGCGGCCCGCCGCGTCGAGATACGGCACCGCATCGACCGCGTCGAGCGCGGCAAAGCCGGTGGCCTTCGGCGCGGACGGATCGGCCACGCGATACTGCACGGCCGTCGGCATGCCGGCGCGCGCGAGGAACGACTCGACGGCCGGCCACCACACGTGCACGCCGTCGCGATCGCCGACCAGCCGATGCGCGTCGTTCTTGTAGTTGCCGAAATCGACCATCTTCGCGCTCGCGCCGTGCGCGCCATAGGCGGCATACATGCCGGCGACGAGCGGCGCGTTCCAGACCGAGTCGTTGTCGCCGTACAGCCACAGCGACGGTACTTTGCTCTTTTCGCCATACGCGCCGAACGCGCGTGTCAGATTGCCCTGCCAGTCGGTGCAGGCGTCCTGGCGCAGGCCGCCCGAGAAATTGATCAGCGCGCGCACGCCCGGCGCGGCTTCGGTGCCGTAGGCGATCGTCGCGAGACCGCCGTGCGAGGTGCCGGCTACCGCGATATGCGCCGCGTCGACATACGATTGCTTTGCCATGTAGTCGATCGTGGCGGCCACGTCGCTCGCCTGGCCGAGACCGTTGAGTTCGACGTCGCAGCCGTCCTGCTCGTACACGCCGTCCGAATGGCCGAAGCCCTGGCGGTTCGGCGCGACCACCACGTAGCCGCGGCGGACGAATTCGCGTGCGAACGGCAGCGGGTCGCTGCGTTCCTGCAGGTGCGGATCGCCCGGAATCTTGCCGTGGTTGAACACGATCATCGGGAACGGGCCGGGGCCGTCCGGTTTGTAGATCGTCGTTTCGAGCGTGATCGAGCCATCCGCGTTGACCGGCACGCGGATGATCTGCTCGTTCAGGTGCGCGGTCGGCAGATAGGCGTCGTCGTCGAGCGCGATGCGCGGTACGCGGGCGCGCGTGAGCGGTCCGCCCTGGTTGTCGGTGAGCGGCGTGGCGTTCAGCTTGGACGAGGTCGACGCGTAGGAGAGCGGATCGGCATGTGCGATCGCGACAGCGCAAGTGGTCGCGGCGCAGACCGCCGCACACTTTTTCAGAACCTTGCTCAACACCATTGACGCACCTGCCTGAAAGACCTGTCCTGAACTCCGTGCGGTCCGTTCCTCGACAACGCTTGCTGACAGCCTGCTTTCGTCAGCGTTTTCGACAAACAGACTCACTCGCGTACGTTGTGCGCCAAGCGCACGCACGCCAATCGAGATCGCACGGGATGAACCCAACGGCCGACGCGACCCCACGCGCCGATGATGAGCGTCACTTCATGCACTGCGAACCGCCGCGGCTCGCGTTGACGTGGCGGCCGGCACGGTTTCCTGCGCATGTCGCGGAGCGGGTGTGACCCGCTCTCGCAAGGTGACGTCATGAAACAACGGACTCATCCTGGCACGACAATTTTGTTTTGTGCAATCAAGGAGAACCCGCGCCGCAGAAATTGCCGGACCCGCGCCGGGGCCCGCAAAGCCACGGCGGGCGGGCCTGGGCGCGGGATGGCAGCAAGTGGCGAACGATGGTCGGTTGCGTGCTGTGGTGCGAGGCCAACACGAAAAAAAGCCCTGATCGAGGGCTGTCGGTGCGGTGGTGTGCCGACCCTGGCGTCAGCCGGTGAAGGGGAAGAGAAAGGTTCGGCGCGCGCTGACGGCAATGCTGATGCGATGAGGCTTACTCGCTGACGTCGCCGTCGACGTAGCGCCAGCGGCCGTCGTCGCCGCGCACGAAGCGGCTCAGTTCATGCAGCCGATGCGCGCGTCCGCCCACCTTGTAGCGCGCGATGAACTCGACGGTTGCGTGATGCGCGTCGCTCTCGGCGAACGACTTGATCTGGAGTCCAAGCCAGCGCGGCGCGCCGGGCGCGTTGGGGGCCGCGTCGAGATCGGCGGGGCAGGTGCGCGCATCCCACGTCGCGCGCAGATAGTCGTTCGCGCCGAGCACGTAGGCGCTGTAGCGCGAGCGCATCAGTTCGAGCGCGCGCGGCGCCGTTTCGCCGCCGTCGATGTAGCGTCCACAACATTGCGCGAAGCGCGGCGCTCGCGTGGCGGCGCCGCTGCGTGGCTCGGGGGTGGCGCCGCCGCATGGGCAGTCGGCGGGTCGTTGCTGCGACAGCAATGGCTTGTTCATCGATATTTCAGTTCAGCGCGCGAGCGATCAGGATCTTCTGGATGTCGCTCGTGCCTTCGTAGATTTGACATACACGCACATCGCGGTAAATCCGCTCGACCGGGAAGTCGCTCAGATAACCGTAGCCGCCGTGAATCTGCAAGGCCGCCGAACAGATGCGCTCGGCGGCTTCCGAGGCGAACAGCTTGGCCATCGCGGCTTCGGTCAGGCAGGGTTGGCCGGCGTCCTTCAGCGAGGCCGCATGCCAGATCAGCTGACGCGCGGCTTCGAGTTGCGTCGCCATCTCGGCGAGACGGAACTGTACCGCCTGATGCGAAAAAAGCGGCGCGCCGAAGCTCTCGCGCTCCTTCGCATAGCCCAATGCCGCCTCGAACGCGGCGCGCGCCATGCCGACGCTTTGCGCGGCGATGCCGATGCGCCCGCCTTCGAGTCCCGACAGCGCGATCCGGTAGCCTTCGCCTTCGGCGCCGATCCGGTTCGCGGCCGGCACGCGGCAATTCTCGAAGACGATCTGCGCGGTATCCGACGAATGCTGGCCGAGCTTTTCTTCGATGCGCGCGACCCCGTAGCCGGGCGTATCGGTCGGCACGATGAACGCGCTGATGCCGCGCTTGCCCGCGGCTTTATCGGTGACGGCCATGACGATCGCCACCTGGCCGTTCCTGCCGCTCGTGATGAACTGCTTGACGCCGTTCAGCACGTAGCTGTCGCCATCGCGTGTGGCGGTGGTGCGTAGCGCCGAGGCGTCGGAGCCCGCCTGCGGCTCGGTCAGGCAGAACGCGCCGAGCATGTCGCCGCGCGCGAGCGGCGTGAGCCAGGCGCGTTTCTGCGCGTCGTTGCCATAGCTCAGGAGGATGCTGCACACGGGGCAGTTGTTGACCGAGATGGCAGTCGAGGTGCCGCCGTCGCCGGCCGCGATTTCTTCGAGAATCAAGGCGAGCGCAAGGGCGTCCATGCCCGCGCCGCCATAGGCTTCGGGCACGAGCACGCCATACGCGCCGAGTTCGGCGAGCTGGCGATGCACGTCGCGCGGAAACGTGCGTTCGCGGTCCCAGGCGGCCGCATAGGGCGTGATTGCTTCGCGCACGAAGGTGCGCAGCGCGTCGCGCACCATCAGGTGATCCTGATCGAGCACCATGGTCTAGTTCCTTACCAGTCGAGCTGTGTGCCGTCGTATTGAAAGAAGCGGCCGTGGAACGCGTCGCGCGCGGCCGCGGCTTGGGCGAGCACGTCGCGCATGCCGGCGACGCTGTGCGCCGGATCGAGCGCCGCCTGTGCGCCGCCCATGTCGGTGCGCACCCAGCCCGGATGCAGCGACACGCAGGTCGCGCGGCGCGTTTCGAGCGAGGCGAGCTTCAGCACGTCGTTCAGCGCGGCCTTGCTCGCGCGATAGAGCCAGCCGGTCGTGCCGGTTGCATCGGCGATGCTGCCCATATGGCTCGAAATCACCGCGAACACGCCGTTCGCATCTTCGACGAGCGGCAGCACGATCGGCATCAGTTGCATCGGGCCGCGCACGTTCGTGTGCATGACGTGATCGAAGTCTTCGGCCGTGATCGTTTCGATGCCTTCGGTGCGCGGGCCGTACACGCCCGACACGAGAATCGCCGCATCGAGCCGTTCGCCGTCGAGCTTCCAGCCGAACGCGGCGATTTCCTCGGGCGCGGTCACGTCGAGTGCGAAGGTTTCGGCGCCGAGTTCATTGAGCGCGTCGAGCGCGGCGCCGTCGCGCGCGGTGGCGAGCACGCGCCAGCCGCTCTTCCTGTACTGCCGTACGAATTCCTGGCCGATGCCGCGTGACGCACCGACGATCAACACTGTTTTCATCGCATTCCTCGCTTGTTTCTCATTCATTGCCGGCGCGGCTTCGGCGCCGTGAATCAGGTGTCGAAGCCGGCGCGTCAGACGAGTTCGATACCCATCGCCGTCGCCTCGCCGCCGCCGATGCACAGCGTCGCGACGCCGCGCCTGTCGCCGCGCTTGCGGAGCGCGCCGATCAGCGTGACGAGAATGCGCGCCCCCGAGGCGCCGATCGGATGGCCGAGCGCACATGCGCCGCCATGCACGTTGACCTTGTCGTGCGGCAAGCCGTGCTCCTTCATCGCGGCCATCGTGACGACCGCGAACGCTTCGTTGATCTCGTACAGATCGACCTCGCCGGCACGCCAGCCGTTCTTTCCGAACAGCTTATGGATGGCGCCGACCGGCGCGGTGGTGAACTTCGCGGGCTCCTGCGCGAAGGTCGAATGACCAACCACGCGCGCGAGCGGCGCGACGCCGAGCCGCTTCGCCGTCGATTCGCGCATCATCACGAGCGCGGCGGCGCCGTCCGAGATCGACGACGAATTCGCCGCCGTCACGGTGCCTGTCTTGCTGAACGCGGGCTTGAGCGTCGGGATCTTTTCGAGGTTGGCCTTGAACGGCTGCTCGTCGTGCGTGATCGTGACCTCGCCCTTGCGGCTCGCCACCTTGACCGGTGCGATTTCCCAGTCGAACGAGCCGTCCTCGTTCGCGCGCTTTGCGCGGTTCAGCGATTCGACCGCGAACGCGTCCTGCGCCTCGCGCGTGAAAGCGAACGATGCCGCGCATTCCTCGGCGAACGTGCCCATCAGACGGCCTTTTTCGTAGGCGTCTTCGAGGCCGTCGTAGAACATATGGTCGAGCACCTGGCCGTGGCCCATGCGCATGCCGCCGCGCGCCTTCGGCAGCAGGTACGGCGCATTCGTCATGCTCTCCATGCCGCCCGCGACGATCACGTCGAGCGAGCCGGCCGCGAGCATGTCGTGCGCGAACATCGCCGCGCGCATGCCCGAGCCGCACATCTTGTTGACGGTCGTGCAGCCGGTGGCGAGCGGCAAGCCCGCGCCGAGCGCGGCCTGGCGCGCGGGCGCCTGGCCGAGGCCGGCGGGCAGCACGCAGCCCATCACCACTTCGTCGATCTGCCCGGGTTTCAGGCCTGCGCGCTGCACGGCGGCTTCGATCGCGACCGCGCCGAGTTGCGGCGCGGCGAGTGCCGCGAAGTCGCCCTGAAAGCCCGCCATCGGCGTGCGCGCCGCGCTGACGATCACGATCGGATCGGCGTGGGCGCCGCTGGGGTTCGTCTCACTCATGGTTCTGCTCCTTGGTCATAGCCTGGATGGCTAGCGTCGCGCGTGGCCTGATGCGAATCCTCGTGAGATTTATCAGGCCACGCGCACGTCGGGTTCGTCGGCCTGCGTATCGGATACCTTACTGAAGCGCTCCGGATAGCGTACGCAAAAGCGCACGCTCTGGTCATACGGGAAAAAGTCGGGCAGCTCGCCCTTCAGCAGATGATCCTTGTGCCTTTGCCACAACGCCGGATCGAAGAAGTCCGCGTGATGCTGCATGAACGAGCGGCGCACGCGCGGATCGCCGAGCAGAAACGTGCCGTACGTCTCCGGGAAAATATCGTGCGGACCGATCGCGTACCACGGCTCGCCCGACATTTCGTCTTCCTCGTTGCGCGGCGGCGGCACCACGCGCACGTTGCAGTCGGTCAGGTATTCGATCTCGTCGTAGTCGTAGAACACGACGCGGCCATGACGCGTGACGCCGAAGTTCTTGTACAGCATGTCGCCGGGGAAGATGTTCGCCTGAATCAGTTCCTTCACCGCGTCGCCGTATTCCTTGATGCCGTGTTCGACGTCGTCGTCGTTGCCGTTCTGCAGGAACAGGTTCAGCGGCACCATGCGCCGCTCGATGTACATATGGCGGATCACGAGGTTCGCGCCCTCGTATTCGATCAGCGAGGGCACTTCCTTTTCGAGTTCGCGCAGGAGCGTTTCGTCGAGCCGCGAAAGCGGCAGCGCGACGCTCGAATATTCGAGCGTGTCGGCCATGCGGCCGAGGCGATCGTGGCGCTTGACGAGCTGATACTTCTCCTGGATCTGCGCGCGCGTGGTGTCCTTCGGCGGCGGGAAGTTGTCCTTGATGAGCTTGAAGACGTACGGAAACGACGGCAGCGTGAACACGAGCATCACGAGTCCCTTGATGCCGGGCGCGATGATGAAGTGATCGCTCGAATGCGAGAGGTGATGCAGCAGATCGCGATAGAACAGGTTCTTGCCCTGCTTCTGCAGGCCGAGCGACGTGTAGATTTCCGCTTTCGGCTTGCCCGGCATGATCGTGCCGAGAAACTCGACGTAGGCCGACGGCACTTCCATGTCGACGAGAAAATACGAATGCGAGAAGCTGAAGATGATGAGCAACTGCTCGCGCCTGAGCAGCACCGTGTCGAGTGCGAGCACGCCCGGCTTCACATGACGCAGCGGCAGCGCGAACGGCAGCAGCGCGTCGCCGTTGATGATGCGCCCGACGATATGCGCCGACTTGTTGCGATAGAACAGCGACGAGAGCACGTGAATCTGGAAGTTCGGCGCTTCGTCGAACACGCCGAACGCGTCGTGGATCGACTGCATCACGCAGCCAACGTCGCGCTGCAGGTCCTCGAACGGCGGATCGAGCTGGAAGTTCGTGACGATCCGTTCGAGCGTCGCCGCGAGGCCATCCTTGCCGGGGTAGTACGCGCGATAGGTCGGCTTTGCAGCGGGCTCGTCGTTCTCGATGTACTCGGTCGAGATCGCCGGGCGCACGAAAATGAAATCGTTGTTGAAATACGAGCGGTGCAGAATCTTGCAGCACACCGAATTGAAGAACGTTTCCGCGCATTCGGGCTGCCGGTGCGTGGTGAGCAGGCCGATGTAATGCAGCTTGATCTGCTGCCACACTTCGCTGTCGATGTTCTCCGCGTCGTATTCGTCTTCGAGCAGTTCCACGCATTCCTGCACGCGATCGTCATAGGACGTGATGCGATCGCGCGCGAGCTTTTGCAGACCGTGCCAGTCGCCCGCTTCGAAAAGCGTTTTCGCGTGAATCGCGGCGTCGCGAAAGACCCGGTAGTGGCGGTCGAACCCTTCGAGCATCGTCTGTGCGACGTCGAAACCGATTTGCGACGACAACAGCTTGGGGAAGTGATTCATGAGACGCGGGCTCCGCGAACGCGAGTCAAGGTCGGAAAAACTCAGGTCATCTCAGGCAGGTTTCGCGCTGCGCTGGCCGTGCTCCAGCAACTCGCGCGCTTGTGTTTCATATTGCACGAGGTCTTCGAGCGTCGCGTCGAGATCTTCGCGCTGACGTTCGAGTACTTCGCGATGACGCGCCACCGTGGCGAGAAACGCTTGCAGTTGCGGCACGGTGTCGGTCGGCGATTCGTAGACGTCGAGCAGATCGCGAATTTCCGACAGCGTAAAGCCAAGCCGTTTGCCGCGCAGCGTCAGTTTGAGCCGCGTTCTGTCGCGGCCCGAATAGACGCGCCGCAAGCCGCTCGATCCTTCGCGGCTCGGCGAGAGTAAACCCTGATCTTCGTAGAAACGGATCGCGCGTGGCGTGACGTCGAATTCCCGTGCGAGTTCGGTGATCGTGTATTGCGTGTTCATCGGGACATCTCGTGGCCGGATGGCCGGGCACAAAACCGGATTGGACGATAGAATCGACGTTTACGTTATCGTCAAGCTGAACGGAACGCAACCACAACCACGCCGGGCGGCATCGCACACCTCGCCATGCCGGACGGCCGCCGGAGGAAGACAGTCCCCATGAATGCACTCGAACACCAACTCCAATACCCATTCAACGACACGCTGCCCGACGCGGGCAGCACGATGGAAGTCGCGCCGGGCGTGCTGTGGCTACGTATGCCGCTGCCGTTCGCGCTCGACCATATCAACCTGTGGCTGCTGCGCGATGAAATCGACGGGCAACAGGGCTGGACCGTGGTCGATTGCGGCATCACGTCGGACACGATCAAGGCGAATTGGGAGCGTGTGTTCGAGTCGGTGCTCGACGGCCTGCCGGTGTTGCGCGTGATCGTCACGCATTGTCACCCGGACCATATCGGCCTCGCGCACTGGGTGTGCGGCGGCGGCGAGAAACAGCGCTGGGACGCGCGACTGTGGATGACGCTCGGCGAATACATGCAGGCGCGCGTGATGGCAACCGGCGACGGTTCGAACGCGGGCGGCGAGGCGGCGGCGCGGCACTTCGCGCGGCATGGCCTGAACGACGACGAATCGCTCGACAAACTGCGCAATCGCAAGAGTTATTACTCGAGCCTCGTGCCGGCGATTCCGGGGCAATACCGGCGTCTGCGCGAAGCCGAGGACGTGAGGATCGGCGGCAGAACGTGGCGTGTCGTGACGGGCTTCGGTCATTCGCCCGAGCATTGCGCGCTGCATTGCGAAGAGACCGGCACGCTGATTTCCGGCGACATGGTGCTGCCGCGCATTTCGACGAACGTGTCGGTGTTCGATATCGAGCCAGAGGGTTCGCCGCTGGAGCTGTATCTGGAATCGCTCGGCCGCTACGAGACGATGCCGGAAGCGACGCTCGTGCTGCCTTCGCATGGCAAGCCGTTTCGCGGCGTGCGCACGCGCATTCGCCAGTTGCGCGAGCATCACGACGCGCGGCTCGCCGAGGTGCGCGAAGCGTGCGCGGAGAAACCGCGCAGCGCCGCCGACATCGTGCCGCTGATGTTCAAGCGCCAACTCGATATTCATCAGATGACGTTCGCGATGGGTGAGGCGCTCGCGCATTTGCATCTGCTGTGGCGTGCGGGGGAGTTGAAGCGCACGCAGGATGCGGATGGGGTGATTCGTTTTACGGCGGCGTGATCTGGGCTTGGATCGCGTTTTGGATTGATGGGGCGAGGGGAGTGCCCGCGTGTGTGGCGGGCTTTTTGGATAATTCAGCACAGCCTTGCAGTGTTCGTTTGATTTGCCTGCATGGAGCGCGGGCCGGCGCCGTATAGGCGTAGAAAGCATTCCACATCAGCTTCGAGAGCGCCGATAGGCTTTCCTTCATCGCCGGGGCGTAATTGGCCTGAGCCTCGATAATCGTGCCGTCGATGCGCGATTTGCATCCGACTGGTATTCCGTCTCGTCGATCGTCACGATTGTGCCTTTGAGCGGCAGCGCGTCGCTTATTCCTTGAAGCAAAAACAAAAAAAACAAAGTAAACGCTGCTTCGTTGAGATTGCAACGCTTCCATCACTCTTGGCAACGTCTCATGCCATTTCCTTGGAAATTTTTCCACGGGTGATCGTTTTTTCGGAGTTCTCCGATATCAATACTGTTCGCAATGCTCTGGAATGACTGGGGAGACATGGCTAGCCGAGTGTGCACGCAGTCTCTGCACAGCATGAACCGTCCTCATCGCTTTGGAGTTTCCGAATGGCGCACGATATTTTTATCAAGATCAACGGCATTGACGGCGAATCACAGGATCTAACACATCGCGACGAAATCGAAGTGCTTGGCTGGAACTGGAGCGCGAGTCAGCAGTCCAGAACGCGCTCCTGTTCTGGCAGCGTGGCAAAGGTCAGTGCTTCCGCGTTGAGCTTCACTCACATGATCGACACGGCAAGCCCGAATCTTGCGAGCTACTGTTTTCAGGGGAGGCATGTTCCCAACGTCGTGCTTACCATGCGTAAAGCAGGTGACATTCCTCTTGAATATTTGAAAATCACGATGTTTGACGTGATCGTGACGCGCGTCGAGCTAGCAGCAGGAGCCGGATTGGCATTGGAACATGTGGCACTGTCTTTTGTGCAAATGAAGAAGGAATACGCAGTGCAGAGCCCGATCGGTGTGAGTCAAGGCGCTGTGACCGCGCTGATTGATGTGAAACGGAACAGCGTTAGTTGATGCCGGGTTAAGGACTAGAAGCGACAATGAACGATTACGAACGCCTTATAAATGATGCTCTAACGGAAAAACCTCTCGCTTATAGCTATGGTGGAAAATCCGTAGATGCTCAAACGCTTTTCCTCTGCATAACGGTCGAGGAAACCTGCAAATATTTTGAATTAAAGGACTATAGCGGTGTGACGGCCGTAACGATGATTCTGCTTGGCCGTCCGTGGATTCCAACCCGCTCGAAACCTGGGGGAGCAACGGCCGGAACATCAATTGCATCGCTTGTTCTCCGGGTCCTTGTTGATGTCAATTTTGAAAAGGCTATCCTGCCTACGCTTACATCGAGATCGGTTCGGCGATTCCAATTCTCGATGACAAGAAATTTGGGAGCGTTCATTGGGCGCTGGATTCCATGGCTCGGTGCAACACTCGCAGTCTACGATGTGGTGAAAATAGTCATTCTTTCCGTGATGCGCTACAACCAGATTGTCAACGAAGAGGATCGGATAAATGACGCGACAGCGGGAAGCTTCGGTTGAGCTGGAGCAATTCTTTCACAAAGAAGTTGGCATCCCCGATGGTAAAAAAATCTTCTCTTCAAGCGTCATAGAAGATGATTTCGGCATAACGGGTGACGATGCCAATCAATTAATGGAAGATTTTTTTGAGCAATTCCACGTCGCGCGCGGCGACTATGATTTTCACCGGTACTTTGAAATTGAGGCATCGGGGTTCCCGATTCCTTTTCTTGACAGGTGGATCCGCAAGAAAATCCTGGGCGATCGCCTGTATGAGAAGCAAACTCTGACCATTGCGATGCTTCAGCATGCAATAGAGCTTGGTGTGTGGGATAGCCAACGCTTACGCGAGCGGGAAAGTCAGCGTAAAAGCAGTGATTGAAATCCCCGCCGCTTTTTCCGTCAACCCCGATTCTTGACCAACGTTCGGCGGCGCGCCAAACCGCCATCCTTTCCACCCGAACCCGCCATTCCCCTTACATCCCGCCAGTCGACAGATAGGTGTTTACGCCAGGCAGGCGCGGGCGCCGTGACCTCTTCTCCCTGCGCTTCAACTTCGCATCAGCCCGTGCTGGCGGTCCCGCAGCCCTGAATCCCCGCATTTTTCAGGTAGCGGTTGCAGAGGAACCGCACGGCACTCCGCATGCCCCACACCGCAAAAAATCAATTTCGAGCACTTGCTTTTATCGCCATAATTGTTAGCATGCTACCTTAATAAAGGTAGTGCACTAACTCACATGGAGCAACTTATGGCTGGCAATACCATGAAGGAAGATCGACTGCTTACCGCTTTCGCTAAATTTGCGACCCAGGTGTCGGGCGACCTCGATGCGGAGTCGACCCAGGCGGCGAAGTCGGCGCTCGTCGACGCGCTGGCAGTCTCGCTCGGCGCCTTGCCTCATCCCCCGGCGCAGCGCGCCCGCAAGTACGCCGCGCTGTTCGATGTTCCGCAAGGCGTCACTATCTGGGGCAGCGGTCAGCGCACGAACGTCGAAGCCGCAACGCTGGTCAACGGCGTTCCGCTGCGCGGATACGACTACAACGACTTCTATTTCGGCAAGGCCGCCGGGCATCCGAGCGACATCATTCCCGGTCTGCTGGCGCTCGCCGAATCGCGCGGCCATACCGGCAAGCAGGTTCTGACGGCGCTGGCAGTCGGGTACGACGTCTGTATCAGCCTGTTCGATACGTTCGACATCGATTCGAACGGCTGGGACTACCCGATGCTGGTGACGATTGCCGCGGTCTGCGCGTTCTCCCGCCTCGTCGGTCTTTCGGAAGCGGCTGCGCGCGAGGCCATCGCGATTGCGGTCGTATCGAACTACGTGAGCGACGAATCGGAATCGCACGAACTGAATGCTCGCGGCGATCTGACCATGTGGAAGCGTTTCAACGGCAGCGACGCGATCCGCCATGCGGTCTATTCGGTTCTGCTCGCGGAAGTCGGTGTCGAGGGCGTGGTGCGCCCGTTCGAGGGCCGCAGCGGTTTGCTGGCGAAAATCAGGACGCCGGACGATGTGATTCAACGCCTGTTCGATCGGCTCGATCCGTCGAAGCCGCTCAAGCGTGTCACCGAAGTGCGCTACAAGCGCTGGCCGGTGGGTTCGCGCGGCCAGAGCGCCATTCAGTCGGCCATCAGCCTCGCGGGCAAGATCGAGGACATGGCTTCGGCGCAAAGCGTGACCGTGTACACCGACGAAATGGTCTATGACCATCTGGTCCGTCGCCGTTCGGACCCGTGGCATCCGTTCTCGCGCGAGACGGCCGACCATTCGCTGCCGTATATCGTGACTGCCGCGCTGCTCGAAGGCCAGATCAAGCTGGAAAGCTTCGACGTCGAACGCGTTATCGATCCGGCGCGGCAGACGTTCCTCAACGAGAAGGTCAAAGTCGAGGTCGATCCCGCGCTTTGCTTGGGCTCGGCAGGCGGCTTCATCACGCGCGTCGAAGTGACGGATGCGAGCGGCAAGGTGCATAAGGGCGACGCCCGGCCGCATCCGGGCCACCCGCTGCAGCCGCTGACCCGCGAAGACATGGAAGCGAAGTTCTACGAGAACGTGGACCCGATCTTCGGTCACGCACATTCGCAGAACGTGCTGCATGCAATCTGGAGCTTCGATACCCATCCGAACGTCAAGGACCTGGTCGGGCTGCTGGTTCATCCGAATCCGGAAAGCCTGAAGACGGCGGAAGTGGCGTAAGAGGGCAAAACCATGCGGCGGGACGTGCGTGTAACTGTAATTGGAGCTGGACAGGCTGCTGCCCGATGTATCTCGACGATGCGCCATGCGGGGTTCGACGGTGGCATTACGTTAATCGGCGAGGAGACCCATTTACCTTACGAACGCCCGCCGCTGTCGAAAGAAGCGCTCTTTGGCGAGACCGGCTTCAAAGCGCCTTACGTACTGGACGACAGTTTCTACGGCGACCATGAAGTGGATATCGAGCTTGGCAAGCGTGTCGAGGCGATCGATCCCGGGTCCGGTGCTGTCGACCTCGGGAACGGGTTGCGGATCAAGTCCGATCGCATTCTGATCGCGACAGGCTCGCGTGCCCGGACTGTTTCCATTCCGGGTGTGGCGCCCGAGCGGATTCTGTCGCTTAGGAATATTGAAGACGCGAAGCGCTTGAAGCCGTTGCTCGATGGCCGCAACAGGGTTGTGCTGATCGGTGGTGGATTCATCGGGCTGGAGATTGCCGCGGGTGCGATTCGCCGGGGTTGCGCGGTGACGGTCATCGAAGCGCGGCCACGGCTCATCGAGCGAGCCGTCAGTCCGCACGTATCGACGCACTTGCAACGCCTGCACGCGGATAACGGCGTGAAGTTCAGGTTCGGCGTAACGATCGTTTCGGGACGACAGGGCGCGACCGAAACCGAGTTGATGCTGAGCGACGGCACTTCGGTCGTGGCGGATGTCATCGTCGCCGGTGTCGGGGCGTTGCCTAATTCAGAGCTGGCGGACGCGGCCGGGATCAGGTGTACGAACGGAATCAGCGTGGATAAAAACTGCCGGACCTCAGCCGGGATCGTATGGGCTGCGGGGGATGTCGCCACGCGCGTTCATCCCTGGTTCGGAAAGGACATGCGCCTGGAATCCTGGGAGAGTGCGGAGAACCAGGCCCGGATTGCAGGACTCTCGATTGTGGCCAGCTTTGTCGGCACGCATGCCGCCGAAGGCGAAGAAGAACCTCCACCGTGGTTCTGGAGTGACCAGTACGGACTCAATCTGCAGATCCTCGGTTGCGTTTGCGATTCGGAAAGCTCGGTCAGGCGGATGAGCGACGACGGTGAGAAAGGCACGATTTTTCATTTTCGCGGACGTGACCTGATTGGCGCAGAGCTTATTTCGACAGGCAGAGAGCGTCCATTGGTCAAGAAGCTTCTGCAGACCGGATGGCCGTTGCCCGCGGAGAAACTCGGCGATACCGGCCTGTCCCTGAAAGAACTACTGGCCGCTTCGACGGCGGCCGTTGCGGCCTGATGAGAGGAAAACCCGATGAGCTGGCAAGAAGTCGCAAAGAAATCAGATGTAGAGGAGGGCGAGGCACTCCAGGTGTGTGTCTCCGGGGAGCCCATTGCCATCTACAACGTGGGTGGCACGTTCTTCGCAACGCATGACGTCTGTACGCATGCTCATGCGCATCTGTCAGACGGGTATATCGATGGCGATTGCGTCGAATGTCCTCTGCATGGCGGCGTTTTCCGGATCTCCACGGGTGAGGCGGTTTCGGGCCCGGTACAGAAGCCATTGCGAGTTTTCCCGATCAAGGTCGAAGGCGAATCCATTCTGATTGACGGGTAATCGCGAATGGCTTCGGCTACGGCTCACCGTATGGATCAAGAAAGGAATGTTATGGAATTCGAACGAACCTCCGTTGCAATCATCGGCGCCCATGCGGGCACCGGGCCGGCCGTCGTCCGCGCGTTTGTCGAACAGGGTGCGCGGGTCGCGGTAGGAACGCCGAGTCGGGGCGGAGAGAAAACGCCCTTGTCCGGCACCGTGCAATTCGATGTCGACACGAGCGATGTGGCATCGATCCGTCAATTCTTCGATCGATGCGAGAAAGAGCACGGTCCGGTCGAGATTCTGGTCAACGTCGCTCCGCCGATTGCCTCGGGCAATGCGCTGGATTTCACGCCGGATGAATATCGGGCGGTCGTCGAGCAGGAACTGATCGGGCCGATTCTGTGCATGCAGGAAGGCGCGAGGCGCATGGTGCCACGCGGATTCGGCCGGATCATGTCCTTCATCTCGATGTCCGGAAAGACCGGTGTGCATAAGCACGTTGCGCCGTTCGCGGCGGCCAAAGGCGGCCTCGTCACCTTCTCGCGCACGCTGGCCGCCGAGCTCGCCCCGACCGGGGTAACGGTCAACACGCTGGCGACCGCGCTGTTCGACGTGCAGGTTGCCTCCATGCCGGACGGCGCCGAAGTGGTCAAGGGCATTCCGGTTGGCCGCCCGGGGCGCTCCGAAGAGGCCGCGCACGCTGTTCTGTTTCTCGCTTCCAAAGACGCGGGTTATGTCACCGGAGAGACGCTCAATCTCTCGGGCGGCCGCTTCATGGACTAAACACTTGCGTCCAACGCAAACGAAGGAGTGATCGATCGTGTCTGAAACTCAGTGCGTCAGTGAAAAGATCTGGTTTGCCCAAAGCGAATCTGCTGCCGATACCCACGGCCTCGTCAAGCGGGCACCCAGGACGTTCCGCATTCATACGCGTGCTTATACCGATCCGTCGGTCTTTGCCGCCGAGATGGAGAAAATCTTCAAGAAGACCTGGGTCTTCGTGGCACACGAGTGCCAGATTCCGAATGCCGGCGACTATCAAACCAGTTATATCGGCATGCAGCCGGTGATCGTCAGCCGCGACGCCGAGAACAAGGTGCATGTTCTCGTCAATCGATGCGTGCATCGCGGCGCGGTGATCTGCCGTGATAGCCACGGTCACGGAACGGAATTCAACTGTCCGTACCACGGTTGGGTCTACGGTTTGGACGGCAAGCTGCTTGCCATGTCCGAACGGCGCGAGGCGGGCGGGTACTCGGATGACTTTGCTGCTCCCGAGGGGCTGATGCGTCTGCGTGTCGAGACCTATCGCGGTTTCATTTTCGCGAGCTTCAATCCGGACGTTCAACCGCTCGAAGAGTACCTGGGCCGCGCCAAGGGCGTCATCGACCGCAAGCTCGACATGTCGCCGGTTGGCGAGATCGACTTCGTTTCGCGTCCGTATGTGAGCCGCTATCAGGGCAACTGGAAGTTCCAGGCCGAGAATATCGTCGACGAATACCACTTCATGCATACGCATAAGGCGTTCGTTCAGCTTCAGGCGAAGTACGGTCAGACGACCGGGGACTTCGATGTGCATAAAGGCGGCTCGGCCAAGAAAATGCGCGAGGTGCGGTTCTCCGGCGTGACGTGGGATTGCGAGAACGGTCATGGACTGGTCGAGACGCCGTCCGGAGAGATCGACTCGTATCTGAACGGCGAGTATGGCGACTATTTCCAGGGCATCGTCGACCGGCATGGCGCGCAAACGCTCGCTTCGATGACCGGAAAGCTGTCGGCATCGATCTTCCCGAATCTCGGACTGATTCACAATCAGGTGCGAGTCTGGAGACCGATTGCGCCGGACCTCACCGAAGTGACCATCTATCCCTACGAACTCAAGGGCGCGCCGGCCGGCTACAACGAAGGCATGCTGCGTAGCCAGGAGCGCTTCTACGGCCCGGCGGGTCACGGGCAGGCCGACGACGTGGAAATTTTCGCGCGCAACCAGCAAGGTCTCGCGGGCAGCGCTGTCGAATGGCTCATTCTCGAGCGCGGCGTCGAGACCGACAAGCCGACTGGCGACGGCGACTTCAAGGGCCTGACAACGAGCGAGGCTCCGCAACGCGCTTTGTGGCGCGAGTGGGACAAGTTGATGACCGGCAAGTAGCCGCCCGGCTCAACATCGAATTGAAATGCCAACCTGGAGACTTGTGTCGTGTTCTTTTCCGAAACCATTAGCCTGCAAGAAGAGGCGAGCGTGCGCGGCAGGGTCGAGCAGTTCCTGTATCGGGAAGCTCGCCTGCTGGACGATCTGAAGCTGGATGAATGGCTGACGCTGTTCGCCGAAGACGGGCTGTACTGGATTCCCATTGTCGAGAATGCCCCGATCCAGTCGCAGAGTGCGATCATTTACGACCCGACGTTGCGTCGCGAGGAGCGGGTCTATCACATCCTGCATACGGACTTTCCCGCGCAATCGCCGCGTTCCCGCACGGTCCACTTCATCAGCAACGTCATGGTGGAGAACCGCGAAGAACTGTACAAGGTGTCGTCGAGCCAGATCGTCTACGAGATGCGCAGAGGCGACTTCGGGCAGAAAGGCATTGGCGATATCGTGCCTGTCGTCTCGCAGGTGGATTATGTTCTGCGCGAAGTGAACGGCGAACTTCGGATTGCTGAAAAGAAGGTCCTTCTCATCAATCGCGATACGTGGCAGGGCAATCTGACGTTTATTCTCTGAGCGTGCGTGCCGTCGAGGCTGAAGCGACGGTATCCCGTCTTGCGTTTCCGAACAGGGGCAGCTGCGGGGCTGTCCTTCTTCGTTGGTTTATGTCGCCAGTGAAGTCTCGTTCGCGGCAGCGCGAACGGCATGGAAGGAGTGTGAGCCCGCGATCGGTACGCCTGGAATCATGTGCGAAAATACGCGACATTGTCTGATCGATAGGCCCGGCGGGTGATGTCCCCCAGCGCCGGTTCAGCGAATTCCGACGTTTCACGACCTGAGCCACATGTACAAAGACCCTAAATCACGTCTTATCAAAATGTATGACCGTCCTGGTTTTCTCCTGCGACGTGCCTACCAGATATCGTCGGGCGTTTTTGAGCAGGAGTGTCGGGAGTTGTCGTTAACTCCCGCTCAGTTTGCGGTTTTGTCGGTACTCGCGGCCACGCCGGGCATCGATCAGGCCCGCCTGTCCAGGTGTCTTGGATTCGACAAGGTCACGGTGATGTACGTGCTGCGCGGTCTCGTCGAAAGAGGATTGATGACCCGGGATACTGGCACCGGCCGGGGGCGTCGAATCGCGCTGGCGCTGACCAAAAAGGGCGTTGCCTTACTCGAAGAAGCCCAGGCTCCCACCGAGCATGCTTCGGCGTCGCTCATGGATTGTTTTACGGAAACTCAGCAGAAGCAGTTCATCAAGCTGCTCAAGATATTGACGACCTCGTTAGAGGATCGGGCGCGTGCACCGTTGATCATGCCGGAGTTTCCAGCGGACGAGAGCGTCGTACAGGAATAAAGCTCTCGCCGGCCGCACGTTATCGTTTGATTTAGCGCTCGATTTCCGGACTGGCCAGAGCCGGCGCAATGCCGGCAAAACCCGCATACTGCCGCAGAAGCGATTCATCCAGATCGAGTCCCAGCCCCGGGGCATCCGGCAGTGCGATGAAGCCGTTTTCGGGAATCAACTGAGCCGGGCAAATCTTCGTTGCAAAATCGGCGAACGGCAGATAGTACTCGGTCAACGTAAAGTTCGGCATGACTGCTGCGGCATGCACGGTCGCATTGAGCGCGATCGTGGTCGAATTGAAGTTGTGAGGCGAGATGGCGACATAGTGGGGTTCCGCCATCGCTGCGATTTCCTTCAGCTCGAGAATGCCGCCGACGTTGCAGATGTCCGGATTCAGAATATCGGCGGCCCGACGCTCGAGCACCGGCTGGAATGCGGCTTTGCCGTAGAGCGTTTCGCCCGTCACGACCGGAATGCCGACCTTGCTGCGAACTTCCGCGAGTGCGTCGACGTTCTCGGCCCAACACGGTTCTTCGTACCAGTACAGATCGAACGGTTCCAACTGACGCCCGAGACGGCTTGCCGATCCCGCGTTGAGGCGTCTGAGCATGTCGAGCAGGATATCGACCTTGGGGCCGACCGCGTCTCGAACCGCGCGAATCACGGAAACGACGTGATGTTCATGCTCCCGCGGTACGTACGTTCTCCAGGTGCCCGGTAGCGGCGACAGCTTGATGGCGGTGAAGCCCTTCTCGACGACTGCCGCGGCCGCCTCGCCATACTCTTCGGGCGTCTTGCAGTGATCGCTCCAGCCGTTCGCATAGACGCGAATCTTCTCGCGGCATTTGCCGCCGAGCAGGTTATAAACCGGCTGCCCGCAGGCTTTGCCGACGATATCCCACATCGCCTGCTCGATGGCGCTCTGCGCGCAATAGAGTTCGAACGAGCTACGCCGCTGAGCGAAATCGTCCTGGACGATTTGAGTGAAATGCTTGATGTTGAATGGACTGCGGCCGAGGCATGCCGTGCCGAGTTCATCGATCTGGGCGACGATTGCCCGATCGCGTCCGCGTAACGTATACGCCTCGCCCCAGCCGTGGATGCCGGCATCGGTCAATACCTTGACGAAAATCCAGGTCCGGCTGCGGAAGCCGGGATCAACGGTATAGCATTGAATCGAAGAGATCTTCATGTTCCGGAGTAGGAGGAGTCAGTCGGAAAGGGATGCCTCGAATCGACTCAAATGGGCAGGCCTTTTGCTCTCAGAACCGCGTCGAAGCGTTCCGGGTCGGACGTTCCCGTGCGATTCGATTCCCGTATGGCGTCCTCGCGTTTCAGATGCTCGAGCGTCTTGCGCAGAATGCGCTCGGCGTCGTTGGCCGGTACTGCAACCACGCCATCCGCATCGCCCACGACGATATCGCCGGGAAGAACGGCCAGGCCGCCGCAGACCACGGGAATATTGATTTCTCCGGGACCGTCTTTGCTCGGTCCGCGACTCGTGTGGCCGCGCGCATAGCAAGGCATGCCTTCTTCGGCCCACTCGACGAGATCGCGAACGGCGCCGTCGATGACGAGACCCGCGAGACCCTTCGCGATGCAGGTGGTGCGCATCAGGCCGCCGACGAGCGCCTGAGTGATGTCGGCGCCGCCGTCGATGACCAGCACGTCGCCACGTTCCACGAGCATCAACGCCTTGTGGATCATGAGATTGTCGCCGGGCCTCACACGGACGGTGACCGCCGGACCGCACATGCTCACGTCGAGGCCGCTATGGTATTGCCGCAGCCCGTACGTCCCCACGTTTCTGCTCATGGCGTCGCCAATGGCCGCGGTGGGAAGTGCCTTGAATGCTTCGATGATGTCCTTGCCGACCGACGGCACACGGGGATTGATACGGTAGCCGGCGGGCCAGTCAAGATTCGCGCTTTGAGTCATTTCGATATCTCCAGTTTTTTGCAGTCGTCATTCACGCTTCAGATGGCTTTCGCTGTTCTGAGCCGTTCGATGCGATCATCATCCAAACCGAGTTCGTGCAGGATGTCAACGGTGTCGGCGCCCAGGGTTCGCGGCGGAAAATCGACCGAGGGATCGTTCCCGTCGATCTTCACGCCGGTCCGCACCAGATGCAGGTCACGATCGACGCCGGGCACGTTCCTGAATTCGCCGACCATGCCGCGTTCCGCAATCTGCGGTTGGGCAAGCGCCTGCGACACCAGGTAGACGGGCCCGGACGGAACGTCGACGTCGTTGAGCAGATCGCACCACTCATCCGCTCCGCGGGCGGCGAGGGCCTGTTCCAGTTCATCACGAAGTTCGTAGCGGTTCTTCAGGCGGGCATGACGTTCATGGAAACGCTCGTCCGTATAGAGGTCCGGACGTCCTACGGTCCTGCAAAGCGCTTCGAACTGTTCCTGCTTGTTGGCGGAGATATTCAGCAGGCCGCTACCGGTCTTGAAGGCACCCGACGGGCTGGCCGTAATGTTCTCGTTGCCCATCGGCGCGGGTTCTTTTTTTGCAATGAGCATGTTCGACATGGCCCAACCCATCGAGACCATGGTCGACGCCAGCATGGAGACATCCAGGTACGTACCGCCCGTTCGATCGGGTTGTGCCAGCGCGGCCGCCACCGCAAATGCCGCGGTCAGACCGCCGACCGTGTCGGCAACGGGATAGCCGACCCGGTAAGGTGCCGTGTCGGGCGCCCCGGTGATGCTCATCACGCCCGACATACCCTGGATGATCTGGTCGTAAGCCGGACGCGCCGCGAGAGGACCGTCCTGCCCAAACCCGGTGATCGCGCAGTAAACCAGACGCGGATTGACTTCGAGAAGATCCTTATAGCCGATGCCCAACCGGTCCATTACGCCCGGACGAAAGTTCTCGACCACGACATGGGCGCTTTTGACGAGCGTGCGGAAGATCTCCTTTCCCTCAGGGTGCTTGAAGTCGATCGTGACCGAGCGCTTGCCGGCATTCTGGGCGAGATAGGAGATGCCCATGCCTCGCTTGACGAGTTCGGGATCGGCGCCGAGTTGACGGGCAAGATCGCCGCCTTTCGGATTTTCTACCTTGATGACTTCCGCGCCGAAGTGCGCCAACTGATGGCAGCAGAAGGGACCTGACAGCACGTTGGTCAGATCGAGTACGCGAAAGCCTTTAAGAGGAAATGACATGATGAATATTCTCTGCAGATTATCAGGAGTCCAATGCTGCGCGAATTCAGCGGCGACTTCTCGACCGGGCGCTTTCGAAGTCAATTGACTGACGTTTTACGGAGTAGCGATGCGGCTCTTGATGCGTGCCGCGACGTCCTGTCCGTAATTCAGCGCGGCACGCCAATCCGTCGTAAATTCAGGGAGTTTTGCAAGCGCATACTTGGTCTCGTTCAGGACCTGGCGATCGAATTGGCCGATCTTGCCGGCCAACTCTCGCACGCGCGAATCGAGGTTCCCGGCGGGAACCACTTCATTGAGCAGCCCCCATGAAAGGGCAAGCTCGGCGTCGACCGGTTCCGTGTTGAAAAGCATCCATCCGAGACGCTTCCGGTTGAGTCCGGACAAATGACTGGTGGCTGCCGACATGCTCGCAAACGCCGCGGATTTCAGTTCGGGCAGCCCGAATCGGGCATGTTCGCTGCCGACGGCCAGATCGCAAGCGTTCACGAGATTGACGCCGTAACCGAGCGCAAGCCCGTTGACTGCCGCGATCACCACGCCGGGAAATTCGCGGATCGCCATGGCCAGATCGATGCCTTCCTGACCGGCGGTGTCCTGCCGGCCTTCGGCGAGAAATTGTGCGCGCTCCTTGATGTCCGCGCCGCAGCAGAACCACTGATCCGAGCCGGTGATGACGACCGCGTTGACGTGTCCCGCAAGCGTTTCCAGCGCGGCTAACAGGTCAAGACGCGCGGACTGGTTCATCGCATTGCGCTTCTCCGCGCGGTCGATACGCAGATGAGCCCAGGTTTCGTGTTTCGACACGACGATATAGGACATGCTTACCGCTCCTGTGAACCGCTTGAAAAGCCATACAGCGCGATCGGGTTGTCGACCAGAACTTTTCGGATCAATGCACTGTTCGGCGCCCATTCGCCGAGAAGATCGAGCAGGCGGGCATCGTTCGGCATTGGTTTTTCGCCGACCATGGCAGCGGGATGGGGCCAATCCGTTCCCCAAACGACGCGCTCGGGAGCGGACGTCAGCCATTCGGTCACCATGCGGCCGGTATCCGCATAAGAGGGCGCACCATCGAGGCTATCGTGATAGGCGCCGGAGAGCTTCATCCACGTCTTGCCTTTGTCGACGAGCCGGCGCAATACCGCGAATACTTCGTGGGATAGGCCGGCCGGTTGAGGGACGCGGCCGAGATGGTCGATCACGACAGGCACCGGGAGAGCCGCGAGATATTTTTCGAGCTGAACGTACGCGGCGCCGAGCGTGTGTACCTGAACGTGCCAACCTAGGGGTTCGATACGGCGAGCAAGCGCTTCGAGCTGATCGATGTTGGCGCCAGCGGGCCGCGAAAGATTGAATCGAATGCCGCGAACGCCGGCGTCGTGCATTGCACGAATGTCCGCGTCGGGCGTTCGGGAATCGATAACCGCCACACCGCGAGCGTTGTCGCCGAACTGTTTCAGTGCGTCGACCAGACAGCGGTTGTCCGTGCCATAGCTGGACGGCTGCACGATGACGCTGCGGAAAATTCCGAGTCGCTTCTGCAGGATTCGATATTGAGCGACTGTTGCATCCGCGGGGCGCAAGCTCGTTTCCGGGTCGTAAGGGAAGCGATTGTCGTAGATATGATGATGACAATCGACGCTCAAGGGCGGCACTGACAGCGTGGCCGGCTCATCTCCCGCGGTCCATGTCGGAAGATGGGTCATCACGATTCCTTCTTCTGAATGGCGGCGCCCGGGTTGATGCCGATCCGTTCGAGACGGTAGGCACTTTCCAGATTGACCGAGCCGGGCGGAATCTCTCTTGCGGCCAGCGCGGAGATCTGTCGAACCGTATCCATCGTTTGGTGTTCGCGCGCTTCGGCGGTCATGCCGCCAACGTGCGGCATCGCGACCACGTCCGGACGTCCGATAAAACGCGACGATGGCTTCTGGTCGGCGGCGCGACCGACGTCGAGACCTGCGCCACGCAAATGACCCCGATCCAACGCCGCTTCGAGCGCATCTTCGTCGACGAGCTGGCCGCGAGAGAGATTGAGGAAGCTCGCCCCTTGCTTCATACGATCAAAGGCCGATGCGTTAAACAGATTCTCGGTTTGTGGCGTTGCGGCGGCTAGACATACGACGAAGTCGGAAGTGGACAGCACTTCGTCGAAACTGGCGGCCATATTGCCGAGCTTCGTCGGGTCCGCGAATGGATCGGATACTTTTACGGTCATGCCGAGTTGGCTTGCGAGCGCGGCGAGGCGAGCACCGATGACGCCGAACCCCACGATTCCGATGGTCGATGTACTGACTTGCAGACCTTTGGCAAGCGCGGGTTCTTCTCCGAGCGCATAGGCATGCCGCGCACGGGATACGCCACGCGCAAGATCGAAGATCATCGCGAGTGCCAACTCGGATACCGCCGTACCAAACCCGGCGCTGGCTCGGGTCACGAGAATGCCGCGCTCGCTTGCGGCGGGAATATCGACCGTGCTGATATCGACCGCGGCCCGGCAGAAAGCGATCAGGTCCGGCGATGCTTTGAACGTCTCCGACAAACCATGTGACGAGCGGTGAGCGAGGATGATCTGGCAGCCTTGCGCCGCTTCGGCGAGTTCTATCCCTTGAAGCACGCGGCCCGTGCCGTTCATGACGACTTCGACAACGCTTCTGAGTTTTTCAAGTCCGGCCGCGCTGTAGTAGCTCGCAAGCTCATAGTCCGTGTATGTAAGGAAAGCCTTAAGTCTGCCCGTCATGACTGATCATCCTCCAAAGTAAATGCGCTGTTCCGGTATGGCGTAGCCGCGGATCGCAACTGCTCCGGAATCCGGACTACATCGTCATCACGCAATCGATAGGTGCATACGTTCTGATTAGGTAGTATGCTAACACTGAGAGAGAAATGTGGGTACATTTAGATCGTCTTTCTTTAACCAACCAGAGGTCTTCGCTATGGCACATCGATTGCTAATTCCCCAAGGTGCATTGCTTCCGGCGCTTCAGGCGCGTCTGGAGAAAAAGTACGACGCTCGCATTCTCCCCGCGGCGGCGCAGGATCAGGAGAGTTTCCTCAAGGCTGAAGGCGAAGGTATCGAGGCTCTCGCAACCAATCCGAAATTCGGGGCGCGCGCCCCGCTTCTGGATGCACTCCCGAATCTCAAGGTCGTGTCGAGTCTCGGAGTGGGTCTGGATGGACTGGACCTGGAATTGCTGCGCAAGCGCGATATCGCCGTCGGTTATACGCCGGAAGTACTCAACGATTGCGTGGCAGATATTGCATTCGCACTGCTGTTGGACGTCGCTCGCGGCATCACGAAAGCCGATGCGTTTGTGCGTCGTGGTGACTGGTATAAGGGCGGTTTCCCCATGACCACGCGTGTTTCGGGAAAACGCCTCGGTATCATTGGCATGGGGCGCATTGGTTCGGTGATCGCGCGCCGGGCGCTCGGCTTCGACATGGAGGTTCGCTATCACAATCGCCGCCCGGTCGAAGGAAGCCAATTTCAATACGCTTCAACACCCGTCGAACTGGCTGAGTGGGCGGACTTTCTCGTGCTGGCAAGTGCTGGCGGCGCCGCGACGAATAAGCTCGTATCGACTGACGTGCTGAATGCGCTCGGGCCGAAGGGTTATTTGATCAACGTTTCGCGTGGCTCGGTGGTCGACGAAAAGGTACTCATTGAATACCTTCGCGACGCGCGCATTGCAGGCGCGGGTCTCGACGTGTTCGAGCAGGAGCCGGGCGTGTCCGCCGAACTGGCAAGCCTCGAGAATGTCGTGCTGACTCCCCATGTGGCGAGCAATACGGTCGAGACTCGCGCCGCGATGATGCAACGCGCAGAAGACAATCTCGATGCGTTCTTCGCGGGTAAAGGCGTGGTCAGTTCCGCGCTGTAAGTTGCGGTTTAGGTCTGGAAAATATGACGCAGGAACAATGGCCCAGGATTGGGCCATTTTTCTTTCTCCAGAAAAAAGCGGGTTCGAATTTTCGGATTCGAACCCGCCAACGGCACGACTGCCGAACGCTGCCTCAGAAGCGCGTGATCATACCTAGTACAAAGGACGTCACGCTACCGCCGGGTTTGGTGGGCAGTCCCGCTCCTTGTGCGCCCGCCATCGAGAATGTCGCGCTGCTGCCATTGCGGACATGTCCTGCGCCGACATAGACGCCGGTTCTTTTCGACAGGGAGTAGTCGTAGCGAATCGCGTAGGTGGTGGAGTCCCCGGAACTATCGCCGAGTCGCTTGTATTGACCGAAGTCGAGCAGGAACACGCCAGGACCAATATGGCGGATCAGCACGGACAAATCATAGAAGTTGTTATTCGGGTTCTGGAATGTCGCCGTGCTGGCACCGGCCACGTTCTGACCACCGCGATGAGTCTGGAAGATGATGGAGGGTTGAATCCAGTCAAAGTCGTACATCATCGCTGCCATCACATAATTGCCCTGGATGGTCGTCGTACCCGCGGTCACGGGAGTCGTCGTGGCTGCACTTTGTTGAAGGTAGTTCAAGTCGGCGGAGAACTGGCCAAGACGATAAGCCAGACCTACGGAAACCGTTCTACCCAGCGACGCGGGAAGCGTCGGATCGCCATTCGAACCGTTGGAATAGCTGGCGCGCAACGTCAGTCCGGCAAATGTCGGCGAGTTGTACCGTATGGCATTGCTGTTTCGCGTCGTCCCGACAAAGAAGTAGTTGTTCGATGCATTGCCCCAGCCGAAGGTGGAGAGGGGACCCTGAGCAAACGTGATCAAGGTCGTAAAGAAAGGCGTGTAATTCAATCCGAACTGGATTTGACCAAAGGGTCCGTTCAAGCCGACCCACGCTTCGCGACCGAAAAGATTCCCCGAACCCGCAATGGATCCCGTGGTGGGATTGAAGCCATTTTCGAGCTTGAACAGGGCCTTGTAGCCGCCCCCGAGGTCTTCAGAACCCAACATTCCCCAAACCGATGGAGCCACATTGCTGCTATCGAGTCGGGTTGCACTGCTACCGGCGGCATTCCCCGTCTGGAGCGATACATCGGCTCGGCCATAGAGCGTGACAGAACTTTGCGACCATGCAGGAAGGCTGGCGCAGCAGGGTACCAGGCTGCAGGCCAGAATCCATTTCTTCATGACAATCTCCAAATATATTATGAGTAGTTCTACTAATGGAAAAGTGTGTTCTTGTTTAATTTATACGGGCGTTACTCTTTCCAATCGGGGAGCGAGAAGCGCGAAATCAGCTCAGTGCGTGAAGGCGTGCGCCGCCGCTTTTCGTCAGGCGGTGGCAGGCTTGTGGCGCAAGAAACAAAGAATGATCGCTCCACAAAGCGGGCCGGCTGCGAGCGTGTCGATGGCAAGGGAGAACGAGTGGGTACTTCCGTACACGGCACCGACTGCCATTGGCGCGATTACGCTGCCGAGTTGCCACACGGCATTGGTGAGGCCAGATGCGGCGCCCGCGGCCTTCGTACCGGATGCCTCGGTGAGAAGCACATAGAGCAGCGGCGTATAACCGAAGGCGGCTGCTCCGAGAATCGGCGCAACGAGGTAGAACATGGTTTCCGTCGTGCAGCGGCCAAACACGACCAGAAGCGCGGAGAAGCAGAGGAGACAGACGATGGGCAGATACTTGCCGGAACCGTGCCCGAGGAAGTCTCTGAACCAGCCGAGCAGCGGCTTCGAGATCATCGCGCCAATACCGAACGCTGCCAGGATCGCTCCCGACGTAATGGGCGAAAGGCCGTACTGCTTGGTCATCAATGCGTTCCCCCAGGCGCCGAATCCGACGGTCGCCCAGAATCCCGCGAAGCCGGCAAGGGCGACCAGGATGAGATTTCGATTCATCAGCAGTTCGCGCACTTCGCTTCGTGTGATCGACGGCGTCTTCGTTTTCGTCGGACTATCGCGAAGCATTGCGAAGCAAACGAGACCCCAGACGAAGGTCACGATACCCAGCAGATGAAACGCGCTGGACCATCCGAAGTTCTTCGTAATCGTAGGAACGGTCGCGTTGCTCACTACAACGGCAAGAGACGTTGCCGTGCCGTAGATACCCATTGCGAGGCCGCGCTCGCGGTCGAACCAACTGGCGATGATCTTCATTCCCGCGGCATAGTCCGCGCCGGCGGTCACGCCCATCACGATCTGCAGTGCAATGCCTGTCATGAGCGAATTGGCGTAACCGAAAGCAAAGGTCGATAGTCCAAGCGGCAGAAGTGCAAAAGTGAGGGTGCGTCTTGCCCCGATGGTATCCGTCAGCAAACCTCCTGCTACGTTCGCAACGACGTACCCCACATAAAACGCGGTCACGAATGCTCCCAGCATCCCGACCGAGAGCCCGAGGCTCTGGCCCACCGAGGCCGCAACGCTGCTCCACGCGACGCGGTCTACATAACTGAGCATGAACGCCATCCAGGCGGCAAACAGTATCGCCCAGCGGTATTTCGGCGGTGAATCTGTCCTTGGTTGAGCTTCAGCATCGAATCGCGCAGTGAGGTTGCCTGTTTCCATGTGTACTCCGAGACATTGGGGAATTGAACGCTTTCAAATAGCTTCTGCGGCGTGTCCTGCCAACTTCGACGAGTGGCAGTGGACATCGTGTGCGGCGGGTGAAAAATGGATGCACTTTTCATGTTGCAAGTACACTTTTTCAAAAACAACATGTCAACAGAAACTTTGAAGTGGATACATTTTTTGGAGGGCATAGGAGATCGACAGGCTAGAAAACTGATTTCTCCAGAAAAGCGATATGCATCTATTTGATATTGTTTTTAAAGGGGAAATTAATTTTTTGACATGAGGATTTTCACCGTCAGACCACCATGAATGGCCCGATTAGGTATTTTCCCGGGGATGACTTCTATAGACCGTCGCGGCTCGATTGTTCGAGTGATACACGATAAATGTATGCAGAATTCGAGGCAGGTCGGTTTTTAATGTGGGTGCAGTGTCGATGCGAAAAGTGACCGGCATGGCGTTCGCGTGTACTGATTCGAGCGGCTCGTTGAGCCTCGTCAGAGCGTAAGCCGGTCGTAATTTAGCAGGCGATGCTTCAGGGTGCTTTATGCGTAGCTGGCGAGCCTGGTGAATTGGCTACTCACCAAATCGTATGGTGCGCACCGAAGCGGACGACGTATCCAGTGGGAGTCAGCGAAACGTGAAATTGCGTGAGGGTGATCGGCATGGCGGCGAGAGACGGGCGGCGAATGCGTGACGACCAGGGTTGGGGCCCCTGGTGTTGCAGCCCTGGATGGAGACCGTATCGATGACGGTCGAACGGGAGAAATCCGCCGATGCCGCGCGGAAGATCAATACGGCTCGGCCACCGAGAGGCGTGTCCGCTACAAGCCAAAGCCAGGCTACGCCCCTTGTCGCGTTCCACAGCGCAATGCATCCGCCGTCGGCGCCGGCGGTATGCTTGCGCCTCGGCTCAGGTCCGTGTCCGCTTCCGGGCCGTAGAGCGCGCGGGCAAACCGGCACCCACGACGAACGACGCGCTTGTCGAATCCGCGGCTGCCGTACCGGCCTGAAGCGTCAACTTCAAGGCCTGGCGAATCGCGCGTGGTTCATAGCTGGGATCGATACTGGCGATGACCCCCAAAGCATTCCGCGCGAGCTGGCGGCTTGCCGCATGAACGGCCTGGTCGGCGGAACCCTCTTCGAAGGCGATCACCACGTCGCGGTGCTCCTCTTCCGACGCCAGCCAGGACTGCGGCGCCGAGCGCATATGCAAACGCCGCGCTCGCTCCGAACGCGACCAGCAATTGTCGATCGAATCCTTGATGATCGGTCCCGCATGCATGACGAGCATCCGGTGAAAGTCGATATGCAGATGCTCCCACTCGTCCTGCGTGCCATCGTGCAGAGGCGAGCGATCGTTCATCTGATCGAGATGCGCTGTCAATGCCGAAATCTCGTCGGCGGACATCAGCGGCACGGTGAGCGCTATACCCAGCGACTGCATGAGAATCCAGGTCGCGTAGACCGAATCGACTTCCTGCGACGTGACCTTGGTAACCCGAGTCCGATGCTGGAACTGCGCATCGACGAGATTCTCGGCCTGAAGCATCCGCAATGCTTCGCGAACCGGCGTGCGGCTTACGCCATACCGCCTGGCAATATGGACCTGATTCAGAATGTCGCCGGGAGCGAGTTCGCCGCTCAGGATGTCGCGTCTGACACGCCGGTAGACATCGTGCAGATCACCTTCCGTCGGGAGCTTTTGCTTGGCCGTTTCGCCATGGATCGGCTCGGGCTCCAATACCAGGGGAGGTGTTTTTTCGGCCCTCAACGCTGAATTTGCGCGCGCTTTGCTCACGTGTACACAGTCCGATTGGTTTGGCATGCCTGGCTGGATGCCCGGTACGCGGCGACACTGTACGTCCCGACAAGATGAGGATGGGTTGCCTGCGTCTCCTGTGCGCCTCTTCGCCGACGGTATCGACGACAGCCGCCTGATCGATTATAACGCCCGCCGATACCGCCGAAACGGCGGCAGGGACAGATCCGGCGCGGCACATGCCGGCGGGGTCGGAGCGTCCCGCATCAAGCCGAAACGCGGCAATAAAAAAGCCGGCCCATGAAGGCCGGCTTCCCCGTTGCCGCTTTCAGCCGCGCGACGAAATCACTGCACCGCCACGGCCCCGAAATTCTGCCGCCCGAATGGACTCACGCGATAACCGCTCACGTTCGTCCGCGTGATCGCTGCGGCAGTCGGATAGCCAAGCGGAATCCACAGCGCTTCGTCGTGGATGATCTGCTGCGCGGCTTCATACGCTTTCGTGCGCTTCGCGATATCGGACGTGGCCTTGCCGTCGGCGATCAGCTTGTCGAGATCCTGATCGCAGAAGCGCGCGAAGTTGATGCCCGACTTCACCGCGTTGCAGCTAAAGAGCGGCGACAGATAGTTGTCCGGGTCGCCGTTGTCGCCCGCCCAGCCCATGAACAGCGAATCGTGCTGCCCTTGCTTGGCTTGCTTGATGAGCTCGCCCCATTCGATCACTTTCACGTCCGCTTTCACGCCGATCTTCGCGAAGTCGGCCTGCAACAGTTCGGCGCCGGCCTTCGGATTCGGGTTCAGCACACTGCCGTTCGGCCGCACCCAGATCGTCGTTTCGAAGCCGTTCGGATAGCCCGCGTCGGCGAGCAGCTTCTTCGCTCTCGCCGGATCGTACGGCCAGCCCTTGATCGAGTGGTTGTAGCTCCACGTGTTCGGCGGATACGGATTCACGGCCGGTGTCGCGGTGTTGTCGAACACCGTTTTCAGATACGTCGTGCGGTCGAACGCCATGTTCAGCGCGGCGCGCACCTTCTGGTTGTCGAGCGGCTTCTTCTGCGTGTTCAGCGCGACGAAGGCCGTCATGAACGCGGGCGTTTCGACGATCGCGAGCGATTTGTCCTGCTTCGCCTCGGCGAGATCCTGCGGCTTCGGCGACAGCGCGATCTGGCATTCGCCCGCCTTCACCTTCTGCGCGCGCACGGTCGCATCGGGCGTGATCGCGTAGATCAGGCGGTCGATCTTCGGCTTCGGCCCCCAGTAGGTCGGGTTCACGTCGTAGCGGATCACCGCGTCTTTCGTGTAGCTCTTCAGCACGAACGGGCCGGTGCCGATCGGCTTCGCGTTCAGGTCGACTTCCTTGCCGGCCTTGTGCAGCTGGTCCGCGTATTCGGCCGAATAGATCGACGCGAAGCCCATCGTCAGGATCGAGATGAAGGTCGCATCGGGCGCGTTGAGTTCGAACTTGACGGTGTTGTCGTCCACCTTGCTGACCGACTTGATGAGCTTCGGCAGGCCCATCGACTGCGCATGCGGAAAGCCGCTCGCGCCTGCGACCTTGTGCCACGGGTTGTTGTCGTCGAGCATGCGGTCGAACGTGAAGACCACGTCGTCGGCGTTCAGCGCGCGCGTGGGCTTGAAGTAGTCGGTGGTCTGGAACTGCACGTTCGGGCGCAGATGGAACGTGTAGGTAAGGCCGTCGGGACTCACTTCCCATTTATCTGCGAGCGCGGGGACGACCTTCTTCGCGGCTTCGTCGAACGAGACCAGCGAGTTGAAGATCACGTCGGCCGAGGCATTGGTCGTGACGAGCGAGTTGAACTGCACGACGTCGAAGCCGTCGGGGCTCGATTCGGTGCAGACGGTCAGCGGTTTGGCGAGCACGAGCGCGGGCGCCGTGAGCAGTAGGGCGGCTGCGAGCAGTTTAAAGCGCATAGGATCTCCGATGACGAGCGCAGTCAGGCAGTGCGTCTGGTTGTGTTTATGCGGTGACGCGGGATGGGCGCGGGCGTCGCCACGATTGTGATACGTTCCCGGCGCTGCCCTCAAGTGCCTCGGACCGGGCGATTCCGGGCTCTGGGGCTCCGAAGCCTTGCCTTGCTGGCGGCGCGCCTTCGCGAAAGCTTATCGAAGGGGCCGGATGGCGACAACAACTTAATCCACATATTCATATGGGGCCGGGGGCTGGTGCGGTGTGCCTGAACGTGCCGCACGTACCGCGACGCGTGGGGCCAGGCTCAGGCAGGCAATCCGCCAACGCTCAAGCCGCCGCCGCATGGCGCAGCAGATAGCCGATGCCGTCGATCGCCCTCACGCCGTACCACGACGTCATCTCGCCGTCGATCAACTCGATGCGCTTGCCGGCGAGGCGCGGATCGCGCGCGAGCGCATCGCGATGCGCGGACGTGAAGCGATACGGCTCGCTCGATAGCAGCACGCGGTCGACCTCGCCGAGCCACGGCGCGTCGTCGAAATCGAGCGCGGGATAACGCGCCGCGCCCGCGCTGCCGCCTTGCACGTCGGGCAGCGTGTGCCAGTTCACGAGCCGCAGCGTCGCGGCGATGTAGGTGTCGCGCGCGACGCTCATCCACGGTTCGCGCCAGATCAGGTACAGCACGTTTTGCGCGGCGAAGCTGCCCGCGGCGGCTTCCCGTAGACGCGCTTCGAGCGCGCCGGCAAGGTGCCGCGCTTCTTCTTCGCGCCCGAAGATCGCGCCGAGCAGGGCGTAGAGCGCGAGGTTGTCGCGCGGTGTTTGCGGATGGGTGACGACGATGTGCGGCACGAACGCGCGCAATTGCTCGACGGTGCCGCGCTCGTTTTCGTCGATATTGACGATCAGGTGGGTCGGGCGCAGCGCGCGGATCGCGTCGAGCCTGACGGTCTTGGTGCCGCCGACTTTCGGCACCGCGCGCACCTTGTCGCGCGGATGCACGCAAAAGCCGGTGCGCCCGACGATCTGTTGCTCGAGGCCGAGCGCGAACAGCGTTTCGGTGAGGCTCGGCACGAGCGAGACGATGCGCGCAGCGGCGCCCGCTGGAGTGTGCGCGACGCCGGCTGCATCGACCGCACGGGTTGGCATGCGCTACTCGGCGGCGGCGCGCGGCTTGCGCGGCGCGCGTTCGAACACGCGGTCGTAGAGCCAGCGCGGCAGCACGTGCAGCAGCATCGCTACCACGCGCATCTGCCACGGAAACACCGCGAACGAGGTTTGCCGCTCGACCGCCCGCGCGACCTTTGCCGCGAAACGGTCCGCGTTCATCAGAAACGGCATCGAGTACGGGTTGTGCTCGGTCATCGGCGTGCGGATGTAGCCGGGCGCGATCGTGACGACGCCGACGCCCTGCGGTCGCATTTCGACGCGCAACGCTTCGAGATACTTCAGCGCCGCCGACTTCGACGCGCTATACGCGCCCGAACCCGGCAAGCCGCGCACGCCCGCGACGCTGGCAATGCCGACCAGCGTGCCGCGCCGCTCGGCCGCCATCGCGGCGGCGAACGGCTCGAACGTGGCGACCATGCCGAAGTAGTTGATGTCCATCACTTCGCGGAACGTGCGCAGATCGCCGTGACCGGTCAGCGCGCCGCGGCTGATGCCGGCGTTGGCGATCACGACATCGGGCTGGCCGTGTTGCGCGATGAACTGCGCGGCCGCTTCGGCGAGCGCTTCCGAGTCGCGCACGTCGACGGGATAGATCGAGACGGTGTTGTGGGGATGGGACTGCCGGAAGGCGGCGAGCGCGTCGCCGCGGCGGGCGACGAGGCCGAGAATGGCGCCGCGCCGGGCATATTCGCCGGCGAGCGCGAGGCCGATGCCGCTCGAAGCGCCGGTAATGAAAACCTTCAGCGGTGAAGTCATTCCGGCGCCCGTGATTACATCTTCTTCGCGCGGACTTGCGAGACGAGATAGTCGAGCACCTGGGTCGTGCCCGGCAGGCTGTTGGTCGCGGCCGGACCGGTTTCATACTTGCCCTGCACCGCGAGCGTCGGCACGCCGTCGATCTTGTAGTCGTCGAGCAGCTTCTTGTCCTTCTGCAGCGCGCTTTGCGTCGAGAACGAGTTGTACGCGTCCATGTACTTCTTCGGATCGACGCCGAGCTTCGAGAGGAATTTGACCTGGTCTTCCGGCGTCAGCAGATAGTCCTTGTTGACGTGGATTTCGTTGAAGACCTTCGGCGTCAGTTCGTTGGCGAGACCGAGCGCGTCGAGCGCGTGGAACATCTTCGAATGCGGGATGAAGTCGTCGCGGAAGGCGACCGGCACGCGGCGGAACACGACGTCCGGACCCTGCTTCTTGACCCATGCTTCGAGGAACGGGTTGAATTCATTGCAGTGCGGGCAGCCGTACCAGAAGAACTCGGTGACTTCGATCTTGCCGGCCGGCACGTCGGTCGGCTGCGGCGAGGCCAGCACTGTGTAGTCCTTGCCGGCGACCGGCGCGGCCGGCGACGCGTGCGCCGTGGCGGCGACGAGTCCCAGCGAGAGAAACAGAATGCTCAGCAGTTTTTTCATTTGAGTTGACCCAGGTAGGCGGTAGAGCGGTGACGCTGCGCAAATGCCCGTCACCGTTATGCGGATTCGGCGTGGCCGCTATCTTATGCGACGCGGCCATCGTGCTTGTGACACGCGCCGCGCGCCGATAGTTCGGCGGCGGCGCGTGGGCCGGCGTTACGGTGTGTTCATTGCTTGGTGAAGCGGATCACCGCGGTATCGACACCGGCGTCCGACAGACGCTGGCGGCTCGAATTCATGTCCTCGAACTTCGCGAACGGCCCGATGCGCACACGGTAGTAGGTCACCCCGCCCGCGTCGCGCTGCGTCACCTTCGACTCGAAGCCCTGGAACGCGAGGCGTGCGCGCTGCTGTTCGGCGTCGGCGGCGGTCTTGTACGCGCCCACCTGCAGGAAGTAGCCGGTGTTCGCGTCACCCGGGGCCGGCGCGGCGGTCGAACCCGCCTTGGTGTTCGCGGTGCTCGTGGTGTTCGCGCTCTTCGGCGCGGAGCCTGCCGCCGTCGCGGCCGGCGTGCCCGCTGCCTGCGGTTTTTTCACGGGCGCCGGTGCGGCGATCTCGCCGCCGCCGTTGTCCTGCGCGGGCTTCGGCGCGACCGCGGTGCCGTTCGCATTGCCGGCCGACGGCGGCACTTCGACGATCTGCGGCTCTTCGAGCATGCCCGACTGGGTCTGCGCATTGGTCTGACCCGGCGCGGTGTTGGGCGGCGCCGGTTGCGCGGCCTGCGGCACCGGCTGGCCCGGCGTCTTGCCTTGCAGCGGACGGTTCGGGTCGTATTGCGCCTGGCTCGCGCCGTTGTCGGTCGCGGCCGGCGGCGCGACCTTCGAGACGAACGGGGTCGGCGCACGGGTGATATACAGCGCCACCACGACCGCGATCGCCAGGCCGACGATCAGGCCCAGCACGATACCGAGAAACGTGCCCCCGGTTTGCTTCGACTGCTTTGTTGTGCGGCGTGGTTTTGCCATCGTACGAATCACCTGCAAAAAGAATCCAGGAACGGCCGTCGATTATAACGACGGCCGCATACATGTTGCGCCGGGGAGTTACATCTTGACGGGGACGGAGACACCGATCGTCGCGAGACCGTTGGCGAGCACCTGGCGCGTGGCCGCGAGCAGCGCGACGCGTGCGTTGCGTTCGGCCGCATCGTCGACCAGCACGCGCTCGGCCCGGTCATTGTAGAACGAGTGGAATTCTCCGGCGAGGTCGCGCAGGTAGAACGCGACCGCGTGCGGCGCGAGTTCGTCGGCGGCGTGTTGCAGCATGTCCGGGAACTCGGCGAGCTTGTTGAGCAGCGCCATCGCGCGTTCGCTCGCGAGCGGCGCGAGGTCGACGCTCGCGAGCGCGCTCTCGTCGAGGCCGTAGCGCGCGTTGCACTCGGCGATCACCGAGCAGATGCGCGCATGCGCGTACTGCACGTAGTGGACCGGGTTCTCGTCGTTCTGCTTCAGCGCGAGGTCGATGTCGAACACGAATTCGGTGTCGGCCTTGCGCGAGATCAGGAAGAAGCGCACCGCGTCGCGGCCGCGGCGAATCGTTTCCTCGTCGATCAGATCGACAGCCGCTTCCGAGCCCGGCGTCGCGCCGCCCGACCATTCGATCAGGTCGCGCACCGTCACGTAGCTGCCCGCGCGCTTGGAGATTTTCACCTCTTCGCCGTTGCGCATGACCGTGACCATCTTGTGCAGGATGTAGTCGGGGTAACCCTTCGGAATGCCGATGCCGAGACCCTGCAGGCCCGCGCGCACCCGTGCGATCGTGCCGTGGTGGTCCGAGCCCTGCACGTTGATGACCTTCGTGAAGCCGCGTTCCCACTTCGCGACGTGATAGGCGACGTCCGGCACGAAGTACGTGTAGGTGCCGTCGGTCTTGCGCATCACGCGGTCCTTGTCGTCGCCGTCGTCGGTGGTGCGCAGCCACAGCGCGCCTTCCTGCTCGTAGGTCTTGCCCGCGGCGATCAGCGCGTCGACCGTTTTCTCGACGCGGCCTTCGGTGTACAGCGACGATTCCAGGTAGTACTGGTCGAACTTCACGCCGAATGCCTGCAGGTCCATGTCCTGCTCGCGGCGCAGATACGTCACTGCGAAGCGGCGGATCGCCTCGAGGTCTTCGACGTCGCCCGCGCCGGTGACGGGTGCGCCGTCGCTCGCCTCGACCGTGACGCCGTTCAGGTAATCCTTCGCGATGTCGGCGATGTACTCGCCGTTGTAGGCCGACGCGGGCCAGCCGGCGTCGCCGGGGGCGAGGCCGCGCGCGCGCGCCTGGGTCGACAGCGCGAGCGTGTGGATCTGCACGCCGGCGTCGTTGTAGTAGAACTCGCGATGCACGTCCCAGCCCTGCGAGGTCAGCACGTTGGCGAGCGCGTCGCCGAGCGCGGCCTGGCGGCCGTGGCCGACGTGCAGCGGGCCGGTCGGGTTGGCCGACACGAACTCGATCAGCACGTGCTTGCCGGCGTCGCGCCGCGAGCGGCCGTAGGCGTCCTGCTCGGCGAACACAGCGGCGATCACGCCCTGTTTGGCCTGGGCCGTGAGACGCAGGTTGATGAAGCCGGGGCCCGCCACTTCGGCGGTCTCGACGAGGCCCCTGGCTTGCGGGTGCGCAAGCAGCGCGTCGACGATCTGTTGCGCGAGCTGGCGCGGATTGGCGCGCAGCGGCTTGGCGAGCTGCATCGCCACGTTGCACGCGACGTCGCCGTGCGCGGCGACTTTCGGGCGCTCCAGCGCGATGGCGGGCGGGACGAACGTGGCTTCGGTCGCGCCTTGCGTGGCAGTCGCGACCTGGTTCACCGTCTCGGCGAGCAGGGTTTCGAGTGTGTGTTTATGTGCGGGCAGCATGCGTGTTGCGAGTCCAGTGAGGCAATCCGGTAAGGCGGAAGAGGCGCCGGCCGCGGCCGGTGTCGGCCGCATGGAAGGCGCGGCGGCAAGTGACGCGGCGCTCATGTCGACCGCCGGCGGCGGCTTGACCCGTGGCGTAACCGCGGGGGGTATCCGCGATGCGGTGGGTCACGCGCGGCGGCTCGCCGTCGAGTTGTCGAGCGTGGCACGGGCGTTGCGGCTCGTCGCCTGGCCACCCCGGCCACGCGCTTGCGCAGGCTCGTCGCGCTTCGTTGCACGCGGCGCCGGGCGGCGCGCTTTTCCGTTCAGACGGATTTTAGCAGGTGCTAATATGTTCAATGAGATGCCTGTCACGGGCCGAGGCCGCCGCGCCCGCACGGCGAGCCCACGTGAGGCGCGTGTTGGTGCCGCTCGCGCGTCAACTCCATATAACGACAAAGGGAACAGTTATGTTGATTACTTTCAAATGCCACGCCAGCCCTGACGTGATGATGCTCGAAAATCTCGCCCAGTATCTCGTCGGCATTGTCGGCAAACGCCTTGGGGAGCGGGGCGTCATCACTCACGAGGAGCTGGGTAGCGCGATCGAGAAGCTTGAAGCGGCGATCACGTTCGACAAGCAGGAGCGCGCCGAGCACGATGGCCATTTCCACGAGCACGAGGACGGCCACGAGCATCACGAGATTCCGCCGGGACTCGCGCAGCGCGCGTATCCGTTCCTCGACATGCTGCGCGCGGCGCAAAAAGAAGACGCGGACATCGTTTGGGGGCTTTGATTCGAGCTGCCAGGTGAACAGGGCGGCGGTGGCTGCTGCGAATGGCGCGGCGGCACAGATTGCCGCCCGCAACAAAAAGAGCCCGCTCGATGCGGGCTCTTTGCCATTCCCCGGTTCCGAAGCGGGGCTGCCTGCTGTTTGCCGCTGCGGCCGCCTACTGGCTCGCGGACTCAGCCGGTGCGGCTGCCGATGCCGCCGCGCCTTTCTTCTTCTTGCTCTTCTTCGGCTTCTTCACGTGTTTCTCTGTAGGCGGCGAGTACGAACTGACCGCGCTCGAGCCACCCGGCGCGGCCGGCTGCGCGAGCGCCACGGAAGCGCCCGCGGCCAGCGAAACGGCAGTCAATAACAGCGTCAGCTTCTTCATGCGATTTTCTCCGTTGACGGTTGCAATCTGGATGAGCCGGCGCGTTTTGGCCGCGCCTGACAGGGTGAAAGCCGACTCAGTCTACAAAGCCGAAAATTCGGCGGGCGGAAATATTCAGCCTTTCGGGGCCGATATAGTGGGGGCGCCGCACCGGGTCATGCGGCGGCCTGCCCGGTGCCCGGTCATGCCATGCGCCGCCGCTTACAGCAGCGGCGCCAACGCGCGTTCGGCGTCCGTTTTCGACAGCGCCATGCGCTGCGCGTAGTCCTCGAGCTGATCCGCGCCGATCTTGCCGACCGAGAAATAGGTGCTGTCCGGATGCGCGAGATAGAAGCCCGACACACTCGCGGCCGGCAGCATCGCCAGCGATTCGGTCACGCTCATGCCGATCTCGTCCGCTTGCAGCACCTCGAACATGTCGCGCTTCACCAGATGGTCGGGGCAGGCCGGATAGCCCGGCGCCGGGCGGATGCCGCGATACTTTTCGGCGATCAGTTCGTCGTTCGAGAGGTTCTCGCTGTTCGCATAGCCCCACAGGTCGCGCCGCACGCGCGCATGCATCGCTTCGGCGAACGCTTCGGCGAGGCGGTCCGCGAGGGCCTTCAGCATGATCGCGCTGTAGTCGTCGAGGTCCTTCTCGAACTGCTTTTCCTTCACGTCGACGCCAAGCCCCGCCGTGACCGCGAACATGCCGATGTAATCGGCCACGCCCGAGTCCTTCGGCGCGATGAAGTCGGCGAGCGAGCGGTTCGGCCGCATGACGCCATCGACCACGGGCCGCACGCTCTGCTGGCGCAGATTGCGCCATGTCAGCGCGACTTCGCTGCGCGATTCGTCCGTGTAGATTTCGATGTCGTCGTCGTTGACCGTGTTGGCCGGCAGCAGCATGATGACGCCGCTCGCCTGCAGCCAGCGGCCCTGAATCAGGCGCGCGAGCATCGACTTGCCGTCCGAGAACACGCGCCGCGCCGATTCGCCGACGATCTCGTCGTTGAGAATCGCCGGATATGGGCCGGCGAGGTCCCAGGTCTGGAAGAACGGACCCCAGTCGATATAGTTCGCGAGCTCGTTCAGATCGAAGTTCTTGAACACGCGGCGGCCGATGAATTTCGGCTTCACCGGCTGATAGCTCGCCCAGTCGATCCTGGTCTTATTGGCGCGCGCTTCGGCGAGCGTGACCATCGGCTGCGCTTTCTTGTTGGCGTGCTGGTCGCGGATGCGGGTGTAATCGGCGTTCAGTTCGTCGATGTACTTCGTGGCGCCCTCGTCGGACAGCAGGCTGGAGGCGACCGACACCGAACGCGACGCGTCCGGCACGTAGACCACCGGCCCTTCGTAGTGCGGCGCGATCTTCACCGCGGTATGCACGCGCGAGGTCGTCGCGCCGCCGATCAGCAGCGGAATCTTCTTCACGCGGAAGTAGTCGTCGCGCTGCATTTCCGAGGCGACGTAGGCCATCTCTTCGAGGCTCGGCGTGATGAGGCCGGACAGCCCGACGATATCCGCGCCCTCAACCTTCGCCTTCGCGAGGATCTCGTTGCACGGGACCATCACGCCCATGTTGACGACTTCGAAGTTGTTGCACTGGAGCACGACCGAGACGATGTTCTTGCCGATGTCGTGCACGTCGCCCTTCACCGTTGCTATGACGATCTTGCCCTTCGCGCGCACGTCGCCGCCGGCCGCCGCGAGCTGACGCTTTTCTTCCTCGATGAACGGGATCAGATGCGCGACCGCCTGCTTCATCACGCGCGCCGACTTCACGACCTGCGGCAGGAACATCTTGCCCTGGCCGAACAGGTCGCCGACGATGTTCATGCCGTCCATCAGCGGGCCTTCGATCACGTTGATCGGACGGCCGCCCGCCGCGGCGATCTTCGCGCGCACTTCCTCGGTGTCTTCCACGATGAACGTGGTGATGCCGCTCACGAGCGCATGCGCGAGGCGCTTTTCGACCGGCTGGTTGCGCCACTCGAGGTTCTCTTCCTTCTTCGCGGCGCCGGTCTTGAACTTGTCGGCGATTTCGAGCAGGCGGTCGGTGCCGTCTTCACGGCGATTCAGCACCACGTCTTCGACGCGCTCGCGCAACTCGGGATCGAGTTCGGCATACACGCCGAGCTGGCCCGCGTTGACGATGCCCATGTCCATCCCCGCCTGGATCGCGTGATAGAGGAACACGGTGTGAATCGCCTCGCGCACCGGGTCGTTGCCGCGGAACGAGAACGACACGTTCGACACGCCGCCGCTCACCTTCGCGTACGGCAGGTTCTGCTTGATCCAGCGGGTTCCCTCGATGAAGTCGACCGCGTAGTTGTTGTGCTCCTCGATGCCGGTCGCGACCGCGAAGATGTTCGGATCGAAGATGATGTCTTCGGGCGGAAAGCCGACCTCGTTGACCAGAATCTCGTACGAGCGCTGGCAGATTTCCTTCTTGCGCGCGAACGTGTCGGCCTGGCCTTGTTCGTCGAAGGCCATCACGACGCTGGCCGCGCCGTAGCGGCGAATCAGCTTCGCGTGATGAACGAACTGCTCCTTGCCTTCCTTCAGCGAGATCGAGTTGACGATCGCCTTGCCTTGCACGCACTTGAGGCCCGCCTCGATCACATCCCACTTCGACGAGTCGATCATGATCGGCACGCGCGCGATGTCCGGCTCCGAGGCGATCAGATTCATGAAGCGCACCATCGCCGCTTTCGAATCGAGCATCGCCTCGTCCATGTTGACGTCGATCACCTGCGCGCCGTTTTCGACCTGCTGGCGCGCGACCGCGAGTGCTTCGTCGAACTGGTTGTTCAGGATCATTCGCGCGAACGCCTTCGAGCCGGTCACGTTGGTGCGTTCGCCGACGTTGATGAAGAGCGTCCCGGACGTGACGTTGAACGGCTCGAGGCCGGCAAGGCGCATGGTGTGATCGGTCATGGCGTGGGTGCGGGTCGGGTGCGTGCGGTACCTGGATTAAAGGGCGAGCGGAGCGTCGTGCCTGTGCGCGGTGCGTGGCGGCCGGGGTTCAGGCCGCGTCGCGGTACTGGTTCGGCCACTTGCGCGGCTTCAGTTCGGAGAGCGCCTTCGCGATGGCCGCGATGTGCTCGGGCGTCGTGCCGCAGCAGCCGCCCGCGATGTTCACGAGGCCCGCTTCGGCGAATTCCTTGAGCAGGCCCGAGGTATCGGCGGGCAGTTCGTCGAAGCCAGTGTCGCTCATCGGGTTCGGCAGGCCCGCGTTCGGATAGCACGACACGTAGGTGTCGCAGAGCTTCGCGAGTTCGGCGACGTACGGGCGCATCAGCGCCGCGCCGAGCGCGCAGTTCAGGCCGAACGTGAGCGGCTTCGCGTGACGCAGCGAGTTCCAGAACGCCTCGACGGTCTGCCCCGACAGAATGCGGCCCGAGGCGTCGGTGACGGTGCCCGAGATCATGATCGGCAGACGCTCGCCGGTGTCCTCGAACAGTTCGTCGAGCGCGAACAGCGCGGCCTTGGCGTTGAGCGTGTCGAAGATCGTTTCGACGAGGAACAGGTCTGCGCCGCCGTCGAGCAGCGCTTTCGCCTGCTCGTAGTAGGCCGTGCGCAGTTCGTCGAAGGTCACGTTGCGCGCGCCCGGATCGTTGACGTCGGGCGAAATGCTCGCGGTCTTCGGCGTCGGTCCGATCGCGCCGGCGACGAAGCGCGGCTTGTCGGGCGTCGAGTATTTGTCGCACGCGGCGCGCGCGAGCTTCGCCGATTCAAGGTTCATCTCGACGGCAAGCGACTCCATGCCGTAGTCGGCTTGCGCGACCGTGGTCGCGCCGAACGTGTTGGTCTCGATGATGTCGGCGCCTGCCGCCAGGTACTGCTCGTGAATCTCGCTAATGATTTGCGGCTGCGTGATCGACAGCAGTTCGTTGTTGCCCTTGATGTCGCGCTCGTAGTCCTTGAAGCGCTCGCCGCGATAGCGGGCTTCGTCGAGCTTGTAGCGCTGGATCATCGTGCCCATCGCGCCGTCGAGGATCAGGATGCGCGAATTCAGCAGCGCGGGCAGCGCCGTGCCGCGCGTGTAGGCGGACTCAGAACGGACTGGCGTGACGGTTTGGGCAGGCTGGTTCATGGCGGACGGGGGCTTGCGCCGGCGTTGGCGGGAAACCCGTCATTGTAGCCGTTGACGGGCGGATGCGTCTGGCGCGGGCGCTGGGCGCGCGTTATGTGGCGGGGGAGACGTCGCGCAGGTGTGAGGTGCGGGTGGCGGTCGTTAATTGAACGGCAAGGATGGTGAGTGCCGCTGACGCATCGGCCATGCGTTTGATGTGCGGCCATTATTGAGATTCGCTAATTCTCGTCGATGCTATAAAGGCCGCCTTACAACATTTCGTTTGAGGGGTTCCACGTTGCATGCCTACGGAACGGTGGGGGCGATGAAGGGACGTCTTCGGCGCATGATATGCGCGCTAGCGTATATCGCCTCGTCGCTTGTCGGAGGCTGGTTTCTTGGAGCGTTTATCTCCCATACCTCGCTATGGATTCCAGTGTGGCTATGGCATGCGATGCGCGCTGCCGTTTGGGCAAGCGGCATTGTCGCAATGTACGACGAAGACGACGTTGAAACGCTTTGTCTCTTGGCGCTAACGATTGCGTGTTGGGTCGTCGTCGCGCTCGTATTGGGCGCCGCATGGTTTGCGGTTACCCGTTGCATTCGAAAGCGGCGAGCGTAATTCTTTTCTTCCCAATCAAATGAGCACTATTTTGCGTATCGTCTTTGGCGCCGCTTCAGGTGCAGGTGCGATGACGGTCATCGTGTGGGGCGGCCTGTATTTATATGGCGTCCTGGCACTTCATGGTGTTGGAAGTCTGTTCGACACGAACCCCGAGGCAGCCAATATCTTCTTCTGCGCGTGGTTCGTTCTTACGGCTGTCGCAGCGATCGCTGGCGGCTATATAAGCCGGGCTCCAAAAAAATGACGCGACGTGCGAGCCGCGACATCGCGCAACAGGGTGTTGGCGGTTGAATGGTTGCTGGTCGATCCGGGCTGCCTTGGACGTAGCGAGTCTGAGGCAGTGTCGGTGGAGTGCGGGCCGACACCGTCCAGTCCAATGCAGGTTCGCTCTACGCGAACGCGGAAATTCATACCAAAAGACGATGGCGATACCCAAGGCCGGATCACCTTGGATTCGTGAAGAACCTCGGTGAAGAAGCTTAGTGAAGCACCACGGGCTGATGCATGAGGCTGTCGAATTGCCCGAGGAATTCATCGACCTCGTCGAGCGACGGCTCGCCTGCGATCAGTTGCTGGACATGTTCGCGAAAACGCGCCGCCAGTGCACCGTCGATATAGATTTCGCGCTGCATGTTCTTGTCGACGATCTCGTAGCCGCCCGACTTCATGGCCAGCAGGCCTTCCTGCGGCGGAAACTCGACGACGCAATAGTTGGGGCTGTTGTAGATCATTTGCATGGCGACACTCCTTATTTCCGTTGGGCTTCCGCCCTTTCTGCACCATAGGTGGAGCATGTGTGATGGAATTCAAGGGGTGGGTCCGGATTGACGCTCGTGCGACGCGGGTAAAAATTCCGAACCTAACGGTTAGACCGGCCTCTCCAGAAACGATTCAAGTCATGCGGAAAATCGATGGGATCGCCCGATGGACGCGGGATGCGCGGCATCGGGCAGCTTGTGAAGCGGGCGCCTTCGAGCGCGTCCGCTGTCGCCTGTGTGACAGCAGGCGGCGTGCCCGTATCTGCCTGGATCGTGGCGACACGCCATCGTCAGTGTAGGGCATCGGATCGCTCCGTGTCTGCCGCGCGGAGCGAAATTTTTCGTTGCCTCGCAAACCATCGCGAAGCGCCCGGCCCCCCGGCCTGTGCCGGGTTGGATCGGCGCATGGCCCCGGCCCGACCGCGCTCAGGGCTTGATGATTTCGGGTGTGCCCGAATCGACCGGCGCGGCGGGTGGCGTTCCTTGCATCACCGCCGATGCGCTCGCGGGCGCGTTGTCACCAGACGAGACGGGTGTGCTCCCAGGCGGAACGGAAGCGGTACCACCATTGCCGTCCCCATTCGGCGACGCGCCCTCTAACCCGAGCTTGCCGCGCCACACGAGTTCGAATTGCGTGCCGTTCGGCTCCGTTTGCAGGATGCGCGCGGGCAGCCAGCCGAGCGACGGCGCGAGCCATACGTCGATGCGGCGCTGATCGCCGTCGTGGCGCGGCAGACGTTTGAAATGGCGCGTCTCGAGATAGCCTTGCGCCGCGCGAATCGTTTCGTCGCCGATGGTCTCGATCGGCCAGTTCTCGCCGCTGTCGTTATCGACGACAAAAAACTGTCGCGTGACGCCGGGCTTATAGGCATCGGGATCGCCGCGCACGAGACTCGCGAGTTGCATCACGACGCTGAAGCGATCCTGTGCGCCGTCGGGAAGCGGCAGCGTCAAAGGTGTGCGCGTGAAGGCGATTTTTTTGTCGGCGCGATTGAAGATCGCAATGTCTTCCGCACGGCGGCCGCGTTTTTCGCTGTACTGCGCGGGCGCGAGGCCGAACGCGTCGATGCCGCCGTGGCTCGCAAACACGAACGGCCCGACGAACGGCAGCGGCACCGACACGATCATTTCGTAGCCCTGTGCGTTGCTGGCCCAGTGGATCGTGCCGGGCTGATTGCGCACGCCGTTGTAGAACGTGTCGTATTCGAGTTCGGCGGACGGCGGCACCGAAAACTTCACGCCCTTCGACGCTTGCGGCGCGCTGGCCGCGGCAGGGGCGCTCGCCGCGGCGTTCGTATTGGCATTGGTGCTTGCATGGGAGCCGGCCGCGGCGGCCGGCGCGCTCGCCGCCGCTTCCGAGGCCGGCGCTTCGGCCGGCTCATGTGGGCTGGCCGGCTGCAACGCGGTCAACACGTGCTCGCGCGGCGGATGCGCCGTGGGCCTATGCGCGGAAGACGGCGCGGGCGGCGTCGCGGCAGGCGGATGTTCGGGCTGAGGTTCGGGTTGACGTTCGACCCGCTCGGGCGTCAGCAATGCGACCTGCACCGGCACATGCTCGCGATCGGCCGGCGTCAGATTCAGGCGTGTGCGCTCGAACCACTGTGCGGCGATCCAGTGCAGAATCGCCACCGCCGCGAGCACCACGATCCAGCGCCCGATGCGCAATGCGCCTGGCCGCCCATTGCCGTCGGGCGGCATGCGATCGGCGGCGCGGGTGACGGGAGCGTGAACCATCGGCGATCGAATCCGTGCGCGTGCCGTCAGCCGTTTTCGCTGCGCGGCGTGGCGCTATACCCGAGCTCGTACGAGAGCTTGCGCGCGCATTCGCGCAGTGCGAGATCGACCTCGCCGCCCCAGCGGATATCGAACGCGCCTTCATGGCCGAGCGCGACGAGGCCGAGCGCGAGCGCGCCGGTCGAATCGAACACCGGCATGCAGAACGCGTGGATGGTCGGCAGCAGCATGCCTTCGACGCGCGCCGCCGCGTGCGCGCGCACTTCGTCGAGCACCTTGCCGACCTCTTCGCGGGTGCGTGGTGCACCGCTATACGACGAGCGACGCGAGTCGGCCAGTTCGCGTTCGAGCATCGCGGCGGTCTTGCCTTGCGGCAGGTAGGCGGCGAACAGCAGACCGGTGGCCGAACTGAGCAGCGGCATCACGTCGCCGAGTTTCAGCGAGGCCTTGGCCGGATGGCTCGATTCCATCCAGTGCACCATCGTCGGTCCCTGGTTGCCCCATACCGCGATGCCCACGGTCAGGTCGAGCCGGTCCCGCAGTTCGGGGAGCGCGATGCGCGCGAGCGCCACGCCATCGACGCGCGCGAGCCGCGCGAGCCCCAGTTGCAGCGCGAAGCCGCCCAGTTCGTAGCGGCCCGAGAGCGGGTCCTGCGCGACGACGCCGAGACGCAGAAAGCTCACGAGATAGCGATGCGCCTTCGCCGGACTCATGCCCGCGCGCTGCGCGAGATCGCGCAGCATCATCGCGCGCGGTTCGCAGGTCAGCACGTCGAGCAGCCTGAAGCCGACCTCGATCGACTGGATGCCCGAGCGCAGTTTCTCTTCGCCGGGCTCGCCGGTGTCGTCGTCGAGACTGGCGGCGTCGGCCGGATCGGTTTCGAGCGGATCGGCCGAGGTGGGGGCGGCGTGAGGGCGAAGCGTACCGGAGCGGGCGTTGGCGGACATGTGCAAAAGGCGCGGGATGGGGCGTTCGGTAATGGCGTGGCGGCGCGAATCAAGGTGCGCGCGATGACGTAACGGCGGCGCAACGGCGACGAAAAATAGCGACGACATAACAACGACGACATAGCAACGAAATCACGCCGAAGCAGCGGCACAATACAGCGCCACGGCAGTGCGATAACGGCGCAGCGGAAACGTGCAGACAACCTCCAGCAGGAAGCGTGCAGCGCGGATCAACTCGCGCACGGCAACCGCTGCGCCGCACGAACCGCGGCCACGCCGATTCACCATCGTAGAATAGATTCCTTCCCTCGTCACTAACCTACGGTTCACAGCTCTATGAAACTTGCCTCGCTGAAGGACGGCACGCGCGACGGTCAACTGATCGTCGTGTCCCGCGACCTGCACACCGCGGCGATTGCCGACGCGATCGCGCCCACGCTGCAGCGCGTGCTCGACGACTGGGCTTTCTACGCGCCGCAACTGCACGATCTCTACGAAGCGCTCAACCAGGGCCGCGCGCGCAACAGCTTCGCGTTCGACGCGAAAGACTGCATGGCGCCGCTGCCGCGCGCGTTCCAGTGGGCCGACGGCTCCGCGTACGTGAACCACGTCGAGCTCGTGCGGCGCGCGCGCGGCGCCGAGATGCCGCCGGAATTCTGGACCGATCCGCTCATGTATCAGGGCGGCAGCGACGACTTCATCGGCCCGAAAGACGACGTGCCGTGCGCATCGGAAGCGTTCGGCATCGACTTCGAGGCGGAAGTCGCGGTTATCACCGGCGACGTGCCGATGGGCGCGACGCCCGAGCAGGCGCTGCGCGGCGTGCGGCTGATTACGCTCGCGAACGACGTCTCGCTGCGCAATCTGATTCCCGCCGAACTCGCGAAGGGCTTCGGCTTCTTCCAGAGCAAGCCGGCCACCTCGTTCGCACCGGTCGCGGTCACGCCCGACGAACTCGGCGAGCACTGGCGCGAAGGCCGCGTGCATCGGCCGATGATCGTCCACTGGAACGGCCGGAAGGTCGGCCAGCCCGACGCCGGCACCGACATGGTGTTTCACTTCGGTCAACTGATCGCGCATGCGGCGAAGACGCGCAATCTGCGTGCCGGCTCGATCGTCGGTTCGGGCACGGTGTCGAACAAGGATGCGAAGCGCGGCTACTGCTGTATCGCCGAGAAACGCTGCCTCGAAACGATCGAGCACGGCGCGCCGCAAACCGAATTCATGAAGTATGGCGATATCGTGAAGATCGAAATGTTCGACGAAGCAGGCAAGTCGATTTTCGGTTCGATCGAGCAGAGCATCGCGCCGCTCGACGACGCGGCGGACTAACGCGCTTGCGTGCGCGGTTTGCGCGGCACCGCTTACGAAAGGGTTTCGCCCGATGCCGCGGCTTTCACGCGCGGCTACACTGACTGGCGCGCCGGCATGGCCGGCGCGGCCGGCGGATCGAATGCAGCAACGCATCGGCAACATCAGAACGACAACCCGACGTGAGGAGACGGCATGCCGCGATTTGACTTCCCCGAAGCTGGAAACCGAGGTGCTGGCGCGTTACGGGCGAACGCAGGCACAAACGCAGGCACGAACGCGAACATGGGCGTGGGTGCTCATGCTGGCACGGCTGTGAGCGCACGCCTGGACACCAGCGCGAGCCGTCTGTCCAGGCGCCGCACGCGCCTCGCGCGCCGTGCCGCGACGCTGTGTGCCGCGCTGGCCTGCTTACTGCCCCTGACGGCACTCGCCCAGGTCAAGATCGGTCTCGTGCTGTCGCTGACCGGGCCGGCCGCATCGCTCGGCATTCCCGCGCGCGACACGGTCGCGCTGCTGCCGAAACAGATCGGCGGACAGAGCGTCGAATACATCGTGCTCGACGATGCGTCCGACACGACCCAGGCCGTGCAGGACACGAGAAAGCTCATCTCGGAGAATCACGTCGACGCGATCATCGGCTCGTCCATCACGCCGAATTCGCTCGCGATGATCGACGTGGTGTCCGACGGCGAAACGCCGATGATCTCGCTCGCGTCGTCGGCGAAAATCATCGAGCCGGTCGACGCGAAACGCCGCTGGGTCTTCAAGACGCCGCAGACCGACGCGATGATGGCCTCGGCCATCGCCGAGCATGCGAGCGCGCACGGCGTCAAGACGATCGCGTTCATCGGCCAGGCCGATGCGCTCGGCGAGACGTTCTACGCCGAGGTCGCGAAGTTTGCGAAACTGCATCACATCGACATGGTGGCGAGCGAGCGCTTCAATCGCACGGACCCGAGCGTGACGGGCCAGGTGCTGAAGATTCTCGCGGCGCATCCCGACGCGGTCGTGGTCGGCGCGGCCGGCACGCCCGCCGCGCTGCCGCCGAAGACGCTGCGCGAGCGCGGCTACAAAGGGTTGATCTATCACAATCACGGCGTCGGCAATAACGACTTCCTGCGCGTGTGCGGCGCCGATTGCAACGGCACGTTCCTGCCCGCGAGCCCGGTGCTGGTGGCCGCGCAATTGCCGGCCGATCATCCGGCGAAGCGCCTCGCGCTCGACTACATCGCGCGCTTCGAGGCACAGCATGGAGCGGGCAGCGTGTCGGCGTTCGGCTCCTACACGTGGGATGCGGGCGTGCTGCTCGATCACGCGATACCGGTTGCGCTGAAGGCGGGCGCGCCGGGCACGCCGCCGTTCCGGCGCGCGCTGCGCGACGCGCTCGAAACCACGCAGGGTGTCGCGGATACCAACGGCGTCGTCAACATGAGCGCGACCGATCACATCGGCCTCGATCAGCGCGCCCGGGTGATGGTCGAGATCAGCAACGGGAAGTGGGTTTATCAGCCGCGATGAAGCGTGTCATCGTGTCGGCCGGGGGAGCGTGGTTTGCGGCCGCGTTGCTGCCTCGCTTCGCGGGTCCGGCTTTGTAGCTCCGGCTTCGCAGCTTCGACTTCGCAGTTCCGGCTCCGTAGCTCCGGTCTGCGGGCACGGTTCGAACACGCGCACGACGAGTCCACGCTTCACCAACCGACGGATCGCCCATCATGTCCGACGCACCTCACCGTAACGACGCCTACTACGCCTACTACCGCTCGCTGCAATTGCATCGCCATCCGCACGGCGTGCTCGAAATCGTGATGAGCGGCGAGGGCGCGAACCGCAGCGGACTCGCCACGGCGAACGCGCGCATGCATTACGAACTGGCCGAAATCTGGCGCGACATCGAGCGCGATCCCGACACGCGCGTCGCGATCATTCGCGGCGAAGGCAAGGGCTTTTCGGCGGGCGGCGATCTGCAACTCGTCGAAGACATGGCGAACGACTTCGATGTGCGCGCGCGGGTGTGGCGCGAGGCGCGCGATCTCGTCTACAACGTGATCAATTGCGGCAAGCCGATCGTCTCGGCGATGCACGGTCCCGCGGTCGGCGCGGGACTCGTCGCGGGCCTGCTCGCCGACATCTCGATCGCGGCGAAGACGGCGCGCATCATCGACGGTCATACGCGCCTCGGCGTCGCGGCCGGCGATCACGCGGCGATCGCCTGGCCGCTGCTGTGCGGGATGGCGAAGGCCAAGTACTACCTGCTGCTGTGCGAGCCCGTGAGCGGCGAGGAAGCAGAGCGCATCGGCCTCGTATCGCTGGCCGTCGACGAGAGCGATCTGCTGCCGAAGGCATTCGACGTCGCGCGCAAACTCGCAGACGGTTCGCAGACGGCGATCCGCTGGACCAAGTACGCGCTGAACAATTGGCTGCGCACGGCAGGGCCGGCGTTCGATACGTCGCTCGCGCTCGAATTCATGGGCTTCGCCGGGCCCGACGTGCGCGAAGGGCTGAACTCGCTGCGCGAGCGGCGCGCGCCGGATTTTGGCGGCGGCGATCCGTGGCGGGAGGCGTCGCGGGAGAGGGCCGGTGACGGAGGTGGAAGCGAGAGCGGTGGCGCTGCGGGTGGCGAAACGGATCGCAGCGAGTAGTGGCGCGGGGCGTGGCACGACCGACTGGCCGCAACGGGTCGCGTGGGGCGTGGCACGAGAACATGGCGGCACGGCCAGCGGTAGGTAGAAGCCGGTAGCCGCAGGTAGAGGCAGATAACGGCGCAGCCAGGACGCGGGCAGCCGTGCGGGCGGGTTGGCGTGGCGGGTCGGCGGCTGCCGGCACGCAACGCGGCGAGCCCCCTGAGCCACCATTTCACACGGTATGATCGACTCAACCCGCGCGGCTCCGCGCGCCCGACATCTTCTTATGCACCGAGGCGACAAGCATGACCGACACGACTGGCACCACGCCGCCCTTTCCCGGCTTTCCCGGTTTCCCGCCCGCTGAAATGCTCGATCGCATGTGGGGCATGATGCGGCTGTCGCCGTTCGGCTCGGCGTTGCCCGGCGCGCAGCCGGGCGGCGGCCTCGCGCCGTCGCTGTCGATGATGTCCGACATGATGGCGCCGCTCACCAATGTCGAGGAGCTCGACAAGCGCATCACCGACATGCGCGCGGTCGAGCAGTGGCTGAAGCTGAATCTGAGCATGCTGCAATCGGCGATCCAGGCGCTCGAAGTGCAGCGCGCGACGCTGTCGACCTTGCGTGCTTTCGGCGCGTTCGCGCAGTCGTCGATGGCGCAGCCGGCCGCTGCCGCGCCGGCTCCGGTGCCGAGTCCCGCACCCGCTCAGGCGGCGAGCCCCGCGCCAGCGCCGGGCTGGACGCAGCCCGCGAAACCAGCGCCGGCTCCGGCTCCGGACAGCGCGGCCGCAGCGGAAGGCACGCAAAGCCGGGAAGAGGAAGCACCCGCGGCGGCGTCGTTCGATGCATCGGCGTGGTGGAATCTGCTGCAATCGCAGTTCAATCAGATTGCGCAGTTCGCGATGACGCAGCCGGCCGCAGCCGCCGGCGGCACGCCGGACAAGGGCGCGGCGACGGGTGGCGCCGCCGCGCCCGATGCCGCAGCGCGAGGCGCGAAGCCCACCGCGAAACGGCCGGCCGCGAAGCGCGCGGCGCCGGCGGCCAAACGCGCGGCTGGCGCGAGCGCAGGGGGGGCGAAGAAGCCGCAATGAGCGCGGTGGCGGGGCGTCGCTTCGGCCGCGCTCCGCCATTGCCGCAGCGTCGCTCATTGCCGCTTCCGCGAACTCGGCTCAGTGTTGCGGAAAGTCAATACCATCGTGCGATCGAGCCGGTTCTGTCACAGATTTCACCTGGTCCGCATGCTATGATTGTGTAAGCTTTATCTGGCTTTGGGGGCACGCAGAAAAGAACCAATCCCGCCGCCCACGCGTCGTTTGCCGCCGGCACCACCGGCGCAGGGCTGGACGGTGCGGTTTCCAACGCAGACTGGCTCGACCTCAGGCACAGGGTATTCCTCACCCACGGTTGGCCGCACAGCGCCTGATTCATGTTTCAGGTTCCTGTGCCAACGCCCGGACTTCTTTGCTTCCCGATGCCTATGGGCAGCAGATTAGCGCGTAAAATTGAATGCTTGGCCGACAAACGGTACGTTCGTTCGCCGTGGCAAAACGGTTACACGTAGCAGCAACAGACACAGACAGTATGCGCAGAACAGGGGCGGGACTATGAACACCATGCTTTATCCGGAACTTTATAAATCGCTCGAATCCGTTCGCTGGGACATGGAGAAGGACATTCCCTGGGACAAGTTCGATGCATCGCTCTTGACCGACGAGCAGGCCGCGACGATCAAGATGAACGCGATCACCGAATGGTCGGCGTTGCCCGCCACGGAAATGTTTCTGCGTGACAACCATCACGACAGCGATTTCTCCGCGTTCATGAGCGTGTGGTTCTTCGAGGAACAGAAGCATTCGCTGGTGCTGATGGAATATCTGCGCCGCTTCAAGCCGGAACTGGTCCCGACCGAAGAGGAACTGCACGCGGTGCGCTTCGAGTTCGATCCCGCGCCGCCGCTCGAAACGCTGATGCTGCACTTCTGCGGCGAAATCCGCCTCAATCACTGGTATCGCCGTGCCGCCGAATGGCACACCGAGCCGGTCATCAAGCACATCTACGAAACCATTTCGCGCGACGAGGCGCGGCATGGCGGCGCGTATCTGCGCTACATGAAGAAGGCGATGGCGCAAACCGGCGACATCGCGCGTGCCGCGTTCGCGAAAATCGGCGTGCTGATGGCGTCGGCGCGCCGCACCGAAAAGCCGCTGCACCCGACCAACCTGCACGTGAATCAGGCGCTGTTCCCGCGCGACACGATTCAATCGCGCCTGCCCGATCCGGAATGGCTCGAGCGCTGGCTCGACGAGCAGATCCGTTTCGACGACGGCTGGGAAAAGAAAGTGGTCGAGCGCATCCTCCACAACCTGTCGCTGCTGTTCGAGCGCACGTTCGACACGGCGCAGGAACTGAATCGTTATCGCAAGGAAGTGGTCGCGCGTTTGCAGGCCGACGGTCAGGCGCCGGCGCAACCGGCGTGAGGGCATGAGCGCTGACGCCGGCAGTGGTGGTGGCGCTTCGATCCCGATGCGCGGAGCCGGGCTGCGGCGCAGTCACCGCAAACGAGGTTGCACGGTTCCCCTGTTGCTTTGAGGCATTGCCTTGAGGCGCTGCTTTAAAGCACGGCATCGAAAGGCAAATAGAAACGGTCCGGCAGGCGCGAGCTTGCCGGACCGTTTTGCTTGAGGCCGTCCAGCGTGTATCGTGACGGCACTTTCTTTTTCCTCTTTCCATACCCCCGCGATGCCCGCTATTTTCGAACGCAAGATTCTGACGCGCGATGCCCTGGTGAAACTGCGTCCTTCGCTGACCGCGCCGGTCGTACTCACGAACGGAGTGTTCGACATTCTGCATCGCGGACACGTGACCTATCTCGCCGATGCGAAGGCGCTCGGCGCCTGTCTGATCGTCGGCGTGAATAGCGATGCGTCGGTGCGCATGCTCGGCAAGGGCGACGACCGGCCGATCAACCACGAAGCCGACCGGATGGCCTTGCTCGCGGCGCTCGAAAGCGTCGACTACGTGGTGAGCTTCGGCGAAAAAACGCCGGTCGAACTGATTTCGGCGCTGCGGCCGGACGTGCTCGTGAAGGGCGGCGACTACGATATGGACGCGCTGCCCGAATCGGCAATCGTGCGCGGCTGGGGCGGCAAGGCGCTGGCGATTCCGTTCGAGCACGATCGCTCGACGACCGCGCTGCTGAAGAAGGTGCGCACGCAGGGCTGACCGACTGCTTCGATCGCTTCAGCCGCTTCGCTACTGCGGCAACGCCGACGTCGAAATCGGCGCTTGCGGCGCCGGTCCGCCGACGACCGCCTGGTCGGCCGCATCGGCGGCGCTGACGGGCCGCACTGTCAGCGACTCCGGATGAATCTGCCGGTTCAGGTGATTGGGCTCGCGGCTACTGGCGCTGGGCACCGGCCCGAATGCGCCCAGCGATGTGGCGAAAGCCAGCACGTTGGCAAGAATCAGAATGGCGATCAGCCCGCGAAGCATGGTTGAGGGTTCCAGTCCAGAAGAAGTTGAGCCGGGATCAGGGTGAGGTGCCGGAAGCGGGCGCGCGGGCGACCTGCCGTGGCGGTTCACGAGTGCGCGAGTCGGGTGCCGGTCGCGGACTTGGCTCCCCGCATTTGTCGCGCACCGATCATGACGTCGATCAACCGCCCTGCCGCGCCGAATCCTCGGCGGCAATCAGCGCGAGGCCCGACAGCACGAGCGAATCGTGGCGAGTATGCGGTACTTTGAGCGCGCTCGCCACCTCGTCCGCGGCGCCGCCGTTGACGACGAGCCGCACCGGCACCTGCCACTCGTCCTGCAGATCGCGCCACATGCGCTCGACCAGTCCCGCCTGCGCGAGCGTGCAGCCGGCCGAGAGCGAACGCGGCGTATCGGTCGCGAAAAACGGGCCGCGGCGGCCTGCCCCGGCGTCGTTGCCGGCGTCGAGCAGGCCGCGTGCGCGCGCGGCATCGAGCGTCGGCAATTGCGCGGTGTGTTCGCCGAGCGAGCGCATCATCAGCGTCCAGCCCGGCGCGATCAGTCCGCCGACGAACGAGCCGTCCGCGCGCAACGCTTCGAGCGTCGTCGCGGTGCCGAATGTCGCGAGCAGCAGATGTTCGCCGGGAAACGCCGCATGCGCGCCGATCATGCCGGCCCAGCGATCGCTGCCGAGCGTGTGCGGCGTCGTGTAGCCATTGACGACGCCGCATTGACGCGCGCTCGCGCGGATCGTCGTGAGCGGCAGTTGCGGCCAGTGCGCGTCGACGAGCGCGGCAATGCGCGCCGCGACGTCCGCGCCGGCGACGTTGGACAACCACGCGCCGCGCGGTGTCGGCAAGCCCGACCATCCGGGCGATGAAGCAGGCCGCAACGTGGGCGTCGAGCCCGCCGACGCGTTACTCCGCGACACAGCCTGCAAGCCCGACTGCAAGCCAGGCGTCGAATCCCCCCGCAGACCGGACACCGGCCCCGCATCGGCTTGCAAGCCGTACCGCGCGACATCCTCGTGTGCTAGCGCTCCGGCCGCCAGTTGCGTGCCATCCGCGTCCACGCATGCCCATTTGATCCGGCTATTGCCCGCGTCGATCAGCAGAGAAGGCGCGTGCTGCGTCATGCGGCACCGTCGGCGAGGCGCAGCGACACGTCGCCGGTCGCGATGCTCTGGCGACCGGCGGCCGTATCGAGCAGCAACTGGCCGTGTTCGTCGACGCCGGCTGCCACGCCGCGCGCGATTTCCTCGCCTTGTTCGAGCAGCACGACGTCGCGGCCCGCGTACGCATGCACGGCGTTCCAGCGCGGCTGGAACGGCGCGAAGCCGTCGGCGCCGAAGCGCTGCAACGCCGGTTCGAGCGCGTTCAGCTCGGCGGCGAGCGTGTCGGTCAGATTCGCGTTCGGCAGCGCGCGCTGCAGCGCGGTCGGCACGGTGCCGCGCGCCTGCGGCGGCACGTCGGCATGCAGCGCGCCGACCTTCGCCGCGAGTGCGTCGGCGCCCTTCACGTTGGTGCCGATGCCGATCACGACCGCGCTCGCGTACTCGGTGCTCCACGCGGTTTCGATCAGGATGCCGGCGAGCTTGTCGCCTTCGAGCAGCACGTCGTTCGGCCACTTCAATGCGATCTGCCCGGGACCGGCGACCGGCAGCGAGCGCAGCCCGTCGACGAGCGCGACGCCCACCGCGAGGCTCAGTCCCGCGAGCCCTTCGAGCGGACGCGGCAGCACGCAGGCGACCGAAAACAGCAGCGCATTGCCGGGTTCCGCATACCACGGCCGGCCGCGGCGGCCGCGCCCCGCGGTTTGCAGATACGCGACCCGCACGATCGGCCGCGGCAGCGCGCTCGCGCGGCGCGGCAGCGCCTTCACGCGGGCCATCAGGTCGGCATTGGTCGAGCCGGTTTCCTCGACGATTTCGATCGGCCAGTCATGCGCATGCGCACCGAACAGCCTGACCGCGCGCTCGCGGTCGATGCGCCAGTCGGCCTCGGCCGCATTGGCCGTTGCAGGAGAGGGCGTGGGAGACTTGGAAGCATTCATGGCACCTATTGTAGCGACAGCGACCTTCGGCGGGATTGGCGTGCGGATCGGTGCGGACATCATCGGCCCGTCGTTCGCTACAATGGCCCTTCATCCGATAACCAGCTTCCGCGATCCTTGAACTACGACACTCCGCCCGGCCTCGAAGTCGCGGCCGGCAGCCAAGGCAAGATCGTCCGTCTCTCGGGCCAGTGGACGGCGCTCGCGCTCGCGCGCGATCGCGACACCGGGCACGTGATCCCGCTGCTGCGTTCGCTGACCGGCGCGCAGGGCATCGGCGAGTGGGACCTGTCGCGTATCGACAGGATGGATCACGTCGGCGGCCAGGCGCTGTGGCGCGTATGGGGCCACAAGATGCCGCCCGGCACCGCGCTCACCGACACGCAACGCGACATCTTCGAGCGCATCGCGCTGCTCGACACGGTGCGCGAGGGCGCCGAGCCGGTCAAGCGCCTCGATCCGTTCACGCGCCTCGGCCTCGGGCTCTTCTCGTTCTTCGAGCATCTGTACGGCGGCGTCGCAATGCTCGGGCGCGTCGTGCTCGACCTGCTCGCGATCGTGCGCAAGCCGAAGCTCACGCCGTGGACCGAAATCTCCGCGAACATCTACAACGCCGGCGCGCGCGCGCTGCCGATCACGGCGCTCGTCGCGTTCCTGATCGGCATCGTGCTCAGCTATCTGTCGGCGCAGCAGTTGCGCATCTTTGGCGCGAACCAGTTCATCGTCAATATTCTCGGCCTCGCGGTGATCCGCGAACTCGGCCCGGTGCTCTCGGCGATTCTGGTGGCGGGCCGCTCGGGCTCGGCGATCACCGCGCAGATCGGCGTGATGCGCGTGACCGAGGAACTCGACGCGATGCGCGTGATGGGCATCCCGCACGGCCTGCGGCTGATCCTGCCGCGCGTGGTCGCGCTCGGCATCGCGATGCCGCTGCTCGTGATGTGGACCAACATCATCTCGCTGACGGGCGGCGCGCTCGCCGCGAAACTCGTGCTCGGCATCGACATGAACTTCTTCGCGCGGCAGCTGCCCGTCGTCGTGCCGATCGCGAATCTCTGGATCGGTCTCGGCAAGGGCGCGGTGTTCGGCATGCTGATCGCGATCACCGGCTGTCATTTCGGCTTCCGTATCAAGGCCAATTCGCAGAGTCTCGGCGAAGGCACGACGACCTCGGTGGTGACCTCGATCACCATCGTGATTCTCGCGGACGCGGTGTTCGCGATCCTCTTCCAGAACGTGGGGCTCGGATGATCGCGCCACTGACCGAAGCCGTGCGCGGCCAGCCCGTGCCGTCGATCGCCGAGCCGGTGATCGAGGTGAACGACATCACCAAGCGCTACGGCCGCAACATCGTGCATCAGCACCTGAGCCTCGAGGTGCGGCGCGGCGAGATCGTCTCGATCGTCGGCGGCTCGGGTTCGGGCAAGACCACGCTGGTGCGGCAGATTCTCGGCCTCGAGCGGCCCTCGTCGGGCACCATCAAGCTGTTCGGCCAGGACCTCGCGACCATCTCGCCCGACACCGCGCTGCTGATGCGCAGCCGCTCCGGCATGCTGTTCCAGCGCGGCGCGCTGTTCTCGTCGCTGTCGGTGTTCGACAACGTCGCGCAGCCGGTGCGCGAGCTCGGCCGCGTGCCCGAAGACCTGCTGCGCGACATCGTGATGCTGAAGCTCGAAATGGTCGGGCTGCCGTGCAAGCACGCGTCGAAGATGCCGTCGGCGCTGTCGGGCGGCATGATCAAGCGGGTCGGCATCGCGCGCGCGATTGCGCTCGAACCCGAACTGCTGTTCCTCGACGAACCGACCGCCGGGCTCGACCCGCAGGCGTCCGACGAATTCGTCGAGCTGATCTCCGCGCTGCATCGCGCGCTCGGCCTCACGGTCGTGATGATTACGCACGACCTCGACACAATGGTCGCGATCTCGACGCGCGTCGCCGTGCTTGCCGATCGCAAGGTGCTCGTCAACGCGCCGGTCGAAGAGGCGGCGGGCGTCGATCATCCGTTTATCCGCGAATATTTCCTCGGCCTGCGCGGGCGCCGCGCGCTGCAGGCGCTGCCGCCCGAGCGCCGCGCGAAGCTGCCGCGGGCCGCGCTCGAAGCGGCGTCGTCCGAGTTGCCGCTATGAGGTCTGCCGTTATGAACCGGGCCGCCATGAACCAGGAAACCTGACAATGGAAAACAAAGCACACGCATTCTGGGCCGGGCTTTTCACGGTCGTGCTGACGGCGGCGGTCGCGCTCGCCGCATTTCTGTTCAACGTCGATCGCACCGTGCGGGTGCCGTACGACCTGATCGCGCGCACCAACGTGACGGGGCTTTTTGCCGACGCGGCGGTGCGCTTTCGCGGGCTCGACGTCGGCCGCGTGCAGTCGATCAAGTTCGATCCGAGCCATCCGGGGCAGATCATGATCCGCATCATGGTCGACGAACACGCGCCGATCACCCATTCGACGTTCGGCAGCCTCGGCCTGCAAGGCGTGACCGGCATCGCGTTCATCCAGCTCGACGACACCGGGCGCGATCTGACGCCGCTGCCGTCGTCGGTGCAGCAGGTCGCGCAGCTGCCGATGCGCCCGGGCCTGCTCGACCAGTTGCAGCAGCGCGGCGACGTGCTGCTGCGCAAGCTCGAAAAGGTCACCGACAACGTCAACGACATGCTGTCGCCGGAAATGGTCGCGCAGTTGCACGACACGGCCGCGAGCATCCAGCAGGCCGCGTCCGGGATCGCCGGGCTGAGCCAGCAGATCGCGCCGGTCGCGGGCAAGCTGCCCGCCACGGTCGATCAGCTGAATCGCACGCTCGCCTCGACCAACCGGATGATCACGAGCCTGAACCGTCCGGACGGCCCGTTCGAGCGCAATCTGAACAAGGTCGGCACGGCGGCGCAGCAGGCCGGCGACGCGCTCGCCGAGATGAACGTGTCGCTGCAGGATCTGTCGGCGCGGGTCGGCTACGAGACGCTGCCGCGCGTGAACTCGCTGACCGAGGACGTGCGCTCGGCCGCGCAATCGATCGACCGCGCCGCCGATACCTTCAGCACCAATCCGCGCAGCGTGCTGTTCGGCGCGCCGCGCCCGGCGCCGGGTCCGGGCGAGGCCGGCTTCACGTGGCCCGCCGCTGGCGCCGCCCCGGCAGCCCACTAAATCCGCTGGCTCAAGAAAGGAAGATGCCCATGTCACGCTCGATTCACCGACTGTTGTCCTCGCGCGCCGCGCTCGCGGCGCTGCTCGCGTTCGGCGTGCTGGCGGCGGGCTGCGCGGGCACGTCCGCGGTGGTGTCGGACAGCCGCTACGACTTCGGGCCGCCGCCGCAGACGGCCGCCGCTGCCCGGCTGCCGGCCGTCAAGGTGCTCGAGGTCGGCGCGCCGGCCGTGCTCGAATCCGACCGGCTCATCTATCGCCTGAGCTACGCCGACGCGCAGCAGACGGCCACCTACGCGAACAGCCACTGGACGATGATGCCGTCGCAGTTGCTGACGCAGCGCCTGCGCGGCGCGTTCGGCGCGCACGGCACCGTGCTCACGGGCGCGGACGGCGTGGCCGCACCGGTGCTGCGCGTCGATCTGACCGAGTTCGAGCAGGTGTTCGACAGTCAGACGGAGAGCCATGGCGCGGTCGGTGCGCGCGTCACGTTGACGCAGAACGGCAAGGTGGTCGGCCAGCAGACGTTTGCGGCGCGCGCGCCCGCGCGTTCGGCGGACGCGGCCGGCGGCGCGCAGGCGCTCGCCGCGGCCAGCGACGACCTCGTCGCGCAGATCGTCGCATGGCTCGGCTCGCAGGCGCTCGCCGCCGCGCAGTGACGGGCGGGTAGCGCACGAGCGCACGGGAGGGAGCGCTGCATGAGCGAACGACCCTGGTTGCGCCGTCCGTCGGGGCTCGCCCGGCAGGCGCTGCTGCTGTATGCGGCGCTGATCGTCTACGGTTCGTGGTATCCGTTTTCCGGCTGGCGCTCGCTCGGCATCGCGCCGTTTGCCTATCTGTTCGATCCGATGCCGCAGTATCTGACGGCGTTCGACGTCGTCACCAATGTGCTCGGCTATATGCCGTTCGGCGCGCTCGTGGTGCTCGCGGTGTATCCGCGCTGGCGCGGCGCCGTGGCCGTTGCGCTGGCGTTCGGGCTCGGCGCTCTGCTGTCGGGCACGATGGAAGCGGTGCAGACTTATCTGCCGACGCGCGTCGCGTCCAATCTCGATCTCGCCGCCAACACGCTCGGCGCGCTGCTCGGCGCGGCGATGATGTCGCCCGCGACCGGCGCGCTGCTCGATCGCGGCTTGCTCAGGCGCTTGCGGCTGCTGTGGTTCGAGCGCGGCCGCGCGGCGCTCGCGTGTCTCGTTGCCACCTGGCCGTTCGCGACGATGTATCCGGCGCCGCGTCTGTTCGGCCTCGGTAACTGGCCGCGCATGCTGTGGCTGCGCGTCGATCCGGCGACCCAGGACGCGTTGCTTGCGTGGACGCCGTCCGCGTGGCACGTCGGCGCATGGCCGGCGGCCGCCGCCGCGTGGCTGCCCGACGACGCCTGGGAAGCGCTGATCACGACGCTGAACCTGTTCGCCGCGCTCGTGCTCGCGTCGTTGCCGGCGCGCCGGCATGCGCCGCGCGTGCGTCTCTTGCTGGTGTTCATCGTCGTGACCTTGGGCGTGAAGGCCGGCGCGACGTTTCTGCAATCGCAATCCGGCCTTGCGTTCGACTGGGCGACGCCCGGCGCATTGAGCGGGCTCGCGTGCGGCACGCTCGCGGCACTCGCTGCGTTGCCGTTGCGCCGCCGCGTGCGCGCGGCGCTGGCGGCCATCGCGCTCGTCGTTGCGCTCGTGTTCGTCAATCTGCTGCCGGTGAATCCGTATTTCGACGTGGTGCTGGCCGACTGGCGGCAAGGGCGGTATCTGCACTTCAACGGTCTCGCGCGCTGGCTCGCGTGGGTCTGGCCGTACGCGGCGCTGGTGTGGCTCGCGTTCGCGGTCGAGCAGGCGTGGCTGAAGCGTCGGGCGAAGCGCGCGTGAGACCGGGGAAAACGAGGCGAGGGCGCATCGGGCGGACAGGCGCGGGCAGTGCGCCCGATGGGCCGGGTTCGCTCGGGTTCGCATCGGCCCGGGCGAAAGAGGCTCGCACGAAATGCAGCGGGCCCGCGTCGGATACCATGCAAGCGCACGTGAAGCGCCATGCGGTGCTGCCGAAGCGCCGGCCTTTCCGGCCAGCAGACCCCGGCGGCCGCCGGGCCTGCTCGTTATAATCGTCCGCACCACGGGCGCCGCGGCATACCGTGTGCTGACAGCGCCATTGCACTCCCTTTCAGTTTCGCTCTCCCGGACATCATGGATTCCTTCTACAAGCATCACGTCTTCTTCTGTCTCAATCAACGCGAGCCCGGCGCCGAGCGTCCGAGCTGCGCCAACTGCAATGCGCAGGCGATGCAGGAATACGCGAAAAAGCGCGTGAAGCAGCTCGGCCTCGCCGGTCCCGGCCAGGTGCGCATCAACAAGGCGGGCTGCCTCGACCGCTGCGAACTCGGCCCGACGCTCGTCGTGTATCCCGAGGGCGTCTGGTACACCTACGTCGACGAGAGCGACATCGACGAGATCGTCGAGTCGCATCTCGCGAACGGCAAGGTCGTCGAACGTCTGAAGATCGATTAATAACGCGCGCCGTCAGGCGCGAATCACAGAACGATCGACAGGCACCCTCATGAATGTCAACACGAAGAAATATCTGATCGACGGCCCGGTCGGCAAGATCGAGGTCGCGCTGGACCTGCCCGACGACGTGCGCGAAAAAGGCGCCGCGCCGCGCGGCATCGCGCTTGTCGCGCATCCGCATCCGCTCTTTGGCGGCACGATGGACAACAAGGTCGCGCAGACGCTCGCGCGCACGCTCGTGCAACTGAACTACGTCACGTATCGCTCGAATTTTCGCGGCGTCGGCCAGACCCAGGGCGAGCACGACGCGGGCGTCGGCGAGCGCGACGATCTGCGCGCGGTGCTCGAACACATGCGCGCCGATGCGCAGTACGGCGCTCTGCCGCTCGTGCTCGCGGGCTTTTCGTTCGGCACGGTCGTGCTCTCGCATGTGGCCGCGAAGCTGCGCGAAGAAGGCCGGGAGATCGAACGCATCGTGTTCGTCGGCACCGCGGCGAGCCGCTGGGACGTCGCGCCCGTGCCGGAGAGCACGCTCGTGATTCACGGCGAAGTCGACGAGACCGTGCCGATTCAATCCGTGTACGACTGGGCGCGGCCGCAGGAACTGCCGGTGGTCGTGATTCCGGGCGCCGAGCATTTCCTGCACCGCAAGCTGCACATCCTGAAGCGGATCATCGTCGACGCGTGGCGGTAAAAACGCGCGCCGCGCTTCGTCCCGCGGGCCGGCATGCGCAAACGTGTGCGAATCGCCATCCTGCGACCGCTCCATGCGCGAAGCCGGCCAGGTAGCGCGCGTATAATGGGCGCTCTTTTTTTGGGCGCAGCGCCGCCCATCCGGCAGTTCGCGCGCCGCGGAGTTCCGCTTCGCGCGCAGCGCGGCCGGGCGGGAAGCGCTGCGTTCGCGAACCGATTGCGCCGCCGGAAGTCCAATGGGCGCCGTGCCGTTTTACGGCCAGATGCCCGCCGACCGGCTCCCCCAACTACGCGTGCTCTCGCGCAACGTATTTTTCTGCCTCCATCGACCCTATGCGTTTCTCCTCTTCTGGCCGTACGTCATTCCCGTCCGTCGCCTCGTTCGTTCCCGTCTCGCTGAATCGCGCCCTCACCCTCGGTCTCGTGCTGCCGGCCGCGCTCGCCGCCTCGGGCGCGTTCGCGCAGGTGCCGCCGCCGGCCGTGAATGCGCGCTCGTGGGTGCTCGTCGACGCCACCAGCAACCAGGTGCTCGCGTCCGGCAATGCCGAGGAGCGCGTCGAGCCGGCCTCGCTCACCAAGCTGATGACCGCCTATCTCGTGTTCGAGGCGCTCGACACGAAGAAGATCACGATGGATCAGACCGTCATGCCGAGCGAGGCCGTGCGCCGCGTGAAGACGGACGAATCGCGCATGTTCATCGAGGCGAACAAGCCCGTCACCGTGCACGATCTCGTGTACGGCATGATCGTGCAGTCGGGCAACGACGCGGCGATCGCGCTGGCCGAACTGGTCGGCGGCAGCGAGGCGCAGTTCGTCAACATGATGAACGCCGAAGCGCAGAAGCTCGGCATGACGCACACGCATTTCGCCGACGTGAACGGCATGCCCGACCCGCAGCACTACACCACGGCGGGCGATCTCGCGGTGCTGTCGGCGCGGCTGATCCGCGATTATCCGGACTACTACAACATCTTCTCGGTCAAGGAATTCACGTACAACAAGATCAAGCAGCCGAACCGCAACCGTCTGCTGTGGATCGACCCGACCGTCGACGGCCTGAAGACCGGTCACACGCAGGCGGCGGGCTACTGCCTGATCGCGAGCGCGAAGCGTTCGCTGCCGGGCACGACCGACGCGTCGCGCCGTCTCGTCTCGGTGATGATGGGCGAGACCAAGGAGCACGACCGCGTGCAGGACAGCCTGAAGATGCTGAACTACGGCTACACCGCCTACGACACGACGCGTCTGTACAAGGCGAACCAGGTCGTGGCCACGCCGCGCGTCTACAAGGGGGCGCAGGACAGCGTGCAGGTCGGCGTGAAGAGCGACCAGTACGTCACGCTGCCGAAGGGCGCGGGCGACAAGGCGAAGCCGCAGATCGAGCTGAACGATCCGCTCGTCGCGCCGATCGCGAACGGCCAGCAGGTCGGTACTGCGAAGTTCGTTGCCGACGGCAAGGTGCTCGCGCAGTTCCCGGTGGTCGCGCTGCAGCCGGTGCCGCAGGCCGGTGTGGTCGGCCGCGTCTGGGATTCGCTGATGCTGATGTTCAACAAGAAAAAGTAAGGGCTACGCTGCAATCACCGTTGATGCCGCGGCGCGTTTCGCCGGCTGCGGCATCGGCAAGCCGAGGCCGCTGAGGCCGAGGTGCGGCAAGGAGTAAAGAATGAGTACCGAGAACGACTCGCTGTTCGAGTTTCCCTGCGATTTCCCGATCAAGATCATGGGCAAATCGCACCCCGAGTTTGCCGAGACGATCGTCGCGGTGGTGCGCCAGTTCGATAACGACGTCGACGCCTCGCGCGTCGAAACGCGGCCGTCGAGCAGCGGCACCTACACCGGGCTGACCGTCCACGTGCGCGCCACGAGCCGCGCGCATCTCGACGACATCTATCGCGCGCTGACCGGCCATCCGATGGTCAAGGTCGTGCTGTAAGCGGCGCGCGATTCCTCGCCTGCTTTCTTCACACGACCCGGCTCACGGCGTGGCGCGCAATGCGTGCGCCGCCGCTTCCGGCGTCGCTTCCGTCGTCACCTCCGCCGCGAGGCGCGCGCTGGCCGCGGGACCGGCCTCGCAGGCGAGGTCGAAGCGCTGCCTGAAGCGTCCCACCTCGTCGAACACCCAGTCGCGAAACGCCTTGACCCGCGCGGTTTCGAGCATTTGCGGCGGGCAGATGAAATAGTATTGCCACGGACTCGGCCCATCCACGTCGAAGAGCCGCACGAGCCGGCCCGCCGCGATTTCGTGCATCGCGAGCGAGCGGCGCGTGAGCGCGACCCCCTGGCCGTCGATGGCCGCCTGCAGCAGATTCGACGAATCCTGATACAGCACGCCGCGCTTCGGCTCCGGCCAGTCGGTCAGGCCGGCTGCGTCGAACCACGGACGCCATAGCTCGTCGTCGGAGCGCAGCAGCGGGACTTTGGCGAGATCGGCCGGGGTTTGCGGCAGCTTGCCGCCGTTGAAGTTCGGCGAGCAGGCCGGAAAGAAAATCTCGTCGAGCAGCAGTTCCGCGTGCAGCCCCGGATATTTGCCGAAGCCGAAACGGATCGCGAGGTCGACGTCGTCGCGCGCGAAATCGGTGAGCGCGTTGGTGGACAGCAGTTCGAGGTCCCACTGCGGATGCGCCTCGATAAAGCTGCCGATGCGCGGCGTCACCCAGCGCGCCGCGAACGACGACAGCATCGACACCACGAGGCGCCGCTCGCGGTCGCCGGCACGGATCGCGCGAGTGGCGTCGGCGAGTTCCATCAGTGCGGCGCGCACCTGCGCGGCATAGCGGCGGCCGGTTTCGGTCAGGCGCACGCGCTTGCCGTCGCGCGCGAACAGCGACACGCCGAGCTCGGCTTCGAGCGCGCGGATCTGATGGCTGACCGCGCCGTGGGTGACGAACAGCTCGTCGGCGGCGCGCGAGAAGCTCTCGTGGCGGGCGGCGGCTTCGAACGCCTTGACCGCGTTCAGGGCGGGGAGTTGCCTGAGGTCCATTGCAATATTTCTCACATAGCCGTGAAAATTGATCGTTTTGCGCAAGCCCTTGCTACGTCTACGATTTTAGCCATGAAACGATTTTTGGCGAGGGCATCATGCGAGAAATTTCCTCTAGCATTGCATACGAAGTCCGCACGGGCGAAACCTTGCCGTTGCGGGTGGCGCGCAGCACGAAGCTGACGGTGCGCGGCGGCGCGGTCTGGATCACGCGCAGCGACGACACGCTGGACTACTGGCTGCAGCCCGGCCAGACGCTGCATCTGCGGCGCGGCGAGCGGCTCTGGCTCGGCGCAGAAGGGGTCCAGCACGCGAAGGTCACGTTCTCGGTGCCGACGCGTTGCGACGAGCGCGCGCTGAACGGGCTCGCGCGCGTCGGCGAACGGCTGGTCATGCGGATGCGGGGCGGCTGGCGCACGGTTTGAGGACGGTGCGACGGGCAGGCCGCTCGGCCTTTCCCCGTCGGGCGCGGTTTCCGAGATTTCGGTAAACTGCCACGATCATGTGCGCCACCCCGGTTTCTCCGTCTCCCTTGCCCGCCGCTACGGCGCCTGCGTTGCCCACGCTGCGCTGGCTCGGCCGCGAATCCTACGAAGCCAGTTTCGACGCGATGCGCGCATTCACTGATGCTCGCACCGCCGACACCCCCGACGAAATCTGGCTCGTCGAACATCCGCCCGTCTTCACGCTCGGCCAGGCCGGCGATCCGGCCCACCTGCTCGCCGCCGACAGCGCCATCCCGCTCGTCAAGGTCGACCGGGGCGGGCAGATCACGTACCACGGGCCGGGGCAGGTGGTCGCCTATCTGCTGCTCGACCTGCGCCGGCGCAAGCTGATGGTGCGCGAGATGGTCACGCGGATCGAGCAGGCCGTGATCGACACCCTGGCGGCGTATAATCTCGCCGGAGAACGCAAGGCGGGCGCCCCCGGCATCTACGTGGCGCCCGGACCCGATGCCGGGTCGCATGCCGGTGCCAAGATCGCGGCGCTGGGCCTGAAAATCCGCAACGGCTGCAGCTATCACGGCGTGAGCCTGAACGTGAACATGGACCTGCGGCCGTTTCTCGCGATCAATCCATGCGGCTACGCGGGGCTCGAAACCGTCGACATGGCAACGCTCGGCGTTGCCGCCGGCTGGGACGACGTGGCCCGTACCCTTGCAGCACGCCTCACCGCAAACCTCGACGGCAATCCCGCGGCCGTCGCCCAACCGCAGGCCGGTGCGCTCACCGCCTGACTGGATCGAACGAATGACTGACGTAACCGCGAATCCCGCAGCAGCCACCCCCGTGCCCGAAGGCGCGCTGGCTTCCCCCGCCGCTTACGACGCTACTGCGAAGCAGAAAGCGCAAGCCAAAACCGCGCGCATTCCGATCAAGGTCGTCCCGATCGAAAAGCTCAAGAAGCCGGACTGGATTCGCGTCAAGGCGGCCACGGGCAATTCGCGCTTCTACGAAATCAAGCAGATCCTGCGCGAACACAACCTGCACACGGTGTGCGAAGAGGCGAGCTGCCCGAACATCGGCGAATGCTTCGGCAAGGGCACCGCGACCTTCATGATCATGGGCGACAAGTGCACGCGCCGCTGCCCGTTCTGCGACGTCGGCCACGGCCGTCCCGATCCGCTCGATGCCGACGAACCGGCCAACCTCGCGCGCACCATCGCCGCGCTGAAGCTGAAGTACGTCGTGATTACGAGCGTCGACCGTGACGATCTGCGCGACGGCGGCGCGGCGCACTTCGTCGAATGTATTCGTCAGACGCGCGAGCAGTCGCCGGACACGCGCATCGAAATCCTGACGCCGGACTTCCGCGGCCGGCTCGACCGCGCGCTCGGCATCCTGAACGCCGCGCCGCCCGACGTGATGAACCACAACCTCGAAACGGTGCCGCGTCTGTACAAGGAGGCGCGCCCCGGTTCGGACTACGCGCATTCGCTGAAGCTGCTGAAGGACTTCAAGGCGCTGCATCCGCACGTCGCGACCAAGTCCGGCCTGATGGTCGGCCTCGGCGAAACCGAAGAGGAAATCCTGCAGGTCATGCGCGATCTGCGCGAACACGACGTCGACATGCTGACGATCGGCCAGTATCTGCAGCCGTCGGAGCACCATCTGCCGGTGCGCGCGTACGTGCATCCGGACACCTTCAAAATGTACGAGGAAGAGGCGTACAAGATGGGCTTCACGCATGCGGCCGTGGGCGCGATGGTTCGTTCGAGCTATCACGCCGACGTGCAGGCGCATGGAGCCGGTGTGGTCTGAGATTCGCGGCAGCGGTCGCAATCGTGGAAAAGCCCGCCTTGAGCGGGCTTTTCTTTTTGTGCCGGTCCGCAGCGCTTGGGCCGCTCGTCGTGTGACCCGCGCGGCCTACCGCGGTGTTTCTTCATACGCGATACTACGCGTGGGACTTGCGCTTGCGGCCAGCGAAACCACGCGGTGGACACGCGGCAAACACACGCAGCAGGCAAGCGTCGGCCGCACACTGAACCGCTCTATCTGGAAGGGTAACGAGACGTGGCAAACGGGATCGATCGCGGGACATCCGCACAATGGCCTTATCCGCGGCTGGTTGCGCATCGCTGCGGCGGCACGCTGGCGCCCGAAAACACGCTGGCCGGCTTCGACGCATGCGTGCGCTACGGCTATCGCATGGTCGAATTCGACGCGAAGCTCTCCGCCGACAATCAGCTTTTCCTGCTGCACGACGACACGCTCGATCGCACGACCAGCGGTCACGGTCCGGCTGCCGCGCACGCGTGGCAACAACTCGCCGCGCTCGATGCCGGTGCGTGGCGCGGCGCGCAATTCGCCGGCACGCGTTTGCCGACGCTCGCCGAAGCGGCCGAACGCTGCGCGCGCGACGGCATCGCCGCCAACATCGAGATCAAGCCGTGTCCGGGCCGCGAGGCGATCACCGGCACGCTGGTCGCTCGCGGCGCGCTGAGCTTGTGGCACGGACCGACGCCGCCGCTGCTGTCGTCGTTTTCGTTCGACGCGCTCGCCGCCGCGCGCGATGCCGCTCCCTCGCTGCCGCGCGGCATGCTGTTCGAGGAACTGCCGGCGGACTGGCTGCGCATCGTGCGCGAACTCGACTGCGTGTCGCTGCACGCGAGCCACCGCTATCTGAGCGAGCCGCTCGTCGCCCAGGTCCGCGCGGCCGGACTGCGCGTACTCGCTTACACGGTGAACGACCCGGCGCGCGCGCAACGGCTCGCGCAATGGGGCGTCGACATGATCTGCACGGACCGCATCGATCTGCTCGCGCATGACATGCTGGCCTAGGCGGAAACCCCTGCGGGTTTCCCCGCAATCCCGCCCGCGCCCGATTCCGGATTCCCCGACGGCCTTCGTCCGGATTTCCGGAATCCCGGACGGCGCGCGGCCGGTATCGCCAGAAAACCCATAGAAATCAAGGCTTCCAGCCCTGCATCGATCTGGCATCGACCTTGCAATTCAGAACGCGCGGCCGCAACGGCCCGACAACTAAAGCAAGGAGACAACGATGTCCGATTTCCCTTCCCGGTATTTCTGTATTCGTCGTCTTATCGCGCCCTGATGCCGTACTCGCGCGACGACGATCCGTTCGCGCGCGGCGTGCCGCAGGTCATGAGCTCATCCCCCTCGCAGGAATCATCGTGAAGAAACCTATCCATAAAGTGCTGTACGTCCAGGTGATCGTGGCGATCATCATCGGCATCGTACTGGGGCATTTCTACCCGAACCTCGCCGTCGACATGAAGCCGCTCGGCGACGGCTTCATCAAGCTCATCAAGATGGTGATCGGGCCGATCATCTTCTGCACGGTGGTGACGGGCATCGCCGGCATGGAAGACATGAAGAAGGTCGGGCGCGTCGGCGGGAAGGCGCTGCTGTACTTCGAGATCGTCTCGACCTTCGCGCTCGTGCTCGGCCTCGCGGCCACGCACCTGCTGCGTCCGGGCGCCGGCTTCAACGTCGATCCGGCCTCGCTCGACAGCCGCGCGGTCGCGTCGTACGCGGCTAAGGCGCACGGCCAGTCGAGCGTCGACTTCCTGATGCACATCATTCCGGACACGATCTCGTCGGCGTTCGCGCAGGGTGAAATCCTGCAGATCCTGCTGGTCGCGCTGCTGTTCGGCGCGGTGCTCGCGACGGCCGGCGAGAAGGGCAAGGTCGTGACGAACTTCATCGACAGCCTCTCGCACATCCTGTTCGGCATCGTGCGCATCATCACGAAGCTCGCGCCGATCGGCGCGTTCGGCGCGATGGCCTTCACGATCGGCAAATACGGCATCGGCTCGCTGCTGCCGATGCTCAAGCTGATCGGCACCTTCTATCTGACCTCGATCGTGTTCGTGGTGGTCGTGCTCGGCATCATCGCGCGCCTCGTGGGCTTCAACATCCTGCGCTTCGTCGCGTACATCAAGGAAGAGATGCTGATCGTGCTCGGCACGAGCTCGTCCGAAGCCGCGCTGCCGCAACTGATGCAGAAGCTCGAAAATCTCGGCTGCTCGCGCTCGGTGGTGGGCCTCGTGGTGCCGACCGGCTACTCGTTCAACCTCGACGGCACCAATATCTACATGACGATGGCGGTGCTGTTCATCGCCCAGGCGACCAACACCGATCTCACGTGGACGCAGCAGCTCACGCTGCTCGCGGTGACGATGCTGACCTCGAAGGGCGCGAGCGGCGTGACCGGCGCGGGCTTCATCACGCTCGCGGCGACGCTCGCCGTCGTGCCGACGATCCCGCTCTCGGGCATGGTGCTGATTCTCGGCATCGACCGCTTCATGAGCGAATGCCGCGCGCTGACCAACATCGTCGGCAACGGTGTCGCGACGGTCGTCGTGTCGGCCTGGGAGAAGGAGCTCGACCGCAGCCGGCTCAGCGCGGTGCTGCGCGGCGACGTGGCGGTCAAAGAGCCGGCCGGCGTCTGAGCGGCGCTTAGGGCTTCGCTGTTTCTGTCGTCATGAGCGCGGACGCCTGCGTATGAAACCGGCGTCCGCGCATTCTTCCGAAGAGCCTGCTCGCGCGTCTTCTTCGGCACATCCGGAGCATGCGGGGCATCCGGCGGGCGAAACCCGCAGCCCGGTGTGCGGCGAAATTCGCGGCGCAACTTGCAGCGCAACTCACAGCAAAGCGCGCGGCAAAGCGCCAGGCGAAACCCGCGGCCAGTCCGGCCGCGAGCCCGTGCCGCCTTATGCCACAATGTCCGATCCCTATCGATCGGACCTTGCCAACGTGACGCGCCGCCTGCTGATCTTCTTCGCGCTGCTGGCCGGGCTCGTGGCGGCATGCGGGCTCACCTACGGTATCGCGTGGCGCAGCGGCGTCGACACGCTGCGGAGCAACGCAGCGGTGCGCGCCGAGCGCACCGCGAGCGCGCTCAAAAGCACGCTCGAACGCTACGAATCGCTGCCTTATCTGCTCGCCGAGCATCCGATCGTGCAGGATGTGCTTGTCGATCCGAGCCCGGCCAACGTCAAGCGCGCCAATCTCTATCTCGAAGACCTGAACCGCCACGCGCGCGCGACGGTCACCTACATCATCTCGCTCGACGGCTATTGCGTCGCCGCCAGCAACTGGCGCGGGCCAGGCAGCTTCGTCGGCGCGGGCTACCAGTTCCGGCCGTATTTCGTCGATGCGGTCAACGGCGGCGTGGGCCGCTTCTTCGGCATCGGCACGATTTCGCAGGCGCCGGGCTATTACATTTCGCAGCCGGTGCGGCGCGACGGCAAGATCGTCGGTGTGGCGGTCGTCAAGCTCGATCTCGAATGGTTCCAGGGCGTCGATGCATCCGAGCCGCTGCTCGTGACCGACGATCATGGCGTGATCTTTCTCTCCTCGGTGCCGGCCTGGAAATACCACACGATCCGTCCGCTGCCTGGACAGGTCGCTGATTCGATCTACCAGGCGCGGCAATACGCACAGCAGCCGATCGCGCCGCTGCCGGTCACGATCGAGCGCACGCTCGAAGGCAATGCGCAGATCGTGCGCATCGGCGGCGGGCGTCTCGCGCCGCGCTATCTCGCGTCGCGGCGCGGCATGGGCGAACCCGACTGGCATCTGATTACGTTGTCGCCCGTCGATCCGGTCGACGCCGACGCGCGCAAGGCAACCATCGTCACGGGCTTCGGCTATATCTCGCTCGTGCTGCTCGCGTTCTACTGGCGCATGCGTCGCGCGCGCGTGCGCGAAGTGATGCGCAGCCGCGCGCTGCTGCAGAAGGCGTATGCGGAGCTGAACCAGCGCGTTGCCGAGCGCACCGCCGATCTGTCCGAGGCGAACGAGCAGTTGCAGAAGGAAGTGGCCGAGCGCACGCGCGCCGAACAGGAATTGCGCGCCGCCCACGACGAGCTGATCCAGGCGAGCAAGCTCGCGGCGCTCGGCCAGATGGCGGCCGGCATCACGCATGAACTGAATCAGCCGCTTGCCGCGCTGCGCAGTTTCTCGGACAACACGCGCGTGCTGCTCGAACGCGGCGATCAGGCGTCGGCGCGCGAGAATCTCGAAGCGATCGCGGCGCTGACCGAGCGAATGGGCAAGATCACGAACCAGTTGAAGCTGTTCGTGGGCCGCGCGCGGCCGCGCAGCGCACGCGCGCCGGTCGTGCGGGCCTTGCGCAACGTCGTCGCACTGCTGCAAAAGCGCTTGCAGGGCGTCGAACTCGGGTTCGTGCTGATCGATGCGGATGCAAGTGCCGATGCCGGCGCCGATGCGCTTGCCGGTTGGCGCGCACCGCTGAGTCTTACGGACGATCATCCCGAACTGGTCGCGCATTGCGATGATCTGCGGCTCGAACAGGTGCTCATCAACCTGCTCGGCAACGCGCTCGACGCGACCGCCGGCATGAGCGCGCCGCGCATCGCGGTCGAGGTCGAAGCGAGCGACGCGAATCTGTCGATCGTGGTTGTCGACAACGGCCCCGGCATTGCCGACGACGTGCTGCCGCGCCTCTTCGAGCCGTTCTTCACGACCAAGGAAATGGGCCAGGGGCTCGGCCTCGGCCTCGCGATTTCATCGTCGATCGCGCGCGACTGCGGCGGTTCGCTCGTCGCGCGCAACGCGCCGCACGGCGGTGCATCATTCGTGCTGACGCTGCGCCGCGCACGCGTGCCGACGAACGCCGGGCACGACTCGCCGGGCGCGGGCTCCTGACATCACACGAAGCCTCACACGGAACACGCCATGAACGACGGCCTGCAGGTGCTATATATCGAAGACGATGAACTGGTGCGCCGCGCGAGCGTGCAGAGCCTGCAACTGGCGGGCTTCGACGTGATCGGCCACGCGTCGGTCGAGGCGGCGGCGAAGCTGATCAGCGCGGACTTTTCCGGCGTGATCGTCAGCGATATCCGGCTGCCCGGCGCGAGCGGACTCGATCTGCTCGCGCAGTGCCACGAGCGCGCCCCTGACGTGCCGGTGATTCTCGTCACCGGTCACGGCGATATCTCGATGGCCGTGCAGGCGATGCGCGACGGCGCCTACGACTTCATCGAAAAACCGTTCGCGTCCGAGCGGCTGATCGAGACCGTGCGGCGTGCGCTGGAGCGCCGCAAGCTCGTGCTCGAAAACCTCGCGCTGCGCCGTGAGCTGGCGGAGCAGAACACGGTGGCGCCGCGCATCATCGGCCGCAGTCCCGCGATCGAGCAGGTGCGGCGGCTGATCGCCAACGTTGCGCCGACCGATGCGTCGGTGCTCATCAACGGCGATACCGGCGCGGGCAAGGAACTGATTGCGCGTAGCCTGCACGAGCTGTCGCCGCGGCGTGACAAGCCGTTTATCGCGGTGAATTGCGGCGCGCTGCCCGAGCCGATGTTCGAATCGGAGATGTTCGGCTACGAGCCGGGCGCGTTCACGGGCGCGGCGAAACGGCGGATCGGCAAGCTCGAACATGCGTCGGGCGGCACGCTGTTTCTCGACGAAATCGAGAGCATGCCGCTCGCGTTGCAGGTCAAGCTGCTGCGCGTGCTGCAGGACGGCGTGCTGGAGCGGCTCGGCTCGAATCAGCCGATTCGCGTCAATTGCCGCGTGGTGGCGGCCGCGAAGGGCGACATGGCCGAGCATGTCGCGGACGGTTCGTTCCGGCGCGATCTGCTCTACCGGCTCAACGTGGTGACGATCGCGCTGCCGCCGCTTGGCGAGCGCCGCGAGGACATCGTGCCGCTGTTCGAACACTTCGTGCTCGATGCGGCCGTGCGCTATCAACGGCCGGCGCCGATTCTCACCGATCGCCAGCGCGCGAGCCTGATGCAGCGCGACTGGCCCGGCAACGTGCGCGAGTTGCGCAATGCCGCCGACCGCTTCGTGCTCGGCATCGCCGACGAACCCGCGCTGTCCTTCGCCGACGAGGACGCGGCCGCGCAACCGCTCAAGGAGCGGGTCGAGCAGTTCGAGCGGGCGATGATCGCCGAGGCGCTGGAGCAGGCGGGCGGCGTGGTCGCCGTGGCGGCCGACCGGCTGCAACTCGGCAAGGCGACGCTCTACGAGAAGATCAAGCGGTATGGCCTCGCGGCCAAAGGGGAAGGGGAGCGCTGAGAGGGCTAAAAGCAAAACGCCGGCCGCGTCAGGCGGCCGGCGTTTCGTTCGAGGCGGGGTTGATGCGGTTCCTTGATGCGGCTCTTTTTAACCCGGGCCGGGCCTGGCTTGGTGGCCTGCCCGGCGCCGCTGCGGCAGGCGTCAGGTCTTGAGCGCCTTTTCGAGCAACTGGTCGAGTTCCGCGAACTGCGGTTCGCCGACATAGCGCTTCAGAATCTTGCCGTCCTTGTCGATGACGAACGTGGTCGGCGTGAGCTGGACGTTGCCGAACTGCTTGGCGGCCGAGCCGTCGTCCATCGCGACCTTGAACGGCAGCTGACGCGTTGCCGTGTAGTTGGTCACGTACATCGGTGCGTCGTAGTTCATGGCCACCGCGACGAATTCGAGCCCCTGGCCCTTGAAGCGGTTATAGGTCTGGACCATCTGCGGCATTTCCTTCATGCAGGTGTCGCAGTTCGTCGCCCAGAAATTGACCAGATAGACCTTGCCTTTGAGATCGGCGGTCGTGAGCTTCTTGCCCGACAGCAGCGTGAAGGTCGCGTCGGGCACGCGTTGCTGGCCCGCAAACGCGAAGTAACCGGCGACGGCGAGCGCGACGACCACGATTGCCGCAATGATGTAGCGAAGCGGGTTCGTGCGCCGGGCGGCGGTTGATGAATTGGAGCTCATGAACGGAACCTCGTGAGTCGCGCGGGGCGCGCGGAACAATGGGGCAGGGTGGCACGTCGGGCCGGTGCTGAATAGCCCGGCTATTGTAGCTCCATTGGTGCCGTTGCGTCCGCGCGGCACGCCAGCGGGAGCGAAACCCGCCGTGGATCAGCGGATAATAGGGCTTTACGTTCCTGTCAGCTCGATCTTCCGTTTCCATGTCCAGAACTGCCTTTTGTTGCCGCTGGTTGCTTGTGCGTGTGTTGTGTCGTCTTGCCCCGTTGGGCCGCTTTCCGGCTCGCTTTCCAGTCTGGTTGCCGCTTTGTCTGCCTCTGCCGCAGCGCTTGAGGGAGCACAGTATGCTGCTCGGCTCCGACCGAATTCTCCCGCGCCTGCCGTACCCCCGAACCCGAACCGTGCTCGGCACGGCGGCGGCCGCGCTTGCACTCGGCGTCGCGTTGAGCGCCTGCTCGCCGACATTCGACTGGCGCACTGTCATGAACAACGACGACGGCTACACCGTCGACTTTCCGGCCAAACCGGGCAAGGACCAGCGCGCGGTACAGATCCACGGCGCGCCGGTGCAGATGGCGATGCAGACGGCCGAAGCCGGCAACGCGGTTTTCGCGGTCGGCACGGTGATGCTGCCCGACGATAGCGACGCCACCCAGCGCGCCGCGCTCGATTTCCTGCGCGCGGGTTTGGCCCGCAACGTCGGCGCGGCACCCGATGCGCACGCGGTGCAAATTCCGCTCGCCGCGGGCGGCCATACCCTTGGCCTCGAGATGAAGGTGAGCGGCGAGGCCGGCGCACAGCACGAGACCCGCATTGTCTACGCGCGGCTCGTCGCACACGGCCGGCACGTCTATCAGGCGGCGATCATCGCCGACCAACCGCTGCCGCAGGACCAGGTCGACCAGTTTTTTTCGTCGTTCCAGCTTTATTGAGCACGGGGCGTTCAGGCCGATGCGGCGCAAGCAGAGCGCCGCGCACAGTGAAAGTTCCTTCGCAGCTTTGTGCGCTAATTCCCGGTTTACGTTGAAGTTTTGGCGATAAGCCCCGTTCCTGTGGATAACTCTGTTGAGAAGTCGGCCTGATTTGCCGCAAAAGCCCGTCCGGCGGGGATTTCGTCAGAATTCACTGATGTGGTGGGTTTTATAAAAATCAATTAAATCAAAGGTTTATTGGTTTATGCTTGGGCGGGCTTCGGAATTGTTTCAAAATTTGTCAAAAGCGCGAAGATGTGCATAAGTCAAGTCTTGACAGTAGATTTTTCTCCTCATAGTGAGCCCAAAGCCCTGCGATACTGGATCGCTTCGGCGATTTGCGCGGCGCTCGGCATCGCCGCGCCGGCGAGGTCGGCGATGGTCCGCGCGACCTTCAGCACGCGGTAGTAAGCACGCGCCGACCAGCCGAATCGCTCGCCCGCTTCGCGCAGGAGCGCTTCGCCGGCCGGGTCCGGGCGGCAGACCTCATCCACTTCCCGGCCATCCAGTTCACGGTTGGTTTTGCTCTGGCGGATCAATTGCCGCTCGCGCGCGGCGCTGACCCGTTGCGCGATAACTGCGCTCGCTTCACCCGTGGTGGCCGCGCGGGCTCCGAGTTCGGCGGGTGTGAGCGCCGGCACTTCGAGCTGGATGTCGATCCGGTCGAGCAGCGGCCCCGAGAGCTTGCGCAGATAACGCGTCGCGATTTCCGGCGTGCAACGGCAGCGCCCGCCGGGATCGCCGCGCCAGCCGCACGGGCACGGGTTCATCGCTTAGGTTTGCAAGGAAAAAATAGACCAAGTTGTACCTGGTAGGTCGATGGGCCCGCTTCAAGTTCTTGTTATCTCCTTACCAAGGCAAGCCGGCTGGGCCGGCGCGTCAGTCCGCCAGTGTGCGCAACTTGGGTACCGCCCGCAGGGCGGCTGTCCACGCCCTTGTGGTGTGGGCAGCCAAGTTGTGCACACGGGGAATGACAGAAGCGTCGGTTATGCGGGCGGCAGCGATGTCCGTTGTGGCACTCAATGTTGAATTTCGTTATGTGAAGGGCAAGGACCACCAACGGACGCAGCTTCGAAACATTCGTGGCGGCGTGCACCGGAACGGTTGGAAAGCCATAACGTAAACTGAAAATCGAAGAGCCGATGACTGGACCGGGAGGCCGGTGCTTCGGTAGCGCCGTCGGTCGGGTGCTAGCCACGGAGCATCGACGGATGGGTACGCGCATAGAAAGCCTTGGCCGAAATCGCCGGGTTTCGCGGATCCGCGAGGGGAAAAAGGGCCCGGGCGTCCTTGAGCGGTGTCCTCGTATAGACCGGCACCTGAAGTACGCTTGGTCCGACAAAGCCATTGCAATGTAGGTCAATTCTGCCGATCATTTGTGCATCGGAAAAAAATCACAAGATGAGAGGGCGAAGTGGCGTTAAGCGATCGTGGCTCGAATTGGGGAAAGTGGGACCTGCACATCCATTCACCGGACACGCATCTCGCGAATGGATACAACGGCGACTGGCCGGGTTTCGTGAACGCATTAGCAGATGTGCGGTTCAATCTCATTGGTGTTACAAATTACTTTCTGTTTGCCGACGATGAGGTCGAGCGGACGCAATCCGCACTCAGGGAATCAGGGCTCACTACAGTTGTCGTCGGAAACCTCGAGTTTCGTCTGACGCAGCCCAATAAGGACGGAGAGGCTATCAATGCACACGTACTTTTCGATCCACGTATCTCCAGTAAGGAGATAAACCACCGCCTGTCGCGGCTAAAGCTCATCAACACGTCCGACCCTGGTGGAGTCCGTCAAATCTATTGCAATCGTGCCGAGATTGATGTGGCAAAGCAGGAACTCAAAAACATAACCGTCGAATTTCGAGCGCTTCGCGATTGGATTCACGAGAATTTTGATCCTGATGACTGCCTGCTCATTGGATGTCCGACAGGTTACGGATCGTTTCGTCCTCAAAGGAATGAAGGTCGCGGCGCGAGTTTGGCGGTGGAATTCGACAAGGCATGCTCGCTCATGTTCGGCGGACAAGGTGACCGCGAATTTTTCGCTAATCCTTCAAGATATGTCGGCGCAGTGGCGAAACCTGTCCTACTCGGTAGCGATGCGCATAGCGTCAACGAAATAGGTCGTGCGTACAGTTGGGTCAAGGCAAAGCCCACGTTCGATGGTCTACGACAACTCGTGTACGAGCCGCTCGAACGTATCTCACTGGCTAGAAATAATCCGGAACTTGAATATCCTAAGCCTTATTTCAGTGCTTTGCACATCGGAGGGCCCCTTTCGGACGATCAGCCGCTCAATTTTCATCATGCGTCTATCGCGCTGAATCGTGACTTCGTCGCGGTCATTGGTGGTCGAGGTTCTGGGAAGAGCATTCTGCTCGACTCAATCCTTGCGCTGACGCAGCCTTCACGTGTAACCACCACCGTATCGATGTGCTATCGACCGCCGGTCTTTACGATCGAATTCACCAAGCAACATGGTGCCGAGTCTATCGCCCTGACACATGATGAGCCGATTGGGCCGGACTACCTCCACGTTCGACAGACCGAGCTTCAGGCTATCTCACTGAACCCAACGCGATTAAGTCAAGAGATAAAGGCGCTCTTGCCGATAAAAGCCGTAGACCCATTGATCGATGTCGAAGAAGAGATGTCCAGCTTGCTTCGCGAGAAAGAAGAGATATTTGAATGGCTCCTCGAGCAGGACGAGCAAGGCAACCAAATCAATAATCCACAGTACAATGAGGAAGTCAAGCGCGTCAATGCGGCTCGTGTTGCGACACTGACCAACGAAAAAAACAAGCTTCTGGTCAGCGAATACAACGGGAATCGGAAGACGGCAAGCGAAGCTGTAATTCTAAAAAACAAGCTGACGGCTTTCGCCACCAGAGTTAATACCGTTGCAAAGGAGCTGGCCGACGAGATCAAAGGATTCAATGTGCTTTTGCTGCCTCGCGGACAGCAAATACCTGCGGTTGACCTGCAACCTCAGATCGCCGCCATAAATCATTCAACGGACGAGCTGAACTCATATTCGAAACAGCTCGACGAAAGATCAGCCGAGGTGTTGCAAACATTGCGAGAGCAAGGCGTCGAGCAAGATCCCAAGGGCCTTCTTGACAAGGTAGAGGGTTACCAGCGCGAAGTGGCTCATGCCAATGATCGAATTGAGCGATATAAGGAAAAAAAAGCGCGTGCTCACACTCTCAACGAGCTTCGGACAGCGCTCGTAGACACACATCTCCAAGATATTCGAGCGGAGGCCATAGCGATAGGAGTGGCGTTCGAGAGTCTCAAGCAAGGCCAGGAAGGATGGAAATCAGACCAGGTCGCCTTGGTTAATGAGCTGCTGGAAGGTGTCGAAATCAGCGGCTGCGTTCATTTTGATAAGGATGCGTTTTACGACGGAATGGAGCCCTATCTGAACATGCGCAAGTTCAGAGCCGCTGCTGGATTTACTCGCCGTGAAAAGCTGGCTGCTAGGTTCGGGGTGGATTCGGTCGAAACGTTTAGGTCTTTACTATCCGGCGAGGCAATGATTATGTCCGATGACGACGGAAAGTGTGCCATTGATAGATTTGTACGCGAATCCGAGTTCGTCGGACCGGGTGATGCACTCAATTTCCTAGAGTATCTATTCAAGCCATCGCAACAAAGGAAATATTTGACCGTACGGGCGGGGCTGACTTATCGGGGCAAGCCGCCTGAGAGGCTCTCAGTAGGGCAGCGCGGAACGTTTTTTCTTTGCATGAAGCTCGCGACCGACCCATTCGGCAGCCCGTTCGTGTTCGACCAGCCAGAGGATGATCTGGATAACGAATTCGTCGTTCAGAAACTCGTTCCAATTTTCAGAAAAATCAAGAAGTATCGACAGGTCATCATCGCTACACATAACGCGAACCTAGTCGTTAATGCCGATGCCGACCAGGTTGTCATTGCTGATAACGAGGCAGAAACCCTTCGGTACGAAACCGGTGCGATTGAGGAGGCACATATTCGCAACAAGATTTGCGCAATTCTCGAAGGAGGAGAGGCTGCATTTAAGCAGCGAGAATGGAAGTATGGCCTCGGTGCACCTTGACAAGGAATTGAACATGCGTCGAGATAGCATTCCATCCCATCTATCTAGCATCGCCTTCGAATTCTTCTACTGGTTCTCCCGGTTCGAGTTTGCGCTCAAGGAAAACGGTTATCTTAAGTCGCATCAGGCTGGAGCGAACGCAGAACCCGGATGGGATGCATTTGAGCGAAGATGGCGCGCTGAGTACACACTGTCCAATGCGGCGGAGTCACTGCTGCAGTTGGCGCCGAGCCGTCAAGTAGTTAGCGAACACGGCGAACTGCGATGGGCGGTTGTCGAGACTTCGCGGAGCCCGTCTGATCTCGCCAAGATCATTCGTCTCTTAAAGGTGGTGCGAAACAACTTGTTTCACGGCGGAAAGCATGGCAGCGAAGACTGGGATAATCAAGAGCGCACCGAGTTGCTGCTTGAGTCAGGGCTATCAATCCTAATGGAACTTGCGAAGCTATCGGGGATAGAGGCGGACTACGAGCGCTATTACTGAAGACGACTGTCACCGCTGCTACTTCACGCGAGACAGACTGACATCGCTCGGAACCGCGGGCGTTTGATGTTCGGAAATTGGTTTGTAGACAGTCGGTATCGCTAAATACATAAGCGTATGAACTGAGAGAGGTATGGAATGGGACGAGGGAAGAGGGTCGTTCTCGATTCGATAAGTTTCGACAATCAAAGTCAAGCAAAGGGTTTCTTCAAGGAAATGCTAAACCGGTATATTCCGGGAGAGCGGGTCTCGCCCGAGGACTCGGCACACCTTGAAGGTCTGTTTCGACGCCACCCCGCGTACGCGACGAAGGTTGGCTCTGGTATCTCCTACTTCGAAGTGATGCCAGGAGATTATGGAACTCAGTGTTTTTGCGCTGTCCGGACTGACGGAAGCAAGGAAGATTTTTCCTATATCAGGTGTGTGACTCAAAGACTCGATTGAACCTACGACGGGGCCGTCTCGATGGATTTCGAAATACTCGTAGATGATTTTTACCTGAAGATTTTGTCGGATACAGCGCTTGCTCCAGTCGAGAAAAAGCGCGTTCTAAGTATGGTAAACGACTTTGAAGATGAGATTTGGCGATATGAGAAATTCGAAAATTTCATCTGGGACAATATTGCTCTTACCGCACTGTCAGCTCATGAGCGTGAAAAGCTAATTGGACAGAGCAGGTCCACGTTGAGAGAGTCGGCCAAGAATCTTCGTCTCACCGACAAGGTTGGAGACATAGGACAGGGCAGCGAACTCGCTGAAATCGTTCTCTACGGAATCATGCACCACCACTACGGAGCGTTGCCCGTTGTTCCAAAGATTTTCTACAAGCAGAATGTACAGGATAACGCGAAAGGGGCTGATAGTGTCCACATCGTTTTGGAAGGAGATGACGATTTTTCGCTTTGGTTCGGGGAAGCAAAGTTTTACAACAGCATCGAGGACGCCAGACTTCCCGCAGTCATCGAATCAGTCGGTAATTCGCTGAAAACCGACAAGTTGAAAAAAGAAAACAGCATCATTACGAATACGTCGGACATTGATAAGTTGGTTGAAAACCGGGAGTTGGCAGCGAAGATTAAAAACGCGCTATCTACAAAGAACTCGATCGATCATATCAAGGCAAAGATTCACGTCCCCATCCTTCTTTTGCACGAGTGCACGATAACTGCTTCCACCAAGGAAATGGACGAGACCTACCGGAACGCGATTCGGCAGTATCACGTCGATCGCGCGACCGCTTATTTTAAAAAACAAATTGATGCGCTATGCGGGAAGGTCACAAAATATTCAGAAGTCAGCTTTCACATCATCCTTTTCCCGGTGCCAGATAGAGCAAAACTAATCGAGCAGTTCTCGAAGGAAGTGGCATTCTATAAAGGTTAAATGATATATGGAAATCTTCGAGGAATGTGCAGTCGTAAATGATTTACTGCAGGCCGGAAACGAAGCCGAGGCGAGGAATCGACTTATTTGCTTGCTCGATCAACACGACCGGGAAAACGTCCCGTATTCTCCACTAGTTAATCATTTGATTAGGGAATCGGGGCTTTTCCCATATCTAGATCCGAATACGTCGAGTTGGCAGGATCGCTTTGTTTATCAATCTTTCAGGGTTGACATCGGTCAGGAAGCGTCGGTCACGCTCCATAGCGAACAGTCTTTAGTGCTTAAACACCTTCTTGACGGGACGAATCTTGCGGTCAGCGCGCCGACGAGCTTTGGCAAGAGCTTGATCATCGACGCCTACATTGCCATCCGCAAGCCGAGAAACGTGCTAATTCTCGTGCCAACGATCGCACTGACGGATGAAACTAGGCGTCGTTTGAGCAAAAAGTTTTCTGCACAATACCGGATTGTGACGACGGTGGACGTCGAGCTAGGGGATAGAAATATACTTGTTGATTTGCACGGAATCCTGACCCACGATTTGCATTGAATTCTGACCCACCCGTTGGACCAGCTTTTCGTGTTATTCAGTGGGTATTTGGGTCTTCTTTCTCTCCTTCTTTGGCTGTGTCGTGCT